>NZ_CP104003.1:2751588-4127382 GCF_025231485.1 Salinirubellus salinus | reverse complement strand
GGCGAGGACGACGTTCGCGAAGATGGGGCCCTCCCGGAACTCGAAGGTCCGGTCGCGCTCGTTGTAGACGTTCGACCCCGTCACGTCCGTCGGGAGCAGGTCGGGCGTGAACTGGACGCGGGAGAACGAGAGGCCGAGCGCGGTGGCGACGGAGCGGGCGGTGAGGGTCTTGCCGGTGCCGGGGACGTCCTCCAGCAGGACGTGGCCCTTCGAGACCACGCCGGTGAGGACGGTTTCGAGGAACTGCCGGTCCGCGATGACCGCCTCGCTCACCGCGTCGAGGACCGCGGTGCAGGCGTCGGCGGCGTCGGGTACGTCCATGGGTGGTGGGCGACCGCGTGGGTGTTAGGCGTGTCGGGGCGAGACCGAAATCACTAAACTCGAAAGCGTCCCAGTGTGTGACGAGCCGAGGTAGCCTGTCGGCCAAGGCGGCAGATTCGAAATCTGCTGTCCTCACGGACACGTGAGTTCAAATCTCACCCTCGGCGCTTCTGTCGTTCTCGACTCGTGAGCGTGCCGAGCGTAGCGAGGGCGCGAGCCCCGGCGCGTCCTCCGTTCACTTCCCACCACGAGCAGGTCCCGGTCGTTCTCGACGTACCTGGACTGCCCGTGCTCGCTCCGCACCAGTGCCACGAACGCCGCCTCGCGGGGTCCGGGTCGCCCCACGAGCAGAGCGGGACCGGGTACGTCGCGGGGGAGTCGGCCTCGTGTGGTTGGTAGCCGGTGCCGTCGACGGTCAGCGACGGGACGAGGACCTCGCGGGTCGGGACGCCGGCCTGGACGAGCGAGACGGCGTCGTCGCGGTCGGCGACGGTCTGCAGTCGGGTGGGTGCCTTCCGCCCGCCGGTCGATGGCGGCAGGCGGCGCCGCTCGAAGAAGTCGGGTGGAGCGGCGGGCCCGGATCGGCGACGCCGAGGACGAACGGCTCGCGTGTCGATCGCCACCTCGAGGCGTTCGCTACGCTCACGCCTCGCGCTCGAACCACCACGCGCCACCCGCCTGCACCACCTCGCCGTCGAACCGGACCTCGCCCGACCCCACGTCGGTGATCAGGTCCACGTGCACCGCACTCGTTCGTGTCCACCCCTCCGGCACGCACTCCGGAAGCGCGTCGCCCAGCGCCACGTGGACCGTGTCACCCATCTTCTCGTCGAACAGCGTCCGGCCCGTCGCCTCGGTGATGCCGCGGTTGGTCCCGAAGCCGAGTTCGCCGACCCGGCTCGCGCCCTCGTCGGTCGCCAGCAGTTCGTCCAGCACCGCACGACCGGTCTCGGCGTCGTGCGCTACCACGCGGCCGTCCTCGAAGACGAGGCGAGCGTTCCGGACCTCACGGCCGTGACGGCGCACCGGCACGTCGAAGGTGGCCTCGCCGTCCACGCCGTCGAGTCGTGGGACGGTGAACACCTCGCCGCCGGGGAGGTTGTGGGTGGCGTGGTCGTCGGCCGCGTCCATCCCCGAGACGTCGAGGGTGAGGTCGACCCCGTCCGCGCTGACCCGGACCTCGTCGGTCGCGTCGAGTCGGTCGGCGATGCGCGCTGGCGCTCGCGCAGCGCTGCCCAGTCGCGGTCGACCGCGTCGTAGACGGTGTCGCGCCACGCCTCGGTGCTCCGCTCGGCCGCCTGCGCGTCCGCCGCCGTCGGATGCTGGGTGATGACCCACCGGGTGTCCAGTCGGGCTTCGAGGACGGGCTGGCGTGCGCGGCTCGCCGGTGACCCCTTGGCCGGGTCGACGTCGCACTGAGCGGCGCGGTTCCGGGCGCCCTGCACGAGTATCACGACGTCCGTGGCCTCCATCGCGGCGAGGCGGTGCTCGCTCGTCGAGAAGTCGTCGGCGTCCATCGCCCGCGCTCTCGCTCGGCCGGCGCGAGGGCTCCGAGCCACGTCGTCGCGTTCGCACCCCGCTCGCCGACGCGTTCGTAGAGCGCGACCACGAGGTCCTCGGCGACCGAGGGCGCGCGGATCAGCACCTCGTCGCCGCGCTCGACCCCGGTGCAGTGCTCGACCAGTACCTCGGCGTGTCTGCTGACGCGTTCGTCCACGACTGGAGGGCCGGCGGACGGCGTATCAACGTCCGCCGGCCGACCGTGGTGGAAGTGAAACTGGTCGTGCGTCGGGACCGCGCTGCGGGGCGAAGAAGTGGAGTTCAGACCGTCGCACCGACCACGGTGCGACAGGCCGGACAGGCGTCGTCGTCGAGGTCACTCTCGGTGCCGGTCCACCCACAGGTCGGACACATCACTGGTTCGACGGGCACGGACGAGGCTCGTCGCGCCGGCCACTTCAGCACCCAGCAGACGAGCGTCAGACGCTCAGTAGCCGCGGTCGAACCCGGTCTGGTCCGGTTCGCCGGTCCGGTCGCGGGCGAGCCCACCCCGGAACGCCACCCACGCCAGCACGCTCACCGCGAGGATGGGCGGGAGTATCATGAACCCCCAGAGCGGGTCCAGCCCCCAGAGCAACAGCAGTACGACGTCGGCGATGCCGAGCCCGAGGAACGGGAGCATCGCCAGGAACGCCTGTTTGCGGCTCAGCCGGAACTCCTCCATACCCACCCCGGGGCGCGGCCGACAAAAACATCGCGTCTCGGGTCACCCACCGCCGACGGCACCGAGCGCGTCGTTGCGCGACGACGTGACTCCCTCTCGCACCGGCCAAACGCTCTTGTGGGGTGGCCGGCTCTGGTCGGTAGAGGTCGAAGGATGCCCAGCACGACTCGTCTCTGACGCCGGTATCGCTCTGTGGCCACGGCTCGCGTGTCCGACACACGCGCCACACCCTTCGACAGATGTCATCACGACCACGCTCCGCCGTCCCAGAACGGCACCGCTGGGACCTCTCTCGCGTCTTCGCCGACGCCGACGCCTGGGAGGCCGCCCACGCCGACCTGACCGACCGCATCAACGACCTCCACACCCGCGCCGAGAGCGCGACCGACTCCGCGACGGCGCTGCAAGACGCCCTCGACACCTACGAGCGGGCCGTCTGTCTCGACCAGCGGGTCTCGCTCTACGCCAGCCTCCGCGAGAAGACCGACACCAGCGACGAAACCCGGACCGAGCGGGCGACCCGCGCCCGCAAGACGAGCGCCGCACTCGAGGAGGCCAGACGGGCGCTGTTCCGCCACCTCGCGGCCCACCCCGACGCCGTCGAGCGCCACCGCGACGGCGTCGGCGACCGCTTCGCCGGGTTGCTCGAAGACGTCCTCCGCGAGCGCGAGCACACCCTCGGCCCGGAGGGCGAACGGGTCCTCGCGGCCGTCTCGGACGCACTCGACTCGCCGAAGCGGACCTACTGGACCGTCACGAACGAGGACTTCGACGCGCCAACCGTCGCGGGACCGGGCGGCGGCGACGCCGTCGAGGTGACGTGGCTCCGTCTCCAGACCGCACTCCGACACCCCGACCGCGAGTTCCGTCGTCGTGCGTTCGAGGCCTACTACGAGCGCCTCGGGCGTGTCGAGGGCACTGCCACGCGGGCCATCGCCGACGTGGTCGCCTCGCACGTCGCCCGCGCCGACGCCCGGGACTACGACTCCGTGCGGGAGATGGCGCTGCGGAAGGAGACCTACCCCTCGACCGGTCGGCGACTCGCCCTTCCCGAGTCGGTCCACGACACGCTGACCGGGACCGTCCACGAGGCCCTCGACCCGTGGCACCGCGCCCACGAGCGCCGACGCGAGACGCTCGGCGTCGACCAGTTACGGCCGTGGGACCTCCGGGTACCGCTGGCCACACATCGGGACGACGTGGCGGACGCGGACCCCGAGGTGTCCGTCGACGAGGCCACCAACCTCCTCCTCGACGCCGTGGCACCGCTCGGCGAGGCGTACCGCGAGACGCTCGCGGGACTGCTGGCGGAGCGCCGCGTCGACGCGCTGCCCCACGCCGACCGCGAGGACCTGCTGGGGTTCGGCCCGTGGGGGTACGACCCCGGCCCGTACCTGTTCGTCACCTACGACGGGACGGTGAAGGCCGCCTCCATCCTCGCGCACGAACTCGGCCACGCCGTGGCCGCCGAACACCTCCGGGAGGCCCGCGACCCGCTGGACGCGACGATGCCCCGGCCCGTCGAGGAGGTGCCGAGCCTCCTCCACGAACTCCTGCTGGCCGACCACCTGTTCGACGAGCGGCCCGACCTCGCCCCGTTCGCCCGCGACCGCCTGCTGGAGTTCCTCGGCGGCAACCTCTTCCGCACGGCCCGGAACGCCACCCTCGGCCACCGGGCCCACCGCCACGTCGAGGACGGTGGCGACCTCGGCCGCGAGCGCCTCGCCGGGTGGCACACCGACCTCGTCGCGGAGTTCCAGCCGGCCGTCGAGCCGCCGGAAACGGACCGCCGCTGGCTGGCCGGGAGCTACCGCCGCGAGCCCTACCACCACTACCAGTACGTCCTCGGCGCCGCCGGTTCGACCGCCGTCTTCGACGGACTGCGCGCGGGCGACCTCACACCGGCCGACTACCGGACCTTCCTCCGGACCGGCGCCACGGAGGACTCGGTGACGATGCTCTCGCGGTTGGGGGCCGACCCGCGCGAGCCGTCGACCTACGAGCGGGCGGCCACGGTGTTCGACCGGTACGTCGACTGAGACGGAGGGCCACCGAGCACCCGGCGAACGCGCGCTTTTGCCCGCCGGTGGCCTGTCGAGTCGGCATGACCACCCCACTCGACGACGTCGAGTTCCTCGCTCGCTCGGCACACAGGGTACACGTACTGGAGACACTCCACCGGGGTGCCACGACCCGGGGCGATCTGCGGGACCGGACCGGCATCGCGCAGGCGACGCTCACGCGGACGCTCGACGACCTGGTCGAGCGACGCTGGGCCAGGAAGCGTGGTCGAGTCTACGAGCTGACGCCGCTCGGGGTCGCCCTCGCCGTCGAGTTCGCCGACCTGCTGGAGACGGTCGAGACGATGCAGCGACTGCAGTCGCTGGCCGAGTGGCTCCCCGCGTTCCCGTTCGACCTGCGGCTGCTCGCCGACGCGACGGTGACGCTCCCGACGGACACGGACGTGCTCGCCCACGTCGGGCGCGTCGAGCGACTGCTGGACGGCGCGGACTCCTCGTGGGTCCTCGCCGGGTCCGTGTTCCACGAGTCGCTCGAACGCCAGCACCGGCGCTCGACCGGGCGTGGCCAGCGACAGGTGGCGGTCCTCTCTGCCGCCGCGCTGGAGCGGGCCCGGTCGGACCCGGAGCTACGCCAGCTCGCCGCGGACCTGCTGGCGTCGGGCTGCGTCGACGTCTACCGGTACGACGGGACGGTGCCAGTGATGCTCGGTCTCGTCGACGAGGTGGCGCTCGTCGCCCCGCTCGACGAGAGCGGCGTCCCCCGTGGTCTCGTCGAGAGCACAGACCCGACCGTCCGGGAGTGGGTGGCGACGACCCTCCGCGAGTACGTCGAGGGGGCCGAACCGGTGACGGCCACGGCGTTCACCGGGTGAGTCGCGGCGTGGCAGGTGCTCACGTCGTGGAACGTTTTCACCGGGAATCGTGATGCTCCGAGCGGTCGTCTCTGGGGGTATGGCAGCGACTGTACGGACGGCGACTGAGACGACCGGTGGACGCACGCTCGGTGGCTTCGGCTACCGGGCCGAGACGATGACGACGGCCCACTGGGTCGTCGCGGGGCTCGCGGCCGTGACGGGCGGGATCCACGCGTATCTCTACCTCACGCAGGGGTTCCTCCCCTTCGGGTTCGCGGCGGTCGTGTTCTTCGCGGCCGTCCTCGGCCTCCTGCTGAACGTCTACCGACGCGCGCTCTACGCGCTCGGTATCCCGTTCACGCTCGGTCAGGTCGCGATGTGGTACCTCCAGGGGATGCCCGACTTCACACTCGGCGTCGTCGACAAGGCGGTCCAGCTCGCGCTCGTCGCGATGCTGGTCTACCTGCTCCTGAACGAGCGACGCCTCGTCGCTCGCTCGCGGTAGGAGGTGCGAGATGGACAGGA
The DNA here is from genome assembly GCF_025231485.1 of Salinirubellus salinus. Lineage (NCBI taxonomy): Archaea > Methanobacteriati > Methanobacteriota > Halobacteria > Halobacteriales > Natronomonadaceae > Salinirubellus > Salinirubellus salinus. The sequence goes on along the minus strand of NZ_CP104003.1, from coordinate 4,121,437 downwards.
TCGGCATCAGCCGACGGGACTACCTGCTCGGGACGGGCGCACTGGTGCTGGCGACGACGCTCGCCGGCTGTGGCGCGCGTGGCCGGACACCCACTCCCACGCCGACGCGGTCCCCGACCGAGCCGACGCTCGGCTCGGAACCGGACTACGGCACCTGGTTCGACGGCGTGAGCACCTACACCGGCACCGAAGACTGGCGCGGCCGTGAGACGGTCACGGTCATCGTCGGGTCGAAGGGGTCGCTCGGCTACTTCAAGTTCGCGCCCCCGGCGGTCGCGGTCTCACCCGGCACCACCGTCCGCTTCGCGTGGTCCGGGCACGGTGGCAGTCACGACGTGGTCGCACTGGACGGGTCGTTCACGAGCGGCCCGCTGACCGACCGACCGGGCCACGTCTTCGAACACCGGTTCGAGACGCCCGGCGTCCACCGGTACTACTGCACCCCGCACCGCGGGATGGGGATGCGCGGGGCCGTCACGGTGCTCGCGTAGCCCGCTCGGGGACCGGGTCCGGGCGTGCGGCGAGCGCGTGTTCTTGCTCGTCGGCGTGCTGAGAGAGCGATATGCCCGTCACGCCGCTCGACGACGTCGAGTTCCTCGCTAGCTCCGCGAACCGGGTGCGGGTGCTGGAGACGCTGGCCGAACGGTCCGCCACCCGCCCGGAACTCCACGACGTGACCGGTATCAGTCGGCCGACGCTCGGGCGCGTCCTCACCGACGCCGAGGCCCGTGGGTGGGTCGACCGTGCGGGGCGCGAGTACCGGCTGACCCCGCTCGGTCGGCTCCTCTTCGACGCGTTCGGCGACCTCCTGGAGACGGTCGAGACCACGCAGCGACTCCGGGCGGTGGCCCCGCACCTCCCGCCGGCGCTGCCGTTCGACCTCTCACACCTCCGGGACGCGACTGTCACGGTGCCGCACTCGCCGGACCCGTCGGCCCACCTCCGGCGGGTCGGCGACCTCGTCCAGACGGCCGAGAGGGTCCGGTTCCTCGGTGCGAACGTCTACCCCGAGACGGTCGCGAGGCAGCGTGACCTCGTGAGTCGGGGACAGACCTACGAGATAACCCTCGCAGCGGCCGCCGTCGACGTGACTCGGACGCACCCCGAGACGGCCGCGACCGTCCGTGAACTGCTGGATTCCGATGCTGTCAGGCTCTACCGGTACGAGGGGTCGGTCCCGTTCTCGCTGGTGACCGTCGACGACACCGCACTCGTCCTCCCGTACGACGAGGAGGACACCCCCTGTGCCTTGCTCGAGACGAGCGACCCAGTCGTCCACGAGTGGGTCGACCGGACGCTGGACGAGTACCGTGAGGCCGCCACGCGCGTGACCGCGGCCGACTTCGACTCGCTCGACTACGTCCCTCGAACTCCGGCTCGCGGTCCTCGATGCGTGCGCTGAACCCCTCGTGGTAGTCGTACGTGTCGTCCAGCTGGGCGCCGAGCGTGCGCTCCAGTTCCAGCCCCTCGTCGAGCGGCGTCTCCAGCGCCGCGTTCAGCGCCACCTTCGCGTTCGCCATCCCGAGCGGCGCGTTCTCGCAGAGGTCGTCCGCGAGGTCGCGGGCACGGGCGTCCACCTCGTTGTCCGGGACCACGTCGTGGACCAGTCCCATCGTCCTCGCTTCCTCGGGGTCGACCCAGTCGCCGGTGAGGACGATTCGCTTCGCGTTCGAGAGCCCCACGAGCCGCGGGAGCCGCTGGGTCGCCCCGCCGTGCGGGAACGTCCCGAGTTGGACCTCCAGCACCCCGTAGCGAGCGTCGCTGCCGAGGACCCGGAAGTCGAACGGGAGGGTCAACTCGAACGCGCCGGCCGGGGCCGCGCGCTTGACGGCCGCGACGGTCGGCACCGACACCGACTCGATGGTCTCGAGCAGGCGAGGGAACCGCTCGGCCGTCGCACCCGACTCCTTCCGGTCACGCATCATCTCGAGGTCCATCCCCGCGCAGAACACCGGCCCGTCGCCCTGCAGGACCAGCGCGCGCACCTCGTCGTGGGCGTCCGCGGCCTCGATGGCCTCGCGCAACTGCTCCAGCAGCGGTTCGTTCATCGCGTTGCGCTTGTCCGACCGGGTCATGGTCACGTCCGCGCGGTGTCCCTCGACCTCCAGACGGGCGTACTCCCACTCCTCCACGAGTCGACTGTCACTCATACCCGAGGGTTCGTGGCAGGGAGCCTAAGCGTTGGGCCGGACCGGTCGGGCCGGTGACGGTCCCATCGCCGCGATGCACCCGCCGCGCGAGAACGACCGGCGTTCAAGTCGGCGCCCCACCTCGGGACCGGACGTGCGACCGACGAAGTGGCGGGCGCTGGCGCTGGTGGCGACGGCCGAACTCCTGTCGATGAGTCTCTGGTTCTCGGCGTCGGCCGTCGCGCCGGAGCTCGCCGCCGCGTGGGGACTCACCCCGGGTGAGGTCGGCCTCCTCACGAGCGCCGTGCAGGTCGGGTTCGTCGTGGGGCGCTCCTCTCGGCCGCGCTCACGCTCTCGGACGCGGTGCCGCCGCGCTACCTGTTCGCCGCGAGCGCTGTCGCCGGCGCGGGCGCGACGGCCGCCCTCGCCGCCAGTGTCGACACGCTCGTCCCCGCCGTCGCGCTCCGGTTCCTGACCGGCGTGGCGCTGGCGGGCGTCTATCCGCCCGGGATGAAGATCGCCGCGGGGTGGTTCACCGAGGCGCGTGGCCTCGCCATCGGCACCGTCGTCGGCGCCCTGACGGTGGGGTCCGCGCTCCCGCACCTCCTGCGGGCGCTCGGCGGCGTGGGACGCCCGCGCCTCGTCCTGTTCGGGGCGAGCGGCCTCGCCGTGCTCGCGGCGGGGCTGATACTGCTCGTCCGCCCCGGCCCGCATCAGGCCCCGGCGGCTCCGTTCGACCCCGCGGCCGTCCGGCGGGTCGTCTCGGACCGCGCCACCACGCTGGCGAACCTCGGCTACTTCGGGCACATGTGGGAGCTGTACGCGGTCTGGACGTGGCTCCCGGCCTACCTGGTGGCGACGCGGGCCGTCGACGGCGCGAGCGGCCTCGCCTCACTGCTGACGTTCGGGACCATCGCCGTCGGTGGCGTCGGGGCCGTGGCCGCGGGACGCTACGCCGACCGCCTCGGCCGGACGCGGGTCACGAGCGCCGCGATGGTCGTCTCCGGGTCCGCGTCGGTGCTGGCGGGCGCGTTCTTCGGCCTCCCGCTCGTCGCGCTGCTCCCCTTCCTGCTCGTCTGGGGCGTGACCATCGTGGCCGACTCCGCGCAGTTCTCCGCGGCCGTCACCGAGCTCGCCGACCCGGCCTACGTCGGGACGGCGCTCACCCTCCAGACGGCCGTCGGGTTCCTGCTGACGACGGTGTCGATACAGCTGGTGCCGGTGCTGCAAGGGGCCGTCGGCTGGCAGTGGGCGTTCGCGCCGCTCGTCGTCGGACCGGTGCTGGGGACGCTGGCGATGCAGCGACTCCGAAGGCGGCCGGAGGCCGCACGGCTCGCTGGCGGGCGTGGATAGAACGGGAGACTCGGGTCGGACCGCGGCGGAGGACTGCGTGCAGGGTGCGTGCGTCAGTTGGGACCACCGTGTCGTGGGACTCGGGGCGTCAGTCACCGCCCGCGTTCTCGGACGCGGGCGTCTCGCCGTCACCCGGTGTCAGGTCGCTGACGGCCTGCCCGAGGTTCTCGACGGTCCCGTCGAGGAACCCGCGTACCGTCTCGTGGATGTCGCCCACGAATTCGGGGACCGGCCCGGGCAGGTCACTCGGGGGGCCGGCCTCGGCGGGCGCGTTCTCGGACGGTGCGTCGTCGGGGGCCGCGGCCGCGGCCCCCACGCCCAGTGTGAGCGCGAGGACCGCGAGCGCCGCGACCACGATGCGTGTCGGCTTCATGGCTGCACCCGGAACGAGGGACCGGGGCCACTTGAGGGGGCCAGAGCGTTCAGTCGGTTCAGCAGACGACGACCGTTCGACGCCGGATTCGGGCGTCTGAACGGAGTTGAACGGAATGAACGTCGCGGCCCCGTGACCTCCCGTGGCTCAGTGGGCGTCGAGCGAGGTCTGTGCGGTGGCGGCCGTCTGCTCGCGCGCCCGACTCCGCTCCGGGTCCCAGCGACGCGCGACCACGTAGCCGTCGACGCTGTCGTCCTTCGGGTGGGCGTCCTGGACCCACACCGTCCGGTCGCCGCTCAGGTCGCGCGCCCACGAACGGGCCTGCGGCTTCGAGTCGAACCGCTGTCTGGTGCCGTTGTCACGGACCCACTCGCCGGCCTCGACGCTGGCCTTCCGGGCCGAGCGTTTCACGTCGACGAGGTAGCCGGGCGACCCCGCGTCGGCCGTGCCGTCGTCCTGTTCGTCCGCGGCGTCCGAGGTTCCCGCCTCGAACGCCGACAACTCGCCGTTCACGCCGTTCGGTTGGCGCAGGTGTGGCAAAAGTTTTCATACCCGCTCGTCCGAGTTCGGTTCGATGACGCACGAGGCCAGGGTTCGGGGGTTGGGCATGAGCGTCACCGAGAGTGGACCCGACGCCCCGGTCGTGATGCTCGAGGCCGACGGCCGGGTGGTCCCCATCTTCATCAGCACCGACCAGGCCCAGTCCATCCAGCACGCGCTCGACCGGGACCCGTTCGACCGCCCCTGACCCACGACCTCCTCGTGGAGATGGTCGGCGAGTTCGGCGCCGCCATCGACCGCGTCCGCATCGACGCGCTGACCGGCGGGACGTTCCTCGCGAAGATCGACGCCGAGCAGTACCGCGACGGCGAACGCCGCGCCGTCACCTTCGACGCTCGCCCCTCCGACGCCATCGCCGTCGCGCTGCGACTGGACTGTCCCATCCAGGTCAGCGACGACGTGCTGGCGGAGGCCGGGCGCTCGCCGGAGGAGTTCGACGTGACCTGACCAAACTCTTCCGCTCGGTCGGGTTCGGCGCCCCGCCCCGAGGTTAGCCTCCGCCAAGCGAGGACGAAAGCTCACGGGATTCGTACAGTCACTCATGAAAGAGCGAATCCAGCGACCGGACGGCGTGCGGGGTATCGCCGCGGGCACGAGCCACGCTGGAGTCCGCTCCGGTGGTGGCGGGAGGGGACGGAGGTGACCAGCGATGATACTCGTCACGCTGCTGGTCGTCCTGGGGCTCCTCGTCGGCGCGTGGGCCGCGACGGCGCGTAGCTACCGGCTCAGCGGAGTGGTCGTCGTCTCGCTGCTGGCGGTCTACACCCTCCTGAGCGTGTGGGCACTCCCCGTGTTCCTCCTGAGCACCGCCCTCGCGTACGTCGGCCTGGAGGTCGTCCAGCGGCGCTGGCTGTTCTACGGCCGGCGTCTCCTGCTCACGGCCGTCCTGCTCGGTGCCGTCGTCCCTGTCGTCGCCGTGCTCGCCGTGACGGCCACGGTCGGCCGCGGCATCCCGGACAGCGGGTTCCTGTTCTACGGGAGCATCCTGCCGGGGATCGCCGCCTACAACTTCCACCGACAGGACGCCGACCGACGGCTGGTGGACGCCGCCGCGACCGCGGCGCTCTACCTCGGCCTCGTCGTGGTCGGCGTCGTGGCGCTCGTCCTCTGGGCGACGCCGCCGTGCACGACCTGTGGGCTCCTGCCGCGCCCGCCCGCGACGTACGTGACGCCGGTCCTGCTCGACGCGGGGTCGGACGTCGCGAACATCCTCGGGTTCCGGACGACGCTGGCCGAGCCGCCGGTCGGGACGCTCGGGCTGGTCACCGTCGTCGTGGGTCTCGGGCTGGCGCTGACGGAGTTCGTCCGGTTCCGCTGGGGGCTCCGGTCGGTCGGCGTCGTCGCCATCCCGCTCGTGGTCCTGTTCGCGTTCCGGACCTGGTGGGTGCTCCCGCTGTACGTCGGCACCGTCGCCGTCGTCTACGCCGGCGTGCAGGTCGTCCACCGCCGGACCCTGCTGTACGGCCGAGCGCTCTCGCTGGGGTCGGTCCTGGGCGTGCTGGTGGCGCTCCCGGCGGCGGTAGCCCTCGACCTCACCGGCGGTGCCAGCGGGCTCACGACGGTGTTCGTCGGCCTGCTCGGTGGGGTCGGCGGCTACGCGGTCCACGCCACCGCGCGGCGCGAACGGGCGGCGATGCTCGTCCTGAGCGCGGGCATCTTCGTCGTCTCGTTCGCCGTGGCCCGACTGCTGGTCACGCCGCTGCCGGACGGCCTCGGGACGCCGCTCACCGGCTGGCACGTCGCCGCCGGCGTCGTCGTCCTCGCCGCCGCCGCGTGGCAGGCGTACGATCTCGAACGGTTCAGACCGAGCCAGCGGCGACTGCTGGACGCGTCGCCGTTCACGACGGAGGTGACTGGACGATGACCCGAAGATTCCACGACCAGGTCGAGACGACCGTCGGCCGCGTCGGCGCGCTGCTGACCCGTGGCCGTGACCACCGCCGGCGGCTGGCGGATATCGACGTTCGCATCGCCGTCACGGGCACCCGTGGGAAGTCCTCGATGGTGACGTGGCTCCACGAGGCGTTCGTGGCCCGCGGGTACGACACGTACGCGAAGGTCACCGGCGAGGAGCCACACTCGCTGTACAACGGGACGCTCCACCCCATCGAGCGGTCCGGACCCGTCAAACTCTACGAGACGGCTGCGGAACTCCGCCGGTTCGTGCCGGTGGACGTCCTCGTCGTCGAGAACCAGGGCATCCGGGAGTACACCACCCGACTGGTGAACGAGGACTACGTCGAACCGACGCTGGTCGTGCTGACGAACGTCCGTCGCGACCACCTCGACACGCTCGGGGAGGGCTACCTCGGCATCGCCCGCTCGCTGGCACGCTCGGTGCCACCCGGGGTGCAGGTCGTCACGGGCGAGCGGAACCCGGAGGTGCTGGCCTACCTCGAGCGCGAACTCGCGCGCCGTGACGCCACGCTGGTCCGGGCCGTCGGCCCCGAGGTGCCGCTCGACCCGGCGGCCGAGCAGGTGGCGCTCCTCGAGGCCGCGCTGGTGCTCGCGGGCGTCACACCGCTCACGACCGCAGAGCGCGAGGCGTTCGCCGGTCGGTTCGAGATGGCGTGGGCACGGGTCCCCGGTGGACGCGTCTTCGACGCCGCGAACGTCAACGACGTGGAGAGCACGGAACTCGTCCGTCGGGCGCTCCAGGGTGACACCCCGGAGGTGTTCCAGCCCGTCGTCTACCTCCGGGCGGACCGCCCCGGCCGTACCGCGACGTACGTCCAGTACCTGAACTGGCTCGCGGAGGCGGGACTGGTCGAGCAGGTGCGCGTCGTCGGCGCGCACCGGGACGTGCTGACCCGCCGGCTCCGGGTCCCAGTCGTCGCCCACGACGAGCGGATCGAGTCCGCCGCCGAGGTGCTCGACGCCGCCCTCGCGGACGGTTGGCCGGTGGTCCTGATGGGCAACGCCGTCCCGCCGTTCGCGCAGGCGCTCCGGCGCGAGGTCGCCACTCGGCGGCACCCGGTGGTCGTCGAGTGTGAGGCAGAGACGGGCGAACCGGTCCCCGCTGACGACTGATTCGGCGTTCTCGACCTCTCGACGACTGGTGGAGGCGGCGCGGTGGCTGGCCTGTCGCGGTGCGGTTCCACAGGTACACCCACCCGCCGCGAGCGAAGCGAGCTGCGCCTTTTGAATCGAAAGTTTTCGAGGAGCGGTTCGCGAGCGCAGCGAGCGAACCCGACGAGAAAAGTTTCGTGGTTAGTCGTCGGCCAGCACCCGGTCCGGCTCGTACGCCAGCAGCCGGTCCAGCGCGTCGACCATCGCCTGCACCGAGGCGACGGTGATGTCCGCGTCGCTCGCGGTGGTGGTGACGGTCCGGTCGCCCCGAGACATCTGCACCTCGACGGTCACCAGTGCGTCCGTGCCACCCGTGATGGCGTCGACGTGGTAGCTGTCGAGCTGGGCCTGTCCGGCGCTGCCGAGGGCGGCCTCCACCGCCTCGACGGCGGCATCGACCGGTCCCGACCCGGTGCCGGCGGCGGTCCGTTCCTCGTCGTCCACCCGGAGACGGACCGAGGCGGTCGGCTGGCCCGAACCGCTGGCGGCGGTGAGTCCGAGCAGTTCGACGCGGCGGTCGCGTTCGCGGCCCTGCACCTCCTCGGCGATGGTCAGGAGGTCCGCGTCGGTGACGCGCTTGCCCCGGTCGCCGAGTTCCTTGACGCGGGTGACGACGGCCGAGAGTTCGTCGTCGTTCACGTCCACGTCGTGTTCGGCGAGCGCGGCCTTCACCCCCGCACGGCCGGCGTGCTTCCCGAGGACGAGACGGCGCTCACGGCCCACCGTCTCCGGCGGGTACGGCTCGTACATCGCGTCGCCTTGAGCGTGCCGTCGGTGTGGATGCCGGACTCGTGGGTGAACGCGTTCTCGCCGACGACGGCCTTGTTCGGCGCGAGCGGGATCCCCGTCGCGTTCGCGATGGTCTGGGCCACGTCGTAGACGTACTCGAGGTCGAGCGTCTCCACGCCGTAGCCGTGGTAGAGCGCGATGGCGACCTCCTCGATGGCGACGTTGCCGGCCCGCTCGCCCACGCCGTTGATGGTGCCGTGGACGAGGTCCGCGCCCGCGGCGATGCCGACGAGCGCGTTCGTCACGGCCAGTCCGAGGTCGTCGTGGGTGTGGGTGCTGGTCGGGCCGACGTCGTTCAGCGCGGCGTATATCTCCAGCATCCGGTCGGGCGTGGCGTGACCCACCGTGTCGGGCACGCAGACGCGGTCGGCGCCCGCGTCCATCGCGGCGGACATGAGTTCGACCAGGAAGTCGAGGTCCGCGCGGGAGCCGTCCTCGCCCAACACCTCGACCCACAGGCCGTGGTCCGCGGCGTACCCGACCAGGTCGGCCGTCTTCGATACGACGCTCTCGCGGGTGGTGCCGACCTTCGTCTCGATGTGCCGGTCGCTCGCGGGCACGACGAGGTTGACGCCGTCCACGTCGCACTCCAGTGCGAGGTCGATGTCGTTCTGCACGCCGCGGGCGAACGAGGTCACCGTCGCGTCGAGGTTCTGCGAGGCGACGCGCTTGATGGTCTCTCGCTCGCCCGGTCCGGTACACGCGCTCCCGGCCTCGACGTAGTCGACGCCAGCGGCGTCGAGGCCACGGGCGATGTCGGCCTTCTCCGCGGGAGAGAGCGAGACGCCGGGTGCCTGTTCACCGTCGCGCAGCGTCGTGTCGAGGAACTCGACGGACGCGTCGCTGAGGGTCTGGTCTGGGGATGGTCACCGAAAAGCGCACTCACGGGTGTCTCATCGCCGTAGAATTTCACGGCCAGCCGCCTCGCGGCGACTTCCTCTATCCTCCATGTCGTGTGGCGACATAGTCGTCTCCCGCTTTCAGCCCGGTGCTCATAAACGGGGCGGTCGGGGCGAGATTGACGGCCGACACTCAGTCGCCGTCGTCGCTCCAGACGAACCCGGACTCCTCGGGGGCGTACCGCGCCCCGGTCCCCGTGTCGGCGACCTGTTCGCCCATCCGGTAGCGGGCTCGACGGACCGCCATCGCCAGCCCCAGCGCGAGCACACCGAGTCCGGCGAGGTAGAACGCCCCCACCTCGGCCGTCAGGTCGGCGCTCCGGTGGACGTTCCACCGCGACGGGTAGGCCGCGACGAACATCCCCGTGGCGAGCGTGGTTATCAGGACGCCGGCCCCACCGACCACCGACGGGCGACGCGGCGCCAGCGTGAGTGTCACCCCCAGTAGCGCGACCGGTGCCCCCAGCGCCCCGCTGACGCCGGCAGCCTCCCGGAGCAGCCAGTAGGGGGCTGCCGGTGCGACACGCTCGGCGACGACCATCGCGGCGAACCCGGCGACGACGAGGCCGACCCCCGCGAGGCCGAGCAGGATACCGAAGCGGTACTCCTCCCCGAGCAGCCAGTGGCGCTCCGTGTTTCCCTCCCCCATTGTCAGTCAACCTAACACTCACGTCGGTAAAACCTTTGTTGCCGAACGCCCCTCGGACCCCTCTCAGGGGCTCAACGACCGCTCTACGCCTCGTTCTAGCCCTCAGGCAATTGTTTTCAATTCCATGATAGTTCATTCCAAGTAATACTCTGACGAATACGAGTCGGCACTCGACCGTCGCGGACCGGAGTCGGTCCAGTCCTTTCACCGGTGGCCGGTCCCCACCGCACGTCGTTCGGGAGGGGCCGACCGACCCGAGCACGACCGTACCGCCTCAGGCCGGGTTCGGGTCGTAGATGGTCGGGTCCGCCTCGCCCTGTACGTCGATGACCGCGAGACAGCCCTTCCGGGCGACCCGCGAGAGCGCGTGGTCGACGAGCTTGATGGGCAGGGGCACCGGCGAGGTGAGCGTGCCGACCATCGCGCTGCCGGGCAGCACGGGCGTCGTCTGCACGTAGCGGTGGGGGTCGGACATGATGGCGCCCTGTGGGTACACTTCGTCCCAGACGCTGCCGATGGGGTGGAAGCTACTGAACAGGTTCGGGCCACCGACGCCGTAGTAGACGCGGGCCGTCTCGTCCGTCTCCATCACCATGTCGTTGTACCCCTGCGGGCCGATGCCGTACTTCTCGCCGTTGACGAGGACGTACGTGGGCGCCTCCATCGCCATCGAGTCGAAGTCGAACTCGTGGTCGACCGCCGGGAGGCCTCCCTCGGGTTCGACGAGGATGCAGCCGAACATCCCGGAGGAGATGTGGTAGTCGAGATCCGGCACGGCACAGTGGTAGACGAACAGGCCGGGGCAGGTGACCTGGAAGCGTCCGCGCTGTCTCTGTCCTTGGTTCGCGACCGTGTCCTCGGCCTGTTCGCCGCCGGCTCCGACACTCCCTCCCGCTTCCACCTCCCGTCTCACTCCACGACGACCCGGTCGCCAACCGCCACCCCGTCGGCGGCACCGGCGGGCATCTCGATGACGGTGTCCGCCCGGTACCCGCCCCGTCCCCACCACGCACGCAGGCGCTCGACGCCCGTCACCTCCCCGTCGACCAGCCACACGGCGTCGATGTCGAACGGGACACAGACCATGTGGAGTCCCCGCGTTCGTGTCCCGCCGAACCGGAAGACGAGCGCGTAGTCGTCCGCGATGGCTCGGCGGAACATCAGGCCGAGCCCCTGCGAGACGATGCCGTCGGCGAACTCGACGTCCGTGGCGAGGGGGCGTTCGGGACCGTCCGTCGGGCGGTGGAGCACGCGCACACCCGCCGCTCGCCGCCGGTCGCCAAGAGCGTTGCGAGGATTCACGTACGAGGAACGCCCACCGCCGAGCGTGAAGACACCGAAGGGGACCACCGTGGGCGTGGACGACCCCTACGCGTTCGTCGAGCGGTGCGACCACCTCACCGACGACGGGCGGTGTCGCTTCGCGGTCGAGCGGGGCGACCACGACCCCGAGTTCGCCCGCGAGCGACACGCCGACGACCTGCGGTGCCCAGCGGCCGACCCGCACGGCGAGTGGGCGTGGTCGGACTGCCCGCACTTCCGGTCACGCCAGCGCAACCGGGAGTGCCTACGCTGTGGCCTCGAGGAGCGCCGCGTGCCGGGCGAGGTCCGGCCCCTGCTGGAGGAACACCACCTCTCTTACGCCGGCGAACCGGAGGCCGACATGGAACACGAGGTGACGGTCTACCTCTGTCGCTGGTGTCACGCGAAGGTCCACAGTTCGTGGGCGCGGGTGGACGACGACGTCGGCCCCGACGCCGAGGCCATCGCCGCGGCCGAGGAGCGCCGCTCGCGCGAACAGGCGGAGACCGCCTTCTCGACGGCGGCGGAGCGGTTCGACCCGGAGGAGTGAGGAGTGACCGGTCGAGTGCCCGGCCGCGACTCAGCGGACCTGCCAGACGTAGCGGTGGACGTCACCACGCCAGTAGAGCGCCGGGGGCGACCAGACGAGGTAGAGCGGCGAGACGCCGGCGGGCACCTCCCCCACGACGACGCCGGACTCGCTCTCGCCCGGCGCGAGGCCGTTCGACGGGTCGAACTGCCGCCCGCCCAGCACCTCGCCCGTGAACTGGACGTTCCGGCCCACGTCCGCACCCGTGCCGTCGACCAGCGAGAGGCCGCCGAGCCCGCTCAGCGAGAGGAGGATGGGGTTCGGCCGGTCGCCCCCGTTCGTGGCCGCGATGGTGAACCCGAGGTACTCCGTCCCCTCGGCGGGCGGCCGGCGGGCCGAGACCTCGGCCACCGGTTGCACCTCGCCGATGGTCACCTCGATGCCCTCGTGCGAGACCGTCTCGCCGAACGGTTGGAGCGGCACGTCGAACGCCTGCTCGAACGTGGCGGCCGAGGCGGCCGTCGAGCCGAGGTCGACCTGGAGCGGCTGCAGGGCCTCGAACGAGTCACCCGGGAGCGTCCGGACCCGCAACAGCACCCGGAGTGACTCGCCGCTCGTCCCCTCGGGCACCTCGTAGTGGAGCCGGAACCGACGGAGTTCCCCCGGCGCGAACGGGAACCCCCCGAGTTCGGCCGAGGCGATCTGGGCGAAGTTCTCGGCCGAGGCGTACTCCGTGTCGTCGACGGCGACGGCGAACAGGTCCGCCGCGAGCGCGACGTACGCGTCGCCCCGGATGCCCACGTCGAGCGCGACGTACTCGTTGCCCTCGGCGGCACCGATGGCCGATCCGGGGCCGAGCAGCGGTGCCGTCGGCGTCCGTTCGGCGCCCACGACGCCGACCGCGACGGGCCCGAGGTCCGTCAGGTCCCCGACGACGGCCTGCTGGACGGAGACGGCCGGCGCGTCCGCCTCGTCACCAGCCGTCTCGCCCTCGCCACCGCCGTCGCCCCCGTCGGCACCGTTCGAGTCCCCGCCGATGTCCCCGCTCCCGCTCGGCCCGTCGGCCGGCGCGTCACCGTCCGACGGCGCGTCGCCGCCCCCCACACACCCTGCCAGCGACGTCAGGACGCCGAGGCCCCCGAGCAGTACCGCTTCACGCCGTGTCACCGTGGGTCGCATCCGAGACTGTAGGCCGTTCCGGAGCATAGTTAACGTTCGGCGGATTCGGGACTGTCTCGGGCGTGAGACAGTGCGACCTCACCTGCGGGTACGGGACCCGGCGCCGGAACGCCACCACTCGGGCGGGAGCCTCGGCCGACCGGGGGGCACGCCTCCCGACGTCACCGTCTCACCGCCGGATCAGGCTCGGACCTGGGTTCCGGTCTCACCGGCCAGCGCCTCCAGCAACCGGTCGGGCGTGGTCACCACGGCCCGCTCGCCGCCCCGTTCGACGAATCGACAGCAGGCCTCCATCTTCGGGCGCATACTCCCCTCACCGAACTCCCCCGCCTCGAGGTGCCCGCGCACCGCCGCTGGTGAGACGCGACGGAGTGGTCGCTCGTCGGCCGTCTCGTAGCCCACGTACGCGAACTCGACGTCCGTCAGGACGACGAGGGTCTCGGCCCCGAGTTCGGCGGCGAGCACCTGCGAGGTCTTGTCCTTGTCGACCACGGCCTCGACACCACGGAGCGTGCCGTCACGGACCACGGGAACGCCACCGCCGCCAGCGGCGACGACGAGGGTCCCTCGCTCCACGAGGCTCGTTATCTCCTCGTCCTCGACGACCTCGATGGGCTCGGGGGACGGGACGACACGGCGGTAGGGACGGTCACCACTGCGCACCCGTCGGGTCTCGAAGGCTCGCTCGGCCGCTTGCGCCTCGGTGTAGAACGGCCCCACGGGTTTCGTGGGGGTCTCGAACGCGGGGTCGTCCGGGTCCACGACCACCTGCGTCACGACGGTGACGGAGTCCGTCGAGTCGGGGAGTTCGTTGTCGAGCGCCTGTTGCACCAGGTAGCCGATCTGTGCCTGCGTCTCGGCGACCAGCACGTCGAGCGGGCGTCGTGCGGGCTCCTCGACGTTGTCCTGTTGCAGGAGGAGGGTACCGACCTGCGGGCCGTTCCCGTGGGTGAGGACGACGTCGTAGCCGGCGTGAATCGCGTCCGCGAGCTGTCGGGCGGTCCGGGCGACGGCCTCCCGCTGTTCATCGAACGTCCAGTGCCCCTGCGACCCGAGCAACGTGTTCCCGCCCAGGGCCACGACAATCGGCTCGGTTCCCGCCCGCTGAGAGTCGTCGTCCATACTCATCCCTGTTCGCGCTGACAGTTAGTAGCATGAGTCAGACGCGGATCCTGATCATGGGTGCAGCGGGCCGCGACTTCCACGACTTCAACACGGTCTTCAGGGACGACGAACGGGTCGAGGTCGTCGCGTTCACCCACACCGCCTCGCAGAACATCGGCGAACTCGACGCCCTCCCCACCCGCCGCTACCCGCCGGCGCTGGCGGGAGAGCGGTACCCCGACGGCATCCCGATCTACCCCGAATCGGAACTGGAGACCGTCGTCGAGGAGGCCGACGTCGACACGGTCGTGTTCTCGTACTCCGACGTCTCGCACGAACACGTGATGCACCAGGCCTCGCGTGCGCTCGCCGCCGGGGCCGACTTCCGCCTCGTCGGGCCGGACCGGATGATGCTCCGGGCGTCGATTCCGGTCGTCGCCGTCGACGCGGTCCGGACGGGGTGTGGCAAGTCACAGACCGCACGGAAGTTCGCCGACCTGCTCCGCGACCGGGGAAGGAGGTGGCCGTCGTCAGGGAGCCGATGCCGTACGGCGACCTCGTGGCCCAGCGGGTACAGCGGTTCGACTCCATCGAGCGCCTCGACGAGAGCGACGTGACCATCGAGGAACGCGAGGAGTACGAGGGGCACATCGAACGTGGGCACGTCGTCTACGCGGGTGTCGACTACGGCGCCATCCTGGAGCGCGTGGAGGCGGAGGCCGACGTCGTCGTCTGGGACGGCGGCAACAACGAACTCCCGTTCTACGTACCCGACGTCCACGTCGTCGTGACCGACCCGCACCGCGCCGGGGCCGAACTCCGGTACCACCCCGGCGAGACCAACCTCCGACTCGCGGACTACGTCGTCGTCAACAAGGAGGACACGGCGGACGCGGGGGCGATTCGAGAGGTCGAGACGAACGTCCGGAAGACGAACCCGGACGCGGAGATCGTCCACGCGAACTCGAAGATCACGGCCGACGGGGAGCAGATCGCCGGCAAGCGGGTGCTCGTCGTCGAGGACGGGCCTACCCTCACCCACGGCGACGCGCCCTACGGTGCTGGCCTCATCGCGGCCCGACGGTACGGGGCCGCCGAGGTCGTCGACCCCGAGCCAGCGGCCGTCGGTTCGCTCCAGCGCGTCTTCGAGGAGTACCCCCACCTCGACACGGTCCTCCCGGCGATGGGCTACAGCGAGGCACAGCGTCGGGACCTGGCCGCGACCATCCGGAACGCGGCGCCGGACGTCGTGGTCTCGGGGACGCCCCACGACCTCGCTCGGATACTCGACGTCGACGTCCCCGTCGTCCGGGTTCGCTACGAACTCGAGGAGAAGAACCTCACGCTCGAGACGATACTGGATCGCCACGCCGACGTACTGGAGTGCTGACCGCGATGGGCACCGCTAGAACGCGAACTCGAAGCGCGCGCCGCCCGTCGGGGCCTCGCCGGCCCGGACCGACCAGCCGTGGGCCTCGGCCACCTGCTTCACGATGGCGAGGCCGAGGCCGGTGCCGTCCGCGGCCGTGGTGACGCCGGAGGCGAACACCGACTCCTCGCGTGGGAGTCCCGGCCCGTCGTCCTCGACGTAGAACCCGCCGCCGTCGAGCGGGCCGACGACCACCCTCGGCCCACTCCCGCCGTCCGTCAGCGTGGTCGGGCCGGGGTCGTTCCCGCCGTCGGTCGGCTCCGGGTCGGGCGGCGAGGCGTGGTTTATCGCGTCCTGCCGAGCCTGCGAGGCAGGGCTCGTGGAGCTGCGTTCGACGGCGTCCCGGCGAGCTTGCGGGTCGGGGCCGGTGGAGCCGTGCTCCACGGCGTTTCGAAAGAGGTTCTCGAACAGTTGGCGCAGGCGCGGCGGGTCCGCCTGCACCTGCCCGAGGCCGTCGCGGAGCGTGAGCGTCGCGTCGCCGGTGGGGACGGTCTGCCACGCCCCGCGGGCCACGTCGGCGATGGCGACGGAGGTGGGCTCGATCGAGGTGTCGTGACGGGCGAGCGCCAGCAGGTCCGCGATGAGGTCCTCCATCCGCTCGATACCGCCGGTGGCCATCTCGAGGTGGTCGACCACGGCCGGGTCCTCACTGGCGTCGAGTGCCATCTCGACCCTGCCGGAGACCACGTTCAGCGGGTTGCGGAGGTCGTGGCTGACGACGCTCGCGAAGTCGTCGAGACGCTCGTTGCGTCGCCGGAGTCGTTCCTGGACCGTCCGCTGGGTCAGCTCGTGGGAGACCCACTGGACGAGCAACTCGACCACGGACCGCTCGGCCGCGGTGAACGGCTCGTCCCGTGGTTCCTCGGAGCCGAAACAGACCGTCCCGTAGAGTTCGTCGTCGACGAGCACCTTCCCGCCGAGGTAGCAGGCGAACCCCCACTCGTCGTAGGCCGGGTCACCCGCCATCCCCTCCGCGGGCGCGTCGCGGATGCCCAGCAGGCTGTCGGAGTCGATGGTCCGTCGGCAGTAGGCCCTCGAGAGCGGCGTCTCGAGCCCGGCCTCGACACCCGTACCGTGGGCAGCCACCACCCGCTGGGAGCCGTCCTCGATGCGCATCAGCGCGCCGAACGAGAGGTCGAGCAGGTCACAGCCGACCGCCAGCAGTCTGGGTGCCTTCTCCTCGAACTCGAGGTCGGGGTTCGAGGAGATCTCGTAGAGTCGCCCGAGCGCCTCCACGTTGGCCTCGAGGTCACGGGAGAGTCGCTGGCGGGCGGTGACGTCCTCGGCGACGCCGACGACGCGGCATCCCTCGTCCGTCTCCACCTCGCGGACGTGGTCGCGGAGCCAGCGCACCGGGCCGTCGGCCTGCTGGACGCGGTACTCGTGGACGCCGGCCTCGAACCCCGCCGCGTCCGGCCGGTCGGCCGGGTGGATGCGACGCTCGAACAGTGACGGGTCGTCTCGGAGCGTCTCGTCGGAGACGCCCCACGTGGACTCGAACGCGGCGTTCGCGTACCGGAACGCGCCGTCAGGGTCGCGGATCCAGACCACCTGGTCGAGGCGCTCGGCGAGGTCGCGGAACTCACCCTCGTCGGCGACGAGGGCGGCGGAGCGCGCCCGTTCGGTGGTTGCCGTCCGCTCGGCGCGGCGCCGACCCACGAGGTTCACGATGCGGGCGGCCAGCGCGGCGGCCGTGTCCTCGTCGGTCGGCGGGCGAGCGTACTCGTCGGCGCCGGCGTCGAACGCCGTCGTCGGGCCGGGCGTCTCCCCCCCGAGGAGGACGACCGGGACGTCGCTCACCTCGCGGGTGGCGACGAGCATCGCGATACCCGACCCGCCAGCCGGTTCCGGGCCGAGGACGGCACACTCGAACCGGTTGGTCTCGACGAGGTCGAGCGCCCGGTCCGGGTCCGTCTCGTAGGTCACGTCGACGTCAGCAGGGTCGAACGCCGCCGCCGCCCGGTCGACCCCGTCGTAGGAGTCGACGTAGAGAACCCGCGCGGGGCGGTCGAGTGAGAGCACGATTCGGGCAACACACTCACGACTTAAAGAACTACTCGGCGTTCTCCCTCCGATTCACTGCGCTGGAGGCCCGAGCCGGCAGTCGACGCGGGCGTCGGAGCCGAGCGACGAACCGGAAACCCCGTCACCCGGGGCGGTGAAGCCGAGCGCAATGAGTCGCCGAGAGGCCCTCCGTGCGGGCGTGCGTGCCACCACGCCCGTGGTGCTGGGTGTCGTGCCGTTCGGACTCGTCGCGGGAGCCGCCGCCATCGGGGCCGGGCTCTCGATACTGCAAGCCGCCGCGCTCTCCGTGGTCGTGTTCGCCGGCGCCTCCCAGCTCGCCATCATCGAACTCCTCGGCCGGGACGCCGCACTCGTCGTCGTCGTCGGGACGGCGCTGGTCATCAACGCGCGGATGTTCATGTACTCGGCGTCGCTGGCCCCGCACTTCCTCGAGGAGGACTCGCGCTGGCGGGCGCGCTGGCGTACGTGCTGACCGACCAGGCCTTCGCGCTCTCGGTGACGCGGTACGCCGAGGGGCTGGAGGGGGTAGAGCGCAAGCGCTGGTACTACCTCGGGACCGCGCTGCCGCTCTGGGTCGTCTGGCAGATCTGCACCGTCGCGGGGGCGCTCGCCGGGACGCAGGTGCCCGCGTGGCTCCCGCTCGGGTTCGCGGTGCCGCTCACCTTCCTCGCCCTGCTGGTGCCGGCCGTCGAGAGTCGACCGACGCTGGTCGCGGCGCTCGTCGGTGGCGGTGTCGCCACCGCGGGCGTCTCACTCCCGTTCAACCTCGGCCTGCTGGTCGGGGCCGTCGCGGGCGTCGTCGCCGGCACCGTGCTGGCCGAACGCGGCTGGGGCGACGTGGAGGTGGGCCATTGACGACCGCCCCCGATACGGTGGTGTGGGCCGCCGTCGTCCTCGCGGGCGTCGGCACCTACGCCATCCGCGCGTCGTTCCTCTTCCTGTTCGAGCGACTCGGCGGCGTCCCCTCACGCGCGCAGACGGCGCTCGGGATGGTGCCCGCAGCGGTGCTCTCGGCGCTCGTCGTCCCCGCCGTCCTCGCCCCCGAGGAGACGGTGGTGCTGCTGGGGAACGACCGACTGGTCGCCGCCGTCGTCGCCGCCCTCGTCGCGTGGTACACCGAGAGCATCCTCGCAACCATCGTGGTCGGACTCGTGGCGCTGGTCGGCCTCGGCCTCCTGCTGTAACCGTTTCTAGCTACACTTTTGTCTGTTGTAAACTATCAGTGGTTATCAAGTAGCGCCGTCACGAGCAGTCGGTATGGAGTTCACACGTCGCCTCGTCACCCGGACGCCGAACCAGCTGCGGTCGCGGGCGGTGGTGAAGACGCTCCTCTACCGGGTGGTCATGGTCCTCGTCTCGGTGGGAGTGGCGTTCGCGGTGACCGGGAGCGTCGGCCAGTCGCTGAGCATCGGCCTCGTCACGAACCTCGTCAAGACCGGGACGTACTACGGCTACGAGCGACTCTGGGACCGCGTCGCGTGGGGCGTCGCCTCCGCCGACTGACCGCGTCCAGTCTCCCGCTCCAGTCTCTCTCCTCTCGGTCTTCCCCGTTCTCAGTCGTCCGCGCGGGGCCGGTAGAGGTGGACCATCTCCTCGGCGGGGCCGTCGGGTCGCTCGACCGGACTCGGGTATGGCTCGAACCCGGCCCGTTCGTAGAACGGGACCAGACCCTCGCGGCAGGTGAGCGAGAGGAAGACGTCCGCGAGGGCGGGATGGGAGACGACGGCGTCCAGCAGTTCCTCGCCGACGCCCTCGCTGCGCCGGTCCTCGCGGACCACCACGTCGTAACACGTCGCGTAGTAGACGCCGTCGGTGACGACACGGGCCGACGCGACCAGGTCGCCGTCGTCACGGACGCCGAGTGCGATGGAGTCGGCGAGCGCCGCCCGCACCTCTGGGACCGTCCGCTCGGCCCACCAGTCGTACGCCTCGTAGAGCCGTGCGAGTTCGACCGCGTCCGTGGGACCGAGTTCGACCGTCTGCATACGCGCCGTGCGCGGACCGGACGGAAGGGCGTGTCGCCGGCGTCCGAGTCGGTGGCGTACCTCCGGAGCGTACGAGTCCGGTCGCCCCGTCGCCCCGGTATGGGCACCTCCCGTCGCCGCCTCGTTCGCCCGCGCGTGCCGCGTGGCCGGTAGGCCACCACTTCTCACTCCTCCCCGACCGACGCCGGCCGCGAGCGGAACGCACCGTATTTAGGACGCCACTCCGACACCAACGACTATGAGCGACACCGACGACGACCAGGAACTCGGGATCACCGAGTCCAAGGCGGGACAGACAGGCAAGTGGTACGCCGAGGTGGTCCAGAAGGCCGGCCTCGCGGACTACGCCCCGATGGGCGGGTTCATCGTGACCCGGCCGCGCGGCTACGCCATCTGGGAGCGACTGCAGGAGAACCTCGACCAGATGTTCAAGGACGACGGCGTCCAGAACGCCTACTTCCCGGCGCTCATCCCCGAGTCGTACCTCGAGCAGGAGGCCGAGATCGTCGAGGGGTTCGACCCCGAGGTGGCGTGGGTCACCCACGCCGGTACCGAGGAGCTCGAGGAGCGACTCGCCTTCCGCCCGACGAGCGAGTCCATCATCACGCCGTACATCAGCCAGTGGGTCCGGAGCCACCGGGACCTCCCGATGCGCGTGAACCAGTGGTGCTCGGTCATCCGGTGGGAGGCCACGGACACCAAGCCGTTCTTCCGCACGAAGGAGTTCCTCTGGCAGGAGGGGCACACCGCCCACCGCGACGAGGCGGGCGCGTGGGAGGAGACGACCACCCGGCTGGGCCAGTACGAGAAGCTCTACGAGGAGGTGCTGGCGATCCCGGGGATGACGGGCCGCAAGCCGGACCACGACAAGTTCCCTGGCGCCGAGGTGACGACGACCATCGAGGCGCTGATGCCCGACGGCAAGTCCGTGCAGGCCGGCACCTCTCACTACCTCGGGACCCGGTTCGCGGAGGCCTACGACCTCTACTACACCGACGAGGACGAGGACGAGCAGGTCGCACACACCACCTCGTGGGGGCTCTCGTGGCGCGCGCTCGGCGCGCTCATCATGACCCACTCGGACGACCAGGGGCTGGTGCTGCCGCCCACGCTCGCGCCCGAACAGGTCGTCGTCGTCCCCATCTGGCAGTCCGAGACCAAGGACGAGGTACTCGACTACGCGGCCGAGCTCGCCGCGGAGCTCGACGCCGAGTTCCGCGTCCACCTCGACGACCGGGACGAGCGCAACCCCGGCTTCAAGTACAACGAGTGGGAGCTGAAGGGCGTCCCGCTCCGCATCGAGATCGGCCCGAACGAGGTCGAGGACGGCGAGGCCACGCTCGTCCAGCGCCCGGACGGCGAGCGCACGGTCGCGGACCGCGACGCCATCGGCGAGGCCGTGCAGGACGCGCTCGACGACGTCTACGCCAAACTGTACGCCGCGGCCGAGGAGACCGTCGAGGAACGGATCCACGAGGCCCACGGCCGCAACGAGATCCTCGGGACGCTCGGCCGACACGGCGGCTACGTCAAGACCGGCTGGTGTGGCGACGAGGCGTGTGAGACCGAGATCAAGGACCAGATCGCCGCCGAGATCGTGATGCTCCCGCTCGACGAGGACGAGGAGCCGGTCCACGAGACGTGCGGAGTGTGCGGGGAGGAGGCGACGGAGACGGCGTACTTCGCGAAGAACTACTAGCAACCATATTTTTCTCGTCGGGTGCGCTCGCTTCACTCGCGCACCGCTCCTCCAGAAATATGGGTCAAAAAGGCGCGCCTCGCTGCGCTCGGCGCGGGTGGGTGAGCTAGCCGCTACTGCACCGCCACCGAACCGCGACAGCGTTCTCTCCTTCACCCCTCAGAACACGCCCATCTCCAGCAACATGTACGCGAGCACCGCGAACGGCCACACCAGCAACAGCGACCCCACCCCGAGGTACCCCGCGGTGGAGAGCAGGCTCTTGTTCGCGTACTCGGCGGGCGAGTAGTTGGTGAACAGGCCGTCGTCCGCCTCGTCCGTGCGGACGACGAGGCTCTCGCCCCAGTCGGCGTCCGGGTCGCGGTCACCGGTGCCGTAGACCAGCACCTCGTCGCCCGGTTCGACCCGCCACTCACGGTAGTACCGGGTCCGGCCGCCGACGTTGAACGGACCGACGTCGACCCCTCGAACACGCCGTCGACGTCCGCCGTCGTCCGGAGGAACTGCTTCACCCGTTCGGGCGGTTCCTCGCCCTTCTCCACCCGGATGGAGTCGTGGTGATCGCCGCTCGCGTCCACCGTCTCCGGGTCCGGGTCGACGAGGACGCTCCCGGTACCGTCCGTGAGTTCACACGGGACCGCGCGGGTGCCGTCGTAAACCTGGCGTTCCTCGGTGCCGCCGTCGCCGTCCGGCCGGACCTCGACGACGACGTACTGGGCCGCGAGCGTCGGAACGCCCGCGAACCCGGCGTCGAAGGGGGTGCCTGCCTCGGCCGCCGCGACGGTCCCGACGAGTTTCGTCCGCTGGCCGGCCTGGACGTCGGCCACGGTGTCGGTCGAACGACGGGATGCATCTGGTCGTCGAGGGGGTGGGGCGAGTAAAACTGTTCGGGCGGGCCGTCGCCACCGGCCCGACGGCCCGAGGACGTCTACGACCCCCGAGTGGCCAGGGTCGAACACGGCTACGCGCGCAACAGCGCGGCGATGAGGAGCCCACCGAGCGCGAGCAGGGCGAGCGCCACCACCGACTGGCTGGCGAGCGTCCGGAACGCGAGGTACGCAGCGGCCGCGGCGGTGCTGGCGACGAGCGCCGACCCGGCGGCGTGGACGAGTTCCGCGCGGCCCGTCTCGGCGTGTCGCCCCACCTGCCGACCGAGACCGACCGCGTGCTCGCCGGCGTCCCACGCGACGACGGTCGCGGCGGCGGCCACCAGCGTCGGCTCCGGCGGCGCCCCGAACACGCCCGCCAGCAGGACGCCGCCGAAGAGCACGGCCGCGCCGAGCGTCACCACCCGCCGCTCCCCGCGGCGCAGGCCGGCCGCGAGCGTCACCAGCCCCGCGAGACTCACCAGCGCGACGCTCCCGCCCGCGAGCGTCGCGCCCACCGCGACGGTGCCGACGAGCAACGCGAGCGCGCTCCCGACCACCGTCGGCCGGTCGTCGAGTTCCCGTATCGGCGCGTCCATCGCGTCGGCGGGCGGCGCCCCGCCGTCGGCGCCGCCCTCGGCCGTCTCGTCACGGTCGGCCGTCTCGGACCGGGGGCGCTCGGTCCCCGCCGCTCGGCTCACGTCGACCACCTCCGGCGGGCACGGGCGACGGCGGCCGCGAGCGGCCGGTCGGGGGGCCAGTCGACCACCCGGATACCGGCCGCGCGGAGCGTCGAGGCCCGGAGCGACCGCTCGACACGCGCGAGGCGCTGGCCGTCGCTACGGCCCGCGGTGGGGTCCGGCGAGACGACGGTGACGAGGTGGCCGTAGGCGTCGAGACGACGCGCGACGTTCACCACGTAGTCGTCGGCCAGTGGGGTGAACAGCACCACCTGCGCGTCGCCGGGGAGTCGCCGGCGGAGGCGCCGCAGGCGGATACCGGGGAAGAACGGGTCGTCGCCGGGGGTGGGTGCGAACGCCCGGTGAGTGCCGAGCGCCTCGCGAGCACTGGCGCGGTGTTCGTCGCCCGCACCGGGCGGGAGCCAGAACTCCGCCGGCCCGTACGCGGCGAGGGCGACCCGGTCACCCGTCGCCAGCAGCGAGGTGAACGCCTCGCCGGCCGCGGTCACCGACCGCTCGACGGCAGAGGGCGAGTCCGGGTCCGGCGCCCGGTAGGCCTCCTCGCGCGTGTCGACGACGAGCGCGACGGTGGCCGCCCGCTCGGGCCGGAACTGGAGCGTAGCGTACTCGCCGGTGCGGGCGGCCCGGCGCCAGTCGATGCGCGAGAGCGGGTCGCCGGGACGGTACTCCCGCACCGAGTGGAACTCCGTGCCCGGGCCGCCGGTGTCGGTGACGACCCGCCCGGTGAACGGCGTGGTCTGGGTCCGCAACGGGAGCGAATCACCCACCACGAGTTCGGGGGTGCAATCCAGCGTCGTCGGTGTCTCGGCACGGACCGCGAGTTCGCGCTCGACGCTCCCGCTGAACCCGTGTACGAGCACCGTCGCCGGCGCGAAGGTGTGGTGGCCACGGACGGCCCGGACCTCGTAGGTGAACGCGGCGGCCTTCCCCGGTCGGAGCGCGGTGGCGTGGCGCGGTGACCCCTCCACGACCGTGAGGCCCTCGGGGACGCCGTCGACCACCCGGAGGTCCGGGAGGAGCGAGTCACCCTCGTTCCGGACGGTGACGGTCACGCGGACCGACTCGCCCGGCCGAGACACTGTCTCTGATATCTCGCGAGAGAGGGAGACGCGCGCGTCTGGAGGGCCACCGGCGCGGGCGTAGGCGCCGAACGCCACGCCCAGCACCGCCGCGAGGACGAGCGCCGGCCGCGAGAGCAGGACGCCGACGCTGCCGGCCGCCAGCGCTAGCGCGTTCACTCCCAGCCAGCGGTTCGTCTCGCGGTCCAGGGGCTCGCCGGGCGTCGCGCGCCGGGTCGGCTCCGGCCCACTCATCGCTCGACCCCGGCCGGTCCGTTCGTCGGTACGGGTCGCTCGCTCCCTCCCGCCCGGTCACCTCGCGTCGGGCGCCCCTCGGTCACCCGCGCGTCGAGGACGGCCGCGACGGCGCCCGCTCGGCGGACGAACGCGCGCTCGGCCGCCACCGCGTCACGGATGCGAGCTGTCAGCGCGGTGTCGGCCGTCTCGGGCGCGAAGAACGCCGCCGCCCGCGGGTCGTCGGTCCACGTTCCGCGGTCCAGCGCCCGCTCGGCGTCGTCGCGGTCGTACCCCTCGTAGCGCGTGAGGACGGCCACCGCGGCGGTCCGGAGGCGTTCGCGGACGACCGCACGCTCGCGGTCGGCCTTCACACTCGAGACCCGCGGCAGGTCCCGCAGTCCCGCGTCGAACCCCTCGCCCGGCGTCGGGAACGCCCGTGGGCGCTCGACGGCCGGGAGGTCGGCCGCCCGGCGCTCGCCACGCAGGCGGCCGTAGGCCACGCCGACACCCTGGACCAGTCCCAGCACCCCCACCGCGGTCACCACCACGTACGTCGGGGCGAGCCCGCCGGCCAGCGAGGGCCGGAGCGCGATCAGCAACCCGGCGGTGGCCGCCGCCGCCCCCATGGCGAGGAACAGGCGGCCGAGGTTCACGCCGCCTCACCCGACCCGTGGTCGGCGGCCGGAGCGTCGGCCTCGGCGTAGGCCCGCTCGATGCGGCGCAGGGCCTCGACGGCCTCGCGCTCGCGGGCGTCGGTGGCGTCGGCCGCGCCGTACCTGACCGCCTCGAACACGTCCGTCAGGGCGTCGACGTCCTCGCGGGCCATCCCGGCGTCGACGGCCGCGGCGGCGAACTCGGTCGGCGTCGAGGCGTCGGGGTTCGCCACGTCGAGGTGCCGGGTCATCTCGTCCCACGCGCGGTACACCTCGTTGTCGAAGCCGTCGCGCTCCTCGATACGGTCGGCCGCCCGGCCCGCCGCGCGGCCGACGGCGGCCACGTCGGTCGGGCCGCTCGACTCCTCGTCCGGGTCGGGCTGTGAGAGGTCGTCGCCCGTCGAGCGCGCGATGAGAGCGACGGCACCCACCAGCACGACGCCGAACAGCGCGAACAGGACCGTCGGTGGGTCCGTGACCGGGCTGGAGGCGTCCTCGGCCCCTGCGAGGCGCCACCCGGGAGTTCCGGCGAGCCACCGCTCCCGAACCCACCCTGTCCCTGCTGGAACAGACCGTCGGTGGCGCCGAGACCGTTCAGGAGGAGCCACAGCCCACCCACCAGGACGGCGCCGACGAGCGCGACGGTGAGCGGGCCACGGACCCCGTGTTCGCGGAGGAACTGGACGAGGCCGAGGCCGAAGAACAGCAGGAGGACGAGCCCGAGCAACTGGCCGACGATGGGTGGCAGGCGGGGTGGGGTGGCGCTGTCCGTGTCAGAGACGTTGTAGCCGCCGAAACTGAAACTGCCGCCGGAGCCGACGCTCTCGGCGTCGCCGCCGCCAGCCCCGCCGCTCCCGCCGGCCGTGGCCGTATCGAGGGTGGCGGCGGCCGCCCCGAGCGACAGCACCGCGAGGAGGGCGAGGGCGGCCGCGACGGTGCGGTTCACTGCCGTGGGTAGGCACGCCGTGCTGTTTAGGCTTTGCTCACTCCCCGGTGAGTCGTCGACCGCCCGTGGAACTAAGCGTCGCCCGAGCGACACGCCGGGTATGAGCGAACGAGCGCCCACGACGTTCGAGAGCGCCGGAACCGAGTGCGCCGCGTGGCACTACCCCGGCGACGACGCGGTGGTCGTGATGGCCCACGGGTTCGCGGGGACCCGCCGGATGCGACTGCCCGCCTACGCCGAGACGTTCGCCGAGCGCGGACTGGGCGTCCTGCTGTTCGACTACCGTACCTTCGGCGACAGCGATGGCGAACCGCGGAACCACGTCGACCCGTTCCGCCACGTCGTCGACTGGGAGGCGGCGGTGGACCACGCCCGGTCGCTCGGCTACGACCGACTCGGCGTCTGGGGCACCTCGTTCTCCGGCGGGCACGCGCTCGTCACCGCCGCCCGCGAGGACGTGGACGCCTACGTCGGCCAGACGCCGTTCTACGACGGCGTGCGGACCCTTCTCCACATCACGAAGCAGAGTGGCCTCGGGTTCGCGCTGGAGGCGACGAAGGCCGGCCTCGACGACACCGTCAGGGGCCTGCTGGGCCGTGAGCCGCGGTACGTCCCGGCCGTGGCACAGCCGGGCGAGCTCGCGGCGATGAACACACCCGGCTCCGACGAGGGCTACCGCTCGATGGTCCCCGACGAACTGGACGAGGCCGAGTGGAACAAGGTGACCGCGCGGTTCCTCCTGCCGCTCCTGCTGTACCGGCCCGTCTCCTCGGCCGCGGACGTGGAGTGCCCGGCGTTCGTCGCGGCGGCGCGCGAGGACCAGCTCGTGCCGGGGAGCGCGGTGGAGCAGACGGTCGAGCGACTGGCCGACGTGGAACGGCTGTGGTTCGACGGCGACCACTTCGACGTCTACACCGGCGAGCAGTTCGAGCGGGTGGCAGGGAGGGAGGCGGACTTCCTGGAGCGGCACCTGCTGTAACGGGCCAGCTCAGAGAGCCGTCCACCCGCCGTCGACCGGGTAGACACACCCCGTACAGTACGAGGACGCTTCGCTCGCGAGGAACACCGCGATGCCCTTGAGGTCCTGCGGCTTCCCGAGGCGGTCGAGCAGCGTCTTCTGGCGCATCTGCTCCTGCACCGGCTCCATCCCCGGCGCGTCCTCGCGGAGCATCCCGCCGCCGATGTCGGTGTGGACCCAGCCCGGCGCCACCGCGTTCACCCGGATGTCGGGCCCCAGTTCGGCGGCGAACTGCTTGGTCATCTGGACGACCGCCCCTTCGAGGCGACGTAGGCGCCCAGTCCGGGCGTCTCGCTCCCCACGAGACCGAGGACCGAGGCGGTGTTGACGATGCTCCCGCCGCCGTCCTCGCGCATCGCCTTCGCGGCCTCCCGGTTCGTGAGGAAGACGCCCTTCTGGTTCACGTCGACGACCTTCTCCCACGCCTCGAGCGAGGTGGAGTCGACCGACCCGTGCATCAGGCCGATGCCGGCGTTGGCGAACGCGACGTCCAGGCCGCCGAGTTCCTCGACGGTGGCGTCCACCGCGGCGGCCACGGCGTCCGGGTCGGTCACGTCCGCCTCGGCGGTGAGGACGGTGGCGTCGGTCCGGGCGCGCAGGTCGCCAGCGACCGTCTCGAGGCCCTCGGTGTCCACGTCGGCCAGCGTCACGTCGGCCCCGGCCTCCGCGAGCGCCTCGGCGAACGCGCGGCCGATACCGCTGGCCGCGCCGGTGACGAGGCCCACGTCGCCATCGAGCCTGAACAGGTCGAGCGCGTGTGTCTCGGACATACCGACACGGCGGGTGGCAGGGCCAAAGCCGTTCGGCCTCCGGTAGGCGCGGGCCCGCCGGCGTCGGCCGTGCGTCGCTCTCACCACGCCCGTGGTACTCATTATCGCGGGCGGGCTACGGGGGGTGTCGTGTCCCCCACGCTCGACGCCCCGCTGCAGGTGGGTGGGCTCCGCCTCCGCAACCGCCTCTACCGCGCGCCGTTGCTCGAACACGCCGGCAACGGACCCGAGGCGGCCGACCGGCTCGTCGCGGAACTCGAGCCGGCGGCGGCCAGTGGCGCCGGCCTCGTGATGCAGGGTGCGACGCCCGTCCGGGGGTACGAGGGCTGTGCCGCGCCGGGGATGACCGGCTTCGACGACCCGGACCGGGTGGCCTCGATGCGGCGACTCACCGACGCCGTCCACGAACGGGGCGCGCGAATCTTCTGCCAGCTGGCGCACGGCGGCCTCCGGTCGTTCGAGGTGTGGCACCACGAACACCGTGCCGCACACCCCGACCTGACCCAGCGGGCCGTCTCGCGCCCGCCGTGGCCCCTCCGGGTGCTGGACGCCGTCGGCGTCGTCTCGTTCGACGTCGAGGTGCTCTCGACCGACGCGGTGTACGCCCTCGCGGCCGAGTTCGGCGAGCGAGCGGCGTGGGCCGAGGCGGCGGGCTACGACGGAATCCACCTCACGGGCGCGAACACGAGCCTGTTCCACCAGTTCCTGTCGCCGCTGTACAACCGCCGGGACGACGAGTTCGGCGGCGACCTCGCGGGCCGGGCGCGGTTCTTCGAGGTGGTCCACGACGAGATCAGCGCGAACACCGACCTCCCGGTGGTGACGAAGGTGCCGGTCGAGACCGAGGCCCCCCGGTTCCTCCCGCACGTCGACTGGGACGAGGGCGTGGCGGCCTGCGAGCGACTCGCGGCGGCAGGCTACGACGCCCTCGTCCCCGTACGGACGACGCCGTTCTGGGACGCCTCGATAATCAAGGGGGCCGTGCCAGAGCGCGCGTGGGCCGACGCCTCGCTCACGTCGCGGTACGAACGGGCGTTCGGCGGGCCGGTCCGGTTCCGCGCGGTCCGTGCGCTCGCCAAGTTGAGCGCCCGGCGCCACGGCTTCGAGCCGGCGTGGAACGCCGACCTGTGTCGGGTGGTCCGCGACCGCGTGGACGTGCCGGTGTTCTGCGTCGGGGGCCTGCGTGAACGCGCGGAGATGGACGCGCTGCTCGGCGACGCCTGTGACGCCGTCGGCGTGGGCCGGCCGTTCTACGCCGAGCCGCGACTGCCGGCCCGCCTCCTCACGGGCGACGCGCGGGCCGTCTGCGAGTCCTGCAACAACTGCGTGGTGCCGCAGGCCGCCGGCCTGCCGGGGACGTGTCGGACCCCGTCGGTCGTGCGGGAGCGGATGCGACTGGAACGCGAGGGAGCGTACGACACCGCGCCGGCCGACTCCGAGCCGGAACCGACGGATTAGCCTCCGCCAAGCGAGTGGTTCCGTCCCTCGGGAGTGTACGGTGCCCATGCGATTCGAGTGTCCGAACTGTGGCGCGGTACGGCGGCTCCCACTCAGCGTGCCGCCGCTGAGACGGACGAACACGCCCGCGTCGACGTGTCCGGGCTGTGGCGCGAGGATGGAGTTCCGGGCCTGAGTCAGGCCACGCCGGACTGGAGGTTCTCCAGCAGTTTCCCGACGAACAGCCCCGCCCGCGGCGAGAGGTCGCCGTCGCGCGTCGTCGCCGGCATCGCCGCCAGCGTCTCCACGAACCGCCCGCCGTGTTCCATCGCCGCCGCCATGTCGACGACGGAGACCGTCAGTCCCTCGTCGGAGGTGTCGAGGTCGTAGCGCTCGCGCTCCCAGTCGGAGTACGAGATGGTCCACGCCGGGCCGCCCACCGCGGCGACGACGTCGTCCATCCCGGCCACCCAGAGCAGACCGTCGTCCGTCTGGACGTACACCTCGCCGTCCTCGACGACGGTGCCGTAGCGGACGCCACGTGTCTCTCCCTCCGACGAGCGCGACATCGACGTGTGAGTACGTGACACACTCGTATAAGCCTGCGCCCCGCTCACCCACCCGAGCCGCGGCGAGCGGCGCCGTGACACGAGAATCGAGAGCCGAGTTCGCCCAGTTTTTTAAGTCGAATTCGGCGTGAGAACAGGGTGACCGCGTGGGGGTGTGCGACCCCCGCGTCAGACCACCATGACCGACGCGCACCCCCCAGACGACGGTGACCGCCCGGACGACGACGGCCAGCGCACGAACCGGCGGCGCGTGCTGGGGTTGCTCGGTGCGGCCGCCGTGGGGGCGGGTGTCGCACGGGGGGAGGAGGTGGCCGGGGCGCTCACCTCGCTGGCCGGCGGCGGGGCCGACTCGACGGAGCGGCCGGTCCCGGTCACCCCGAACGAGGACGTGCTGGCGCTCGTCCCCGACGCCGAGGCGACCCACCGCGCGACCAGTTCGGGCCGGTGGGCCGCGGGCGGGACGTGGGACGGCGACGTGCCGGAGGACGGCGCCCGCGTCGTCGTCGAGGACGGCGTGACGGTGACCCTCGACCACCGCGAGACGGCCCGGCTCGACTGGGTCCGGGTCGACGGGGTCCTCCAGTTCGCGCCGGACGCCGACACCCACCTCGGGGCCGAGACGGTGGTGACGACGCCCGGCAGTCTCCTGCGTATCGGCCGGGAGAACCGGCCCGTCCGCTCGGACCGCGCCGCGGGCGTCACCTTCCTCGACAACGGGCCGCTCGACACCGGCTCTGACCCGAACCGGCTGAGCCGAGGGCTGCTGGCGATGGGCGTGGTCGAGTCCTACGGCGCCGAGACCACCTCGTGGACCCGGCTGGCGAGCCACCCCGAGCGCGGCGACTCGACCCTCTCGCTCCCGGAGGCCCCGACCGACTGGGGCCCGGGCGACCGACTCGTCGTCCCGGGGACGAACCCGGAGGCGAACGAGGACGAGGAGGTACTCGTCCGGCGCGTCGACGGGACCACGGTCCACCTCGACCGACGACTCGAACACGACCACGTCCCGGCGGCCGACGACCTCGACGCCTACGCGCTGGCGCTCGACCGGAACGTCCGCTTCGAGTCCGAATCCGCCGAGACGAAACGCCGCGGACACCTGATGTTCATGGCGCCGGGCAACACCCTCCGCTACACCGGCGTCTACGACCTCGGACGGACCGACAAGACCCGCCCGTTCACCGACCCCATCCACGGCGTCCCCCCGGAGGACGCCGAGGAGCACCCGAACGTCAAGGCCCGGTACGCGCTCCACTTCCACATCACCGGCATCGAGGCCGCCGCGCACCGCGTGGAGGGGTGTTGCGTCTGGGGCTCGCCCGGGTGGGGCTACGTCAACCACCACAGCCACGCCGACGTCGTCGACTGCGTGAGCTACCGGGTCGTCGGCAGCGGCTTCGTCGCCGAAGCGGGCGACGAGCGTGGCTCGTTCCGCCGGAACTTCGCGCTCCGGTCCGAGGGCTCGGGCGAGTTCCTCGACAGTCGGCGGTTCCGGACCGGCGAGGAGCGACCGGGGAAGGTCGACGACTTCGGCCACGGCGGCCACGGTTTCTGGTTCCAGGGGCCCCGCGTCGCCGTGGAGGGGAACGTCGCCGCCGGCCACCGCTACTACGGGTTCGTCTACTGGAACCGGCCGCTCGTCGACTGGGAACTCCGCCCCGGCGAGGAGATCGACGACCGGCGCGGGACGGTGCCGAACTTCCCCGTCTCGCTCGTCGAGGGCCGCGAGCCGCTGAAGGAGTCCGACCACGTCACGAACGGCCACGTCTCCTCGGCCTACCTGAACCTGAAGTCGTTCCAGAACAACACCGCGTTCGCCTCGGGTGGCGGCCTCGACGTCTCTCGGCACCAGTTCGGCTGGGGTCACACCCGCCTCGGCGAGTGGTCTCGAATCCAGGGGTTCACCGCCCACGACATCGGCCCGTTCGTCACCCACTGGGGCAAGGAGGTCGACCCCGACCGGGGCAACCGCCGGGGCGGCAACGCCGGCATCACGATGCGCTACAGCCACAACGTCCGCGTCGTGGACGCCCGTCTCGTCTCCGGCCGGGGCCGCGACGGCGTCGGGTTCAACCGCAACGTCCCGTACCCGTTCCACGTCTCCATCGAGGGGGGCGACGTCGAGGGGTTCGAACGCGGCGTCAACGCGATGGTCCGCGGCGTGACGAACGTCGAGCGGACCCGCCTCGCCAACCGCCGGAACCTCGTCGTCGAGGACGGCCATCACCACCCGACCCGGCGGGTACGGCTCCGGGACGTGACCTTCGAGCGCGGCGAGGTGGACGACCCCGCGGGCGAGCCGGTCGAGGACTCGGACGAGCGCCGGCCCGAACCGCGCGGGCACCTCGTCGCCAGCCTGAACGAGTTCGACGACATCGGCCCGCGCGAACTGTTCGACCCCGACGAGACCCTCGTGCTCGACGGCCGCGAGGTGTTCTACGCGGAACAGGCGCCCGACCACGTCCCGGTCCCCGACCGCTCGGCGTTCGACGAACTCGGCGACCACGGCCGCATCGACGAACTGGTCGGCGAGGGGGCCGACGCGAGTGACGTGGTCGGTCTGTCGAACCGCGAGCTCTACGACCGCTTCGGCTTCGCGGTGAAGGGTCGTCCCGTTCCCGACTCGGCCGTCGCGGACGACCGGGTGACGGCGGGGTGGCTGGGGAGCGAGGCGTCGGCCGAGCGGACCGTCTGGCTCGAAGCCGAGGCGGGTGAGTACGGGTCGCCGTGGGTCCGAGAGGAGAGCGAGAGCGCGTCGGGCGGCGCCTACCTCACCACCGACGGCGTGGAGTCCACAGACGAACCCCCGCGCGAGGGCCACCTCGTCCACGAGTTCTCGGTCCCCGAGGGCGAGTACCACGTCTTCGGCCGGGTCCGGGCACCCGCCGGTGACGCCGACTCCTTCTGGTTCCGGGTGGACGACGGCGAGTGGATTCGCTGGGACGGGTTGCGGACCCGCCGTGGCTGGGCGTGGGAGGCGGTGGAGGACGACGGCGGCGAGCCACGCGCCTTCTCGCTCGGGGGGGACCACACACTGACCGTCGCCTTCCGCGAGGACGACACGCGGCTGGACCGACTGGCGGTGACGCCGAGCCGGACGCCGCCGGTGCTGTACGGGGAGCCGAGCGAGACACGGGCCTGAGTGGCGGTCCCCGGAGTCTGAAGACTTATTCAGGGGGCGACACGACCGCCACGTATGGTCTCCGACAGCCCTCCCTCCAGACGGCAGTTCCTCGGCGCCGGCGCGGCCGGTCTCGCGGTCGGTCTCGCCGGCTGTGCCGCCCTCGACGACCTCGGTCAGTCCGGCCCGCGGTTCGAGTACACACTGAGCTTCATCCACGTCGACCAGTCGCCCGTCGAGTACGTGCTGTTCCGCGACGACGAGCGGACACACCCGCTGGACCGGACCGCGAGCGAGGCGCTCGACGCCATCCTCCCCGACGGCCGCTACACCACCTACGGCTACGAGCCCCTCGCGAGCGACCACTACGTCGAACACGAGGGGCGCTACTTCCAGACCGACGTGCTCGTCACCGGCCGGAAGCGGATGGAGCGGCAGGTCGTCTACGCCGAGGAGGTTCCCGAGGAGGAGGTCCCCGACGACGCTCTGCTCGTCGACGAGCTCTCGCGGGTGGACGCTCGCGTCGTCAAGATACACCACTCGGGCATCCAGAGCGGCGGACAGGGCGGCGGTGTGGACCTCCTGACCGACGGTGGGGGCTACGTCCTCCGTCGACCCGCCGAACTCGAGGGCCAGTTCGCCAGCGGCGACCTCGACGGCCGTGTCGTCTCGATGACCGAGGACGGGCCGTGGAACTACCGCCTGACGACCGAGACCGAGTCGCTGCTGGAGACGGCCTACACGGCCCACGCCGTCGAGGTCGCCGACTCCCGCGAGGCGTTCCACGAGATCGTGCTGGCCGACCGGGTGGACGTGGAGCTCGCCCCGGACGACCTCTCGAGCGATGTCCGCGAGCTGTTCGAGCGGGCGCGAGGACTCGAGGAGTACCGCGAGACGACGCCGCTCTCGGCGACCTACGAGGAACTCCTCGACCGCCTCGACCTCTCCGTCGAGGAGCCGGGCGTCGACAACGACAACCTCCTCTGGGACGGCGAGACGCTCTACAACTACGGTCTCTACGTGAACAAGGTGGACTGAGTCGGGGCCGACTCGGACTCAGTCGTCGTCGGCCGGGATCGGCTCTCGCTCCGCCCGTGTCCGCTCCTCACGGATGAGGTCCGCGGCCTTCTCGGCGATGGCGATGGTCGGCGCGTTCGTGTTCCCGCCGACGAGGGTGGGCATCACGCTCGCGTCGACGACCCGGAGACCCTCGACCCCGTGGACCCGGAGTTCGTCGTCGACGACGGCCATGTCGTCGTCGCCCATCTTGCACGTCCCGACCGGGTGGTAGACCGTGTGGCACGTCTCGCGGACGTGCTGGGCGAGTTCCTCGTCGCTCTGGGCGTCCTCGCCGGGCCACACTTCGCGGCCGACGTACTCCGAGAGCGCGGACTGGGAGGCGATCTCGCGGGCCCGCTTCAGCCCCTCCACCAGCACTTCGAGGTCCTTCTCCTCGCTCAGGTAGTTCGGGTCGATACGGGGGGCATCGAACGGGTCTTCCGAGGCGAGTGCGATACGGCCACGGCTCTCCGGTCGGAGCTGCGTCGCGCCGATGGAGAGCCCACGGCCCTCCTCGGGGTTCGCGAGGCCGTGTTCCATGAAGTAGGAAGGGGCGAAGTGGTACTGCAGGTCCGGCGCGGGTTCGTCGTCGCTGGTGCGGACGAACCCGCCGCTCTCGCCGACGTTGGAGGTGAGTTTGCCGCGCTTCAGGACGAACCACTTGGCGACGTTCTGCAGTTTGTCCGCGTCGTCGATCGTGCTCACGTCGTCATCCGTCTCGTAGACGTTGAACGCGAACAGGTGGTCCTGCAGGTTCCGGCCGACGCCGGGGACTCGACCTGGGTCTCGATGCCGTGCTCCGCGAGGTGCTCGGGGTCGCCGATGCCCGAGAGCATCAGCAGTTGCGGGGAGTTCACCGCACCCGCGCTGACTATCACCTCCTCGCTCGCGCTGGCGGACCGCCTCCGGCCGTCCTGTTCGTACTCGACGCCCGCGGCGACGCCGTCCTCGATGGTCACCTCGGTGACCTGCGCGCCCGTCTCGGCGGTGAGGTTCTTCCGGTCGAGTGCGGGGTGCAGGTAGGCGACGGCGGCGGAGTGGCGCTTGCCGTCCTTCTGGGTGAGGTGGTAGAGCCCGAACCCCTCCTGGTCGGCACCGTTGAAGTCGTCGTTCCGGTCGTAGCCGGCCTGCGTGGCGGCGCGGACGAACGCCCGGGAGACGGGCCGCGGCGAGGTGGGTTCGGTCACGTTGAGCGGGCCACCGAGGCCGTGGTACGGCGAACCGGCCGGCTCGAAGTTCTCGGCCCGCTCGAAGTACTCCAGCATCGAGGCGTAGTCCCAGCCCTCGTTGCCGAGTTCGGCCCAGTGGTCGTAGTCCCACTGGTGGCCCCGGATGTAGATCATCGCGTTCGTCGACGAACACCCGCCGAGCGTCTTCCCTCGGGGCCAGTAGAGCCGCCGGTCTGCGGCGTGCTCCTGCGGTTCGGTGTAGTACTCCCAGTCCACCTCGCTCTTGAACAGTTCGGGGAAGCCGGCCGGGATGTGGATCTCGCGTTTCTCGTCCGGTTCGCCGGCCTCCAGCAGGAGGACGGTGGTCTCCGAGTCGCGAGTCAGGCGGTCCGCGAGGACACACCCCGCCGACCCGGCGCCGACCACGATGTAGTCGTAGTTCCGTCGTGCCATGACGTCACGTGTGATTCGCACACAATGAACTTACCTCACGATGGCGCACCGGTCTCGCCTCGTTCGCCACCGTTCAAGCGGGCCTTTGAGGCTACGGCGTCGTTATCCTCTCACCCGACGTGGGAGTCTCCATGCAACCGACACGACGCACCCTGCTCGCCGGCGCCGGCCTCCTCGGGATGGGTCTCCTCGCCGGCTGTGTGGCCGCTGGCACCGGGGGCTCGGACGGGACGCCGTCGCCCAACCCGACCGACTCCCCGACGCCGACGCCCACCGCCACCCCCGGCTCCGGCGACGAACCCCTGCCGGGGAGCGACGGTGGTGACGGCGACGCCGGCGGCACCCGCCCCCGTGGCACCGGCGGTCCCGGTGTCACCCTCGTCGGGACCGACCCCGCACCCGACCTGCCGGTCGAACCCGGCGTGAGCGTCCTCGAACCGGTCGCCACGGCTGACCACCCGCCCGCGCTCCGCGTGACGCTCACGAACACGAGCGACGCGCCCATCACGGTCGGTGAGGGCCGTGCGGTGCGATTCCAGTACGTCGTGGACGACGCGCGCGTCCTCCAGTTGCTCCCCGCCGAGGGCGAGTACCCCGTCGCCGAGGGGAACTGCTGGCGGCTGTCGGAGGCCGTCGCGACGACTATGGAGTACCGCACGGAGGAACTCGCCGCCGGCGAGACCATCGCGGCGGCCGTGGAACTCTACGCGCTCCCCGACTACGACGGCTGTCTCCCTGTCGGCGAGTTCCGGTTCGAGACCCACATCGGCGCCGGCGACTCGATGGAGTCGATGGCGCAGGCCGACTGGGGGTTCACCGTCCTGCTGGAGTAGGGCCTGCTCGCTCCCTCGCACCCACCTGCTTTTGCCGACGGACCACGGACCCCCCGGTATGGACCTCGCCGACGCGGTCGACGCCGACAGACTCCGGGCAGACATCGAGCGTAACGGCGAGTTCGGGGCCAGCGGCGCGGCCCCGTCCGCGCCGGGCCACGGCCGGACGAACCGGACCGGGAGCGAGGCGAACCGAGAAGCGCGTGCGTACCTCGTCGACCGGCTGGAAGCCGCCGGCCTCGACGTGCGCGTCGACGGCGTCGGCAACGTCGTCGGCCGGTGGACACCCGCGAGCGCCGACCCGGTCGCCGCCCCCGTCGCCTCGGGGAGCCACCTCGACAGCGTCCCCGAGGGCGGCATCTTCGACGGCCCGCTGGGCATCTACGCCGCACTCGAAGCCGTGCGGGCGATGCAGAACGCCGGCGTCGAGCCAGCCCGACCCGTGGAGGTGGTCTCGTTCACGGAGGAGGAGGGCGCCACGTTCGGGCCGGGACTGCTCGGCTCCTCGGTGGCCGTCGGCGAGCGGTCGGTCGACGAGGCGCTCGCGCTGACCGACGCCGACGGGCGGACGCTCGGCGAGGCCCTCGACGACATCGGGTTCGCCGGCGAGAGCCGTCTCGACGCGGGCGGGTGGGACGCGTGGCTCGAACTCCACGTCGAACAGCATACGCTCCTCGAGGACCTCGGCGTCCCCGTCGGCGTCGTCACGGACGTGACGGGGATCACGCACTGCGACGCCACCGTCGTCGGCGAGGCGAACCACGCTGGGTCGACGCCGATGGGTCGGAACGAGCGGACGGACTCGCTGGCCGCCGCGAGCGAGGTGGTCCTCGCCGTCGAGGACGCGGCCGAGCGTCGCACCGGCACCGACCCGGCGGCCGTCGCCACCGTGGGGCACCTGAGCGTCTCGCCCAACGCGACCAACGTCGTCCCCGGCCGGGTCGAGATGGGCGTCGACGTCCGGAGCGTCGAGCGCGACTCGATGGAGCACCTCGTCGAGGAGACGCGGGCGGCCCTGACGGACGTGGAGACACACCGAGGCGTCGAGACGACGTTCGACCGGGCGTTCGACGTCGAACCGACGCCGATGGCCGAGCGCTGTCGGGCCGCCCTCGTCGAGGCGGGCGAGCGGACCGGCATCGCCACCCACGAGATGCACTCCGGCGCCGCCCACGACTCGATGTACGTCGCCCGCGTCACCGACGCCGGGATGCTGTTCGCCCCGTCGCGCGACGGCGTCTCGCACAACCCCGCGGAGTGGACCGACTGGGACGACTGCGCCGACGCGACTCGCGTGCTGGCGGGAGCGCTGGCGGCCCTCGCTGGAGCCTGAGCGACCGACGCACCGCTCGCGGGACGCCGGGGGCGACCTCCCGCCGCCACCAGCGTATGTACCTCCGGCTATCACCGGCGACGGACTGAACGGTGTGTGTCCGCCCGGTTCGGGTGACCTGGAGCATGGACCCGAGACCGAACGGGACTGGCGACGACGGCGACGAGGGCGGCCCCGACGACCGACGCCTCTCGCCCGCCTCGGACGTGCGCTGGGCGGCGGCGCCGGCGGCGTTCGACGACCAGTTCGACTGGGAGTCGAGCGACGACCGACCGGGCTACCTCGCGCGAGCTGCGACGGCCGGAGCCCGCGCCGTCGTCGCCCGTCTCGTCGCGTGTCTCGCGGTGTTCGGTCGCCTCGGCGCCCTCCTCGCCGTCGGGTTCAGGGAGGGGCCGGTGCCCCCGTCGGCTGCTGGCTCGGGCCGCGCGGCCCGTCGCGGCAGCCGCGGGGCGTCTCGCCGGCGACGCCCGTGCCCACGCCGTCCCCGACGGCGACGCGCACACCGACCGCGTCACCGACGCCGACGCCGGCTCCGACGCCAACCGAGGAGCCGACCCCAGAACCCACGCCAGAACCGACGGAGGAACCGGACGGGTGCGTCCCCATCCTCACTTGCTGAGAGAGCAGACGGTGGCGGGACGCCTCGAAGCCGAGCCGGAGACGCGTGTCTGCGGGCAGCCCCGGCCGGCGACCGGGGGCGCCGCTCGCATCGAGTCTTCCGGACGCGAGACGCGGGACGAGTCCCCCGAGGCCCGGCACGCCCGCTCCGGAACCGCAGTACTGAGGTTCGCCCGGCCCGTACGGGAACCAATCGACGATGAACGAACCCGGCCTCCAGAGCCTGATGGACCAGTCGACGTTCGCCGAGCGCGTCGAATCCGGAACGGGACCCGACTGGGTGCGTGCGCACTGGGAGACGTTCCACGAGGGCTCACCGGCGAGCACGAGGGGTCGCCGTTCCCGTGTTTCTTCGGCGCCGAGTCGGTGCGGGCGGGGGACCCGCTCTACACCGTCGTCCCCTCCATGACCGACAAGGACGCCCTCCTCTCGCTCCGTGACGTGCTGGTCGAGTACCTCGACGTGTGGCCGGCCCACTCCGAGCGGGCGTCGCTGGTGACGTTCTTCGCCCCGCCCGAGGGTGAGTGGGGCGAGCGGGAGTACCACGAGGCGCTCTGGCACGTCCTCCAGTTCCTCCACGTCCACGACCCGGCGCCGTGGCCCGAGGCCATCCCGACCGACCCCGAGGACCCATACTGGGAGTTCTCCTTCGCCGGTCACCCGATGTTCCCCACCTGCCGCGCGCCGTTCTACGACGAGCGCCGGAGCCGGTACTGCCCGGTGGGGCTCGAGATCACGTTCCAGCCCCGCGAACTGTTCGAGCGCCTCGAGGTCACCGCCGAGAGCGAGGCCGGCCAGCAGGCCCGCGGGGTAATCCAGGACCGACTCGTCGACTACGACGGCGTCTGCCCTCACGCCGACATCGGCGACTACGGGTCGGATCTCGAGTGGCCCCAATACATGCTCTCGGCGGACGACGCGGAGGCGCCCGACGAGTGCCCCATCGAGATATCGCGGGACCACCCGAGGGTCTCGCCGGCGCTCGACCCCGGCGTCTCGCGACCGCTCCCGCGCCAGCCCTCGGACTGACCCGGCGGCCTCCGCCCGAGGAGTTTTCTACCACCGAAGAGTACCACCAACGTATGACCGGCAGCGTGACCGTCGCCCTGGACTGGACGCCGAACACGAACCACGTGGGGTTCTACCTCGCCCGCGAGGCCGGCCACTACGAGGCGGCCGGCGTCGACGCCTCGTTCCTGTCGCCCGCCGTGGACGACTACGAGACGACGCCCGCCAAGCGAGTCGCGGCCGGTGACGCGGACCTCGCGGTGGCGCCCTCGGAGAGCGCCATCAGCTACCACACGCACCCGGCGTACCCGTCGCTGACGGCCGTCGCTGCGCTCTGCCAGCGCGACACGAGCGCCATCGCCGTGCTCGAATCGAGCGACGTCGAGCGACCCCGTGCTCTCGACGGGCGAACCTACGCCTCCTACGACGCCCGGTTCGAGGACGACATCGTGCGACACCTCGTCCAGAACGACGGGGGCGAAGGGGACGTGGACATCGTCACTCCGCCGAAACTCGGCATCCCGAACACCATCGTCGACGGGAGCGCCGACGCGACGTGGGTGTTCGAGCCGTGGGAGGGCCTCCTCGCCGAGCGCGCGGGCCACGCGCTCCGTACCTTCGGCCTCGACGAGTACGACGTGCCCTACGGGTACACGCCGGTGTTGCTGGCCCACCCGGACGCGCTGGCGGACCCGGACGGGACGCTCGCGTCGTTCCTCGACGCCACCGCCCGTGGCTACCGCGAGGCCGCCGCCGACCCCGAGCGAGCGGCCGACGCGCTCTCCGGCGAGGACGGGCCGAACCTCGACGACCACGAGTTCCTCGTCGAGAGTGCCCGTCGGCTCTCCGGCGCGTTCCTGACCGAGGACGGCGAGTGGGGCCGGATGGCCCACGAGCGGTGGGCCACGTTCGTCGACTGGCTGGCGAAGAACGAGATACTGCGGACGCTGGACGGCGACCACCTGCCCGCGAGCGAACTCGACGCCGGCACGCTCTACACGAACGACCTGCTCGGCTGAGTCAGCGCGCGGCGGGGTCTCGGACGACCTCCTCGCCGGCGAACCCCTCGCGGGTCCCCTTCACCGTGTAGGACACCTCGTAGCTCCCGGTCTCGCCCTCGAACTCCTCGACGACGATACGGTGGGTCGAGCGCTCGATCACCTGCGGGAGGGCCCGCTCGCGGGCGTGCGGCGTCACCTGCACCAGCAGGGGTTCGGTCAGGTCGGTGCTCAGCGTGCGTGTCTCGGGCGTGGGTCCGTCTCCGCGTCAGTCGTCCGCAAGGGCGGGGTCGCTCGCCGCTCCGTCGGTCGTCGCCATCGATTCGACACGCGCTTCCAGCGCCGAGAGCCGGTCGCGCAGTTCCTCGTTCTCCGATTCCAGTTCCTCGACGCGCGCCTCTCGCTCGTCCAGTCGCTCGGCCAGCCCCTGTATCGCGGCGAACGCCACTCCATCGGCGTCCACGTTGCTGATGCGCTCGTCGTCCGCGCCGAGTCCGAACGCCTCGGCGAACTCCTCGGCCATCGGCCCCATGTGTCGGGTCTCGGCGCCCTGTGCCCGGTAGTTCCAGGTGGAGATGTCGAGCGATTCGACCCCGTCCAGCACCGTCTCGGGGTCGACGGCCTCGACGTTCGCCTTGCTGGCCCGCGTGGACCACGCCGACCACGACCCCGATCCCGACCGGAGATTGACCCCGGACGAGTGGTCGCTCGACGAGAAGATGACTGCGCCACCGCCGGCCTGTACTTTGAACTCGTCGTCCTGGGTGGCGGTGACCCCGTTGTCGGATGAATCACCCCAGACGAAGGTGCCGTTCCCCTCGGCGTTCGCCTTCCGGCCGGCGGCGAACGCGTAGTCGCCGTTCGCGGCGTTCACGGAGCCGCCAGGCACGGTCGAGGCCTCCCTCTGCGAAGTTCGAGTAGCCACCCCCGACCGCCGAACGGTCCGCGTCGGCCTCGTTTCTCGACCCGCCCGCGACGGTCGACTCACGACCCGACGCGCGCTGTTGGTCCCCCGCCGACGGTCGACCGGTAGCCGCTCGCACCGTTGAGGTGCCCGCCGCCGACGGCCGCATCGGAGCCGTTCGCGACGTTCTTTGTGCCACCGGCGACGGACGACCCCTGGCTTGACGCACGGTTCTGGTACCCGCCGGCGGTGGTCGCGCCGAAATCCTCCGCCGTGTTCTCCTCGCCCCCGCCGACCGTCGCGTACCCGCCGGTCGCCTCGTTTCGGACCCCGCCCGAGATGGTCGATTTCTCCGCACTCGCGACGTTGATGTGCCCGCCGCCGACGGTCGAATACGGAGCAGACGTACTGTTGGCCTCACCCCCCGCGACCGTCGAATACGCTTCGTCGGCCTGGTTAGTGTCACCACCAGACACTACGGTACCGAAACCCCTTGCAACATTTGCATTCCCGCCCCCGACGGTAGCATCAGCTTTGAGCGCACGGTTATCCAGCCCGCCTCCAATGGTGGCGTGCTCCTCTTGGGCAAGATTTCCACTCCCACCCCCGACAGTCGCTCCTCGGCCCACCACGTCGTTCGAGATTCCTCCCCCAACTGTCGAGTTCTCTCCGTTACCCGTATTTCCTCTCCCACCACCGACCGTCGAATTCGATCCACTGGCCCTATTTATCACCCCGCCACCGACTGTCGAATTCGCTCCGCCCGACGTGTTGACCCGCCCGCCACCGATGGTCGCAAAAGTGCCTGTCACAGTGTTCGGATTGGCAGCAGTACCACCCCCGCCGATGGTGGCCCCGACAGCGTCGGAGCCGACACTGTTCGCCGGGTGTCCGAAGACGATGTTTCCCGTCTGGTCGGCCGAATCCGCTGGCACGTACCGCCCGTACGCCAGCGCGGGAACCCACGCCGAGCCGTCCCCCTGATAGACGAGTCCGGTATCCGTCTCCAGGAACTTCGCCCCCTGTTTCGGGTCGTAGTCCCCTCGTCTGGACGCCTCGTCGCGTATCTCGATGTCCGTATCGTACTGCTCGAAGTTCTCGTTCAGCGGGACGTGCCAGTCCTCGGCGCCCGCGTTCGGGACGTTGTAGTCGTGGTTTGGTGTCTCGGGCATAGTAGTCGTGAATCGTCAGTTGTCGACGCTCCCGTAGCTGTCGTCGCCGTAGTGCTGGTCCCCGTAGTCGTCCTCGGGTACCGATGCCGGGATCGGGGTCGGGGTGTCCGTCGCCGTCGGGGAGTCCGTCCCCCCCGGCGTGGGCGAATCGGTCGGCGTGTCGGTCGCAGTCGGCGAATCGGTCCCGCCAGGCGTGTCCGTCGCCGTGGTGGTCGCCGTCGACCCCTCGCCGTCTTCGTTCGGCGTGGCGGTCCCCCCGTCACCACCGCCTCCGCTCCGCGTCGCGGTGGCGGTCGCCGTTGCCGTCGCCGTGAGCGTTCGCGTCGCGGGCGGCGTCGAGGTCGGTTGCCCCCGTACCCCACGGTCGGTGTCGGCGTCCCGTCCCCACCGTCGTCATCGTCGTCCCCCAACGGCCAGACGCCCGCGAGGTAACTGCACCCCGCGAGCGCCGTCGTCCCGGCCGTCGCCCCGAGCAGGAGCGTCCGCCGGTCCACCCCCCATTCGTCGTTCTCGTCCGACATCACGACCCGGAGTTTGCGAGTCGTTGGCATAAATCAACGGGGTCGACCGGTGTTCTGAACCCCACAGCGGGCGTGAACGGCCGTTCACGGCGTGAACGGGGGTCGGCGGGCGGGCGTGGTTCGCCGGCAGCGCGCTGGCCGGCGAACCCGGCAGTCCCGGCACGGAAGGGTGGACTTTACTCCCCGAGACGCCTACCGGTCGGTGTGGCATCCCCGTTCGACGTCCTCGGCATCGACCCCGACGCCGACGACGAGACTGTCGAGGACGCCTACCGCGCTCGGGTGAAGGAGGCACACCCGGACCACGGGGGGTCGGTCCGCGAGTTCCAGACCGTCAGGAACGCCTACGAGCGTATCCAGGCGGGCTACGACGCGGCCGACCACGCCGAGGAGACGGCCGACCCGGAGGTCCCCGAAGAGGAGGAG
Source organism: Salinirubellus salinus (assembly GCF_025231485.1). NCBI lineage: Archaea > Methanobacteriati > Methanobacteriota > Halobacteria > Halobacteriales > Natronomonadaceae > Salinirubellus > Salinirubellus salinus. The sequence goes on along the minus strand of NZ_CP104003.1, from coordinate 4,078,493 downwards.
GAGGCCGGGACGCTCGAACCCGACCAGACCCGCATCCACTACCTCGACTACGAGGTCCTGCAGGAGGAGGGCTGGCAACTCACCGACGAGGACCTGTTCGAGAAGGCCGCCGAGGCCGGACTGGGGAGCGAGGAGTTCGGCACGTTCGTCATCGAGCCGAAACAGACCCTGCTGGAGGCGGCCGAGGAGAACGGCCTCGTCTGGCCGTACGCCTGCCGCGGGGGCGCCTGCACGAACTGTGCGGTCGCCATCATCGAGGGCGAGATGCCGATGTCCTCGAACCACATCCTCCCCTCGTCGATGACCGACCGCGGCATCCGCCTCTCCTGTCTCACCGCGCCCACCTCGCAGGAGGCGAAGATCGTCTTCAACGTCAAGCACCTACCCGGCCTCGACGACCTGCGCCTGCCGCTCTCGCGGTTCAACCGCGCGGAACTCGACGACTGACCACGGCCCGGGGGACAGTCGGAGGCGGCGGTTTCTTGCCTCCCCGGCCCGGCGGGAGGGTATGACCCAGCAGACGCTCACCGGCAGCGCCCTCACCGGCCGGACCCTCCTCGCGTTCGACCTGGAGACGGTCTCGCCCGACGTCCCCGCCGACGAGTACCCCGACTTCGACGACCCCGGTGATTTCGAGTTGCTCGCGGCCGCCGTCGCCGTCCAGCGGCCCGGCACACGCCCGAGCGAGACGCCAGACGAGGCGACGGTGCTGTTCCGCGAGGGGCGTCACGCGAGGCCGAAGCGGCGTTCGGCGCCCGCCTCGTCGACGCTCTCGCCGACGCCGACCCGGACACGCTGGTGACGTTCAACGGCGACCGGTTCGACCTCCCCGTGACCGCCGGCCGGCTCGAGCGGACCGGGGCGGCCGACGCCACGACGGCGCTCGACGCGCTGCTCGAGTCGGTCGACCACCTCGACCTGAAACACAGCGCGTGGAGCGCGTACGGGAACTACACCAGCCTCGAGGAGCTCTGCGCGCACCAGGACCTCGCCGTCGGGCGCACCCACTGGGCCGACTACGCGCTCGACGTGGCCGGGATGGACACGGTCCTCGACCGGGCGCGAGAGTCGTACGTCACGAGCGCCGACGTGGCCGCTGCCGGGGAGGTGTACCTCGCGGCCCTCGACGCCGGCGCGGACGCGAGCACGCTGGAGGCCGTCCTGACCGACTACACGCTTGCCGACGTGGACCACCTGTTCACCCTCGCGGACCGCCACCCGTTCTGAGCGGTCCGCGGGCGAACCACAAGCCACAACCCCGCACACCCGCCACTCACGGGCAGATGAGTGTCGTCGACCAACTGGGCCTGATGCTCGGCGTGCTGGCCGTCGGGGCCGCGCTCCGGGCCGTCGGCGTCCTCACGCCGACGCGGCGCGACCGGCTGACGGCGCTCGCGTTCTACGTCGCTCTCCCGGCGCTCGTGTTCGCCTCCACCGTCGAGCAGTCGCTCTCTGACGTGCTCTCGTGGCGCCTCCTGCTCGGCGTGACAGTCGTCCTGCTGGCCGTCGCCGGCCTGAGTCTCGCGCTCCACCGGCACCGTGCGGACCCCGCGAAGCGAGGGGTCGCCGTCGTCCAGTCGTACCACTGCAACATGGGGTTCCTCGGCGTGCCGTTCGTCGCCGCGGCGTTCGGCGGGCTGACCGCGGCGAAGGCGAGCATCGTCCTCGGCGTCGGGTCGCTCGTGCAGGTCACCCTGACGGTGCTCCTGCTCACCCGCCTGACGAGCGCCGAGGCCGACCTCCGCGCGGAGCTGCTCGGCGTCGCCCGGAACCCGGTGCTGATCGCGCTCGGACTGGGCCTGCTCGGGGCCGCGCTCGGCGTCGCAGTGCCCGACACGGCGACCACCGCCCTCGACGCGGTGGGGACGCTCGCGCTCCCCATCGCCCTGCTCTCGGTCGGGGCGTCGCTCACGGTCGAGACGGGGCTGGTCGACCCGCCGGCGGTGGGCGCCGTCGCTGGCGTGAAACTGCTCGTGATGCCCGCGCTGGCGCTCGCGGTGTTCCTCGGGCTCGGTCCGTCGCCGTCGACGCTCCGGGCGGGCGTGCTGATGCTCGCGATGCCCACCGCCGTCTCGACGTACATCTACGCCAGCGAACTCGGCGGGGACCGCGACCTCGCGAGCGCCACCGTGGTGGCGACGACGGTGGGCGCCGTGGCGACGCTGTTCCTCGTCGTCGAGGTACTCGGACTCGTCGTCTGAATCGGGAGTGTCCCGTCCGCTCAGGCTAGCGATATGCCAGCGCACGACATACAGCGTCTCGATGCCTCCCACGGACGAGACCCCGACGACCGGCGGCGAGACGGACCACCCGGGCTTCGCCAGCGAGCGACTCGCCCTCGACGTGGAGACCGTCGCGGCCCGCGTCCACGAGACGCTCGGCGACGTGAGCGCCACCCGGACCGACGAGGGGATGAAGTTCCGCACCCCCGACGGGACGCTGGTGGCCATCCTGACCCCCGAGGAGGGAAGCGACGACCCCGCGGTACGATTCTACTACCGGACCGAACCGGCCTCCGAGTCGGGGGCGCTGAAGGCCCAGCGGCTCTGGCGCGCCCTCGAGGCCGACGCCGTCTGAACGCTCGGCGACCGTGACGGTCCGCCGGCAGCGAGCGTCACGGCGTCGGACGTTACGCCCCGTCTAACCGGGGCCACACGTCGGTTCGGCCGACGCGGCTCCACGGGGGCAGACGCTCGTGCGTCGTGACGGTCACGCGACCGTGACCGTGTTCGGCAGCGTGTAACTACGTCCCGTCTCGTCGTCTCCGGAACCGAGGTACACGACAATGAGCACACGCAACCCGTTCGAGGAGCTCGAACGGTTCTTCGAGCGAATGAGCGAGCAGTTCGAGGAGACCGCCCACGTCTGGGAGCCGGACGTCCCCGGCTTCCTCCGCGAGTACGAGCCCGTCGCGATGGACATGATAGAGCGCGACGACGAGTTCGTCGTCGCCATCGACATGCCCGGCTTCGAGCGGGAGGACGTCGACATCAAGGTGACGAACCACACCCTCCGCATCCGCGGCGACCACGCGGAGGCGTTCGACGAGGAGCGCGACCGGTTCGTCCGACACGAGCGACGACACGAGTCCGTCGACCGCTCCGTCCGACTCCCCGGCGAGGTCGACCCCGAGAAGGTCACCGCGAAGATGACCAACGGTGTCCTCACGGTGACACTCCCGCGCACCGAGGCGGAGAACGAACGGAAGATCGAGATCGAGTAGCGGTCCGACGCCGACGGACCACCCCGACCGACCTGGACCGTTCAGGCCGGGTCGAGGTACCCCATCGCCTCCTCGTCGCTGACCTGCGTGAACGAATCGTAGAACCGTCCGACGGCACCGAACCGCTCGGGGGTGGCGAGACAGACCACCTCGTCGGCCTCCCGTCCGAGGCGGGCGACGGTGTCCGGCGGCCCGACCGGGACCGCGAGGACGACCCGTGCGGCCCCGGCCTCGCGCACCTGCCGGAGACAGGCGATGGTCGTCGCTCCCGTGGCGACCCCGTCGTCCACGACCACGACCTGCCTGCCCTGCAGGTCGAGCGGGGGCCGACCCTCGCGGTAGCGCTGGAGTTTCCCCTCGGCGACCCCCCGTTCGTGCTCGACGGCGTCCTCGACGTACGCCTCGCCGATACCCAGTTCCGCGACGAGCGGGTCGTTCAGCCAGACGGTGCCGTCGGCGGCGACGGCGCCGATGGCCAGTTCCGCGTTCCCCGGCGCCCCCAGTTTCCGCGCGGCGACGACGTCCAGCGGCGCGCCGAGCGCGTCCGCGACGGCCCGGCCGACCGGCAGCCCACCGCGTGGCACCGCGAGCACGACGTCCGTCTCGACGCCCAGTTCGACGAGGCGCTCGCCGAGTCGGTGCCCCGCGTCGGTCCGGTCGCTAAACACGTCGCTCACCTCGTCGCGGGACGGGGTGGGTGTGACGGCGCCGACCGACCGGCCGCTCAGGGCGCACTGGCACTGGAGTCGACCCAGCCACCGGCGTCCACCACGGCGAACAGTTTCCGCCAGTTCTCCTCGTCCTCGGCCTCGGGGAGCATCCCGCGGAGGTCCGCGAGGTCCGAGGGCGGGACGAGTTCGGCGACGAGGTCCATCACGAGCTGGGCGTGGTAGGCCGCGTCCTGCGGTTCGGCACCCTCGATCTCGGCGACCCGCTGGACGAACTCGCGCCAGTCGAACCGCTGGCCGTGTTCGCGGGGCGCCCCGGTGAGGTACCAGTCGATCTCCATCGGGAGCGAGGCCGCGAGGTCCTCGGCCGCGCCCTCGGGGATGCGCGCTCCGAGCGTCGACAGCGTCGCACGCGCCGCGCGCACCGTCTCTCCCGTGCCGGGCGTCCCCAGTCGGTGCTGGAGTTGCCCGGTGAACTCGTCGAAGTTCACGGCTCCACCTCCGTGACGGGGGGCATCTCCGCCTCGATGACCGCGGCGAGGTTGCCGAGTTCGTTCGCCAGCAGCACCACCAGGTCGTCGAGGGCGACGACGCCCACGAGTTCGCCCGCCTCGGTGACGGGGACGCGCCGGACGCCGGCGTCGGCCATCCGGCTCATCACCGCGAACACCCCGTCGCCGGCCTCGACGCTGAACAGGTCCTCGGACATGAGGTCGCGCGCCGTCGCCTCCTCGGGGTCCCGGTCGGTCGCCATGACGTACAACACGAGGTCGCGGTCGGTGACGACTCCGATGGGCCGGTCGTCACTGACGACGACGACGCTACCGACGTCGCGCTCTTTCATCGTCCTGGCGAGGTCGGCCGCCGACACGTCGCCCGTGGCTGTCACGACGTCCTTCCGCGTGAGTCGATCGATGGTCATACTCTCACCGACGGCTCCGTACGACTCGTGTGGACAAATAACGGGGTGGTGTCACCCATCTGATGGGAAGCTCACGGGTGACGGACGGTCGCGGACGGGGGAACGTCGGAGAACGGTCGGCGGCGAGCGGTTCAGACCAGCAACTGGATGTCCGCCTCGACCATCTCCTGGAAGGCGCTGGCCGCGCCGACACCGGTGGTGACGCCGTCGTAGAACTCGTCCTCGTCGTAGCCCAGCAGTTCGATGGTCATCTGACAGGCCTGCAGGTCGACGCCCTGGTCGAGCGACATCTCGATGAGCTCCTCGATGCTGGCCACCTCGTTCTCGGCGATGCGCTTTCGCATCATGCCGGTGGTGACGCGGTCCATGCCGGGGAGCGCGGCGATGGCGTTGGGCATCGGCATGTTCGGGTTGCCGACGGCGCTGAGCTGGAGGTCCTTCGAGTTCTCCTCGTGGAGTATCTCGAGCCCCCAGAACGTGTGGAACACGGTCACGTCGTAGCCGAACGCGGCCGCGGTGGAGGCGAGGATGAGTGGCGGGTAGGCCATGTCGAGCGTCCCCTTCGTCGCCACGATGACCATCTTCTTGGGCGAGTCGGAGACGTCGGCCTTGACCGACGCGAGCTCCTCCTCCAGTTCCTCCATCCGCGTGCGCATCGCCTCGAACTCCTCTGGCGAGGGGGCGCCGTCGGCGGGGGTCGGGGTGTCCGTGCTCATCTCACTCGGCCTTGCGGATGTAGTGCTTGAAGACGGCCTCGCCGCCCTCCGTCGACTCCTCCTGGTCGAGCAGTTCGGCGCCCTCGGTGGACTCCGCCCAGCCGGCGATGTCGCTCACACTGCCGGAGTCGGTGGCGACCACTTCGAGGGTCCCGCCCGGCGCGAGCGCGTCGAACGCGCCTTTCGTCTTCACGACCGGCATCGGGCAGTTCTGTCCTTTCACGTCGAGCGTCTCGGTAGGTGTCTCGGTGCTCATTGTTGCTGTCTCCCCTCGGTGGGGGCTATCACCGCGTAACGGACTGGCGGACATAAGGATATCGATTATTGCCCAATACACGCAATACCTGTGCGAGGCTGCATGTCGACGCCAGACACGGGTTGAACGGGGCGCTTCAGCGCCCCAGAGCCGCTATTATCGGCACTCGTGACCGAACGGAGGAGGTGCGTAGTGACATCTCGCGCGCTCTCACGCGACGTTCGACGGAGGATGGGTGGCCCCAGTATTGCAGAAAGTTAGAACTACCATCCGAACGCTTAAGTCGAACCGTCCGGTAGTGGAGCGTGCACATGAACCCGGACGAGTTGGGCGTGGAGATGCCCGACGTGACTGTCGAATCGACGACGCCCGAAGACCTCAAGGCCCGTATCGACGGCGGCGAGCCGGTCACCATCCTCGACTCGCGGATGGCCAGCGACTACGAGGAGTGGCGCATCGACGGCGAGAACGTCGAGAGCATCAACGTCCCCTACTTCGAGTTCCTGGACGAGGAGATCCCCGAGGACGTCCTCGATCGCATCCCCGAGGACGAGCACGTCACCGTCCTCTGCGCGAAGGGTGGCGCGAGCGAGTACGTCGCCGCGACGCTCGTCGAGCGCGGCTACGACGTCGACCACCTCGAGGACGGGATGAACGGCTGGGCCTCCATCTACGAGGCCGAGGAGGTCACGGCGTACGACGGTCCGGGGACCGTCCTGCAGTACCAGCGCCCTCTGCGGGTGTCTCGGCTACCTCGTCTACGACGGCGAGGAGGCCGCGATCATCGACCCGCTCAGGGCGTTCACCGACCGCTACCTCGCGGACGCCGAGGAGCTGGGCGTCGACCTGACGTACGCCATCGACACGCACATCCACGCGGACCACATCTCCGGCGTGCGCGCGCTCGCCGAGGAGGGCGTGGAGGGCGTCATCCCCGAGGCCGCCGCCGGCCGCGGGGTCACCTACACGGACGACGTGACGCTGGCGGCCGACGGCGACGAGTTCGACGTCGGCGACGCGACCGTCGAGACGGTGTTCACGCCCGGGCACACCACCGGGATGACCTCCTACCTCGTCGGGGACAGCCTGCTCGCGACGGGCGACGGGCTGTTCATCGAGAGCGTCGCGCGCCCGGACCTCGAGGAGGGTGACGACGGCGCACCCGACGCGGCCCGCATGCTCTACGAGAGCCTGCAGGAGCGCGTGCTGACGCTCGACGACGACGTCCTCGTCGGCGGGGCGCACTTCAGCGACGCCGCCGACCCGGCCGACGACGCCACCTACACCGCGCCCATCGGCGACCTGCGCGAGCGGATGGACGCGCTGACGATGGACGAGGACGACTTCGTCGACCTCGTCCTCGCGGACATGCCCCCGCGCCCGGCGAACTACGAGCAGATCATCGCCACCAACCTCGGTCAGGAGGCCGTCGACGACGACGAGGCGTTCACGCTCGAGCTCGGGCCGAACAACTGCGCCGCCAGCCAGGACGCGCTCACGAGCGACTAAGCCCCGATGCTCGAAGGACTCGCCGGCTTCTTCCCAAACGGGGTAGAGCGCTACGCCGTCGGAGGGTTGCTGGTCGGCCTGGGGACGCTGGTCGTCTACGCCGGCACCGGTATCGCCGCCGGCGCGAGCACGTTCCTCGAGTCGACCCTCTCGTACGTCTCGGACGCCTCGCGGTTCCAGCAGTACCGCCCGTCGCGTGACTGGCGCGTGCTGTTCACCGTCAGCATCGTCCTCGGGGCGGCCGTCTACGCCGTCCTGTTCCAGGGCGGTGCCTGGACGACCGGGGTCGAGCCGTGGCGGCTGTTCGTCGGCGGCATCTTCGTCGGCGTCGGCACCCGCATCGGCAAGGGGTGTACCTCCGGCCACGGAATCTGCGGGGTCGGGAGCGCCTCTCGGACCTCGCTGATCGGCGTCGCGACCTTCGTCCTGGTGGCGATCGTCACGGCGAACGTGATCGCCGCGCTCGGAGGTGGCCTGTGAAGCGCCACCCTGTTCGCCCCGCTCGTGGTCGTCGGCGGGCTGATCTTCGGCTTCGGGCTGGGGTACAGCCACATGGCGCGCCCGGAGGTCGTCATCGACTTCCTCCTGTTCGAGGACCTGGGGCTGCTGTTCGTGATGTTCGGCGGCTCTATCGTCGCCGGCCTGGGGTTCTGGGTGCTCCCGCGGCTCCGGGACGGCGCCCCCCTGACGGGCCGACCCTACGAACGGCGCCTGAAGTCGTTCGACCGGAACGTCCTCGTCGGCGGCGTCGTCTTCGGCGTCGGCTGGGGACTCGCCGGCATCTGTCCCGGCGCGGCCTACGCCAGTCTGGGGGTGGGCAACTGGCCCATCCTGTACGCCATCGCCGGGATGTTCATCGGCGCGTACGCCCAGGGCATCTGGCGCAGCCAGCGGAGCACCGACGCGGACGCGGTCCCGAGCGACGACTGATCGCCGGCCCACGCCGGTACCGACACGTAGACCTACGTCTCTCGCGGTCCACCTGACACCACGACGATGGAGCCACCCACCGACCGACTCTCGGCCGAACGGGTCGCCGACCTCGCGCTCGACCTGCTCGCCGTCGACACGCAGAACCCGCCGGGAGACGTGCGCGCGCTCGCCGACCACGTGGAGTCGTTCCTCGCCGACCTCGGCCTCGACACCGACCGTGTCGCGGTCGACCCGGCCAAGCCGAACGTCCTCGCCACCGTCCCGGGCGAGGCCGACCGGACCCTGCTCTACAACGGGCACCTCGATACGGTGCCGTTCGACGCCGCCGAGTGGACACACGACCCGCTCGGCGAACGCGACGGTGACCGCGTCTACGGCCGGGGCGCGACGGACATGAAGGGGCCGCTGGCCGCGATGCTCCACACCGCCGAGACGTTCGTCGCGGCCGACGCCGACCCGCCCGTCGACCTCACGTTCGCGTTCGTGAGCGACGAGGAGACGGGCGGGTCGGCGGGCGTCCGGGCGATACTCGACCAGGGCGCCGTCGACGCCGACGCCTGCGTCGTCGGGGAGACGACCTGTAGCGGCGGGAACCACTCCGTCACCGTCGCCGACCGGGGGAGCATCTGGCTCACGCTCCGTGCCGAGGGCGAGGCGGCCCACGGGTCGCGGCCGATGCTGGGTGCGAACGCCATCGACCGGCTCTGGGCGGCCGTCTCGGCCATCCGCGAGCGCCTGCCGGCACGTCCCCTCCCTGGTCCCGAGGCGATGGCACCCATCGTCGAGGAGAGCGTCGCGTACTACGGGCCGACGATGGGGGCCGACGCCGCGCGCGAGCTGTTCTCGTCCCCGACGGTCAACCTCGGGACCATCGAGGGCGGCGAGAGCGTCAACACGGTGCCGGCGGCGGCCACCGCACGGCTCGACGTCCGCCTGAACGCGGGCGTCGAGACGCCGACGGTGCTCGCCGACATCCGCGAGTGTCTGCGTGAGTACCCGCACGTCGCCATCGAGGACGCGAGCTGGTCCGTCGGTACCTACGAACCGCTCGACAGCCCGCTGGTCGAGAGCGTCGCCTCGACGGCCGAGGCCGTCACCGAGGGTCGCGTCTACCGTCGCAGCGCCACCGGCGGCGGCGACGCCAAGAAGTTCCGCGAGGCCGGCGTCCCGACCGTCGAGTTCGCGCTGGGCACCGACACCGTCCACGCCGTCGACGAGTACACCACGCTCCGCGCACTCGTCGGGAACGCCGAGGTCTACACGCGGCTCCCGGCGGTCTGGGCGACGGCGACGGCCTGAGCCGTCACGGTGAGTCGCCGCGCTTACGTCCCGGAACCGACGGGTCGACTCAGTTCCCAGTATCTTGGAATTAGCGCGCAATACTATCCTCCGTGGAGCGGATGTTCGGATGTGAAGATGGCCACGACAGAAGCGGATACGACAGTCGACGCGCGGGGTGCGGCCTGCCCCGGGCCGCTCATGGAACTCATCGGTGCGTTCCGTGAGGCGGAGACCGGGGCGGTCGTCGCGCTCCTGACCGACGAGGAACAGTCGCTGACCGACGTGCCCGAGTGGGCCGCCGAGTCGGGCAACGAGGTAGTGGCCACCGACGACGAGGGGACCCACTACCGGATACTGGTGCGAAAGTCATGACCGAGGAGATCGTCGTCGTGGGCGGTGGCACCGGCGGGGCCGTCCTGGCCAACGACCTGGCCGAGCGACTGGGCCCCGAGATCGACGCGGGCGAGGTACGGGTGACCGTCGTCAACGACGGCCCCGACCACGTCTACAAACCCGTGTGGCTCTACGTCCCGTTCGGGCTCCGCGAGCCGTCGGACGGCCGGCGGCCGCTCCGCGAACTGCTCGACCGACGGGTCCACCTCGTCGAGGACCGGGTGACCGAGATCGACACCGACGAGAAGCGCCTCGTCTACCGCGACGGGAACGGCCCGCGCCGGTACGACCACCTCGTGCTGGCGACCGGGTCGCGACTCGACCGCGAGGAGGTCCCCGGCCTCGTCGAGGGGGCCACGACTTCTACAGCGAGGAGGGCGCCCTCGCGCTGCAGGAGGAGCTGCTCTCGTTCACCGAGGGGCACCTCGTGCTCTCGGTCATCGGGTCGCCGCACATGTGTCCCGCGGCGCCGCTCGAGTTCGTCTTCATGGCCGACGACTGGTTCCGGAAGCGCGGCCTGCGCGAGGACGTGGAGATAACCTACACCTACCCCATCCAGCGGGTCCACGGGAACCCCCACATCGCCGAGTGGGCACACTCGCTGATGGAGGAGCGTGGCATCAACGTCGAGACGTTCTGCAACCCGGAGACGGTCGACCCGGATGCGAAGGTGCTCGAGACGATGGAGGGGACGGAACTCGACTACGACCTGCTCGTCGCCATCCCGCCCCACCGGGGGAGCGAGGTGATCGAGGCGGCGGGACTCGGCAACCGTGGCTGGGTCGACGTCGACAAGGAGACGCTGGCGGCGACGAACGCCGAGGACGTCTACGCGCTCGGCGACACGGCGAACACGGGCGTCCCGAAGGCGGGGAGCGTCGCGCACTACGAGGCCGGCGTCGTGGCCCAGCGCGTCGCGAGCGCCGTCCACGACCGGCCGGCGACGGCCACCTACGACGGCAAGACGGTCTGCTTCGTCGAGACGGGGATGGACTCGGCCTCCTACGTGGAGTTCGACTACACCAACCCGCCGGCGCCGAAGCCGCCGTCGAAGTCGCTTCACTGGGCGAAACTGGCGTACAACGAGTCGTACTGGCTGACGGCACGGGGGTTGATCTGAGATGACAGACGGAAGCACCAACGAGGCGATGGAGACCGAACGACCGGAGGAGACCACCGAGACGCCGGAGCCGACCGAGGCGCTCGCGGACGAACGTCTCGTCGCGGCCATCGAGGAGAACCCCGAGGCCGTCGCGGCGTTCGTCGAGCGACTGGACTCGGTCAACGAACTGCTGGACGTGGTCGCGCTCGGGCAGGACGCGATGACCGACGAGATGGTCGTCTCGCTCGCCCGGATGGGGTCGAACGTCGGTGAACTGGCCGACACCGCCGGCGACCCGGACACCCGCGACGGCCTCGCGCGGTTGCTCGAAGGCGTCGGGAACGCCCAGCGAGCCGACCCCGAGTCGGCGTCGGCGATGGCGTTGCTGAAGTCGCTGCGCGACCCGGAGGTCCGGCGCGGGCTGAGCTACCTCGTCGCGCTGGCACGCGGCATCGGCGCGGCAGACCCGGACGCGGAGTGAGCGGCCCGCGGCGCCGAATCGGCGCCGCGAGCTGCCCACGGCTACCCCCAGAGTATTGGGAACAACCAACACTACTATAGCCGTCGGTCACGACCACTCGAGCATGCGAGCCGTATTCGCGACCGACCTGTCCGACGCCATCGAGACGGCCCTCGAGTCCCGCATCTGTCTCGAGTGTCTGGGCCGGTACGGCATCACCGAAGTGCACCTGCTCAACGTCACCAGTCCCAACGTCACCACCGGGATGCCGGGGAGCGACGTCGGGAGGCAGACCCGCCGCGGACTCGAGCGGCAGGCGGACCTCCTCAGGGAGGAGGGGTTCGACGTCGAGACACACGTCGTCCGGGGGACGCCCCACCGGCGCATCAACGGCCTGGCCGAACAGGTCGGCGCGGACCTCATCATCGTCGGGTCGCGCGGGAAGAGCCCGCTCCGTGAGCGGTTCATCGGGGGGACGGCCCGCGACGTGGCGCGGACCGCCGTCCGGCCGCTGCTCGTCCAGCGCATCGTCGAGACGGAGGACGAGCACGAGATCGCCAACGAACACCTGTTCCAGCGCGTGCTCTACGCCACGGACTTCTCGGAGAACGCCGAGCGGGCGTTCGAGCAGTTCCGGTACCTGCAGGAGGCGACGCAGGAGGCGACCCTCCTGCACGTCACCCCGCCGGAACGACGGAGCGAACCGGACGTGGTCGAGGACGCCGAGGCGCGGCTGGCCGAACTGGCCGACCGCCTCGAGGGGATGGGCATCGAGACGCGGACGGTCGTCCGCGAGGGCGAGGCCGTCGAGGAGATCCTGGCCGCCGAGGCCGAGTTCGACCCGACGTCCATCCTCATGGGGTCGCGCGGGCGGAGCCGCATCAGACGGCTCCTGCTGGGGAGCACCTCGGAGAAGGTGACCGCCCGGGCGAGCTGTAACGTCCTGCTCGTCCCGCCGCGTCAGTTCGGGTAGCGAGCGGGCACTCAGCGTGGGGCTCGGCTGAGTATAGTGTCAACTACTATCTCCTGACCGACGATTCCCCCCGCAGAGATGCTGCTCGCGACATCGGCTCCGACGATGCCGTTCGAGTCACTCCCGCTCGTGGCCTCCCTGTCAGCCGTCGGCCTGGCGGCGGTCCACCTCCTCGTCGGCGAGGGAGTCGACAGCGAGACGGGGGCGGGGCGGTCGGCGCTGTCGGCCGCCGGTGGAGCGGCCGTCGCGTACGTGTTCGTCCTGCTCCTCCCGGAGATAGCCCACTTCGTGGTCGAGGACCCGCGGGTCTCGGAGGGCTCGCTCACCGAAGAGGCGATCTACGGTGTCGCGCTCACCGGGTTCGTCGTGTTCTACGGGCTGGAGGCCCTCGTCGCGCAGAACACGGGCGAACAGTCCGAGTTACCGCCGGTCGTGTTCTGGGGGTACATCTCCGTGTTCGCCCTCTACAGCGGGCTCATCGGCTACCTCCTGTTCCACCAGGAGGTACCAGGCGTCGTCAACCTCCTGCTGTACACCGTCGCGATGGGACTGCACTTCAGCATCACCGACCACGGGATACGCCGCCACCTCGGGGCACAGTACGACCGGGTGGGGCGGTGGGTGCTCGCGGGTGCCACCCTCCTCGGCGCAGCCGTCGGCTTGGCCACGCTCGCTCGACCCCTCGTCGTCACCGGGCTGTTCGCGTTCGTCTCCGGCGGCATCGTCCTCAACGTCATCAAGGAGGAACTCCCCGAGGCCGAACGTGGACGGTTCCGCTCCTTCTTCGCCGGAGCAGTCGCGTACACGTTCGTCGTCACGCTCATCTGAGTCCGACCCGGGTCGGTCGCGACCGGATGGAGCGTCTCGCTTTCGAGCTCGGTTCGACGACGAGACGCTGGAGACGGGGCTCCCGTGCCTGGCGCCGAAGCTCCCGACGCTACGGGACCAGAACGTCGTCGCTGGAGCGCCGCCCGTGTTCGTGGAGCTGTCGGCGTGGAACGACCTCGAATCGTGGACCGCCGTCGTCGGTGTCGCTGAATGTCGTCCGTTCGGCAGAGAGGTCCGCTGCCGTCAGCACGCCGTCTCGATCACCTGCCGAGAATCTCGACGGCGCCGGAGGGCGAGGTCCAGTTCAGTCCGCGGTCTGGACCGTGGTGTCTGCACGCTCGGTCCGGAGTTCGCGGATGGAGCTGACGACGACGGCGCCACTGACGAGCAGCGCCGCGCCGATGATGATGGCCAGTGCGACCGTGTCGAGGACGGGCATCTCGATGACGCCGCCGATCTTCCGGACGGCGACGGCGATGGCGCCCAGCAGCAGCATCACGCCGAAGTAGACCTTGATGTCGTCCTCGTCGACGAGGCTGGTGGCGGCCGCGCCGAGGCGGGCACCGCCGGCACTACCGGCCAGCAGGGGTGCCACGATGGCGAGGTCGACCGCACCGTCGATGGCGTAGAGGAACGACCCGATACCGCCCGAGAAGACGATCTCGAACAGGTCGGTCCCGACCGCCACGGGGACGGGGACGCCGATGAGGTAGAACAGCGCGGGCATGCGGATGAACCCGCCACCGACGCCGAGGAACCCCGAGAGCAGCCCCGTCAGGAACGCGACGACGAGGATCATCCAGAGCGAGACGCGCACGCCGCCGCGGAGTTTCATCATCGGGGGGACGCGGTAGCTCTGTATCTTCTTGGCGATGTCGGGGATGTCGTCCGCGTCGATCTCGCCGTCGGCGTCGTGGCTCACCCCACCGCCGCCGTCGCCCTTGAGCGCGGTGTAGGTGATGAACACGCCGATGCCGCCCAGCAGCGCCACGTACGCGACGCTGACGACGGTGTCGGCGAGCCCGATGTCCTGGAGCCAGTGGAGGCCCATCTTCCCCACCTCGATGCCGGCGGTGGTCCCGGCGATCATCAACACCCCGAGCTTGTAGTCGACCTGCCCGAGGTCACGGTGTTTCAGGGTGGCGATGACGCTGGTACCGAACACGAACGCGAGGCCGGACGCGACGGCCACGTCCGTCTGGTAGCCCATCACCAGCAGTGCGGGGGTGACGAGGAACGAGCCGCCCATCCCGAAGAAGCCGAAGAGGAGCCCGATGAGGACGCCGAACCCGGCGAACGTGAGCAGGAGTGTGACGGCGACGCCGAACAGTTCCACGACTACTCACCCCGCAGGATGCGGGTGAGGGTCGGACCGAGCAGTCGTTCCAGGGCGCCGTAGCCGACGTAGAGGATGAGGGCCTCGACGAGTACCAGCCCGATTATCAGGGCCGCACCCTCCGGGCCGGAGGCACTCTCAATCCCGAACATCGGTCGACACCTCGTAGAGTCTTGTGCAATTCATGGATTTCTGCGCAGTCAGGGGTAAACAGTGCCCGCTAATAACGGTTGTGGGTCCGGGGTGCAATACTATATCCCCGTAGGTTACCGGTGGTTGCTCGTAAGTTATGGGTAACTACGGACCGGGAGGGTGTCGCGTCGCCGTCAGGTTCGCCGCCCGCCGAGTCGCCGTCAGTGCCGTGGTGCCGGCGCGGGTGTGCAGGGGACGGGTGACCGCGGTGGCGACCGGTCGAGCGGTCGAGAGACCACCGCTCGCGGCCCCAGCACCGGTGTCGCCGTCCGTTGGCTCGGCGCCGTCGGGCCCCCCACGAGGGACGTCCGTGTGGATTGTACGGATACTGCACAAACGTTTTACCCGTCCGAACGGTACCTACAGGTGATACAGATGCCCGATTCGATGTCCGAGCAACTCCAGCGGGACATGGAGTGCGAGGGACTGCTGGAGTGTTTCCACGGACTCAAACAGCTAGACAGGGAGTGCTTCGAGGCGCTCGTCGAGGCGGAGTCGGCGCTGACCGTCGACGAGGTGGCGGAAGGCGTCGACCGCGAGCGTTCGACCGCGTACCGCGCCGTCCAGCGCCTGCTGGAGGCGGGGTTCATCGAGAAGGAGCAGGTCAACTACGACCAGGGGGGGTACTACCACGTCTATCACCCGGCCGAGGCCCAGAAGGTGTCGAGCGAGATGCAGCGGATGCTCAACGACTGGTACGCGAAGATGGGCCAACTCATCGGCGAGTTCGAGGACAAGTACGAGGACGCCACGCCGGCCGAACTCCGGACGTAGTCGTCGGGCCTGGGTGGGACCAGCGGGGCGGGGCCAGCCCTCCTCACGCCTCGTTCTCGGCGGCCGAGACCACGACGACCTCCCGGTCCGCCCGGTCGGCCACAGCGCGGCCCACGCCGCCGAAGTGCTCGGCGTGTTCGCCGTGTTCGCCGACGACGATGACCGAGGCGTCGATCCTGTCTGCGTACGCCAGAATCTCGTCCGGCGGGACCCCGTGACAGGTCCGCCCCTCCACGGTGACGTCGGCCTCGTCGGCCAACTCCCGGACCATCGCGATACACTCGTGGCCGTGGTCCTCGGCCGCGATGGTCGCCAGTTCACCGGAGCCGAGCGCCGGCTCCTCCAGTCTCCGCCGGTCGACCACACAGAGGACGTGGAGCGCGGCGTCACGCGCTCGGGCGAGCCGGATGGCCCGCCGAGCCGCCCGCGTCGCGTACTCACTCCCGTCCGTCGCGAGCAGTACAGTGTCCATAGCGAACGTACCACACACCGAGTCTTAGGCTCGTCGGTAGACGGGGTTCGAGGAGGGTCACACACCCCGGAGAGAGACCGCCGACCGGCGGTTCAGTCGGCCGTCTCGGACACCCTGGTCGGAGGGCGTATCTCGCCGTCACCGAGGAGGTAGCCGCCGAGCGCGACCAGCCAGAGCATCACGGGATAGACGATCATCCGCTCGGCCCCGCCGTGCCCGATCGGGCCGAACACCGCGGGGTTGCCGGCGTCACCGACGACCATCACGCCGACGAAGACGATGCCGACGACGCCCGCCAGCACCGAGAGGTACCGCA
Source organism: Salinirubellus salinus (assembly GCF_025231485.1). NCBI lineage: Archaea > Methanobacteriati > Methanobacteriota > Halobacteria > Halobacteriales > Natronomonadaceae > Salinirubellus > Salinirubellus salinus. Next base: position 4,062,139 of record NZ_CP104003.1, on the reverse strand, counting down.
TCGGCCCGGTCAGTCGGGTCGCCAGCCCCAGCGCCTGCACGTTGAAGAACAGGAACGCGAGGAGCGCCCCGATGCTGTGCAGCCCACCGGTGTCGAGGGGGAACAGCCCCGCCAGCACCGCCCCGACGCTCGCCAGCGCGAACGCCCCGAGGAGCCACCGGCTTCCGTGGAGCCGGTACAGCGCGTACCCGCCGGCGAGGTTGAGGACGCCGACGAGGACGAGTCCCGCGTTGAACAGGAGCGCCGTCTCCGCCACGACCCCGAGGTCGCTGATGGCGCCACCGCCGAAGTCGTAGCCCGGCGCCATCGCCGCACCGAGCATCAGGACGGTCATGAACCCACCCGCGAGGGTGAGGAAGGCGAGGCCCGCGAGCCGGCGTGGCTCCCCGAGCGTCGCCGCGGTCGGTCGGTCGAACTGTTCTGTGTAGTCCACGAGTATCACCGTCTAGAGCGACGAGTACGGGCGCTGTCAATCGCGACGCTGAGTCCCACCCGGTGGGAGCTACGCCCTGTCGAACGCGGTCCCACGACACGGCGGCGGGACGGCTCACGGCCCGGGGTCGCCCACCGGTGTCGCGGCGTCCACCACGTCGTCGAGGCCGAGTCGAACCAGCGTCTCCCGCGTCGGCAGCCCCGCCTCGCTCCAGCCCCGGGTCGCGTAGTAGGCGTCCAGCATCGCGTCGAACCGCGACGGGTCGACGCCACCGTCGCCCGCGAACACGGCCGGGAGCGAGTCGTCGCACCGGTCGAACCCCTCGCGGGCGTTGAACAGCCGGACGAGCGTCCAGACCCGCTCGCCGGTCCGCGGGAGGTCGCCGTGCGGGGCTCCGACCGCCGCCAGCCACGCCGGGACGTCCACCGCCTCGCCCGCGAAGTCGTCGGCCACGAGACTCCAGCGGAGCGCGCGGGCGTCCTGTGCGGCGACGACGGCCTCGGCCGCCCGGTCCGGGTCCCACGGCCCGTCGAACACCTCCCGTTCGACCGGACGGGCACGACGGTGACAGCCACCCCGGTCGCTCGTCGCGTACGCCAGCGCCATGCTCGCCGCCCCGCGCGGGTCGTACGCGGGCAGCGACATCTCCTTGACCGAGGGGACGAACGCCTCGCCGCCGAACCGCCTCGCGGCCACCGCCACCCCGTCGGCGAGCGCGTCGCCTACCCTCGACTCGCGGGTCGCGATCTCGCCGAGGAGCGCCCGGGCACCGTCCGGGTCGCCGAACGACAGGTCGCGGTCGAGGAGGCCCGCCTCGACGGCACGGGCGGCCCAGGCCACCGCGTTCCCCCCGTCGATGAGGTCGAGCCCGAGGCGGTTGCACCACTCGCCCAGTTCGGCGACGGCGTCGAACTCGTCGATGCCGAGGCCCGCCCCGAGACTCATCCCGGTGGCACCCCGCGGGACGGTCTCGCCGGCGGCCGTCTCGACCCGGAAGCCGCCGGGGACGGGGCCGTCGTGCTCGCGGCCCGTCGCCGCCTCGCGGGCCGCATCGATACCCACGTCGTCGGCGCCGTCGAAGCCCCGCTCCTGCCAGCCACGGGCCGCGAGCACGCCCGTCTCGTCGGCGAAGTCGACCGTCTCCAGCGTCCCCGAGGCCGCCAGCCACCGCCCCGTGTGACTCTCGGTGAACCGCCCGGTGTCCCGGTCGCGCAATGCGGCCACCGACTCGGGGACCGCCGGTGGGTCGCCGGACGCGACGACGGCCTTCAGCCGCTTGGCACCCATCACGGCACCCGCCCCGCCGCGTCCGGCGTGGTGTTCCGCCTCGTCGGAGGCGATGGTGGCGAAGGTGACGCGGTTCTCGCCCGCCGGGCCGATGCAGGCGACGCTCGCGTCCGGGAACTGGCGTGCCGTCTCCACGGCGTCCGCGCCCCACGTCTCGGCGGGTTCGACGCGGGCGTCGCCGTCGCCGACGACCAGCCGGACCGGTGCCTCGGCGCGTCCGGTCACCAGCACCCCGAGGTGGTCGTCGAGCGACCCTGCCAGCCTCGCGGGGAACGTGCCCCCGGCGTAGGAGTCGAGGAACGCACCCGTGAGCGGCGACTTCGTCACCGCCGCGTAGCGCTGTTCGCCCGGGAGCGCCCCCGTGAGTGGGCCGAGGACGAACAGGAGCGCGTTCCCGGGGCCCAGCGGGTCCGTCCCGGGCGCCAGCTCGTCGTAGAGGTAGCGTGCGCCGAGGCCCTTCCCCCCGAGGTAGCGCCGCCGCCACGACGGGGGCACCGTCTCCGAGACGACACGCTCCGCCGACAGGTCGACTCGGAGCATCCGCGACGGCGCGTCACTCATCCACCGGACGGAGGTGTGTCCCGAGGAAAAGGATTGTCCCGCGCCGGCCCCCAGCGAGGGGGTGACCGGGACAATCCGTGTGAACCTTTCACTATCACGAATCCGAATTCGGATTTCGTAAAGATATCTTCGAAATCGTTAAACCGTCAGGACACCCAACACGAGTATGGAACGCACCGACTCCACAGGTTCCACCGAAGCACAGACCGAGCGCCAGTTCTACCTCCCGGCTGGGGCGGCGCCCACTGACACCACGCTCGTCGAGCGATTCGTCACCGGTCTGTTCCGCGAACGTGGCGACCTGTTCGCCCGCATCCGCCGCGAGTAACCACCGCGACCGACGTCTCGTCACCCGACCGTTTCTCGGCGTGCTCACGCCACGAGTGCTGACGCTACCGACCGAACCGTAACCTGAACCTCGAGCGACAGGAAGAGGAGACCGGGCCTCAGTTGGCCGAGCGGATGGACTCGTTGAGCTCCGGCACCACCTCGTGGAGGTCACCGACGACGGCCCAACGTGCCTTCTGGATGATGGCCGCCTCGGGGTCGGTGTTGATGGCGAGGATGTTCTCGGCACCCTTGCAGCCCACCATGTGCTGGACGGCACCCGAGATGCCACAGGCGACGTAGAGCTTCGGCGAGATCTTCGCCCCCGTCTGTCCCACCTGGTCGTCGTGGGGCCGCCACCCCTCGTTGACCGCGGCGCGGGAGGCACCCACCGCCCCGCCGAGGAGGTCCGCGAGCTCCTCGAGCTGGTCGTAGCCGTCGGGGCCGCCCACGCCGCGACCACCGCCGACGACGACGCGTGCCTCGCCGAGTGGCACGCCCTCCACGTCGGACGCCTCGTGGCGCGTCACGCGCACCTCGAACGCCTCCTCGTCGAGCGACGGGTCGAACGACTCGACGGCAGGCTCCGTCGGCGAGTCGGCCGGTTCGGCGCTCACCTCGTGAGCGGCCGCCGTCAGCAGTTTCGTGTCGCCGCCGAGACGAGCCTCCTCCAGCAGCGTCCCGCCCCAGCGCTGGCGGGTGAGCTCGTACTCCTCGCCCGTCGTCACCTCGATACAGTTCGCGGCCATCGACTGCTCTCGGCGCGCCGCGACGTGCGCGAGCACCTCGTGCCCACGGGTGCTCCCGGGCGCGACGACGGCGTCCGGGTCGAGGTCGGCCGCCAGCTGGTCGACGCTCGTGGCCCACGCCACCGGCGCGTAGTCGTCGAGTCGTTCGTGGTCGACGACGTACACCGTCTCCACGCCGTAGGTACCGAGGTCGTCGGCCACGCCCGCCGCCTCCGCGCCCACGACGACGGCCGTGAGCGGTTCGTCCGTCTCCTCGGCCACGCCACGGGCCAGCGTCAGCATCTCCAGCGACGAGTCCTCCGGCACGCCCGCCTCGTGTTCCACCAGTGCGAGCACCATCGTCAGAGCACCTCCAGGTCCTCCTGCAGTATCTCGACGATACGTGGCGTCGCCTCCGGCCCCTCGCCGAGTATCTCGGCGGTGCCCTCGTCCTGTTCGGGCGCCTCCAGCCGGACCATCTCCAGCCGGTCGCGGCCGCCCGGTTCGGGGTGGTGCTGTTCGACCTCCTGTTGCCGGGCGCGCATCTTCGAGCGCATCGACGGGTAGCGCGGCTCGTTCAGTCCCTCCTTGACGCCGACGACGGCGGGCGTCTCCAGCTCGTACACCTCCTCGCCGCCGCCCGCCTCGCGTCGGGCGACCACCGTGTCGTCTTCCACCTCGATGTGCTTGATGGCCGTCACCACCGGCAGGCCGAGCTGCGTGGCGACGTGGATGGGGACCTGGTAGTTCCCGTTGTCCGCCGACTCCGTGCCGAACAGGAGGAGGTCGTACTCGTCGTCCGTCTCCCGGACGTAGTCGGCGATGGCCGTCGCGGTGTCGAGGGGCCCCCACTCGCGCTCCTCGGTCTCGAGCAACACCGCCTCGTCGGCCTGCATCGCCAGCGCGGTCCGGAGCTGTTCGTCGGCCTCCGCGGTGCCGAGGGTGAGTGCCGTCGCCGTCCCGCCGGTGTCCTGGGCGATCTGCACCGCCTCCTCCAGACCACACTCCTCGTGCGGGCTCATCGTGAACCCGAGGTTGGACGTGTCGATGGCTCGTTGGTCGTCGGTCAGTACGATCTTCGCACCGGTGTCCGGTACGCGCTTGACACAAGCTAGTGTATCCATGTTCCTTCGTGTGCTGTGGGTCGTGTGGTCGTCAGGGGCGAGTCGGATCCGGGTCGAGCGCCGCCGGTTCAGGACCGGATGCGCTCGTTCTCCGGATCGAACAGCGGTCGGCTCCCGGCCACCTCGACGGTCACCGGGTACGTCTCGTCGAAGTACTCCACCTGCAGTTGCTGGCCCTCCTCCGCGTACTCCGGCGGCAGGTACGCCATCAGCAGGTGCTTCCCGACCGTCGGGCCGGTGCCCGCGCTCGTCACGTAGGACTCGCGGCCCTCCTCGTCGACGATGACCTCGCCGTCCTCGTCGACGATGGGTTCACCGCCGAGCATGAACCGGCGCTCGCCGGACTCCGAGGTGTGGTCGTCGACCGAGAGCGTACAGAGCGTCGCCGCGTCGTCCTCCTCGATGGCCTCGGCGTACGCCTCCTTCCCGACGAAGTCGGCGTCCTTCACACCGTGGAAGGTCAGCCCGGCCTCCGAGGGGTCGTACTCGGACTCGAGTTCGTGGCCGAACAGGCGGTAGCCCTTCTCCAGTCGGCCGGTGGTCCCGTAGACGCCCATCCCGACCGGGCGGACGTCGTACTCCTGTCCGGCCTCCCAGAGGACGTCCCAGAGCCGCTGGCCCTGCCCCATCGGGGCGTATATCTCCCAGCCCAGTTCGCCGACGTACGAGAGGCGCATCGCCCACGCGTCCACCTCGCCGACGGTGATCTCCTGGGCCGTGTACGGCGGGAACGCCTCGTGGGACACGTCCTCCTCGGTGACGCTCTGGACGAGGTCGCGGGCGTCCGGCCCCCAGACCCCGAGCGTGCAGAGCGCCTCGCTGTTATCGATGAGCTTCACGTCCGCGTCCTCGGGGATGTGGCTCTGGAACCACGAACGGTCGGAGCCGGCCGCCGCACCGCCGGTCACGACCCGGTAGTGGTCCTCGCCGAGCCGCGCGATGGTGAGGTCCGAGACGAACCCCCCGTTCGGCGCGAGGACGGGCGTGTAGACGGTCTTGCCGACGTCGACGTCGACGCGGCCGACGACCATCCCCTCGAGGTACGCCGTCACGTCGTCGCCACGGAGGTCGAAGATGCCGAAGCCCATGTCGCCGACCATCGCCACCTTGTCACGCATGTGGAGGTGCTCGGCGAGGATGGTCTCGTCCCACCAGCGGGAGTCCCACTCGTTGGGGCGGTCCAGCCCCTCGAGTTCCTCGCTGTACTCCTCGAGGAGGTCCTCGTTGGACTCGTACCACTGGGGTCGTTCCCAGCCGGCGGCCTCGAAGAACCGTGCGTCGAGGTCGTCCTGCCGGTGGTAGAACGGACTCGTCCGGAGCGGCCGCGAGGACTGCCACTGCTCGGCCGGGTGGACGATGCCGTACGTCTTCTTGAACCCCTCGTGGGCGCGGTTCTTCACGAACTCCCGCGAGGTGCCGTAGTGGTAGAACCGGTTGACGTCCGAGGCGTGGATGTCGATGTCGGAGTAGCCCCGCGTCATCAGCTGGGCGATGGCCTCGCCGATGGCCGGCGCCTCCTTGATCCAGACGGCCGCGGCCGACCACAGCCCCTCGACGTCCTGCAGTGGGCCGAGGAGCGGGCCGCCGTCGGGCGTCTGCGAGAGCAGGCCGTCTATCTCGTGGCGGATGCCCGCGTTCGGGTCGTCGAGCAGATCCGGCACGATCTCGAGGGCGTCGGCCATCGACTGCTCGAACGCGTCGTCCGTGAGCGGCGGCTGGGTCGGCGACAGCGGTGCCTCGTCGATGGAGGGCACGTCGTCGACGTCCCAGAGGATGGGCCGGTGCTGGTAGGAGCCGACCTCGAGGTCGTTGCCGTGCTGTCGCTCGTACATCTGGGTGTCCATGTCACGCAGCACCGGGAACGAGATCTCTCCCTCGTAGTCCTCGAAGAAGGAGATGGGCCCGACGCTGACCATCTGGTGGACGGCCGGCGTGAGCGGGATGTCGACGCCCGCCATCTCCGCGAGCTTCGGGCTCCAGAGCCCCGCCGCGATGATGACCTCGTCGGCCTCGACGGTCCCGCGGTCCGTCTCGACGGCCTGTACCTCACCGTGTTCGACGTGGATGTCGAGGACCTCCGTGTTCGGCGAGACGTGGAGCCCCCCCGTGCTCTCGGGTCGCTGGGTCTGGACGCCGCCGTCGGCCTGCACCTCGCCCACGTTCTCGGGGGCGACCTCGCCCGAGGCGATGGCGTCGGCCCGGGCCCGCATCACCTCGCCCGCCCGGAGCGGGTCGCAGGTGCCGGCACCGGGGCTGTAGAACCCCGCCTTGATGATGTCCGTGTTGACGTACGGGAGCATCTCCTCCACCTCCTCGGGCGTGAGGAGTTCGGCCGGTTCGCCGTACGCCTTCGCCGACTGCACCCGGCGTTTCAGTTCCTCGACCCGCTCGTCCGTGCGGGCCACCTCGATACCGCCCGAGTTGACGAACGTGTCGAACTCCTTGTACTGCTCGATGGAGCGCCGTGTGAGGTGGGTCATCTCCTTCGAGTGTTCGACCGGCATCAGGAAGTTCGAGGCGTGGCCCGTCGAGCCGCCCGGGTCCGGGAGCGGCCCCTTGTCGACGAGGACGATGTCGTCCCGACCGTACCGAGCGAGGTGGTACGCCAGACTGTTCCCGACGATACCCGCGCCGAGGATGACCGTCTCGGCCGAGGCCGGGAACTGCTTCGAACTCATCGCCGACCACCCGCCGTCGCCGGGGCTGCCTCGCCCGACGTCAGGTCTGCGGACGCGATACCCGTGCTAGGGTCTGGCAATCTCATGTTCGTTCACGAGTTCGGGTCTCGCCCGATATTAAAAGGCCGTATACCTGACAGATTCCGTATACGATGTGCGTGGAACACGGGGACTCGGCGGGTCGAACCGGTAGTCGCTGCGCCACGCCGAGTCCACCCCACTGGACCCCGAACACGGACGAGACGCCCATCCTCGCGCCATCCGGGGACTCACTCGGGCAGTGTGGGGAGCGACGACGAGTCCGGAGCAGGCGGCCCGGTGCGCCCGCGCACCCGCACGTCCACACAACCCCACCAGGGCCTGACAGGTCGTGGTTCGGCGCCCGGTCACTCCCCCCGGGTCTTCCGGGCCGTCTCGACGGCGGCGACGTTCTCGGCCACGTCGTGGACCCGGACGACGTCCGCGCCGCGTTCTGCCGCGAGGGCCGTCGCGGCGACGGTGGGTGCGAGTCGCTCGTCGGGACCGCACCCCACCGCCTCGAACATCGATTTGTGGGAGTGTCCCACCATCACGGGCGTCCCCAGCGCCCGGAACTCGGAGAGTCGGTCCAGGAGCTCGAAGCTCTCGGCCGCCCGCTTGCCGAACCCCAGCCCCGGGTCGAGGAGCAGATTCGAGCGGTCGATCCCCGCACGCTCGGCAAGCAACACCCGCTCGGTCAGCCCCTCGAGGACGTCGTCGACCACGTCGTCGTAACCGTAGCGGTGGTGCGGGTCCACCGGTGCCGAGAGGCTGTGCATCACGACGGCCGGCACGTCGTGGGCGGCGACCACCTCGCGCATCGCCGCGTCCCCGAGGCCGGTCACGTCGTTCACCATGTCGGCGCCGGCCTCGAGTGCGGCCTCGGCCACCAGCGCCTTCCGGGTGTCCACCGAGACGAACGTGTCGAGGTCGGCCAGTCGTTCGACGACCGGGACCACGCGCTCGCGCTCCTCGGCCGCCGGCACCGGGTCCGCACCGGGGCGCGTCGACTCCCCACCCACGTCGACGATGTCCGCGCCGTCGACGACCATCGCCTCGGCCCGGTCGACGGCCGCCGGGACGGTGTCGTACTCCCCGCCGTCGTGGAAGGAGTCGGGTGTGACGTTCAGGATGCCCATGACGGCGGTGCCGTCGTGCCAGGGGTAGGCGGCGGGCGTCTCGTCGGTGCCGATACCGAGCGCCCGGTTCACCCGTCCCGCGAGGCGACGGCCGTCGGGGCAGGCCCGGACGTACCGCACGAGGTCGCGGAACTGGTCGAGCGTCCCCGTCAGCACCACCTCGACGTGCTGGTCGGCCGCCTCGATACCCGAGACGGCGCCCGTCCCGCCGAGCGAGCGCATCCGACCGACCAGTTCGCCCGCCCGCCCGCGGCGGACGTGGAACCGGAGCGTCCGGTCGACCATCGCGTCCACCCGGTCCGTCCGGACGGCGCGGGGGACGTCCGCGCTGGCCAGCGCCTCACGCGCGGCCCCGTGCGAGTCGGTACGCACGACACGCGGACTCCGCGTCCAGTGGTCGCGGGCCTCCGCCACGGTGTAGAGCGACCCCGTGGCGAGGACACAGTCGCCCGGGTCGGCCGCCCAGCAGGCGGCCTCCAGCGCCCCGAGGACGGAGTCGAACGTGTCGACGGCGGCGTCCGTCTCCCGGTCGAAGACGGTCGCCAGCGTGTCCGTCCCGCGGGCACGTTCCACGTCGGGTTCCGCGAGGTACGCCCGGTCGGCGGCCGGGAGCGCGCGGCACATCGCGGGGTGGTCCTTCTCGCGCATCGCGCCGAACACGAGGTGGAGCGAGTCGTACTCGAGCCGTTCGAGCGTGTCGGCCAGTTTCACACACGCGTCCGGGTTGTGCGCCCCGTCGAGGACGGTCAGTGGCGCGTGGTCCATCACCTCGAACCGGCCGGGAGCGTGGACGTTCCGGACGCCCGCGGCGATGTCGGCCTCGGTCACGTCCACGCCGAGTGCGTCCCCGACCTGTCTGGCGAGCGTCGCGGCGATGCCCGCGTTGGTCGCCATGTGCGCGCCCGGCAGGGGCGTCCGCGTCTCGACGGCCCAGTCCGGGCCGACGAGCGAGAGTTTCGACGCCGTCGGCGAGACCACCTCGCCCTCGCTGGCGTAGACGTCCGCGTCCTCCGGGCCGACGGTGAGGACGGGGTGGTCGGCGCGGATGGCGTCGAGGGCCGCCCCCGTCGCGCCCGTGACGAGGGGTCGTTCCGCGGGGGTGACGTTGGCCTTGTCGCGGGCGATCTCCTCGACGGTGTCCCCGAGGATCTCGGTGTGTTCGAGGCTGACGCTGGTGACGGCGCTGGCCACCGGGTCGACGACGCTCGTCGCGTCGTAGCGCCCGCCGATGCCCACCTCGAGGACGGCCACGTCCACGTCCGAGCGGTCGAAGCGCCAGAGCGCCAGCGCGGTGAACGTCTCGAAGAACGTCGGTTCGTCGCCCTCGACCGACCGGTCGACGATCTCCGGCCACGCCACCTCGACGAACCGCGACACCTCGTGTTTCGGTATCTTCTGGCCTCGCACGCGGATGCGCTCGCGCAGGTCGTTCAGGTCCGGCGAGGTGTAGAGCCCGACGGTCAGCCCCGCCTCGCGCAGGACGCGCTCCAGCGTTCGCGCGGTGCTCCCCTTCCCGTTGGACCCGGCGACCTGCACCGCCGGGAGGCCCTCCTGTGGGTCCCCCAGCGTCTCCAGCAGGGAGGCGGTGGTCCCCACCCCCAGTTTCGGCCGGAGCCGCCGTAGTCGCTCCAGACGGTTCACCGCCTCGTGGTACTCCATGACTCCGAGACGTTGTGACAGACAGCGTATTAAATCCCGGATTCGGGGGGTGTCGAAGCACAACCACTCAGCCCACGTGCAGGTGGAGGAACGCGCGGACGCGCACGGGAGGACGGCCGGTCACCGACGGCCCACGACCGCCCGACAGCGGCCGGTTCGCCTCGGCAGAACGGTGTGCCGACGCGAACCCTTATCCGGCGAATGGGGGTACTGTTGGGGCATGGATCACGACGGGACGGCCACCGGCCTGCCGTCGCTCGACCGACTCGACGAGGAGGAGTGTACGGCCATCCACGAAGCGTCCATGCGCATCCTCGAGGAGTTCGGCGTCAAGCTCGGCCACGAGCGTGCCCGCTCGCTGCTCGAGAGCCACGGCGGCCACGTCGACGAGCGGGACGTGGTCACCGTCCCCCGCGAGGTCGTCGAGGACGCCGTCCGAGCCGCCCCCTCGTCGTTCACCCTCCACGCGCGGAACCCGGCCAACGACGTCGTCGTCGGCGGAGACGGCCCGCCGGTCCGCACGCCGGGCTACGGTCCCCCGAACGTCCGGACGTACGCGGAGGGCCGGCGTCCGGCCACGCGCGCTGACTACGAGCGGCTCGTGAAGCTCGCGCAGGTCGAGACGGCCATCGGCTGTACGGGCTATCGGGTCTGCGAGCCGCCGGCGATCGACGAGGCGACGGGACACTACGAGATGCTGGAGCGGGCGCTGACGCTCACGGACAAGCCGGTGATGGGTCCCACCTACGGAGAGGAACGCGCCCGTGCCTGCATGGAGATGGTCGGTATCGCCACGGGCGACCCGGAGCTCGCACGGCCCTACGTGGCCGGGCTGGTCAACACGGTCCCGCCCCGGAGCCTCGAACGCGAGATGCTCGGTGGCCTCCTGACGTACGCGGAGCACGGGCAGCCCCCCATCGTCTCCTCGTTCACCGTCGCCGGGGCGTCCGGGCCGCCGACGCTCGCGGCGTCGCTGGCGCAGGCCAACGCCGAGAACCTCCTCGCCATCACGCTCACGCAACTGGTCAACCCCGGCACGCCCGTCGTCTACGGCGTGCCGACGGCGACCGTTGACCCCCGGTACGGCTCGCTCTCCATCGGCACGCCGGAGTCCGCGCTGTTCGTCGCCGCCGCCGCGCGACTCGCCACGTTCTACGGCCTCCCGTCCCGGGCCGGCGGCGGCCTCTCGGACGCGAAGTCCGTCGACCACCAGAGCGGCTTCGAGTCGATGTTCCTCCAGACGGTGACCGACTTCGCCGGCATCGACTTCGTCCTCAACGCGGCCGGCATCCTCGAGTCGTACTCCACCATCTCGCCCGAGAAGTTCGTCCTCGACTGCGAGGCGATGCGGTGTCTCGACCGGTTCCGCGAGGGGTTCGCCGTGGACGAGGCACACCTCGACCTGGAACGCATCGGGGGGACGGACCCGGCCGGCCACTTCGTCGGCGCGGCCGGTTCGGCGGCGGGCGGCGAGAGCGGCTTCTTCCGGTCGGCGTTCGTCGACAAGCGCGCGCACCGCGACTGGGCCGACGACGGCGGGAAGTCGGCGTTCGAACAGGCCCACGAACGGGTCGAGCGGCGGCTCGCGGCTTACGAGCGTCCCCCGATGGACGCCGACGCCGAACGGGAACTCGCGGCCTACGTCGCCGAGCACGGCGGAGACTGACCGAGCGAAGGGAGCCGGGGGCAGACGACGACCACCAGCGCACCGGACTCCACGCTCTACCATTTCACTGTCAGGATGGGGCCAGCGCCGCGACCGGCACGCGGCGGGCGTCCACCACCCGTCAGGCCCGTGATAGCCACCCATCCCTCGCCGAACGGGCCACGAGACCGGTCAGGAACGCCGAGGCGACGAACCACGACCTCACCGACTGCTGATGTGTACGCGAGCATTGATAACCGCGTCTCCGGAACGTCGGGACATGTCACCCCCAGACGAGAGCGGTTCCTCGATACCGAACGACTACGAGATCGCACAGTCAGTCGAGAAGCGCCACATCGCGGACGTGGTCGAACCGTTCGGCCTCGACCGCGAGGACCTGGAGCTCCAGGGGGAGTACAAGGCGAAGGTGAAACTCGACGCCATCGAGCGGGCGACGGCGGAGAAGGAGGACGACGGGAAGCTCGTCCTCGTCACCGGGATGACCCCGACACCGCTGGGCGAGGGGAAGACGGTGACGACGGTCGGGCTCGGTCAGGCGTTCAACCACATCGACAAGGACGCCCTCATCGCCATCCGCGAGCCGTCGCTCGGCCCGGTGTTCGGCGTGAAGGGTGGTGCCGCGGGCGGCGGGTGGTCGCAGGTACTCCCGATGGAGGACATCAACCTCCACTTCACGGGTGACCTCCACGCGCTCACCTCGGCACACAACCTCGTCTCGACGATGCTGGACAACCACATCAAGCAGGGCAACGAGCTCGACATCGCGGTCAACTGGGTCAACTGGCCCCGCGCCATCGACATGAACGACCGGGTGCTACGCGAGACGGTGGTGGGCCTCGGCGGGGACGTGACCGGCATCCCCCGCGAGGACGGGTTCATCCTCACCGCCGCCTCGGAGATGATGGCGGTGCTCTGTCTCGCCGACAGCCTGCAGGACCTGAAAGAGCGCGTCTCGCGCATCATCGTCGCCTACGACGAGGACGGCGAACCCGTCACGGCCGACGACATCGACGCGACCGGGCCGGTGACCATCCTCCTGCGCGACGCGCTGAAGCCGAACGTCGTCCAGACCATCGAGGGGACCCCGGCGTTCGTCCACGGCGGCCCGTTCGCCAACATCGCCCACGGCACGAACTCGCTGATGGCGGACGAACTCGCCTCTAGCCTCTCCGAGTACCTCGTCACCGAGGCCGGGTTCGGCTCCGACCTCGGGGCCGAGAAGTTCATGAACATCGTCTGCCGGTTCGGCGAGATGGAACCCGACGCGGTGACGCTCGTCGCCTCCGTCCGGGCGCTCAAGTACCACGGGCAGGAGATGTGGCCGCCGGACCTCGACGAACTCGAGGCGGAGGACGTCGGGATGGTCCGGCGCGGGCTGGCGAACCTCGACAAGCACGTCCGGAACCTCCAGAAGTTCGGCGTCCCGGTCGTCGTCGCGGTGAACCGCTTCCCCGGGGACACCGACGCGGAGGTGCAGGCAGTCATCGACCACTGCAAGGACCTCGGGATCCGTGCCGCCGAGTCGAACGTGTTCAGCGACGGCGGCGAGGGCGGCGTCGAGCTGGCCGAGCAGGTCGTGGACGCGGCCGAGACGCCCTCGGACTTCACGCCGCTCTACGACCTCGACGTCCCCATCAAGCAGAAGATCGAGACCATCGCCACGGAGATCTACGGGGCCGACGGCGTGGAGTACCACGGGAGCGCCGAGGACGACATCGAGCGCCTGACCGACCACGGCTTCGACGACGTGCCCATCTGCATGTCCAAGACGTTCCACTCGCTCAGCGACGACCCGAGCAAGAAGGGCGCGCCGGACGACTGGACGCTGGAGGTGACGGAGGTGTACCCCTCGGCCGGCGCCGGCTTCCTCGTCGCGCTGACGGGTGACGTGCTGACGCTCCCGGGCCTCCCGAGCGAACCCGCCGCGGCGAACATGGACATCGACGCGGACGGCACCATCTCCGGGCTGTTCTGAGTCGGGGATGGACCTCACACGCCTCCGCGACCGGACCCGTGGCGCGCTCCTCGAACCGGGCGACGAGGGGTACGCCGAGGCGTGTACGCTCTGGAACGCCCGGGTCGAGAAGCGCCCGGCGGCCGTCCTCCGCTGTCGTGGCGCCGCGGACGTTCTCACGGGTGTCGAGGTCGCACGCGATTCCTCTCTGCCGTTCTCGGTCCGGAGCGGCGGCCACCACGTCTCCGGGAGCGCCCTCGCGGACGGCGGCCTCACGCTGGACCTCCGGCCGATGGACTGGGTCCGGGTCGACCCGGACCGCGAACGGGCGTGGGTCGGTCCCGGGGCGACGTGGGGCGACGTGGACCACGAGACGGGCGCGTTCGGCCTCGCCGTCCCCGGCGGCCAGGACCCGAACATCGGCGTGGCGGGACTCACACTCGGTGGCGGTGTCGGCTGGCTCAGCCGCAGGTACGGCCTGACCTGCGACAATCTCCGGTCGGCCGACGTGGTGACCGCCGACGGCGACCTCGTCCGCGCCAGCGCGTCCGAGAACGAGGACCTGTTCTGGGCGCTCCGCGGCGGGGGCGGCTCGTTCGGCGTCGTCACGACCTTCGAGTTCGACCTGCACCCCGTCGGCGAGGTGTTCGCGGGCTCGCTCGTCCACCCGCACGACCGGGCCGGGGCGCTCGCCCGCCGGTACGAGTCGTTCCTCGCGGACGCCCCGCGCGAGGTCCGGCTCCTCTTCGGGAGCATGGTCCTGCCGGCGGCGTCGTACTTCCCAGAGTCCGTCCACGACACCCGTGTCGCCATCTGTATCGTCTGCTACGCAGGAGACCCGGAGGCGGGACGCGAGGTACTGGAACCGCTGCGCGAGTTCGGTGACCCCCTGTTCGACAGCCTCCGGGCCCGTCCGTACGCGGCGTTCCAGCGAGCGGGCGAGAGCCGCGGGAGCATGCGGACTCACCTGCGGAGCCAGTACCTCGACTCGCTCTCGGCGGGGGCCGTCGAGACGGTGACCGGGTGGGCCGAGCGAGCGCCCTCGGCCGGGGCGACGGTGTTCGTCTCGCCCCGGAGCGGCGCGGAGACGGACCCACCTGCCGACGCCACCGCCTACCCGCACCGCGAGGACGCCCACCACCTCCTCGTCGAGGCCCGGTGGGACGACCCGACCGACGACGAGGCGCACGTCGACTGGGTCGAGTCGTTCCACGAGGCGGTCGAGCCGTACACGACGGGCGAGGTGGCGGCGAACTTCGTCGGCAGCGAGGAGGGCGAGCGCCGCGAACGGGCGGCCTACGGGGAGAACTACGAGCGACTCGTCGAGGTGAAACGGCGCTGGGACCCCGAGGGGCTGTTCCGGGCGACGCCGGCGCTCGCCCCCGACTAGGCCTCGCCGCCCAGTACCCACAGCGCGCGGTAGAGCGTCCACGCGTCGACGTCGAACCGCTCGCGGAGGCGGGTGCAGGCCGCGTCGAACGCGAGGTAGGCCTCGACGTCCGGTGGCGCGGGATAGGGGTCGTCCAGTTCCCCCGCCTCGTGGAGCACGCCCCACGTCCACTCGTCGACCACAACGTACCGTTCTGGCGACAGGAAGAGGAGGAACGCCGAGGCCACCGGCACGTCGACGCCCGAGAGGGCCGTGAGCGCGCCGAGTCGCGCGGCGGTGTCCTCGGCGTCGACGGCCCCCGCGACGGCGTCGAGGACGTCCTCGAACTCGTTCTCGTCGTACTCGCCCTCGGCGGCCCGGCGGTCGCGGTTCGGGTACGCGCCGAGGAACCGGCGGTAGTGCCACTGGACGACCCACTCGGCGTCGCGCCAGCCGTACTCGCCGCTGCGGAACGTCTCGGGGAGCATCTCGACGTGTTCCTGCTCGACGGTGTACATCGGCTGGACGGCCTCGTACTCCCCGGCCGCCCGTTCGACGACCGCACGGGTCAGGTCCATCGGCCGCCTGTTGCCCGGCCACGGGCCTCAACGTTTCCCCGGCGAGCGAGGTCGAATCGCCCCGTACGGGCCCCGGTGGCCCCCCTGCTCGCGGAAGATTGATGCCCGTGGCACCGCCACGTCTCTGACAGAGAGTCGCACATGAGAACGCACTGTCCGGAGGTATGACCCATGTCCAGTGAGGAGAAGGAACCCGTCAAGACCATCTGTCCGTACTGTGGCGTCGGCTGCGGCATCCAGGTGATGCCCGGCGACGAACCCGGCGACATGCGGTTCATGCCGTGGGGCGACGCGCCGGTCAACGAGGGCCGCATCTGTATCAAGGGTGGCGCGGCGACCGAAGTCGTCGACCACGAGGACCGCCTGACCGACCCGCTCGTCAAGGAGGACGGCGAGTTCCGCGAGGCGACGTGGGAGGAGGCCTACTCCCGCATCGTCGACGAGTTGGAGCGCATCCGCGAGGAGCACGGCCCCGACGCGATGGGGTTCTTCGGGTCCTCGAAGACGATGAACGAGGAGAACTACCTCCTCCAGAAGCTCGCGCGCCGCTACGGCACCAACAACGTCGACAACTGCACGCGGATGTGTCACGCCTCGACGGTATGGGCGCTCCGCACCAGCCTCGGTGCCGGCGCGATGACCAACAGCATGGAGGACCTGGAGGAGGCCGCCGACGTGTTCTGGATACAGGGTGCGAACCCCGGCGAGCAGCACCCCATCGCCAACAGCCAGTACTTCCGACAGGCGGTGCTGGAGGGGGCGACCGTCATCCAGGTCGACCCGCACAAGAACAAGACCACCCGCTCGTTCAAGATCGACGAGACCGAGCGGCACATGCACCTCCAGCTCAACCCCGGGACGGACATCCCGCTCCTGAACGTCATCATCAAGACCATCCTCGAACGGCACGAGGAGGAGCCCGAGGCGGGCTGGATCGACGAGCAGTTCATCGAGGAGCGCACGGAGGGGTTCGAGCACCTGAAAGAGACGCTCGCGGACTTCGACAAGGAGGAGGCGGCCGAGCGCTGTGGCGTCCCGCTGGAGGACCTCGAACTCGCCGCCGAGAAGTACGCGATGGCGAACAACTCCGCCATCTTCACCGGGATGGGGATGAGCCAGCACACCTGCGGGGTCGACAACGTCCAGAACGAGATCAACCTCGCGCTCGTCACGGGCAACCTCGGCCGTCCGGGGACCGGCGTCAACCCGCTCCGCGGACAGAACAACGTCCAGGGCACCTGTGACGTGGGTGCGATGCCGAACGTCCTGCCGGGCTACCAGCTCGTCGACGACGACGAGGCCCGGCAGAGCGTGGAGGCGGTCTGGGGGTTCGACGTCCCCCCCGAACCCGGCCTGACGAACGTGGAGATATCCCACGAGGCGGGCGAGAGCGTCCACGGGCTCTACGTGATGGGCGAGAACCCGGTGATGTCCGAGCCCGACGGGAACCGGGTGGAAGAGCGCCTGCAGGAACTGGAGTTCATGGTCGTCCAGGACATCTTCATGACCGAGACGGCCAAGTTCGCCGACGTCGTCCTGCCGGCGACGACGTGGGCCGAGCGCGGCGGCACGGTCACGAACACGGACCGCCGGGTCCAGCGGATGCGCGGGGTCCAGAAGGTCCACGAGAACACGAAACACGACTTCGAGATCCTCTGTGAGGTCGGCACCCGACTCTTCGGCGAGGACGGCGGCTTCACCTTCGAGGACCCGGAGGAGGTGTTCGAGGAGCTCCGGCAGGTCTGTCCCTCGTACCACGGGATGACCTACGAGGCGCTGGGCGAGGAGGGCATCCACTGGCCCTGCTACGAACCCGGTGACGAGGGCGACCAGTTCCTCTACGAGGAGTCGTTCGACACGGCGAACGGCCTCGGGAAGATCGAGGGTGTCGTCCACCAGGAGCCGAAGGAGGTGCCCGACGAGGAGTACCCGCTCGTGCTGACGACGGCCCGGCTGGAGGAGCACTACAACACCGGGACGATGAGCCGTCGGTCGCCGACGCTCAACCGGCAGCACCCGGAGAACTTCGTCGACGTCCACCCGAACGACGCCGAGCGATACGGCATCGAGGACGGCGACACGGTGACGGTGAAGTCCCGCCGTGGCGAGATCACCGTCGAGGCACACGTCACCGAGGACATCGTGGAGGGGTCCATCTGGACCACACCGCACTTCGCGGCCGCCTCCGCGAACCGGCTGACGAACGACGTGCTCGACGAGCGGGCGAAGATTCCGGAGTACAAGGCCGCCGCCGCCGAGATAGAGGTCGGTATCGAACCGAGCGACGGCGACCCCGAGGCCCCGGCCGACGACTGAGCGGCCCCGACCTTCTCTCGTCCGTCCCGTCGCCCACTCAGAGCAGTCCGAGCGCGTACGAGAACGCCAGCGTGGCGACGGCCGTCAGCGCGAGGAGCACGAGCATGACACGGAGCGCGACGCGCGTGTCTCGCGAGAGACCGATGCCGGGACGCAGCTCGCGTCCCTCGGCACGGCCGGTCCGGGTGTTCCCCGCGTCCTCCGGGACGAGGTACTCGAAGACGTCCCAGGTCACGGTGAGCACGCCCATGAAGGCGGTGAACCCGTTGCCGAACAGCCAGACGACCAGCGCCAGCCCCTCCGCGCCGCTCACCCAGAGCGCGGCCCCGATGGCGAGG
Organism: Salinirubellus salinus; assembly: GCF_025231485.1. Lineage (NCBI taxonomy): Archaea > Methanobacteriati > Methanobacteriota > Halobacteria > Halobacteriales > Natronomonadaceae > Salinirubellus > Salinirubellus salinus. The sequence goes on along the minus strand of NZ_CP104003.1, from coordinate 4,043,964 downwards.
GCTGCGAGGAACAGGACGCTGTAGCCGACAGCCATCCGCTTGGCGTGGGCCAGCGTGACCGTCTGCCCGACCTCGGGACGCACGTGGAGACCACCGTCCGGGGCGTGTACACGACACGGCGTAAGCGTTTGTTCGGGCCCCTGAACGGACGGTCAGACGAGTGGGGGTCGACGGCCGGGGCCGTCACTCGGACGCGCCGCTCGCGTCTGCGATGACCTCTATCTCCAGCGCCGCCCCCTTCGGGACGTTCCCGACCTCCACCGCACTCCGGGCCGGTGGCTCCGCGTCGAAGTGCGCGCCGTACGTCTCGTTCATCTCGTCGAAGGCCTTGATGTCGTCGAGGTAGATGGTCGTCTTGAGGACGTCCTCCAGTCCGAGTCCCTCGCTGGCGAGGATGGCCTCGACGTTGGCGAGACACTGTTCGGTCTGGACGGCGACGGGTTCGTCGTCCAGCAGTTCGCCGTCGGTCGTGAGCGGGAGCTGGCCGGCGGTGAACAGCAGGTCGCCGGTGGTCGTCGCCTGACTGTACGCGCCCACCGCCGCGGGGGCGTCGTCGGTGCTGACGGTCCGTTTCATCGCGCGCCGGAACTCGACCGTGAGCCGCTTATACGTACCGCACGGGGTCGTCGGAGCGATTCGTCTCGGCTGACCGAGGGGTCGTGGACTCAGTCGTCCCCGTCGCGGAACACCTCGGATGGGGTCTTGGCCCCCTCGACGTCGAGTCGGCGGCGTGCCCGGTCCAGGAGCGAGGGGTGGCCACCCTCCTCGCGGTAGAACGTCACCGTCAGCCCGGCGAGCGCCACGAGGGCGACGACGGCGAACGGGCCGCCGGTGAGGACGGCGACGGCCTGCAGGGCCTGACCGCCCCCGAGGACGAGGACGGAGATGGCGACGAGTCCCTGCAACACGCCCCAGAAGACGATGCTCCCGGTGGTGGGGGCGAGTTCGCGCTTCGTCCCGAGGATGGCGACGACGAGCGTCGAGGTGTCCGCCGAGGTGACGATGAACGCGATGATGAGCGCGAGGAAGAGGAACATCAGGAGCTGGCCGAGCGGGAGCGCCGCGAAGATGGGGAAGCCGGCGACGGCCTCGCTGCCGCCGTACTCGGCGATGGAGGCCAGCACGTCCGCGCGGCCGGTGTGCTGGAGGTGGAGCGAGGTGCCACCCAGCAGGAGGAACCAGACGATGGTGGCGAGCGAGGTGGCGACGACGCCCGTGGAGACGACCGTCCGGACCGTGCGGCCCTTCGAGAGCGCCGCGAGGAACAGGCCCGCGAACGGCGCCCACGAGAACCACCACGACCAGTTCCACACCGTCCAGTTCGCCACCCACGCGCCGCCGCCGGTGTAGAGGCTCATCGGGACGAACCCGGCGACGTACGACGAGACGGCGGCGCTGCTCTGCTCGAGGAGGAACGCTCGTGGGCCGACGGCGACGAGGAAGGCGACGAACAGCGCGAACAGGGCGACGTTCACGCCCGCGATGCGGCGGATGCCACGCTGGACGCCGCTCTCGGCCGAGACGACGTAGATGAGCGTGAGGCCGGCGACGATGAGGACGGGCCCGAGTGCGCCCTGCGCGACGCCCCACTGGAAGTCGACGCCGGCGAGGAACTGCTGGCTGACGAACGCGACGGAGGTGGCGACGCCGCCGATGGTGGCGAACACCGCGAGGACATCCACCAGTTTCCCCCACGGGCCGTCGAGGTTCTCGACACCGAGGAACGGCGTCAGGATGGTCGAGACGCGCAGGGGTGCCCCACGCTGGTAGGTGTAGTACGCGATGGGGAGTCCGAGGACGACGTAGGCGCTCCACGCCGAGAACCCCCAGTGGAACAGGGCGTAGGTGAGCGCCCCGACGATGGCGGCGTCCGACTGTGGGGCGGCGTCCACGAACGGTGGCGGGGACTGGTAGTGGAACATCGCCTCGGCCGGCCCCCAGAACACGATGCCGGCGGCGATGCCGGCGGTGAAGAACATCGCGAAGTAGGTGGGGTAGGTGTAGGTCGGTTCGGCGTCCGGGCCGCCGAGACGTATCTCGCCCCAGCGGCCGAAGAGGAGGAACCCGCAGTAGAGCACGGCGACGAACATCGCGCCGAGGAAGAGCCAGTCGAACCGCGTCAGGAGGACGTCCGTGGCCGCACCCACCGCCCGTCCCGTGGGGCCGGGGGCGAGGAACTGGAGGCCGAAGAACAGCGCGAACACGAGGACGGGGACGCCGAAGACGACGGGGTCCTGCCGAGCGAAGAAGCCCCTGAACGTCTCTCTGAGCGACAGGTGGCGGACCCGGAGGAGGTACGGCGCGCTCGTCCGGGGGTCGGGGTCGTCGTCGTCGTCGCCGACGGCCGGGAGGAGCGCGAGGTAGGTGAGGGCGGAGCCGAAGAACAGCAGGGAGACGACGAGCCACCCCTGCCCGCTGACGACGGGGCCGACCGCCCACGGGAAGAAGAACCCGGCGGCGATGACGACGCCCGAGAGGACACAGACTGGGACCAGCGTCTTGCGCAAGGCCGTCTCGACGGCGTTCCCACCCTGCGTGGACATGTCTCACACGGTAGGGACGTGGTGACATATTCCTGTCGCCGAACCCTGCAGAGACGGGGGCCCCGCCTCTCTCGGGCCGGCGTAGACGGTCCGTCCGCCGGTCGGCCGCTCACCCGGTGACGGTGACCGGGCGCTCCGCCGAGACGAGGACGTCCATGGCGGTACTCCCCATGAGCACCTTGGCGACGCCGGAGCGCTTCCGGCCGCCGAGCACGATCATCTCGGCGTCGACCTCGGCGGCGTGTTCGAGTATCGTGCTGGCGACCTCGCCGCCCTCAGCGACACGGTTCACCGGCACCCCGGCCGCCTCCAGCGTGTCGGCGGCCGCGACGGCGGCCTCGATCTCCTCGAACGCGTGCTGGGGCGCCCCCGAGTAGTCCTGGTGGGGGAACACGTAGAGGACGGTGGCCTCCACCTCGCTCGTGGCGTTCGGGAGCCCCGCCACGAACTCGGCCTGGTGCCGTGCCCGCGTCTCCGACCGGTCCACCGCGACGAGTACTGGGTACATGGCGCTTCGGTTTCGGGACGAACCAGCAACAATTGCGGGGAACCGTCCCACCGGGTGGGACACGTGGCGGGCGACGTGTCGGCCCCACCGGCACGCTGGACCCACCGGCCGGCGGCGAATATTTACGTTCGCTCCCCGATACGTGCGCCACGGTGTCGAGTGACACACCCCGGCCGACGGACACCGCCCTGCGCGAACTGTTCCACAGCGACGACAGGGTACCGTTCGTCTACTGGCGGGAGTTCTCGGGGGCACGGGTGGCGGTGCTGCTGACCGGGGCCGTCGCCATCCTCGCGTTCGTGACGGGGCTCTCGGACCTGAGCGGCGCGACGGTGTCGCTCGAGGGCCCCCTCGCGGCGCTCGTCCCGGGCGACGGGGACCTGATCCGACTCTACGGCATCTTCTTCTCGTTCCTGTTCGCGGCGTTCACGGCGGGGCTCCAGCGACAGTTGCGGGTCGCGTGGTACGGCGTCGTCCTCTCGCTCCCCCTGCTCGCGCTGTTGCCGCTGACGACGGGCCGTGCGACGGGCATCCCCCTCCTGCTGGTGACGGTGGCCACCCTGCCGCTCGTCGTCTACCACCGCGACACGTTCGACCAGCGACTCGAACTCTCCCCGTTCCAGAGCATCGCCATCGCGGTCTTCGCCGGCGTCCAGGTGTACGGCACCATCGGGGCGTACGTCCTCCGGTCGGACTACGTCGGCATCGAGACGTGGACGGACGCGTTCTACTACATCGTCGTCACGGGGACGACGGTGGGGTACGGCGACGCCACGCCCACCAGTCAGGTGACGAAACTGTTCACGCTCTCCATCATCGTCACCAGCACCGCCGCGTTCGGCGCTGTCTTCGGGTCGCTGCTGGTCCCGGCACTGGAGTCACGCATCACCTCCGCCTTCGGCAACATGACCGCCTCCGAACTCACCCTGCTCGAGGACCACGTCATCGTCCTCGGCTACGGCGACCTGACCGAACCGCTCCTCGACCGACTCGCCGACGACACCGACGTCGTCGTGCTGACGACGGACACCGACGTCGCCTCCGCGCTCCGCGAGCGCGACCTGAACGTCCTCACCGCGGACCCCACCGAGGAGGAGTCGCTGCTGGACGCCCGCATCGACGTCGCCCGTGGTGTCGTCGCGGCCACCGACGACGACGCACGGAACACGCTGTCCGTGCTGGCCGCCCGACAGACCAACCCGGACGTCCGGGTGGTCGCCGCCGCGAAGGACCCGCGACACGTCGACAAACTCCGGGGCGTCGGCGCCGACGAGGTCGTCAGCCCGGCTGTCATCGGCGGCCACCGACTGGGGCAGTCGGTGCTCGGCGAGGACGACGGCCGCGAGGACGAGTGACGGACCACAGGCTCGACCTACCAGCGAGTGGAGAGTTCGAGGAACGGAGCGACTCCCCCTCGACGAGCCGACGGCCCCGGCGGGCCGACGCCCCGTCCGAGGGCCTGCCACGCCGCGTGCACGCGGTTCGACGGCCCCGCCGGACGGACAGTGTCGACTTCGGGTCGCTCCCGTCAAAACTTATATCATTGTGACTAGTCAACAGACCTCTCAGAGGGTGCCAAATGTACGAACGAATCCTCATCCCGGTCGACGGTAGTGAAGACGCCGAACGTGGTGTGGCTCACGGTATCGACCTGGCCGCGTCCGTCGGTGCGACACTCCACCTCCTCTACGTGGTCGAGGAGGGTGGGAACCCGTGGCTCTCGGACACGATGGAAGACCAGCAGGAGCGAGCGAAGGAGTACGGCCAGGAGATACTCGACGAGGTGGCCGAACGCGCCACCGACGCGGGCGTCGAGGTGGTCACCAGGGTGGAGGTCGGCCCACGCGTCCACGAGAAGATCACCGACTACTCCGAGGACGAGGGGATGGACCTCATCGTCATGGGGTCGGGCTACCGCGGGCGCTTCGGGAACCTGCTGGGCAGTACCGCCGAGAAGGTGCTCCAGTCCTCGAGAGTGCCGGTGACGACCATCCGCCGGCGACGGGACAACCAGGACGACGGCTGACGCGACCCGGCTCAGAGTCGCGTCTCGCGGTAGAAGATGGTCAGGCTCACCGCGAGCATCGTGACGCCCGCCACGAGGAGGTTCCCCGCCGCGAACTGCAGGAGTGCGAAGAGCAACAGTACCACTGCGAGCACCGCCAGAATCGTCGAGGGTCCTATCACGGTCGTCGACACCGGATTGTCACCCTGTTCCACGGGGGGTCGCTTATACCTTCGTCAGGTCAGCGGCGCCGGCGCTTGAACCAGTGGTCGAGGTCCCAGTGGTACTGACAGTCGGGGCAGGTCGCCCACTCGGGGATGTCGAACAGCTGCGGGTGGCGCCGACCCCACTGCATCTCCGTCTCACATCGCGGACAGCGCATCGAGCGGAGTTCGTGGTCGGCGAACTCCTCGTTCGGGAACTCCCGCCAGCAGTTGGTGCAGGAGATGGGTCCGATGGCGTTCGGCTGTTCCATGTCGCCGTCGCAACCGGGGCAGGCCAGGATGGCCGGCGGCCGGCGTTGCCACCCCTGCACGCTGTCGACAGTGGTGGTCTGTGCTTCGGGGATGGCGAGGGTGAAGTGTTCGAGTGACTCGTCCTTGCGCAGGGGGTCGATGATCTTGTCCAGTCCCCGTTTGCAGAGGTCGTACATGTACGCGGCTGTCCCCATCTACCCACACGTAGGGGAACGACGGCAATAAGTTCCCCGTAACGGGCAGTTAGCGAGGTGTGAGCGTCCGTCGCGGTGGTGTAGGTGGTGCACGGGCGGGCAGATTCGAGGGGCGGTACGGGGGCGGCCGTGGGGTCGGGACCGGCGACAGCTATTCGACCCTCGACTCGCAACGATGGGCGATGGCAGGACTCTCGACGACGCTCGTGTCGCTCGGGCCGCGCGTGACACTCCAGACACTCGACCCGACAGCTGTCACGGAGGCGCCACCGGAGGTCAGGGCCGTGGGTGTGTTCGTCACCGTCCTGCTGGTGGGTGGGGCGTACCTCTGGCAGTTCGGGCCGGTCGTCGACCGGTCGGTCGCCTCCTCGCGCGCCCGGCCGCTCCGCTCGGCGGCCTACGGCGTGGCCGCCCACGTCGTCATCCTGTTCGCGGTGTTCTACCTCGGCGCACGCCTCTCGCAGTTCGAGCTGCTGGGGCGGAACACGGCCGTCCTCGGCCTGGTCTTCGGCGTGGTGGTGGTGATACTGGTCGCCGCTCTGGGGTTCACGGTGGTCGGGACGGCCATCGTGGAACTCGGCTGGGGAGGGACGCCGTGGGCCGGACTGGTCGTCGGGGCCAGCATCGCCAGCGCGATCGCGGTGGCGGCCTCCACCCCCGCGGGGGCGCTCTGGGTGGCCGTCGTCTCGGTGGGCATCGGCGGCGCCGTCAGGAAGTGGCTCCACGCCTCCACCGTCCAGGAGGTCAGGCAGGCCTGAAAGTCCCCGACTCGCCGAACGGCGTGTGAGAGGTGTGGGCAACACTCAATCGGCTCGAAGCCCTACCCCGAGGGGATGACACCCGTCCCGACACCGGTGCTCCAGACGGGCCTCCCGGAGTGGCTCACGAACGCCGTCGGCCTCGCCGGGACGCTCGTCCTGGTGTTGATCGTGGTCGCCGTCGCGGGGACAGTCTACAAGAGCATGACCGGCGGTATCGAGTGGCCCGAGGACAGGGAGGAGGACGACGACACCGTCACGCGGAGTCACGACGACGACGACGAGTGGCGGTACCACTGAGACGCGCTGGACCGACCGGTCGAGAGCGCCGCCGCTGGATACGTCGCGACCGAAAGAAAGTGCCGCCTCGACCGGTCAGTCGTCCGTCTCGGAGCCAGAGCCCTCGCGGACGCTGGTGACGACGTCACCGCCGGACCGCCCGACGACGACGTCGCCCTCGCCACTCATCTGCCCGATGCGCTCGCGGAACTCCTCGGACTGCAGAATCTCGTACTCCGTGTCGAGACCCAGGTACACCGTGTACACCATCAGTAGGAGGATGGCCGCGAACGGCAGGCCGGTCGTGATGGCCGCAGTCTGCAGCGCGTTCGTCGCCGCCGCCCCGCCACCGATGAGCAGGACGGCCGCGACGGTCCCCTCGCTGATGGCCCAGAAGATCCGCTGGGTGCGCGGGACGTCGTGCTTGCCACCCGAGGTCAGGTGGTCGATGACCAGCGACCCCGAGTCCGACGAGGTGACGAAGAACGTCGTCACCAGCAGGACCGCCACGATGGACGTGACCGTCGTGAGCGGGAACGCCTCCAGCATGGCGAACATGGCGCGTGCCTGTCCGAAGCTCTCGGCGTTCGTCAGCGTCCCGTAGAGGCCCGTCCCGAGGACCTGCTGGGCGTAGATGGCCGCGCCACCGAAGGCACCCAGCCAGACGAACGAGAACGCCGTCGGGATGAGCAGCACGCCGACGACCATCTGGCGGACGGTGCGGCCCTTCGAGATACGGGCGATGAACAGCCCGACGAACGGGGACCACGCGATCCACCAGCCCCAGTAGAATATCGTCCAGAAGTGTGCCCAGTTCTCGTAGCCACCTTGGACGCCTTCACCGAGGAACGACTCGGTGAAGAACGACATGAACGCCAGGTTCTGCAAGTAGAACCCGATGCTCTGGGGGATGGCGTCGAGCAGGTACAGCGTCGGCCCCGCGATGAACATGAACGCGAGGAAGACGATCATGATGTAGACGTTCAACGTGCTCAGTCGCTTGACACCGCCCTCGAGGCCGGCCGCGACCGAGAGGGTCGCGATGGCCGTGATGAAGGCGATGATGGCGACCTGTGAGGTGATGCCGATGGGGACGAGACTGCTCCCGGTGAGCGTCTCGGTCACCCGTGACAGCCCGACGTTCACCTGCTGGGCACCGAGCCCGAGCGAGGTGGCCAGACCGAACAGCGTGGCGAACACGGTCACCAGGTCGATGACGTGTCCGGGCCAGCCGTAGATTCGGTCACCCAGCAGCGGGTAGAACACCGACCGGAAGGTCAGTGGCAGCCCGCGGTTGAACGAGAAGAACGCCAGTCCCAGCGCGACGAGGCCGTAGATGGCCCACGGGTGGAACCCCCAGTGGAAGAACGTCACGCCCATGGCGGCCTGTGCGGCCTGCCCGCTCTGCGGGGCGACGTCGAACAGGTTCCCACCACCGGTCCCGAGGTGCCACATCGGCTCGGCCACGCTGAAGAACATCAGGCCGATACCCATCCCAGCGCTGAACAGCATCGCCATCCAGGCGAAGGTGCTGAACTCGCGTTCGGCCTCCACCCCTCCGAGTCGGATCTTCCCGTACTTGCTGAACGCGAAGAACAGGAGTGCGCCGATGAACACGTTGACGGCCAGGATGTAGAACCAGCCGAAGTTCACGTTGATGAAGTCGAACACGGCACTGTACGCCGCCGAGGCGCTCTCACCGAGGGCGAGCGTCGCGCCGACGAACGCCACGATGATGACCAGCGCGATGGGGAACACGACCGGGTGGACGTCGAAGCCCCACCGCTCGATGTTCGTGTCGCCGGGCTTGCGGTCGGACTCGGGGTGGAACAGCTCCACCTGGAGCCCCTCCGATCTCTCACCTACCGTGTCGTCCTGACCGTCAGCCATGATCAATCACCCGATACCATCCGCTTCCGTGCGTTGCTTCGTTCATTGGTTCGTGTTCTGGTGTCCCGTTTCGGCACGACTGCTTCCTGATCGGTTCTCGCGCTACGCTGTCTCCGTCCTGTGGTTCGGTTGCCTACCTTGGTACTCCTGAGATGGTCACGGTCGTCTGGCCGCTCCGGCGCCGCCACGCCGAGCACACCACCCTCCCTGTCGGCGACCCGTGTGTCGCCACGGGGGCTCGTACCGGCTACCTCGGTGGGTCCGGCACTGGCACCTGCGACGCCGCCTACGACTGGGTTCGACGGACGTCCCCCGTCGTACGCGCTCTGGGCGGCCCGAAGGCCGCCCGCAAGGATGTCGGGCGAACCGCTCGTCTCGCTGACCGACTGGTCGGAGTCGCTCGTCGCCGCTGGAACGCCGAATCGGAAGCACCCCGCCGTGTCAACTCTGACCATGCCACGAATCCTCAGGGGAGAGAAAACGATGGAATTTGTATAAATCTTTGCCTGTACTGGTGGCTACGTTTATATATGACCCGTCGTAGGACGGCTGTGTCCCCCGAATACACGGTCAGTGGACCACGACACTCGTCCGGGCGGGACCGACCCAGCTCAGCGGTCGTCCCACGGCCTCCCCGGCTGGGCCGAGGAGACGACCTCGACCTCGTACCCGTGGTCGGCGATGGATTCGACGATGTTCCGAGCGTGGCCCTCCCCGGTGCTCTCGACCTGGAACGTGAGGTAGGCGTCCCCCACGTCGAGGTCCTCCATCGCCCGGTCGTGACGGACGCTCTGGATGTTCGCGTCGTGTTCGGCGATGACACTCGATATCTCGGCCATCTTCCCGGGCCGGTCGTCGATGTGGACGCGCAGTCTGAGGATCTGCTTGCGCTGGGTCAGGGCGTGGACCAGCACTGCCCGGAGCATCGTCATGTCGAGGTTCCCGCCACAGAGCAGCGGCATCACCACCTCGTCCGAGACGTCCAGGTCGTCGCTCCGGATGGCCGCCACGGAGGCCGCACCCGCCCCCTCGACGACCTGTTTCGCCCGCTCCATCAGCAGGAGGACGGCGTCGGCGATCTGGCTGTTCGTGACCGTCACCACCTCGTCGACGTGTCGCTGGATGATCGAGAGTGTCAGCTCCGAGATGCCGCCCGTGGCGATACCGTCCGCGATGGTGTCCACGGAGTCGAGCGTCTGCGGGATCCCCTTGTCGAGGCTGTCGGGCACCGTCGCGGCGCCCGACGCCTGGACTCCCACCACCCGCGTCCCGGGGCTGAGTTCGGCGAACGCGGTGGCGATACCGCTGATGAGCCCCCCGCCGCCGATGGGGACGACGACCGTGTCGACCTCCGGCAGGTCCTCGTACATCTCGACGCCGAGGGTCCCCTGTCCGGCGACGATGGCCGGGTCGTCGAACGCGTGGACGAACTCCGTCCGGGGGCCGGCGACCAGTTCCTTCGCGTGGGCCATCGCCTGCTGGAAGTCCTGGCCGACGAGTTCGACCGTCGCACCGTACCCCCGGGTGGCGTTCACCTTCGTCTGCGGGGCGTTCTTGGGCATCACGATGGTCGAGTCCACCCCCAGTCTCGTCGCGGCGAGCGCGACGCCCTGTGCGTGGTTGCCGGCGCTCGCGGCCACCACCTCGTCGACCTCGCGTTCGTCGAGGCAGGTCCGGATCTTGTTGTACGCGCCGCGGGTCTTGAACGACCCCGTCCACTGGAGCTGTTCGAGCTTCAGGTGGACCGCCTCGGCACCCGTCATCGCCTCGAGCGACGTGCTCCGCTCGACGGGTGTGCGTTTCACCACCGTCGGGTCGTCGAGCCGCTCCCGTGCGGCCTCGATGTCGGCGAACTCGACTGTATCGGAGACGTCCTGACTCATGGTTCGTCACCCCGCCGTGACGGTCCGCGCCGGCCGCGTCCGACACGACTGGTGTCCCGTACCGTTCGCTCGGTACACGGCTTAACTCTCACGGCGACCGCCGACCGGCCGCCCGCTGTCGGTGGGTTTCGTGCCCCGACGCACACGGGCCGCCGAGAAACACGACCCGTCAGACCACAGTCACGATTCGGCGAGCGGCCTGCAGCCCGGCACCACTCAGGGGAGCGACAGCGAGACGTCGTGCTGGAGGCCGGCGGCCTTCACCGTGTTGTACAGCAGCATCGTGATGGTCATCGGTCCCACGCCACCCGGCACGGGGGTGATGACGGCCGCCTTCTCCTTCGCGCTCTCGAACTCAACGTCCCCGACGAGTTCGTACCCCTTCTCGGTGTCAGCGTCTACCCGGTTGACCCCCACGTCGATGACCGTCGCGCCCTCCGCGATCATCGACCCGTCGACGAGTTCCGGGTACCCCGTCGCCGCGATGACGATGTCCGCCTGCCGGGTCTTCGCCCCGAGGTCGCTCGTCCGCGAGTGACAGACCGTGGTCGTCGCGTTCCCGCCGGGCGCCTTCTGGATGAGGAGGTTCGCCATCGGTTTGCCGACGATGTCCGACCGGCCGACGACGACGGCGTCCTTCCCCTCCGTGTCGACGTCGGCCGCCTCGAGCAGTTTCTGGACGCCGTGGGGCGTACAGGGTTTGAACCGAGCGTCGCCGGCCACGAGTCGCCCGACATTCTCCGGGTGGAACCCGTCGACGTCCTTCACCGGGTCGATGCTGCGGAGGACGGCCCGGTCGTCCACGTGGTCCGGCACCGGCATCTGGACGAGGATACCGTTCACCGCGTCGTCGTCGTTCAACGACTCGACGGTGTCGAACAGCTCCTCGGCGGGCGCGTCCGTGTCGAGCTCGTGGTGGAAGCTCTCGATACCCAGGTCGTCGCAGGCCCGCTGTTTCATCGAGACGTACGTCTCACTGGCGGGGTCCTCGCTCATCAGTACCGTCGCGAGACCCGGCGTGACGCCGGCCCCCTCGAGCGTGTCGATGCAGCCGCGGAGTCCGTCCCGGATGCGGTCTCCCACCGCGTTGCCGTCGAGGACGTGCGTCACGGGGCCGCACCACCGGTTGGTGTCGCTGTGTTCATCGTGGTTCCGTCCCGCCGCCGCGTGGCTCGCGAGACACGGTCGACTCAGCGTGGAGAGCGTTATCAATGCACGGGGTCTCGCGCCGCGCCGGCCCGAGCGCGCCCCGGATTCCATAACCAGACAGATTCCAGATAGGTTAAGGCGCGAGGGCGGGGCGTGGCCGGCGCCGGCTCGCACTCCAGCGAATTCGGCATTTCACGCGATAGAGAGCGTCTGTGAACCGAATTCGGCCCCCAGAGTGGACGGCCCACGCCCTTCTTTTATGTAGGGCTAGTGTGACGGTGGTAGGTGATGTCTGACAACCAACTGTCCCCGGCCGAACGTGGTGAACACCCAAACCACCCGAGTGTCGACCAGTCGGACCGTGTCCTGCCGCGCAACCTCCGCCAGACCGGCGATCCGGGCATCGAGATGCTCGTCTCGACCCGCGTCCGCAAGTCACCGTTCTTCGACAAGTCGTTCAACGAGAACGGTGCCTGGCGGTGCACCGTCTACAACCGACTCTACCACCCGCGTGGTCTCGTCGAGCCCGAGGACGGCGGCGCGATGGCCGAGTACGAGGCGCTGACCAACACGGTCACCATCTGGGACGTGGCAGTCGAGCGCCAGATCCGCGTGAAGGGCCCGGACGCGGAGGCGCTGACGAACTACGTCATCACGCGGGACGCGACCAGCATCGAGCCGATGCACGGGAAGTACGTCATCCTCTGCAACGAGGACGGCGGCATCCTGAACGACCCGGTCCTGCTCCGGATCGAGGAGGACGAGTTCTGGTTCTCCATCTCCGACTCCACGCTGATGCAGTGGCTCCAGGGGGTCAACGTCGGGATGGACTTCGACGTCGAGATCGACGAGATCGACGTCGCCCCGATGCAGATCCAGGGGCCGCGCGCCCTGGACGTCATGGTGGACGTCGTCGGTGAGAAGGTCGAGGACATCCCGTACTACGGCCTGATGGAGGCCGAGATCGACGGCTGTGACGTGCTGGTGAGTCAGACCGGCTTCTCCGGCGAGGAGGGGTTCGAGGTCTACGTCAAGGAGGCGTCGAAGAACGGCGAGGCCGTCTGGGACCCCGTCCACGACGCGGTGGTCGACCACGGCGGGATGCAGATCGCCCCCGGCCACCACCGCCGCATCGCCGCGGGTATCCAGTCCTGGGGGCAGGACATGGACCACGAGACGTCACCGTTCCAGGTCAACCTCGGCTACCACGTGCGCGACGAGAAGGAGGCCGACTACATCGGCAAGGAGGTGCTCGAACGGCAGAAAGAGCAGATCGAGAACGGGGAGTACCCGTTCAACCTGAAGCAGGTCGGCCTGAAGATGGCCGGCGAGCCCATCCGCGACTACGCGCCCGACTTCTGGCTCATCTCCGACCCGGAGACGGGCGAGGAGTGTGGCTACCTGACCTCGCCGTGGTACAACCCGGACCTCGAGACGAACATCGGGATGGGGTTCGTCCCGGCCGAGAAGCTACAGGAGAAGACGGACGTGCCGCTGAACGACGATATCTACGACGAGGAACTCGACGTGGAGTTCGAGGTCCACCTGCCCGACGAGTACGCCGAGGAGCCGGGGGAACCGGTCTACGCGAAGACCACACGGGTCCCGTTCAAGGAGTCCGTGAACCCGAGCGCACGCGAACAGGCGAAGTTGAACGCGAAGAAGGAAGCAGAGGAGTGAACCGCGTCCCGACCGAACACCCACCGACCGGTCACCCGCTCCCCGGCCGGCCGCTGCGACGACAGGGGAGCCCGTAGCCCGACCCATGGCACTCGAATCACCACAGCCGACGACCGACGGCGTCCACAGCCTGCTCGCCGACCCGAAGTTCGAACTGATGCCGTTCGACAGCATGGGCGAGCAACTCGACCACCTGCCCGAGGGGGCGACCGTCGCCGTCACGACGTCGCCGACGCTGGGAATCGACGCCACCATCGAGTGGACGGAGAAGGCCGCGGCCGAGGGGTACGAGATGATCCCCCACATCGCCGCGCGCTACGTCGAGGACCGCGAGCACCTCGACGAGATCGCCCGTCGGCTCACCGAGGCCGGCGTCACCGACATCTTCGTCCCCGGGGGAGACCGTGAGGAACCGGCCGGCGAGTTCGCCTCGGCCTACGAGTTCCTCGTCGCCCTCGAGGAGAGCGAGTACGAGTTCGAGGAGGTCGGCATCACGGGCTACCCCGAGGGCCACGAGTTCCTCTCCGAGGAGACGCTGGCCGGGGCGATGGAGCAGAAGGCCCCGTACGCCACCTACATCGTCACGCAGCTCTGCTACGACCCCGACGCCATCGTCGAGTGGGTCGCGGAGATACGCGAGCAGGGTATCGAGCTGCCGGTGGACGTCGGCATCCCCGGCGTGATGAAGTACCAGCGGCTGCTCGGCATCTCGCAGAAGGTGGGGGTCGGGGACTCCATCAAGTTCCTCCGGAAGACGAGCGGCGTCCTCGGGTTCGTCAAGCAGCTCGTCGGCTCGCGCGGGAAGTACACCCCCACGGCGCTCGTGGAGGGGCTCGCACCGTACGCCGGGGACGACCAGTACCGTCTCCGCAACGTCCACGTCTACACGTTCAACCAGGTGCCCGACAGCGAGGAGTGGCGCCGGGAGATGCTGGAGCGCTGAGTCGGGCCCGACCACCGGGGCACGGGACCCGTCACTTCTCGTCGCCGTTCTCGTCCAGCAGGACCTCCTCGACCAGCCGTGCGGACCCGCGGCGCAGGCGGCCGCTGACGGCCGTCGGCGAGATGTCGAGCAACGCCGCCAGCCCCTCCAGCGGCGTCTCCCGCGGGTCGTCGTAGTAGCCGTGGACGTAGGCGGCGACGAGCGCCTCGCGCTGTTCCTCGGTCAGCCCGAAGTCCGAGCGGTCCTCTCGGCCGTCCGTGTGTGTCAGTTCGAGGACGTCGAGGCTGATGCCCTCGGCCCGCGCGTACTCGTCGAGCTGGTAGACGCCGTCGTGGGTCTGGAACCGGAGTTCCAGCCGCCAGCCATCGAGGTGGCTCCGTACGTCGCGGATGAGCCCGCCGATCTCGGTCAGCGGCGGGGCGACCCGCTTCGCCGCGTCGCTGTACTCGACGCGGTAGGTGCGCCGGTCGCCCTCGTCGAGGATGGTGGAGAACGCGGCGACGGTCCGGTCGTCGGCGAGCGCCCGCTCGAGGGCCCCGAAGTCGTCGGCCTCGAACCGGAAGAAGTGGACGTCGTTCTCGGGGTCCGTCCCCGCGTCGGAGACGACGCTCACCTCGACGTCGCGGAGCGAGCGGATGGTGGGCGAGAGCACGAGGTTCTCGTGTTCCGCGTAGACGTGTGCCGTGATGACCATCGGTGGACGGCCCGGCCGAGGGCCGGGTGCTGGTCTCCGAGAGCGGTGGGAGGGGCCTAACGCTTTCGCCGGGTCGGACTCACTCCTCCGGCCGGTCCGCGACCGCCGTCATCCCGACGAGCGAGCGCATCCCGCGTTTGAGCCGCCCAGCCACCGCCGTCGGGGAGATGCCGAGTTCCTCGGCCAGTTCCTCCAGCGACGCACCGCGCGGTTCGGCGAAGTACCCCCGGTCGTAGGCCACCACGAGCGCCTCGCGTTGCTCCTCCGTGAGTCGCGCCGCGCCGCTGTACTCCGGGTCCGTCCGGCCCTGCTCGCGGAACCGGAGGACGTCGAACTCGAACCCCTCCCCGCGGGCCTCCTGCCAGATGTCGTGCAGCGCCTCCCGACTCGGGAGGAGCCACCGCTCGAACCAGCCCCGTGGCCGGACCTCCGCACTCGAACTCCGGGCCTCCAGCACGAAGCCGTCCTCGCGGGTGACCCTCGGCGCGAGGAGCTTCGTCCCGGGGGCGAACTCGACGCCGATCATCGGGTCGCGCTCGAACACCGGCATCGGTTCGACGCTGTCGACGGTGTGGTCGGCCTCGAGCGTCGACTGGACCTCCTCGGTGGACACGTCGACGAACCGGAGCAGGTAGACGCTCCGACGGGGTCCCATGCTCGCCTCCGGGACCACGGTCACCTGCAGCTCCGGGAGCGCGTCGAGCGTGTCCGCGAGCGCACCGTCGGGGTGGGCGAACCGTACTTCGGTGATTATCGGCATGGGCGAGTGGTGGGCGTTGCCGGTACCAGAGGACCCTGCCATATAATGTCTCGCGCGGCTGTGCACGCTTCCCTACAGTGCGTCCGAGCGGAGTGTTCGCGGCGAGGACCGGTGTCGTCGGCGGTGTGACGCGCGGAACCACTCACTGCGCGGTCGAGGCTGCGCGCAGGCGCCCCACGATCTCGTCGCGGCTGATGTCGCGTTCGGCCTCCGTCGCGAGGCGGCCGACGACCAGGTCGAGCAGGTTGAGTTCCCGGAGCATCTCGAGGGCGTCGTCGTGTTCGATGCCGATGTCCTGTCGGACCTCGTAGATGGTGTTCGAGCGCTTGACCGTCTCGATGAGTCGCTCGACGGTGACGTCGTCCGGCAGGCCGATGCCGTCCGCGACGACGGGTGGGCTCGGTTCGGGGTCGGCGTCCGGTTCGGGGTCGGTCACGGACTCCGCCTCGGCCGTCTGGTCCGACTCCGAACGCTCCTCGTCGTCCCCGCCCGTGTCGTAGGAGTTCGGCTGGTGGATGCCGTGGTCCACCATGTACCGTCGGACCGTCTCGGCGGTGACGTCCATCCCCAGGGCCTCGGTCATCTCGGCGAAGGTGTCGTGGGTCTCGTACACCTCCGCGAGCAGTTCCCGGTCGCGGAAGGGTGGGACGTCACGGTCCCGGCGCGCCGGCGGTTCCGACGCCTCGCGCTCCGTCGCGGACTCCTCGTCCACGTCCTCGGTGTCCTGGGTGCGCTCCGCCTCCCCTCCAGCCGTGAGTACCGCCGTCTCGGTGCGTTCCGACTCCGCCGCCGTTCCCGTCCCCTCCTCCGCGGGGACGGCCACCAGCGCCTCGACGGTCACGGACGCGTCGTCGGTCACCGTCCCGGTCGCCGAGACGACGTCGACGTCGTACTCGTCGACGGGGAGGACCGGCCCGGTCGTCTCGAGCCCGAGTCGGAGCGTCCCGTCGGCGTCGACGCTCGCCGCCCCGAGCGACAGTGTCGTCGCCCCGTCACCACCCGTCAGAGACGCCGTGAGCACCACCTCGGCCGTCAGCGTCCGCGACCCGTCATCCGACTCTCCCCCGCTCAGTTCGACACTCGACACCGTCCCGTCCGCGCGACACGCGTCGAGGAACCGACCCAGCTCACTCAGTGCCGACCCAAGAGACATGGTAGGCTCTAGCACGGCACTCCGTGCGAACGTGGTATGAAACTACGTGATGAATGCTGTCGGCGTTTTTATACTCTCCACCCCACCGACCCTGGGCGTGGCGGCCACGACGGCGTGGTCGACCGCCACGAAACCCTTTAGTCGGCCTCGGCACCAACTCCTACCGACCAGTCCGTCGCCGGGCCGTCACCGACTATGCCCCCCGCTCCGCACGTCGTCACGACCGAAGCCGCGTTCCTCGAGACCGCCGAGCGGGCCCACCCGACGGCCAGGGTCCCCGTCGAGGTCCGGGTGGACGTGACGGACCCGTTCGACGCCTACCGGCGGGCCCGGACGGAGCCTGTGCCCGCCGACTCCGACGGCCGCCGCCCCTCGCCCGACGGTGCCTTCCTCGAGACCACCGGCGGCCAGTCCGGGTGGGGCTACTTCGCCGTCGACCCCATCTCCCGCCTGCAGGTCGGCCCGGACCTCGTCCCGGTCGACGACTCGGGGGACTCGCCCACGCTCGCCGAACTCGCGGGCGTCCTCGACGGCGAGACGCTCGTCCGTGGCGAGTGTGACGTGCCGTACCCGTGTGGCGCGTTCGGGTGGCTCTCCTACGACGTGGCCAGGGAACTGGAGCGACTCCCCGAGACCACCGTCGACGACCGCGGCCTCCCGTCGCTCCAGCTCGCCGTCTACGACACCGTCGCCGCGTGGGAGGAGCCGCGCGGCGAGACGACGACGCTCCAGATCACCGCCTGTCCCCGCGTCGGCGACGACCCGGGTGCGGCCTACGAACGGGGCCGGGAGCGCGCGCTCGGGCTGGCCGAGCGGGCGACGACGGGTGACCCGTCGGTCGCCGACCCGCCCGTCGCGGCAGCCGACGCCTCGTTCGAGAGCGACTGCACCCCCGAAGCGTTCGCCGACCGGGTGCGAGCCGTCAAGGCGTACGTCCGCGACGGTGACACGTTCCAGGCGAACGTCTCCCAGCGGTTGCGGGCACCCGCCGCCGTCCACCCCGTCGCGGCCTACGACGCGCTCCGGCGGGTGAACCCGGCTCCCTACTCCGCCCTGCTGGAGTTCCCGGGTGTGGACCTCGTGAGCGCCTCGCCCGAACTCCTCCTCCACCGCGAGGGCGACCGCCTGCTCACGGAACCCATCGCGGGCACCCGGCCGCGCGGCGGGAGCGAGGCCGAGGACGCCGAGCTGGAGCGAGACCTCCTGAGCGACGAGAAGGAGCGGGCCGAACACGCGATGCTCGTGGACCTGGAGCGCAACGACCTCGGGAAGGTCAGCCGGTTCGGCACGGTCGACGTGACCGAGTACCGCCGCGTCGACCGCTACTCGGAGGTGATGCACCTCGTCTCGCTCGTGGAGGGGGAACTCGCCGAGCAGTACGACCTCGCGGACGCCATCGCGGCCGTCTTCCCCGGCGGGACCATCACGGGCGCACCGAAGCCCCGGACGATGGAGATCATCGACGAGGTCGAACGGACCCGACGCGGCCCCTACACCGGCTCGATCGGCGTGTTCGGCTTCGACGGCCGCGCCACGCTCAACATCGTCATCCGCACGCTCGTCCGCCGCGGGCCGGAGTACTTCCTCCGCGTGGGCGCGGGTATCGTCCACGACTCGGTGCCCGAACGCGAGTTCGAGGAGACGCTCGACAAGGGGCGCGCGCTGGTGAACGCGCTCGACGACGCGCTCGGTGACCGGGGCGAACTGGAGGTGGTCGCCGACGGGACGGGCGTCGGCGAGGAGACGGTGGGAGGTGACGGCGAGTGACCCGTATCCTCGTCGTCGACAACTACGACTCGTTCGCCTACAACCTCGTCCAGTACGTCGGTGAGGCGGTGGGTGCACCCGACGACGGCGAGGTGCTCGTGCGCCGGAACGACGCCGTCGACGTGGCCGGCGTCCGCGAGCTCGACCCGGACGGCATCGTCGTCTCGCCCGGTCCCGGCACCCCGGCCGACGCGGGCGTCTCCATCCCGCTGTTCCGCGACCTCTCGTACCCCACGCTCGGGGTCTGTCTCGGCCATCAGGCGCTCTGTGCGGCCAACGGCTCCCGGGTCGGCCACGCGCCCGACGTGGTCCACGGGAAACCCTCGACCGTCCGCCACGACGGCGCGGGCGTGTTCGCCGACCTCCCCGAGACGTTCGAGGCGGGGCGCTACCACTCGCTCTGTGTCGCACGGCACGACCTGTCGGACTCGCTCGTCGAGACGGCGTGGACCGACGACGAACGACAGGTCGTGATGGGGGTCCGGCACCGCGAGCGACCACACGAGGGCGTGCAGTTCCACCCCGAGAGCATCCTGACAGACGTGGGGATGCAGATGGTGGAGACGTTCGTCGCGCGGTGTGCGGTGCAGTAGGGAAGCTTCGGCAGTCGTCTACACGGTGATGGGGGCGATAGCGACCACCGCGAGGCGGATGCCCGCGCCGGAGGAGACGGCCGCCGCAGTCCGCTGGCCGCGTGCCATCCGCTCGAGACCCACTCCCGGGCCGTTGTCGAATCCCGTGGGGGACCCACCTCAGCGGCCGACCAGCGCGCGGAGCCGTGCCCCCCAGCCGGCGTAGACGAGCAGGTACGAGACGCCGTAGCCGGCGAGGACGAGCACCAGTCCCACCCGCTCGGCCGTGGGACGGGTCGCCCCCAGCGCCCCCGCCACCGAGACGGCGAGCGTGGCGACCAGCCACAGCACGATGACGCCCATCACGAACCGTTCGAGGGCGTCGACGTCCCGGCCGGTCGAGGTGAACTCGACGGCGACTGGGAGCGCGAGGAGGAGGGCGGCACCCGCCACCTGCAGGGGTGGGGTGGTCCCCGAGAGCACCACCGTCTCCAGCGAGAGGAGCAGGGGGAACAGCCCGAGGCCGGCGCGGAACGTGGCGCCGACGAACCGCTGGAGGCTCCGGGCGTACGCCTCGGCCGTCTCCTCGTCCATGCCCCACCGCTGGACCGAGACGGCCCTAACCGTTTCGCCGGTCCACCCGAGTCAGGCCCGCCGTTCCGCGGCGAGGACGACGTTCTCGAGGAGACAGGCGAGCGTCACCGGCCCGACCCCGCCCGGGACCGGGGTGACGGCGCTCGCCACCTCGCTCGCGGACTCGAACGCCACGTCGCCCACCACCTCGACGCCGTCGTCGGTCTCCCGCCGGTTCGCGCTCACGTCGACCACGACGGCTCCGGGCGAGAGCATCGAGCCGTCGACGAGGCCGGGGACGCCGGCGGCGGTGACGAGCACGTCCGCGCGACGGGTGTGTGCGGCGAGGTCCGAGGTCCGCGAGTGACAGACCGTCACCGTGGCGTCGCCCCCCTCGCCCCGGCGGAGGAGGTGGTTCGCCAGCGGTCGCCCGATGGTCGAGGAGCGGCCCACCACGACCACCTCGCGGCCCACGACGGGGATGCCGTAGGCGTCGAGGAGTCGCCCGACGGCGGCCGTCGTCGCCGGGACGAACGTCGGGTCGCCCGCGACCAGTCGGCCGAGCGTCTCGGGGTGGAAACCGTCGACGTCCTTCTCGGGGCCGAGGCGGGTCCGGACCCCCATCTCCGGGACGTGCTCGGGGAGCGGCGCCTGGACGAACACGGCGTCAACCGCGTCGTCGGCCGAGCACCGTTCGACGGCCCCGTGGAGCCGTTCCGGGGGGGCGGTGGGGTTGACCCGGACGTCCCGGCCCTCGACACCGACGGCCTCACAGGCCTCGTGTTTCAGCTTGACGAACCGCTCGTCGCTGTCTTCGTCGCTCATCAGCACCGTGGCGAGCGTGGGGACGACGCCCCGCTCCCCGAGGGCCGCGACCCGCTCGCGCACGTCGTCTCGGACCCCCGCGGCCACCGCGTCGCCGCGCAGTCTGTCGGCCGGCACGCCCGCATCTGGGCGGCCCGGGGGTTTGGGTCTGTCCCCGGTGGAGGGTGAAACGGGTACCTGTGGCTCGACAAGACACTTGTGTCGACCGCATCAGTGCTGGCCCATGAGCGAGAACCGCCGGTTCGTCCCGCGGGGGGAACTGGACCCGAACCGCGACCTCGGCGTCGCGGCGGGGCTGGTCCTCCTCGGAGCGGTCGTCCCCCTCCTCGTCGACCTCCTCGCCCACGACCTGCTCGCGCTCTACCTGCCCGGGATGGCGGGCGTGGCCGTCGCCGCAGTCGGCGTCGGGTTCTGTCTCTGGCTGGTGGTGGAGTGGCGCGACCTCGACCGGCCGAACGTCGCCGTCGCCGCCGTCCTCGTCCCCGCCGCCCTGTTCGCCGCGGTGCCGGTACTGGGTGCGGCCGGGCTGTTCGCCCACGTCCCCGACCACCTCTACGTGAGCTTCGAGGCCGTGTTCGGGTACTTCGGGGGGATCGCACTGGGCGGGCTCGGGGCGGTCGGCCTCTCGGTCGCCCTGGAGCGCCGCGACAGCGTCCCGGACCCACGCCGGGTCGCGACCGGTGCCGCCGTCGTGCTCGTCGTCGGCCTCGCGCTGGTCGCCGGCGTCAACTTCGCCGCGGCGAGTTCGGCCACCGTCACGTCGATGGAGGCGGGACTGGCACCCGTCTCCGACCCCGCCCTGAACGTCACCGTCGAGGGCGCCAGCGCGGAGATGCGCGTCACTGTCGTCGGCCCGACGGGCGCGTCGGTCACCGAACGGGTCTCACGGGACGACCTCGAGGACGGCCGGACGACGGTCTCGGCGCGGCTCTGGAACGACGAGACGCCCCCCGACGGGTACCTCGCGAAGGCGAACGGCACCTACCGCGTCCGGGTGACGACGCTCGCGGGCGTCACCGTCGACCGGGCGACGTTCGAGGCCGACCCCGGCGTCGCGCTGCGGGTCGTCGAGACGGACTCGGCACGCGGCGAACTCGACTGGAACCGCTCGGACCCGGGGTCCCAGCACGAGGTCCGGGTCGGGGTGGTGGTCACCAACGACGGCGCGTTTCACACCTCGGCCGAGGCGAGCGTGGCCGTCCCCGGCGAGGCGCGTGACCCTCGGTCGGGCACGTACTACTTCGCCCCCGGTGAGACCGAGGCGGTGGTCGTCGGCATCCCCGAGGAAGCCGTCGAGCGGTTGCGCGACGAGGGGAGCGAGACGGTGACGGTGACCGTCTGGCAGAGCCGGCACCGGGACCGGCTGCTGGCGACCGTCGAGGTGCCGCTCCCGGACGAGGAGAGCGACCCCGGCCCGCGCCCGTGAGGCGCAACGTTTTCACGACGGGCGCGGAGCGTGAACGTAGATGGGCCGAAAGCGCGACGCGGCGCGGTTCGAGCTGAACACCGAGCTCGACGTCCTCCGACACGAGCCGCTGGACTGGTTCCTGCTGACCGGGAACCGTCTGATCGTGAGTGCCCTCCTCCTGACACTCGTCTCGGCGACCATCTGGTGGGCCGTGCTGAGTGGGCTGGCACCCCTCGTCGAGCCGACGCCGACGCTGTTCCTCCTGTTCGCGCTCATCGGCGGGAACTTCACGCTCATCACCATCGTCGTCTCCATCAGCCAGTTCGTGCTGGCGCGACACCTCGAGTCGCCGGGCGAGGTGCGCGAGCAGATGCGCGAGGTCATCGGGTTCCGCGAGGAGGTCAGTCGGATCACGCAGCAACGGGTGGTCCCCGTGACGCCCGGTGGGCTGTTCGAACTCCTGTTCGAGAGCATCGAGCGGGACGTCCGGGCGCTCGAGCGGACCGGGTGGACGCCCGCGGACCCCGCGCTCGAGGGGTACGCCGAGCGCCTGCTCGACGACCTCGCGGCCCACATCGAGTACGTGCAGACCCTGCTCGCGGGCGGGAGCGCCGGCGTCCGCTACGCGCTCATCGCCGTCCTCGACACGAACTACTCGCGGTACTTCGTGGGGGCGTATCGGCTCCGCGCCTCGCAGGAGGAACCCCTGCCGGAGGCCGTCGAGGGGTCGCTGAACCGACTCGAACGCCACGTCGAACAGGTCGACGTCGCCCGACGCTACTTCAAGACCATCTACATCCAGTCGGAGCTCGCGTCGCTCTCCCGGACCCTCCTGTTCATCGGCATCCCCGTGCAGGTGGTGTCGGTGGTGCTGATGCTCCTGTTCACCGACGCCACCGGCCCGACCATCTCGCAGGGCACCCTCCGGGTGGTCATCCCACTCGTCGTCACCGCCGGGTTCGCCCCCATCGTCCTGTTGACGACGTACATCCTGCGGCTGGCGACGGTGGTCCAGCGGACCGCCGCGATGTACCCGTTCACCACGAACGCGGAGCAGTAGGAGCGGCCGTCGACCGCTCAGCGCCGGCCCACCGAGAGCTCGAACAGTCGCAGCCCGTCCGGCGCCCGGACGGTCACCGTCACCTCGCGCCCGAGCGGCTGGACCGTCCCCTCGTCGGGGGGCGTGGCCGTCGCGCGGAGGGTGCCCTCGTCGTCGACCCAGAGGTAGCGCGAACCGTCGCCGAACGGCTCGTCGAGCGTCTTCTCGTACGTCGTCCCGTTCGACGTCAGCGTCACCGTGCTGTTCGCGGGGACGCTGTCCCCGTAGAGGTGGACCAGCTCGACGCCGCGTTCGTCGAACTCGAAGATGTCGAGTTCGAGCTGGAGCGACGCGCTCGGGGGCACGTCGTCGACCCACGCGGGCGGTGCGGGCGGCGCGACGCCCAGTTCGGCCACGTCGTACACCGTCCGGTAGGTCGTCCCCTCCTCGTAGGTCACGTTCGTCTCGGCGTGTCGGATGACGCCGCGTTCGTCGACGCGGAGGAGCCCAATCGTGTCGTCCACGCCGTCGTTGGCGACCCGGTCGATGGACGCCTCGAGGGTGACGACTCGGACGCCGTCGACGCGCTCGACGTCCGTCACCTCGTACTCGTCGGCGGCGAACTGGATGTCGCGCTGGAGGCTGCCGAACCAGACGAACCACTCCGGGGGGTAGGTCCGGTCACGGACCTGATAGGAGGGTTCACCCGCCTCGACGCGGTACGAGAGCATCGTCGACTGGTTCAGCCACACCTGACTGGTGATGACGCTCTCGTTGCCCCCGGAGTCGTACCCGGTCGCCGTGGCGTTCTGGAACGCCACCTCGCCGCCCGGGCCGACCGTCGTGGTCAGGACGAGGCGGTTGCTCGGCTCGCCCGCGTACGTGCTGGTGATAGTCTGCTCGACGACGAATCCCTCGGCGAGCAGTTCGCGCTGGTGCGCGTTCAGCAGTGCGACGGGGTTCTCGATGCCGTCGTCGGTGATGCCGGGCGCGAGTTGTGCGCCCGGCGCGGCGGGCGTGGGGGTCGGCGTGGGTGAGGACGTCGGTGTCGGGGTGGCGGGGGGTGAGGGGGTCGGCGTCGCCGTCGGGTGGGGCGTCTCGGTCGGCGTGCCGGTTGCCGTGGGCGTCGGCGTCGGACTCGTCGGGCCGCCGGCGTCGAACGAACAGCCGGCGAGGAGGACGGCACCCACGACGAGCAGTGTCAACCATCGATTCATACCTGATAGAATACAGGTGTGGAGATGAACCGTCCCGCTGACTCTCGGTCGATGAGAACCGTCCGCCTCCCGGGAGTGGAGCCCGCACGTTTTTTGCGTCGGCTGGCCGGAGAGAGGCGTATGTCCACCGTCCGCCGGCTCGTGGTCGACGTCCTGAAGCCACACGACCCGCCGCTGCCGGAGTTCGCCAGCCGGCTCGCCGAGGTGGGGAGCGTCGCGGGCGTCACCGTCTCGCTGGTCGAACTCGACCGCGAGGTCCAGAACGTGAAGATCACCGTCGAGGGCGGGGCCATCGAGTACGACGAGGTGGAGGCGGCCGTCGAGAACCTCGGGGGGACCGTCCACTCCGTCGACGAGGTGGCCTGCGGCGAGTACGTCGTCGAGGATCGCCCCACCCAGCAGGACCACTGACGCCGATGGCCGACGCCTCGCTCCGTGGCCGCCTGCAACGACTCCTCCGCGACGAGGACGTCCGCTCCATCGCCCGCCGCTACTTCGTCTCCAACGGGTTCGACGGGACCCTCACCAGCATCGGCGTGGTCGTCGGCGCCGTGCTCTCGGGGGTCCCGGACGGCCTGACCGTGGTGAAGATCGGCGTCGGCGCCGCCGTCGGGCTCTGTACCTCGGCGGTCTGGAGCGTCTGGGAGATCGAACGGGCCGAGACCCGCGCGGAGATACGACGCCTCGAGCGGGCGATGCTCACGGACCTCGACGACACCCGTATCCAGCGCGAGGTGGCCAGCGCGCGGCTGTTCCACGCCCTGATGAGCGGCCTCGGGCCGCTCGTCGGCATCGTCATCCCGCTCACCCCGTTCCTCTTCGAGGGGACGGTGTTCGGGATGGTGGAGGCGGCGTTCGTCGCCGTCGGTCTCGGGGTCGCCGTGCTGGGCGCGTTCGGGGCGTACATGGGCTCCATCTCCGGCCAGCGGTGGTACGTCGCCGCGGCCCGGATGGGGGTGGCCGGCGTGGTGGTCGCGCTGGTGAACCTCGTGCTCCCCGGCTGAGCGGCCGGCCGCCCGGTCAAGCTACAAGTCACCCCCCGCCGAACGCGCTGGCGAGACGATGTCGCTGTGGTGGATCCTGGGGACGACACTCGCCATCAGCCTGATCGCGTGGGTGGGCGTGTTCACCCTCTCGCTCGACGAGGAACGGCTCGACCGACTCCTGCTGGTCCTCGTCGCGCTCGCGGCCGGGGCGCTGCTGGGCGGTGCGGTGTTCCACCTCCTCCCGCAGGCCATCGAGACGGTCGGGGGCGACGCCACGCTCCCGCTGTTCGGCTGGTTCGTCGTCGGCTTCTGTCTCTTCTTCGTGCTGGAGCAGTTCATCGGCTGGCACCACCACCACGCCGCGACCCACGAACGCGAGCCCGTGGGCTACCTCGTCCTCGTCTCCGACGCGCTGCACAACTTCGTCGACGGCCTCGTCGTCGCCGGCGCGTTCGCCGTGGGCGTGCCCGTCGGCCTCGTCACGGCGCTCGCCATCGCGCTCCACGAGATCCCACAGGAGATCGGCGACTTCGGGGTCCTCGTCTACGGCGGCTTCGAGCGCCGTCGGGCGCTGGTCCTCAACTACGTGACGCAGGCGACGGTGATACTCGGTGGAATCGTGGGCTGGCTGCTCGCGGGCCGCCTCGGTGGCGTCCCGGTGTTCCTGCTCCCGTTCGCGGCGGGCAACTTCGTCTACATCGCGAGCGCCGACCTCGTCCCGGAGATAAAGGGAGAGGGCTCGCTCCGGCGCTCGCTACTGCACTTCGCGGTGTTCCTCGGCGGCGTCCTCTCGATGCTCGGGGTGCGTCTGCTGCGGCCGCTACTCGGATGAGCCTGCGGGGGTCGACTCGAGACACCAGACGGTCTCGCGCGCCGGGAACCGCGACCAACGGCTAAGTAGACCCCGACAGACCGTCGACCATGACCCCAGCGACGGACCCGGACGCGTCGGCGACCTTCGAGCGACTGACCAGCCTGGACGGCGGGACCCCAACGCTGATAGAGGGACTGCCGGGACACGGGCTGGTGGCCGCCATCGCGGTCGGCCAGATACGCGAGCAGCTCGGTCTCGAACACCACGGGAACATCCGCTCGTCGGCGTTCCCGCCCGTCGCGACCTTCGCTGACGGCCTCGTCCAGGACCTCGTCAGGGTGTACGCCGGGACGGAGCCGGACGTGCTGACCCTGCAGAGCGACCTCGCGCTCCCACCGTCGTCGTGGGTCCCGCTCGCCGAGTGCGTCATCGAGCAGTGTGCCGAGGAGTTCGACCGGGCCATCTTCCTGACGGGCGTGCCGGCCGAGTCCGAGAGCCGCCTCGGCGACGTGGCCGGCGTGGGCACGACCCCCGCGATGCGCGACGAACTGGACGCCGCGGGGGTCGACCTCGCCAGCGATCCCGGCCTCGTCGGCGGCGTCACTGGCGCACTCGTCGAACGGTGCTACCACGAGGGGGTCCCGGCGATGGTGCTCGTCGTCCGTGCCCACCCGTTCCTGCCCGACCCCGGCGCGGCCCAGCACGTCATCGAGGAGGCCCTCGAACCGCTCGTCGAGTTCGACATCGATACGACGGAGCTCCGCGAGCAGGCCGACGAGATCAGCGCCCGGATGCAACAGCTCTCCGAGCAGTACGAGCAGATGGAGCGCGAGCGACAGGGCGTCGCGGACCAGTCGCGCGGCCCGAGCATGTTCCAGTAGGCACCCGGACCCCGGACCGCTGGCGCCCGAGGAGTTTTCCCGCCACTAGTCGTGGCTCACGCCGATGGTCCTCGTCGAACTCGGTCTGTTCGGGCTGGGCCTCCTGTTGCTCGTCGCCGGGGCCGACCGGGCCGTGGGGGCCGCCGGAGACATCGCGCTCCACTACGGGCTCTCGTCGTTCTTCGTCGGCGTCACCGTCGTCTCGGTTGGCACCTCCGTCCCGGAGATGGTCACCTCCGTCCTCGCGGCGTACTACGGCGCGGGCGACCTCGTGGTCGGCAACATCGTCGGCAGCGAGACGGCCCAGATGACCCTCGCTATCGGTGTGGTGGCGCTCGTCGCGCCCATCGTCGCCACCCGGCGGAACGTCCTCGTCTACGGGACGGCGATGACGCTCGCGATGATCATCATGCTCCTCGTGCTCGACGACGCGCGCGTCCAGCGCTCGGAGGGCGTGCTGATGATGCTCGCCTACGTCAACTTCGTCTACACGCTCTACACGAACGAGGGGGGCGAGGAGATAAGCGAGGAGGTCATCGAAGAGGAGCTGCCGCCGCCCTCGCGGGCCGGGCCGGTGCTCGTCGGGGGGCTCGTCCTCGTCGTGGTCGGAGGACAGGTGATGGTGACCAACGGCGTGGCGCTGGCGCGGACCGCCGGCGTCTCGGAGTACCTCGTCGGCCTGCTGACCGGCCTCGGGACGACGGCCCCGGAGGTGTTCGTCGCCAGCATCGCCGCCTACCGCGGCGACGGCGGCATCTCCGTGGGGTCGCTGCTCGGGAGCAACATCACGGATCCCGTCTTCTCGCTGGGCGTCGGAGCGCTCGCGTTCGACGTGGTGGTGGCGTCACCCGAGGTGCTGCTCCCCTCGCTCGTCTACATGCTCGTCGTGAGCGTGACCGTGCTCGCGCTGATGTACTGGCGGCGGGGTATCGACCGGTGGGCGGCACTGGTCTGTCTCGCGCTCTACGTGCCCACGTTCGTCGTGCTCTGAACGCAGGTCAGAGCGGGTCGGGGCCGTCCGGGTCGAGGCCGCGGACCAGGTCCCGGACGTACGCCTCGGTCCGGTCGGGGTAGTCGTAGTCGGCGGCCGCCGCCGTCTCGCGGGCGAGCCACTCCAGCAGGTCCAGCGTCGCCTCGAGCGCCACCCAGCACTCGCTCGTGTCGTAGTCCGCGAACGCCGTCTCGAGTTCGGCGACGGCCCGGTCGTCGGCCCAGTCCTCGAGGAAGCGCCCCCCGTGCCACGAACGTCGACCGTGGACCGCCCGGGCGTGCCACTTCAGGACCGGGAGCAGACACTCCCACTTCAGGTAGCCGTCGAGGCCGCGCTTGGCGGTCCAGAGCTCGCCCCGACGGAGCTTCTTGGCCACCCAGAACGCGTGGTACCACGCGTCGTGGAGCGTCTCGAGGAACGCCGCCTCGTCGGGGAGCGCGAGTCCCAGCGCCTCGAAGTCGACCCGGTCGACCCGCGCCGCGAGCCGGTCGGCCATCCTGTCCGAGTCCACGAGGAAGCGGTACCCCCGGTGGAAGACGGCGAACACCTCGTCAGGGAGCGCCTCCAGGTCGGTCACCGCGTCGGCGGGCACGGGGACGAAGTCCACCTCCAGCCCGTCGTCGAACACGACGTGGCGCTGGGGGAACGTCCCGACCGGCGTCTCACCCCGGCAGGTCACCCACGGCTCGCCGAGCGCCTCGAGCCACGCCGTCTCCTCGGCGTACCGCTCGGGGTCGGTCGCCACGAGCACGACGTCGAGGTCCGACCACACGTCCGCCGGGCGGTCCTCCCGTGCCCGGGAGCCGAAGACGATGGCCGCACGGACGTCCGGGCGGTCGCGCGCCCAGTCGGCCACCCGCCGCTCGAAGGCCTCGTAGTCCCACGGTGGTGGTGTCACGACTTGACCTCCCGCCCCACTGTAAAAAAACGTGCGCGCCGGCACCCGGAACGTATCTACCGGGGGTGGTGTAGCCGCCGGCATGAGCAGGCGCATGACGTGCTCGTGAACGCTGGCGTCCGGGAGGCCACCGCGCTCGCCGCCGCCGACACCAACGCGAGCATCGTCCTCTCCGCTCGGGTGGCGAACCCGGACCTCGGGATCGTCTCGCTCGTCGAGGACGCGACGCTCGCCCAGCACCACCGCATCGCCGGTGCCGACGTCAGTGCCGAGACGGGTGGTCCTCACCGGGACGGACGAGAGCGTCCAGCGGTTCGAACGGCGCCTCGGCGTCTGAGCGCCCGGTCAGTCGGTGAGCGCCCACCGGAGGCCGCCGACGACGAGGCGGTCGAGGCTCCACGTCGCCACGCCGTAGCCGACGAAGAACACCAGCAACACGACGAGGTCGACGACGAGCAGGGAGCCCACGTCGAGTCGGACGAGGGAGTCGACGACCGTGACCACCGCCTCGAGACCGCGGTCGAACGACAGCCACGCGACGGCACCGCCGAGCACCACCCCGAGCAGGCAGACGAGGGCCATCGGCTCGGACGGCGGGGACCGGGAGGCGGGGTCGGGGTCGACCTCGTCGTGTGAGCCGAGGCCGAGCGCGGCGAGCTGGCGCCGGAGCTGGTCGATGGTCGTGACGACGAGGACGAACCAGAGGAACGCCGCGAGTGCGAACTGGACGGCCGACGGGGCCACGTCCGGGAAGATGTCCGCTGCCACGGCCACGACGGTCGGGGTGACCCGGTCGACCACCAGGTAGAACAGGACGTACCCGAGCAGGGCGTCCACGGGACCGTACGGGGGGAGGTAGCGCGCGCCGGCGGCCGGCCGCTCGCGCCGGGTCTCGGAGTCGACGTGCGTGTTCATACGTATCGTTCCTCGACGGACGACGTGAATCGTGCCGGTGGCTCTCACGCGGCGGGAACCGGCCGCGAGCCGTGAGAATCGCGGCTCGCGGTCGACGCGCTCACACGCGTCCGGCCGCTCCCGCCTCCATGATGGTCCGCATCGACGCGCAGTTCGGGCAGGCGTGGACGGCGTCCTCGTTGTCGCCGAAGACACGGGCGAACGAAGGGCTGACGTACTGACCGCAGTTGGCACAGGTCTCCATGAGTGGTGGATGTCGAGTGTGAGCTGTCAAGAAGGCGCACGTAGATTCTCAGCGCGCGGGAAATCGCCAGCAGGCAGGTCCGTCGACCCGCGAGCACGGCCGGTCTCCGCCGGCCGGCCACGGCCGTGACACTTTCTCACCAGCCAAGAACTTGAGGAGACACTTTATGAGAGGGGGGTCTAGGTGGATGCAATGGAGAGTCACGTCGAGGAAGAGTTCACCTTCCACTGTCCGGTCTGCGAGGAATCCCTGAAGGTGAACGACTCCATGAAGCAGGCCCTGGTAGAGAAGGGGTGCGTGGTCTGTGGGGCCGACCTGACGGTGGCGGCGTTCACCGTCGGCTGACCCGACACGGCGACCGGCCCGGCGGCACACCGACCCGACGAGCGAGTCGATTCCCCCCGGAAGATGTCCCGACACGCCCCCGACACCGCGACGCCCGACGAGCACCCCGAGTCGGCGCCGGGGTGGCGCGGCGTCGTCCTCTTTCTCGCCCTGACGTTCGGGTGGTCGTGGGGGTTCTGGGTGCCGAAGGCACTCGAGAACGCCGGCCTCGTCGCCAGCGTCCCGACCCTCCCCGAACTGGGACCGTTCGGCCCCAGCGTCGCGGCCTTCGTGCTCGTGACGTACGCGGGCGGCCTCGGGGGCGCGCGCCGGTTGCTCGCCCGCGCGGTGTCACTGGAGTTCCCGACGCGGTGGCTCCTCCCCGCGCTCGTGCTCTCGCCCGCCCTCGTCGGCGGTGCACTCGTCGTCGCGTTCCTCACGGACACGGTGCCGTCGTTCCCGTGGACGGGCGAACTGGTCGTCCTGCCGGTCGCGTTCGTGTTCATCCTGCTGCTCGGCGGCCCCGTCCAGGAGGAGTTCGGCTGGCGGGGCTACCTGCTCGACCCCGTGCAAGCCCGGTTCGGCGCGCTCGGCGGTGGGGTCGCCGTCGGGCTCGTGTGGGCGCTCTGGCACGTTCCGCTGTTCTACATCCCCGGCGAGACCATCTACTACCAGCGGCCGTTCCTCGGGTTCGCCGTCTCCATCACCCTGCTCTCGGTCCTGCTGACGTGGGTGTACAACAACACCGGTGGGAGCCTCCTCCCGGCGCTCCTGTTCCACACCACGTTCAACTGGTCACAGGGGATGTTCCCCGTCCTCGAGTCGGACCCGGCGAGTCTCGCGTTCGTCGTCCTGCTGGCAGCCGTCACGCTCGTCGTCGTCGGCTACTGGGGTCCGCGGCGACTCGTCAGGTCCGCGGCCACCCCGACGTGAACCGACGTGGGCCGGCCCGGCGTTCCTCAACAGTTAAGAACGCCGGTATTGTGCCTTCGAGACACGAGCACATGACCCTGGACCTCGAATCCGAGATGTCGGCCGGTGAAGTCGACGGCCTCCTCGGCCGGCACGAGACGGGCGTGCTCTCGCTCGCGCGGGGTGACGAGCCGTACGCCATCCCCATCTCGTACGGCTACGACGTCGACGGGCGGTGTTTCTACCTCCGCCTCGTGTCGACACCGGAGAGCGAGAAGCGCCGGTTCCTCGCCTCCACGCCACAGAGTCGCCTCGTCGTCTACGAGGAGGACGGCGACGTCTACCGGAGCGTGGTGGCGACGGGCGACCTCAGGGAGGTTCCACGGTCCGAACTCACCGTGGACCACGTCGTGCAGTACGGGGACGCCAAGCGCCCCCTGTTCGAGATCTGGGGCGAGGTCGAGCGGGACCTGGACGTCGGGCTCTACGTCCTCGACCCGGAGGAGTTGAGCGGGCGGCGCGTCGAGGTCGGTCGGTGACACGTTCGAGAAACTCACTCGACAGCGAGCGTTTCTGACCTCCTCGCGCCCACAGACTCAAGTGACGTGGTGAGGAACGACCGATTGAGATGACTCCCGCCGGTATCCGCACGACGGTGGAGTTCACCGACCCGGAGTTGTGTCCGCTCGTCGAGTTCTCGGCGCGTGAGGGCGCGACCGTGCAGACCGTCCGGCGGACCCGGTCACCGACGCCCGACGGGGGAGCCACCGTCGAGTTCTCCGCCGACGTCGCGGTCGACCCCGAGGGCCCGGTGACGCGACTGTTCTCGCACGGGCCGGTCAACCGCTACCGGCTCTCGACCGACGAGCCACCGACCTGTCCCTGCTCGTGTCTCGGTTCGTTCGGCTGTCCGGTCACCGAGTACGAGGCGCGCGAGGGGACGCTGCGGCTCGTGTTCTACGCGGCGGACTACGAGCAACTCCGGGCCGTCGTCGCGGCGCTCAGGGAGCGCTTTCCCGACGTGGACATCGTCCGGTTCGTCCGCTCGCCGGGTGACGGTGACCCCGACGGCAGCGACAGCGTCCTCGTCGACCGGGGCCGACTGACGCCCCGACAGCGCGAGGTGCTGGAGACGGCGTTCGAGATGGGCTACTTCGAGCGGCCGCGGCGGGCCAACGCGACCGAGGTGGCCGAGACGCTCGGCATCGGTCTCTCGACGTTCCGCGAACACCTCGCCGCGGCCGAGACGAAGCTCCTCGAGGACGTCCTCGGCCGGGGTCGCTGAGCCCGCCCGCGCCCGCCGGTCCTCACACCCACGCGAACAGTTCCGTCCGGGCCTGCTCCGGCGGCAGGCGCGCGTCACACTCGTCACAGTGGTAGGTCCGACGGTCCTCGCGCTCGACGCTGATGTCCGCACTCGTGAGCCACGTCCCGCAGTCGGCACACTCCATGGCGACCGGAACCAGTGGGTCGCGCCTGAAAACAGGGGCCGGTCCGTCCCAGTCACTGGGACTCTGGACGACGCCGATATATAAACCACCCCGACTACCGGGGGTACGGTTTCGTCCCAGATACCGCCGTCCATCGTAGTATGAGCCAGTCAGAGTCCGCGTTCGTCGCCGCCCAGCAGACCGAGTCCACCATCGACGTGAGCCGTGTCGACGACGCCGACGAGATGCAGGCACTCCTCGACGCGTTCGGGGACGCCGACTGCCGGGCCATCCTCGAGGCGACCGGCGAGGAGGCGCTGACCGCCGCGGAGATCTCCGAGCGGGTGGACCTCCCGAAGTCCACGGCCTACCGGAAGATCGACACGCTGAGCGAACTCTCGCTGGTCGAGGAACAGACCCGCATCCGCCGCTCGGGCAAGCACGCCAGCGAGTTCCGCCGGGTCGTCGAGGACCTCTACGTCACCACCACCGACGACGGCGGCATCGAACTGCGCGTCTCGCGACTGGCCCGCCCCGAGCAGTTCGGCGTCCCGCGGCCGAGCGCGTACTGAACCGTCCCTCCGCACCGGGCGTGACCGTTCTTCCTCGTTCGTTGCAGACGCCGCCGTCCCGGTTCTCGGGACGTGACACCGAGCGATACGGTTAGTCCCGCCCACGGACGACTCACAGCCTGGCGTCGGCTCGGAGAGGGCGGCGCCGGAGAGAGCCATGGCCACCGTACCACAGACCACGGAGGAGTTACGAGCGGGACCGGCTCGGTTCGCCGAGGCGGTCTACGAGAAGCAGAACCTCGACTACGTCGACGAGACGTTCGCCGAGGACTGGGTCGGCCACATGGACGGCGAGGAGATGACACGCGCCGAGTACCGGGAGATGCACGCCGACCTGCTGGAGGGGTTCCCGGACGTCGAGATGACGTTCGAGGCGGTCGTCGTCGAGGACGACACGGTCGCGGGACACTGGGTGATGACCGGCACCCACACGGGTGAGTTCGTCGGGCTGAAACCGACCGACCGGACCCTCGAGATCGGTGGAACGTTCGTCAACCGCCTCGACGAGGACGGTCTCGTCGTCGAGTCGTGGCAGACCATCGACCGGTTCGGGATGCTGCAGCAACTCGGCGTCGCGCCCGAGGACTTCGGACCACGCGCGCTGTTCAAGGTGCTGCTCAACCTGCTCGGGAGCGCGCGCTGAGACCGACGCCGGCGGGGGTGGACCTACTCGCGGTCTGCGAGGTCTTCGAGGCAGAACCACCAGTCGAGACACTCGTGGTCCGCCCCCTCGGCCTCGGCGAGGCGGGCCTCCGCCGAGGCCACGTCGCTCGGCGGTTCGAGCAACACCCGGTCGCCGAAGTCGGGGTGGTCGGGCCAGTCACCGGGGACGGCCACGTCGTGTTCGTCGGCCGTCTGGAGTGCCCTGATCGACCGGAGTATCTCCTCGATGTTCCGGCCGATCTCCATCGGGTACTGGAGGACGAGCCGGATGGTCCCCTCGGGGTCGACGACGTAGACCGACCGGACGGTGCTGGCGCCCATCTCTGGGTGCACCATCCCGAGGCGCGTCGCGACGTCGCCCGCCTCGTCGGCGACGATGGGGAACTCGATCCGGACGTCCAGTTCGTCCTCGATCCACGTCACCCACTCGATGTGCGAGTGGACGCGGTCGACCGAGAGGCCGACGAGGTTCACACCGAGCGCCTCGAACTCGTCGTGTCGCCGCTGGAAGGCGACGAACTCGCTCGTGCAGACGGGGGTGAAGTCACCGGGGTGGCTGAACAGCACGAACCACTCGCCCTCGTAGGCGTCCGGGAGCGAGAGTTCGCCGTGCGAGCTCTGGACCGTCAGTTCGGGGAACTGGTCGCCGAGACCGGGCTGTCGGTGGGTGGTTTCGGATTCCATCACTGGTAGTCCTCCCTTCGGGAGAGGCGCTGGTAAGCTAGCGTTCGGTCCTGACCAACCGCCCCACTGCGGTCGTGTGGGCGGCGTGCACGGACCGACCTCGTCGGTCGTCGACCGCGTTCCGGTCTCGGCGTCGTCGCGGCAGGAGGACGGTCCTCCCGGTTCTCTTCAGCCACCACGCCGGTGGTTCCCACGCCGTGGTACTCGAGGTGACAATTATCGTGTGTCGTTGACGTTTCTCCGACCGGCCATGCCAGTCAAGAACCTCGCGGTAGACGTCGTGACGGCACGCAGAGACACCTCGATCCCGGCGCTCGCGCGGATGATGGAGGAGGAGGAGCTGGGCGACATCGTCATCGCCTGGAACGAGGAACCCGTCGGCATCGTCACCGACCGTGACATCGCCCTCGCAGTCGGGCACTACGACGACCTGTCGGACGTGACCGCCGCCGACATCATGACGGAGGACCCGGTGACGGTCCACGAGGACGCCACCGCCATCGACCTGCCGGCCGCGATGGCCGAAGGGCGCGTCCGCCGCATCCCCATCGTGAACGACGACGGCAAGCTCGTCGGCATCGCCACCCTCGACGACGTGGTGGCCACCGCCGGTGAGATGCTGAAGGACGTCGCGACGGTCATCGAGTGGCAGTCGCGCGAGTACCGACCCGAGGAGTGAGTCGACGGGGCGCGACCCCGACCGTCCCGTTCTCCGGAACGTTCCCCGTCGCCGGGACCCGGCGGGCGGGCTTATTCCGCCGTCCGTCGAGCGCGTCGTATGCTCTCGGGAAAGGTCGCCATCGTCACCGGTGGCACCACGGGTATCGGACGGGCCATCGCGGCCGAGTACGTCGAACAGGGCGCGACCGTCGTCGTCTGCGGGCGGACGGAGTCGACCGGTACGGCGACCGCCGACGAGGTCGGCTGCGAGTTCCGCCAGTGTGACGTGCGCGAGTACGAGCAGGTCGAGGCGCTGGTCGAGGGGGTCGTCGAACGCCACGGTCGGCTCGACGTGATGGTGAACAACGCGGGCATCACGAGCGTGACGCGGCTGGACGAGATGCCGCTGGAGGAGTGGCGCGACGTCCTCGGGACGAACCTCGACGGCGTGATGCACGGCTCGAAGGCGGCGCTGCCTCACCTGCTCGAGACGGAGGGGTGTATCGTGAACGTCGAGTCCATCTACGGCCTGCGCGGGGGGAAGGGGGCGGCCTCGTACTCGGCGTCGAAGGGCGGCGTGGTCAACTTCACCCAGCAGGTGGCGGTCGACTACGCCGCTCGTGGCGTGCGGGTCAACGGCATCTGTCCCGGCCACGTCCGGACGCCGATGACCGAGGAGCTCTGGGAGAGCGAGCGGTTCAACGAGTTCGTCCGGGCACACACGCCGATGGACCGGCCGGCGGAACCGGAGGAGGTGGCACCGCTGGCGGCGTTCCTCGCGAGCGACGGGGCCTCCTACATCACGGGCGCGAACATCCCCGTCGACGGCGGGTGGACCGCGTTCTGAGCTCCGGGCAGGGAGCCGCGACTCACTCCGAGTCGTGAGCCTCGAACCCCGGCGGCAGCCCCACGGACTTGATGCCCGATCGGTCGGCGATGTCGAAGCGGTAGAGCCGCACCTCCTCCTCGGCGAGCGCCCGCTCGAACACCTCCGGGCGCCACACCGACTCGACGGCCTCGCGGACGTCGTCGACGTCCTCGGGGGGCACCTCGACCAGCCCGCCGGTCAGGAGCACGCTCCGCCAACTGAACGTCGACTCCGTCGTGAACACGAGGAAGCGGGCGTCCTTCGCCCGCTCGGTCAGGTCGACCTTGCGGCTCTCGGAGCCGAGGAAGTAGAGCAGGTAGAGCCCGTCCTCACCGTCGTACCAGAACGACATCGGCCGCATGCTCGGGGCGTTCCCGGTCGGCAGCCCCAGCACGCCGACGCTGTGACTCGACAGGAACCCCCGGATCTCCGCCTCGTCCATGCGCTCCACGTCGTACGCCGCGAGTTCGTCGAGTGTCATCACTGCACACAGGAGGACGGCCGAGGACATAACCGCCCCGCAGGTTCCCAGGACGAGGGAACGGTGGGGTCGCCCCCGTCAGGGACCCCGTGGTCGCCGTCGTCCGGCGACGACGACGAGGACCGACCCGAGGAGCCCGGCGAGCACGTCGGGCCACTCGAACGCACGGCCGGGGACCGCCTCCTGCAGGCGCTCGGTGGCGAGCCCGTAGCCCACCGAGAGCGCGACGGCGAGGGCAGCACCGCGGCAGGTGGGGCCGTCCTCGGCTTCTATAGCGCGGGCGAGCGCGGCCGTCAGCCACGCGTGGCCGGCGAGGTGGAGGAACTTGTCCGGGCCGAGCCACCCGAAGTCGGGGTTGCGCCCCGGCGGGAGCGGGACGGCGGAACCGACGAGGAGGAGACCGGCGGGGACGCCGACCGCGATGGCGTGGGCGGCCCGTTCGAGCGTGGACATGTCGAGCCCGGTAGGACGCGGAGGGGTTTGAGTCCGCGGGTGGCGTCCGCCGGACACAGGCTCAAGAGCCCTCGTGCAGTAGTGGAGTGGCGTGCTCTCCGCCGCCGCGCTGACCGTCGCCACGGGCGTCTGGGTGATCCTCCCGGCGTACGTCCCGAACAGCGTCGCGGTCCTCGTCGGCGGCGGGCCGCCCATCGACGGCGGGCGGACGTGGCGCGGCGAGCGACTCCTCGGCGACGGCAAGACGTGGCGCGGCTTCCTCGGCGGGACGCTCGCGGGGGCGGCACTCGCGCTCGTGATGAACGCCCTCCAGCCGACGCTCGCGCCCGCGCTGCCGTCGTTCCCGCCCGCGGCCGTCGTGACGCTCCCGCTCGGCGCGATGCTGGGCGACTCCGCCGGCTCGTTCCTGAAACGCCGGAGCGGCAGGGAGCGCGGGGCACCGGCGCCCCTCCTCGACCAGCTCGGGTTCGTCGTCGTCGCGCTCGGGCTCACCCTCGCCGTCGCGCCGGCGTGGACGCTCGCGACGTTCACGCTCCCCGTCCTCGCGGTCGTCCTCCTCCTGACGCCGCTGGTCCACGTCCTCACGAACGTCGGGGCCTACCTCCTCGGGCTGAAGGAGGAGCCGTGGTGAGCGGCGTACCAGCCGCCGGCCGCCAGCACCGCCCCGACGAGGCCGGCGAGGACGTCCGCGAGTTCGAACGCGCGGCCGGGGACCCACCGCTGGAGCCGGCCGCTCGCGAGGCTGTGGCCAGTCGAGACGACCACGGCGAGGACGGCCGCCTGCCCGTCGCTGCAGCGGCCCCCGCCGAAGGCGTCGGCCAGCACTGCCGCGTAGCCGGCGTGGCCGACGAGGTGGAGGAACTTGTCCGGGCCGAGCCACGCCCACGACTCGTGGCGGCGGAGCGGCGAGGGGACGACGGCGGCCACCAGCAGGACGAGCGTGGCGACGACGACGCGTCGGCACCGCGGGTCGGTCGAGTCTGGAGCCATCACCGGACGGTACGCGCCGGGGGCGCTTGAGCGCGGCGACGGGACCGTTCGCCCTCGGAGACGTTCACGCGACGGCGGCTGGCGGCGAATCAACGGCTTTGGGCGTCGACGGGCGACCCCCGCCATGGCACAGGTACCCAGCCCGAAGGCGGTCGAGAAGGCCGACGAGTACTGGCACGTCCGCTTTCGCGACCCGGACGAGTTCAGCGAGATACGCACGCCCGACTGGGCGGCTGAAGCCGCCGAGAGCGTCTACGAGGGGAGCGAGGTCCGCACGGGCCACCGCGAGGGGAGCGACGAGTGGGTGGTCCAGTCCGTGCTGATCCCGGCCTCGGCCGAGCGGTCGACGGCCGAGTCGAAGGCGAAGGCGATACTGGAGAAACTGGAGGGCTGACCCGGATTCAGAGCAGGTCCCCGAGCGCGGTCACCAGTCGCTCGTTCTCCGCGGGCCGGCCCGTCGTGACCCGGACGTAGCCCGGGCCGAGTCGGTCGTCGTCGAGCGGCTTGAGGTGGATACCCCGCTCGGCCAGCGCGGCGGTCAGGTCGCCCGCGTCGTGGGGCGCGACGTCCGCGAGGAAGAAGTACGTCTCCGAGGGGAACGTGCGGACCCCGAGCGCACGGAGGTCCGCCGCGAGGTCGCGGGCCCACGACCGGAGACGCTGGACGCGCTCGCGGATCCGGTCTTCGTGCTCCAGCGTGGCGATGGCCGCGGCCTGCGAGGGTCGGGCCAGCGGGTAGGCGTCGTTGCTCGCGTTCAGGTCGGCCGCGACGGCCTCGGGGAGCACGGCGTAGCCCACGCGGAACCCCGCGAGGCTGTGAGCCTTCGAGAGGGTGCGAGTCACGAGCAGGTTCTCGTACTCGGGGACGAGGTGGACGACCGACCCGTCGACGAAGTCGACGAACGCCTCGTCGACGAGGAACCGCGTGTCGGGGTGCGCCGCGAGCAGGTCCGGCAACACCGCGGTGTCGAGGGCGGCCCCGTTGGGGTTGTTCGGGTTCACCAGCGTCACGAGCGTCGTCCCGTCCGGGACCGAGAGGTCACGCAGGTCGAACTGGAACGCCTCGTCCGGCCGGAGCCGCGTCTCGGTGTAGCGCTCGGCGATCTCGGGGAACAGCGGGTAGGTCGGCGTCAGCAGGTGGACCTGCTGGCCGAACCGGTCGAACAGCTGTCGCAGTATCAGCTCTGACCCCGCGTTGACGTGGAGGTGCTCGACGGGGACCCCGGCGCGCTCGGCGAGCAGGTCGCGCAGCGGCGCTGAGTAGGGCTCCGTGTAGTGGTTCGACCGTGGAAGTTCGGCACGGGCGGCGGCGACTGCCTCGTCCAGCGGCGGCAGCGGGTTCTCGCAGAGCAGGAGACTGAGTCCCTCGACGCCGGCCCCACCCTTCTCCACGGTCGACGGCGTGGTCGGTCGGTCGGTCATGCCCGTTCCGTGGCGACCGGTGGTAGAAAGCGTTGGCCGGGCGCGGGTCACGAGGCGAGGAGTGTCAACTTCGTGTTACTATTCTCGTGTCGCGAGAACCGCGCACACCAGTTATTCCCGTACTCGTCACACCGTCGGGACGCAGGTGACCACGACATGAGTATCAGGACACTCGACGAGCAGCGAGCGGAGATCCGCGACCTGAGCGACGCGATGTTCAACGAGAAGGCGTACGACCGCATCGCCGACGGCTACGCCGAGGACGTCGTCATGCACAACGTTCCGCAGGGAGAGGACGTCGAGGGCATCGAGGCGTTCGAGGAGTGGGTCCGCGCGAACCACGAGGCGTTCCCCGACTTCCACGTCGACATCGAGGACGTCGTGGTCGGCGAGGAGAAGACGGTGACACAGTACGTGGCCACCGGGACCCACGAGGGGCCGATCCCGTGGCTCGACATCGAACCCACGGGTAAGGAGGTCGAGTTCCGCGGCACCACGGTCCACCGGATGGAGGACGGCAAGGCCGTCGAGGCGTGGTGGTACTACGACCGGCTCGAGATGCTCCAGCAGCTCGGGGTGGTCCCGGAACAGCCGCCGGCGTAGACCGCCGCCGGGACGGCCCGAACGGCTCACCCGTTCGGTCGGGAACAGGTGTCGGCGCCCCGTCGCTCGGAGAGCCGACGGCTCAGGCCTCCGGGCCGCCGTGTTCGACCTGTAGCGTCCCCTCCTCGGCCGTGGTGGCCTCGCGCCACCAGACCAGTTCGAACTCGATGCTCTGTTTCGCCTCCGTGTCGCCCGTCGACCAGTCCGACTCCCCCTCGAGTTTGAACGTGATCTCGTCGCTCGGGTCGAGCGTGACGCGGTCGGCACCGAGTTCGAGCGTCACGGGTCCGTCGGCGTCGAGCTGGTCGGCCAGGTCACGCAGGTACGACGCCACACCCGAGCGGGTCCGGATCTCCTCGGTCTCCAGTTCTCCCATACACCGACCGGACGGCGAGCGGCCGGGTAAGGCCCCGCCGTGGCTCCCAGTGGTCGGGAACCGTCACTCGGAGACGACGCTCCCCGGCGCAGGACGCTCGGCCGAGCCGAGCGAGGGGCGACCCAACGGCCCCGGTCAGGCCGTGTCCGGCGGGCCGCGCACCGCGAGGACCGGGACCGGTGCGGCCCGGACGAGTCGCTCGGTCACGCTCCCGAGGACGAACCGGTCCAGCCCGGTCCGGCCGTGCGTGCCGAGGACGAGGAGCGACACACCCTCGTCCGCCACGTACGCCTCGATGGACTCGTGGACCGAGGGGCCGGAGAGCACCGACGCGTCGACGGGGTCGACGCCCGCCGCCTCGGCCGTCGTGCACGCCGTCTCGAGGACCCGCTCGGCCGCGTCCTCCATCGCCTCGACGGCGACGTCGACGCGGCCCACCCCACCCAGCGCGCCCGGGTCGACGGCGGTGACGAGGTGGAGCGCCGCGCCCGTCTCGGCGGCCAGCGACACGCCGTGGTCGAGGGCGTGGCCGGCGGCATCGCTCCCGTCGGTCGCCACCAGCACCGACCGGTACGGGAACGCGACTCGCGTCTCCTCGCTCGGCCTGACGGTCAGGACCGGCGTCTCGGCGTGTCGGAGGACGCTCTCGGTCGTGCTCCCGAGCAGCAGGCGGTCGAGTCCCCGTCGACCGTGGGTCGCCATCACGACGAGGTCGGCGGCGCTGGCGGCCGCGTAGTCGACGATCTCGTTGGCCGGCGACCCACACTCGACGTCGGTGACGACCTCGACGCCACGGGCGCGCGCACGCTCGGCCGCCTCCTCGACCAGCAACACGCACTCGCGTTCGAGGTGGGCTGCGACCCGCTCCTCGTCGACCAGTTCGAGCAGTCCCAGTCGCGTCGTGTCGGCCACGCCGAGGACGTGGACCGTCGCGTCGTACGCCGCCGCCACGTCGAGGGCGTGCCCGAGGGCGAACGCCGTCCCGTCGCTCCCGTCGGTGGGGAAGAGGACCCGGTCGTACATGCTCCACACGTAGGGTGGGGAGCGGGAAAAACGGTGGCTGGGCGGGGGACAGGTCCGTGGGCGGCTCAGGGGACGACGGTGGCGGGCACCTCGGCCGCCCGGACCACCGTCTCGGCCGCACTGCCGAGGACGAGGCGGTCGATCGCCCCCTTCCCGTGGTGACCCATCACGACGTGGTCGTAGCCGTCCTCGCGGGCCACCTCGAGGATGTCCTCGCCGATGCGGTCGGCGTACCCCGGACTGAGCAGGCGGAACTCGCTCACGAACTCCGGGTCGTCGAGGATGCCCGCCTCGTCGAGGACCGCCTCGGCCCGTTCGAGGACCGCCTCGGCCCGCTCGCTCTCGATGTCCGTGACGTGGATGACGTGGAGGCCGGCCCCGTAGCGCCGCGCGAACTCCGTGGCGAAGCGGAGCGCACGGAAACTGCACTCGGAGCCGTCGACTGGTGCCAGGACGTCCATACGGGGAAGCCTAGCAGGCCAGCACAATCAATCGATGCGTCCGACCGGCCACGGACCGACCACGGCGCCACCGGGGCGGCGCTCGGCCCGGGACCGACTTCAGCGCGTGAGACCGTGTGGCGTCCCCCGGAGCTGTGCCCGGCGGACGACGCCGATGCGCCAGCGGAGCAGGCCCACGCAGCCGAGCCCCACGGCCAGCGCGGCGGCGACGACGTAGAAGGCGAGTTCGTAGCTCCCGGTGGCCGCGACGATGCGCGAGACGAGCGTGGGACCGGCGACGCCCGCCAGCGACCACGCCGTGAGCGTGTAGCCGTGGATGGCTCCCAGCTCCCCGGTGCCGAACAGGTCGGCGAGGTACGCTGGCAGGCAGGCGAACCCGCCGCCGTAGCAGGTGACGACGAGGAACATCGCCCCCGCGAACAGCGTGACGGTCCCGAGTCGGGGGAGCGCGAGGAACGCCCCGATCTGGAGGAGGAAGAACAGCCCGTACGTCCCCGTCCGGCCGAGGTAGTCCGAGAGGCTGGACCAGACGATTCGACCCGCCCCGTTGAACACCCCGAGCAGGCCGACCACGCCCGCCGCCACGGTCGGCGTCGCCCCGGTGATGGCCTGAGTCATGTTCGAGGCCACCGACAGGAGCATGATGCCCGCCGAGACGTTGACGAACACGATGAGCCAGACGAGGTAGAACTGCGGGGTCCGGATGGCCTCCTTCGCAGTCCGCTGTTCGAGGTCGGTCGTGACGACGACGCCGTGGGTCTCGGCTGCCGCCACGTCCGCCGGGTCCATCCCCGCCGGTGCCCACCCAGCCGGCGGTTTCTTCAGGTAGCTCGCACCGGCAGCCATCGCCACGAAGTAGGACACCCCGAGCACGTAGAACGCCGTCGGGATGCTCCTGACCGCGACGAGGTAGTTCGCCACCGGCCCGGTGACCAGGGCCCCCGCGCCGAACCCCATCACGGCCAGGCCGGTCGCCAGCCCGCGCCGGTCGGGGAACCAGCTGACGAGCGTCGAGACCGGGGTGATGTACCCTACGCCCAGCCCGACACCGGCGACGACGCCGAAGGCCAGCAGGAATCCGGCGTAGCTGCCCGCCTCGACGGCGACCCCCGTCAGGACCGTCCCGCCGCCGAACAGCAGGGCCGCGACCAGCCCCGAACGCCGGGGGCCGTACTTCTCGACGTACCGTCCCAGCGCGGCGCTGGACAGCCCGAGGGTGAAGATGGCGACGGTGAACCCGAGCGTCACGTCGGCGAGACTCCAGCCCCGCGCGGTCTGGAGCGGGAGCTGGTAGACGCTGTAGGCGTACACCGAGCCGATGGAGAGGTGGATGGCCATGGCGGCCGCGGCGACGAGCCACCGGTTGCGGTCGGCCTCGACGGTCGTCATCTGGTGTGGCTGGTCGGGATGGCGCCGCCGGCCTTATAGATATGTTCCAACGACCGACGGTCGGCTCAGTCGTCCGCCAGCAGCTCGACCAGCGTCTCCAGCGAGTACGACGAGAGCGCCCGCGCGTCGTCGTACAGCGTCTCGATGACGTACGTGGAGTTGGTCCGCTCGACCGCGGGGATGGTCTCGAACTCCCGGAGCAGACGGCCGACGGCGTCCTCGTCGGCGAGGTGGGCGACGACGACGAAGTCCGTCTCCCCCATCGTCGAGAGCAGGGTGGTCACCCCCTCGACATCGAGGATGTCGTCGGCCACGTCCTCGTGGGCGCCGGAGTAGTCCGCCAGCACCTCGACGAGGACGGTCACCCCCAGTCCGAGGGCGTC
The DNA here is from genome assembly GCF_025231485.1 of Salinirubellus salinus. Classification (NCBI taxonomy): domain Archaea; kingdom Methanobacteriati; phylum Methanobacteriota; class Halobacteria; order Halobacteriales; family Natronomonadaceae; genus Salinirubellus; species Salinirubellus salinus. The sequence continues at coordinate 4,000,226 of NZ_CP104003.1, read as the reverse complement.
GAGGTCCACGTCGAAGAGGTCGTTCTCGACGACGCCCGCCTCCCGCAACCGGTTGAGTCGGTAGTGGATGGTCGAGACGGGGATGCCCGTCGCCTCGTGGAGGCGCTCCGGACTGCCCGTCCCGCGGTCTGCGATGGCCTTCAGGATTCGCAGGTCTCGCTCGTCCATACCCCTGTCACGAGTCGACACCACATAGTCTCAACGAGATTCGACTTCGGAGACGTATATCGAATCCGATCCGAGATATGGCCACGGTGGTGAGAGTCTTGCCTCGGAAGACGGCCTCCGATAGTCGTGCTTATCAACGTGAGTCCGTTTCGCCGGAACAGATACGATGCGAAGCCGAGTCAGTTGGAGTCGAGTTCCACGTGTACCGCTGTTGTTCGTCCTCGTCGCCACGCTGTGGGGCGGGTCCTTCGTCGCCATCGAGGCCGGCGTCTCGGAGTGGCCGGCGCTCCTGTTCGCCGCCGTCAGGTACGACCTCGCGGGGGTCGTCGTCCTCGCGCTCGCCGTCGGCGGTGGGAGCCGCTGGCGGCCGCGGACCCGCGACGACCTGCTGAGCGTGGCCACCCTTTCCGTCTTCGTGGTCTTCGCGCACCACGCGCTGCTCTACGTCGGTCAGGAGACCGTGCCGGGGGCGGTGGCGGCGGCCGTCGTCGCGCTCTCGCCGGTGTTGACGGCCCTGCTCGCCCCGTTCCTGCTCGACGACGAGGGGCTCGCGCCGAGCGACTACGCCGGCGTCGGCGTGGGCTTCCTCGGCGTCCTCGCCGTGACCGACCCGTTCGGGGCGGGCGGCATCCCCCTCGACGGGGCGCTCCTCGTCCTCGGCGCGACGGCCGCGTTCGCGCTCGGGAGCGTGCTCCTGCGTCGGACCGACCCCGGCCTCTCGGTCGGCGCCCGGCAGGGCTGGGGGATGGTGCTGGGCGCGAGCCTGCTCCACGCCGGGAGCCTCGCGACTGGGGAACCGCAGGCCGTCGCCGTCTCGACGACGGGCCTGCTCTCGCTCGCGTTCCTCGTCCTCGGGCCGGGCGTGGTCGCGTTCGTCGCCTACTTCGAGTTGCTCGACGCCGTGGGCGCGACGCGGACGAACCTCGTTGGCTACCTCGAACCGCTGACGGCCGCCGTCCTCTCGTTCGCCGTCTTCGGCTACGTCCCCTCGTCCGAGGCGGCCGCCGGGTTCTGCCTCGTCCTCGTCGGCTTCGGCCTGCTGGAGGGCGACACGCTCCGGGTGGCGGCGAACGACGCCGCGGGCCGGGTCCAGACGATGCGGGACCGATAGCCGGAGCCCCGAGGGCTATGGCCTCGGCGCTCGTACGCGGCGGTATGGGGCTCACGAAGCACCTCGTCAACGGCATCGTCTCGCTCGTCCTGAGCGTCGGCATCACCGTCCTCACCGAGGAGGAGGGCCACGAGTGGACCCGGCAGGACGCCCTGCTCAGCGTGGCTATCGCCGCGTTCCTCTCCGGGGCGCTCACCAGCTACTTCGCCAAGCCGGAGTGAACGGGGCGGTCGGCCGGCGAGATTCGGGGCGATGCCAAGACACAAGCCGTGCTGGCACCCCGCATGGATATGGGAGAGAGCGAGCGCCGCGTCGAGTCGGTGATGACCGCCCCCGTCGAGACCATCTCCGCGACCGCGACGGTCCGCGAGGCCGCGACGGTCATGCGCGAACACGACTTCAACGCCCTCCTGGTCCCCGGCGGACAGGCGGGTATCGTCACGAGCACGGACGTCCTCGACGTCGTCGTCGAGGGGGAGGACCCCGCGGCGCTGGCCGTCGAGGACGTCATGACCGCGCCCGTCGAGTCGGTGAGTTCCGACCTCCGCCTGGGCGAGGCCGCCGCGATGATGACGAACTACGGCATCAACCACCTCCCGGTCATCGGCGACGACCGGGACTACGTCGGGATGGTCTCCTCGACGGACCTCCGCGAGACGCTGGTCTGAGCCGAACGACCGAACCCGCGAAACGCCCGGTTACGGCCGTGTCACCGGGAATATATCACCGTTCGGCCCCTACGGTCGGGTGTCCAGATGTCACAGCAGACAGCGACGCATATCGGCACCGAGACACCCGACGCGCCGGTCAGCGTGGTCGGCACCGACCACGTCACGCTGGAGGGGACGGACCCCGCCGAGACCATCGCGTTCTACCGCGACCTGCTCGGCCTGCCGCTCGTCCTCAGCCAGCCGAACCTCGACCGGAACCACCTCACCCACCTCTACTTCGACACCGGCGACGGCCGCCTGCTCACCTTCTTCGTCCACGAGGACCGCGAGCGCGTCGACCTGCCGGACCCCGACCCCGGACAGGTCCACCACCTCGCGTTCCGTATCGAGGCCGACGCGGTGGCCGAGACCTACGCGGCGCTGGAGGACGCGGGCAAGCCCGTCAGCGAGTACGACCGCGGTGCCTTCCACGCGCTCTACACCGAGGACCACAACGGCCTGACCATCGAACTCGTCGCGGACAAGTTCGAGATCCCGGACGCCCGCCGGGGGGAGGTGCTCGCCCACGCCCACGGCCTGCGACTCGAGGACGGGGCCGAGTTCGTCACCTCCAAGCACATGGTCGCGGCGCTCGAAGCACTCGGCCTCCCCGTGGTCGAGAACGACATCCGGCCGGCCGCGGCGGGACGGGACTACCGCTAGACGGGGCGGCAGCCACACCGGCGCGCCGCGGCTCGCGCCCGCGTGCCGGCCGTGACCGCTGGAGCGACGGGCCGTGCCCACGGTAGTCGCCGCTCCGCGCAGCCACGGTCGGGCCGTCGGCACCGACCGAGCCCTCGCGACTCTCTATCGACGTGGGTCGGTACTCTGTCCGTCGACACCCGAAACGAGTGCCGGTAGCGATAGGTTCGAGCCGGCAGAATCGTCGCCCGCCGGGTGACACGAGTGTAATCAGGTATCCCCACGGCCGTCGAACGTTGATGATGGGGCCGGCCGTAGTCGGAGACGAATGTCACAGGCGAAAGCCACTACAGAGAGCGCCGCCCTCGACTCGCTCCCGCCCAGCGCGAAGTTCGTCCACTTCGTCCTCGAACGCGAACCCGACCTCACGCAGGTGGAGCTCGTCGAGCGGACCCGCCTGTCTGCCCGGACCGTCCGGAGCGCCGTCGCAGACCTCAAGAACGCCGACATCGTCGACGAGGCGGTCTGTCTCCGCGACGCGCGCAAGCGGGTCTACTCCCTGACCGACCAGTGACCGTCCCCCGACTCGGCCTCGGTACCTCCGGCAACGACGACCCCGAGCAGTGCGCCGAGAGCGTCCGCACGGCGCTCGAGTTCGGGTACCGCCACGTCGACACCGCCCAGATGTACGGGAACGAGGCGGCCGTCGGCCGCGGCGTCCGCGGGGCCGACGTCGACCGCGAGGACGTCTTCGTCGCCACGAAGGTCCACCCAGAGAACCTCGCTCGCGAGGACGTGCTGGCGACGGCCGAGGCGAGCCTCGACCGACTCGCTCTCGACTACGTCGACCTGCTCTACGTCCACTGGCCGCTCGGGGCGTACGACCCCGCGGAGACGCTGCCCGCGTTCGATGCACTCCGCGACCGTGGGCTGACCCGCCACGTCGGCGTCTCGAACTTCACCCCCGACCTGTTGCGGGAGGCAGCCGAGCTACTGGAGGCGCCCATCGCCGCGAACCAGGTGGAGATACACCCGCTCTTGCCGCCGCGCGAGGACCTCGTCGCGGCGTGCGAGGACGTGGGTGCCGACCTCGTCGCCTACGCCCCGTTCTGCCGCCGCGACGCGCTGGACGTGCCCGAGGTCGTGGCCGTCGCCGAGCGCCGTGGCATCTCCCCCGCACAGGTCTGTCTCGCGTGGCTGCTGGCGAAGGACTGTGCACCCATCCCGAAGGCGACGGGGCGTGAGCACCTCGCGGACAACTGGGCGGCGCTCGACCTGGAACTCACCGACGAGGACGTCGCACGCCTCGACGGTATCGAGGAGCGCTACCGGAAGTTCGACCCCGACGGGTCGCCGTGGCAGGACTGACTACTTCCAGGCCTCGCGCAGCATCGCCAGTACGCCACCGAACATCGCCAGGTTCCCCCAGAAGGCGAGTCGCTCGCCGTCGCGTTTCTCCTCGGGCTTGTTCCAGAAGTCGTGCATCTGCGTCGTCACGACGGCGAGGAACGCGGCCGCACCACCGGTCGCGATCTTCGGAGCCTTCCAGAGCGCGATTCCCAGCCCGCAGACGAGCATCATCCCGGACGCGAACGGCGCGGCGAGTTCCGGCATCGGGACGCCCGCGCTCTCGGCGTACTCGACGGTGTCGTCCATGTCGCGGAAGTCCTCGCTCGCCTGCAGGGCGAGACCGAGGCCGAGGAGGACCCGCCCGAGACCGAACGGCTTGTCGCTGTCTCCCATGTGCGTGTCGACTCGCGCCAGTGACATAAGTCGGGGTGCCCGGCGAGGGTCAGGCTCCGCGCTCGACCACGTCGACGCCACGCACCTCGAAGCGGGCGCCGCCGGACTCGCTCTCGGTCACCTCGACCGTCCAGCCGTGGGTCTCGGCCACCTGCCGGACGATGCGGAGGCCGAACCCCGTCCCGCGCTCGGAGGTCGAGTAGCCGGCCTCGAACGCGGTCTCGCGCTCGCCGGGCGGGATGCCGGGGCCGTCGTCCGCCACGTAGAAGCCGTCGGGGTCGCCGTCGGCGGTGTCGAGGTCCCCGACGGTCACCACGACGGAGTCGCCGCCGTGCTCCACCGAGTTCCGGAAGAGGTTCTCGAACAACTGTTCGAGGCGGGTCGCGTCGGCCCGGACGGTCCGGTCGGTCTCGACGCGGAGCGTCGCCTCGGCGGTGTCCACACCGAACCAGCTCCGGTCTGCCACCGCTGCCAGCTCGACCGGCTCCGTGGTCTCCACCGGCTCGCCCGTCCGGGCGAGCGTCAGGAGGTCGCCGACGAGCGTCCGCATCCGGGTGTGCGCGCGCTCGACGGCCACGAGGTGCTCGCTGTCACACTCCTCCATCGCGAGGTCGAGGCGACCGGCCGCCACGTCGAGTGGGTTGCGCAGGTCGTGGCTCACGACGCTCGCGAACTCCTCCATCCGCTCGAGCTGCCGCTCGAGCGCCGCCGCCTGACGCCGGACCTCGGTCACGTTCAGCGACACCGCCATCCCCGCGACCACCTCGCCGTCGCCGTCCCGGATCGGGAGCGTGACGATGCGGTAGCGACCGCCCTGATACGACTGCTCGAACGTGCCACGCTCGCCCGTCAGCGCCCGCCGGTAGTGGGCCACCGTCTCCTCGGCGATGTCCTCGGGGAACACGTCGTACGGCGTCGACCCCTCGAAGTCCGTCGAGGAGAGCCCGACCGCCTCGAGCTCCTGCCCGCCGGCGAGCGTGTACCTCAGGTCGTCGTCGAAGAGGAACACCGCACCGTCGGGGAAGTTCTCGACCAGCAGGCGATACCGGGTCCGGATCGCCTCCAGCTCGCGTTCGCGCTCCTCGCGGTCGGTCACGTCGCGGAACTGCGAGAAGATGGCCACGGGCGTCCCCGAATCGTCGGTGATGACGCGGTTGTGCCACTCGCAGGTGATGACCTCGCCGTCGGCACGGACGTTCTGGTCGACGCTGTGGAACCCGCCGCGGACCTCCGTGAGTTCCCCGACCAGTTCGTCCACGTCCGAGCGACTCGCCTCGGCGACGACGACGCGGTAGGACTCGCCGACGAGGTCGGCCTCCTCGTAGCCGAGTATCTCCTCGGCGGCCGCGTTGCAGCCGAGGACGGTCATGTCCGTGTCCCACTCGATGATGCCGAGCGGGGACTGCTCGACGAACAGCGAGAGCCGCTCCTGACTCGCCTCCAGCGCCCGGCGCGAGCGGTGCTGCTCGACGAGGTTCTCGATACGGTTGGCGAGCAGCGTGTACTGGTCCGGATTCGTCTCCTTCTGGAGGTAGTCCGAGACGCCCGCGGTGATGGCCTCGCTGGCCACCTCCTCGCTCCCCTTCCCGGTGAACAGGACGAACGGGAGGTCCGGGTGGTGCTGGTGGACCCGTTCGAGGAACTCGATGCCGTTGGTCCCCGGCATGTCGTAGTCCGAGACGACGCAGTCGTACTCGGGGTCGTCGGCCGCGAGCCGGTCCAGCCCGGCCTCGACGCTCGTGACCGAGTCGACGGTGATGCCGTCCCGCTCGCGCTCGAGGAACGACTGGGTCAGGTCGGCGAACGCCGGGTCGTCCTCGACGTGGAGGACGCGGATGGTCTCGTCGGTCGGGTCGGCGAGGACGCTGAACGTCATCGGAGGCCCCGCCGTCTGCCGATAGAGTCGGCTTCGAGAGGGTCTGAGAGCATGGGTGTCGTTCGGAGCGGGTATCCGGTCTCTAGAGCCAGTCAACACCTTTTCCGACATGTATCTATCGGGCAGCGTGGCGCCGGGGGCACGAGCGACGGCCCGGCGGGCTACAGGTACAGCGCCGCGGCCGTCACCAGCGGGACGAGGACGAGGACGTAGACGAACGCCTCGATGGCCCACGCCCGCGCGACGACGCTAGCTCGGCGCTGTGGCATCCCGCTGGCCCGCGGGAGCACGAAGAGGACGAAGAACCCGACCATCAGGGGGTAGAGGACGACGCCGGCGGCCGCCCCCGCGAGTTCGGGCGGCGAGAGGAACTCGTTGGCGACGAGGAAGAGCCAGACGAACAGCGGGCCGGTGAGCGCCCCGGCGACGTAGTGGACCACCGACGCCAGCCGTCGGGGGGCGTTGTCGGGCGCACGCTCGGTGAGGACGCCGCTGGCGACCTGCGGCGGCGTCTCCCCCTCGCGGAGCCGTGGCATCACGAGGTCCATCGCGAGCGTGGCGACGACGGCGGCCGGGATGGCCGCGAGGAACAGGAGTGGAACCGACAGCGGCGCGTCGACGACGAGTGGCGACATACCGGGGAGTCGGCGGGGTGGTATCTGAATGTACGGCTTTCGTGACGGGCTCCCGACTGGGCGACCACTCAGAGCGCCCGGCCGTCGTAGGCGTCGTCGGCGACGGCCTCCCACGCCGTCACGAACCGCGTCCCGTACACCGCGACGGCGCGGCGCACGTCGCGCCGGGAGGTGCGTTCGAGCAGGTGCCGGTTCGCCTCGACCCACCGCTCGACCACGTCCCGCGGGGCGTGGTGCCGGCGGAGGTAGTAGACGGCCTCGCTGCGCGGGGTGGGGTCGTGAGGGGTCGTCTGGCCAGAGGGGACCGGGCGGAACCGTTCGACGCCGTCGATACCGGCCGCGGCCCGACTGTGCCCCACGAGTTCGCGCGTCGAGAGTGGGTGTCCCGCGCGTCGGAGCTGTGCCGAGACTGACGGGTGGTCCTCGCGGCGCACGGACTCACCGCCACCGCAGCGACTCGACGGTGACGTTGCCGGCGACGAAGTCCTCCCCGGTCGTGCTCAGGGTGAACGCCTTGCGGCCCCGCTCCTCGGTGTCCAGCAAGCCGAGGCCGTGGAGTTTCTGACAGCGGACCCGCGCGTCGGTCGGGCTCGAGCGGACGTTCACGGCGATGCTCGGCGGACAGAGCGGGCAGGCCACCGACTCGAGCAGTTCGAGGATGCGCCGGTCGTAGCCGTCCACCTCGGCCGCCGCGATCCCGTTACGACCGCTCGGTCCCTGGTGTAGCATGGCCCTCCGTCGGGTGCGTCTCGCGGCGTGCCTCGCCGGTAAGCGTGGCGTAGTGTTCGTCACAGAGCGACACTGTCTCCTCGGTCACCGTGTACTCGTTGCGCAGTCGGAGGTGGTCGTCCTCCTCGACCAGTCTCGGCGACCACTCCGGCAGCCGGACGAAACTGTCGCGTGCGCAGAGCGCACACCCGTCCGTCTCGGCCCAGAGACCCTCCCGCAGCGTCTCCCCGTACTGGGTGGCCTCGCACCGACGACAGAGGAACCCGAGTTCCCGGCCGTCGTCGACGGCCACCAGCACCCTGTTGTACCCCGAGCGTAGTCCGCACTTGTTGCATTTCATGAGGTCCGACACCGTCCCCGGCGGCTGGTATCCGGACCCGACGCCAGGCCGTTCATAGCCGTTACGGTGGCCACAGCGGGCACGTACGGAGCGCTCCCGAGCACCACGTACGACCCAGTGACTGTCGCGGCGTCGGGGGATTGGCCGGCCGAACGGGCCCCCGAGCCGGGTCGGCACGGTCCGAGCACTCGGACCGAATGTGGAGACTGTCTGGGCACTCGGACCGGCGTATCGGAGTAGTCGCTCGACCGTCACGTTCCACCGAATCACGAACTAGAGGGCCGCTACGGCATGGAAACCGGCATTTCGATGTCTCGACCGTCCGTTCAGTCCCCTCGACGGGAACGAGCGGCGCCGGGCGCGCGCGAGTCGAAACGGACCCCAGTAGACCGCCGTCGACTCCGGAGCGGTACGGGGCACTCCCGAGCGACACCGGCGCTGGGAGTCGACCCCCTCAGAACCGCTCGCTCGGGTCCATCGGCGGGATGGAGTCGACCACCCACCGCCGGTACGCCAGCAGCCGACTGCGTCCCTCCTCCGAGACGACGTAGGTGTTCGTCCTGCCGGTGGTCTCCTCGCGGTCGAGCAACCCCATCCCCTCGAGTCGTCGGATGTTGTCGTAGACGGTGGACTTCGAGAGGTCGACGGCGTCGTACTCGTACTCCTCGCGGAGCCGCCGCAGGAGCGCCGTCCCCGAGGAGGGCCCCATCTCGGAGGTCGAGACGAGGATGTCTCGCTGTAGCGACGAGCAGTCCGCCAGCGGCTTGGGCGAGGTCACTCCCGGCGTACGCATCACCGGAGTCCGCTCCGAGCGCGTACATAAACCTGTCCCTCGGGGCGCGACGGATTCCCGTCCGTCCGAGTCGTCGGTCCGGCCGGCCGGAGCGAGGTACGGATTCGCCGTGAGAGTATTGGGTCGGACACCACCGTCCGAACCCGGATAGAGACGTCCTAGGTAGGTTTTTGCACCCGTCACACCGACTCCGACTCCCTCGGGGGGCGTCCCCGGTCGGGTGATCTATCATGGAACGTACGAGACACTGCATCACCTGTTGGGGCGGGGGCGAAGCACCTCGGCTCGCGTTCGACCCGTCTCGGCAGGCCACCGGCGGCGGACCGTGTCGTCACTGCGAACGAACCCTGTTGCACCGCGGCCTCCACGCCCGCCACCGCGGGGACGCCGGCGCGGACGAGGACGCGAGCGCACCGACCGGGTCGTGACGGGGGGCGACTTCGACGCCCTCGACGCCGATGGCCAGGTGGACGTCGTCCTCGCCGTCGGAACGGCCGGCGCCGCGTTCCACTTCGTGCTCGGGCTCGTCGGCGAGGCGCTCGGGCTCCCGTTGCTCGGCGTCCGTCTGGCGAAGACGAGCCTCGGACTGTTCGTCCCCCTGTTCGCGCTCTGGACGATGTACCGGTTCCACGTCCGCCGGCCGGGCCGACAGGCCCGGCTCTCGGAGTGGGCCGACCCGGACGAGCGCCCGCCGCGGTGAGCGACCCCACCTCACCCGCCGAGGTAACCGCCAGGTTCCCCGTACACTCATTGTTGTGGGTTTCGTACACGACTGCTATGAGTGTCGCCGAGATCTGTAGCGAGAACGTGGTCACGTGCTACCTGGACGACCCGCTGCTCGAGGTCGCCGACCTCCTCCAGCGCGAGCACGTGGGGAGCGTCGTCGTGCTGAACGCGGACGACGAACCGTCGGGCATCGTCACGGACCGCGACCTCGTGGTCTACGGCCGTTCGTTCGCCGGGAATCTGGAGGGGACGACGGTGAACGAGGTCGTCTCGGCGACCGTCGTGACGGTCACCCCGGAGACGAGCGTCCCACAGCTGACCGACCTGATGCGCGAGTCGGGCGTCCGTCGCGTGCCGGTGCTGGACGACGGCACCCTCGTCGGCATCGTGACGATGGACGACGTGCTGGTTCACCTGGCCGACGAACTGGACAGCGACGAACTCCACGACCTCGCGGCGGTCGTCGAGGCGGAGTCGCCGCGCCCCCGGTGACGACCACCCGAACCAGTTCGGGGTGAGGTACACCCGTCACCGCCACGGAGGCCCGGTATGAGCCAGTCACACGACCACGCCGAGCCGGAACCGATCACCGACCACGTGCACCGGAACTCCTGGTCGGCCAACCTCGAGCGGCCGCGGTACGCAGCCGACCGTGACCGCCTCGTGGCCGACGCCGTCGAGGCCGTCGAGCACACCGCCGCGGGCTACCACGTCAACCTCGTCACGCACGCCGCACACGGCCACCCGGAGACGTACCTCTACGCGGCGCTGGACGAGCGACTGGCCGAGGCGAGCTACGAGTACGTCGAGCAGTGTGGCTGTGGCGGGCACGTCACCCGCGTCCACGTCGAGTGAGCGGGCGCCACGCTCAGGCCGACGCCTCCGTCGGCTCGCCCCCGCTGGCCAGTCCGTGGAGGAGGCTCACGACGAGGTAACCGCCCGCCCCGACGGCGAGCGGGAGCGTGGTGTAGGTGGTGATGGTGCTCCCGCCGCCGCCGAACGCGTCGTAGAGCTGTGCGGAGACGACGGCGAACTGGAGCAGGAGGAGGGCGGTACACCGGCGGACGGTGCGGCGGAGGGCGGCGTCCGGCATCGTCGGGGCGACTCGCTCGCCGGGGAAAAGTAGTGTGCTCGGCCACCCACTCAGACCAGCGTCACGTCGATACGGACGTGTCGGACGTACACCCGACCCGTGGTGCAGGTGTAGGCGCCGTCGCCGTCCGGGTCGGTCCAGCCGTCGGCCTCGTCGAGCGTGCGTCGCCACGCGACCTCGTTCGGCGAGGAGATGTCGACAGTCACCGACGTGGCCGCGCTGGCGTTCGCGTTCCCCACCCGGTCGAACGGGTACCAGAGCGTCGTCTGGTCGTGTCGGCCGGAGATGGTGACCACGTCGGCCGAGCGACTCGTCGCGTCCGTCGCGTTCAGCGTCGTCACGGTGAGCAGCGCCCGCTCGGCGGTGCAGTCGAGCGGGGGCGCACTGCGGGTCACGACACCGCCGCGGTCGCTGCGGAACAGCCCGCCGCCCTCGAACGCGATGCGAGTGTCCTCGCGTGTGTACGCGAGCGACCGGAGGGTGAACGTCTCCGCGTGCGTCGAAGCGTTCGTCGCCACCTCGACCTCGAGGGTCCCCACGTCCCGGACGCCGACGCGGCCGGGAGCGACGGAGAACTCGCCGGCCCGGTACGGCGCGGCGTCGGCACCGAGTTCCGCGAACCGGTTGGCGAGGTGGACGAACGCCCCCTCGGCGTTCTCGTCCTGCTGGGACTGGTTGACGTCCTCGAGCGCCCCGAGGCCGACGCCGAACACGAGCGCGACCGACCCGACGACGATGGCCAGCGTCAGCGCGAACCCGAGCACCTCGCTGACCCCGCGGTCCGACCGGCCGGTCGGGACGAGTCCTCCAGACCGGTCGCTCGGCGCCGCAGTCGAGCCCGCCGTGGTGTGGTCGTTCCCTCGCATCTCAGTCACCAAGCGTGAACGAGTCGGCCGAGGGGGCGTTCGAGACCCCGCTGAACTCGATACGGAGCCGGAACTCGTCGGCGCTCCCGGTCAGGCCCTCGACCTCGCGGACGCCGTTGTCGCCGCCGAGGACCACCGGATCCGCCGTGACGACCGTCCCGTCGTCCTGCCGGGCCTCGACCGTCACCTGTATCGTCCCGCCACCGCGCGTGGCGTCGTACCCGAGCCGCAGGTCCGCGAGGTCGAGGTCCTCGTCGGTGGTCTTCCAGTCGGTCTCCAGCGACCCCGACCGGTAGCCGCCGTCGTTCGCCAGCGCCTCGACCTCGGCGTCGCCGAGCGCACGGTCGTAGATGCGAACCTCGTCGATGCGCCCCTCCCAGAGTTCGTCGAGGTCGTCCTTCTGCGAGCGGCCGATGCCGAAGAAGACGTCCCGGCCGTCGTCGTCCCACTCCGTGCCCGGCGGGGTAGCGGCGTCCGGACCGGCGTAGTCCAGTCGCTCGCCGTCGACGTACACCGCGACGCGCTCACCGGCCGCCCACCGCAACACGACGTGCTGCCAGTTCGTCGACTGGACGTCCGACTCGTACTCGTAGCTGTACTCCGTCCCGCCGTCGCCCGCGAGGTCGACGCTCGCCTTGAACGAGTTCGACCCGCCGTGCGAGGCGCCACTGGAGTCGTACCGGAGCCCGAGTTCGTCGTCGTTGCCCACGGGGCCGTCGTCGATGGTGTCGAGCAGGCCGCGGTCGGTCCCGGTGGCGTCCGCCTGCACCCACATCGAGACGGTCAGTTCGTCCGCGTTCCCGAGGTACGTGTCCTCGACGTTCGGGTCCTCGAGCCAGACCGAACCGTCGAAGCCGTAGGCCATGCCGCCGTCGACGCCGGGGACGCCGAAGGTCGGGTTCCCCGCCCCCTGGTAGTCGAACTGGTAGTTCGTCCCGCCGGCGTAGTCGCAGGCGGTGCGGGCCCCCGCGCTGCAGTCGCTCGGCCCAGTCTCGTTCAGGGGGAGCCACACCTGCAGACCGGTGGTCGGGACACCCCCACCGCCGGCCGGCGCGTCGAGGCTCACCACGCCGTCCGGGTGCGAGACGTTCGTCGCGCTCGTCGCCGCGTCCCAGTCGTCGGTGCCCTCCCACGTGACCGCGTCGGCGTCGTCGAGCGAGAAGAGCCCGAACTTCGAGACGAACACGGAGCCGTTCACGCGGTACCGGACCGCCACCGCCGTCGGGACGTCCGCCCCGTCGACGTCGTCGCCGCCGTCGCGGAGTTCGGTGAGGTAGACCGTCACGTTCTCGCCGGCCGCGACCTCGGGGTTCGGTCCCGACCCGGCGCCCCCGTCGGCGTCCACGTCGACGATGAGGCCGTCCGGCGGGACGGTCGTCCCGCCACTGAAGTCGACGTAGCCGTCGCTCCCGCCCACCGCGTCCACGGCGGCCCCGTCGACGCTCGTCGGGACGTCACCGCCGGTCTCGAACGTGATCTCGTACTCCGGCTGTCCGTCCTCCTCGATGCCGTCGATGCTCGGGTCCGAGGGGTCGAACCCGAGCGTCGTCACCTCGACGGTGTCGTCCCACGTGTTGTTCAGGGAGACCCAGACGCCGGCGTCGTCGCCGTTGCCGTCGCCGTCGAACGTCCCCGCGTCGGTGAACACAAGTCCCGACACCGGCACCCGCCGGCTGATGCTGTCGGTCTCACCCTCGTCGTCGGTCACCTCCAGCGTCACGCGGTAGACGCCCGGCGTGTCGTAGGTCACGTTCGCCGTCGGACCCGTCACCGTCCGGTTCCCTCCGCTCGGGAGTTCGAAGCGCCACTCGTAGGACTCGACGATGCCGTCGAGGTCCGAAGTGTCGTTGACGAACCGTATCTCCTCGCCGGCGGTCGGGTTCCCCGGCCGGAAGACGAACCCGGCGACCGGGTCGGTGTTCACCACGGTCCCCGGCCCGCTCGAGATGCCGGGGACGTCGCCGACGCCGACCGTGGGGGCGACCGAGAGCTCCGGGAGCGCCCCCACCTCGCTCGTCCCCGCGCCGTCGACACGTAACAGCAGGTCGCCGCTCCCGTCCTCGACGAACCGGACCGCGGAGCGGTTCGCCAGCGGCTGGACGACCGTCACCTCGGGCGAGTCAGCCTCGAGGACGAGACAGCTGTCGCTGTCGGTCGTCCCCGTCACGCAGGCCGGACCGGTCGCGAGCGAAACGGTGTAGCGGGTGTCCACGACCCGCTCGGGCAGGTCGACCCGCAGGCTGGCGTTGCCGCCGCCGCGGGCGAGTTGCGAGGCGGCCGCCACGTCGTCGGCGAGACGCGCGCCCAGCGACTCGAGTTCGACACGGGTCGCCTGCTCGCGCTCGTCCTCGAGGAACCCGCTCATCCCCGTGATGAGCGCGCCGACGAGGATGGCGCCGATGGCGATGGCGAGCACGTGCGTCACGGTCGAGGAGACCGCCCGCTCGTCGACGCTCAGCCGTCGGCCCCAGCCGTCGGTCATCGCTCGCCACCCCCGTAGACGCTGACGTTCTGCGCGGTGGTGTAGGTCGCCCGGCCGCCGTCGACCGTCGTCTCCAGTGACAGCTGCCAGAGCACCGGCGTCGTACACGGCTCGGTCGGGGTCGCCGACGCGTCCGTGCAGGAGTCGACGTCGGCGGTTATCTTGCTCCCATCACGGACGACGAGGTCGTACACCCCGACGGCCCGCTCGTCCGGCGTCCCGGGTGGGTTCTGGACCTCGATGTCGACCGGCCCCTCGACCCCGCGGAGCGCCGGGAACGCGCAGTCGCGGTCGGCCGACCGGCCCCGGTAGAGGTCGAGGACGACCTGGCCGTTGGTGGCGTCGCAGACGACGGGCTCGTCGGTCGTCTCGAACGCGCCGCCGACGCTGAGTTCGACGCCGCGCGAGTTCTCCTGTTTCTCGATCTCGACCGTCATCGCGTCCGTCGGCGCGTTACCGACCTCGACCACCAGTGGGTCCTCGTCGCTCAGGTTCGAGGTGTCGAGCCGGAGGACGAACCAGCCCAGTTCCGTCCGCTGGCCCGGGGGAAACATCTGCCAGGTCCGTGCGTCGCCGTTCGGCAGGACCAGTCGAGCCTGCTCGCGCTGGACGACGCGCGTTCCGTTGACGGTGCCGGGCGACGACGTGTTCAGTCGCGTCTCGACGAACCAGCCGCGCTGTTCGGCGGCCGACTCGGCCGAGACGCGCGTGTAGTTCGCCAGCGCCGACGACAGTTCGTCCACCACCGGGGCTGGGCTCGCGTGCGTGTCGCCGTGGCCGATGCGGACTGCGAGTTCGCGGGCCGCCGACTGCTGTTCGGCCCGGAGCGTCGCCGGACCCTCGCCGACCTCCGGTGGCTCGTTGCTGCCGGCGCTGTCCGGCGCGAACACGCCGTTGAACACCGGGACCAGTGCGAGGACGATGAACGCGAGGACGATTGCCCCGACGAGCAGCACCTGCCCGCGCGCCTCGCGGCGGCGGGGCGGCCAGTCGCACCGCCCCGCACGGCGGCTCACCACACCACCACCCGTACCTCGACGACGTTGTACACCGGCCCGTCGACGGCGTCCGGGACGGGGTAGTAGCCGTCGTCGCCGTCGGCGGGGTCGGTGTCGTACTCCGAGAGTTCGGCGCCGCCCGCACCCGGCCCGGTCAGCGTGTCGTCGTCGTACAGCGTCACGGTCCACGAGGCGACGACGGCGTTCTCGTCGGGGACCCCACGAGAGACGAGGGTCAGCGGCTTCGACTCGCCGGCCGTGCGGGTCCGGTACCGCAACTCGACGTTGTAGAGGTAGCCCCGCTGCGTGAACGTCTGGTTCAGCAGCGTCCCGAACCGGGTGGGTGGGGCGTCCCGGCCGTAGCCCACCGTCGGGTTGGTCGCGCCGGCGAACGTCTGTCCGTTCGGCTCCCAGTAGCGGACCAGCGTCGAGAGGTCCTCCCCGGGGTCGGCTCCCGCGCTGGAGAGCCAGAGCACGTCCTCGGTCTGCTGGCGCAGTTCGGTCCGTACGTCCTCGTCGACGGTCCCGCGGGTCGTCGGCGTCACCACGACCGCCTGCACCGCCAGTAGCACCGCCGTCAGCAACACCACCGCCGCGGTGATGCCCTCGATGGTGAACGCCTGTCCGCGCTCACCGTCGCCATCACGCATCACCAGACACGCACCTCCAGTCGGTAGACGGTGTCGTCGTACGAGACGATGCGGACCGAGGTCGCCCCCGCCTGCTGGCGGTAGGCGTCGCCGATGGCGTGGTCCATCACGATGTCACCCGGCGGGTCGGCGGTCCGCATCGTGACGTTCACGCTGGCGGTCCGTGGGAGCCCGAGCGCCCGCTCCAGCTCACCGTCGGCCCACGAGCGGTCGAAGAACGCGTCGGTCCGCGAGGTGTTCAGTTCGGGCGTCCCGTCGTCCGAGACGTTCCCCACGAGCAGGCGCGAGGCGGTCTGCGAACGCTCCTGTTCGACCTCGGTGATGCCCGTCGCGAACGGCGTGGTCACGTCGGGGACGAAGGTGACGACGAACACGGCCGCGAGGACGAAGATGCTGATGCCGAACGCGAAGTCCTGCGTCGTCTGCGCGCGCGAGCGACCGCCGTCCTCGGCGGCGTCCGTCCGGCCCCACGCGGCGCGGCCCGAGCGCTCGTCGGGGCTCACTCGATGCTCACCTCCGTCACGGTCACGTCGACGACCGACGCGGCCTGTGCGGACTCGGGCAGGCCGAACCTGTAGCGCATCACCAGCCGGTTCGAGCCGGTCGCGGCCCGCGGGTCGGCGAACTCGTAGACGACGAGCGCCTCGTTGCTCTCGAGGTCCAGTTCGTCGCCGTCACGGTACGGCGCCAGCGTGTCGTTGTAGAAGTCGGGTTGCCACCACGTGTCCGGACTGCTCCGGTACCCGCTCACGTCCGCCCCGTCGAGCAGGACGGTGACGTTGCTCGGCGGGAGCGTCGAGTTCACCGCGGTCGCGTTCGTACACCGGACCTCGTTGTACGTCTCGTCGGTCGCGTTGTCGTACTGCTCGATGGGAGTCAGCGCCCAGTCCTCGCAGCTCAGCCGGACCGCGCTCACCTCCATCAGCGCGCCGTCACCGGTCTCCGTGGCGTAGGTGAACTCCCCGGTGAACGAAGGGTCGTTGAGGTTCGTGTAGTCGCCGACGCCCGCCACCCCGCTGGTGTTGCCGGGCGCCGTCGGGTAGAACGTCGTCCCGTCGATGGTCATCTCCGTCGAGACGGGGTAGTTGACAATCTGCTCGCTCTCCGTTATCTCCTGGAAGATGCTCTCGAACACCGCCTCCAGTTCGGCGCCAGTGGTCGCCCGCGAGTAGGTCCCGCCCGTCGCGTTCGCGACGTCCTTCATCAGCTGTTCGTCCGGCGAGGAGCCGAACGCGATGGTGTGGACGGTGATGTCCTGGTCGGCGGCCTCGCGAGCGCCCGCCAGGGTCCACTCGTCGAACTGCGCCCGGCACGCGGCGTTCTCCCCGCTGAAGCCGGCCGCGTCGCACTCGCCGTACCCGGGACTGTTCTGCCCGTCCGAGAGCAGGATGACGTGCCGGTCGCGCGAGGCGTTCGACTTCACGTCGTGGACGTCGAGCGAGGCGTTCAGTCCACGGTTGATGGCGGTCCCTCCGCTGGCCACGTACCGGTCGATGGTGTCGTTGAGTTCGTCCCTCGCGGTGTCGTCGTCGAGCACGTCGGTCCGAGGCCCGAAGTACCGGTCGCCGTCGACGAGGATGTAGCGCGACTCCGTGGTGTACCCGACGAAGGCGACCCGGTCGCGGGCGACGTCTATCAGCCCGACGAACTCCTGGGCGGCGTCCTCCGCGTTCCGGTTCTTCGTGCCCGACATCGACCCCGACTCGTCCATCACGACGACCACGTCGACGGGGCGTCTGAGTATCGCGCCGCCGTCGAACGTCTCGATGTCCGACACCCCCGCGCCGCCGGGAACGATGCTGCCCGAGACGAAGTACCGGTTGCCAGCGGACTTGTCGATGGTGAACGAGGAGCCGGGCAACCGACCGTTCACCGGGTCCGGGTCGACCACCGAGGCGTCCGAGAGGTTCACCACCCGGTTGCGCGAGTCGTCGACCGCCCGCGGCAGGTCACTCTGGTTCAGCGTGAACGACACCGTGGACCCGGTCTCCGTGACGGACGTGTCAACCTCCTGGCTCAGGTAGTCCGCCCACGCCTCGTGGTAGGCGCTCGTGACCCGGACGGTCACGTTCCGGGGCCGGGCACAACTGCCGCTCAGTAGCGTCTCGCGGGCGCTCGTCGTGGTCGCAACCGACTTCGACTCGTTCTTGACCGTCCGGAAGCGGTCGCCGTTGACCGCGCCCGTGAAGTTCACGAGTCGGACGTTGAGCGAGCGGTTCTGGAACGTGATGTCCGGCGGCGCGACCATCACCGACCCGCCGTCGGGGGCGAGTCGCCAGACCCCGCCGGCCTGGTACGCGACCGTCTCGCCCGTCTCGCTCTCGACCGTGATACCGCCGAGGTCGAACGTCCGCGTGCACGCACCCCCGTTGACTCGTATCTCGAGAGTGCCGTTCCCCACGACGGTCACCTGCGAGGGCCGCTTGTCGCCGATCTCGACCGACGTGGCGGCGTCGCCGGGCGCGCTCGCCACCGACCCGAGTTTCGCGTCTACCTCCTGGACGAGCAGCTCACCCGTCTCTCCGCGTGACTCCGTCTCGATGCGCTGGATGGCGTCGCCGCCGACCACGAACAGCACGGACGCAGAGGTGACGACGAGACCGAGGAGGAGGACGTACCCGAGGGTGTTCGTCGCTGCCCGGTCGGTCCGACTGTCCCCACCCGTCATCTGCTGAACTTACGTTCACCCTCCAGACAGACACACATAAATCTTCACCCGCGATTCAGAACCGAATTCGGCCGACAGTGGCACTATTGGGCCACATACACACACTTTACGCATCCCACACGTTTGGAGTAAAGTGCCGGTCGTCCACGGCTCGGGACCTCCTACCGCGGTTCCACGGACGGGGCGGAGGACCCGCCGGCGGCGGCAACCGACACGGGAGTGTGGGACGACCGGGCAACGGCGAGAGTGTGTGACGACTGGGCGACGGCGAACGCCAGGGCCGCACGCGCCCGGTGCGGCGGACAACCCTTTTGCTGCCGCCGCGGGTCGACACCGCATGGACCTGAAGCGTGCGCTGGCGGAGCGCGACCCGGTCGAGGCGACGTGGGTGTCGGTGCCGCATCCGGCCGTCGCCGAACTCGCCGCCGAACAGGGCTTCGACTGCGTCTTCCTCGACGCCGAACACACCCCGGCGAGCGTCGAGACCGTCGAGTCGCTGGTGCGGGCCGTCGACGCCGGGAGCGACGGCGCGGCCGCGAGCGTCGTCCGCGTGCCGTGGAACGACCCCGTCCGCATCAAGCGCGCCCTCGACACCGGCCCGACGGGCGTGATGGTGCCGATGGTCGAGACGCGCGAGGCGGCCGAGGCGTTCGTCGAGGCGACGCGCTACCCGCCCGAGGGGGTCCGGGGGATGGCCGCCGCGCGTGCCTCGGGCTACGGCGCGCGGTTCGCCGAGTACGTCGAGACCGCGAACGAGTCCGTCGTCGCCATCGCCCAGGTGGAGACCGAGCGGGGCGTCGAGAACGCGGGCGACATCGCTGCCCTCGACGGGTTGGACGCGCTGTTCGTCGGGCCGGCGGACCTCGGCGCGTCCCTCGGGTCGGCACCCGGCGAGGACCGGTTCGAGGAGGCGGTGGCGTCGGTGGTCGCGGCTGCCCACGACGCCGGTGTCCCGGTCGGGACGCTCGCGACCAGTACGGACGGCATCGACGGCTGGGTCGAGCGGGGGGTGGACTTCATGGCCGTCGGGTACGACCTCCAGTACCTCGCCGAGGGGGGCGAGGCGGCGCGGGGGGCGTATCGGGAGGCCGTGGCCGAGGCCGGCGACCCCGACGAGTAGGCCGTCCGACCCGCCCCGACGGAGGGGGCCGCCACCCGAACCTATTTGTTAGTGCTTTGCCAGCACACGACATGGATTTCAGCGAACCGGCCGAGGCGACCCAGATCAAGAAGGCGCTGGACGAGTTCATCGAGCAGGAGGTCGTCCCGCTGGAGAACGAACACCCCGAGTTCCTCGGCGAGGACTACGAGCGACACATCGTCGACGAGGACCACTTCCAGGTCCCCGAGTACCGGGAGGTGGTCGAGACCATCCGCCAGAAGTCGGTCGAGGCGGGCTTCTACGGGATGGACATGCCGGAGGAGGTGGGCGGCGGCGGCGTGGACCTGCTGACGAGCGCCATCGTCACCGAGCACCTCGCGAACCGGCCGCCCGGGTTCCACGACGCCATCATGGGCGGGGCCGGCGGCCCGACGGCCATCCTGCTGGCGTGTACCGAGGAACAGCGCGAGGAGTACCTCGACCCGCTGATGGAGGGCGAGATAACCACCTGCTTCGCGCTGACCGAACCGGACCACGGGAGCGACCCCCAGTACATGGACGCCACCGCCGAGAAGGACGGGGACGAGTGGGTCATCGACGGCAACAAGTACTGGATCACGAACGGGCCGTACGCCGACTTCGCGATGGTGTTCGCCCGCACCTCGGGCGAGAAGGGTGAGTACGGCGGCATCACCTGCTTCCTCGTCGACGCCGACAAGGAGGGCTACAGCGTCGAGCACGTCCACCGGACGATGGGGCTGACGCCCGGTGGGCAGTGTGAACTCCGGTTCGACGGCGTCCGCGTGGGCGAGGACAAGGTCCTCGGGGAGGTGGACCAGGGGTTCCAGACCGCGATGAACTGGATCGGCGGCGGGCGCATCAAGATCGCCGCGAACGCGGTCGGCACGGCACAGCACCTCCTCGACCTCGCGGTCGACTACGCCCGCGACCGCGAGACGTTCGGCAAGCCCATCGGACACCGGCAGGGCGTCTCCTTCCAGCTCGCCGACCTCGCCACCGAGGTCGAACAGGTCCGCTGGCTCTACCGCTACGCGGCGTGGAAGATACAGAACGGCGAACGCGCCCGCAAGGAGGAGTCGATGGCGAAGCTCCGTGGTGCCGAGCTCGCGAACCAGGCGGCCGACGTGGCGATGCAGGTGTACGGCGGTGCCGGGTTCATGAAGGACCAGCCGATAGAGCGGCGCTACAGGGGGACCCGGGTCCTCCGTATCTTCGAGGGGACCGACGAGATACAGCGCCGGACCATCGCGCGCGAGCTCATCTGAGCGGCCGCGCGGCCGGTCGGGCCGTCGTCACCGGCCGACGAGACGGTCAGGTCAGGACTCGCTCGTCGCCCCTCCGGCCTCGTCCGCGCGCCGCTCCAGCTCGTACTTCTGGACCTTCCCACTGGCCGTCCGGGGGAGCGCGTCGACGAAGTGGACCTCGCGCGGGTGCTTGTACTCGGCCACCCGGTCGAGGACGAACTGGCGGACCGTCTCGGCGAGGGGCCCGGTGGGTTCGGTATCGGGTGCCGCCACGACGTAGGCGACGGGGACCTCGTTGCGACGGTCGTCGTCGCGGCCGACGACGGCGGCGTCCGCGACGGCCTCGTGTTCGCGCAGCAACTCCTCCACCTCGCTCGGGTAGACGTTGTACCCGGCGGTGACGATGACGTGCTTCTTGCGGTCGACGATCTCGTAGTAGTTGTCGGCGTCACGCCGTGCCACGTCGCCCGTCCGGAGGTAGCCCGTCTCGGTGAACGCGTCCGCCGTGGCCTCGGGCATCCCGTGGTAGCCGGCCATCACCTGCGGGCCACGGACGAGGAGTTCGCCCTCCTCGCCCGGCTGCACCTCCTCGCCCGAGGCGTCGACCACCTTGCAGTCGGTGTGGCGCAGCGGCTGGCCGATACTGCCGTGGCGTGGGCCGAACGCCGATCCCCGTTGCGAGTGGGTCGCGCCGGTCGTCTCGGTCATGCCGTACCCCTCGGTCAGCGAGACGTCCGCCACCGCCTCGAAGCGCTCCTGGACGGCGACGGACATCTTCGCACCCCCCTCGCTGACCCGGACGAGCGAGGAGAGGTCGTGCTCGCCGAACGACCCGCTCCCCACCATGTCGACGTACATCGCCGTGACGCCGACGAAGTGGGTGATACCCTCGGACTCGATGGTCTCCATCGCCGTCTCGGCCGACCAGTCGCTCGGGTTGCGGAGGTAGAGTGCGCCACCACGGACCAGCGGCTGCATGGCGACGTGGGTGAACCCCGTGATGTGGTACAGCGGCAGGTAACAGAGCGACCGGACGTCGGTGTCGGCCACCTCGTCGTCCCGGCTGGCGAGGTACGAGACGAGCTGTGCCGCGAAGTTCCGGTGGGTGAGTCGCACCCCCTTGGGCTGGCCCGTCGTCCCCGAGGTGTACGGGAGGAGCGCGACGTCCTCCGGGTCACGGTCGACCGTCACCGGGTCGCCACGCACCGCGTCGAACGCCACGTCGTCGGGGTGATGCTGGTCGGGGTCACCCACCGAGACGACGGTCGGGTCTCGGTCGGACTCGGCGAGCGTCTCGGTCACGACCGGCCGCAGGTCGGGGTGCGTGACGACGACCGACGCGTCGGTGTCCTCGAGTTGGTAGCCGAGCTCGCGCCGCTTGTACTGCGGGTTGACGGGCGAGACGACCACGCCCGCGCGGAAGGCGCCGAGCGCGGCGACGAGGTACTGCGGGGAGTTCGGCAGGTAGCACAACAGCCTGTCACCCGGGTCGAACCCACGCTCGCGCAGGCCGCCCGCGAACGACGCCGTCTCGTGGGCGAGTTCGGCGTGCGTGAGTTCACGTCCCGGCCCCTCGACGGCGAGTTCCCCACCGTGGTTCCGGACCGTCTCGTCGAACAACCGTGCGACGTTCCCGCCACGGGCGTCGCCCGTGACCTCGTCGAGGTGCATGCGACGTGATAGCGAGAAACGTCCATTAAGCGTTCCCCCCGAGCGATTCTCGGGTCCCCGACCGGCCCCCGGCGGTACGGTCGGCCACGAGGGGCGTCAGTCGTCCCCTTCCTGCTGTGCCTGCAGTATCTCGAGCAAGCGACCCCGTCCGAGTTCCTCGATGAGGACGGCCAGTTCGAGGATGCGGTCCTCGCCGAGTTCCGCGACGAGTGCCGATATCTCGTCGGGGGTGAACGTCCGGGCCAGACTGGCCATCGTCTCGACGACCTCGGCGGTCCGTTCGGCCGCCTCCGCCGTGGGGGCGATGGTGAGCGGCCGGTTGACGAACTCGCCGTTCTTGTAGTAACAGAACCGGAGTTCGTTCTCGTCGGCCGAGTCGGGGCTGACGATCTGGACGACACCGTAGCCGTCCTCCCACTCGTCGACACGTCGTTCGAGCAAGGTCTCGTAGCGCATGGCCCGGACCTCGTACTGCGAACACATAAGCGTAATCCAAGATTTATCGCATGGAATCACAAGATATTATGTGACTCGAGTTCCACAAGCGGGAGCAGTTCGGTTCTGCCACCGAAATCGAAGTATTCTCCACGCGATAGGTGGGCCGGGGTCGGCGACCGGGCGCCACGAGCGGTACCTCTCGGACTCCAGCTCCCACACCCGCTCACGGTTGTACTCGTGCCCGCTTCACGGTGGATGACTCGTGAATTTCGACCGAGTTCGGCCCGGAAGCCGCCGGCTCCGAGTCGGCGCCTCGAGCGTACGGCGTCGTTCGATACACACCGTGCAGG
The DNA here is from genome assembly GCF_025231485.1 of Salinirubellus salinus. Lineage (NCBI taxonomy): Archaea > Methanobacteriati > Methanobacteriota > Halobacteria > Halobacteriales > Natronomonadaceae > Salinirubellus > Salinirubellus salinus. The sequence continues at coordinate 3,977,170 of NZ_CP104003.1, read as the reverse complement.
ACTGGCCGGGGGAGCCCGACGTGCGTGCCGTTGCTCACTCCCCCGCCGAGACGAGCAGGTCGACCGCGAGCGCGTCGTCGGCCGTGACGATCACTGGGTTGCACTCCAGTTCCGCGAGGTCGTACGTCGCGTAGGCGTCCGAGACCGCGACCAGGAGCGAGACGAGCGCGTCCACGTCGCCGGGTGGGGCGCCCCGGTAGCCGTCGAGCAGGTCGCCGAGTGCGGTCTCCGCGACCATCTCGCGGGCCATCGACTCGGTGACGGGTAGCGCCCGATACGCGAAGTCGTCGAACAGCTCGACGAACACGCCGCCCGGCCCGACCAGCATCACCGGCCCGAAGTCCGGGTCGTCGACGACACCCACGACCGCCTCGACCCCCTCGACCTGCTCCTGGACGAGGACTCCGTCGCCGAGCGCGGCGAGTGCCTCGTAGGCGTCACCGACAGCCGCCGCGTCGTCGAGTCCGACCCGGATGCCCCCGACCTCCGACTTGTGGTCGACGACGAGCGGGTCCAGTTTCATCGCGACCGGATAGCCGATCCGCTCGGCTGCGTCGACGGCTGCGTCGGCGCGCTCGACCCGAACCGTCCGGGCGAACGAGACACCGACCTCGGCGAGCGCGTCGGCCACCGTCGCCCACGAGCCGTCGCCGGGCAACGGCCGGCGGTCCGCGTAGTCGACGCGGTCGGGGAGTCGCGCCGTACGCCCACGGGCGGTCCGCCGGTCCGCGAGCGTCTTGAGCGTCCGGACCGCACGGACCGGGTCCTCGAACAGGAGGACGCCGGCCTCGCGGAGTTCGGTGGCGGTCTCGGGGCTCGGCTGGCCGCCGGTGAACACGACGGCGATGGGGCGGTCGCTCTCGGCCTGGATGTCGAGCAGTTCGGCCTTGCAGGTCTCGACGGTCTCGCCGCCCGAGTTCCCGAACTGGAGGACGACGCCCTCGACCGCCCCGTCGGTCGCGACGCTCCGCATACAGCGCTCGAACAGCTCCGGCTGGCTGATGATGCCGCCGGTCACGTCGACGGGGTTCGTCGCCGAGCCGTACGCCGGAATCTCGGCCTCGATGGCGGCGACGGTCTCGTCGGCGAAGCGGGCGAGGGGCAGTCCTACTCGGTGGCAGGTGTCGGCGATAAGTACCGCGGCGCCGCCCGAGACGCTCAGGACGCCGATGCCGCGGCCCGCCTCGGCGTCCACGTCGGGGTACGCGGCCGCGGGCACCGTCGAGAGCGCCGTGACGAGGTCGACGTACTCGTCGACGCCCCACACGGTCGTGACGCCGGCCTGCTCGAACACGGCCTCGTAGACGGCGTCGTCGGACGCGATGCTCCCCGTGTGCGAGGCCGCGGCCTCCCGGCCCGCTGGCGACTCACCGACGCGGATCGCCACCAGGTCCGTGTCGGTCTCGGCGGCGCGGCGGCCGACGTCGAGCAGTTCCCCACCACGGGTCAGCGACTCGACGTAACTGACGAGCACGTCGGTTCCGGCGTCCTCGACGAGGTGTCGGAGGAAGTCGACGGTCGTCAGGTCGGCCTCGTTGCCCGTCGAGAGCCAGACGTTGCCGCCGACGTTCCGGTCCTGGGACAGCTGGAACAGCGCGCCGCCGAACGCCCCACTCTGGGTGACCACGCTCAGGCCACCGGGGACGAGTGACTCGCGTTTGAGGATGGAGGAGAACGACGCCCCCACCCTCCTGGGGACGTTCACCAGCCCCTCGGAGTTCGGGCCGACGAGCCGGACACCGGCCTCGCGGGCGGCGTCGAGGAGCTCCGCCTCCAGCGCCGCTCCCTCGCTCGTCTCGGAGAACCCCGACGCGATGACCAGCACGTACGGGATGCCCGCCGCGCCACACTCGGTGACGACCTGCGGGGTCAGTCGTGCGGGCACGAGCGCCATCGCGAGGTCGACCGTCCTCGGAAGCTCGGTCACCGAATCGTAACACCGCCGGCCATCGATGGTGTCGTGGCTCGGGTTGACGAGGAACAGTTCCCCCTCGTACCCGTGGCGCTGCAGGTAGCGGTACGGCCGCCCCGACAGTTTCTCGGGGTCCGCCGAGGCGCCGACGAGCGCGATGGACGCGGGGGTGAACAGCCGGTCCATATCACTCGAACCCGTACTTCCGCAGCTGCTCGGCGATGCCGTTGCGGTGGATCTCGACGGTACCGCCCGCGATGCGCCAGCCGCGGACCCACCGGTAGAGGTACTCGAGGGGGCTGTCCTTCGAGTAGCCCATCGCACCGCAGATCTGCATCGCCTGGTCGACGACCTCCTGACCGGCCTCGTTGGCGAACACCTTCGCGATGGAGGCCTCCATCCGCGAGGCCGTTCCACCGCGGGCGTTCGCGGCCGTCCGGTAGACGAGGAGGCGGGCGGCGTCGAGGTTGATGGCCATGTCCGCGAGCTTGTGCTCGATGGCCTGGAACTCGCCGATGGGCTGGCCGAACTGCTCGCGGTCGGCGGCGTGCTCGCGAGCCGTGTCGAAGGCGTTCAGCCCGCAGGCGACGCACATCATCGCGTTGTGACACCGCTCGACGTTGAACTCCGCGAGGAGCTCCTTGAACGCGTCCGCACCGACGGCGAGTTCGTGCTCGACCGGAATCCGGCAGTCGTCGAACCGGAGGACGTTCTGCCGGTGGTCGGCCATGTTGACGTAGCCGTCCTCTACCGTGAGTCCGGGCGCGTCGGCATCGACGACGACCGCGCCGATGCGGTCGGTCTCCGCGAACCGCGCGTAGACGAGGAAGGCGTCGGCGTGGGTCCCCTTCGACACCCACATCTTGTGGCCGTCCAGCACAACCTCGTCGCCCTCCTCGCGCGCCGTGGTCTGCATCGCGCCGGCGTCGGAGCCGGCCTCCGACTCGGAGATGGCGATGGAGAGGATGGACTCCCCAGCCGTGACGGGCGGGAGGTACCGCTCCTTCAGGTAGTCCGACCCGAGCTCGGCGATGACGCGCGGCACGCCCATCGAGGACCGCGAGAGGACGTGTGCGGTGTCGGGACAGACCCGCCCGACGGCCTCCTGTGCGAGCAGGACGTCGAGCACCTCGTACCCCCCGCCGCCGTAGGCCTCGGGCAGCGAGATGCCGAGCAACCCCTGGTCGGCGAGCGTCTCGACGTTCGGCCACGGGATGTCGCCATCCCACGTGAACGCCGCGTCTGCGAACTGTGACTCGGCGAGTTCGCTCGCGGTGCGCTTGACGAGTCGCTGTTCGTCGGTGAGCTGGAACTCCATCGACTCACCGCCCCCGCCGCTGCCGGGTGGTGATGGGGTCGGTCGTCCGGGTCTCCATCGAGTCCCGGCGCTCGGCAGGGTGCGTGTGGCTCGGTCGCATACTTCACCGGTGGTAACTCAGTTATTTATAGATTGAGACTGCCCCACGGCGGCCGTTCCACACGACGTCAGACAGGTCACCCAGTGCCGGCGTCCACCCGCCCCATCCGCATCGTCGCTCGTGGGAACCGTTCCCCCCGGAGGAGCGGGTGCGTTCCCCGCCCCGGACGGACCCAAAGCGTGATGCTGGCGTCGGCGCCAGTGGCGTACAGACAGATGACGACGAAGCCACTCGCGGACGTCTCCGTCCTCGAACTCTCGACCATGATCGCCGGCCCGTACGCCGGTCAGTTGCTCGGCGACCTCGGTGCCGACGTGGTGAAACTGGAGCGCCCGGAGACCGGTGAACTCGCCCGGAGCCTCGAACCGCGGGTCGGCGGTGCGGCGGGCGAGAGCTTCTACTACCTGACCGCGAACCGGAACAAGCGGAGTCTCGCGCTCGACGTCACGACCGACGAGGGACGCGAGCTGTTCCTGGAGCTCGTCGAGGCCGCGGACGTGGTGCTGGAGAACTTCCCGCCGACGTTCACCGACCGGTACGACATCGGCTACGAGACCGCCCGCGAACACAACGAGCAGATCGTCTACTGTTCCATCTCCGCGTACGGCGAGACGGGACCCTATCGGGAGTTCCCGGGCATCGACACGACGGTGCAGGCGCTCGGCGGCGCGATGTCGATGACACGCGACGGGGACTCCGGCCCGATGCGCTCGGGCGTCCCGATGAACGACGTGTTCGCCGCGCTGTACGCCGTCCAGGGCATCCTCACCGCGCTGTACGCCCGCGACCGGACGGGCGAGGGCGAGTTCGTCGACGTCTCGCTGCTCGACGCCGGGCTGGCCGGGCTCACCACGCGCGCGACGTACAGTTTCGCCACGGGCGAGCCGTACCCACCCTTCGGCCGTCGACACAACTACTTCGCGCCCGAGGGGGTCTACGAGGTCGCCGACGGCGCCGTCCAGCTGTCGGTCGTCACCGACCGCCACTGGCGGGCGTTCTGCGAGGCGGTCGATGCCCCGGCACTGGCCGCCGACGAGCGGTTCGCGGAGGTGAACGAACGGGTGGCGAACCGGGAGGCGCTCGAAGCGGAACTGACGGCCGTGCTGGAGCGGTGGGACGCGAGCGACCTCGTGGCGGCGCTCCGCGAGGCCGGCGTTCCGGCCGCGCCCATCAACGACACCGTCTCGGTCTGGGACGACCCGCAGGTCGAGGCCCGCCAGATGCGTCGCACGCTCGACCACCCGACGGCCGGCGAGGTGGAGACGCTGGGCTTCCCGGTCAAGTACGAGCGTGCCGAACCGAGTGTCGACCGACATCCCCCCCGACTCGGTGAACACTCACGGGCCGTCCTCGAGGAGGTCGGGCTCGACGACACGGCAATCGAGCGGCTGGTGGCGGCGGGCGTCGTCGGCGAACTGGACGAGGCGTGAGGTCGCGGGGCCTCAGAACAGCCGGTCGGCGATGATGCGCTTCTGGATCTCGTTGGTCCCCTCGAAGATGCGTGTGAGCCGGGCGTCGCGCCAGTGGCGCTCGACGTCGAAGTCGGTGGTGTAGCCGTAGCCGCCGTGGATCTGGATACCCTCGCTCGTCACCTCCTCGGCGACGTCCGTGGCGAACAGTTTCGCCATCGCGGCCTGCGCGTCGGCCCGCTCGCCACGGTCGACGGCCTCCGCGACGAGCAGCGTCAGCGCCCGCGCGGCCTCGACCTTCGTCGCCATCTCGGCCAACTTGAATCGGGTCGCCTGGAACTCGCCGATGGGTTGGCCGAACTGCTCGCGCTCCCGGCTGTACGACAGCGAGTCCTCCAGCGCGGCCCGTGCCAGTCCGACCGCTCGCGCCGCGGTGTGGACCCGCCCCTCCTCGAAGAACTCCACGATCTGGTAGAACCCCTTCCCCTCCGCCTCGCCCACGAGCGTGTCGGCGGGGACGCGCACGTCGTCGAAGTTCACCATCCAGGTGTCCCAGCCGTGGTAGCCGATCTTGTTCACGCGCTGCCCGCTCAGTCCCTCGCGGTCGAAGGTGCCCGCGGGCTTCTCGACGATGAACCCCGAGATACCGGTGTACGCCGGCTCCGCGTCCGGGTCGGTGACCGCGTACGTCAGGATGAAGTCGGCACCCTTCGCGAACGTGGTCCACATCTTCTGCCCGTTCAGCACGTACTCGTCACCGTCGCGCTCCGCTCGCGTGCGCATGTTCGCCACGTCCGAGCCCGCGCCCGGTTCGGAGATGGCGATGGCCTTGAGCAGTTCGCCACGGGCCATCTTCGGGAGGTAGTACTCGCGCTGTGCCTCGGTCGCACCCGCGAGGCTCTGCCCGCGAGCGATGATGCTGCCGACGCTGAGCCAGCCTCTCGACAACTCCTCCGCGATGACGGCGTAGGCCTTCAGGTCGAGGCCGAGGCCGTCGTACGCCTCGTCGACGAGGATGCCGAAGAAGCCCATCTCGGCGAGCTGGTCGACGAGTTCGGCCGACATGTTCGCCTTCTCGGGGTCGCGCTCGCGCGCCTCCGGGAGCACCTCGTTGGTCACGAACCTCCGGGTCTCGGCCCGGAGCATCCGGTGCTCGTCGGAGAGGACGCCGTCGGCGATGTCGGTCTCGAAGGCGTCCATCAGCGACCACCGTCGGGAGTGTCGAGCGGAGCGGACCGACAGACGCGGGCGAGCGACGAGCACCGGGGCGCGGCCGGAGGGGTGCGTGCAGGCATACGCCACCTTCCGGCCGTCACGTCTTGAACGTTCGTCACGCGGGTCACTCCCGGTCGGCAGCGAGCTTGGCCTTCGTGTACGCCTTCAGCCCGCCCACGTCGACGAGTTCCTGCAGGAACGGGGGCAGTGGCTCGGCATCGTACTGCTCGCCCGTCGTGTGGTTCTCGACGAGACCCGCGTCGAGGTCCATGCTGATCTCGTCGCCGTCGGAGACGTTCCCCACCTCGGGGCAGATGAGCACCGGGAGCCCGAGGTTGATGCAGTTCCGGAAGAAGATGCGGGCGAACGACTGGGCGACGATGCCCGCCACCCCGGCCCCCGCGAGCGCGAGTGGGGCCTGCTCGCGCGAGGAGCCGCTCCCGAAGTTCGTCCCCGCCACGACGAACTCGCCCGCCTCGACCTCGGCGGCGAACTCGGGTCGGAGGTCGTTGAACGCGTGCTCGGCGAGTTCCTCGGGGTCCGAGGAGACGATGAACCGCGAGGGGGCGATCTGGTCGGTGTCGACGTCGTCGCCGAACACCCACGCTCTCGCAGGTGTGCTCGGGTCGGTCACGCCTCCACCTCCGCGAGCGCGTGGTCGTCGAACCGTGGCAGCCCGTCGTACTCGCGTGGGTCGGTGATCTCGCCGTACAGCGCCGACACCGCGACGGTCGCGGGGCTCGCCAGGTACACCGACGACTCCATCGAGCCTTCACGGCCGGGGAAGTTCCGGTTGGCGGTGGCGAGACAGACGTCGCCGTCGCCGAGCACGCCCTGGTGGTAGCCGGCACAGGGGCCACAGCCGGCCGCCTGGACGACGGCGCCGGCGTCGACGAGCGTCGCCATCTCGCCGGTCGCGAGGAGCTTGCGGTACACGGACCCCGACGCCGGCACCACGACCATCCGGGTGCCGGACGCGAGCGTCTCGCCCTCCAGCACCGAGGCGACCAGCGAGATGTCCTCGTATCGCCCGTTGGTGCAGGTGCCGACGAACAGCTGGTCGACGTCCGTCCCCGCGACCTCGCCCACGTCGACGGCGTTCTCGGGGTTCGACGGTTTCGACACCTGCGGCGCTAGCTCCTCGGCGCGGTACTCGTGGACGCTGGCGAACTCGGCGTCGTCGTCCGAGCGGCGGTCCTCGGGGGCGGGCAACTCGACTGCCTGCCCGGTCTCGGCCTCGAGGAAGCGAGCCACGCGGTCGTCGGCGGGCACGAGTCCGGTCTTCCCGCCCATCTCGATGGCCATGTTGGTGAGGACGAGTCGCTGGTGGACGGGGAGCGATTCGACGGTCGATCCGACGTACTCCGCGGCCATGTACGTACAGCCCGCGAACCCCACGTCCCCGATGAACCGGAGGATGAGGTCCTTCGCGTAGACGCCCTCGGGGAGGTCTCCCTCCACGACGAACCGCAGCGTCTCGGGGACACGGAACCAGAGTTCGCCCGTGGCGAGCGCCGTGCCGAGGTCCGAGGAGCCGACACCCGTCCCGAACGCGCCGATGCCGCCGTACGTCGTCGAGTGCGAGTCCGCACCGATGACGAGGTCACCCGGGGCGACGTGGCCCTCCTCGATGAGCACCTGGTGGCAGATGCCGTCGCCGACGTCGTACTGGTGCGCGCCGTGTTCGGCCGCGAACTCGCGGATGGCGTTGTGGTTGTTCGCCGCCTGCACCCCGTCGGCGGGCGCGTGGTGGTCGATGGTCAAGATGGTGCGGCCTGGCGCGAACAGGTCACCCTCACCGCCGGTCACCTCCTCGAACGTCTGGAACGCGAGCGGACCGGTGATGTCGTGTGCCATCGCCACGTCCACCTGCGCTTCGATGTAGTCGCCCGCACGGACGTCCTCGCCGGCCTTCGCCGAGAGGAGCTTCTCGGCGAGCGTCTTGCCCGTCATGCCGTCCCTCCGTCGTCGCTCCCCATCGTACGGAGCACGTTCTCGACGGTGCCGCCCATGAGGACGTGGCTCGTCGCGCCGAGCCCCAGTCGCTCGCGCACCTCGTCGGCCACGGTCTCGACGGTGGCGAAGTCGGCGCGGGTGTCGACGCCCATCCGCGAGAGCATGTGGACGAGGTCCTCGGTGGGGGTGTTGCCGACGCCCGACAGTCCCTCGGCGAGGACGACGCCGCCGCCGAGCCCGCAGACGGAGGCGTCGAACCGGTCGACGCCGCAGTCCATCGCCGCGAGCGTGTTGGCGAGACTCATCCCGTTGGTGTCGTGGAGGTGGAGTCCCACGTCGAGGTCGGGGTGGCGCTCGAACACGGCCGAGAACATCTCGGAGACCTCGACGGGGTTGGCGAGCCCCATCGTCGTCGCCAGCGTCACCTCGTCGACGCCGGCCTCGACGACGCGGTCGACCACCCCGAGCGTCTCCTCGGGGTCGATCCGACCCTCGTACGGGCAGTAGAAGCTCGTCCCCATCCCACACTCCACCTCGATGCCGTGGTCGTGGGCCAGTTCGACGATGTCGTCCATCCCCGCGAGCACCGCCTCGCGGGTGCTGTTGACGTTCTTCTCCGTGTACGTCTCGCTGACGGTGACGAGTGCGTTCACCTTGTCGACCTCGGCGTCGACCGCCCGCTCCATCCCCCGGAGGTTCGGGACGAGCGCACGGTACGCCACGTCGTCACGTCGTTCGATCCGCTTCGCCACCTCGTCCGCGTCTCTGAGCGTGGGGACGGCCTTCGGGTGGGTGAACGACGAGATCTCGATCTCGTCGACGCCCGTCTCGCTCAGTCGGTCGATGATGGCGACCTTCTCGTCGGTCGGGACGAACTCGTCCAGTCGCTGGAAGCCGTCGCGCGGGAGCATCTCGACGACGTGGACCGCGTCGGGGAGCCGCATCAGATGACCCCCTCGGATTCGAGTTCCGCGAGCGTGTCGTCGTCGTAGCCGAGCCGGCCGCCGTACACCGCGTCGTTGTGGGCACCGAGTTCGGGACCGAGATACTCGACGCGGCCGGGCGTCTCGGAGAACCGCGGGAACGCGTCCTGCACGCGCGCCTCCCCGAGCTGTTCGTCCGCGATACCGACCACGGCGTCGCGGGCCTGGTAGTGCTCGTCGGCGAGGATGTCCTCGACGTTGTAGATGGGGGCGATGGTCGCGTCCGCCGCCTCGAACGCCTCCAGCACCTCCGCCCGGGTGTGCTCGTCCATCCACCCCTCGATGATGGCGTCGAGTTCGTCGACGTTCGCCAGCCGTCTCGCGTTCGTCTCGAACCGCGGGTCGTCCTTCAGGTCGGGGCGGTCGATGGCGTCGAACACCCGCATCGCGATGGGTTGGGCGCTGGCCGAGATGGCGACGTACCGGTCGTCGCCCGTCTGGTAGACGTTCCGCGGCGCGCTGCTGGTCGACTGGTTCCCGGACCGGGACTCGATCTCGCCCAGCTGGTCGTAGCGGAGCGGCTGTGGACCGAGCAGCGAGAAGATGGGCTCGATGAGGCTGGTGTCGATGACCTGTCCCGACCCGCCGTTCACGTCGCGGTGGTAGAGCGCGAACATCACGGCGAACGTCGAGTAGAGGGCGGCGATGCCGTCGGCGAGCCCCGTCGGCGGCAACAGCGGCGGCCGATCGGGGAAGCCGTTGAGATACGCGAACCCGGACATCGCCTCCGCGAGCGTGCCGAACCCCGGCCGCTCGGCGTACGGGCCGTCCTGCCCGAACCCCGAGAGGCGAAGCATCACGAGGTCGGGGTTCAGCTCACGCAGGCGGTCGTAGCCGAGGTTCCACTTCTCGAAGGTGCCCGGGCGGAAGTTCTCGACGAGCACGTCGGCCTCGCTCACGAGGTCCTCGAAGACGACCTGCCCGCGTTCGCTCCCGAGGTTCAGGGTGACCGACCGTTTGTTCCGGCCGAGGTACTTCCACCAGAGCCCGGCCCCGTTCTTCTTTGGGCCGAAGTTCCGCAGGTGGTCGCCGAACTCGGGGTGTTCGATCTTGATGACGTCTGCGCCGAAGTCGGCCATGAGTCGCCCGACGGTCGGACCGGAGATCATCGACCCGGCCTCGATGACGGTCAACCCGTCGAGCGGTCCCACGGCCTCGTGTGGTTCTGACATGTGTAGTGGTGCGATACTCGCCCGTGTCGGTCGGCTGGCAGCCGGACGGTCACGTGGCGACGTTGCTACCCGGTTTAGTGGCAGCGGGTATAAACCCTGTTGCCTCCTACGGTACGCGACTGTGGCTTGTGCACGGGGCGCCAGACCGCGATAGCGCTTTCACCGGACCTGCGCGTACCGTCGTCGATGCACCGCCGACAGCTCCTCCTCGGACTCGCTGGCGTCGGCACCGCGGCCGGGGCGTTGGGCTACGCCGCGTTCACCCCCCGCCGCGACGACGAGGCTCCGTCACCCACGTCGACGCCGGCCGAGACGGAGCCGCCTGCTGCTCGGGGCGACCCCGCCGACTACGGCCGCGTCGCGGACGAAGCGCTGCCCATCCCCGTCGCGGACATGTTGAACGGCCTCCCGAAGGACGCCATCCGATCCATCACGGAGCCGGCGTTCGGGCCCGACTGGGCCGACCTCACGATAACGCACTTTCCGGGGACCGAGCGGGAGTTCCAGACCGAGCCGCGGCTCACCGACCACGACACGGTCGTCGGGGTCGTCCGCGAGGGCGAGGCCCGCGCGTACCCACTGCGGGTCCTCGCCGGCCACGAGGTCGTGAACGACGAGTTCCACGGGCCGCTGCTCGTCACCTACTGTCCGGTGTGTGCCTCGAGCATCGTCGCCGTCCGAGAGGTCCGCGGAGAGGAGGCGACGTTCGGCGTGAGCGGACTGCTCTGGAAGCTCAACCTCGTGATGTACGACCGCGAGACGAGGAGTCTCTGGACACAGGCGGAGATGGTCGCCATCAACGGTGAGCTGACGGGCGAACGCCTCGAGCTCGTCCCGTCGACGCTGACGAAGTGGGGGGCGTGGCGTGAGGAGTTCCCCGACACGGCGGTGCTGTTGCCACCACCGCTCTCGAAGCCGCTCTACTACGGCCAGCCCGGCATGAACGCGACCGGCACCTACCTCCAGCCCGCGACGCGCGCCCCGGGGAGCCCCGAGGCAGCCGACTTCGACCGCGGGCAGTTCACACACGTCCTCGGCGTCGAGTACGGTGTGGCGGCCCGTGCGTATCCCCTCCCGGTCGTGGTCGAGGAGCGTGTCGTCAACGACGTCGTCGGCGGGGTACCCGTCGTCGTCACCGTCGCGCCCGGCACCTCGCTGGTCGCGTACGAACGGCGCGTCCGGGGCCGGACGCTCACCTTCGAGGCGTGGGACGACAGACACCTCCGGGCGGGGGGCTCGCGCTGGCGCCGGCTCACCGGCCTGGCCGTCGACGGCCCGTTCGAGGGGGAGCGGCTCGTCCGGGCGACGGACGTCCCACAGCTGTTCTGGGAGACGTGGCGGGACTTCAACCCCGACACGACCGTGTACGGGGACTACACCTTCTCTCGGGACTAGACCGGCTCGAACGTCCCCGCCGAGTCGAACCCCACCCGGACGGACGCGAACTTCCACTCGTCCTCGACCCGCCGGTACGTCTCGTCGTAGTGGCCGTGTTTGAAGCCGCTCGTCCCGTTCGCCAGCGCGTAGCGGAGGAAGAAGTACCAGTGGCCGGTCGCCGCGTCGTCCGTCACCTCGATCACCGGGTTCACCGCGACGTGTGTCGAGTAGAGGTAGCCCGCGTTGGGTGCGTCGGGGTTGTCGAGCACGTCGCGGGCGAACTGGTAGATCTCGTCGGGGCCGGTGTAGACGTCCCGGTTCGGGAGGTCCGACGTGAACGTCCCGTCGGGGGCGAACAGCGACGCCCACTCGCGGTACTCGTGGCGGTCGACGTGCTGGCAGTAGCGGTACCGGAGCGTCTCGATGGCGCGGGCGTCCAGCAGTTCCTGTACCGCGGTGTCGGTGGGAGCCATGCCGCGGGTTCGTCGGAGGGGCGCTTAGCCGTTCGCCCCCGCCTCAGACGATCTCTCCCTCGCGTAGCCGCTCGATGTCGGCCTCGGTGTAGCCGTACTCGGTCAGCACCTCGTCCGTGTGTTCGCCGTGGAGCGGCGGGTGCCGTCGGATGGTCGCGGGCGTCGACGAGAAGAACATCGGGCTCCCCGGCATCTCCACCGAGCCGGCGGTGGGGTGCTCGACCGACTGCCGCATCCCTCGGGCACGGACCTGCTCGCGGTCGAACACCTCGTCGAGCGACTGGACGGGACTGGCGGGGACGCCGGTCTCGTCGAGCCGGGTCATCAGCTCGTCGGTGGTGTAGTCGGCCAGTTCCTCGTCCAGCAGGGCGTCGAGCGTCTCGCGGTTCTCGACGCGCTTCGCGTTGACCTCGAACCGGGGGTCGTCGACGAGGTCCTCGCGGTCGATCGCACGGCAGAACCGAGGCCACATGTGTTCGGAGGAGACGGCGACGACCACGTAGCCGTCCCGCGTGGCGAACGCCTGATACGGCGCGATGGTCGGGTGCTTGCTCCCCATCCGCCCCGGCGGGTCGCCGGTGGCGAAGTAGTTCGACGCCATGTACGTCATCCACGCCACCTGCCCGTCGAACAGGCTGACGTCGATCTTCTGGCCCGTCCCGTCGCCGAACTCGCGGGCGAACAGCGCCGCGAGGATGGCCTGCGTGCAGTACATCCCCGCGCCGATGTCGGCGATGGCGACGCCGACGCGGACCGGCGGGCCGTCCTCGACCCCGGTGATACTCATCATCCCGGCCTCGGCCTGCATCACGATGTCGTACGCCGCGCGGTCGCGGTCGGGACCCCACTCGCCGTAGCCGGACAGCGAGCAGTAGACGAGCCCCGGGTTCTCCTCGTGGAGGTCCGCGTAGTCGAGCCCCCACTCGGCCATCTTCCCGACGCGGAAGTTCTCGACGAGGACGTCGGCCTCGCTCGCGAGGTCGCGGAACACCGCTCGCCCCTCGTCGCTGGCGAGGTTCAGCGTCACCGACCGCTTGTTCCGGTTGATAGAGAGGTAGTAGGCGCTCTCGTCGCTGTCGCCGTACGTCGGCGGGTGCCAGCCGCGGGTCTGGTCGCCACCGTCCCGCCGTTCGATCTTGACGACGTCCGCGCCGAGGTCACCCAGTTGCATCGTACAGAACGGTCCCGCGAGCACGCGTGAGGCGTCGAGCACCGTCACACCGTCGAGCGGACCAGTGTCGCCGTCGGGGTGTTCGGCCTCCCCGACCATCACCGGGCCTCCGTCGAGCGGTCGCGTCCGTCGTCGGCCGGGTACCGTCGGTCGCTAGCTGCTGGCATACCTGCGGGTCGGCACCGGCCGTAATAACGTCTCCCCCGACGTATCACTCCCCTGATAGACAGGAATATGCGGTAGTCGGGCGACCGGCGGGTATGGCAACCCGACGGATACTGCTCGCGGTCGGCGAGGACGAGGGGCGGGCCCGGCGGCAGGCCCAGGCCGTCACGGACCTGTTCGACCCCGAGGACACCGCGGTCGTCGTGCACCACGACTTCACCGACAACCCCGAGGGAGCGTACGTCGACCAGGTGGCCTCGGTGCGCCGCGCCCGCGAGGCACTCACCGACGCCGGCTTCGACGTGACCCTCGCCGAGTCGAGCGGCGACCCCGCCGCCGCGGTCGTCGAGGTCGCCGCCGACCTCGAGGTCGACTGTATCTGCATCGGCTCGCGGCAACGCTCGCCCACCGGCAAGGCCGTCTTCGGGAGCACGACCCAGCAGGTGCTGCTCGGCGCCGACCGACCGGTGCTCGCGGTGCCGGACGTGCGTGCCAGCGACTGACACCCCGACGACAGGCGGGCGAAACGTTATCTCGCTCGCCCAGGAGGAGTTGGCATGGGAAGCGAAGACAGAGCGTGGATAGAGGACGCGGTGGCGTTCCTCTCGGCACCGGTGCCCGACGAAGCCATGACGCGCGGGACGCACGTCGTCGCGGACGTCCTGTCGGCGGCGGTCGCCGGCGTGGACACCGACGCGAACGAACGGGTCGCGACCGGGATGTCGCTCCCGCCGGGCGACGCGAGCGTCGTCGGGACCACCCGGACGACCGACCCGGGGAGCGCCGCGCTCCTGAACGCGACCGCGGCCATCACCCCCGAGGTCGAGGAGGGCCACAACACCGGCGGGCACGTCGGCGCGAGCATCGTCGTCGGCGGGTTCGCGCTCGCCGAAGCCCACGACGCCGACGGCGAGGCGTTCCTCGAGGGCGTCGTGAGGGCGTACGAGCTGTGCACCCGTATCGAGAACGCCATCTTCCTGATGAAAGACCGGATGAACGAGGCACTGCCGTGGCTCCTCCGTGACCCCCACTCGACGTGGACGACAATCGGCCCGGCCGTGGCGGGGGCCATCGCGATGGGGGCCGACGAGGAGACCGTCGCCGAGGCCTTCCGGCTCGGGGCGAACCTCGCGGTCGTCTCGATGCACGACCCCTACGAGGAGGGCACGCCCGCCCGGAACTTCACCGCGGGATTCTCCGCACAGGCCGGCGTCAACGCCGCGCTCGCGGCGGTGGCCGGACTCGACGGGTCCCGGTCGGCAATGACCGAGGTGTACGACCCTCTCCGGGAGATGAAGGGTGAGGCGTTCGACGAGTCCTTCGCCGCCCTCGGGGACGAGTGGACGATACTGGAGAACTACTACAAGTTCACGCCGTCGTGCCGGTACACCCACGCGCCGCTCGGGGCGCTCGAACGAGTCGTCGACGACGTGCGGGTCGACGACGTCGAGTCCGTCGACGTGTACGCCTACCGCAACGCCTGCGACCTCGATTACACCGACTACACGACGATGACGAGCGCGAAGTTCTCGATCCCCTACGTCCTCGGCCGTTACCTCGCCGTCGGGGGCCGTGACCTCTGGCTCGACGACTTCACCGGCGACGCACTCGAGGACTCCGAGACCCGGGCGCTCGCCGAGCGCGTCCAGCTCCACCACGACGAGCAGTACGAGGAGCTGTTCCCCGAGCACTGGAGCGCGCGGGTCGAGGTGACCCACACCGACGGCAGGACCGTCGAGAGCGAGTGCATCGACGCTCCCGGCGACTACCGGAACTTCCCCGGGGAGGCCAGGCTCGTCGCGAAGTTCGACCGCCTGCTCGCGTCGCGGCTCGGCCCCGAGCAGGCACCCGGGGCGCTGGACGCGCTGCTCGGCGTGCGTGACAGTCAGGTCCGAGCCGTGGGAGCCACGCTCAGGCCGTGATCACTGGGCGGTGTAGCCGCCGTCGACGACGAAGCTCTGACCGGTGACGAACCGCGCGTGGTCCGAGGCGAGGAACGCCGCCATCGCGCCGACGTCCTCGGGTTGGCCGAGATACGGGAGCAGGGTCTGTCGCTCGAACTCGGCTCGACGCTCCGGGTCGGCGAGCGAGTCTCTCGTCAGTTCGGTCTCGACGACGCCCGGGCAGACCGCGTTGACGAGCACCGGCACGTCGGCGTAGTCGACCGCTAGCGACCGGGTGAGCGAGACGACGCCCCCCTTCGACGCGAGGTACGCCGGCTTCTCCGGCTGGGCGACGAACGCGAGCTGGGACGCGACGTTGACGATGCGCGGCGCGTCGCTCTCTTTCAGGTACGGCATCGCGTGCCGGGCACCGTGGTAGACGCCCGTGAGGTTCACGTCCAGCACGCGGTGCCACTCCTCGGGCGTGGTCTCCTCGACCGTCCCCGCGTGCGAGATGCCGGCGTTGTTGACGAGGATGTCGAGGCCGCCGAACCGTTCGACGGTCGCGTCGACCAGCGCGGCGACGGCGTCGTCGTCGGTCACGTCGCACTCGACGAACGCGGCCGTCCCGCCCAGGTCGTCGACACGTTCGGCGGTCGTCCGGTCGGCGTCGCTGGGTGGCGTCTCCTCGAGGTCCGCGACGACGACCCGGGCACCCGCGTCGGCGAGCGCGAGCGCGATACCACGACCGATGCCCGAACTCGCACCCGTGACGATGGCCGTCCGATTGGAGAGGTCGACGTGCATCTCAGTCCCGCCACTCCCTGATGCGCTTGCGGATCGAGATGAGGCCGTTCGGCAACACGAGCGCGATGAGTACGAGTGCGACACCGTAGACCACGTCGTCGAGGCCGATGATCTGGTCGACGTTCGCGCGGAAGAACTCCGCGAGCGGGAACACGAAGAGCGCGCCGATGATGGCGCCAGGGATGGTACCGAGACCCCCGACGACCGCCGGCAGCAGCACCTCGACGTTCTTCGAGAGGCCGAACACCGTCTCCGGACGGATGATCTCGAAGTACATGCTCCAGAACGCGCCCGCCCACGCCGTGAAGAACGCCGAGAGGCTGATGGCGAGCATCTTGTAGCGGAACGTGGGGATGCCGACGCTGGCGGCGGCGTCCTCGTTCTCACGGATGGCGAACAGGTACAGCCCGAGCTGTGACTCCTTCAGCGCGTACGCGACGGCCGTCACGATGACGAGGAACCCGAAGATGACGTAGTAGTACGGCAGGTCGCTCTGGAACTGGAACGCGGCCAGCCCGTACTCCGCGCCGTAGTCGCGGGGGAACGGCCGGTAGTAGCCGATGGCGCCGCCGAGTTCCTTCGTGTTCCGGACGACGACACCCATCAGCATGGCGAACGCGAACGTCGCCAGCGCGAAGTAGTGGCCCTTGAGCTCGTACCGGAAGTTCAGGAAGCCGATGAGCAGCGCGAGCAACACGGCGACGCCGCCGCCGACGAGCATCCCGAACCACGGGTTGATGCCGAAGTCGATAGCGAGCTTCTGGGTGGCGTACGCGCCGATGCCGAAGAACGCAGCGTGGCCGAAGGAGAAGTAGCCGGTGAACCCGGAGATGAGGTTCCACGCCTGACTCGAGAACGCGAACACGAGCGTGACGATGAGGATCTTCAGCGTGAGGACGCTACCGAGACTGAGTCCCGCCATCTCGATCTCGATGAGGTACGGGAGCGCCGCGAGTAGGCCGAACCCGAGCACCGCCTTGATGTAGGCGCTGTACTCGTGCTCGTCGAGGCGGGTCAGAACCCCGCCGACGTCGGTCTCGGTGGAGGTGCTGTCCGCCATCTCAGGCCCTCCGCTCGCCGAACAGGCCGGTCGGCTTCAGGTACAGCAGGAGGACGAACAGCAGGAAGATGACGATCTCGTTGGTCGTCCCCGGCAGGTAGAACCCGCCGAACACCTGAATCGCACCGACGATGAGCCCGCCGACGAACGCGCCGGGCAGCGAGCCGAGCCCGCCGAGCACGACGATGACGAACGCCTTCACGAGGTAGCTCTCGCCGATGAACGGGTCGAACGGCGAGAAGATGACGATAGCCGCGCCCGCCAGCCCGGCCAGCGCGCTCCCGATGCCGACCGTGATGTGGTCGATGTTCGGCACGTCGATGCCGACGTACCAGGCACCCTCGCGGTTGTCTGCGGTCGCGCGGATGGCCGTCCCCAGCTCCGTCCGCTGGAGGAACACCCACAGCGCGGCCATGGCGACGATCGCGATGGCCAGGGCGTACGCCTGCCCCTTCGGAATCTGGGCGCCGAACAGCTGGTAGCGGCCGAGGTCCATCACGATGGACCGTGGGTCCGGTGTGAAGAAGATCTGCACGGCCGCGAGCAGGATGAACGAGATGCCGAGCGTGACGATGAACTGGTTCTCCTCGGGCGCCTCGATGATGGGTTCGATGGCCGTGACGCTGATGACGACGCCCAGCGCGAACAGTGCGACCACCGCGATGGGCAGGGCCGCGAGCGGATTGATGCCGACCGTCGTCGTGACGAAGTAGACGGTGTACATCCCGGCCACGATGAGCATGCCGTGGGCGAAGTTCACGACGTCCATCACGCCGAATATCATCGTCAGGCCGAGTGCGGCCAGCGCGAACACCCCGCCGAGCAGGAGCGCGAAGATGGTGAGTTGCAACAGTACTGGGTCGAGCGAGACGACGTCGCCAGCGAACTCGCTGACGGCACTGACGATGTCGTCGATAATGAGGGGGATGAGCATGTGCGAAGGTGGGTGAACGGGTTGTTAAAGATTGTTCTCGTGCCGGGTCAGAACTGTGCCTCGCTCTGCGCGTACCGCTCCGGCCAGACGACGAGTCCCTCGAGGTTCTGGACCTGGAACATCGGCGAGAGCGCGTTCGCGTTCTCACCGTTCTCCTGGAACTCGATCGGCGGCATCGCGGCCGGGTGGTCCTCGACGGTGATGGTCTTCAGCGTCTCGTTGATGTCCTCGGGGTCGGCCGAGCCCGCCTCCTCCAGCGCCGCCTGTACCACCTTCACCACCGAGTAGGTCATCGCGGCGTGCGTGACGCCGAGTTCACGCCCGAACTCGCGGCGGTAGTCGGCGAAAATCTTGTTCGTCTGCTCCTTGTTGAAGTCGAACTGGTAGTTGTTCCCGAACCCACCGTTCGCGAACTTCCCGATCTGCTTGATGATGTCGTTGTCGGTGAACGTCGGCGTCGACGTGCCCGTGAGCAGCGGCGGGCGGTAGTCGACGTTCTGCAGCGACTGCATCATCCGGATACCGCCGCCACCGTAGCCGACGAAGATGAACGCGTCGGCGTCCGCCTGCTTCACGCGGGTCGCCTCCGTGTCCATCGACTCCTGCCCGAACGTGTACGCCGAGTCCTCGAGGACCTCGACGTTCTGCTCCGGGAGCGCCGACATGAGCGTGTCGCGGATGGACTGCCCGAACGCGTTGTCGAGGTAGACGATCGAGGCGGTGTCCATCGTGACGTCGTTTGCCCGCGCGAGTTCCGGCATGAACCGTGCGTAGTCACCCGCCATCCCGCTGGCCGGCGTCTGGATGCGGTAGGCGTAGTTCAGCCCACGCCCCTGCAGGATGCTGTTCGCGACAGAGACGTCGATGATGTGGGGGACGCCGGCCCGTTCGGCGACCTGTGTGGCCGCGAGCGTCACCGGTGAGGAGTAACAGCCCGTGACGACGTGCGCGCCGTCCTCCTCGATGAGCTGTTGTTCGACGGGGCCACCCTCCTCCTGTGTCCCCTTGTTGTCGCGGCTGACGAACGTGAGTTGGGCACCGCCGAGCGACTCGATGCCGCCCTCCTCGTTGACGTGCATCGTCGCGAGTTTGCCCGCGTTCGTCATCGCCTGCCCGGCCGCACCGAGGAACCCGCTCAACGGGTGGTTCGCGCCGATGACGACCTCTTCGACCGTGTTCCCACCGGGGGTGCCGGTCGCCGTGCCGCCACCACCGTCGCCGCCATCTCCACCGGAGTCACCGTTCCCGTCCGTTCCACCGTTCCCGTCGTTGCCGTCGTTGCTCGTACACCCGGCAAGGCCCGCAGTGACGCCGACACCGATCGCTTTCAGGTAGGTCCGACGACTCCCGATTCGGGGGTTGCTATCTTTACTCATGCATACCGGTGATATCCGGTTGACCCCGGTGATATTTATAATTTCGTGCGGCCCAGCGAGCCACGGGCTGGTACGTGGCGGCTACCCGAGCGTCACGAGTACCGCACCGACGACGATGACGACCGCCGCGAGGGCCGACCGTCTGGAGACGAGTTCGAGGCCGCCGAGGAACAGCGCCGAGAGGCCCACGGCGAACACGGGCTGTGTCTGGACGAGTGGGAAGAAGACGCTCGCCGGCGTCCGCTGGAGCCCGACGAAGTAGCAGACGAAGCCGAGCGCCATGAGGACGCTGGCGATCGTGAACTGCCGGAGGCCTCGTCGGTCGATGGTCAGGAGGTCGGCGTGCCACCGGCCGACGACGACCGGCGCGACGACCAGCCACGCCGCGCTCATGTTGACGGCACCCGCGAGTATGGGGTCGATACCGCCGTTGAGCGCCGCTTTCCGGATGACGACCGCGACGGCGATGAGCAGCGCCGCCCCAACGGGTGTCAGGAGGACGAGCGGCGAGCGGTTCCGGCGTTCGACCTCCGCCCGCGAGTCTCGCGAGAGCCCCGCGACCCCGAGGACGATGACGCCGGTCCCGCCCGCGACCGCGAGCGTGACCGGTTCACCGAGGAACAGCGCGGAGAGCACGGCGACGAACAGCGGCGAGACCGCCACCAGCGACAGTGCCTTCCCCGGACCGACGACCTCGATGGAGAGGAAGTAGAGCCCGCGGGCGAGGACGCTCCCAACGACGCCGCTGAGCGCCACGAGCGCCACGAGGCCGGGGTCTGCAGCCGCCACGTCGGTCGTGACCACCGCCAGCGCGAGGAACACGGGGGCCGCGACCGTGAGCGACGTCAGCAGCAGGAACGCGGGCCGGGCGTGCTCGAGCCCGCGGCGGGAGAAGATACTCGCGGTCCCCATCAGCGCCGCGAACAGCAGGGCGAGGGCGATTCCGACGGTGGTCATCGGCCGGCTTCCTCGGGTCGCATCTGCCCGGATGCAGGCAGACCGGGTACAAGGTGTTTCCGACGATAGCGCACCGCTCGCGGCTGCCCAGTCACGGGTAACAGCTAAGTCGACACTGGCTCCACCTAGTGCCGATATGCGACTTCGTCCCACAGCGGGCGGTGAGCCAGCATGAGCGAGTACGAGCGCACGGCGGCGGCGTTCGCGGCCGACCTCGAGGCGGCCGACCTCCCGTCCGCGGTCCGGGACCACGTCGGACTGGTCCTCGCGGACACCGTCGGGGCCATCGTGGGTGGGTCGACCGACCCCGACACGGCCGCGCTGGCCGACCGGTTCGCCGCGGAGACCCCCGGTGAAGCGACGGTGCTCGGGACGGCCCACCGACTCGAACCTCGGTTCGCCGCGCTCGTCAACGGAACCGGGGGGACCGTACTCGAACTCGACGAGGGCCACAAGTACGCCGCCGGCCACCCGGCCATCCACGTCCTCCCCGCGGTGCTGGCCGTCGGGGAGACCCGCGATGCGAGCGCCGACGAGTTCGTGGCGGCGTTCGTCGCCGGCTACGAGGTCTGTGCCCGCGTCGCTCGCGCCAGCTACCCACTGGCCGACGGCTACCACCCACACGGCATCTGGGGTGCGGTCGGTGCGGCCGCCGGCGTCGCCCGACTCCGTGGCTGTGACGCCGAGACGACGCTCACGGCCATGCGCATCGCCGCGAACAGCGCCCAGCAGACGCTGATGGCCACCGCCACCGAGGGGGCGACCGTCCGGAACAGCTACGCGGGGAAGGCGAACCTCGACGGCGTACTCGCGGTCGACCTCGCGCGGGCCGGGTTCACCGGACTCGACGACGGCGTCGCCCGCCACCTCGCGCGCACCACGGGTGAGGGGTTCGACAGCGCCGAACTCGCCGACGGGCTCGGCGAGCGGTGGGACGTGCTCGGCGGCTACTTCAAGCGCCACGCCGCCTGCCGGTACACCCATCCGACACTCGACGCGCTCGACGACCTGACTGCCGATGCTCCCATCGACCCCGAGGCCGTCGCGTCGGTGTTGGTCGAGACCTACCCGACGGCCGCCGGACTCACACCCACTCGCCCGACGAACGCGCTGCAGGCGAAGTTCTCCGTGCCGTACGCCGTCGCCACCCGACTCCTGCACGGTACCTCCGGACGGGAGTCGTTCGCCGACGAGTCGCTCTCCGAGGAGACGTTCGACCTCGCCGAGCGCGTCGAGGTCGTCGTCGCCGACGACATCGCGGCGCGGCTCCCGGACACACGCAGCAGCCGGGTCACCGTCCGGTTCACCGACGGCAGCGAGCGCACCGCCGAGGTCGAACACGCCCGCGGTGGGGCCGAGCGTCCGTGGCGGGAGCCGGAGCTCCGGGAGAAGTTCGACGAGCTCGTCGTGCCCCTCCTCGGTGACGAGCCGACGAGGACCCTGTGGGACGCGGCCCGGAGCGGGGAGGCGGCCCCCGCCACCCTCTGTGCGACCGCTCGACGGTAGCTACCCGAGCCCGAGGTACAGCTCAATGAGCTCGTCCTCCTCACTCAGCTCCGACGGTGGGCCGTCGAAATGCTTCTCCCCCTGCGCGAGGATGTAGACGTGGTCCGCGATGCGGAGCGCGGCCCTGACGTTCTGCTCGACGAGCATGATCTGTGCGCCGTGGTCGACGAGCGTCCGCACCTGGTCGATGACGTTGTCGACGAGCGCCGGGGCGAGTCCCGCGCTCGGCTCGTCGAGCAGGTAGACGTCGGAGTCGGAGACCATCGCCCGGGCGAAACTGAGCATCATCTGCTGGCCGCCGGACAGCGACTTCGCCCTGCTCTGGAGCTTGTCGCGGAGCGCCGGGAACGCGGTCAGCGACGCCTCGATACGGTCGTCGACGGCGGTCTTGTCGGAGACCGTGTAGCCACCCATCTCGAGGTTCTCCCGGACGGTGAGGTTCGGGAACAGCCCGCCGTCCTGCGGGAGGGTGATGATGCCGCTCTCGACGACCTGGTTCGCGTTGTACTCCGTCAGGTCGGTGTCGCCGTACTGGACGGACCCCTCCCAGATGGGGACGATGCCGTTGAGCGCCTTGATGAGCGTCGACTTCCCGCTCCCGTTGGGGCCGAAGATGCAGGTGACGCCGTCGTGACTCCGCACCGAGACGCCGTGGAGTATCTCGGAGCTGCCGTACCCCGTGACGACGTTCTCGGCGACCAGGCGGTCGGGTTCGGGCCGGTCGACCGACTCGGACGACTCGCTCGCGGTCATGTGAGGAGGTCCTCCGTGGTCTCGGCGTCGGCGTCCGTCCCGAGGTACGCCTCCCGGACCCGGGTCTCGCGGGTCACCTCGTCGAAGTCGCCCTCGGCGATGACCTGGCCCTGGTCGAACACGGTGACGCTGTCGGCGAACCGCTGGATGAGGGACATGTCGTGCTCGACGATGACGAAGGTGGTCCCGCGCTCGTTCATCTCCTCCAGCCGGTCGAGGATGCGGTCCTGGAGCGCGGGGTTGACGCCCGCGGTCGGCTCGTCCAGCAGGATGCACTTCGGGTCGAGCATCAGCACCCGTGCGAGCTCGAGCAACTTCTGCTGCCCGCCGCTCATCTCGGACGCCTCGTTGTCCGCGATGTGGTCGATCTCGAGGAACTCGAGGACCTCGTCGGCCCGCTTCCCCTTCTCCTTGGTGACGCGCAGGCCGGGGGTGTGGACCGCGAGCAGGTTCTCGCGGACGGTGAGGTCCTCGAACGGGGAGACGATCTGGAACGTACGCGCGAGCCCCTGCTGGGCGATGCGGTAGGGTTTCCAGCCGCTGATGTCGGTGCCGTCGAAGGTGACGGTGCCGCCGTCGGAGCGGTAGAACCCGGTGAGCGTGTTGAAGAACGTCGACTTCCCGCTCCCGTTGGGGCCGATGATGCCTCTGACCTCGCCGTCGGCCACCGAGAGGGAGACGCCGTCGTTGGCGACGAGCGCACCGAACCGTTTGGTGAGCCCGTCGACATCGAGGAGTGGTGCCATCTGTCGTGTTACACTTCGTGCGCCGGTATTAAGCGTTTGTCTCGGTCGATCCGTCGCTCGGTCGAGGGGAACCGTTTTCCCCGCCGCCGGGAAACGGCGGGTGTGAGACCCGTGACCAGTGAACGCACCGCGCTCTCTATCGGGCTGCTGGACGACCTCGGAGTCGTCCGTGAGGCAGAGCGGCTCGGCTACGAGAGCATCTGGACCGGCGAAGGACAGGGCAAGACCGCGTTCGGGAAACTGGAGCGGTGGGCGACCGCCACCGACGAGATCGGCCTCGGTGCGTCCATCGTGAACGTCTACTCCCGGACGCCCGCCGTGCTCGCGCAGGCGACGGCGACGCTCGATGCGCACTCCGACGGCCGGGCCAGCCTCGGGCTCGGCGTGGCGCACCCGGGTGTCGTCGAGGGCTTCCACGGCGTCCCGTTCGAGCGACCCCTCCCCCGGATGGCCGAGTACATCGGGCTCGTCCGCCGGTACCTAGCCGGCGTGGACGAACCGTTCGAGGGCGAGTTCTTCTCGCCCGAGCGGACGAGGTTCTGGGAGGCGTTCGAGCCGGTCCGCTCGACGGTCCCCATCTACAACGCCGCGCTCGGCCCGGGCAACGTCCGCCTGACGGGCGAGTACGCCGATGGCTGGCTCCCGTACCTCTACCCCGTCGACCGCTTCCGCGAGGCGATGGGGTGGCTCCGCGAGGGTGCCGAGCGGGCCGGCCGGTCGGTCGACGACGTGGACGTGGCGATGTACCTGCTCACGTCGGTCGACGAGGACGCCGACGCGGCCTATCGTGCCGCGGCCCACCACGTCGTCCAGTACCTCCGGCACATCCCCGGCTACTACGAGGGCATCGCCCGCGAGGCGGGCTACGACGACGAGGTGGACGCCGCACAGGCCGCCGACACCGACGCCGACGCCGTGGACGAGCTCTCCGAGGGATTCGTCGAGAGCGTCGGCGTCGTGGGGACCCCCGACGACGTCCGGGCCCAGCTCGACGAGCTCCGGGACGCGGGACTCGACCTCCCCATCGTCCGCGCCCCGATGAGCGCCGACGAGGACGGCCTGCGGGACACGATGGCCGCGCTCGCGCCGGAGGGGTCATGACGGGCGACCTCGACGGCAGGGTCGCGGTCGTCACCGGCGGGGCGAGCGGCATCGGCCGGGATATCTGTCTCGCGTTCGCCCGCGAAGGTGCGAGCGCGGTGGTCGTCGCCGACCGCCAGCGCGCCCCCCGCGAGGGTGGCTCGCCGACGGACGAACGGCTCGCCGACGAGACCGACGCGGCCGCGGCGTTCGTCGAGTGCGACGTCACCGACCCCGAGGCGCTCGATACCGCCGTCGGCACGGCCGACGAGTTTGGCGGCGTCGACGTGATGGTCAACAACGCCGGCGTGTTCGTCCTCGCCGACTTCCTCGAGACGACCGAGGCGGAGTTCGACCGGGCGATGGACGTGAACGCGAAGGGGGCGTTCTTCGGCGCACAGGCCGCGGCCAGACGCATGGACGAGGGGAGTGTCATCAACCTCTCCAGTACCGCCGGCCTGTACGGCGTCGGCGACTACGTCGCGTACTGCGCGTCGAAGGGCGCGGTCCGGCTGATGACGTACGCGATGGCCGACGCGCTCGGTCCGGCCGTCAGGGTGAACGCCATCCACCCCGGCGTCGTCGAGTCCGAGATGACGCGGTCGGACTCGAAGGTCATCGGCACCGCGCGGGGCGACGCCTTCGAGGAACGCATCCCGCTCAGACGGTTCGGACAGCCCGAGGACGTCGCCGAGGCGGCCGTCTACCTCGCCAGCGACCGGTCGGCGTACGTCACCGGCCACTCGCTGGTGGTCGACGGCGGCATCCACACGACCGGATAGTCTCGCCCGGCTGAGAGGTGGCACAGGCGCTTTGTACCCCCGTCTCGCACGGGTGCCATGCGACTCGCAGACCGCATCGCGGACGACGAGCTACTGATGGTACACGGCGCCTGGGACGCGCTCACCGCGCGGATGGCCGAGCAGGCCGGGGCGGAGGCCGTCTACATGTCCGGTTCGTGTGTCTCCTCCTCGACACACGGAGGGCCCGACATCGGGCTGACGACGATGACCGAGATGGCGCGACGCGCCCGACAGATGGCCGGGGCCATCGACGTGCCGCTGGTGGCGGACGGCGACACCGGCTACGGCAACGCCCTGAACGTCCGGCGCACGGTACGGGAGTACGAGCGAGCGGGCGTCTCGGCCATCCAGCTGGAGGACCAGGACTTCCCCAAGAAGTGCGGGCACTTCGAGGGGAAACGCGTGGTCGAGGCCCCGGAGTTCGCCGCGAAGGTCGAGGCCGCCACCGAGGCGCGGGAGAGCGACGAGTTCCTCGTCGTCGCCCGCACCGACGCCCTCGCGGTCCACGGCGTCGAGGAGGCCATCCGCCGCGCTCGACTCTACCGGGAGGCGGGCGCGGACGTGCTGTTCGTGGAGGCCCCGACCGACGTCGAGACGATGCGCGAGGTCACCACCGCGGTCGAGGGGCCACACCTCGCGAACATGGCGGCGAAGGGGAAGACGCCGCCGCTGTCCCGCGAGGAACTCACCGGGGCGGGCTACGACGTGGCCATCTACCCGTCGGACGCGTTCAAGGCCGCGCTCCACACCATCCGGCACGTCTACGAGACCGTGATCTCGGAGGGGAGTCAGGCGTCGGTGTTGGACGAGATGGTCGAGTGGGGCGAGCGTGACGACATCACGCTGCTCCACGAGTGGACCGCCTTCGAACGAGCGGCCGACGAGCGCGAGGACGCGTACGCGGAGCGGTACGCGAAACTGGACTGAGGGCGAGTCACGAGTCCGACCGGTTCTGGCGCTGTCGGAGCGCGACCAGTCCGCCCGCGTCGAGGATCTCGAGCAGGTCGGGAGGGAGGGGACTGAACGTGAACGTCTCGCCGGTCGTGACGTTCTCGACCTCGCCCTCGGCGACGTCGACGCGGAGCGTGTCGCCCGCCGAGACGTGGTCGGTGATGCCGGGGACCGTGGCGATGGGGAGGCCGACGTTGACGGCGTTGCGGTAGAAGATGCGGGCGAACGACTCGGCGACGACGGCCCCGATACCGGCGTTCTTCAGCGCCACGGCCGCGGACTCCCGCGAGGAGCCGAGCCCGAAGTTGCCACCTGCGACGATGACGTCGCCCGGTTCGACGCGCTCGGCGAACTCGGGGTCGTAGCCGCGCAGGGCGTACTCTCCGAGTTCCTCGTCGGGGACGGTCGTCAGGTACTCGCCGGGGATGATCTGGTCGGTGTCCACGTCGGCCGGGAGGACGTGGACGCGGCCCGTTCGCTCCATCATCGTACCTCTCGGGGGTCGGTGATCTCGCCGTAGATGGCCGTCGCGGCGGCCGTCTCCGGGCTCCCGAGGTAGATCTCTCCGGGCCCCATCCGGCCGGGGAAGTTCCGGTTCATCGTCCCGAGGCAGACGTCGCCCTCGCCGAGGATGCCGCCGTGGGCGCCGAAACAGGGACCACAGCCGGGCGGCGAGATGATGCCGCCCGCCTCGACAATGTCGTTGGACAGCCCCTCCTCGTTCAGCCGGAGGAGTGCCTGCTTGCTCCCGGGGACGACGACGAGGTCGGTACCGGGGGCGACCTGCTCGCCGGCCAGGAGGCCGGCGAACGCCGCGAGGTCCTCGTAGGAGCTGTTGTTGCAGCTGCCGACGAACACCTGGTCGACGTGGACGCCGGCGTTCGACTCGACGGTGCTGATGTTGTCGACCTGCGACGGCGTCGCCAGCAGCGGCACGACCTCGCTCGCGTCGAGGTGGACCTCGGCGGCGTACTCGGCGTCCTCGCGGGGGACGACCGGCTCGTAGTCGAGCAGGGCCCGACCCTCGAGGTACGCCTCGGTGGTGTCGTCCGGGGGGACCATCCCCGTCACCGCACCGAGTTCGACCGCGAGGTTCGAGAGCGTGCGACGCTCGTACATCGCCAGCGCCTCGACGCCCTCGCCGTGGTACTCGATCGCGTCGTAGATGGCCCCCTTCGCCGTCAGCCGGCCCATGATGGCGAGGCCGAGGTCCTTCGCGGTGGTCCCCTCGGGCAGGGTGTTCTCGACGACGAGCTTCTTGGTCTCGGGGACGCGCAACCAGAGTTCACCCGAGCCGAGCACCTCGGCGCAGTCGGTGTGGCCGATGCCCGTGGCGTACGCCCCGTAGGCGCCGTGGCTCGTCGTGTGGGAGTCCGCGCCGAGCATGAGCGCACCGGGGACCGAGTACCCCTCCTCGACCAGCACGTTGTGACAGATGCCCGACCCGGCGGGGTGGAAGTGCTCGATGCCCTGCTCGCGGACCCACGCCTCCACCTCGTTCATGTGGTCGGAGATGACCTCGCTCGCGGAGGGGACGTGGTGGTCGAAGACGATGACGACGTTCTCGGGGTGGGCGACCCGGTCGTACCCGAGCTGTGCCATCCGCCCCTTGACGGGGTAGGTCGAGAGGTCGTGTGCGAGCACCCAGTCGGGCTCGACGGTGACGTGTTCGCCCGGTGATACCGACGTTGCGTCCGTGTGCGACGCCAGTATCTGCTGGGCCATGGTACCAGCAGCCATACCCGCTAGTCCAACGGGGGGTAGGATAACCGTTTCCCGGCTCGCGGGGTCACGACTCCCCCGCGAGCAGCTCGCGGACCTCGCTCGTCGGCCGGACGTCGGCGTACTTCATCCACATGTCGAGCAGGCTCGCCCGGTGCGAGAGGTCGACGCGGTCGAACACGCACTCCTCGGGGACGACCACCTTGAACCCGAACTGCTGGGCGTCGACGACCGTGGCGCGCAGACAGCCGCTCGTGGTGTCCCCGACGACGACGAGCGTGTCGACGTCGGCGCGCACGAGGCGCGAGACGAGGTCCGTCCCGAAGAACGCACTCGCGTACCGCTTGTCGACGACGGGTTCGTCGTCCAGCGGGGCGAGTGCGTCGACGATCTGTACCTCGGGGTCGTCGGGGTCGTACGCCGGGGGGACGACCCGGGTGTGAGCGACTGGAATCCCCTGCTCGCGGACGAACTCGACGAACGGGACGAGGTGTTCGAGCGCCCGGTGGGCGACCTCGCCCATGGCGATACGCGACTCCTCGACGGCCTCGGTGATGGGGACGTCCGCGCCGACGGTGACACGCTGGACGTCGACGACCAGCAGCATCGGGCGGTCGCCGACGCCGCGAGTGTCCCAGTTCGACGCCCCCGCCTCGTCGTAGCCGGCCGCTTCGATGACCTCGCGGTCCCGGTCGGACAGCAGGCTGTCCCACGGTCGTTCGGGCATGTGTGGCAGTCACACTCGCGGCCGACTACCTTACCGTTGCGGTCAGCGGGCGAGGAACGAACCGCCACCCTTCTCGACGAGCAGTTCGCCCTCCCTGACGGCGAGTTCGCCGCCGACGACCGTGTGTGTCGCGAGCCCCTGTACCTCGCGGCCGTGGACCGACGACCACCGCGGCTCGCGGGTGTGGAAGAAGTCGTCGTCGACGGTGGCGGTGGCCTCGGTGTCGACGACGACGAGGTCGGCGTCGGACCCCACCGCGATGGCGCCCTTCTGCGGGTAGATGCCGAACCGCTTCGCGTTGTTGGTGGAACACACCTCGACTAGCCGCTCCATCGAGATGCGGTTCTGGTTGTAGCCCTCGGTGAGCATCATCGGGAGGAGGAACTCCAGCCCGGGCTGGATACCCGGCGGGGCGTCCCAGAGGTGCGGCCCGTGCTGGCCCTCGCCCATCTCGTGTTCCTCGACGCTGGTGGCGATGTGGTCGGTGCCGACGTGGTCGACGACACCACGGCGGATGGCGGCCCAGAGCGCCTCCTGGTGGTGGGGTTCGCGCAGCGGGGGCGACACCTTCCCCCAGACGCCGAGGTCGTCCTCGACGGTGTTCGCGAGGAACGTGACGAGCGTCTCACCGCTCACGCGGACGCCCTTCTCCTGCCAGCGCTCGGTCGCCTCGACGCCCTCCGCGCTGGAGATGTGGACGACGTAGGCGTCGGCGTCCGTGAACCGGGTGAGGTGGCCGATCTGGTCGATCTGCATCGCCTCGGCCGCCGGTGGCGAGGCGTCGGCCCACGCCCGCAGGTCGTGGCTGCCGGACGCCTTCGCGTCGCGCTCACACTCCCGCTGTAACTCCGCGTTCTCCGCGTGGAACATGCCGACGGCACCCGGGATGTCAGACACCTGCGAGAGCACGCGAGAGACGCGGTCGGCCTCGCACGGCTCGATGTCGATATCCGTGTACTTGTACATGTTGTAGAACATCTTGAACGAGGTGACGCCCGCCGCCGCGAGGTCACGGACCTCGTCGATGTGGTGGGCGTGGCTCATCACCATGTGGAAGCCGAAGTCCGTGTACGAGTTCGCCTCACCCAGTTCGCGGTAGTGGTCGAGGTCGGGAACGTAGTGACCCTCCTGCTCGACGAAGTTGAACAGGGTCGTGACGCCGCCGTGGATGGCACCGCGGGTCTCGGTCTCGAAGTCGATCTCGAGCTGTTCGGGATAGCCCAGGTCCCGCCGGCCGAGGTGGACGTGTGGGTCGACGAGCCCCGGGAGACAGAAGTTCCCCCCGGCGTCGACGTCGGTGTCGCCCTCGGGGAGGGTCGCGTCGGCACCCACGGCTACGACGACGCCGTCGTCACAGGCGACCCCGCCGTGGATAGTGCCGGAGGGCGTGACGACCCGTGCGTTGCGCACGACGAGGTCTACGGTACTCGTTGGCATGGTTGCTATCCACCGGCAGCCGACAAAAGACTACGGGTCGGCCGTGTCGACGGGCACCTCGACGGCCAGCAAGGGCGCGTGCTGCTGCGCGCCGTAGAGGTCGGGGTCGCCCGGGCCCCCCGCGACGTGCTCGCGGGGGAACGTCGCCTTGAACGCCAGTCCCGGCTCGTAGACGAAGAAGCGCACGTCCTCTACCGGGAGCCCGTAGCGGTCGGCGACGGTCGCCGCCGAGAGCACCTCCGCGTCGCGGACGGCCTCGAACGTCGCGTAGTCGTGGAACAGGACGTCGACGGTGACGTAGTGGACGCCGGCGTTCTTGCTGCGGACCACGTCGGCGAGGTCGCCGAGTCTCATCCGCTCCCCTCCACGGGCCGGACCTCGACGCGGAACGGGTCGAGCGGGTCGTCGACCTCGAGCCGGTGCCAGATGGAGAACTCGTAGGCCGGGCTCACGGGCGCGTGTGCCGGCGAGGTCGGGAACGCGGCGTTCCCGGCCGTGGTCTGTCGCCCCGGGAAGTCACTCACGAACAGCGTGTACGTGAACTCCTCCAGCAGGTCGTCGACCGTCTCGGCGTCCGGTCCGACCGCCTCGACGAACAGCCCGACCTCGTGGCCGGGGTCGGGCGTCGGTTCTCGCTCGCCCATCACGCCGTCCCGCCCGTAGACGCGGACGTCGAGCGAGAACGCGTCGACATCCAGCCGCTCGGCCTTCCGTTCGGTCTTCGTTCGCGCCGTGGCGAGCAGGTCGTCGAGCTGCCGGATGGCGGTCGGGTCCCGGATTCCCGCGGCCGCGACGCCCCGGTGGCCGACCCATCGCGCCCCCTCCAGTTTCACGGTGTAGTTCTCGGCACGGGTGAACCGCGAGCCCGAGACGCGGACGGTGCGGTCGTCGACGGCGTCGTAGCTCGCCGCACTGGTGTCGAGGACGCCCCGCGGCTCGACGAACCGGGTCGGGTCGGCCGTCTCGTACAACAGGTGCGAGGCGACCGTGAGCGGGTCCGTCCGCTTCTCGGGGTTGGTCGGGGTCACGGTGAACGACTCGTCCGTGAGTGTCCCGAGGATGCAGTCGCCGCCCCGCGGTTCGGCGATGAGCGCGCCGCACTCGATGGTCTTCGCGAGATGGGTCGCCAGCCCCTCGTGGTAGCCCTCGCGCAGCGGCACGGCCTTGTAGATGGCCACGTCCGAACACCGGCCGGCGACGACCACGTCCGCGCCGCGGTCGAGCGCCTCGACGAACACCTCCGGGCCGGCCATCGCCACCACGCGTTCGCTGGACTCGACGGTCGCGGCGTCCAGTTCGGGCGACTCGTCGAGCGGCGTCACGCGGCCGGCGTCGATGGCGTCGCGGACGGCGTCGGTCGACTGCTCGCTCCAGACGACGCCCAGGTCGAAGTCCAGCCCCTCCTCTCGGGCGAGTTCCGCCACGAGGTCGACGGTCCACTCGACGTGCGTGTCCGCACCGGCCGTCGCGGCCGACCCGACGAGCAGCGGGACGTCGGCGGCGAGGCAGTGGGTCAGGAGGACCCGGTAGACCCCCTTCACCGCGCGACGCGAGGAGTGCATGTTCTCGCCGGAGCCGAGGAAGTGCGGGCCGCCGTCGGTCGAGCCGGCGTCGACGCCGACGAAGGCGGGGTCGTGCGCCAGTCCACGCACCAGCGATTCGGTCGGGAAGCCGTTGCCGTGCATCAGCCCGTTCAGCGAGAGACAGCGGAGGGTCATCGTTCGGGTCCGAACGTCTCCAGGACCCGCCGTTCGAGTTCGGGGCTCGCGCCCGTCGGGGCGCGGACGATAGGGAGGTCGACGCCCGCCTCGCGCAGCTCGTCGATACGTGCCCGGCACGCGTCGGGGGTCCCGGCGACGGCCAGCGTGTCGACGAACGCGTCGCTGATGCTCGCGGCGCCCTCGGGCGTCGAGTCGGCGTCCTTGACGGCGGCGACCTCGTCGGCGAAACCCGCCTCCTCGGCCGGGCGGTCGTAGTAGCCGGGGATGTCCCGGATGTAGTACGCGATGTGCTCGGCGGCCCGTCGTCGGGCCGCGTCGGGGTCCTCGTCCGGCACCGTGAGGACGTACATCGCGACGTCCACGTCGTCGACCGACCGACCGGCCCGTTCGGCCCCGGTCTCGAGCCACCCGAGCGCCGTCTCGAACCCGTCCATCGGGAACAGGTTCGGGAGCCAGCCGTCGGCGACCTGTCCCGTCAGCCGGACGTTGCCCGGCCCGAGCGCTGCGTTGTAGATGGGAACGTCCGCACGCACCGGCTCGAACGCCTCCCAGAAACTCGTCCGCGCCGGCGTGAAGAACTCACCCTCGAACGAGGACGCGTCGCCGCGGAGGTAGCGCCGGACCAGTTCGACGTACTCGTGGAGGCGACGGAGCGGGCGGTCGAACGCCGCGCCGTGGAAGCCCTCGACGACGCCCGGGTGCGCCACGCCCAGCCCCAGGATCGCCCGGCCGTCCGAGTGCGCGTCGAGCGTCGCCGTCGCCTGCGCGAGCGCGGCGGGCGTACGGGAGAACACGTTGACGATGCCGGTCGCGAGCCCGACGTCCTCCGTGACGGTCGCCCACCGCTCCAGTTTCCCGAACGCGGTCTTGCCCTGCCCCTCCGCGGCCCAGACGCTCTCGTAGCCAAGTTCCTCTGCCCGCTGGACGAGGTCGAGGTCGTCGGTGAGCGCGAACAGCACGCCGGTGCGAGTCATACGACCCCGTCGACAGCGAGGTCGTTCCAGATGTCGACGCGCTGGATGCGCCCGTCTTCGACCTCGTAGACGTCGACGTAGCGGACGCCCTCGAACGCCTCGCCGTCGTTGTCGACGCCGTAGAGCGTGCCGATGCTCACGACCGCCGTCTCCGTCTCGAGCCAGCGGTCGAACTCCTTCGCGGCCCACTCGTAGCGCGGCGCGAGGTGGGCGAGGAACTCGCTCGCGGCGTCCGGCCCCTCGAACCTCGCATCGGGGAGCGTGATGACCGCGTCGTCGGCGAACAGTTCACCGACCGTCTCGCGCCGTTCGTCTTCCATGCGGGCGAAGAACTCCTCCGCCACTGCCCGTGGTGTGGGAGTAGCTGGCATCCGAACTGTGGCTGGGCGGCGGGGTAGCAAAAGCGTTGTCTCTGGTGTGTCGTGGTACCACGGGACGAACCACTTATCCCACCCGGCGAGGAACCCTCGACGATGCCAGACAGGCCGCTGTCCGACCTGACGGTGATAGACTGCTCGACGCTCATCGCCGGACCGATGGCCGCGACGTTCATGGCCGACTTCGGCGCGGAGGTCATCAAGGTCGAACACCCCGCGGTCGGCGACTCGATACGGAACTTCGGCCGGGAGGGGCAGGCGCTCTCGTGGAAGTGGCTGGGTCGGAACAAGCGGAGCGTCGGACTCGACCTGAGCGACCCCGACGGCGCGGAGACGTTCAAGAATCTCGTCGCCGACGCCGACGTGGTCATCGAGGGGTTCCGCCCCGGGACGATGGAGCGATGGGGCCTCGGGTGGGAGACGCTCCGCGAGGTGAACCCCGGACTCGTCTTCGTCCGCACGAGCGGCTTCGGGCAGACCGGCCGCTACCGCGAACGGCCGGGGTTCGGCACGCTCGCGGAGGCGATGAGCGGCTTCGCCGAGGTGACGGGGTTCCCGGACAAGCCACCGACGCTCCCGTCGCTGGGGCTCGCGGACGCCATCGCCGCCTGTTACTCGACGTGGGCCGCGACGTTCGCGCTCTACCACCGCGACGTGAACGGCGGCGAGGGACAGGTCGTCGACACCAGCCTCGTCGAGCCGCTGTTCTCCATCATGGGGCGACTCACCGTCGACTACAGCGTCAACGGCACCGTCAAGACCCGCACGGGCAACCGGAGTGCCTACTCCGCGCCCCGGAACACCTACGAGACGAAGGACGGCCGCTGGGTCGCCATCTCCGGGAGCGCCGAGAGCGTCGCCAAGCGCATCCTGCGCGCGGTCGGTGGAGAGGAACTGGCCGAGGACCCGCGGTTCGCCACGGCCTCGAAGCGACTCGATCACGGCGACGAACTCGACGCCATCATCGCCGACTGGATGGCCGAGCGCGACCGTGAGGAGATCCTCCGCGTGTTCGAGGAACACGAGGCGGCCATCGGTCCCGTCTACGACACCGCCGACATCTTCGACGACGACTACTTCTGGGAGCGCGGCGCGCTCGAACGGGTCGACGACGACGAGCACCCCGACCTCGTGATGCCGGGGGTCGTCCCTCACCTCTCGGCGACCCCGGGCCGCATCGACCACGCGGGGCGCGACCTCGGGGCCGACACGATGGCCGTGCTCACCGAGCGGGCCGGCCTGTCGGAGGCGGACGTCCACGAACTCGAAGCCCGAGGGGTGGTGCGGCTTGGTTGAGCGGCTGCGACGCAGTTTCCTCTACACGCCCGGTGACTCGCCGGAGATGATGGCGAAGGCCGCCGACGCTGGGGCCGACGCCGTCACGGTCGACCTCGAGGACGCGGTCCGGCCCGAGGACAAGCCGCAGGCCCGCGAGAACCTCCGGGCGGTCCGCGAGACGGCCGACTTCGGCGAGACGGAGCTGTCCGTGCGGGTGAACGAGTTCGGGACCGACCACTGGACGGCGGACCTCGACGCCGCGGTCGCCGCCGGCGTCGACACGGTGACGCTCCCGATGGTCGAGACGCCGCGAGCGGTCGAGGAGACGGTCGCGGCGCTCGACGACCTGACGGACGACCCGCCGGAGCTGGTGCTGTTGCTCGAATCCCCGGCAGGCGT
Source organism: Salinirubellus salinus (assembly GCF_025231485.1). Lineage (NCBI taxonomy): Archaea > Methanobacteriati > Methanobacteriota > Halobacteria > Halobacteriales > Natronomonadaceae > Salinirubellus > Salinirubellus salinus. The sequence continues at coordinate 3,942,428 of NZ_CP104003.1, read as the reverse complement.
GTTCGCCGGACGCGAGATCGCCGAGGCGGCGGCGGGATTACCACGGGTGACCGGGCTCTCGTTCGGCGTCGGCGACTACGCGCGGGCGACCGGCGGCGAGCCGACCTCCACTCGCGTCCGGGAGTTCCTGAGCCACCGAATCGTCGGGTTCGCGGCCATCGGCCGGCTCCAGCCGGTCTCGTCCGTGTACCCGGACCCGACCGACCTCGACGCACTGCGCGAGGTCGCGGCTCGAGCCGCCGAGGTCGGCTTCGTCGGCCAGTCGGTCATCCACCCGCGACAGGTCCCCGTCGTCAACGAGGTGTTCACGCCCGACCCGGAGGCGGTGGCGACGGCCCGCACGCACGTCGAGGCCTACGACGCGTCCGACCGAGGCGCGTTCGTCCACGAGGGCACGTTCCTCGACGAGGCGCTGGTCGAGCGCTACCGCCGGCTCGTCGCCCGGGCCGACGCCATCGCCGCCGCCGACCACTGACCCGCAGATACACTTATTACACCGACACGGAAAGCATCGTGTGAGTAGTCCACATGACCGAGCGAGACACGATACTCGGGGCGAGCGACCGCGAGGTGCTCGCCGCGACCGACGAGAAGCCGTTGCCGGGGCTGACTCCACGGTGCGAGTCAGGCCGGCATCCGGTCGTGCTGGCGATCGACCTCCAGCGACACCTGTTCGGCGACGACGTCCCCATCGAGCAGTCCGTCGAGGGCTACCGGACCTCGATGGGGGCGGTCGCGTATCGGGCGCTCGAACACATCGAACCCCTGCTGGCGGCCGCTCACGACGCCGATATCCCGGTCGTCTACACCCGCGTCGTCCCCGGGGCGAGGAGCGGACTCGGTCCCGACGACATCGGCCTCACCGACGGCCTGGCGGTCCGCGACGACGACCTCGTGCTCGACAAATCGTACTCGAGTGCGTTCTACGGCACCGACCTCACCGCGCGACTCGTCCGTGCGGACGTCGACACCGTCGTCGTCCTCGGCTGCTCGGCGAGCGGCTGCGTCCGGTCGACCGCACTCGACGCGGCCCAGCTCGGGTTCGCCGTCCTCGTCCCCCGGGAGTGCGTGTTCGACCGGGTGCAGGCCTCGACGGCGGTCGCGCTGCTGGACATCGACGAGCGGTACGGCCACGTCCGGGACGCGGACGACGTGACCAGCTACCTCCGGGAGGCGGCGGCGTGAGCCACGATCTCGTCGTCCGCAACGGGACGGTCGTCTCGGTCGAACACGGCACCTTCCGCGCGGACGTGGCGGCCGACGACGGCGTCGTCTCGGCCATCGCCCGTCCGGGGGCGCTCGACGGCGACGAGGTCGTCGACGCCACCGGCAAGCACGTCCTCCCCGGCGCCATCGACCCGCACGTCCACTACGGGCTGTACCGCGATTACGCGACGGACCACGAGACGGAGACGCACGGCGACCTCGTCGGCGGCGTGACGACCGTCGGGAACATCTTCCGGCGGCCGGGAACGTACACCGACATCATGGACGGCTACTTCGAGCAGAGCGAGGCCAACAGCTACCACGACTACTTCTACACGCTGGGCATCCTCTCGCCGGAGCACGTCGCCGAGATCCCCGACATCGTCGCGGACCTCGGGATTACCACGTTCAAGTGGTACTACCTCTACAAGTACATGACCCGGACGAAGTTCGGGCTGGACAACGACCTGACCGACGACGTCGGCGACGGGATGATCCAGGCGCTCGCGGGGGTCGACGCACCGACGACGCTGGGCTACCACGCCGAGAACGTCGAGATCACGCGGTCCATCCTGGAGCCGGGCGACCCGGACGCCGACTACCACGCCTTCCGCGAGCGCTACCCCGGGTACGCCGAGACGCAGAGCATGGTCGCGGGCGCGTCGCTCGCGAAGCTCCACGACTACGACGAGAGCTTCTACACGGTCCACATCTCCTCGGCCGGGACGGCGGACGAGATCGCCGCGCTCCGGGCGGCCGGCTACGACCTCTGGGGCGAGACCTGCCCGCAGTACCTCGTCTACACGGCCGACGACTGCGACGCGCGGATGAAGGTGACGCCACCGATGCGCGACGCGACGGACCGCGAGACCCTCTGGAGACGGCTCGCCGACGGCACGCTCTCGTGTATCGGCACCGACCACGTCTGCAACACGCTCGACGAGAAGCTGGGTGACGACCTCTGGGAGACCGGCCTCGCGTTCTCGGGCACCCAGACCATGCTCCCGCTCGTCCTCTCGGAAGGGGTGAACGAGGGCCGTATCTCGCTGGAGCGGGCGGTCGCGGTGACGAGCACGAACACGGCGAAGGCGTGGAACCTCTACCCGAAGAAGGGGACCATCCGCGTGGGCAGCGACGCCGACCTCGTGGTCGTCGACCTCGACGAGACGAAGACTGTCACGCCCGAACTCCTGCAGGCCGGGTCGGACTACTCCATCTACGAGGGGATGGCGGTCACCGGCTGGCCGACCCACACCATCGTCCGCGGTCGCGTGGTGTTCGAGGAGGGCGAGGTCACGGGCGAGAAGGGGTACGGGACGCACGTCGACCGGCCGGTCTGATACCGACGACGGGACGGCTCCTCGGTCACTCGGTCAGCGACTCGCGGGCGTGGATGCCCGCCAGCCGGCCGAAGCCGAGTGCGGCGGTGAGCCCGTTGCCCGAGAGGTACCCACCCGCACCGTGGCCGCTGACCCCGTTGGCTACCCCACCGCCCGCGTAGAGGTTCTCGACCGCGCTCCCGTCCTCCCGGAGCACGCGGGCGTCCTCGTCCACCACGAGTCCGCCCTGTGTGTGGAACAGCGCACCCGTCACGCGCGTCCCGTAGTACGGAGGCGAGAGGGTGTGGACGCCGTCCTCGCGGCCGACCTCGTCCGGCTCGCCGGCTTCGACGGCGGCGTTGTACGCCTCCAGCGACGCCTCGGCCCTGTCGGCGTCGACGTCGAACACCGCACACAGCTCTGCAACCGTCTCGGCCTCGGTGTACGCACCGAGTTCGACGGCCTCGTCGAAGTCGTCGAACTGCCCGGTCAGTTTCTCGAAGATGCGTTCGTCGAAGATCTCGTAGGCGACGCCGCCGGGCTGCCGGAGCACGTCCACCGCGAACTCCGAGTAGCCCGCCGACTCGTCGCCGAACCGCTCGCCGTCCTCGTTGACGAGGATGCCGCCGTTCATCACGATGGCGTACGTCGAGAGCGCCCCCGTGTCCCGCGCGACCGTCGCGTGACCCTGGTAGGAGTCCATGTAGGCGAGGTCGCCGCCGAGATCCGCGCCGAACCGGATGCCGTCACCGGTGTTGCCGTCCGACCCGAAGTAGAGCGCCTCCTCGATCTCCTCGTCGCAGTACTCACGGATCATCCGTCGGTTGCCGCCGAAGCCGTCGGTCGCGAGGATGACCTTCGCCGCGGCGATGTACTCCTCGCGGCGGTCGCCGGCGACGACCCCGGCGACGGCCCCGTCCTCGGCGACGAGCTTGGTGACCGGCGCGTTCGTCAGCAACTCGACGTTCTCGCGCGCCTCCAGGAGTTCGACCAGCTCGGCGACGAGGTTCGCCCCGTTGTTCCCCACGGGGGCGTGCATCCGGAACTCCGAGTGTTTCGGGTACTTGAAGTCGTCCACGAGGTGGAGGTTGACCCCCCAGTCGTCGACGAGCCAGTGGATGAGGTTCACGCTCTCGCGGGCGAGGTGGTGGACTAGCTCCTCGTCCGCCTCGTAGTGGTTCTTCTCGAGGATGTCGCGGGCCATGTCCGCGGGCGTCTCCTCGATGCCCTTCTCCTCCTGGAGGTGCGTCCCCGCTGCCGGGATCATCCCCGTGGAGAGCGAGGTGTTGCCGCCCGGTTCGGGTGCCTTCTCCAGGACGGTCACCGTGAGGTCGGGGTTCTCACAGGCCGCGAGTGCGGCGACGAGCCCCGTCCCCCCGGCGCCGGCGACCAGGACGTCCGTCTCCACGTCCCACGCCACGTCCGCCGCGTCGAGCACTTCCTGCCGGTCGTCGCTGAGCGTCGGTTGCTCGGACTCACTCATGTCTCTCACGGCGTGTCCGGCGGTTGTAAACGTATCGCATGGAGGACGGCCCCGGCACGAAATTTTATACTGGCTGCCGTCAGAGTCCGGGTGTGAATCTTACACATGACTGAGCGAATCTGGGAGGACCTGCTCTCCGAGCAGGACAAGCAGGTCATCACGAAGGCAGGGTACGACAAGGAGGGGGCGTCGTCGTGGGAGTCCCGTGGCCTCGGTGAGAATCCGATGGTACTGGTCATCGACATGCAGCAACTCATCGTCGGCGACGACGAGCCGATCCTCGACGCCGTCGAGCAGTACCGGACCGCGATGGGCGAGATCGCGTGGCGGGCCATCGACCACATGGAACCGTTCCTCGAGTTCGTCCGCGAGCACGACATCCCCATCACGTACACCCGGGTGGTGCCGTCGAGCTACGACGACCCCGACCACCCGGACCTCGCCATCGTCGACCCGGTCGCCCCGGAGGAGGGCGACACGGTCATCGACAAGTCGTACGCGAGCGCGTTCTACGGGACCGACCTCGTCTCGCGGCTCATCCGCGCGGACGTCGACACCGTCGTCATCGTCGGGAACTCGACGTCGGGCTGCGTCCGTGCAACCGCCGTCGACGCGCAGTCCAACGGGTTCAACGTCGTGCTCCCGCAGGAGTGCATCTTCGACCGCATCGAAGCGTCGCACAAGATCGGCCTGCTCGACCTCTGGATGAAGTACGCCGAGGTCCTGGAGGTCGAGGAAGTGAAGTCGTACCTCGACGAGATGGGGGTGTTGGCATGACCTACGACCTCGTGATCCGGAACGGGACGGTCGTCTCGGTGGAGCACGGCACGTTCGAGGCGGACGTGGCGGCCGACGACGGCGTCGTCTCGGCCATCGCCCGTCCGGGGGCGCTCGACGGCGACGAGGTCGTCGACGCCACCGGCAAGCACGTCCTTCCGGGGGCCATCGACCCACACACCCACCACGGGATCTACCGCGGGCTGGACGAGGACGCCGAGAGCGAGTCGCGTTCGGACCTCGTCGGCGGCGTGACGACCATCGGGAACTACTTCCGGCGGGGTGCCTCCTACGAGGAGGTCATGCCCGGCTACTTCGAGGAGGCAGAACCCAACTACTACCACGACTACTTCTTCTCGCTCGGCCTGCTCTCGTTCGAGCACATCGAGGAGATACCCTACCTCGTAGAGGAACTCGGCATCACGACGTTCAAGTGGTACATGAACTACAAGTACGCCGCCGGGGAGAAGTTCGGCGTCGACTGCGACATGCTCGACGACTACGGCGACGCGTTCATCCAGAAGCTCGCCGAGCAGGACGCGCCGACGACGCTCGGTTACCACTCCGAGAACGTCGAGATCACGAACGGCCTCGCCGGCGGCAACGTCTACGTCACCTCCGAGAGCGACGACACGGAGGCGGACCCCGACGAGGGGTACGAGGTGATGGTCGAGGAGTTCCCCGGGTACGCCGAGACGCAGAGCATGGTCGCGGGCGCGTCGCTCGCGAAGCTCCACGACTACGACGAGAGCTTCTACGCCGTCCACATCTCCTCGGCGAAAACGGCGAACGAACTCGCCGCGCTCCGGGCGGCCGGCTACGACCACTGGGGCGAGACCTGCCCCCACTACCTCTGCTTGACCACGGAGGAGTGCGACGAGCGGATGAAGGTGAACCCCCCGGTCAGGTCGCAACACGACCAGGACGTCCTCTGGGAGCGCCTCGCCGACGGCACCATCTCCTGTATCGGGACCGACCACTGTGCGAACGTCTCGGAGACGAAGTTCGGTGAGGGCATCCGCGACAGCGCCCTCGGCTTCCCGAGCACCCCCGTCATGCTCCCGCTCGTCCTCTCGGAAGGGGTGAACGAGGGCCGTATCTCGCTGGAGCGGGCGGTCGCGGTGACGAGCACGAACACGGCGAAGGCGTGGAACCTCTACCCGAAGAAGGGGACCATCCGCGTGGGCAGCGACGCCGACCTCGTGGTCGTCGACCTCGACGAGACGAAGACCGTCACGCCCGAACTCCTGCAGGGGGCGGCCGACTACTCACCGTACGACGGCCGCGAGGTCACCGGCTGGCCGACCCACACCATCGTCCGCGGTCGGCTGGCGTACGCCGAGGGCGAGGTCGTCGGGGAGAAGGGGTACGGCACACACATCGACCGCCCCATCTGAGGGCGGCGGTCGGTCCCCCGTCGTCTCCCCTCGTCGGGGATCCGAGAGTGACGTCGTCGACGCCCGGGGTCGCGTCTGGGAGCGGTACCGCCGTCGCGAACGCGACTGCTCGGGAGACGTTCGGCGTCACGTGGCCCAGAGGCTACCCCTCACGGCTCCGTTCCTCGGTGCGGAACACCGGCCATACCTGCGGGGGTTCGCGTGCTCGACACCCCCACGAACGGGAAGATGTTGCTGGTTGAGCCCGCCGTTTCGACACTCGTTCTGGCGTCGCTTCCTCGATGCGGAATGCCCCGATTCGTGGGAACCGCCCGGAACACGTTCTGGTGTGAACCTAGACGGCACTCCGTCCGCGAGTCGGCCGTTCCTCGATGCGGAACAACTAATACCGGAGCGTGGTACTACCACACATGGACGAAACAGACTCCGCCTCGGGGACGGTGAAATCGGCGGCGACGCTCCTCTCCGTCGTCGAAGCCATCCGGGAGCTCGACGGAGGGGGGGTGACCGAACTCGCCGACCACCTCGATATCGGCAAGAGCACCGTTCACCGGCACCTCTCGACACTCCAGGCGCACGATTACGTCGTGAAGGAGGCCGACGAGTACCACCTTGGCCTGCGGCTGCTCGGACTGGGCGAGTACGTCCGTGAGCGAAACCGCACCTACGCGATGGCCCGCCCCGTCGTCGACCAACTCGCCGAGGAGACCGAGGAGCGGGCACTGTTCATGACCGAGGAGCACGGTCGTGCAGTGTACCTCTACCGCAGCGTGGGTACACACGGGGTTCGTACCAACTCGACCACTGGAACCCGACGCTACCTCCACACGATCGCCGGGGGCAAGGCCATCCTCGCTCACCTCCCAGCGAAGCGCGTGGACGAGATCGTCGACCGGTGGGGACTGCCCCCGGAGACGCAGTCGACGATCACCGATCGCGAGCAGCTCGCCACCGAACTCGAGCGCATCCGCGAGTGCGGTGTCGCGTTCAACCGCGAGGAGTGCATCGAGGGGCTCCAGGCTGTCGCCACGCCGGTCCTCGCCCCTGACGGGACCGTCGTGGGTGCACTCAGCGTCTCGGGGCCGGCACATCGGATCAAGGGCGAGTGGCTCGAGGACGGGATCCCCGACCTCCTGCTCGGGTCGGCCAACGAGCTCGAGCTCAACCTCAAGTACGCACCGGAGTCGAGCACGTGAGCCCGACCGACACCGCCCACAAACAATAACAAACGTACTATTGTTATTTTGAGCGGCCGGGCGTCCACCATCCCCGTCGTCTCTCGACCACCGGACAGAGTGGGTGGAACGGCCGTTCCGTTATGCAGAACGCAGATCGTGCGGTATTCTGCCACACGACCCGTGGTGACGTGGGACAGCAAGCACCGGATAGAGACACCGGGACCGGAGTTCACCGACGGGAGTGTACCGGTCACAGCCTCGGATGACCGCACGATTCCCGCGTACAGTCGCTCTCGTTCCCGGACAGCCGCGACGACGGTCGCGGACGCCACGGGGCGCTGACGGACGCCGTCCGCCCGCGATTCCACCGCCCGCCCGCGACGGCAGGTTACATCGCTTCGTATCGGCCGTTCGGTATCGCGGAACGGCCCGTGCGAACACCACGCACGGTCGACCCGGGGGACGGCACCCGCCAGGATGTTGACTGCGCGGGAACGCGGTCACGCGTACGTGATGTTCAGTTCCAGTTCGTTCGCTGTCCCGAGGAGGAGGTTCGGCAGCTCGTGCTCGAACCACTCGCCTTTCATGCGGTGAGTCGGCCCGGAGACACTCAACGCGCCGAGCACGCTGCCGTCCTTGTCTCTGATCGGCACACCGACGGCGCGCAGGCCCTCGACGTTCTCCTGGTTGTTGACACTGAACCCCTCGCGACGGACGGCTTCGAGGTCCCGAAACAGCACGTCGCGGTCGGTCTTCGTGTTCGGCGTGATTCCAGACAGGCCACGCTGTTCGAGGATGGCGTCGACCTGCTCCGCCGGCAGGTAGGCGAGGATCGCCTTCCCGGCGGCGATCGCGTGCAGTGGTATCCGTTTCCCGATTCCCGGGTCGGTCTGGACGCCCCGGTTCCCGGTCACCCGGTAGACGTACACGCCGTAGCCGTGCTCCTCGACGATGAACTGGACGCGCTCTTCGGTCTCCTCGGCGAGTTGTTCGACCTTCTCCTTGACCAGCCGGTACCCCTTGTTTCGAGTCCGCGCGTGCTCGCCGAACTCGAGGAACCGGAGGCTGACGTGGTAGGTGTCGCCGTCACGGACGACGTACTCCCGGTTGTAGAGCGTCCGGAGGTGGCGGTGGACCGTGCTCTTGGCGATCCCGAGTTCGTTGGCCAGTTGCGTGATGGTCGCACCGTCGGCCTCCAGCAGTTCCTCGAGGATGGTGAACGCCGTATCCGTCGTCTTGACGGTTCGAGGAGTCGGGTGTTCGTTCGTCATCTGTTGGCACGGATTGGCCGTACTACTACTATAAGGTTCCGCCGAGCAGAACGGGCGTTCCGACCTCTCAGACGGGGCGGTTGCGGCGACGACTGTTCCGACTTCGTCGGTGAAACGGCGAGTCTATCGGTCGGTCTCGTGCGGTTCGTGACCCCCCGCCGTGTTCGCCCGGTCGACGTAGTCCTCGAGCGACGACTGGAACGACGGATGCGCACAGTTCTCGACCAGTAACGTGGCACGCTCGCGTGGAGCGCTTCCGCGCAGGTCAGCCACACCCTGGTCGGTGACGACGACGTCGACGTCGTGTTCGGTGTGGTCGACGTGGCCGACCCGTGGCACGATGCGGTTGAGCGCGCCGTCCCGCGCCGTGGAGGCCAGCGTTACGATCGAGAGTGGGCTGTTCCGGAAGAAGTCCGCACTCCCACCGATGCCGTTCATCACGTGCGTCCCATCGACGTGTGTGGAGTTCACGTGTCCGTACAGGTCCACCTCGAGCGCGCTGTTGACGGCGACCACCCCGAGTCGGTTGACGAGTTCCGCACCGTTCGTGATCTCGGCCGGCCGGAGGACGACCCGCTCGGCGTACCGTTCGACGCGCTCGAAGAGTCGTCGCTGCCCGGTCTCCGAGAGCGCGAGGGAGGTGGCGCTCACGGCAGAGAGCGACCCGTCGTCCACGAGGTCCAGCAGCCCGTCCTGCACCACTTCGCCGTAGTAGGCGACGTCCCGGTCGCCGAACTCGATCCGTCCGAGTTCGCCCATCAGTGCGTTCCCGAGGCTCCCGACACCGAACTGGAGCCGAACCGACTCCGCGAACGTCGGGTTCCGTTCGAGTTCTGCAGAGAGGAACGTCGCCAGGTTCACCGCGATAGCCTCGTCCTCTCGCGTCGGCTCCCGGAACGAGTACGGGGAGTCCGGCCGGTCGGTGAGCACCACGGCCGACAGTTTGGCGGGGTCGAACTCGATCCGGGGGCCACCGATACGTTCACCCGGACTGGTCAGCGGGACCGGTTCGCGGTGTGGAACCGGGTCGGGCACGTAGACGTCGTGGAGTGCCTGTAGCGCCAGCGGCTGCACCTCGTTGACCTCCACGACGAGGCGTTCGGCTGCCTCGACACACGCCGGGGTGTGACCGAGCGAGGTCGACGGGATGAGCCAGTCCTCGCCGACGGCCACCGCCTCGACGACAGCCACGTCGACGGCCCCGTAGTGGCCCTGTCGGACCTCGTCGCCGAACGCCTCGATGTGTCGGTCCTGATAGGCGACGGTGCCCCGGTTGGCGGCCTCACGCGCCTCGGGCGTCGCCTGGTACGGGAACCGCCGCTCGATGGCGTCGGCTGCGAGCAGTTCGGTGTCGATCTCCTCGCCGACGCTCCCACCGCTCACCACCGTCAGCGACAGGTCACGGCCGCTCTCGGCGAGCGCCAGTGGGACCGCCTTCGGGTAGCCGACGCGACCGAAGCCACTGACCGCCAGCGTCGCCGTCTCCCGGACGAGGGACGCCGCGGTGGTCGCCGACTGCACGGGCACGTCACCCTCGAGTCGTTCGGTCACCCGGGACACGGCGGCTCACTCACCTCGCTGGACGCCGATGCCCTCGGGCCACCCGGGAGGCTGCTCGGGCGTCGGCGCCGTGTACTCGCGTTTGAGCACCATCGGCGTCCGGGTGAGCGAGAGCACCCGGTCGCCGTCCTGATTGTACGCCCGGAGTTCTGTCGTCACGATACCGACGTGCTCGCGGGAACTGCTCTCTCTCGTCTCGATGACCTCGCTCTCGGCGAAGAGGGTGTCGCCGTGGAACACCGGCCCCTCGTGACGCACGTCGTCGTAGCCGAGGTTCGCCGTCGCGTTCATCGACACGTCGATGACGCTCATGCCGACGGCGAGCGCGATGACGACGAGGCCGTTGACGAGCCGTTCACCGAACTCCGTCTCGGCGGCGTACACCTCGTTGAAGTGCATCGGGTTCACGTTCATCGTGATGTTCGTCAGCCAGACGTCGTCGGTCTCGGTGAGGGTCCGGCCGAACGGGTGTTTGTACACGTCGCCGACGGTGAAGTCCTCGAAGTACCGACCCTGCCAGCCGGCGATCACGCGTCGTTCGTCGTCGTTCGTAGCTTCGTCGTTCATGTCCGTGTCATAACTATCTCAGTACGATTTCGGGAGGTCGAGCACCTTCTCGCCGACGTAGTTGAGCACCAGCTCCTGCGTGATGGGGACCAGCCGCGTGAGTCGAGCCTCCCGGAAGTAGCGCTCCACGTCGTACTCGCGGGCGACGCCGAAGCCGCCGTGCGTCTGGACGGCAGCGTCGGCCGCCTGGAACGCCGCGTCGGCTGCGAGGAACTTCGACACGTTCGCACGAGCGCCCACCTCTCGACTGTCGCCCCCTTCGACTGCGTCCGCCGCCTGATACGTCATCGCCTTCGCGGCCTGGACGCGTGCGTACGCCTCGGCCAGTGGGTGCTGGATCGCCTGATTCTGCCCGATCGGTCGTCCGAACACCTCCCTGTCGCGGGCGTAGCGGACGCCACGGTCGATGGCCAGTTCGCCCAGCCCGAGGCACTCCGCCGCGATGACGATGCGCTCCTCGTTGAGGCCGTCGAGCAGCTGGTAGAACCCTCGTCCCTCCTCGCCGATGAGATTCGCCTCGGGGACCCGGAGTTCCTCGAACCAGAGCTCGAACGCGTGGACCGCGTTGCTCGCGGTCTTCGGGATGGCTCGCTTCTCCAGCGTACCGGCGTCGAGGGCCGCGTCGAGGTCGACGAGGAACATCGAGATGCCGCGAGTCGGTTTCGCCACCTCGGCTCTGGGCGTCGTCCGGGCGACGACCACGACGTAGTCGGTCGCGTCGACTCGAGAAGTCCAGATCTTCTGGCCGTCGACGACGTACTCGTCACCGTCACGTACGGCACGCGTCTCGATCGAGGTCGAGTCCGAGCCGGCGTTCGGCTCCGTCAGGCCGAGCGACTGGATGGCTGCCTCGCCTGCGGCGACCCGCGGCAGGAGGTCCTCCTTCAGCGCCTCGCTGCCGTAGCGGACGATCGGGACCGAGTTGTAGATACCCCCGTGGACCGCCTGTGCGCCGGCGAAGCCGCCGCCACTGGCGGCGATCTCCTCCATCATGACGACAGACTCCGGCGTGCCCATGCCCGCGCCGCCGTACGCTTCGGGGACGAGGATGCCGAACCAGCCGTGGGCGCCGAGGTCGTCGACGAACTCCTGCGGATACTCCTGATTGATGTCCTTCTGTCGCCAGTACTCGTCGTCGTAGCCGTCACAGATATCACGGATACTCTCGCGAACGAGCCGTTGCTGTGCCGATAGCTCTACGGTGTCCGTTACGGCCTCCATCGCTCTGTCGGTATGGAGGACGGGGTTATAACTCTATGCAGCGTGCGAGCGAGAGCCACACCGGGACGACGCCGTGCCGCGCTGTGGCCCTCGGTAGCAAACCTTTACGTACCGGCGAGGGTCACCACGCCCATGGATACCGCAGAGCCAGTGTACATCGCTGGCGCGTACGAGCATCCGACCCGCAACGCCCCGGACAAGTCGACCGAACAGCTCCACGCGGAGGTCGCTCGGGGGGCCCTCCAGGACGCCGGCCTCTCGAAGGCCGACGTCGACGGCTACCTCACCGCCGGCGTCCCCGAACACGAGGACGGCCTCCCGTCGCTCACGCCGCTCATCATGGCCGACTACCTCGGGCTCGACGTCGCGTTCGCCGACTCGACGGACTTCGGCGGCTCGGCGTACATGAGCCACGTCGGCCACGCGGTCAGCGCCATCCGCGACGGCAAGTGCGACGTGGCGCTCGTGACGCTCGCCGGCCGTCCCCGGTCGGCCCAGCAGGCGACGGGGACGGGTGTCCGTGCACTGACGGCCGTGCAGGACACCTACGAACGGCTCTACGGCGCGACGACGCTCGCGCACTACGCGATGGCCGCCCGGCGCCACATGGCCGAGTTCGGCACCACGAGCGAGCAACTCGCCGAGGTGCGGGTCGCCGCGGCCCACCACGCGCAGTACAACGAGCACGCCCGGTTCCGGGACCCGGTCAGTATCGAGGACGTCGTCGGCTCGCGGATGGTCGCGGACCCGCTCCACCTGATGGACTGCTGTGTCATCACCGACGGCGGTGGGGCGCTCGTCGTCGTCTCGGACGCGGTGCGTGACGAGCTCGACCGGGAGTGTGTCGAGGTGCTGGGCCACGGCGAGGCCATCGCCCACCACGACGCCGGCCGCATCGACCTCACCCGAACCGGCGCCGTCGACTCGGGCCGCCGGGCGTTCGCCGAGGCCGGTCTCGGCCCCGACGACGTCGACTACGCCTCCATCTACGACTCGTTCACCATCACCGTCGTCGAGACGCTGGAGGACCTCGGCTTCTGCGAGAAGGGCGAGGGCGGCACGTTCGTCGAGGGCGGGACGCTGCAGGCGCCCGACGGCGACCTGCCGTTCAACACCGACGGTGGGGGCCTCTGTTCGAACCACCCGAACCGCGGCGGGATGACCAAGATAATCGAGTGTGTCCGACAGCTCCGAGGCGAGGCGAACCCGGAGGTGCAGGTCGACGCCGACGTGGGCGTCGCGCACGGGACGGGAGGGAGCATCGCCACGCGACACGGCTCCGTCACGCTCGTCCTCGGGGGTGAAGACCGATGACGTGGGAGCCGCGTCCGAGTCCCGTCGTCACCCCGGAGAACGAACCGTACTGGACTGGGGGGCTGGACGGGGAGCTACGCATCCAGCGGTGTCGTGACTGCGACCTGGTCTACGTCTACCCTCGGGCGCACTGTCCGGACTGTCTCGGCGACGGCGTCGAGTGGTTCGTGGCGTCCGGGCGGGGCACCGTCTACTCCTACACGGTCGCCCATCAGGTCGCCGGCTGGCCCGAGGCGGAACTGCCGCTGGTCAACGCCTACGTCGAGCTCGACGAGGGGCCACGACTGATGACGAACCTCGTCGACTGCGACCCGGCGGACGTGGCCGTCGGTGTCTCGGTCGAGGTCCGCTTCGAACCGTCCGAAGACGGGGCGTTCGCCGTCCCCGTCTTCACGCCGGTGTAACGACCCACCCCACCGGCACCTATTTGACGACCCACCGGGTCTACCCGGCATGCAGCGGCCACTCGAAGACGTGCGTGTCCTCGACCTGGGACACGTCTATCAGGGACCGTACTGCGGGCTCATCCTGTCGTTCCTCGGCGCGGACGTCGTCAAAGTCGAGCCACCGGGTGGCGAGGCGGTCCGTGCGCGGAGCGCCGACGGCGAGACGCCAGAGGTGCAGTTCCTCAACTCGAACAAAGCCGGCCTCGTACTGAACCTCAAGACCGAGGAGGGGAAGGCGCTCCTGAAGGACCTCGTCGTGGAGACCGACGTGGTCGTCGAGAACTTCTCGCCGGGGAAGATGGACGAACTCGGCGTCGGGTACGACGTGCTCTCCGAGGTCAATCCGCGACTCGTCTACGGCTACGGGTCGGGGTTCGGCAACACCGGCGCGTACAAGCACTATCCGGCGATGGACCTCACCATCCAGGCGATGGGGGGAGTGATGCACACGACCGGCTACCCCGAGTGCCCCCCGGTGAAGGCGGGCCCGGCCGTCTGTGACTTCCTCGGTGGCATCCACCTCGCGGCGGGGATCGTGGCCGCGCTCTATCGGCGCGAGCGGACCGGCGAGGGCGACTACGTCGAGGTCGGGATGTTCGACTGCGTCTACCCGACGCTCACCTCCCCCATCGCCTCGCACATCCGCGAGGAGGGCGCGCCACCGCGCACCGGCAACCGGCACTCTGGGCTCGCCGTCGCACCGTACAGCGCCTACGCAGTCGACGACGGCTACGTCACGATCGCCTGTATGACCGACAGGGCGTGGGAACGGCTCGTCGAACTGATGGACCGTCCCGAGCTGCTCGACGACGAGCGCTTCACGACGCTCGCCAGCCGGACGGACTACACCGACGAGATCGACGGGATGGTCGAGGAGTGGTGCGACGGGCAGACGAAGGAGGAGGCCGTCGAACAGCTCCGTGCGGCGAACATCCCCTGTGCCCCGGTCAAGACGCTCGAGGAGTTGCTCGTGGACCCACAGCTGGAGGCCCGTGGGATGCTCAATCGCGTCCCGAACAAGGGCGGTGGTCGCCCGGAGATCCCCGTCCCGGGGATGCCGATCAAGTTCGCCGGGAGCGAGGACGTCCCCGTCACCGACTCGCCGCGCGTCGGCGAAGACTCGGCCGACGTGCTCGCGCGGGTGCTCGGGCTCTCTGCGGGAGAGATCGACGAGCTCCGGGGTGCCGGCGTCATCTGAACCGACGCCGACGCGTCGTGCGACCGGGGGACACGGCAGAAACAGTTAAGCCGTCGCTCGGGTTGCACCGAGTATGGCATGGGAAGCGGATGTGCTATCGGTACTGAAAGAGAACTCCATCTCACTGGTGGTGTACCTCCCCGACACGGCGCTCGGGGGTATCATCGAGGCGGTCGAGGACGACGACTGGTTCACCGCGGTGAACGTCGCCCGCGAGGAGGAAGCGATCGGCGTGCTCTCGGGCGGGTGGCTCGGCCACCAGCGCGGGGCACTGCTGGTCCAGTCGAGCGGGCTCGCGAACACGCTGAACGCCATCGGCTCACTGAGCAAACCCGCGCGCATCCCCTTCCTCGGGCTCGTCTCGCGGCGTGGCGACCTCGGCGAGTTCAACCTCGCGCAGGTACCGTTCGGCTACAACATGCCCGCGCTGCTCGACACGATGGGTATCCGCAACCACAGCCTCGCAGAGACCGACACCGTCGCTCGCGACGTCGACATGGCCGCCAAGTCGGCGTTCTCGACCGAGGAGCCGTACGTTGTGATGCTCGAGTCCACCCTCATCGGAGCCAAAGATGAATACTGACACCCCTGCCGACCAGTACGAGTGTACCGCCCGCCTCCTCTCCATCACTCCCGACGCCGCCATCGTCTCGAACCTCGGCGTCGCCTCCTACGTCCTCGCGGGCGTCGAGGACCGCGCTCGGAACTTCTACCAGTGGGGGAGCATGGGTTCGACGACGCCCATCGGGCTGGGGCTCGCACTCGCGCTCGACGACCCGGTGACCGTCCTCGACGGCGACGGCTCGATGGTCATGTCGCTCGGCGCGCTGGCGACGGTCGCCGACCAGAACCCCCCGAACCTCACAGTCGTCGTCTGGGACAACGGCCAGTACGGGACGACCGGTGGCCAGCCCTCCGCGTCACGGACGGTCGACTTCGCCGCCGTCGCTCGCGACGTGGGGCTGGCCGCCACCCACGTCTCGACCACAGACGACTTCGAGGCGGCGTACGCGGATGCGGTCGCCTCCGACGAGGCCACGGTCGTCGTCTGCGACGTGGAGCCGGTCGACCCGGACGAGCGGCCACCGTTCGACTTCGCGCACATCAAGTGGCGGTTCCGCGACGCCGTCGCTCCGTCCGAGTGAGTCTCGGTCACGCGCTGAACGTCTCGCCCGGCGCGAGGAACACCGACGCCGAGTCACAGCCCAGCGCGGCCAGCTCTGCTTCGAACCGCGCTCGTGAGGCGTCTTCGGACGGCGCGACCATCGGGAGCACCACCGCCGGGGCGAGCCAGTCGACGGCGATGGCTGCCTGCCAGGGCCCCATCGTCGACCGGCCTTCCATCCCCGGCACCTCCGCGATGGGCGTCGCCACCACGTCGGGGCGGAGGTAGGCCCCCACGACGTCGCGCATCTCCGAGCGCAGTTGCGTCTCGCCGGTGTAGTAGAACGTCGACGCGTCCACCGGGCGCGTGTGCGTGGGTTCGGTGTCGGTGAAGACGTAGCCCACTGCGGGGCCGACGTTGATCTCGTTGGGCTCGTACGCGAGGTCGGGCGCGAGGTACGAACTCCGCCGCAGTCCGTGCGCGTGTTCGGCGCCGACCATCAGGACGTACGCGCCGTCGGCATCGAGGATACCGCCGAGGTTCAGCGGGTGCAACGGACCCAGGTCGTGTGCCGTCGGCAGGAAGTTGACGAGCTCCGTGTTGGCGACGACCGTCGCCTCGGAGAACGCGTCGAGGTCGTGTCGTCGGGTCCGGTGTGCGTGGGTCAGGAGCACGTAGTCGGGGTCGAGGTCCGCCGGAACCGCATCCGTGTACGCGGGGTCGAAGTACGGGTCGACGAGGAACGTCCGTCCGCCGAGCTCGACGTGCCACGTGCCGTGGCCGTACCAGGTCAGGTCCATGTTCGGTGATTCGGGGAGGCCTCGATAACTGTTGCCCCGTCGGTGCGCCGGTGCGCCGACCGAGAGACTCCGCCGGCGCTCCACGGGAGGCTGTGGGGACACAGAGCGGGTACAGCTAAGCCCTCGTCCGCCCATCGGTCGGAACGCTATGGACGTACTCGTCACGGGTGCAGCCGGCCGTGTCGGAACGGCGATAACGGACCACCTCTCGGCTGATCAGTACGATTTCACGCTCCTCGACGTCGTGGCACACGACGGGCCCGGGGAGACGGTCGAGGCCGACGTACGCGAGTACGAGGCGATCCGGCCGTACTTCGAGGGGCAGGATGCGGTCGTCCACCTCGCGCTGATTCGTGAGGCCGACGACGCGTTCCGGGGTGACGACCGGGGACTCGGCTGGTCCGACAGTCTCCAGTCGAACCTCCGCGGGATCAACAACGTCTACCAGGCGGCGGTCGACGCCGGGGTCGACTCGCTGCTGTTCGCGTCCTCGAACCACGTGGTCGGGATGGTCGAGGTGCAGAACGCACCAGCGGTGTATCACGGCACCGACGTCGTCGCCGGACACGACGAACCGCACCGACCGGACTCCCGCTACGGACTGTCGAAAGCGTACGGGGAGGACCTCGGCCGTCTCGCGGCGGAAGCACACGGAATCCGGTTCTACGCGCTCAGAATCGGTGCGGTTCGTTCGTCCCGGTTCGACCACCCCTACGGCGACGCCGAACGAGGGTGGGAGGCGGGACGGTGGGAACGGGACAGTTCGGCGTACGCCGAACAGGTCGCACGGATGAAGGCGCTCTGGCAATCCCGGCGCGACCTCGCGCATCTGGTCGAGTGCTGCCTTCGGGACGACACCGTCGACTGGGACCACTTCTACGGCGTCAGCGCGAACGACCGTCGCTGGCTCGACGACCTGGCGTACGCCCGCGAGACCATCGGGTACGAACCACGTGACGACGGGGGCGAGTGGACGGCACCGCCCGAATCGAGGGGCTGACGGAGAGCCAGCGACCGGTTCCTCGCGGTCGACCGGTCGACACGGTGACGTGACGGCCGACGGACCGATGCTAAGGAATATTACACGACCAGTGTGAACTACACGCATGGACGAGTTCCACCAGGGGACGGTGCAAGACGGAGCCTCGGAGGTGTGTGACGTCTCGGAGGTGTCGTGGGACGTCGAGACCGACGTCGTCGTCGCGGGAGGCGGTGGGGCAGGACTCACCGCCGCTCTCGCGGCTTCACAAGCGACCGACCTCACGGTGACGGTACTGGAGAAAGAACCCGAGGCCGGCGGGAACACGAGACTGTCGACGGGGCTCATCCCCGCGGCCGGAACGCGGCTCCAAGAGGCCGCGGGGGTCGACGACGCACCCGAGGCCCTCGCGACCGACGTCCTCGAAGGCTGTGACTACGAGGCCGACGAGGCCGTCGTCAGACGTCTCGCCGAGGAGATGCCACGGGTCGTCCACTGGCTCATGGACGACTGGGACGTCCCCTGTATCTACGTCGAGGATTTCAAGTACCCGAGTCAGTCCGAGGCACGGATGCACTCAGTCGAGGGGCAACACGGGTCGAACGTCGTGGCGGAACTCCTCGAGCGGGTGGAGGCGGTCCCGAACGTCGAGCTGCTGACGAACACGCCGGTTCGAAAACTCGTCGCCGAGGACGGTGCGGTCGTCGGTGTCGTCGCGGGCGAGAGCGAGGAGGCCATCAGGAGCGACGCTGTCGTGCTCGCGACGGACGGCTTCGGCGCGAACAAGCGGATGCTCGACGAGTGGTGCGGTGCCATCAAGGACGCCCCCCACTACGGCGCGGAGGGGAACACGGGCGACGGCATCCGGTTCGGTGCCGAACTCGGCGGCGAACTCGGCTGTATGGACTCCTATCAGGCGCACGCGACGCTCGCGGAGGTGGGCGCCGTCTCGCCGTACGCCATCGTCCTCTACGGTGGTATCATCGTGAACGGCGACGGCGAGCGGTTCGGCAACGAGGGGCTCGGCCCGGCCGACTTCTCCGTCCACGTGGTCGAACAGGACGCGACGTACGAGCTCTTCGACGAGCGCATCTACGAGAAGACCGAGGCCGCCGGCTTCGGCGACTTCGACGAGGCCGTCGCGCTCGGTGCGTACACCAGAGCCGACACCGTCGAGGAGCTGGCCGCGGAACTGGGCTGTGACCCCGAAGGCGCACGCCGGTCGGTCGACGCGTACAACGAGGCCATCGCGACGGGCGAGCCGGACGCCGTCGGCCGAGCGGAGTACCGACACACCCTCGAGGCGCCGTTCTACGGTACCAAGACCAAAGCGGTGCTGATGCAGACGCAGGGTGGGCTGGTCGTCGACACGGAGGCACGAGTCCTCCGCGCCGACGGGTCTGCGGTCGAGGGGCTGTACGCCGCCGGGGGCTCCGCGATGGGCCTGAGTGGGACCGGGCCGTCCGGCTATCTCCCCGGCAACGGCCTGATGGCCGCGTTCGGACTGGGCCACATCGCAGGGGTGCAAGCGCGAACGGCGGTCGAACGGTAGCTCACGACTCGACGGTCCGCTCGAAGGCGGCGGCGACACGGAGTACCGTCTCGTCGTCGCCCCGACGCCCGACGAAGCTCACACCCACGGGGAACCCGTCGACGGCCCCTGCGGGAACGGAGACGACGGGGTGGCCGCTCGCGTTGAACGGGGCGCGGTTCTGGAGGAGGCCCAGCGCGCGGTCGATCTGTTCGGCGTCGGAGAGCCCCTCACGCACCCGGTACGGCAGTTCGGAGATGGTCGGCATCGCGAGCACGTCGGCGTCCGCGAGTGCAGTGTCGTACGCGTCGACGAGCCGCCGTCGGAGGTTCTTCCCCGCCACGTAGTACTGGCCGCGGTAGGCGTCGGCGAGGTACTGTCCCGTCACGAGCGTGAGTTTGAGCGTCGGGGGGAACTCGTCGGCCCGTCCACGACGCGCCTCGGCGAACGCCGCGGCGTACTCGGCGTCGAACGACCCGGTGACGAAGTGGCCGACGCCTTCGGCGCGAACCATCGCCGTCATCTCCTCCAGGTTGATGGCCGTCCAGATGGCCCCGGCGTCCTCGTGGAGTGGGACCGAGCAGTCACCGACGGTCGCACCGGCCGCCGCGAACCCGGCCAGCGAGTCGCGGATCGCGGCGTCGACGGCCACCCCGTCCGAGTTCTGGCCGAACCCCTCCTCGACGACGGCGACGGTCACGTCATCGGGCGTCGCGGTCTCGACCGCGGCGGCGTACGCGCCGACCTCGACCGCGCACTGTCGCGGGTCGCGGCCGTCCGCCCCGGCGACGACGTCGAGCACCAGCGCGCAGTCGCGGACCGTCCGCGCCATCGGCCCCGCGTGGTCGACGGTGTACGCCTGCCCGACGATACCTGTGTAGGGGACGAGCCCGAAGGTCGGCTTGAGGCCGACACAGCCACACCACGCCGCCGGCCGCCGTATCGACCCGCCGGCGTCGGTGCCGATGGCGACGTCGACCGCGCCCGAGACGACCGCTGCGGCACAGCCGCTCGACGACCCGCCACTGAGGTACGCCGGGTCGTGAGGGTTCCGCACCGGGCCGAAGTCGGAGAGTCCACCGCTGCCACCGAACGCCATCGCCTCCATGTTGAGTTTGCCGGCGACCGTCGCGCCGGCGTCGAGCAGTCGCTCGACCACCGTCGCGTCTGTCGACGGGACGTACCCCTCGAACAGACTGGCCCCGCACGTCATCTCGACGCCCGCGAGGGCGACGTTGTCCTTCAGCCCGACCGAGTAGCCGGCGAGCGGCCCGTCGTCCGCCCCCTGCACCTCACAGACGGAGACGAAGGCGTTGAGCGGGTCCTCGTCCGGCGTCGGGCGCCGGTACTCGCGCTCCGGCGACGCCCCCCGGTCGGATGGCCGGAGGCGGTCGATCGCCGCGTACGTCTCGACGGTGTCGGCGACGAACTCGGAGAACGTCTCGACCTCGTCGGCCGAGAGATCGAGGTGGTGAACGGCCGCCGCCGCGTGGAGCTCGTCGGCCGTCGGTGGCCGGAGTTCCCGTGGGGTGGACATGCCGGATACTGTGGCAGTCACTGGCATAAATCGATACCCCCGTGACACCGACCCGTTCCGAGTGGGGCACCCGAGTAGTGGCAAACGCTAACTCCTCACACTACGACGGGCGGACCATGGCAGCAGACGAGTACCAGCTGTACGACCGCGAGGAGCCCGGCGTCACCGGATTCGAGCGAACGCTGTACGACGCCGTCTCGCGGGAGAAGCCGTGGGCCATGCTGGAACGGTTCTCGACGCTCCGGCGTGTCTCCCCCTCCGCGGACGAGCGCGCGGCTGCTGACTACATCGCCGAGCGCTTCGACGAGTACGGCATCCCGTACGAGCGATACGAACCCGAACTCCGGTTGAGCGTGCCACGGGCGGCAGCGGTCGGGGTCGGTGACTGGGAGGCGTCGGGAACCGAGGCCGAGTTCGAGACGGAGCCGCCCGCCGTGAAGGCGTTCGCGTTCTCCCGGTCGACGACCGTGGCCGGCCCCGCGGTCCACGAGACCGTCCCGGCGGGAGACGACCTCGACGACCGCCTCGCGGGCACCCCGCTCGACGGTGACCTCGCGGGGACGGTCGTGGTAGCCGAGGGAGTCACCGCAGGCCACGACGCCAACGAGTTCATCCGGGCGATGGAGGCCCGGAACGCCGCAGGGCTCGTCCTGGTCCACCCGGCACCCGACGAACCCCACAGCCTGACGGCCGCACCGGCCTGGGGCGGGGTTCCACAGGCCGGAGAACCCGGTCGCTCTTCGCTCGTCGTGGTCGCGGTCTCGCGACGCGTCGGAGACGGGCTGGCCGAGCGCCTCGACGACGGGACGGAGTTGACGGTGACGGCCGAGCTCGACGAGGGATGGTTCGAGTGTCCCCTCGTCGTCGGCACGGTCACGGCGACGGACCCACAGGGCGACGAGTTCGTGTTGCTCCACGGCCACCTCGACTCGTGGTACTACGGCGTGACCGACAACGCGACCGGCAACGCCGGCATCGTCGAGGTGGCGCGGGTGTTGAACGACCACCGCGACCACCTCCGTCGCGACCTGAAGGTCGCGTTCTGGCCGGGACACGAGGGGGGCCGCTACGGTGGGAGCACGTGGTTCGTCGACCGGTTCGCCGCCGACCTGTTCGACGACTGCGTCGCACACGTCGTGTTCGACAGCGCCGGCGCGAAGGACGCGACGGAGTTCAACTCCACCTACTGGATGGCCGAGGCCGCCGACCTCTGCAGCGGGGCCATCGAGGACGTCGCGGGGAAGTCCTCGACGGGCAAGCGGGCGCCACAGGCCGGAGACTACTCCTTCTCCAACCTCGGCGTCACCGGGCTGATGGCGCTGTCGTCTGGCATCCCCGAGGCGGTGCGCGAGGCCCGTGGGTACAACTACGTCGGCGGCTGCGGGGGGAACGCCGAGGCCTGGCACCGGACGGCAGACACCCTCGAGAAGGCCGACCCGGACGTCCTGACGCGCGACATCAGGGTCTATCTGCTCGTCGTCGCGCGGCTCCTGACCGGGGAGCGACTGCCGCTCGACTACCGTGCGACGGTCGAGCGACACAGAGCGGTCGTCGACGGGTACGACGCGCGCGCTGGCGACCACTACGACCTGTCTTCGGTTCGCGCCGAACTGGACGCGCTGGCGGCGACGGTCGACCGGTTCTACGAGGCGCTCGACGGCGGGCGCGTCGCCGATAGCACCGGCGTCGCAGCGATGACGGCGCTCGCCCGGCGGCTCGTTCCCCTCGACTACGCGCGGCGCGGCCGGTTCGAGCAGGACCCCCCGGAGACCATCCCGCCGTACCCCAGGCTCCACGCGGTCACCGTGCTCGACGACCTGCGCGGCGACGACTACCGCATCAAGTTGACCCGGCTGAAGCGGGCGGAGAACGCCGTGGTCCACGAACTCCGACAGGCGCGGCGTGAACTGGAGAGGGTGGTGTGATGCACCCCGTGTCCGGCACGGACTGCCAGCCATGACGTTCGCGTACCCCTGGACGTACACCTCACGTCGGTCGGCGGTGATGGCGCCGACCGGGATGGTCGCCACCAGCCACCCGCTGGCGGCGACGGTCGGGTACGACGTGCTTCGGGACGGGGGCACTGCGGCCGACGCGGCCGTCGCGACCGCGGCCATGCTGAGCCTCGTCGAACCCCACAACACCGGCATCGGGGGCGACGCGTTCGCGCTGACCCAGTTCGACGGTCGGTACGAAGCGCTCAACGGCAGTGGTGGCGCGCCAGCGGCAGCGACGGTCGAGCGCTACCGCCAGCGACTGCCCGACGCCGAGGACGAGACCACCCCGTCGGTGCCACGTCGCGGCGGCCTCTCGGTGACGGTTCCGGGGGCGCTCGACGCCTGGCAGCGACTCCTCGACCGCTACGGGACGCACTCCCTCGCACGGGCGCTGGCGCCCACCATCGAGTACGCGCGCTCCGGCGTCGTCGTCACCGAGAGCGTCGCTCGACGGTGGCGACACCTCACCGAACTCGTCGGCGGCTTCCCGCACTCCGAGTGCTACCTCCGGGACGGTGAACCACTCGGCCCGGGCGCCCACCACCGGAACCCGCCGCTCGCCGAGACGTACGCGGCCATCGCCGAGGAGGGAGTCGACCGTCTGTACGGCGGCCAGCTCGGACGCGAGGTCGTCGAGACCGTCCGCGCCGACGGCGGCCTCCTGACGCTTTCAGACCTCGAAGCCCACCGCGGCGAGTGGACCGACCCTATCGGGACGACCTATCGTGGCATCGACGTGCTCGAACACCCGCCGAACGGACAGGGAGCCGTCGCACTCGAGGCGCTCAACGTCGTCGAGTCGGTCGACCTCCCGTCGGACGTGGCGGACCCCGACCGACTCCACACGCTCATCGAGGCGCTGAAACTCGCGTTCGCCGACGGGGACGCGTATCTCACCGACCCCCGTTCGACCGAGATACCGCTCGAGCCGATGCTCTCGAAGGCGTACGCGGCCGAGCGTGCGAACGAGATCGGGCCGCGAGCAGGGGCCTACGGCCCTCGTGCCGCCGGGTGGGGCGACACGGTCTACGTCGCCGTCGTCGACGCCGACGGCAACGCCGTCTCGCTCATCAACAGCCTCTTCTACGGCTTCGGGAGCGGCCTCGTGGTCGGTGGGGCGGCACTGCAGAACCGTGCGAGCGGGTTCAGCCTCGACCCCGACCACGCCAACTGCCTCGAACCTGGCAAGCGGCCGTTCCACACCATCGTCCCGGCGATGCTCCGTGAGGACGGGGCGTTCCGCGCGACCTTCGGCGTCTGCGGCGGCGCGATGCAGCCCCAGGCCCAGGTCCAGTTGCTCACCGCGATGCTCGACGCGGGATACAACCCACAGGCTGCACTGGACCTGCCCCGGTTCCGCATCCTCTCGACGGACGAGGTCGCGGTGGAGACGGCGCGGCTGCCGCCCGAGACCGTCGCGGCGCTCCGGGACCGCGGGCACGATGTCGTGGACGAGGAGACGTACTTCCACGAGCGGGGCCGCGACTGGGGCAGCGGTCAGATCGTCTACCGGACGGACGAGGGACTCGTGGGCGGAACCGACCCACGGCGCGACGGCCACGTCGTCGGCTACTGACCGGACGGCTGGATACACTTTAGCCCCCCGCCGGCGTCGCTCCGGTATGTCCTTCGACACCGTCATCACCGGCGGGACGCTGGTGACACCGAGCGGGACCCTCGAAGCCGACCTCGCCATCGCCGACGGCGTCATCGCCGCGATCGGGACCGGGGGCGAGTTCACGACGGCGAGTCGGTACGTGGACGCGACGGACCGGCTCGTCCTGCCGGGGGTCGTCGACCCCCACGTCCACATCGATGGACTGGCCTCCATCGAGACGGCCGACGAAGGGAGCAGGGCCGCGGCGCTCGGCGGCGTCACGACGGTCGTCTCGTTCGCGTGGCAACGAGACGGGTCGCTCCACGAGGCCGTCCGCGAGGGACGGTCGTTCCTCGCCGACTCGCTCGTCGACTACGGGCTCCACGCGGGCATCACGCGCGAGGACCCCGCCGTGTTCGACGACCTCGACCGGCTGTGCGACGACGGTGTCACCTCGTTCAAGCTGTTCACCGTCTCCTCGTACGGGCTGGACCTGTCGTACGGCTTCGTGGACGAACTGTTCGAGCGGCTGGCGGACGCGAGGGGCGTGGCCGTCGGCCACACCGAAGACCCGTCGGTGTGTGCGGCCCACGCCGAACGACTGACGCGCGAGGGGCGGGGCGATTCCGTGTGGTACCCCCACTCGCGACCCGACTACGCGGAGGCGATGGCGGCGGACTCGGTCGCCCGCCTCGCCGTCGAACACGGCGTCCAGTACTACGGGCTCCACACCTCGTCTCGGGCGGCGGCCGCGGCGCTCGCGCGATACCCGGCCGACCTCGTCCGCGGGGAGACCTGCACGCACTACACCGTCCTCGACTCGAGCGCTCACGAGCACCTCGGCGCGCTCGCCCAGGTGGCCCCGCCGCTCCGCCAGCCCGACGACGTGGACGCGCTGTTCGAGGCGCTGGCCGACGGGACGCTCTCGGTCGTCTCCAGCGACCACACGGTGTACACCCGTGAGACGAAGGTCGGGCCGACCTGGTGGGAGAGCCACAACGGCGCGAACTCGCTGCAGACCTCGTTGCCCGTGTTCCACGACGAGGCCGTCGACGAACGCGGGTTCTCCTACCCGTCTCTCGTCCGCCTCACGAGTACGAACCCGGCGCGCACCTTCGGCCTCCCGGGGAAGGGGACGCTCGACCCGGGGACCGACGCGGATATCGTCGTGTTCGACCCGAACGAGACGTACACCATCGCGGCTGCCGACAACGCATCGGCGGCCGACTACAGCATCTACGAGGGGCGGGAGGTGACCGGTCGGGTGAAACAGACGTTCGTCCGCGGCGAGCTCGTGGCCGACGACGGCGAGATCGTCGGCACGCAAGGCCACGGGAGGTTCGTCCCGCGCGAGCGCCCCGACTGGACGGCGTGACGCCTGGCCTACTCGACGGGTGGAGCAGCCCTCGCGATACCCAGCCCGAGGACGCTCCCGCCACCGACCACGACAGCCGTGGCCAGCCCGACCGCCTGAACCGCACCCTGGAAGCCGAGGTCGGGGGTCAGCGCCGCGACGAGCGCTCCCATCACGATGGGAGCGGCGGTGATGGTCAGCCGGCCGAACGCCTCGCTCAGGCTGACCAGCCCGCCGCGTAGCGCCGCGGGCGGGAGCCCGGTGATGATGCTCCGGTAGATGGAGAGGATGAGGCCGAAGCCGCTTCCCGAGACGGCGATGCCCGCGAGCGCGACCGGTAACGAGCCGGCGAGCACGACGACCGCGTAGCCGCCACCGAGTGCGACGTTCGCTGCGACGAGCGGGTAGAAGCGGCTGTCGAACAGCGCGGTGACGCGGCCGGCCTGCGTGGCGGCGACGGCGAACGAGAGGCTGGCGACCGCCGCGAGCACCCCCGCCTCCGACGGTGTCCCGCCGATGAACTCCACGACGATGATGGAGTTGTACGTGAGGAAGCCCACCCAGAGGACACCCGGGAGCCCGCGAACGAGCAGCATCGCCTGGACGCGGCGGGAGCCGAGCAGCCCGCGAAGCGAGGGGCGGTCACTGTCGACCGTCGACTCGGCCGCCGTGGCCGCCGCCGCGCGAGGTGTCGGCTCCTCGAACCAGAGGTAGGTCCCAACGGCGGCCGGGATGGCGAACAGGTACAGCAGGAACGGGAACTGCCAGGCCACCCCGACGAGGACGCCGGCCGCGGGCGGGATCGACAGCTGGGCGAGACCCGAACTCGTGAAGCGGAACCCCTGTGCGGTCGCCTCCTGTGTTCCCTCGTAGAGGTCGCCGATGCTGGAGATGACGATGGGGACGACGGCGGCGCTCCCGATGCCCTGGAGGAGCCGCAGCCCGAGGACCACGTGGAACTCGGTCGTGAGGGCGATGGCGCCACCCGCGCCCCCCATTATCAACAACCCCGCGATGATCGTCGGTTTACGCCCGTAGCGGTCGGACAGCAGTCCTGCCAGCGGTATCATGACGATACCGGGCGCGGTGAACGCCGACATCAGCAGCCCGATGTTCGCCGGCGTCGTCTCGAACGGGCCGATGAGCGTGTGGAGCAGCGGCGAGACGAGCGCCAACCCGGTCGGTCCCATCGCGTTCGCCAGGATGAGGACCTGGAAGTTGCGACTGTGGAGGACGTCCGCGTCGTCACCGAACAGCGAGGAGAGCGATACCACGTGTCTCAGGCTGTCTGCTCCCCGGCATCGGGCTTAAGCGTTCGGTCGGGGGCCACGTGAGCGTGGGCGGCTACCACGGCCATCGCCCGTCCAGCCGGAGGTACTCGGCGGTGGCGTCCGGGATCCGCGCCCGGACCGCGCAGCCCGGAATCGGGTCCAGCCCGTCGGCCCGCTCGGCGAGACGCACGAGCCCGGTCGCGAGGTGGATGGCGAGGTCACGGAGGTCGCGTCGGTCGATTTTGTCGGCGGTGTCGGCGTGCGTGTGTCCCCAGCCGAGTGCAGTGCGGCCGGCGTCGGCCACGGACCGGCAGGTGACGGAGGGTACGCCCCGGGTGGCGAAGTGCCACTGGTCGCTGTACCAGAACGGCCAGACGCCGCCGTACGGGTCCGCCGTCCCGACGGGGTCCCTCGGAACGCCGAGTTCGGCGGCCGCAGCCCGAAACGCCTCCGCGACAGCAGCCGGCCCCTCGGCGCGCATCGTGCGGCTGAACCCGACGACGTCGACGTTGACGTGGGCCGCGACGTCGGCCGTGCCGTTCGTCTCGACCCACGCCCGCGAGCCGAGCAGCCCCAGTTCCTCGGCGCCGGTCGAGAGGAAACGGATCCGGGTGGCCAGCTCGATGTCCTCGCTCGCGAGGAGACGGCCTGCCTCGGCGAGGAGCGCGGCGCCGGCGGCGTTGTCACGGGCCCCCTCACCGACGTCGTGCCCGTCGGTGTGGGCCGTCACGACGATCTCCGGACCGGACGCCGGGCCGACGACTCCCTCGACGTTCCGGCTCACGGCCGGCTCGGTACGACAGTCGACCAGCAGCCGCACGCTACCGTCGTCGGCGGCGTGTCGGCGGAGCCGCTCGCCGAGTTCGCGGCTCACCCCGACCGCTGGAACCGGGCCCGGCATCTCGCTCCCGAACCGGACGCTGCCCGTCGCCGGTATCCCCCCCGCGAGTGCGTCGTTGCAGTAGAGGAACCCGCGAGCCCCCGCGTCGACCGCCCACGCGTACTTCTCGGTCCGGTTGCACGGCCGCGCCATCGTCGGGGGGTTGCGGCTCGACGCGAGGACGATCGCGCCATCCACGTCCGTGGCCGTGACCTCGTCCGGCGTCCCGTATCCCACGTCGACGAGCCGGGCAGTGACCTCGCCGGGGGGCGAGCCGGGAAGCGCGAGGAGCTGGTGAGCGGCGTCGAACGTCCGTGTCGAATCTCCCACGAGCGTGAGTCGCGAGGAGTCACGCCACCACCCCGGCACGTCGAACGGAGTGACCGTGACGGCACGCTGGCCGCCGTCGGCGAACGCGGCTTCGAGCACGCCTACCCCCGCTGCTTCCCCCTCGTGGCCCGCCATCCGGCTTCCGATGTCGGTGAGCCCCCGGAAGCAGTCCCAGAGGTAGGTACTCGCGTACGCGTCCCCGATGGTCGCGAGGGGGAGTGTCGCCATGTCCTCACACGTCTGGGAGAGCAGTTAACCGTTCGGGCGGGAGCTGGCCACGGCGCCGTCAGCGGGTCGCGGTCGGCGTCGTCGGGCGAGAGTATAAGTGGAAGAACCACAACTCTCGGCCATGTATGGCTGGCGAGGCCGGATCGGGCTGATCGTCCCGTCCACGAACACCGTCAACGAACCTGACTTCTACCGACACCTCCCCGAGGGCGTCTCGGTCCACGTCTCACGGATGTACCTCGACCAGGAGGCCCACCGCGAGAGCGACGACCTCGACGAACTGGAGAAGATGACCGCGGACGCGGACCGGTGTGCGAGGTCGCTCGCGACGGCCGACGTCGACGTCATCGCGTACGGCTGTACCTCGGGCAGTTTCATGGACGGCGCGGGCCACGACGCCGAACTGGAGGCCGAACTGGAGGCCATCTCGGGGGTGCCGACCGTGACGACGGCCGCCGCGGTCCGGCGAGCGATGGAGGCCCTCGAACTCGAATCCGTCGCCATCGCTACACCGTACGTCGAGGAGCTGAACACGCGGGCCGAGCGGTTCTTCGAGGGCGTCGGCTTCGAGGTCACGACCACGGACGGCCTCGGCATCGACATCGCGGGGTCGGACCTCGACCGGCGCAGCCACGGGGCACAGCTCCCGGAGCAGGCCTACCGACAGCTCGCGGCGATGGACCTCTCGGACGCGGACGGCGTCTTCCTCAGCTGCACCAACTACCACGTGACCGACGCGATCGAGTACGTCGAGGCCGACCTCGGGAAGCCGGTGGTGACGAGCAACCAGGCGACGCTCTGGGACGCGCTGCGGACGCTCGAGGTCGACTACTCCGAGGTCGGCCTCGGGACGCTGTTCGACCGGTGACGGGCTACCCGAGGACGGTCTCGGCGTGCGCGGCCGCCCGGAGGACGGTCGCCTCGTCGAACCAGCCCCCGAGGAACTGCAACCCGACCGGGAACCCGTCGTGTTCGCCACAGGGCACACTGACGGCCGGGTGCCCGCCGACGTTCGCCGGCATCGTGTTCCCGCCGGCTTCCGGGATGGGTTCGTCGTGTCGCGGCGGCGACGCCGTCAGGGTCGTCGACGCGAGCACGTCCACCTCGGCGAGCGCGGCGTCCAGTCCGTCGGTGACTCGCTGTCGGAGGTGGTGGGCGAGCGCGTACGGTCGGTCACCGTACGCCTGGGTCAGGTGTTCGGCGTACAACGTCGCGAGCAGCACCCGGTCCGGGAACGCGCTGGTGTCTCTCGTGAGCCGGTCGCGGAGTGTCGCCGCGAGGTCCGGGTCGGGGAGCGCGACCCGGCCGGGGTCGGTCGCACCAGTCCGCACGTACGTGCCGAACTCCGCCCGGGTCAACACCCCGTACGCCAGCCGGGCGTGCTCCACCCCGTCGGCCGAGACTGGCCGCAGCTCCGCACCGGCGTCGGCCAGCCGGTCGAGTGCGCCCCGCGCGACCTCGTTGAGCGCCGGCGCCTCGCCGAAGAACTGCTCGGGGAGGCCGACGACGAGGTCGTCCGGAGGGCTCGTCCGGCCACGCTCGACGGCCGCCACGTAGTCCCCGACGACTGCGCCGTGGGTCGTGTCGTCGCGAGGGTCTTCGCCCGCGATCGTCTGGAGCCCACGGGCGACGTCGCCCGTCGTGCGAGCCAGCACGCCGATCGTGTCACAGGTCTTCGATCCGCGGACGAACCCGTGGTGCGGGACGAGCCCTCGGGTCGGTTTCACGCCGACGACACCGCACCACGCCGCCGGATACCGGACCGACCCACCGTTGTCGGTGCCGAGCGCGAGGTCGGCGAGCCCGTCGGCGACGGCGACGCCACTCCCGGTCGAAGAGCTCCCCGGCTGGTACGCCGGGTCGCGTGGGTTCTTCGCCCGTCGAAACGGCATCGAGTCCACGTGCCGGCCGTGGGCGAACTCGTCGAGGTTCGCCTTGCCGACGATGCGGGCACCCGCATCGAGCAGTCGTTCGACGACCGTGGCGTCCGTGCGCGGGACGAACCCCTCCATCGCGGGCGAACCGACGGTCGTGGGTATCCCCGCGACCGCGATGTTGTCCTTGACCGCGACGGTCACCTCCGCGAGTGGGCCGTCGCCGCCACCGACGTCACACCGCGTCAGGAACGCGCCGTTCGGGTCGGTCTCGGCGTCGGGGGACCAGTGCTCGCGCTCGGGGGGCTCCGGCAGGTCGACGAGCGCGTCCAGTTCCTCGAGTCGTTCGTCGTACTCGGCGAGTGTCTCGGCGAACGCCACGACCCGGGCGTCGGAGAGCGAGTAGCCGAGGTGCCGCGCGTAGCGGTCGACGGCAGCCTCTAGTCCGGTCGGCATCGTGGTCGAGTCTCTCCGGGAGACGGCTTCACTGTTCGGGCGCCGCCTACTCGTCGTCGGGATAATCCTCCCCAGCACCGGGGCGGTAACGGTCCTGCGTGAAGCCGCTGACGCCACGGTCGAGGAACTCGTATCCCTGGAGGTACTTCATCTCCTCTCCCTTCGCGAGTTCGTAGTCGTGCGCCTCTGGGAAGTCCATCTCGACGACCTTGTCGTAGTAGTGGCGAGTGTACTCCAGCGCGAACCGATCTTTCTGTCGCAGCCGGTCGACGAGTCCGTCGACTCGCCCGTCGAGCTCGGACGCGGGCACTGCCTCGTTGATGACGCCCATCTCGACGGCCTCGGCACAGGTGAACGGCTCGCCGGTCATCGTGTAGTAGAGCGCGTCGCGACGGTTCATCGTGTGGGCGACCGACCACATCGTTCCGCCGCCCGCCGCGATACCGAAGTTGATCTCCGAGAGCCCGAGTTTCGCGTCCTCGCTGCCGATCGCGAGGTCACACAGCGACATCGCCATGTACCCGCCGCCGAGCGCCCAGCCGTTGACCTTGGCGACGGTCGGGGCCGGGAACTCGTAGAGACGGACGAGAGCCCGCTTGTGGAGCCGGTTGGCCTCTCGAACAGCGAGCGGCCCGGCCGCACGAGCCGCCTCGAAGTACTCGTCGAAGTCCATCCCCGCGT
The DNA here is from genome assembly GCF_025231485.1 of Salinirubellus salinus. NCBI lineage: Archaea > Methanobacteriati > Methanobacteriota > Halobacteria > Halobacteriales > Natronomonadaceae > Salinirubellus > Salinirubellus salinus. The sequence continues at coordinate 3,910,871 of NZ_CP104003.1, read as the reverse complement.
TGAACGCGTCGCCGGCGCCCGTGACGACCAGCACGTGCACCTCGTCGCGGAGGTCACCGAGTGCGTCGCCCATCTCCTCGAGCAGACGGGGGTTCATCGCGTTCTTCTTCTCCGGGCGGTCGAAGGTGAGCGTCCCGACGTCGTCCTCGACGGAGACGTCTATCGCGCTGTACTCTACCATGTCATACCATGGCGGCTGTCGCTCTTAATCGTTTACCGCGGTGGCCGTGCCGGTTCCCGACTCACGCCTCGGGAGCGTCACCGCGTGCGACAGCCTCGTAGTGGCCTCGTGCCTTCTTCCCGGTGTCCGTCAGCCGAACGTCGGGGACGAGGTGGTACGTCCGCGGCCGCTTGTAGTTCGCGAGGCGGTCGGTATGGCGACAGAACGCCTCGAGGTCGGCCTCGGTGACCGAGCCGTCCGTGGCCACGAACGCCGTGACGCGCTCGCCCCACTCCTCGTCGGGCGTGCCGACGACGACGGCCGCCGAGACTCCGTCGTGGGACTCGAGCACCGACTCGACTTCGGCCGCCGAGACGAGTTCGCCGCCGCTCAGGACGTGGTTGTCACACCGGCCGACGATGGTGAGATAGCCGTCGTCGACGACACCCATGTCGTGCGTGTAGTACCAGCCGTCCCGCACACGAGCGGCGGATTCGGCCTCGTTCTCGTAGTAGCTGCGGAACAGTTGGGCCGTGTGGACGACGACCTCGCCGCGCGTCCCGTCGGGCACCGTCTCGTCGGGGCCGACCGTCCGGTCGGGGTCGTACTCGATGACCCGAATCTCGTCGCCGAGCGTCGGCTTCCCCACCGACCCGGCGTGTTCGGGGAGGTCCTCTGGCTGGAGGATAGCGTTCGTCCCCGACTCCGAGGAGCCGTACGCGTTGAACAGGTTCGGTGTGAGCGTCTCCGTGTACGTCCTCGCGGCGCGCTCTGTCAACACCCCGCCGGTGAGTCGCCACGACTCGACGGTCGAGAGGTCGCGCTCGTCGATGTCCTCGTGGCGGACGAACCGCCCGGTCAGCGTCGGCACGCTCCGCACGTCTGTCACCCCGTACCGCTCGATGGCGTCGAGCGCGTCGTCGACGTCGACGTCGCGGCCGACGACCAGCGTCCCGCCCACCGTGACCGAGGCCCGGAGCGCCGAATCGAGCCCACCACCGTGGAACAGCGGGAGCAGCGAGAGACAGACCGTCTCGCGGTGCATCCGCCCGGAGGTGATACCGGTGTGGGTGCGCTCCCGGCCGCTCGCCGTCGAGTGAGCGACGGCCTTCGGGTTCCCGGTCGTCCCACTGGTGTAGAACATGTACGCGACGTCGTCCGGCGGGACGGCGACCGGCTCTACCGGGGCCGACGCCTCTTCATCGAGGAGTCGGTCGAACGGCGTGGCGTCCGCTCCCGTTCCCCCGACGACGACCCGGTGTGGCGGGCGTGTGAGCCCCTCGACGGCACGCTCGACCGTCTCCGTCAGTGCCTCGTCGTAGACGACCGCAGCCGGACGTATCTCGTCGAAGATGTACGCGAAGTCACCGGCGGAGAGCCCACAGTTCACCGCGACCGGGACGAGCCCACGCTTGTGACAGCCGTAGAGCGTGACCGGGAGTTCGAGCGTGTTGAACAGGGCGAACACCACGCGGTCGCCGCGCCTGAGCCCGCGGTCGCCGAGCGCGGCCGCCAACGCGCTCGCTCGCTCGTCGAGTTCGCCGTAGGTCAGCGACCGGTCGGCGTCCACCTGCCGTATCGCCGTCTTCTCTGACAACCACCTCGCGTTCCGCTCCAGCGACTCCGAGAGCGGAGGAACTAGCTCTGCCATGAGTGTTGGTATCACGTCCGTCGGTCGCGTATTTCAGCGTTCCGCTAGCCACGGTGGCCGTCGCGCCCCCCGCGGCATCTTTACGTACGAGTACCCCGATTCGAGACCAGCAATGTCGAATCAGCCGCTCGACGGTATCAGAGTCATCGACCTGGGACATATCTACCAGGGGCCGTACTGCGGACTCGTCCTCGCACACCTCGGCGCCGAGGTCATCAAGGTCGAACCCCCCGGTGGCGAGACGCTCCGGCGGGGGCAGGACGAGTCCATCGCCGAGCAGTTCCTGAACGCCAACAAACGTGGTATCGTCGTCGACCTCAAGTCCGACGCCGGGGCCGAGGTGCTGAAGGACCTCGTGCGGAACTCCCACGCGCTCGTCGAGAACTTCTCCTCTGGAACGATGGAGAGTCTCGGCGTCGGCTACGAGGACCTCAGCGCCGTCAACCCGGAGCTGGTCTACGGCCACGGCTCCGGGTTCGGCGACGACGGCCCGTATCGCGACTACCCCGCGATGGACCTCACCATCCAGGCGATGAGCGGCATCATCCACTCCACGGGGTTCGCCGACGGGCCACCGGTGAAGGCAGGACCGTCGATCTGTGACTTCCTCGGCGGCATCCACCTCGCCACCGCCGTCGTCAGCGCGCTGTTCCAGTGGGAGCGGACCGGCGAGGGACAGTACGTCGACGTCGCGATGTTCGACACGACGTATCCGATGCTGATACCCAAACTGGCACGGACGCTCGCGAACATCGACGTGCCGGCACGTACGGGCAACCGTCACTCCGGGCTGGCGGCACCCTACAACGTCTACGCGGTCGACGACGGCTACGTGGCTATCGCCGCGACGACCGACCCGCAGTGGCGCAAGCTCGCCGAGCTCATCGGTCGCTCCGACTGGCTCGAGGAGGGACGGTTCGCCACCCTCGAGCAGCGGACGGAGCACAACGACGAGATCGACGCGGCCATCGAGGCGTGGCTCGACGGGCAGACGAAGGCCGAAGCGGTCGAGCGGATCCACGCTGGCGGCGTGGCCTGTGCACCCGTGCAGGACCTCGAGGAGGTGCTCACCGACCCGCAGTTGGCCCACCGCGGGATGCTGAACCCGGTGCCGAACCGTGGGGCAGGGCGCTCGGAGATTCCGGTGCCCGGGCTGCCGATGCAGTTCTCGGCTAGCGACCGGCCGACGGTCGAGCCCTCACCCGAGCTCGGCGCCGATACTGCCGACGTGCTCGTCGAGGTCGCGGGCTACTCCGAGGAGAGACTCACCGAACTGCGGGAGTCGGGGATCGTCGGTACCTGATCACAGGTCGCGCAACCGCGACCGTTTCAGTTTTCCGTTCGTCGTCTTCGGGAGGTCCTCGATGAACACGAGCTCCCGCGGGTACTCGTACTTCGCGAGGGTGTCCTTCACGTGCGTCTGGAGGGTCTCACGGAGCGCGTCCGACGGCGTCTCGCCCGCGGCGAGGACGACGAACGCCTTGGGAATCTCGCCGCGCGTCTCGTCAGGGACACCGACGACGCCCGCGTCGGCGACCGCCGGGTGCGCGGCGAGACAGTCCTCGATCTCGGTGGGGCCGATACGGTAGCCCGAACAGATGATGACGTCGTCCTTCCGACTGTGGAACCAGACGAAGCCGTCGGTGTCCTGCGTCGCGAGGTCACCCGTCAGCAGCCAGCCGTCACGGACCTTCTCGGCGGTGGCCTCGGGGTCGTTCCAGTAGCGGCTGAAGCTCGCCACGTCGCCCTCGTAGTAGACGGCGAGTTCTCCGAGTTCGCCGGAGGGGCGTTCCTCCAGCGTCTCGGGGTCCAGCACCGCGACGGTCCGACACGGGACCGGGACCCCGTTGCTCCCCTCGCGGGTCTTGCCGAGCGCCGCGCACTCGCCGGTCACGAGTAGCGTCTCGGTCTGCCCGTAGGCCGAGTTGACGACCGGGCCGTCGAACACCTCGTCGACCCACGCCGCCACGTCCTGGCTGGACTTCTCGCCGCCGATACCGAGCTGTCGGATGCTGCTGCAGTCGTACGACTCGGCGTCGTCGAACTGCATCATCATCCGCACCGCGGTCGGGGTCATCCGGCAGTACGTCACGCCGTACTTCTCGATGAGCTCGAACACCCGTCGGGGGTCGAACCGCTCACGGGGGTGGGCGACGACGGGAATCCCGTAGAAGAGGCTCGGGAGTATGTGCGCGTAGAGTCCGATCCACGACCACTCGGCGATGACCCACACGACCTCGTCGGGGGTGATGACGGTGTTCCGGTGCGTGAAGAAGTAGGCGGGGAGTTGACCCAGAACCACCCGGTGGGCGAGCGCGACGCCCTTCGGGTCGCCGGTCGTCCCGCTGGTGTACTGGATGGTGGCGACGTCCTCCGGGTGCGTTGCGGCCGGCTCGAACACCGCCGGCTCCCCGGTGATGGCGTCCAGCAGGTCGGTCTCCGTGCCGCGCGGGTCCGCCACGTCGACGGTCAGTGGCGCGACGTCCGCGGTCACCTCGTCCGGGAGCGCGCGATACGCGTCCACGTTCCCCTCGTCGACGACGAAGACGACTGCTTCCGAGTGCTCCAGCCGGTGGGCCAATCCCTCGGTCCCCAGCAGCCGGCTCATCGGGACCGCGATGGCCCCGAGCTTCCAGGTGGCGACGAGCGCGCTCAGCACGGCCGGCTTCTGCGCGCCGGTCACGGCGACGCGGTCGCCGCGTGTCACGCCCCGGCCCTGCAGGTAGTTGGCGAGGCGGTTCGAGTCGGCCTGGAGCTCACGGTAGGTGACCGTCTGGGCGTCGCCCGCCGGCGTCTCGTAGAACAACGCGACCCGGTCGGAATCGGACGCCCAGTGGTCACAGACGGCCGTCGCCGTGTTGAACGGCTCCGGGACGGCCCACTCGAACTCGGCTTCGAACTGTTCGTAGCTCTCCCACTCCGTCGCCGCGAAATCGAAGCTCTCGATCGGCGGGGTATCGGCCATACGGTGCAGATTGTACGTTCGCGACTTACCTGTGTCGACGAGGGGGGCCTCCAGGATGCCGGGAACGGCATCCCGTGTCGAACGGCCGACCACGAGCGACCGGCGTGGCTGCGGCGCAAAGAGTTATCAATCACCGTTCTAAATCTTTCACGATGTCAAAACAGGCTGAGAAGGTCACGTCACTCGACCAACTAGACTACGTGTTCGACGGGGACGCACACGTTACCGAACGCGTCGACGACCTCGTGCCGTATCTCGACGACCGATTCTCCGACAGCCGACGTATCCTCTCGTACGCCCAGAACTACGGAACCGAGATCTACTCGAACACGATGCCCACACCGGGGTTCGAACAGCGGGACTACGACACGTGGGACCTGAACGCGAAACTCGCCGAACTGGAGGATTTCGGGCTTGACGGGGGCGTCGTCGGGCCGACGCTCAACCTGAACATCGCGACGGTCGACAACGACCGAATCGCGGTCGCGCTGGCGAACGCGTACAACTCCTGGCTGCTCGACGAGATTCTGGACGGAACGGACGCACTCGTCGGAACGATTCTCGTCGCGCTGCACGACCCCGAAGCGGCCGCCGAGGAGATCGACGAGCGGGCCTCCGAGTCCGACATGCGGGGCGTCTATCTCCCCGATTCGGGCGTCGTGCCACCGCTCGGCCACCGCATGTACGACCCGATCTACGAGGCCGCCGAGCGCCACGACCTCCCAGTCCTCATGCACTCGTCGACTCCCGCGACGACGAACGCGTTTCCGACCCAGCGGTTCAACAACGAGACGTACGCCGAAGAGCACGTCATCAGCCACCCGTTCACGCACATGTGGAACCTCACGACGATGCTGTTCCGGGGCGTTCCGGACCGGTTCCCCGACCTGGAGTTCGTCGTGCAGGAGGCCGGCGTCGGCTGGATTCCGTACCTGATGTGGCGGCTCGACGATCACTACCTCGAGTTCGACGACGAGATTCCGTATCTCGACAAGCTCCCCTCGAAGTACATGGCGGAGCGGTTCTACTACACGACCCAGCCGCTCGGCCACACGGCGCGCAACGGGGCGCACATCGCCTGGGCGATCGAGATGATCGGCCCGGACTCCGTGATGTACTCGTCCGACATGCCACACAAGGACTTCGACCCGCCCAGCGAGCTGTTCAACCGTATCCGAGGGCACTTCGACGCCGATACCGTCCGGGGTATCATGGGCGAGACGGGCGCTTCGGTCTTCGGCATCGACATCTGAGCGCACGGCCGAGACCGGCCGGCGGGCCTCGCAGCAGTCGACGACCCAGTCGCTCGACGCGAGGGCCGCTGCTCGAGTAGGTGGTTCGGGGCGTTCGCCATCGTGCGAAGAACGTAGTATTATTGTGGTGTGGAAACACACGACACCTATGGCGAGTCACACAGTGCGTGGTCCGAGGTGGACCGAGAGCGGCGCCCCGAATCCGAGAGCGACTGGATGGGCAGGCGGTCCGCGGTCAGTCGGTGTTCGACGCCGGAGGTCGCAGGCGTGAAGCACTTCGTCGCCTCGGTCGACGAGCTATCGGAAGACGGCTCACAGGCGATAGTCGACGCCGACGGGCTCCAGATCGTCGTCTTCTACGTCGGCGGCGAGTACCACGCGCTAGCCGACTTCTGCATCCACCAGGGAGCCCGACTCTCCGAGGGGAAGCTCACCGGCAAGATGGAGGTCGGAGCGGACGGCATCAGCAAGGAGTACGACGAGGACCACCCCTGCGTCATCTGCCCGTGGCACGAGTGGAAGTTCGACGTGGAGACGGGGCGAAACGTCTCCGACGACCAGTACGTCACACCCACGTTCGACGTGAGTGTCGAGGACGAGCGCGTCTACGTACATCGGTAACCCACGAGACACCGACTACGGAGTAGCCTGCCCGGAGCGGTGCCCACCAGCGCGCCGACACAGACGACATGCTACACCGGAGCGACAATCTTTATCACCGCAGTCTCACAACTCTTTTCATGGGTCAGTTTGACACCGAGCAGGAACTGCAGTTGATGAAGAAGAGTATCGACGATTTCGTCGAACGCGAGGTCCGTCCCGTAGAGGAGGAGTACGAGGACGTCCTGATTCCGGACTACGCGGGACTCCAGCCCGACGGTCGGCTGAAAGACCGGACACTGGAGGCGATCAACACGATTCGGCGGAAGTCCGCCGAGACCGGGTTCTACGGGATGCACATGCCGGAGTCGGTCGGCGGGATGGACGTCGGACTACAGCAACAACTCGACCTCATCCAGCACATCTACTCGCACGGCTTCGGGCTGAACGTCCGCATGGTCGAGGCCGGCGCGGGTCCCTCGACGGTGTACATGAACCTCGACGACGACCTCGTCGACGAGTTCCTCCGGCCCGCAGTCCGTGCCGAGAAGACCGCGTGTTTCGCGATGACCGAGTCGTCTTCCGGGTCGGACGCACTCGACATGCGTACCACCGCGACGAAAGACGGCGACGAGTGGGTCGTCAGCGGCGAGAAGATGTGGATAACGAACGCCCCGTACGCCGATTTCGGGCAAGTGTACGCGGTCACCGACCCCGACGCGAAGAAGTCCCGGCGCATCTCGGCATTTTTGTTCGACACCAGCGACCCGGCGTTCGAGGTCAAGCGGGTCATCCGCATCCTCCTCAACGACGGGGACCACGCCGAGGTCGCGTTCAACGACCTCCGAATCCCAGACCGGTACCTGATGGGGGAACGGGGGCGCGGGCTGTCGCTGGCGCTCGAGAACATCAACGAGACGCGGCTCAAACAGACCGCCAGGTGTGCGGGGCTGATGGACTATCTCGCCGACCGGTGTGTCGAGTACGCCAACGACCGGACCTCGTGGGGGGCCCCCATCGGCCAGCGCCAGCACGTCCGCCGACTCGTCGCGGACATCGTCGCGTGGCAGGCCACCGCGGAGACCCTCCTCCAGCGCGGCACCTGGGAGGTCGAGCACGGCACGAACGCCATCCAGGCGTGTGCCATCGCCAACCGGTTCGCCACGCAGAAGTTGTTCGAAGCCGCGGACAACGCCATCCAGGTGTTCGGCGGCAACGGCCTGACCCACGAGTACGGCATCGAGCGCATCCTGCGTCGTGCGCGGGTCATGCGGGTCTCCGAGGGCACCATCGAGATGCAGACCGAGACCATCGCGAAGGAGGCCGGACTCGGTCGTGCCGTCGGGATGTGAGTGGCAGACCGGCCGATAGCGTTACCGCCCTTCGAACGCCGGCTCCCGCTTCTCCAGGAACGCGGCCATCCCCTCCTTCCGGTCGTGCGTCTCGCGGAGCGTCGTCTGCGAGGTCGCTTCGGCGTCGAGCACCTCCTCGAGCGAACGGTGCGTGCCCCGCAACAGCATCCGCTTCATCTCCCCGAGCGCCCGCGTGGGCCCGTTCGACAGTTCGTGGGCGCGGTCGGCGACGAACCCATCGAGGTCGTCGACCACGTCGTTCGTGATTCCCAGCGCACACGCCTCCTCGGCACCGATCAGTTCGCCCGACGCGAGCAGTTCCATCGCCGTACGGGTGCCGACGAGCCGCGGGAGGATGAACGACGCGCCGGAGTCGACGGAGACGCCGATGTTGCTGAACACCCACCCGAAGCGGGCGTCGGGCGACGAGTAGACGAAGTCGCAGGCCGTCGCGAGACTCGCGCCGGCACCGACCGCCGGGCCGCGGACCTTCGCGACGGCCGGCTTCTTCATCCGCATCAGTGTGTAGACGACCTCGTGGAACCGCTGTTCGATGCCCGCCGCGTGGTCGGCGAAGTCGACCTGTGCGAGCCCCCCGACCTCCGCGCCAGCACAGAACGAGTCACCCTCGCCGGTGACGACGACGCAGCGGACGTCGTCGTCGTACTGCACCTCGTGAAGGTGGTCACGCAACTGCTTGGTCGCCTCGAAGCTCAGGGCGTTCTTCTTCGCCGGGTTGTGGATCGTCACCGTCGCGACCTGCTCGTCGAGCTGCAAGCTAACGCTTCCCATAACCGATACATCTCGGCGACGTACATATAGTTACTGCAGGCAGCGTCACAGGGCGTCGGCGACCACCTCGGCCCACTTCAACAGCCGCTCGTCACGCATATACGGTCCGGCGAGTTGCAGCCCGAGCGGGAGCCCCTCGGGTGTCTGGCCGGCCGGAACCGTCACGACCGGAACGCCCGCGTAGGTCCACGGCCGGTTCATCACCGGGTCGCCAGTGGTTCGGATGGTCGCTGGAGCTGGGCCGGGTGCGGCAGGGGTCACCCAGAGGTCCGCGTCGTGAGTCGCGAGCAGGTCGTCGAACGTCTCCCGGAGCTGGGTGATGCGAGCCCGGCTCGCGGCGAGTTGGCCGACGGTCACGTCGCGACCCGCTGCGATGGCCTCCGCGTTCGGCGTCCGGTAGAACGAGCGGTAGTCGTCGAACCAGGGTTCGTGGACGAGCGCGAGTTCGCCGTAGTGCAGTCGTCGGTGGTCGCGTGCCAGTCCAGTCACCTCCTCGAGGGCGGGCACCGCCACTCGGCGGACTTCGCAGCCGGCGGCCGCGAGCCGGCGGCGCTGTGCCGCGAACGCCGTTCGCGCCGCCGGACCGGCCCGCTGCAGAAAGGTACCGCCGGGGACCGCGACGACCGGGAACTCGCCCACCGGCTCCTCGCCGGCAGCCCAGTCGTCACAGAGCACGGCCGCCGCGAGCCGCATCCCCGCGACGTCCTGCGTGAACATGCCGACGTGGTCGAGCGACGACGACCGTTCGAGGATGCCGTCGCGTGGGATCCGCCCGAGACTGGGTTTCATGCCGACGACCCCACAGTAGGCGGCCGGCCGGACGACCGAGCCACCCGTCTGCGTGCCGATGGCGAGCGGGAAGAGTCCGGCAGCGACGCCCGCCGCCGACCCGCTCGACGAGCCGCCGGGGGTGTGGTCGAGCGCGTGGGGGTTCCGGGTCAACCCCGGTCCGCCGCCGGCGAACTCCGTGGTGACGGTCTTCCCGGCGACCAGCGCACCGGCCTCTCGGAGTCGGGTGACGCACGTCGCCTCGGGGCCAGCGAACAGTTCCGGGGGCAGTGCGGACCCCGCACGGGTGGGCAGGCGGTCGACGTGGATGATGTCCTTGACGCCGACCGGGACGCCGTACAGTCGGGGCCGAGCGTCGGCGGGAGTCTCGTCACGGAGCGCGGCGGCGGCCTCTCGAAGGCGTTCGCGTCGCGACGGCTCGGGAACGAGCGCGTGGAGTTCCGGCTGTGCCTCGTCGATTCGGTCACAACAGTCGTCGACGTACCTGACGACGTCCCGGTCGGTGGCGCGGAGTTCCGCCGCGACTGGCGCGAGCGGTGCGTCGTGGATGCGGACCGGCATGCGTGCATCGAGGGGTGCTACCGGACATTAACCTTCGCCTGCAGCGCAGCCGCTCGGAGGGGAGCACCGGCCGAAAAGTCGTGTCTCCTTGAATCCGCCTGGTTCGAGGGGTGGCGTCAGGGTTCCCAGTTCTGGTCGAACTCGCCGTCCTCGTTCAGACACGGGAACTCGTCGGCGCTCGGCACCTCGCCCTCGGGCCACAGCGGTGCGGTGTCGGTGCCCTCGGGGTAGCGCAGGTTGCCGTCGTCGTCCCAGCCCCATCCGGCGTCCAGCAGGACCTGCCGCGCCGCCTCCGGCTCGCCGTCGAGGTTGTCGGTGTAGTTGTGGACGCGGCTCTTGTCCTCCGGGTAGAACGGGTTGTTGTCCACGTACGGTCCGCTCGTGGTCACGGGGTTGCCGTTGCCCGCGTACACGGCCTGATTGATCTCGTTGCGGTTGATGGACTTCCCGACCGCGTCCTGGAACGCGTTGAATCGCACGGGTGCCTGTGGGTACGAGGCCGCCAGGTGCCACGCCCCGTGGCCGCGGGAGGTGAGCCGCTTCAGGTCGTCGCCGAGCGCGCTCTTCACCTGTTCGAGACCCGCACCGGTCATGTTGCCGGCGACGTCGATCTCGCCCTCACGCAGCGCCCGCTTCTTCGTCTCGGCGTTCTGGAAGCGCTGGTGGACGAAGCCGTGGTTCACGTCGTAGTTCGGGTGTCCCTCGGGGTGGGGGCCCCAGACGACCGTCTGGTTCTGCGTGAACGAGGTCACCTGCATCGGCCCGGAGCCGACGATCGGCGGCTCCGGCTCGAAGTTCGCCGGGTCGTCCATCCCCTCCCACGTCGGCGGGTGGAGGATGCCCCACGTCGGAACGTGCGCCGTGAGGAACGACGGGTTCGGCTGTGCGAACGTGAACTCGATCGTCTTGTCGTCGACGACGGTGATCGACTCGTAGTTCTGCGTCGTCCGCTGGGGGAGCGGGTTGTTCTCGATGGTCTCCATCGTGAACTTCACCGCCTCCGCGGTGATGGGGTCGCCGTTGTGGAACACGGCGTCCTCGAGCAGCTCGAACGTGTACTTCCGCGAGTCGTCCTCGACGGTGTAGTCGGCGGCGAGCTCGTTCGTCAGCTCCCAGTTCTCGTCGTATCGCAGCAACGGCGAGTGGGACAGCACCTGGTAGATGCCGATGGCACCTGCCGAGATCATCAGGTGGTTCGTCCGCTCCCAGTAGCCGGTGTCGTCGCTCCCGTAGACCCAGCGGTCACCGGAGTTGGGGGTAGTCGAGGTGAAGAACGTCGAGTTCCACGCCTGGTTACCCATCTGACCGACGCCCTGTGCGTCGACACGGTCGGTTCGCGCCCCGCCGAAGATGTCACGGGCGATGAGGTTCACGGCCGGGCGGTCCTCACTGAAGACGACCATCGAGTCGCCGAGGATGCGGCGACGCTCCTCCGGGTCGCCGGCGACCGCCTGCTCGTAGGCGAGTTTGGTGAACTCACAGCTCGCGTAGTTCATCGCGCTCGGCCGGTTGTTGGCCCCGGCGGCCGTGAGCACCAGGTCGGTGAGCCAGTACTGCCCGGGGTCGAGCGTGGTCACGGACGGCGTGACACCCCACGTCACGTAGTGATAGTTACGCCGGTCGTTGTACGCGTCGGATACCATCTTCGCCACCTCGACGGGAACGACCTGTACCTCGTGATCCAGCGCGTTGGAGATGTGCTGCTGGACGAGCGGGACGGTGTTGTCCCAGACCGGGTGTCCGGACCAGAACTCGATGACGAGCGGCGGGACGCGTTCGCCGAGCGCGTTCCCACCATCGCCACCGCCGTCGCCACCGTCACCACCGTCGCCGCCGTTACCACCGTCGTCACCGCCGCCGTTACCACTACAGCCGGCGAGTGCGCTGATCGTACCCGTCGCGCCGACCAACTTCAGCAGTTGCCGACGGTCGACGTCAGGACCCTTGTCACTGGATGACATACAACCAGACAAGACAGGGCAGAATACTTAACACTTCTGTAGGCGTTTTCGACATTTCGCCGTTTCACCCTCTCAGAACCGAGAATTCTCTCCGAGGTGGCTCGAGCAGCGGGGGGACGCCGGGCCGACCGACGGAAGGTATATGCTCGGCTCTCACGAGCGCTCTTCCGTGAACGAACTGCCAGTCACTGTCAGACACCGGGACGGCAGTACCGCTCGGGAGACGCTCTGCGTCTCCCGGATCGTCAACTGCGGTCGGGCGTGGCGCGAGCCCCCCGCAGAAGAACACCGCGACGGGTGGGCCCAGCACGACCAGGGGCCCGAGCCGCTGGTGTTTCCCAAGCCGGCGCACCTCCTCACCACCGACAGCGAGGTCTGGGTGAACACCCGGAACACCTACGGCGAGGCCGAGTTCGTCCTGTTCCCTGTTGAGGACGCGGTGTACGTCGGCGTCGGCGTCGACGCGAAGGACCGCCGTGCCGCCGGGTTCGACCTCCACGTCGGCAACTCCACGGTTCCGAGCGTCGTCGGCGACGAGGTGTGGGTGCTCGACGACGTCCGCGACGGGTGGGACGACATCGAACTCCGGAGTTGGACCGGGTCGGGCGGCGAGTGGGAGCCGTACCAGGTCGCGAGCCTGTCGACGTTCCTCGAACCCGAGCCGTTCCTCGACGCGGTCGAGTCGAAACTCGGGGCCTCACTCGAGGGGACGGCGGTGTGGTCGTCGACCGTCGGCACGGTGGACGACGACGTGCAGGGGCCGAACCCGTACCCGTCTGTCCGCGAGGAGGGGTTCTACGCCGCCCAGCTGTTCGATCCGGCGTCGAACCGGCGGCTCGTGACACAGTTCGACGTGCGAGTGAACGACTGGATTCCGGACGTCGCGCCGTAGGTCAGGCGACGACCCCGTCTTCGCGGAGCCCGGCGATGGTCTCCGCGTCGAGACCGAGGTGCGTCGACAGGACCTCGTCGGTGTGTTCGCCGAGGCTGGGGGGGCCGGACCGCACACTCGTCCCGGATTTCGAGAAGTGGAGCGGATAGCCCGCCATCGTCACCTCCCCGACGGTGTCGTCCGCGTAGTCGAACACGTCCCCGCGCTCGCGCGCGTGCGGATGGGCGACCACGTCGCTGACCTGACTCAGTGCGCCGTTCGGGATGCCGTGCTCGTCGAGCACCGCCTGCCACTCCACGGTGGGGTGCTCGCGGAAACGGGGCCGCAGGACGGCCATGATGTCGTCGTAGTGCTCCTGCCGTCTCTCCAGCGAGTCGTACTGCAGGAGGTGGTCCTCCTCGAGGACGTCCTCGACGAGCCGGGTCCACAGCGCCGGGATGGAGGCGTTGACCATCACGTGGCCGTCCGCCGTCTCGAACAGTTCGGAGGGGACGGCGTTCGCCTGTTTGGTCCCGACCGGCGCCGGGTTCTCGCCGCTGATGCTGTAGGCAGTGACGTGCTCCTCCATGAACGAGGTGATGGTGCCGAACAGGTCCGTCTCGACCTTCTGTCCCTCGCCCGTCTGGTCGCGGTAGTTGAGCGCGGTGAGGATGGCGATGGCGCTGTAGAGCCCGGCGCCCATGTCTCCGATAGAGACGCCGACTTTCACCGGGTCGCCGTCCTCCTCGCCGGTGACGCTCATCAGCCCGGCTTCGGCCTGCATCATCGGGTCCACCCCCTTCCGGTCCTTCGCGGGCCCGCTCTCACCGAACGCCTTGATGGACGCGTAGACGAGTCCCGGATTCACCTCGGTCGAGAGGTAGTCGTAGCCGAGCCCCAGTCGCTCCATCACGCCGAGACTGAAGTTCTCGACGAGGACGTCCGCCTCGGCGACGAGGTCCTCCATCAGCTGGCGGCCCGCTTCCGTCTTCAGGTTCACGACGATGGACTTCTTGTTCCGGTTGCGCGAGATGAACGTCGAGCCGACCCCGTTCTGCGCCGGAGTCGTCCCCCGGTTCGGACTTCCCCCAGGCGGTTCGATCTTGATGACCTCGGCCCCGAGGTCACCGAGGAGCTGCGTGCAGAACGGTCCGGCGAGGAATCGCGTCGTGTCGACGACTGTTACGTGGCGAAGCGGCTCGACCATGTGCGAGAGACCCTGTTCGACCACATATAGTTTCGGGGCCGACCCCTCAGTGCCCTTCGAACTCCGGTGCGCGCTTCTCTGCGAACGCGCGTTTCCCCTCCTCGTGGTCGCGGCTCTCGCGTGCCTCTGTCCTGATGCGGGCAGCCCACTCGCGCTCGGCGGCCCCGAACGACCCCCGCTCAGTGATGGCGTTGACGATCCGTTTCATCCCCGACAGCGAGAGTGGCGCGTTCGAGCCGATGGTGCCGGCCAGTTCGGACACCCGGTCGTCGAGTGACTCGCGGTCGACGACGTAGTGGACGAGTCCCATGCGTGCGGCGCGCTCGGCGGGAACGAGGTCGGCCGTGAACAGCAGTTCCTTCGCGTCCGCAGGGCCGACGATGTCGACGAGTTGCTGGATGCCGTCGTAGCTGTAGACGTTGCCCAGTTTCGCCGGTGTGACGCCGAACCGCGCCTCGTCGACGGCGACCCGGATGTCACAGGCGCCCGCGAGGTTCATCCCGGCGCCGACGGTGTCGCCGTTGATCCGTGCGACACTCGGGTAGTCGAACTCGCGGAGCTGCCGGGTCGTGTCCTCGACGAGTCGTTCGCGGTCGCGCTGGTCGGTCGACAGCTCGGAGATGTCGTAGCCGGCACAGAACGCCGCGTCGCCCGCACCGGTGAGAACGACACATCGGACGTCGGTCCGGTCGGAGAGCGACTCCAGGGTCGCTCCGACCTCCGGGAGGAACGACGACGAGAGCGCGTTGCGCTTGCCGGGGTTCGAGATGGTGAGCGTGCAGACTGGCGGGTCGATGTCGACATCGAGGCTCCCGGACATGCTCGCTCGTCCGTCGGTGGCGAGTTAAATGTATCTCAGCGGGCAGTGACCGACCCACGTCGTGTCTCGCCCGAATGTCGAAGCGACGACCGATTCGGTGCACGTCCGGTGCAGGCGCGTTCCCAGAGGCGAAACTTATTTACCCCGACACGGAAAGGATGCGGCAATGTCAGCCATACCCGTGAGTGATGCAATTCCATCCCTCCCTGACCGGCTGGTAGGTGTCATATCGGTGATAACGAACGACAAGGAGATCGCCCTGTACGCCGGCTTCCTCGCGTTCGTCATCTTCCTCGCCGCGTTCGGGCCCTACCTCGCCCCCTACGACTACACGGAGACACAGAAGGACGAAGATGGCTTCCTCCTCATCGCGTCGTCACCGTCGGCGGCGCACCCGCTCGGGACGAACCACCTCGGACAGGACGTCCTCTCGCGACTCATCATCGGGGCCCGGCCGACGATCATCACGGGGTTGCTCGGTGGGGCGATGATCATCACCATCGGTACCAGCATCGGCGTGACGGCCGGGTACTTCGGTGGCTGGGTAGAGAACGTCCTGATGCGGTTCACCGACTTCGTCTACGGGGTGCCGCTAATCCCGTTCGCCATCGTCCTGCTCGCGCTGTTCGGCTTCGGTCTCTTCACGACCATCCTCGTGTTGGGGGCGCTGCTCTGGCGCAGTAGCGCCCGCGTCCTCCGGTCACAGGTGCTCCAGATAAAGGAGCGGAACTTCATCCTCGCGGCCCGAGCGACCGGGATGGGGTCGCTGGCCATCGTCCGCAAACACTTCATCCCGAACATCGCACCGATGATGATCCTGTTCTTCTCGCTGGGTATCGGCTTCTCCATCCTCGTGCAGGCGGGGCTGGCGTTCATCGGGGTCTCCGACCCGTTCGTCCCCTCGTGGGGGATCATGATCCGCAACGCCTACTCGAACGGCTACGTGGAGAACTTCTGGTGGTCACTCACACCGGGGGTCCTCATCTCGTTGACCGTCCTCTCGGCGTTCATGTTCGGCCGCAAGTACGAGGAGATCGTGACCGGACAGGCTGGTGACACCGCGTTCGTGGAGGCGGGGTGATTCGATGAGCGAACCACTACTCGAAGTCGAGGACCTCACCATCCAGTACCGGACCAGCGAGGGACCGCTGACCGCCGTCTCGGGCGTCTCGTTCACCGTCGACGAGGGCGAGTACTTCGGGCTCGTCGGCGAGTCGGGGTGCGGAAAGAGCACCATCGTCAACGCGATGATCGGCGGGCTCGACGACAACGGCGAGGTCGTCTCTGGCACCATCAAGTACCGCGGCGAGGAGATCCAGGACTTCACCGAGGCGCAGTGGAACAAGACGATCCGGTGGAAGGAGATCTCACAGATCCCGCAGGGGTCGATGAACAGCCTGGACCCGCTGAAACGCATCGACGAACACGCGCTCGAGCTAGCCGACGTCCACACGGACATGACCAAGAAGGAGGCGCTCGAGCGGTTCAAAGAGCTGTTCGAGACGGTCGGCCTCAAGCCCGAGCGGGTGAAGGAGTACCCCCACCAGTTCTCCGGCGGGATGCAACAGCGGGCCATCATCGCGCTCGCGCTGTTCCTGAACCCCTCGCTCATCATCGCCGACGAGCCGACGACGGCGCTCGACGTCATCATGCAGGACCAGATCTTCAAGTACATCGACCGGGTGCAGGAGGAGTACGAGATGAGCATGCTGCTCATCACCCACGACATCAGCCTCGTGTTCGAGTCGTGTGACAGCATGGGCGTCATGCACGGTGGACAGCTCGCCGAGTCCGGCGACGTCTACGACGTGTTCAACACGCCCCGACACCCGTACGCCATCCTCCTGCAGGAGGCGTTCCCGGACGTCCGCGACCCGAAACGCGAACTCGGGACCATCAAGGGGTCGCCACCACAGCACCTCGGCGAGGTGGCCGAGTGTACGTTCGTCGACCGGTGTCCGTGGGCCGTCGAGGAGTGCCGGCAGCGTGCACCGACGCTCGAGGCGGTCGACACCGCGGGCGAGCACCGGGCGGCCTGCTTCCGCTGGAACGAGGTACACGAGCTCTACGAGGGACCCGTGGAGACGACCCCCGGGGGTGAGTCGCCGTGACCGACCGCGAGCCACTGCTCGAGGTGCAGAACCTCGAGAAGTACTTCGACCAGAGTCAGGGGATCCTCGACACGCTCCTGGGTCGCACGCCCGAGACGGTCAAGGCGGTCGACGACGTCACGTTCACGCTCCACGAGAACGAGTCGAAGGGCGTCATCGGGGAGAGTGGCTGTGGGAAGACGACGCTCCTGATGGTGCTACTCGGCCTCATCGACGGGACCGGCGGCAGTGTCACGTTCAAGGGTCGCGACATCTCGACGTTCGACAAGCGGGACTGGAAGCAGTTCCGCCGGGAGGTGCAGGTCATCTTCCAGAACCCGTTCGACTCGCTCGACCCGAAGATGTCGGTCCGGAACACCCTCGAGATCCCGCTCGACGTCCACGGGATCGAGAACAAGGAGGAGCGGATCAAGGAGACGCTCGAACAGGTCGAGCTCCGGCCGCCGGAGCGGTACATCGACCGCTTCCCCGACCAACTCAGCGGCGGGGAGAAACAGCGGGTGGCCATCGCACGGGCGCTCGTCCTGCGACCGGACGTCATCCTCGCGGACGAGCCGGTGTCGATGCTGGACGTGTCGACGCAGGCAGTCATCCTGAAACTGCTCGCGCGACTGAAAGAGGAGATGGACCTCTCCATCATCTACATCTCGCACGACCTCTCGACGGTCAGCTACATCTGCGACGACATCAACGTGATGTACCTCGGCCGGATCGTCGAGACGGCGCCGACGATGGACATCCTCGAGAACCCGAAGCACCCCTACTCGAAGGCGCTCATCAACGCGATCCCGATCCCGGACCCGAACCACGACCGGGAGCGGACGACCCTCGAGGGGTCGACGCCGGACCCCATCGGCCTCGGTGAAGGGTGTCGCTTCCGCGAGCGCTGTCCCGAGCGGATGGACATCTGTGACAGGACCCCGGCGTTCATCCAGGAGGAAGGGCACCACGTCGCCTGTCACCTGTACTACGACCATGAGGAACACGAAGCAGCAGCGAAAGGAGTGGAGGCACCGAGCGATGACTGAACGGGCCACCAGCAGGAGCCGTCACCCGACCGCCGCAGCAGTGGAGGTGGCCGACCGATGAGCCGCCGCCGTTACTTCGTGTACCGGTCGATCCAGACGGTGTTCCTCCTCTGGATGATCATCACGTTCCTGTTCTTCTTCTTCCGGCTGATGCCGGGGGACTTCATCGACTTGATGTTGTACGAAGGGATCCCGCCGGAGACGGCAGAGGAGCTGGTTCGGAAGTGGGGGCTCGACCAGCCGTTGTACGTCCAGTACTTCAGCTACATCGCGAACCTGCTCACGCTCGACGCCGGCTTCTCGCTCGGCGCTCGCGGACCGGTGTGGGACTTCGTCCAGATGAAGATCTTCAACACGTTCATCCTGGTCGCTCCCGCCATCACCCTCGGGTACGTCATCGGCGCGGTCATCGGCACCATCCTCGGGAGCAAGCGCGGCACCCGGATCGAGCGGTTCGGCATCGTGGGGACCGTCGTGATGGGGACCCTGCCCATCTTCTTCCTCGGTATCGTCATGATCGTCATCTTCTCGAGCTGGCTGAACTGGTTCCCCTCCTCGGGGATGCTCTCGCCGATCAACGCGGGGAAGTTCGAAGGACTACCGTGGTGGCGGCCGTACACGTCGCAGGACTTCGCGCTCCACTACATCCTGCCGTTCAGCGTCATCGTCCTCCGGTACATCAACACGCCGGCGCTCGTGATGCGGACGAGCGTGGTCGAGGTGCTCGGCCAGGACTTCATCCACTACCAGCGCATCACCGGGCTGCCGAAGTTCAACCGCTACCGGCACCTCGCGAAGCACGCGAGCCTGCCGGCGCTCACGCTCTACCCGATCGCGATGACCCGTGCGCTGAGCGGGCTCGTCCTGCTGGAGGTCGTGTTCAACTGGCCGGGCATCGGGCAGGCGCTCGTGCAGGCCGTGCTGGGCCGTGACTTCGCTGTCGTCCAGTTCATCTTCCTGCTGCTGGCGGTCTTCATCCTGCTGGGCAACTGGGCCATCGACCTGCTGTACAGCTACATCGACCCCCGTGTGACGGTCGAAGCGGCCGACTGAGTCACACCCCCTTCCCGCGCCGCGTCGTCAGTTCCACACCGCGAGCCGTTCGCGACCGGCTACGCCGACGCCATCGCTCGAAGCGTCTGCAGTTCGCTCTCGATGACGCTCTCGTACTGTGAACCGTACAGGCGCGCGTCGACCGTCCCCCCGTGGACGAACAGCGTCGCCGGGCCCCCCGGTACCTCGAACCGTTCCTTGAGGAGACGCGGGGAGTCGGGGCCGTAGACGGAGAAGAACGCGATGTCGTCGGGCGCCTCGTGGTAGAGTTCGTCGAGGGTCGTACGCATCTCGTCGCAGTCCCGGCAGTCGTCGAGCCAGATGTACACGACGGCCTCCGGGTGGACCCGGAGCAGGAACGGGAGCCGGTCACCGTGAACGGGCGTGAAAGCCGCAGGACTGCCGTGTGCCGCCGGCGGCTCACGACACAGCGCGTCGACGACCGGGAGCACGCGGAGCCGGTCGGCGTGCGTGAACGACTGGACGCTCTCGGCGACCGCCAGATACCCGACGAGCAACGCCTCGTCGTGGTCGCCGGCGTCGACGAGCGCGTCCACCTCGGCCGCGTCGTCGACGACCGCCGACACGTGCTCGCGCAGCGCCGAGGAGTCGAGATCCTCGACCGTCGTTCGAACGGCGTCGAGTCGGTCGGTGAACCCGTCCGTCAGTCTCAGTCGGTCGCCCTCCGTGGCCGGTTCGACGACCGCCTCGTCCAGCAGCCGGTCCAGTAGCGCCCCGGAATCGGCGGCAGCGTCTGCATCCATAGTGTTAAATGGTCACACGCGGTTTATGATTCTATCGCTCCGCCGAGTCACCGAATGCCTTCTACAGCCGAGACCGACGATTACCACGTGCCGACCATCGTCGGCAGCCTCATCGCGGGCGTCTTCATCGGCGGGCTCGGGGGCGGCGTGGCGTTCCCGACGTTGCCGACGCTCGGCGCCGTCCTCGGTATCTCACCGTTGCTCGTCGGGGTCATCCTCTCGGCCAATCGGATCACGCGGACCGTCATGAACACCCCGGCCGGCCAGATCATCGACCGGATGGGGACACGACGACCGATGGTCCTCGGGTTCGGCCTGCAGGGAGCCGCTCCGTTCGGGTACGTCCTCGGCCTCCACCCGGAGTGGGTACCGTTGCTCGGTGCCGCCGAGCTGTTCGTCGCCGCGCGGATGGTCTGGGGCTTCGGCTCCGCGTTCGTGTTCGTCGGCTCGTTCAGTACCGTCGTCCACGTGACCTCCGAGGCGAATCGAGGGCAGTGGATCGGGTACTTCCGGGGCGCCCAGAGCATCGGATTCCCGACCGGCCTCGTCGCGGGCGGACTGCTGACCGACCTCTACAGCTACGACGTGGCGTTCGCGACCGCGGGCACGCTGGGGCTCGTCGCGACGGGCGTCGCCGCCGCCGTCCTCCCGGATCTACGACCGTCGGTCGAGACGACCACGAGCCTGCGAGCGCTACCGGGTCTCATCCGTCGGGAGCCCCGTATCGCCCTCGTCGGCGTCGTGAACTTCACCGTCCGGTTCCTGTTCGCGGGCGTGTTGCTCTCGACTATCGTGCTCTACGCGACGACGTACGACATCGGCATCGGCGAGTTCTCCGCGGTCGGCGCGAGCGGCCTCATCATGGCGCTCAGCGTCCTGTTCTCCGGTGGAACGACCCTCATCTCCGGACGGCTCTCCGATGCCGTCGGGAACCGCGTGTTCATCACGCTCCCCGCGCTGGCGACGTTCGCGTTCGGGTTCGTCGCACTCGGGCTGGTACCGACGCTCCCCGTCACGCTGATCGGGGTCGCCTGTATCGGCATCGGCGTCGGCGGCACGAGCCCCCCGCTGTTGGCGTACCTCGGAGACATCAGCCCCGAGGGCGACGTGGGAAAGGTCGGCGGGGTCTACAACGTGTTCGGGGACCTCGGCTCCTCGGCCGGGCCGCTGGTCGCGCTCCCGTTCGCGGTCAGGTTCGGCTTCCGCGCCGAGTACCTCGCGTGTGCCGGGCTGGTGGCGCTCACGTTCCTGCTCGTGGTCGGCACGCTCCTCCGCGACCAGACAGCACGGGGGCGTGTCTCGAAGCGGGCGGGCGACTGACAGCGACACCGACAGAAACGGTAAGTATCCATCTTCGAGAGTCGAGGGTATGGAGTTGACCTACCACGGCTGTGCCGCGTTCGAGTGTGCGGACGACGACGGCCGGACCCTCCTGCTGGACCCCTGGATCGTCGAAAACCCGCACACGACCGCCACGGTCGACGACTTCGACGCGGTCGAGACGATATTCGTCACCCACGGTGCGCGCGACCACCTCGGCGACGCGCCCGCCATCGCACAGCGGGCGAACGCTCCCATCGTCTGTGACTGTACGACGAGCATCGTCCTCCGCGACCGGCTTCCCGACGAGTTGATCCGCCGGTACGTCTGGGGGATGGAGGCCGAGGGCGACGGCTGGTACGCGCGGGTCCTCGAATCCCACCACCCCTCGCAGTTCTTCGAGGAGCGGCTCGTCGGTGCGGCCCAAGCGTACGTCGTCGAGTTCGGCGGTGAGACCATCTACCACCTCGGGGACACGTCCATCTTCGGCGACATCGAGCTGTTCGGCGAGCTGTACGAGCCGACCGTCTGCTGTCTCCCGGTCGGGGCGGCCGGACCGGAACACTCGCCCGAACTGTTCCCCGAGGAGGCGGCACTCGTCGCCGAGTGGCTCGCCCCCTCCGTCCACACCATCGTCCCGATGCACTACGCCGAAGGGTCGACGCGGCCCGAGGAGTTCGTCGCCCACTGTCGAGAACGCGGGCTCGAAGGACAGGTCGACATCGTGGTGATGGAACCGGGGACGACGCTCGAACCCTGAGCTACAGGTCGTGGGGGTCCGTCCGCGAGATCTCCTCGATGGCCGCCCAGAGTCGTGCCCGGTACTCGGGGAAGTCCGCGGCTTCGATCGGGTTGCCGTGCGTCGGGGCGAGGACCGACACGTCGAGGTCCTCGAACAGCGCGTCGACGGCCGGGTCGATACGCGCCGGGTCGACGTAGCAGAGCCACCGGAGCGCGTCCCGGTGGTAGTCGCGGATGTCCGCGGTCGGGACGCCGCCGTCGACGGCCCCGAACGGCTCGCCGGCGTGTTCGGGTGCGTGGTAGTTGCCGAAACCGTCGGCCGTGAACAGCACGCCCGAGTCGTGGTCGAATATCCACGTCGAGTGCTGGATGTCCGCGAGCGGCGGGTCGACGAACGAGAACGTCCGCCCGCAGATGTCCATCGTACCGCCGATCTCGGCGGTCACGTCGGCGTGGCCGAGGCCGACGACCGCCGGTGATCCCGACGACGACACGAGCGTCAACTCGGGCCAGCGGTCCCGGAACTCGGGGACGTTCCCCGAGTGCGGGAGGTCGGCGTGTGAGAGGACGAGCGCGTCGACGGGCGCGTCGCCGATGGTCTCGGCGAGTTGCGCGTCGATCTGCTCGCGGTGATAGAACGAGCCCGAGTCGACGAGGATGTAGCTGTCGTCGTGTTCGACGAGGTAGACGGAGACGTGGAGGTGCTTCTCGCCGTGCGGGTAGCTCTCGGCGAGCCACGTCACGTCCTCGGTGAGCTGGACGGACATGGTCACCCGAACACGTCCAGACGGCCGCGTTCACTCACGTGCTCGACGATCGCCGTCATCCGCTCGATGAACGCCCCGGCGTCGGCCGTGATCGGGAGGCCGTGAGCCGGCGCCACGACGTCCGATGCGTAGCGGTCGGCGAGCTCCTCGACGACGCCGTTCGTCTTCTGGACGTCGGCGTACTGGTACCAGAAGAAGACGCGCCCGTGGAACGCGAGCAACTGGTCGACGGTCACCTCGTGGTCGAGTTCCTCGACGACGGTCAGACACTCACCGTCCATGTGTGGGAAGCCGAGCCAGTCGACCGGGAAGAAGGTTCCAGTCGTCGTCTCGCGCATCCAGATGTGCATGGCGTGGTCGAGGAACAGCGGCTGGAGGAACTCGACCTCGCGCCCCCCGAGGTCGATGGTGTCGCCGGGAGCCACCTGCTCGGCGTCCCCGAGATGGTACAGTTCGTGTTCGTTACCGTGGGCGGGCGCGACGAGCGTCGCCTCCGGGTGGCGCTCGAGGATGGCGAACGCGTTGCCGGCGTGGGGCGCTTCCGGGTGCGAGACGACGAGGTAGTCGAGGTCGCGGCCGTCGAGCGCGACGTCGAGTTCCTCGAGCACGTGCTCGCGGTTCGCCGGCGAGAGCGTATCGAACAGGAGCGTCCGCTCGCCCGTCACGAGGTAGGCGTTCTGGCAGGTGTGGACCTCGCGCTCGGGCTCGTACCAGTCGGGCGGGTCGGCGACGTAGTCGGTGGTCAGGCCGGGCCGTGGGATGCACCCCTGGATCCACTCGATGCCGTCGGTCAGGGTTCTAGGCATGTCGGTCGTTCGTTCTGGTCGGCCGGCGGTATTAAGCGTGCCTGTCGGTACCGAACGACACAACGGCTATTACGGCCCCCTCGAATCGTGGAGGTATGCGAGCGATAGTCTGCGACGACTTCGAGGAGTGTCGCGTCGCCGAGGTACCGACTCCGGAGCCGGCGGCCGACGAACTGCTGCTGGCCGTCAAGCGCGTCCAGTTGAGCATCACGGAGTGTCAGCTCTACCACGGGGCGGAGGTCGTCCACTACGAGTCCGTCCGCGACCGGATGGCCGCGGGGGATGGCCTGCTGTTCGGCCACGAGTTCTGTGCGGAGGTCGCCGAGGTCGGCGCGGACGTCGACGGGTTCACCGTCGGCGACCGCGTCTACGCCGCCGGAAAGCTCCCGTGTCACGCGTGTACCTACTGTGAGGCCGGCTACACGCAGTTCTGCAAGGCGAAAGCCACCATCGGTCTCCAGACTCCGGGGGCGTGTGCGGAGTACCTGACGCTCCCACCGGGACCGCTCCGTCGCGTTCCCGACGGCGTCTCGGACGCGGAGGGGGCCGCACTCCAGCCGATGGCCAGCGCCGTCCTCTGTGTTCGGGACGCCGAGATCGCCGACGGCGACGTGGTCGTCGTCACCGGCGCGGGGGTGATGGGCTACCAGTGTGGCCAGCTCGCGCTCCAGCAGGGTGCGAGCGACGTCGTCGCGGTGGACGTCAACGCGGAGAAGGCCGAGCTGGCCGAGTCACGCGGGATGATCGGTGTCGACGCCTCGACCGACGACCCCGTCGCCGTCGTCGACGACCTCACCGACGGTATCGGTGCCGACGTCGTCCTCGAGTGCGTCGGCGGCGACCAGTCGCACGCCAACGAGGGGACCGACCCGCTCGCGCAGGCGGTCCAGATGCTCCGTTCCGGTGGTCGAATCGTGCAGGTGGGGAGCATCGCCGGCGAGCTGACGGTGAGTCCGCGGCAGATGCGCTCGAAGCAGCTCCAGTGGATCAACCCCCTGCGTGGCGTCGTCTCGCTCGGCCCGAACGCGGACTCCGGCGACCTCGCCGCGAAACTCGTCGCCGACGGCCGGGTCGACATCGCCGACTGTATCACCCACGAGGTACGGGGGCTCGACGCGTTCGAGGAAGCCGTCGACATCACGACGAACAAGGCGGACTACGGTGCGTTCGGCCCGGCGCAGGTGGTCGTCAGTGAGTGACCGGGGGCGAACGACGAACACGCTTCGACGAGCGCTCGAACGGGGTGAACCCGTCCTCGGTGCCGGCGTCACGACGCTCGACCCGGCGTTCGTCGAGGTGTACGGTGCGCTCGGCCTCGACTTCGTCTGGCTCGACTTCGAGAACGCCGGTCCACACCCCGAGGACGCCACCGTCGTCGCGGGGCTCGCGCGGGCGGCCGACGCCGCGGGCATCGAACCGCTCGTGCGGCTCCCGTCCGGTGACCCCTCGCTGGTTCGGAAGGTGCTCGACACCGGCATCCAGAACCTGCTGGTCCCTCGCGTGGAGACCGCCGCGGAGGTCAGGCGCGCGGTCGAAGCCGCCCGATTCAGGTACGACGGTGGCGTCGGCGAGCGCGGCTACGCCGGCGCCCGCGCGAGCGGCTGGGGCGGCGACACCGAGGACTACGCCGCCCGGCAGGACGCGAACGTGCTCGTGGGCGTGATGATAGAGAACCTGACCGCCGTCGACGACGTCGAGGAGATACTGGCGGTCCCCGACCTCGGGTTCACGTTCCTCGGGCCGAGCGACCTCTCGGTGTCCGCGGGCCACCCGCTGGAGACCGACCACCCGGACGTGACGGCCGCCATCGAGACCGTGCGGGACGCGTCGACGGCGGCGGGCGTCCCGGTCGGCCGGACGGCATCGTCGGCCGCGGCGACGACGGCGGCACTCGACGCGGGGTTCGACCTCGTACGTCTCGGCCACGAGGTGGGCGCGACCCGTTCGCTCCTGGGCGACCGGCTCGCCGCCGTCCGGAACCACCTCGACGGCTGACCGGGGAGCAAAGCTATTTGTCGGACAGGGCGAATGGGCAGCCATGACAGTCGGCCCCCCGATAGAGGAGCTGCACTTCTCCGACGCCCCGAACGTCTCGTCCGTTCCCGGCCCGCGTTCTCGCGAGCTGATCGACCAGCAGTTCGAACTCGAGAGTCGGGTCGTCACCTACCCGCGGTCGCTCCCCGTCGCCTTCGAGGAGGGTCGCGGCGCGACGCTGCGTGACGCCGACGGCAACGTCTACATCGACTTCGTGGCGGGGGCGGGCGTCCTCAACGTCGGCTACTCGAACCCCTACGTCGTCGAGGCCGTCCAGGAGCAGACGGGCCGCATCACCCACACGCTCGACTTCCCGAGCGAGGCACGCGTGGAGTTCCTCGAGCGGCTGTCGAGCATCGCCCCCGGCGATCTCGCGGGCAACAGCCGGCTCGCGTTCGGCGGGCCGACCGGCACCGACGCCATCGAGGCGAGCATCAAACTCGCGCGGGCGAACAGCGACGGCTCCTCGCTCGTCGCCTTCCGCGGCGGGAACCACGGACAGACGGCCGGCGCCCTCTCGCTCAGCGGCGTGAACAAGTACAAGACGAAGGGTCGCGGGCCGTACGTCCCCGGCGTCGAGCACGTCCCGTACCCGTACCCGCTCCAGCAGGGTGTGAGCGCCGAGGAAGCCGTCGAGCGCTCCATCCGTGAGCTTCGGGAGCTGCTCGAGGACCCGTACAGCGGCATCCCGGACCCCATCGGCGTCTGGGTCGAGGCGATACAGGGCTCTCGCGGCGTCGTCGTCCCGCCTCGCGAGTTCCTGCCGCGGGTCAGAGCGCTCTGTGACGAGCACGACCTCATGCTCGTCGTCGACGAGATACAGACCGGGATGGGGCGGACGGGCAAGTGGTTCGCCAGCGAGTGGTCCGAGACGACGCCCGACGCCATCGCGATGGGGAAGGCGCTCGGCGGCGGCCACGCGCTCTCCGGTATCATGTTCCACGAGCAGTTCGACACGTGGGAACCGGGGACCCACAAGGGCACCTTCCGGGGGTACGTCCCCGCCATGGTCGCCGGGACCCGCGCGATCGAGTACATCGAGGCGCACGACCTGCTGGCGCACGGCCGCGAGGTGGGCGAACTGATCCGGGACCGGCTCCGTGCGGCGGGAGAGACGAGTCCCTACGTCGCGGAGGTCCGGGGCGAGGGGATGCTCACGGGCATCGAGTTCCACGACGACGACGGCGAGCCGTTCACCCAGTTCGTCGCCGACCTCCAGCGCTACTGTCTCGACCACGGCCTCGTCGTGTGGGTGTCTGGCCGCCACGGCTGTGTGATCCGGCTCCTCCCCCCGCTCGTGCTCACACACGAGCTGGCCGAGCGGGGCTGTGACGTCCTCTGTGGCGGTATCGAGGCGCTGACGAAGCGGTACGCGTAGCGACTCAGAGGTTCAGCAGGTCACGGGCGATGGTCCGGCGCTGGACCTCGTCGGTGCCGTCGTAGATGCGGGCAGCGCGTGCCGTCCGCAGTTCGCTCTCGAACGGGAGCGAGCGCATGTAGCCCGCCCCGCCGTGGATCTGGACGGCGCGGTCGGCGACGTCCCACCACAGCTCGGCCCCACGGAGTTTCGCGGCGCTGAGCAGCCACCGCGGGTCGTTGTCGCGGTCGATCTCCCACGCCGCGTAGCGGTAGAGCCAGCGGACCATCTCGATGTCCGCGCGCATGTCCGCGAGGTGCCCCTGGACGAACTGCCGTTCGCCGATGGGCTCGCCGAACGTCTTCCTGTCCTTCGCGTACTCGATGCACTGCTCGACCATCCACTGACACCGCCCCACGGCCTCGGCGGGGAGACGGATGCGCGCGGCGTTGACCCACGACATCGCGTCGATGAGCGCCTCGCCCTCCTCGCCGACCACGTGCGAGTCGGGGACGCGACAGTTCGTGAAGTGGTTGAACGACTGCTCGCCGACCTGCGTGCCCATCGGTGGCTGGATCTTGCCCACCTCCCAGCCGGGGTTGTCGGCGTCGACGATGAACGACGAGATACCGCGGGCGTCGCCGTCCTCGCCCGACGTGCGGGCGTAGACGGTGATGAAGTCCGCGTAGGGCGCGTTCGTCGTGAAGCACTTCGCCCCGTCGATGACCCACTCGTCGCCGTCCTTCTCGGCGTGGGTATCCATCCAGGTCACGTCGCTGCCGTGGTCGGGTTCGGTGAGGCCGAACGCGAGGTGCTTGTCGGCCGCCATGATGGGGTCGAAGTACTTCTCGCGCTGATAGTCGTCGTGGGCCATCGGGATGACCGCCGGGCGCACCGAGAGCGTGTCGAGGATGAGCTCGTGGAAGCCGTCGGGGTTGCGGTTGTGGAGGTGCTCGATGACCTGCGTGAACTCGAGGTTCGAGAGTCCGCCGCCGCCGTACTCCTCGGGCATGTACATCGTGTAGAAGCCCGCCTCGTGTGACCGCCGCTGGATGGTCTCGCGGACCTCGAGATACTCGTCGACGAGTCGGCCGTCGTCGTCGACGCGGTTGCGCTCGCCGAACTCGCCGAGGAACTGCTCGTACTCGTCTTCGAGGGGCTCGACCTCCTGTCTGAGGAACTCGTCGAGCTGCTTGTTGAACAGTCGAACCTGCTGCGATGGCTCGAAGTGGAGTCCGTCCTGCTTGTTGCTAGCCGCACACATGCCCGGACTTTCGAGTATCGACGCAAAAAGATACCGGTGAATCGGGTGACGGCTCGGTGCCCGACACAACGCTTTTGCCCAGTGGGTGGAACTCTCACACACTATGTTGACCGACAAGGTTTGCATCGTCGCCGGCGGTGGCAACGGTATCGGCCGTGCGACGGCGACAGCACTCGGAGCGGCGGGCGCGAGCGTCGTGGTGAACGACCTCGGCGTCTCGCTCACCGGAGAATCGGAGACGGAACAGCCCGCCCAGCAGGTCGTCGACGCCATCGAGGACGCGGGCGGCGAGGCGATGGCCCACTACGGCGACATCAGTTCGCTCGAGTACACCGAGGAACTCGTCGCCGACACCGTCGCCGAGTACGGTCGCGTCGACGGCGCGGTGAACTTCGCGGGCATCCTGCAGGACAGCATCTGCTACAAGATGACCGGCGAGCAGTTCGATTCGGTGATCAACGTCCACCTCCGTGGGCACTTCGCGCTGCTGCGGAACCTCGCGGCACACTGGCGCCAGCGAGCCCAGGAGTCCGACGACGGCCTCGCCAGCCAGCGGTCGTTCCTCGCCGTCTCCAGTACGGCGGCGACGAACGGCAACGTCGGGCAGGTGAACTACGCCGCCGCGAAGGGCGGTATCCTCGCGATGGTACGGACCGCAGCGAAGGAGCTCCACCGCACCAACGTCCGGGTGAACGCGCTGTTGCCGTCGGCGTACACCCGGATGATCGCCTCGATGCCCGACGAGGAGTTCAAGCAGAACTACCAGGAGAACAAGCCCCCGGAGAAGGTCACGCCGCTCGTGGGGTACATGATGAGCGACGAGGCGACCGACATCACCGGCTGCTCGCTGCGCGCGAGCGGCGACATGGTGGGGTTGATGAACGACCCGGCGACGGTCAGGGCCGCCGTCAACGACGACGGGTGGACCATCGAGTCGCTCGCCGAGAGCTTCCGGGAGACCGTCGGCGACGGCGAGGAACTCACGCGGGTCTGAGGATGCCGCGATACCCACTCGCCGACCTCGAGGCACAGGTCGGCACGTCGAACGTCACAGTCCGGAATCTCCGGGTCGAGGGCGGGAAGGTCGAGGAGTTCGCCCGGGCGATACACGACGACAACCCCGAGTTCCGTGCGACCGAACGCGACGAGCCCGTGGTCGCGCCGTTGACGTTCACCCGGACGTCGTACTTCCCGCAGTACCGGACCGCGACCGCGGACTGGGAGTTCGGTTTCGAACTGGGGTTCGACCGCGACCGCAGCGTCCACGGCGAACAGGCGTACGAGTTCGAGCGGCCCGTCCGCGAGGGCGACGTCCTCACCGGCGTGACGACGCTCGCCGAGGTCTACCAGCGCGAGGGCGGCGAGGGCGGCACGATGACGTTCGCCGTGTTCGAGACCGAGTTCCGCGACGCCGACGGCGACCTCGTCGTCGTCGTCCGGAACACCCGCATCGAGACCGGGCGACCCGTCGGCGGGGAGGCGGAGCCGTGAGCACGTTCCCCGTCGCGGCCGAGACCGTCGCCGTCGGTGATTCGGGGCCGGCAGTCGTCGTCGAGGCACTCTCGCGCGAGGACTTCGTTCGGTACGCGGGGGCGAGCGGCGACTTCGCGCGCATCCACTACGACGAGCCGTTCGCCGAGGCCGCCGGGTACCCGAGCGTGTTCGGACAGGGGATGTTGACCGCCGGCTTCGCGTCCACGCTGGTCACCGACTGGTTCGGTATCGAGCACGTCCGCCGGTTCAGGACGCGGTTCAGCGCGCAGGTGTGGCCCGGTGATACCGTCCGCGTGACCGGCGAGGTGACCGACGTGACACCCACGGACGACCACGTCGTCGTGGACGTGACGTTCGAAGCCACCACCGGGGACGACGTCGTCGTGCTGACCGGCAGCGCGACGGCCGACCTCCCGCACTGACGCTCAGTCGTTGGGAAACAGTTTCTCCGCTGTGTTCCAGAACAGCCCGTGGACCGCGAGCAGGTCGCCGTACTCGACGAGCTTCGCCTCGATGGTTGTTGGTTTCACCGGCGTCGAGCCGCTGTGTGAGACGACGATGTGCTGGAGGTGGGTCGGGAGGTCCGCGGCCGCGACCATGTGCACCCCGTAGTACGGGTGGGGGACCTGGTCGCCGAACATCCCGTCGGCGTACGCCGAGTACTCGTGGAGTTTGCTGACGTCGTGGAGGACGGCCCCCGCGAGAACGATGTCGCGGTCGAGGTCGACGTCCTGCAGCGACACCGCGGTGTCGGCGAGCGTCGTCGCCCAGCGCGTCACGTCACGGGTGTGGTCGACGAGCCGCACGTCACCGATGTCTTCGGCGTACTTCGGCGAGAACGGCACCGCCTCGAGCGTCTCGAAGTCGCTCGCCGCGAGGCCGTCGGCCCAGACCTGCGCCACGCGGTCGGCGAGGTCGGCGTCCGCGAGGTCCGCCAGCTCCGGAAACGCGTCGCGTACTGCGTCGTGCATGAGACAGGGGTGCCGCGAGACGAGAAATAGTTTGTGCGCCGGTCAGTCGGTCCGACGAGCGACGATGTTCCGGTACTCGTCGACCGTCGCGTCGAACTCCGGGGGGATCCAGACGGTGGAGTTGTCGAGTTCGACGACCGCCGGTCCGGAGAGTTCGTGGCCGGGACCGACCGCGTTGCCGTCGTAGAACGGGACCTCGGTGGTCGTCGTCTCGTCGAGGACGACGTCTCTGGTGCCACGCTTCGCGGCGTCGACGGGCGCGTCGACCGCGGCCGCAGCCCGGCGTTCCGGGATCGCGGTGTGCCCGACGGTCGTCACCCGGACGTTGACGATCTCGACGGGGTTCCGCTCGTCGACGAAGCCGTAGCGGTCCTCGTGGCGGCGCTCGAACCGCTCGACGATGGCATCGAGGGAGGCGTCGTCGACCCGGTCGCCGTCGAGCGCGACGTTGAGGTTGTGCGCCTGCCCGAGGTAGCGGAGGTCCATCGAGACGGCGAACGAGCGCTGGTCGGTCGGCACCTCCTCGGCGTCGAGGTCGCGCACCCCCTCCCGTCGGAGCGTGTCGACGACCGCGTTCAGCGCGTCGTGGTCCGCCTCGTCCACGGTCGTGACGACCGAGCGGACGTAGTCGTGTTTGATGTCAGAGAGGAGACAGCCCATCGCGGACGTCAATCCGGGGTTGTCGGGGAAGACGACCGTGTCGATACCGAGTTCCGTCGCGACGTCGCAGGCGTGCATGGGTCCAGCGCCGCCGTACCCGACGAGTCCGAACTCGCGTGGGTCGAACCCCTCCTCGACCGACACCGTGCGGACGGCGCCGGCCATGTTGCTGTCGATGACCGTCTTGATGCCGACGGCTGCCTCCTCGAGCGTGAGGTCGAGGGGCTCGGCGACCCGCTCGCGGATGGCGCGTTCGGCGGCCGCGGCGTCGAGGTCGAACTCGCCGCCTGCGAAGTTCTCCGGGTTCAGCAGCCCGAGCACGAGGTCCGCGTCCGTCACGGTCGGTTGCTCGCCGCCCCGGCCGTAACACACCGGCCCGGGGACGGACCCGGCGCTCTGTGGGCCGAGCTGGAGCGAGTCGACCGCGTCGATCCAGGCGATGGAGCCGCCGCCCGCCCCGACCGTCTCGATGTTGACGAAGGGGCCGTTGATGGTCATCCCGCGGAGGTCACGGTACGCCGTCTCGACGGGTTCGCCGTCGATGACGATGGCCGTGTCGCACGAGGTGCCGCCCATGTCGAACGTGATGAGGTTCGGGAGGCCGGTCTGCTCGCCGAGGTACTGGGCGGTCTTCACGCCGCCGACCGGGCCGGAGACTGTCTGCGTGACCGGCCGCTCCTTCGCGATGACCGAACGGGCACTCCCGCCGTCGGACTTCATGATGTCGAGTGCGGCCGTCAGCCCCCTCGCCTCACACTCGGCTTCCAGCCGGGAGATGTACGAGGCGACCGTCGGCTTCAGGTAGGCGTCGACGGCCGTGGTCGCCGTCCGCCGGTACTCACGTATCTCGGGAGAGACTGCCGAGGAGATGCTCACCTCGAGCGCCGGCGCCAGTTCGGCGATGCGGTCGGCGACCTGTCGTTCGTGCTCGCCGTTCTTGTGCGCGTGGAGGAAGCAGACCGCGACAGCCTCCACGTCGTCGGGGAGCTGGGCGACCACGTCGTCGACCTCCGAGAGCGACAGCGGCGTCTCCACCTCGCCGTCGACGCCCATCCGCTCGGTCACCTCGTAGCGACGTCGGCGGGGGACGAGCGGTGGTTCGTAGGAGCCACAGGGGTCGTACAGCAGTGAGCTCCGCCGGAACCCGCGACCGATCTCGAGGACGTCACGGAAGCCACGAGTGGTGACGAGTGCGGTCTCCGCACCTTCGCCCTCGATGAGCGCGTTGACGGCGACGGTGCTCCCGTGGGTGAACCGGTCGATGTCGGCCGGCGAGACGTCGGCGTCGGCGCAGGCGCGCTCGATACCGGTCATGATGCCGGTTATCAGGTCGTCGGTGGTCGGGGTCTTGACGGTGTGGACCACACCGTCGACCAGCAGCACGGTGTCGGTGAAAGTCCCACCGGTGTCGACGCTCACTCGGTGCATTGGTACTCGGATTGGGGGATGTGTTCATAAGCTATCCGGTGGGGTACGTCCCGCGTTGGCTCACTCGACATCGCGGAGCTCCTCCGTCGCATCCCAGTCGACGCCGAGTGGCTCGCCACTGACGGCGACGCCGTACGTCTCCCGAGCAGTTTCGGCGGTGATGTACCCGTCGAGCACGTCGTCGAGTACGCGTTCGGGAGGCCGCTCGTGCGGGTCACCGTACCCACCACCACCAGCCGGTTGCAGTTCGAACGCCGAGCCCGCGTCGAGCGTCGTCGAGCACTTCGACGGGAGTTCGTGGCGCTCGCCGTCGGGCGTGACGTGGACGTGCCGTGCGCGCGCCCCCTCGCCACCACCGGCGACCCCGTAGGGACCGGTCTTCGCACGGTCACTGGTGACGATGAGTTCCACGTCGTCGGCGAACCGGGTGGTCAAGCGGGTGGCGTTGCCGCCGCGGAACCGGCCGCCGCCTCCGGTGTCGGTGACGATGGAGAACTCGTCGATGGTGACGTAGTCGTACCGTTCCTCGAACCGTTCGACGGGTTCGATACCGGTGTTGCCGACGCCCGAGCGGATGCCGTTGATGCCATCGCGGGTCGAGCACGCACCGGCGCCGCCCATCCCACGCGTCCGGTTCGCGACCTTCGTCTCCAGCGAGCGGTAGGTGAGCCCGTTCGTGCTCCCTTCGCCGGCGCCGAACACGAGGTCGGCGTCGATGGTACCGATGGCCCGGACCACGGTGTCGAAGACACGGTTGGCGGTCTCGTGGTTGCCCGCGACGACCGGCGCGGGGTGCTCCGGGTTCACGAGCGAGCGGCGCGGCGCGTCGATGTCGACCGGCCGGAACTCCCCGGACGTGCGGAGGACACCGGGGTTCAGCGTGCACTTGATGCCGTAGTGGGTCGCCGCGCGCGTCACCGACGGCGGGGCGTTGATGCCGCCGTTCACCTGCCCGTCGGTTCCCGCGAAGTCGACCTCGATGTCCGAGCCGCGGACGCGGACCGTCGCGTGGATGCGCAGCAGTTCGTCCTCGATGCCGTCACCGTCGAGGAAGTCCTCGGCCTCGTAGTCGCCGTCGGGCAGCGCCTGGATGCACGACCGCATCCGTCGTTCGTCGTTGTCGAGGAGCCGGTCGATGGTCGCAACGACCGTCTCGGCACCGTACTTCTCGGCGACCTCCTGGAGTCGGCGGCGACCCTGTCTGACGCCCGCGAGCTGGGCGTTGAAGTCACCGACCCGCTCGTGGCTGTCACGAACGTTCGCGAAGATGACCCGGTAGAGCGCGTCGTTACGCTCGCCGGCTTCGTACAGTTTCGCGGGCGGGACCCGGAGTCCCTCCTTCAGTATCTCGCCGGTGTCGATGGCGTAGCTGGTCGGTGAGGAGCCGCCGACGTCGAGCCAGTGGCCACGGACGGCAGAGAAGCCGAGCAGCGTGTCGTCGTGGAACACCGGCTCCGCGACGACGAAGTCGGGGAGGTGGTTGTTCCCGGAGTACGGGTCGTTCTGGACGAGGATGTCACCCGGTTCCAGCGCGTCGTACCCACCCGTCTGCTCGACGATCTGCCCGACCGACGTGACCATCGTCGCCACGTGGATCGGGATGGCCCGCTGTGACTGGCCGGCCACCTCGGCCCGGGGGCTCAGCAGGGCCGCCGACAGGTCGCCGGCCTCCTGCCACATCGACGAGTACGCCGAGTTCATCACCCGCGCCTGCATCTCCTCACTGATGTTCACCAGTTGGTTGCGGATCACCTCGACCGTCGTCGGGGTGAGGTCCACCGCTCTTGAACTCATGTAGTCCTCTACCAGTAGCAACGGAACGAGAGACATAAACATATCCGTGCATCGGGGGTGTCGTCCGGACCGGTCTGGTCGGCGTCGGCAGTTTTATTCGACCCCCCTGCACGTCCACACCGTGGGTAGACCCGAGCCGCGGCGTCCGACCGAGCCCTCGCCCCGAGAGCCGGAACGGCTGTTCACGGGCTATCGAGGGCGTCTCTCGGTCACGCTCGCCGTCGGCTGGCTGGCCCTCCAGCTCGGACGCCAGACGATCCCGCCGCTGCTCCCGCGTATCACCGAGGACCTCGCGGTCTCGCCGTTCGCCGTCGGCACTGCCCTGACGCTCATGTGGGCGACGTACGCGCTCGTCCACTACCCCAGCGGTCGGTTCGCCGACGCGCTGTCTCGCAAGACGGTCATCGTCGCCGCGCTCGCGGTGTCGGTGGCCGGGTTCACCGTCCTCGCGTTCGCCACCTCGTTCCAGTTGCTCACCGCGGGACTGATGCTCACTGGGGTCGGGACGGGACTCTACTTCGTCTCCGCTCGGGCACTCCTGTCGGACACGTTCACGCGGCGGCGGTCACAGGCGTTCGGCCTGCACTCGGGCGCCGGCAACGTGGGGTCGACGCTGGCCGCCGGCACCACGCTCGTCGTGGTCGCGGTCACCGTCTGGCAGGTCGCGTTCCTCCCCGTGGTCCTGCTGTTGCTCGTCGTGGTCGTGAGCGTCCACCTGGTGCTCCGCGAGCCGTACGTCGTCTCGGGGGTCGGTCTCGAGCTCCGGAGCACGGGCGCACGGCTACGCTCGAACCGGGCCGCCGTCGAGGTGGCGCTCGTGTTCGGCCTCTTCTCGTTCGTCGTCCAGGGGATGCTCAACTTCCTCCCGTCGTTCCTCCAGTTCGAGCGGGCGTTCTCGGAGGGACTCGCGAGCGGCGGGTTCGCGGCGATGTTCGTCGTCGCCATCGTGGTGATGCCGTTGGCCGGTCGGTTCGGCGACCGAATCGCACGCGTCCCGGTCGCGGCTGCGGCGCTCGGCGTCGCCGTCGTCGGCTTCGTCGCAATCCTCGTCGCGCCGAGTGTCCCGCTCGTCCTGGGGAGCATCCTCCTCTTCTCGGTCGGCATCTGGGCGTTCCCGCCCGTCATGCAGGTACACCTGATGGGACAGTTCCCGGAAGCGAGCATGGGCGGCGACTTCGGCGCGCTCCGGATGCTCTACATCGCGTTCGGGAGCCTCGGTCCGATGTACGTCGGGTTCATCGCCGAGGTGGCCGGGTACACGACGGCGTTCGCCGGCCTCGTCGTCGTCCTCGCCGTCGCCGCCGTCCTCACCGCACGACTCGCACTGGGCTGAGTGGTCGCCCGCGGCGTCAGAGCACCTCGACGCGGTAGCCCATCGCCTCGACGTCCGCGACGAAGGCGTCGACGTCGGTCTCGATGGCCTCGAACGTGTCGTAGTGCACCGGGAGGACGAGGTCGGGGTCGACGCTCTCCGTGAACGCCGCGGCCTCGTGGCGGTCCATCGTGTAGTGGCCACCGATGGGTGGGATGAACACGTCGGCCCGAACGTCACCGAGCTCGTCGAGGAAGTCGGTGTCACTCGGGTAGTAGACGGTCGTCCCGTCGACGGTGAGGACGACACCCATCACCTCGCCCTGCTGGTGGAAGGGCGTGCCGTCGTCGTCGACGTGGTCGCCCGCAGGGTCGTTGTGTGCCGGGACGGCGGCCACCTCGAAGCCGTCGACGGTCACCGTCTCGCCGATGGCGAGCGGGGTCGTCTCCAGCCCGAGGTCGGCGGTGTCGATGGCCTCGAACGTGACGACGGTCGTCTCCTCGTCCGCGAGCGCCGTGATGGCCTCCGGGTCGTAGTGGTCGTAGTCGTCGTGCGTCGAGACGACGAGGGTCGCGACCGGCTCGTCGCCCGTCAGGTACTCCGCCCACGGGTCGATGTAGACGTGTGCACCGGCGGCCGTCTCGATGTGCATGCTCGCGTGGCCGAGCAGGTCGATGACGAGGTCGTTGTAGCGGACTGCCATGGTCCTGCCTCGGCGAGCGAGCGTATAAATCCGGGCGGTGGGCTCGCCCCCCAGAGCGCGTGGTCGATAGGAGTCGGGACTACCCCCATCCTCGAGGAGACACTTATGATGGAGTATGTGCAGTAGCGAGTATGAGTTCTGGACGAGTGAAGAGTGCCGGAACCCTGTTCGCCGTCGTCGAGGGACTGGTTGCGCTCGACGGGGCCGGGGTGTCGGAGCTGGCGGAACACCTGGGCATCGCCAAGAGTACGGCCCACAGACACCTGACGACCCTCGAACAGAGCGGCTATCTCGTCAGGGAGGGGAACGCCTACAACATCGGGTTGAAGTTCCTCCAGCTGGGCGAGTACTCGCGGCACACCCGCCCCGGCTACAACCTGACGAAGCGAATCGTGGACGAGATCGCTCAGGAGACGGAAGAGCGGTCGGTGTTCATGGTCGAAGAGCACGGCGAGGCGGTGTACCTCTACCGCGGCATCGGCCCCCGCGCGGTCACCACCGACTCGACGGTCGGGACTCGTCGACCGATCCACACCATCGCCGGGGGGAAGGCGATACTCTCACAGCTCCCCGAAGAACGTGTCGAGGCCATCATCGAGAAGTGGGGACTAGAGGCGCTGACCAAGTCGACGATCACGTCCCGCGAGGTGCTGTACGAGGAACTCGACGCCATCCGCGAACAGGGCGTCGCGTACAATCGTGCGGAGGCCATCGAGGGGCTCAACGCCGTCGCCGTCCCGGTCACGAACGGGTCGAGCGTCGTGGGAGCACTCAGCGTCTCCGGGCCAGCCAACCGGCTGCAGGGCGAGTGGTTCGAAGACGAGATCCCGGACCTCCTCTTGGGGTTCGTGAACGAACTCGAACTCAACCTCGCCCACGGCACCCGGTTCAACTGAAGGCGTCCGTCACGGCCGTGACCGACTCGGCCGCCGCGATGTCTCGGGTCGCCGCTGCCAGCCGGTCCAGCGCCTCGTCGTCGAGCTGACGGCCGGCCAGCGACCGGAACTTTTCGTCTAACTCCGCCGCGGTCAGCATGTTCGACGGGTCGCCCTTGCACGTCTCGAGTCGTGCGGTCAGCTCCGTCCCGTCCGTCCTGGTGACGGTCACGCGCGCGCCCCACTGGTCGGGGAACGCGGCCTCGAGTTCGGGGGCGTGTTCGACGGACACCCGCTCGGCCAGCGAGAGCACGCGGTCGTCCGTGAGGTACGGTTCGCGATACTGCTCGAAGAACGCCCGCCCCTCGGTGAGTGCGACAGCGACGCTGTAGGGGAGACTGAACTGTGCGTCTGTGGGTGTCCGGGGGGCGAGCTTCGCCTCCCACGGCTCGGCGACGAGCCCGAACGCCGCGTCGACGACACCGACCGTGATCGATTCGACGTCTGCCGGGGCGAGCCCGTGTTCGTCGCGGAGCGAGAGCACGGCGTCGATGGGCGTCTGGTTGTACCGGCAACAGGCGTGGGGTTTGACGCCCGTCCGGGCGATCTCGAACGTGTAGCCGTCGTCGAACTCGTCGAACAGGGGGTCGAGCGAGGCGCGGTCGGAGTAGCCGTCGAGGAAGCCGTTCTCGCCCTCCAGGATCGTCCGCGGGCCGGTGTAGCCACGGGCTGCCAGTGCCGCCGCGGTCACGCCCGAGCGGGCGGCGACACCGGGCTGGATGCGTTTCGAGAGCGTGCCGTCGGCGAGGTACTCCAGATTCCCCGCCGCGAAGCTCCCCGCGATGCCGACGGCGTTCACCGCCGCCTCGAGGTCGAGACCCTGCAGCCGAGCCGCCGTCAACGCGGCGCCGAAGACGCCACACACCGCCGTCGGGTGGAACCCGCGGTCGTACAGTGCCGCGGGGTCGGCCGCCCGCCCGATTCGAATCGCGAGTTCGTAACCGGCGACGACGGCGCTCACGAACTCTCGGCCGGTCGCACCCTCGGTCTCGGCGACGGCGAGTGCCGTCGGGAAGACCACCGCGCCCGGGTGAGCCGACGAGCCGCTGTGGGTGTCGTCCAGCTCGATACCGTGTGCGACCGTCCCGTTCGCGAACGCCGCCACCGCCGGCGGGCCGCCCTCGGGGACGCCGACGATGCTCGCCGGACCACCGCCGTACGAGCGAGCGTAGTCACGAACGATACGGCTCGACTCGACGCTGTCGGCGCTCCCGAGGACGACGCCGACGAGGTCGGTGAACAGCGAGACGGCGTGGGCACGCTCCCGCTGGGGAACGTCTCCCCAGTCGACGGTGTAGCACGCCTCCACGAGCCGTTCGGTCGGCGTCGTGTCGCTGGTAGGTCCGTCCGTAGCCATACCGTCCCGTACCGTGACGGAGGTATGAACATTTGGGTCGGAGAGGCGTCGACCGTTCGGGACGGTCGTTCCGCCACGCGGAACCACGGTTCGAGCACCAGTGCGGACGTGTGGCTGCGCTGGATGGCCGACGAGAACCGAGAGCAGGCGGCCGACGAGTGCCCCGGAAGACGGCGCGTGGCCGGGTAGTGGGACTGGCGGTGGGGCGCCAGAAACGGAATCCGAGAGCCCGACGGCCACCGACGGAACGACGTTCCGCTCCCTCGAACGACTCGTGGTACGTCGAGACACACTATCGTGCGTGGCGCGCTGGGACCCCCGGTCGGCCGGCCAGTCCCCAGCCGCTCAGAACACCGAGAGGTCCCAACCGACGAACGGGTCCTCGAGGTCCACGTCCAGCGCGTCGAGGGTGAATCCGAGGAACACGTAGAAA
Source organism: Salinirubellus salinus (assembly GCF_025231485.1). Lineage (NCBI taxonomy): Archaea > Methanobacteriati > Methanobacteriota > Halobacteria > Halobacteriales > Natronomonadaceae > Salinirubellus > Salinirubellus salinus. Next base: position 3,871,557 of record NZ_CP104003.1, on the reverse strand, counting down.
CCGAGGAGTGTGCTCAGTGCCACGAGGGCCGCGTCGTCGTAGTGCTCCGCCATCCGCTGATGGAGGTCGTCGTCGACGTCGCGGCGGACGAATCGGGTCGCGTACTCCAGCAGGAGCGCCTCCTCGGGGTCGAACACGTCGAACGTGCCCGCCGATATCGCCCGGAGTTCCTCGACGGTCAGCCCCTCGTCGAGGGCGACCGGGACGTGGTGTTGCCACTCGTACTCGCTCCGCATCTCGCTGGCGCCAGCCATCAGTGCCAGTTCCCGCTCGCGGGGGTCGAAGTCGAACGTCTCCCACATGAGCGACAGGTGCTCGCGGTGCGACCGGAGGAACTCCGGGTGGTGGCCGAACAGCCGGTAGATGTTCCGCGAGCCACCGGCGACGTTCGTCTCCTGGACGTTCTCGTACGCGGCGACGTCCGGCAGCGAGATCTCGAGGTGGGTGTCGAACTGCTCGCGGTACTCCTCGGGGACCGACTCCCGGTCGACGTAGCTGACACGTGCCATGGCCGCGGTAGGACGCTCCGTCGCGTAGTTCTGTCGGTGTCGGCTCCCGGCTGGCGCACAGATTCAAGTAGTGGTGGCCGAAAGGGACGACGAGAATCAGATGGCACGACGAATCGGTCCCGAGATATACCAGATACAGCAGTGTATCGACAAGCCCGTCATGGACGCGGAGTTCCGCGACCGCGACGAACCGCCGACGTGGTACGACCCCGACCGCTCGATACACGTCTGCAACAACGCCTATCTCGTGAAGGGCGAGCGGACGCTGCTGTACGACACCGTCTCGCCGGGCGCCCGTGACCTCCTCCTGTCGGAACTGGAGGAGTTGGTCGGTGAGGACGGCCTCGACTACGTCGTCCCCTCGCACCCCGAGGCACCGCACGCGGGGAACACGAACGCCATCCTCCGAGCGTACCCGGACGCGGAACTCCTCTCCTCGGCGTACGGCCGGGGCGAGGAACTCTACTACCTCGACCGGGGCCGCAAGGTCGAGGTCGGGGACACCGTCGACCTCGGCGGCTACGTCGTCGAGTTCGTCGAGGCGGCGTTCCCGGACACGGCGTTCCACATCTGGATGAAAGAACGCGAGTCCGGCGCGCTGTTCACCGCCGACTGGATGGGGTCGCTCCACGTCGAGGGCGAGTGTCTACGGTTCAACGACGAACTCGACGTCCCCGTGACCGCCGAACGCATCATCGAGATGCAGGCCCGCGCGCTCCGGTGGCTGCAGTACTGCGACCCGGAGGCGGTGTACCGGGCCATCGACGCACTCATCGAGGACCACGACCCACAGATACTCGCGCCCGCACACGGTGTCGTCATCCGAGAGGACGCCGTCGAACACCTGGAGCTGAGCAAGACCGTCGTCGAGATGATCACGACCGGCGGCCGGCTCGCGGAGTTGAAGTGACCATGTCCGAGACGCCAGCCATCGAGCTTCCCGATGGCGTCTACTGGGTCGACCAGTGTTACGAGATGACCGAGCGCCACCACCACATCTCGCCGTACCTCGTCGACGCCCCGGAGGGGTACGTGCTCGTGGAGACGGGGGCGATCGAACACCAGGACGTGCTCCGGGAGCGTATCGGCGAGGTGGTGGGCGACGCCGGTGTCGCCGCGGCCGTGTTCAGTCACTACGACCTCCCGCACGTCGCCAACGCGCGGGCGTTCCGTGAGGGCTGGGACTTCGACCTCTACACCTCCTTCAGCGGTACCTCCGCGTCGCCCGAGGCGCTGGGGATGGGCCCCTCGACGGGCGTGATGCACGACGAGACGCGGGAGATCTGCGGCCGGACACTCTCGTTCCCGTGGCCGCCGCTCGTCGACGCCGCCCACTCGATGTGGGTGTACGACCACGGCTCGAAGACGATGTTCGTCGCGGACATGGGGCACTACCACTGGCCCGGCGACTGTCGGGTGGTCTGCCGCTCGGTCGACGACCTCCCGAGCGTCGACGACATCCGCGCGTACAACGAGGACGCACTCCCGTTCGTGAAGTACCTCGACGCGGAGAAGATGCGCGGGGCGTTCGAGGAACTGGTCGACACGTACGACGTCGAGGTGTGGGCGCCGGTCCACGGCAACCCCATCGTCGGCGCGTCGACCATCGACGCGTACCTCGACCGCGCCGTCGAGGCCATCGCCGAGACGGCCGCGGCGAGCGCCCCCTGAGTCGGGCGCTCCGACCGTCTGTCAGTCTGCGGTCCCGCCGGCGACATCCGAGGGGACCGTGCCGTCGCGGTTCCACCCCCGTGCGTCGTAGTAGGCGTCGAGGGCGGCGTCGAAGCCGGGCAGGTCGTACGGGAGCCGGTCGTCGCTCCGGTCGAAGCCGCGTTCGTTGTTGAAGTACCGTTCGAGTTCGACGACGCGACCGCCGACGGCCAGCAGGGATTCGAAGTCGTCGTCGAACAGCTGCTCGAACCGCTCGTCGGTCATGATGCCGCGGGAGAACCGACAGACGACGCCGCAGTCTTCGAGCGCGCGCTTGTTCTCCAGTTCGACCAACTTCGCCGGTTTGTCCTCGAGCCCCTCGGGCGGGAACGCGAGGTCACCGCTGACGAGCGGATACTCGTAGGCGTAGAACGTCGAGTACATGTGGTCGGCGCCACGGTTGGCGGTGGCGAAGCCGAGGCCCTGCCCGTTGAGTTTGCGGCCGTCGTGCGCGGAGAACTCCATCCCCTTCACCGACCAGTCCTCGACACCCAGCGCTTCGTGCACGCGGTGGACCCCCTCGGCGAGCAGGTCGCCGACACCCTCGCGGTGGGCGATCTGCTCGACGAGTTCGTGGATCAACTCGCTGTTGCCGAACTCGTCTTCCGACGCGAGATACGCCGAGATCACGTCGCCACAGGAGATGGTGTCCATCCCGAAGTCGTCACAGAGCTTGTTCGACTTCATCACCGACACCACGTCGTCGACCATCGGGTTCGAACCGAACGCCATCACCGTCTCGTACTCGGGGCCTTCGGTCTCCAGTCCCGTCGCCTCGTCACGCGTCGGGAGCTTGCACGCGAACGCGCACTGCGAACAGGTCCCCTTCTTGTACTTCTTCGTCGCGACGGTGTCGCCGTTGATCCCCTCGGCACCGTCGAACTGGAGGCGTTCGAAGTACCGCGTGGGAAGCGCCCCGATCTCGTTCGCGAGGTCGGTGACGCTCGTCGTCCCCTGCTCCTTCATGATGCTGTCGGAGGTCGCCGCGTCGCGGTGGACCTCGGACTGGACGGGGGCGATGTCGATGTCGGGAGCGGAGTCGCCACCGAACGAGACGCACTTGACGTTCTTCGCACCGAGGACGGCCCCGAGGCCGCCACGACCGAACGCACGAGTCTCACTCGTCATGAGCGAGGCGAACCGGACCCGATTCTCGCCGGCCGGCCCGACGACGACGAGCTGGTCCTCGCCGATGTCGTGGCGTTCGGCCATCGCGGCGTCGACCTCGGGGACGGTCGCGCCCGCGAGCTCGGGCACCGGTTCGACGTCCACGCCGTCGTCGCGGACGTGGACGGCGACGAGGTCGTCGCTCTCGCCCGCGAGCTCGACGGCGCTGTAGCCGGTGTCGGCGAGGTGCCGGGAGACGAAACCGCCGGCGTTCGAAGAGAGAAGCCCGTTCGTGAGCGGTGAGAGCCCCGTGACGCTCGTCCGGCCGGTGAAGCTCATCTGGGAGGTCTGCAGCGGCCCGGTGGCGAACACGAGTCGATTCTCCGGCCCGAACGGGTCGGCGTCGAACGGGATACGGTCGAACGCGAGTTTCGTCCCGACCCCTCGACCGCCGATGAACGACTCGAGGACAGCGTCTACGTTCTCCTCGCTGGCCGAATGGGTCTCGAGGTCGACGCTGAGGAGTGGGCCTTTGGAACGAAGCATGGGCAGTAGATGCCTAGCACGGATATTAAGCACAACGGTGGGTTGACCCGGTGGCGGGGAACGGTCGGCTGGACTACCATCCCGACCCGATTCGTCGTCTTCGAACTCGTCCATCCGGGACAGCCGAGGGGTGTCAGGCGACGGAGCCGCCGTGCTGACACCCGACGTGCCCGTCCTCGCTAGTGTGACGGACGCCATCGTCTGTCATTCCAGTCGTTCCGCGATGCGGAACCCACTGCTTGACGAGCACGAAGGACCCCGTCGACCACTCGGTGTGGTAGTACGCGCCGCCGGGCCGGCACGAAGCGGAGACGCACCCACAGACGGACAGCAGCAGACGACCGGCAGAGCAGTCCACGCCCACCCATCCGGAGCTGCCGACGGCTCGTCGGCCGTTCGACCCGGCACCTGTCGTTCCCTGTTACGGAACAGCACGGCGCACGACGAGGGAGACGGCACACGGAGGAAAGGCGAAGAGGTGGGCAGAACCCGGGGACCCGTGGCGACCTTCCGGCCGAAGCGCGAGTGGTTCGAGGAGAGCGACTCGGACCGGCTGCCCGGCCCCGCGGACGAGGACGACCGCCGGTGCGGGCCGGGACCGATGGAGTCTCGGGACACCGCCACAAGAGCAAAGCACGCTGCCTCCGAGACGGCAGCTATGACCGCGAACACGGGTGTCGGCGGATGCTAGTCGCGGCCCGCGAGGAGGGCTATCGCATCGTCGGGCAGAACGAACACGCGACGATGGCCGGGCAGTTCGCCGACGGCTGGGGGGCCGACCGCGTCGCCGACCCAGAACCGGATGCGGCGATGCGAGCGGCGGGCTACACTCACGACAACGGCTGGTGGCCCTGGGACCTCTACCCGCATCTCGACGCCGACGGCGCGCCGATCAACCTCTTCGAGGTGCCGAGCGCGCGCTGGGAGGAGTTCTATGCAGCAGGTATCGAGAACGCCGTCAGGCTCGACCCGTACGTGGGCCTGCTCGTCTCGATGCACGGTGCGGGCGTCCGTCGGCGGCGCTACGGGACGGTCCCCTCGATGCCCGACCGGAGCGATGAGTACGCGGCGTTCGTCGACCACGAGGAGGAGCGACAGCGCCGGCTCGCGGACGCGCTCAACGACTCGGAGCACTACGGCGCGTACGTCACCGACGACGCCGTGGCGATGCTCGAGACGCTCCACGAGACGGGCAGCTACGACGGCGACACGCCGCTGTGGCGGAGCTACTGTCTGTTGCAGCTCTGGGACCGACTCGCGCTCCACTGCTGTCTCTACCCCACGCTCGAGTCGACCACGCTCGGCCCGGTGCCGGCCACGACGGGCTGGACCGACCTCGACGTGACGGCGGTCGACGACACCACGCTCGCGCTCGACCCCTACCCGTTCGACGTCGAGCCGCTCGTCGTCTCCGTCCGCGAGCGGACCATCCCTGCCCGCGAGTACGCGGACGAACGGGACCTCACGACGACCTACTACGCGGCCGACCTCGAGACGACGGAGTACACGTTCTCCGAATAACAAACGTACATTTGTTATCCCTTCTGGGGTCGGTCGCCGTCGCTGACGGGTCCACCGCGTCGTGCGTCGGTGAGCCTGTGTGACGGCCCGGGGCTGACTGGTCATCGTCTCGGCCACCTGTTCGTGGTCGCCACCGAATCCCTCGCGGTGGGCGTGGCCAACGTTTTTGTAGCACACTGGGGTAGGAACGGGTATGACTACCGAAAACACGTCAGAGTCCGACGCCGGGGGGAGACGGGTCAAGGTCGCACGACTCATCGACGAGTACGGCCTCGAGGGACTCGGCGGCGAACTCGAACGCCGGTGGACCGCGGAGGACGACTCGCGGCTGAGTCTGCGGGCGCTCGCGAACCACTTCAACAGACGACTCCTCTCCGACACCATCTCGCGCGCCGGCGTGCGGGCACTGGACGGGGACGCCGACAGCATCTACCGGGTGCTCACCGAGGACGACCCGAGCGGAGCCGACGCCACCCGGACTCGGCGTCGGCTGGAGCGCGAGGGCATCGACGTCGACACGCTGCTCGACGACTTCGTCTCCTACCAGGCGATCCGGACCTACCTCACCGAGTACCGCGACGCGGAGTACACCCGTTCGGAGCGGGACCGGGTCGAGGCGGAGAAGGAGAGTCTCCAGCGACTCAGAGGGCGGACGAGCGCGGTGACCGAGAGCAAACTGGAACAGCTCCGCGCGGGTGACCACCTCACCCTCGGCGAGTTCCGGACCATCGTGAGCACCAGCGTCGTCTGCGAGGACTGCGGCGGCCAGTACGAGGTGGTCGAGCTCCTCGACCGGGGTGGTTGCGACTGCGAGTGACCGCGAAGATTCCGCACCCACCCGCGTTATTCCAAACAGATTCCAAACGGAAGAGAGACAACACTTATGATACGAGTGGGCCATGGTAGGGGACAAGGGAAACTCACCAATCATGTCGAACAACGTAACAGTAGACGTCAGGAACATCGGGGGAATCGAGGAGACGTCGGTCGAGTTCTCGCCCGGGGTGACCATCCTGGTCGGCCGGAACGCGACGAACCGGACCTCGTTGCTCCAGGCAGTCATGGCGGGGCTGGGAAGCGACGACGTCTCCATGAAGGCGGACGCAGACGAGGGGGGCGTCGACATAACGGTCGACGGCACGACGTACACCCAGGAGCTGTACCGCCGGTCGCAGTCGGTCGTCACGGACGGGGAGCCGTACCTCGAGGACGCCACGCTGGCGGACCTGTTCGCCTTCCTCCTCGAGTCCAACGAGGCCCGGCGGACGGTGGCCCGTGGCGACGACCTCAGGGAACTCATCATGCGTCCGGTCGACACCGAGTCCATCGAGGCGGAGATATCACGCCTCGTCGACGAGCGCAAGGAACTGGAGGCAGAACTCGAGGAGATCGAGTCGCTGAAGGGGAAGCTCCCGGGGCTGGAGGAGGAGCGGACCCGGCTCGAGTCGAAGATAACGGAGACACAGGAGGAACTGGAGGCCAAGGAGGCCGAACTGGAGGCCGCCGACGCGGACGTCGAGGAGACGCGCGAGGAGGAGGCCGAACTGGAGGACCGACTGGCCGAGCTGCGCGAGAAGCGGTCGACGCTCGACGACGTCCGGTACGACCTCGAGACGGAGCGCGAGAGTCTCGAGGCGCTGGAGGCCGAGCGGCGTGAACTCGAGTCCGAGTACGAGGAACTGCCGGAGACACCCGCTGGCGAGATCGCCGAACTCGACACGGAGATCGGTCGGCTCCGCGATCGGAAGCAGCGACTCGAGACGGAGGTGAACGAGCTCCAGAACGTGATCGGGTTCAACGAGGAGATGCTGAACGGGGCGGCCGACGAGGTGTTCGAGGCGCTGGGGACCGCCGACACGGACGGCGGGCAGATAACGGACCAGCTCCTCGCGGACGACACCGTCTCGTGCTGGACGTGTGGGAGCGAGGTCGACGCCGAGCAGATAGAGCGGACGGTCGACCAGCTCCGCAAGCTCAGCCAGCAACACCTGAGCGAGGTGAACGACATCGACACCGAGATCGCTGACCTCCAGCAGGAACGCACCGAGCTCCAGCAGTCACAGCGCGACCGCGAGCGTATCGAGCGACGTCTCGAGGGCATCGAGGAGGAGGTCGAACGCAGCGAGTCGTCGGTCGAGCGGCTACAGGAGCGCCGTGCGGAACTCACCGAGACCATCGAGCAGGTCGAGGCGGAGGTCGACGAGATGGAGAGCGACTCCTACGGCGAGGTACTCGACCTGCACAAGGAGGCCAACCAGCTGGAGTACGAACTCGGCCGTCACGAGAACGACCTGGAGCGGGTCGAGGAGAACATCGCCTCGCTCGAACGCCGCATCGAGACGGAGTCCGAGGTCGAGCGCAAGCGCGAGGAGCTATCCGACGAGATAGCCGACCTCCGGACGCGCATCGAGCGCATCGAGCAGGAGGCTGTCGAGCAGTTCAACGAACACATGGACACCATCCTCGGCCTCCTCCACTACGACAACATCGACCGGATCTGGATCGAGCGTGTCGAGCGCGAGGTCCGGGAGGGGCGGCGCAAAGTGACCCGGAACGCGTTCGAACTCCACGTCGTCCGGTCCACCGCGTCCGGGACCGTCTACGAGGACACCGTCTCGAACCTGAGCGAGTCCGAGCGGGAGGTGACGGGCCTCGTCTTCGCGCTTGCGGGCTACCTCGCCCACGAGGTCCACGAGTCGGTGCCGTTCATCCTGCTCGACTCGCTGGAGGCCATCGACTCGGAGCGCATCGCTACCCTCGTGGACTACTTCGCCGAGTTCGCCGACTACCTGCTCGTCGCCCTCCTGCCGGAGGATGCGAGTGCGCTCCCGGCGGAGTACGAACGGCTGACCGAGATCTGAGGGCCGCCCGCCCCTCACCCTCGCGGGGCAGCCCGTCCGACGCGTTCGAGTTCGAGGAACGCCCAGCCCGGTCACGTACCGCCGCGTCGGGGGATTCGTGTGGTCGAGACGGACCACCCCGGACACGAGCGGGCCCACCCTGTCCCGATTCACGGAACGCGACGGTGCCGTCCGTGAGAGCGAGGCAAGCAGCGAACACGTCTGTCGCGTTCGGACGCGCGCGTCGTTCCGTCTGTCGGCCGTCCCGCAGAGCAGGTTCTGGACGACCTGTTCGCACGTGTCACCCTGCTGTCCTCGACCCGTTCCGAGTGGAGGGACGCCACGGTGGACTCGCCGGTGTGCCTCTCGCCCGCCGAGGGACGTGGACGGCGAGGCCGCGTTCCTCGACGACGAACTGGGCGTTCCACGATTCGCTGGGCGAGTCCCCGAGGACCACGACCCGGAGTCAACCGGTCGTGACGCGTCCCGCCCGGCCCGCACGCAGCCCGTGGCGTCGCTGTCGGTGCGAGTCGGTCAAAAACCGGGGGCCGGGCTGAGCCGGTCCGTTGCGCTATGGTTGGACGGTCACTGGTGAGACCGTGAGACAGCCGGCGAGCTCGGTACCCACACGTGTAATCTACCTTGTGGTACGTTAACTTTTCGGCGGTGACGGCCCCCGCACGAGGGGACGCTCGTGGGAGGCGACGAGTGTCGAACGGGAGCGACCCGGTAGAGGAGGTCGACGTGTCCGACGCGTCGGGGAACCACATGCCGAGAGCGTCGTTCGGCCCACAACAACTTCTCGCAACCGTTCTCGCTTGATTTCGTAGGCGGATCTCAACCGCCTACACTTATTTTCACCTACTCCGAACTACCGAAGCCGCTCACGAGTCGGGGAGCTGGGCTCGAACGAGAGCGCGCTACGGTTCGGTCGACCGACGGCCCGGACGACCTACCCGTTCGGCGTGTGGACGCCGTCGCCCGGCCCACCCGGTGAGAGGAAGTCGAACTGATCAGTCGAGACCTCGCCGTCGGCCCAGATCAGTCGGTCCTCCGTCGTCACGCCGAGGCCCTCGTAGACGTCGAACCGGTCGGCGTCGAGGTGGCCGGCCACGTCTGCGTCGGCGGCGGCGTCCGCGTCGGAGTAGGTGTTCCCGAACGTGAACTGCGTCGTCTCGCGGCCGAAGCGCCACGACTTCAGCCCACCCGTGATGACGTCCTCGCGGAAGCCACGCGAGGTCGAGCCGTCCATCGCCTCCACGTAGCACTGCATCGCGTGCGGGCCGTCCACGAGGCCGAGCAGGGCGTCGGCGTACGCGTTCCCGTCGGTGTAGTCGGTCTCGTCCGTCCGGGCGTCGAGGATGGCCTTGACGTACGTGAGGGCGTCACCCTCGCGGTGACGCTCGACCTCCACGACGGCGTCCTCGGAGACGGCGAAGACGCGGTCGGTCCCGAACAGCGTGAACTCGCCGTAGGACTCGGGTTGGTCGGTCGGGGTGCGGGTCGCCGTCTTCGGGCGGTCGGTGCGACTCTCGGTCCGGTCGTCGGTCCACCGCTCGCGGAACGCGTCCGGGTCGAACGACCCGAGGGCGACGGCGGCGTCGAAGCCGACCTCCACGGTCGCGTCGACCCGCTCGTAGTCCACGTAGCGCTCGTCCGGGCCGGCGTAGCGCGCCTCGGACTGGAGCCGGTCGGAGGCGTTCGGGTGGAGGTCGTCACGGCGTGCGCGGAGGGTCAGCGTGTCGTACACTTGGACGCCGTAGCCGTCACGGAGCGGCGTCGCGGCGGGGTCGGGGAGCCAGCGCAGGAACCGGACGTCACGAGCGGAGACCTGACCCGGGTCGGGCGTCGGTGTGGGCGTGGGTGACTCGTCGTCGCCCGTGGGTATCGTCTCGCCGAGACACCCGGCCAGCGCGGCCAGAGATCCGGCGCTCGACGCGGTGGCTACCGTGCGGAGGAGGGCACGTCGCGTAGGGGACACGGGCGGGACGTGGCGGACCAGAGACATAAGCCTTCCACCGCTGTGGGACCACGAACCGGCTGAAGACCTTTTAGGGTAGGGCCCCGACGACTCGGGTAACGACGCGGCTCGGGTCGCTCGCCACGGGGGAACGTGGGGCACCGTTCACGCCGCCTGTACCGGCAGGCGGGGTGGGCCCTCCGAGACTCGTGGGCCTGAGCGCCGAGCCGTCGAGACCGACCCAGCACCCACCGACCCGTGTCCAGAGAAGAGCCCACACCGACCGAGGCCGCCTTCGCGCAGGAGCGCCTGACACCGGAGACCGGCCCACAGATCTTCGCCGACAACGAGGGCCGCCGGCTCCGCGTCTACGACCCCATCGAGGAGACGGTGTTCACCCTGCTGCCCGGTGCGCCGGTCGCGCTGCGTGAGGCGTCGACCGACGCGTTCTACTTCCCGGTCACGACGGCCGCGGCCTTCCACGCGTTCCGCGTGGAGACGACGAAACTCGTCCAGGTGTTCGTCCGCGACGCTTCCGGCGACGTCGTCCGGAAGGTCGCCGCGGGCGAGTCGGCCGGACTCCCCGCGCCCGACGACGAGTACTCGCTCGAGGTCCCGAGCGTCGGCTGCAAGGTCTACCTCCGGACCGACGCCCCCGTCCGTGTCCTCAGCGACGACCGCGCGACGGTCGTCCAGTTCGACCCGGCCGCGACGGACGAGACGGACACGGCCGCCGACCCGCCGCTGGTGCGGCTCGGCGTGCGCTCGTTCCACGAGCGGCCGGCCGGCACCTTCGCCATCGACCAGACGGCCGAGAGCGTCCTGCAGGGCATCTCCCGGTTCGGGCAGGCGCTCAAGACCCGCTCGCCGGAGCGGACGTTCCCGACGCTCCGCGGGATGCCGGCCCTGTTGACGTTCACCGACCCCGACGACGGGGGCACCATCGACGGCCACGACCCGGTCGAGCCGGTCACTCGACTGGCGGACGTGCTCGCGGAGCGCGAGCAGGGCCGGACCACGGGGAGCGCGAGCGTCCGGCCAGAGCGACGGCCGTCCGTCGACGGGCGCACGCAGGCCCGGTCGAGCGACCGTCGGGCGCGGCTCCGGGTGCCGCCGGAGCCGACGTGGGTGTACCCAGTCACGTCGCTCGCGTACTACCTCGACGCCGAGGTGGTGCCGGAGCGAACCGGGGACGACCCGTCGCTCACCCTGTGTCCGCCGCCAGAGCAGGACCCGACGAGCGGGGTGCTCCTCGACCGGATCCGGGCTGTCGGGGACGAACCGCCGGTCTCGGTCCGGCTCGGGGGCCAGGACGACCCGGTCGACTTCCAGCACCGCGTCCACGACCTGCTCCGGCACCTGTTCACGCTCGACTGTCTGGTCCGGACCGGGTCGGCGGGGTTCTACCCGGACCAGCTGGCCGAGTACGAGCGCATCGAGTCGGCCCTCCCCGACTGGTTCGACCGGAACCTCCTCTACGGGGCCTCGTTCACGGCCCGGACGCGGGCCTACCTGACCATCCCGCCAGCGGTGACCGAGCCGGCGTGGCCCCGCTGGCGGCTCACGGTCGACGTACCGCCGAGTTTCGAGTACGCCCCGCTCCTGCCGTTCCTCGCGAACGAACTGGCACAGATACGTGTCTTCGACCCCGAGACGCAGTCTCCCGGCGAGTTCGACGTGGCGGACTGGGAGGGCGAGGACGAGGGCTGGGGTCGCCGGTGGGTCAGACGGTCGGTCCCGGCGGGCGATTCGACACAGCGAGACGCCATCGAGGACTTCCTGCGAGCCGACGCGTCGGTTCGAGACGGGGTCCGCGGCGGAGTCAGAGGTGGCGACACCGACACGGCCGCTCCCGACCGCATCCGCCTCCCCGACAGCGACAGCGTCGCGCAGGCGTGGGCGGGCGAGGGCCTCCCGGAGAACGCCGGGACGGTCAGCGCCGGGAGTTTCATGACCTACCTGGACCGGAGCGTCAGCGACCGGCCACGCACCCGCGTGGTCGTCGTCTGCAACGACGACGAGATGCGCGCCGAACAGGACGTCACCGACATCTACGGGACTCGCGACCACCTCGCGTTCGACATCGACATCCACGAGTCGCTCGAGGTCGCGGAGATGCGGGACCTGCTGACCGAGGAGACCGACTTCCTGCACTACATCGGCCACGTCCGGCCCGAGGGGCTGGAGTGTGCGGACGGCCACCTCTCGCCCGAGGACATCGCCACGCTCGACGTGGGGTGCAACGCGTTCGTCCTGAACGCGTGTGCCTCCTACGCCCCGGCACAGGCCCTCGTCGAGGCCGGCGCGCTCGCCGGCGTCGGGACCCGGACGGAGGTGTTCAACACGGCCGCGACGGAGATCGGCCGGGAGATGGCCCGCCTGCTCAACGGCGGGTTCCCGTTCGAGGTTGCCGTCGAGTGGATCGAGGAGCAGTACCCGCTGAGCGGCCAGCTCTACATGACGTTCGGGAACGGGTCGCTCTCGCTGGTCCAGCACGGGGGCGGGACGCCGCTCGTCGCACGGGTGACGCCGCGTGAGGACGGCGAGTTCGACGTGGCGCTGGAGGGTTACGGGACGCGACGGTACGGGTTGGGGAGCCATACGACAGTACACCTCGGTCCACAGGATGTGAGTTACCTCAACTCAGGCGACCTCGACACGTTCCGTGTCGACGAGCCGACGCTCGATTGGTTCCTCAATCTCGACCCGATGCCGGTCAGGGAGACGCGGAGCGGCACCTACGGGTGGTCGGATGAAGTCAGCGCCGCCGACCTCCGCAGCGAGGCAGAACAGGCTGGTGACTGGGAAGCGGAGTAGCCGGTAGAGGAGCCCGTCTTGCCACGGCCGATGGCGGCCGCTCGGCGAATCGATGACTCGGACAGGAGCGAAGAGACCGGTCTGCGCACGGCAAGTGTGTTCGCGAACACGACGGTACGACACACGGCGCTCGTCGGGCGTGACTGGCGGTAGTGTTCAGGGGCCGGCGACGGTCGAGGCCTGACTCGCGATAGCACTGCCACTCTGCGAGAGGAGCAGCAGCAGCGTGAACAGCGCGCCCATGAAGCGGGGGTGGTCACGGAGGAACTCGGAAACGGTGCTCTCGGAATCCAGTTCGGCCGTCTGGGTCTGGGTCTGCGACATACATGACCACAATTCGGCGGCGCTTGAATGAATTTATCTGATAGTTTCTGAGAGAAAAATACTGTATCTTTAGCCAGATAATTAGAGGGCGGAATTAATCGATGGCCGAAACTGGACCCAGTCACACGCGGGCAGGCCGACCACGAGAACGACTGTTGCGGCCAGATTTCACGACTGGCTCCGAGAATCGAACCCAGAGCATCTCCTTCGGTCACACGTACGAGATGCGCTCGACGGTGCCGCCGCCGGAACCGCCTGCCGAGGAGCGCTACACCGGCTCGAGGCGGACGACAGTGAACCGCTGGAGGCGACGAGACGGAACGACCGGGCCACGACGTCAGTCGCTCGTGCCCGACGAGAGTTCCATCGGGGTAGCTGCCTCGCGATACCGCTCGTACAGGTCGAGGGCCCACTCGCGGGCCCCGGGGTCGGCCGTGTCGACGAACGCGCGTAACATCCCGGTCTCGGGGTCGTACCCACCCAGGCCGACCCGGTCGTCGAAGACGGCGAGGCCGAAGGGGAGGTCCTCGTGGGTCGAGAGGGTGAGATGCCCACTCTCGACGGCCGCCGCGATCTCCGCCGCGTAGGTGTCGACGATGTCCTCGACGACCGACGGGAGGTACACGACGTCGGTCTCCATCCCCCCGAGGATCTCGTCCCGGATCTCGTCGACGTAGATGGGCGCGATCGTGGTGGTGTCGAAGCCGTACAACGTCTCCGAGTCCACGAGCAGTTCCATGAACCGTGCGACCGGGCCGTAGGGATTCGTCGGCTCCGTCTCCGTCACCTGCGCCCGCTGGAACAGGCCGACGTCGAGTTCGACCGGGAGGTCGGGAGTCGTCTCGAGGAACGGCTTGAGGTGTCCGGCGGCACGGACACGACGCCGGTACGCCGCCACCTCGTCGGCGACCGTCTGTCCGAACGTGGTGAGCTCGAACTCGTTCCCGCGCTGCTCGACGATGTCACGGGCTTCGAGTGCCCTGACGATACGGTGGATGGTCGTTCGAGAGACGTCGAGTCTCTCCATCAGCGCGGCCCGGTCCATGGGGCCGTCCCGGAGCGCCGTCAGCGCGTCTCCGCGCTTGATGCCCGCCAAGGGCAGCCCGCCGTCGTCCGGTCCGGCAACGTCCATTAACCTCAACTGGACGAGAGTTACGATAACTGTTCGTACTCCGGGCCTGTTTCGGCTTCCGGAACGCGTCCGGGTCCCGAACGACACCCGGTGGCTGCATATATCGACCGAGGAAGGGAGAGTATCCTAATGCCTGAACTATCGGTTCGCACCTCCTTGCTGTCGTTTCTCGGTGGCGCGTTCGACACACTCGCTCCGGTCACGCTCGCCGCGCTCGTCGTACTCTCCGTCGTCGTCGGGCCGGCGGGAGCCGCACTCGGCACCCCTGCACTTGCGGCCGACAAACGGGGGCCGGTCGGCGGTGACGCCGTCCACACGCCGACCGGTGACTCCCGGACCGTCGAGGAGACGGCCGTCTCGCTCGACACGGCGACCGTAGCCGGGTCCTCTACGACGGGGCCGACGCTCGACGCCGACGACTGGGGCACCGCCGGCCGCGACCCGGGGCGAACCGGAGCCAACCCGAACGCCTCCGGGCCGCAGAGCGACCCGGACGCCCGCTGGGTCTACGCCTTCGACGGCGACACCAGCGACGTCCCCCCCGTCGTCGCGGATGGCCTCGTGTTCGTCCCCGGACAGGAGACACTGCGGACGGTGGACAGTAACACCGGTGCGCAGGTCTGGAACCTCAGTGGCCTCGACGTCGACAGCGTGGCCGTCTCGGAGGGCGTGGTGGTCACGACCGAGGTCGACTACTCCGGCGACGAGATCCGCGCGTACCGCGCGACCGACGGCACCGAGCTGTGGAACGTCACCGCCTTCGAGGCCGACGCGACGGTGATCAGCGACGGCACGCTCTACGCCGCTCGTGGGGAGTACCTGTACACGTACGACCTCCAGACGGGCGCGGCGGGCTGGTCCGTCGACGTGAACGATGACGTCTCGCTCGGCCTGTCGGCGGCCGACGGGACGGTCTACGCCACGGGACGGGTGAACGACCGCGACTACGCAGTCTACGCGCTGAACGCGAGCGACGGCCGCGAACGCTGGCAGTTCGAGATGGAGGGCCCAGTCACGATGCCGCCAGTCGTCGGCGACGGGTCGGTGTACGTTGGGGCCGGCTCTGCGCTCCGCGACCAGTCGACTACGGACCACGACCCGAAGTTCTACCGCCTGAACGCCACCGACGGTCACGTCGAGTGGATGTTCGACCTGAACACGCGACCGACCGGGGCTGCCGTCGCGGACGGGTCCGTCTACCTCGCGTCGGGGAACACCGTCCACGCGCTCGACGCGTCGGCGGGCCAGCGGGCGTGGCGCCACCGGCTCCCCGCGAGCCTCGACCACGGCCTCAGCTACGTCAGGACGGACGCCCGGTCGCCGGCCGTCGCCGACGGGACCGTCTACGCGGTGAACAACCGTGGCCACGTGGTCGGGCTGGACGGGGCGACCGGGACGCGGCTGTGGCAGTACCGTCTCGACGGCGCCGCGACCGAGTTGGCGGTCGCCGACGACCGGGTGTACGCCCACGTCCTCGACGGGGACCGGACCCGTGTCTACGCTCTGGAGGACTCGCCGTTCCGGTTCTCCGGGGTCGGTGCCTCCGCGACGACCGTCGCACCGGGTGAGCAGTTCACGGTCGACGTGACGGTGGAGAACGTCGACAGCGAGAGCCGGAGTTACGACCTCTCGCTGGTGGCGGACGCGCCGTTCCCGGGCGACCGGTGGACGCTGGACCGCACGAACGGCACGCTCGCACCCGGTGCCACCACCACGCTGACGTTCACGGCGGCACTCCCGAGCGCGGCCGCCTGGAACCTCTCCGTCCAGCGGCGACTCGAATCCGACCTCGCGGCCGGCCCGGTCACCGTGGACGTCGTCCACGCCGGTCCCGCCGACGCGTGGCCGATGGGTGGCTTCGCCGCGAATCGGACCGACGCCAACCCGGACACCGACGGGCCGTCACGGCACTTCCAGGAGGCCTGGAACGTCAGCAACACCGACGAGGACACCACGCCCGTCGTCGCCGACGGCTCCGTCTTCGTCGTCCGCCACGAGAACCGATACAGCGGCGGGGCGGACGTCCACACCGTCACCGCGTACGACACAGCGGCGGGCACGGTCCAGTGGGAGTACAACTTCACGGCAGAGAACCGGGTCCCCTCGGGGTCGCCGGCGGTCGTCGACGGCACGGTCTACGTCGCCACGACGCCCTACCTGTTCGCGGAGGGAGCCGGCGCCATCGAGCACGGCTCCGTGTACGCCTTCGACGCGGCGACCGGGACCCGGACGTGGAAGCAGTCGGTGTCGATCAACGTCAGCACGGGCGACGACCACGGCCCAATCGTCGCCGACGGACGGGTCTACGTCGCCGGCAACGTCTACGAGCAGAACGACTACTACGAGAACGCGTCGGTCGTCGCGCTGGACGCGGCGACCGGGACCCCGGTCTGGTCGTACTCGAACGCCGAATTCCGGCTGCAGGACTCCTACCGCACCTACGCCGCCGGCGAGGGGTACGTGTTCGTGACTGCCATGGACGAGATCGAGACAGCGACGTACGAGGACGAACTCCACGTCTTCGACGCGGCGACGGGCTCGCTGGCCTGGACGACGGACTCGCTGGGTCTCGGCGTCGATCAGGACGAGACGCCCGTCGTCACCGACGGCCTCGTGTTCGTCGTCGACGAGTCGACGAACGCGGCGGGCGAGCCGGCCGAGGAACTGGTCGCCCTCGACGTCGCGACCGGGGCCGAGCAGTGGCGTTTCACCCCCTCGAGCGTCCAGAACTACTACGGCGGTGGCGACGACGGCTGGCGACTCCGAAAGCCCGCGGTCCACGATGGTACGCTCTACGTCCGACAGACCGCCTACTCGGACCGCGACGCGAACCGCCTCCACCGGCTCGACGCGGCGACCGGGACCCCGAACTGGAACGCGAGCACGAACTTCCTCTCGCGCATCCAGGTCGTCGACGGCGTCGTCTACGGAGCCGAGACCACCTTCGACCCCGGCTACACGCGTCTCTACAGCGCCGAGGACGGCGAGCGGCTCGGTCACAGTGGCCAGGGCCTCTCGCTGTCGGTCGTCGACGGGACCGTCTACGCCTACGACGACTGGTCGGGACGGTTCCGTGCGCTCGTCGAGGGCGGCGCCATCGAGTTCACCGACCTCTCGGTCGACTCGGGCGTGGCTGGCGTCGGCGAGAACGTCACCGTCACCGCGACGGCGACCAACGTCGGGACGCTCGCCCGAGAGTACGACGTGAACCTCGCGGTCGCCCCGGACGAGAGCCACTACGTCTACGACTACGTCGGCCGGACGGGGACGCTCGCGCCGGGCGAGCACACGACGGTCAGCTGGACCGTGAAGGTCCAGCACCGGGGCGACTTCGTGTTCACGCTCCAGCCGAACGAGGGTGAAGACTCACTGGAGCGGTTCATGTACGACCGGGCCGGGAGCGCTACCGTCGCCGTCGGAGACGCTGCGGACGGGGCGGTCGTCGACCTCGGCGGCCCGCGTTCGCTCGCCCCCGACGCCGGTTCCTGGCCGACCGAGGGCTTCGACGCAGGGAACGCCGGCGGCTCCAGCACCACCGCGCCGACGGCGGTCGGTGCGAACGTCGTGGACTGGACCGTCGACCACTCCAACGAGTGGTCCAGCGGGCCGACGGTGGCCGCAGACACCGTCTTCGTCGGCGGGCGCGACGACAGCGGTACCGAGTCGGTGTTCGCCTACGACGCCACCGACGGGTCGCTCCGCTGGCAGTACCAGACCCTCGACGACGTCGAGGTCCCGCCCGCGTACGCTGGGGGACACCTCTACGCGGTCACCGCCTACGGCACGCTCTACCAGCTGGACGCCACGACCGGCGAGCGTCTCTGGACGTTCGACGTGGGCGACGACGGCGGCCTCGCCGTGGTCGACGACGTGCTCTACGTCGCCGGAGAAGGCCCCAGTGAGGACCGGCTCTACGCGCTGAACGCGACGACGCGAGAACGTCTCTGGACGTTCGCCACGCCCGACTCGGGGTACGGGATGACCACGCCTGCCGTCGTGGGTGGGTCGGTGTACCTCACGAGCGACGACGGCCACACGTACGCGCTCGACGCAGCGACCGGCACCGAACGGTGGAACCGGAGCATCGCCGGCGCAGGGTCGCGGCTCCACGCACCGGTCGTGAAGGACGGCGTCGTCTACGTCGACGATGCCGCGTACGGCAGTACTGACGGGAGTATCTACGCGCTCGACGCGGCGGACGGGAGCACGGTCTGGCGCGTCCCGGCGAACGTCGACGGCTACACCGGGGCCTCCCCCGCGCTGGCGAACGGGACGCTGTACCTCACCGCCGACGGGGCGGTCCGGGCCCTCGACGCGTCGACCGGCGACGCGCGCTGGAACACGACGGTGTGTGCGGCCGCCGAACACTCGCTCGCCGCCGCCGGCGGCGTGGTGTACGTCCCGATGGCCGACAGCACCATCCGGGCCTACGACGCCGACACGGGCGAGTTGGTGTGGCGCTACGGTGCGTACGGCGAGGCGTCGTTCACGCCGGCCGTCGCGGACGGCGTCCTCTACACGACGGGGCTGGAGAACGCCGACGACACCTACTCGCTCGCGGCGCTCCGTGGTGGGACGACCGACCAGCCGTCGGCGCTCTTCGAGTACACCGGACTCACCGTCTCCGACCGGAACGCCTCGACTGGCGAGTCGGTCACCGTCGAAGCGACCGTCCGGAACCTCGGTGCCGCCGCCTGCCCCTACACCACGAACCTCTCGGTCGACGGGAGCGTCGTCGACACCACGAACGGCACGGTTGGGACGGGCTACGACGACGAGGCGACGGTGACGTTCACGCACGCGTTCGCGAACACGGGCACGTACGACGTGACCGTCGCGGACCTGCCGCCGGTCCAGGTGGACGTCTCGGAGCCCTCGGCTGATCCGGTCGTCTCGCCCACGACCCGCGACTTCGGTGACGTCGCCGTCGGAGAGACGGTCGACCGGTACGTCCAGATAACGAACGAGGGGACGGAGACGCTCTACATCGACGGCGCGACGGTCGGCGGGACGGATGACGCCGACTACCGCATCCTGAGCGGCCCGCAGACGAACGTGTATCCGGGGGACAGCGCGACCGTCTGGCTGCGGTTCGCGCCGACCGCGAGCGGGACGAAGACCGCGAGCCTCGACGTCGACACCCTGTTCTCGGGGACCGTCACGGCGACGCTCACCGGCGTCGGCGTCGGCCCCGCCGAGGTCGACGTCTCGCCGGCGAGTCACGAGTTCGGCGACGTCGAGGTCGGTAACAGCACGACGACGATCGTGACCGTCTCGAACGTCGGTGGCTCGTCGCTCTCGTTCGACGGGGCCAGTCTCTCGGGGACCGCCGCGACCGCCTACGGCGTCACGGACGGGGGCGGCACGACGACCATCCCGGCCGGCGGGGCACACGACGTCACTGTCGAGTTCGCCCCCGAGTTCACCGGGGCGGCCGACGCGACACTCACCCTCTCGACGAACGACACCGACGAACCGACGGTGAACGTCGCGCTGTCCGGTACCGGAACGCTCGTCGGCCAGAACCGACCGCCGACCGTGGCCACCGACCGCTATACGGTCTACGCGGGCGAGTGGCTGAACGTCAGTGCCCCCGACGTCCTCACGAACGACGCCGACCCGGACGGGGATTCGTTCGACGCGAGCCACCACAGCGCTCCCGACAACGGGACGCTCGAGTCGTTCTACGCCAGCGGCGGCTTCGAGTACCGCCCGGACCCCGGTTTCACCGGCACCGACTCGTTCGTCTATCGCACGCAGGACAGCGAGGGGGAGTACTCGGCGTACACCACGGTCACCATCGAGGTGCTCCCGGACCCGAACCGGGCGCCCGAGGCCGTCGACGATTCCTACTCGGTCCACGCCGGCCAGTGGCTCAACGTGAGCGGGCCCGGTCGGCTGGCGAACGACCACGACCCGGACGGTGACTCGTTCGACGCGAGTCACCACGGCGACACCGACAACGGCACACTCCACCGCTCGGCGCAGGACGGGAGTTTCCAGTACCTCCCGGACGACGGCTTCGTCGGCACCGACTCCTACGTCTACCGCGTTCAGGACGAAGCCGGCGAGTACTCCTCGTTCGCCACCGTCACCATCGAGGTACTCCCCCCGACGAACCGCGCCCCGACCGCGGTCCCGGACACGTACACCGTGCGGCAGGGCACCTGGCTGAATGTGAGTGGTCCCGGTCGCCTCACCAACGACTACGACGTCGACGGCGACACGTTCGGCGCGAGCCACCACGGCTCGCCGAGCCACGGTACGCTCCACCGCTCGGCACAGGACGGGAGTTTCGAATATCTCCCGGACGACGGCTTCGTCGGCACCGACTCCTACGTCTACCGCATCCGCGACGCCGAGGGCGAGTACTCCTCGTTCGCAACCGTCACCATCGAGGTGCTCCCGTCGAACCGGGCGCCGACGGTCGGCCCGGACCACTACGCCACCCTCGCCGGCGAGTGGCTGAACGTGAGCGGCCCCGGTCGGCTGGCGAACGACTACGACGTCGACGGCGACGACTTCGACGCGAGCCACCACGGAGACACCGACAACGGCACGCTGCATCGCTCCGCACAGGACGGCAGCTTCCAGTATCTCCCCGACGACGGCTTCGTCGGCACCGACTCCTACGTCTACCGTGTCCGCGACGACGACGGCGAGTACTCCACGTTCGGGGCAGTCGCTATCGAGGTCGTCGACCCGGCCACGACCGCACCGGTCGCGGTCCCCGACCACTACACGGTCTACGAAGGCCGGTGGCTGAACGTGAGCGGGCCCGGTCGGCTGGCGAACGACCTCGATCCGAACGGGGACGTCTTCAGCGCGAGTCACCACGGCGACACCGACAACGGCACACTCCATCGCTCCGCACAGGACGGCAGCTTCCAGTACCGGCCCGACGACGGCTTCGTCGGCACCGACTCCTACGTCTACCGTGTTCGGGACGAAGACAGTGAGTACTCCTCGTTCGCCACCGTCACCATCGAGGTGCTCCCGGACCCGAACGCGACGGCGAACCGGGCGCCGGTCGCTACGGCCGACCGCTACACGGTCTACGAGGGCGAGTGGCTGAACGTGAGCGGCCCCGGTCGCCTGGCCAACGACCGTGACCCGGACGGCGATTCGTTCGACGCGAGCCACCACGGCGACACCGACGACGGCACGCTCTACCGCTCGGCACAGGACGGGAGTTTCGAATATCTCCCGGACGACGGCTTCGTCGGCATCGACTCCTACGTCTACCGCGTCCGCGACGAGCACGGCACGTACTCGGCTTTCGAGACGGTCACCATCGAGGTACTCCCGGACCCGAACCGGCCGCCGCAGGCCGTCGACGACTCCTACTCGGTCCACGCGGGCGAGTGGCTGAACGTGAGCGGCCCCGGTCGCCTGGCCAACGACCGCGACCCGGACGGCGATTCGTTCGGCGCGAGCCACCACGGCGACACCGACAACGGCACGCTCCACCGCTCGGCGCAGGACGGGAGCTTCCAGTACCTGCCGGACCCCGGCTTCGTCGGCACCGACTCCTACGTCTACCGCATCCGCGACGCCGAGGGCGAGTACTCCTCGTTCGCCACCGTCACCATCGAGGTGCTCCCCCCGACGAACCGCGCCCCGACCGCGGTCTCGGACGAGTACGTCGTCGTTCAGGGTGAGACGCTCACGGTGGACGCCCCCGGTCGGCTGGCGAACGACTACGACGTCGACGGCCACACTTTCGACGCGAGCCATCACAGCGACCCCAACAACGGTACGCTCCATCGCTCCGCGCAGGACGGGAGTTTCAGCTACACGCCCGATCCCGGTTTCGTCGGCGTCGACTCCTACGTCTACCGCATCCGCGACGCCGAGGGCGAGTACTCCACGTTCGTCCCGGTGACCGTCACCGTCGTCGACGCCTCCAGCTCCGGGGTCGCCGACGTCGTGGTCACCCCGACCGACCTCGAGTTCGGGACCGTTCCCGCCGGCGGGAACGCCACGAAGACAGTCACCGTCGCCAACGTCGGCGACCGGAATCTGACCGTCTCGGGCACGGCGCTCTCGGGCCCGAACGCCAGTGCGTTCGAAGTGGTTTCGGGTACTGGATCGGCGGTGCTCGGCTACGGCGGCACCCACGAACTCACCGTGGCGTACGCGCCGACAGCCACCGGCCCGGCCGAGGCCACGCTTACGGTGCTCTCGGACGACCCGGACGAGCCCGAAGTCGAGGTCACCCTCGGCGGCACCGGTGAAGACGCCGACGCCCCGACCGTCCACGACGTCGCGGTGACGGGCGCCGCACGTGACGGGTCGACCGTCTACGCGAACGAGAGCGTCGACTTCACCGTCGACGCCACCGACGCGACCGGGACAGTCGACGCCGTGCGCGTGACACTCGACGCCCGGTTCACCACCTTCGAGGAGACGGTTGACGCGACGTACGACGCGGGGACCGACGACGGGACGGCCTCGAAACCCATCGGGTCTCTCGACGGCGGCACCGAGTCCGGCAGCGTCGAGTACGACTCGGCGACCGGCGACTGGACGGCCTCGATTCCAACCAGTCGACTCCCCGACGACGGCGCGTACGACGTGGTCGTCACGGCCGTCGACGACCGGGGCAACCGCCGGACCGTCGCGGCTGCCGACCGGGTCGTCGTCGACCGTGCGGTCCCGAACGTGCCGGCGACGGTCACCCGGCTGAACGCGACCGCCGCGGCGGTGACCGTCGCGCCGGACGAACCGGTCCGACCGGGATCGCTCACCCTCGATGTCGAGCGACCAGACGGCACAGTCGTCCCGGTCGCCCTGACCGACGAGGGGGGCCACTGGAACGGGACCGTCACGCTCGCCGGCGAGGGGCAGTACGGCCTCGTCTCGGCGGGCGCCGACCTCGCGGGGAACCGCGGCAACGACACCGCGACGGCACTCGTCACGACCGCCAGCACGGACGCGAACGGTACCATCACCGTCCGGCTCGTGCCCTCGGGCCTGTTCGTCAGGTTCACCGCGAGCCAGACGGTGACCGACACGTTCGTCACGGTGACCGAGAGCGACTCGCCACTCGCCCCGCTCGCAAGTGAGCCCTCGGGCGTGGCGTTCCTCGACGCGGAGATCGGGAGTCAGCTCTCGGCGAACCTCGACCACGCCCTCGTCGGTGTCCCCGTGAACCGGTCGCGACTCGCGTCCGGCACCGACGTTGAGGACGTGACCGTCCGCTTCTACAACGAGACGACCGGCCGGTGGTCGGACGTGCCGACGACCGTCGAGAACGTCACCGTCGACGGGACGACCGACGAGTACTGGGTCGCGACCGTGACCCACTTCTCGACCTACGGGGCGGTCGCGAGCGACCGCGCGCCGCCGACCGTCACGGCGACGATACCGTCGGACGGTGAGGAGCTGCCGGCCGGGACCACGGCCGCGACGCTCCGGGTCGAGTACGCGGACGCACTCAGCGGCGTGGAAACGGGTCGGGTCGGGGTGCTGTTCGACGGCGCGCTGGTCACGACCGACCCCGCGACCACCGTCACGAGCACGTTCACCGAGTTCGAGGCGACCGGGCTGACGGACGGTTCCACACACACGCTGGAGGTCGTCGTCGTCGACCGGGCGGACAACACCCACACCGAGACGCTGACGTTCACCGTCGGCTCCGAATCCGGTGACACGGGGTCGCCCACGACGGGGGACGACACGACGCCGGACGGGAGCGACAGCGACGGGCGGGACCCGGAGCCCACGCCGACCCCCACCCCGACGCCAGCGCGGACTCCGGCACCTGAACCGACACCGACGCCGACACCGGCGGTGACGCCCACGGCCACACCGACCGTCACGGTGACCGTAACCACGACCCCGACGCCGACCACGGCCGTCACGCCGACGGCGTCGTCCACGGCGTCACCGACGGCGGCGACCGCGACCGTCACGACGACCGAGACTGGGTCACCGACGGCACCCACCACGGCCACGTCGGCGGCCGATGGCCCCGGGTTCGGGCCGTGGACGGCGCTCCTCGGGCTCCTGCTCGGACTGCTGGGGCTGCGGCGGCGGACGAGACGTGGGCGATCGGAGCAGCCGTAGTGTCGCGGGCGCGACGACCGCTCGGCCCGGTACGCCCGCCGGCCGGCGACCGACCACTTATTGTGCCGCCTATCACCGCCGTAATTTTAAAGCGGAAAATTACTCTACTACAAACCATGGAAGGAAAAGTGCCGACGGTGCCGCCGCCGGAACCGCCGGCCGAGGGGTGGTACGCGCCGCGAGTGCTCGACCAGCGGGCCGTCCACGCGGGCGTCGTGACGACGATACGGGACGGCCCGGACGGGTTCGTCTACGAGACACGCACGCCCGGGCTGACGGCCGCCGGCGAGCGGGCACGGGCGCTGGTGGACGACTACCTCGCGAGCGCGGAGTTGCGCCGACCCCGAACGCGGGAGGGCGTCCGCGAGCGGATGGACCGCGGGTTCGAGCCGAAGTACGGGCGGGCCATCGACCGCCTGACCGACTGCTCGCCCAGCGCTCGCCGGCGGGTCGAGTACC
Source organism: Salinirubellus salinus (assembly GCF_025231485.1). Classification (NCBI taxonomy): domain Archaea; kingdom Methanobacteriati; phylum Methanobacteriota; class Halobacteria; order Halobacteriales; family Natronomonadaceae; genus Salinirubellus; species Salinirubellus salinus. Next base: position 3,846,561 of record NZ_CP104003.1, on the reverse strand, counting down.
ACGCGCTGGCCGACCACCGGTGTCTCGGACGGGTGACGCCACACGCGCTGGACGAGACCATCGAGGTCGCCGACAGTGATGGGGGTGAGACGACCGTCCACACCACCGACTTCGCGCCCTGTCGGACCGCGGTGGACCCACCAGAAGCCTACCTCGACCGCTTCGCCGGCGAACGGCTGGCCCGCTACGAGGTGTCGTTCGAGGGGTTCTCGGTCCCCGTGGTGGTCTACCGCTCGAACGTGCTCGGCGGCGACCCGTTCGCCGTCAGGTACGCGGTGCTCGAACCCGACCTCCTCCCGGGGGACGACCGACTGCTCGCCGAGTGCAAGGAGCGCATCTGGGAGGCCAGCGCCGACGACGTGCTGGGGACCGGCGACCGGGCCACGTTCGTCCGCGAACGGGCCGAGGACCTGCTCTCGCGGCGACTCACGGCACGGAACGCGGGAGCATGGCTGGAGTCGACCCGCCACCGGGTGCGCGCGGCGCTCGCGGAACACGGCCTCGCGTTACCGCCGGTCGACTCGCGCTACGCCCGCGACCGGCTGGACGACCTCGTCTACTACGTTCTCCGTGACTTCGTGGGGTACGGCCAGCTCACCGTCCCCATCCGGGACCCGAACCTCGAAGACGTGGAGGCAAACCGCGTCGGCGAGCGGGTGAAGGTCATCCCCCGGAGCGACGTCCACGACGGGCGCGTCCCGACCAACCTCACGTTCGAGGACGAGACCACCTTCGTCAACCTCGTCACGCAGCTGGCGGCCGAGGACGGCGTCGAGTTGAACGCCTCGACGCCCTCCGCCAAGGTGAACCTCGACCCGCCGGGCGTCGACGAGACCATCCGGTGTGCCGTCGCCCTGCCCGTCGTCAGCGAGGGGGGCCCGCACATCTCCATCCGCAAGCAGGCGCCCGACGCGATGACGCCGGTCGACCTCGTCCAGCGTGACGCGCTGCCGACCGAACTCGTGACGCTCCTCTGGATGCTCTACGAGTCCCGCGGCGTGGTGCTGTTCTCCGGACCGACCGGGGTGGGGAAGACCACGCTGATGAACGCCCACATGCCGTTCGTCCCGTTCTCGGACCGGCCCGTCTCCATCGACGAGGGGAGCCGCGAGGTCCGCCTCCCACACGAGACGGGCGTCTCGCTCACCACGCGAGACCACGAGGACGCACACAAGCGGGTGTCGATGGCCGACCTGATGACCGAGGCAAACTACCTGAACCCGGACGTGGAGGTCATCGCGGAGGTGAACACGCCCGCCTCCTTCCGGACGTTCGCGGAGTCGCTGAACACGGGCCACGGTCTCGTCGGCACCACCCACGCCGAGGACGTCGAGAAACTCGTGAACCGGGTGGTCGAACAGGGCCTCCCGGCGTACCTCCTGCGGGAGATCGACCTCGTCGTCTTCCCGCGGCACGTCGACGGCGAGCGCTACGTCGGCGAGGCCGTCGAACTGCTCTCGGAGCGTGAGTTCGAGCGACTCGAGCACCACGCCGACGGCGAGCGCGCCGGCCGCATCGAGAAGGACGGGACCGTCGTCTGCTGGAACCGGGTCTGTCGGCGCGAGCGTGGGGCCGGACGGGCGGACGACGGGTTCCGCTTCGCCTACGACCACCCGGACCTCGGCGCGAGCACGGAGTCCGTCCGGACCCTCGCGTTCGAGCGACTCGCCGGGCGCACCGACCGCTCGCCCGAGGCGGTCCGCCGGGAGTTCCGTCGGAAACACGGCTACGTCGAGTACCTCGTCCGCGACGGCCGCACGGACTTCGACGACCTGTTCGGCTTCCTCGCGGATCTCCGGACCGAGGAGGCGGCGACGGTCGAGCGAGTCCACCGTCGGGGGGTCGCCGCGGACGGTGGTGCGTCCAGCACGGAGGAAGGAGGTCCGGATGGCGACTGAGACGGACCGGTCCCGGTCACGCGCCGGCCCGAGCGGTGGGCTCGCAGCCCTCGACCGGAGTCTCTACGCGCTGTTCTCCCGGCACGCCGACCGGTCGCGTCACGAGACCGACCGGCGGCGCTACCGCGAGGCCGCGCTCTCGCTCGGGTTCGACCGCTACCTCGCCCGCGTCTACGGGGTGTCGTGGCTCGTGGGACTGCTCTCGGGCGTCGCCGTCGCGGTGCTGGCGCTCGCGCTCCCGGCAGAGGTGACGGCGACCGTCGCCAGGTTCGCCCACGACGGACTGCCCGTCCTCAACCGCGTCGACCTCCCGTCGGCCCCACGGCGCCCGGTCGCGGTCGTGACCGGTCTCCTCGCGTTCGCGACCGCGAAACATCTCGTGGTCCGGACAGGTGGGCGCTACCTCGCGTGGCGAGCGAGTGCGCGCCGGGCGGGCATCGAGCGGTCGCTCCCCGGCGCGGTCAGGTACTGCCGCGCGCTGGCGACGGGGAGCGACGACCGACGGGCGATGCTCCGGAAGGTGGCCGAACGCGACGCCTACGGCGAGACGGCCGTCGCCTTCCGGCGCGTCCTCAACACGGCCGCGCTCACCGGCAGCCTGAACGAGGGGTTGCGACGGACCGCCCGTGACACCCCCTCCCGTGGCGTGCTCTCGCCGTTCCTGCTCAAGTTCCGCGAACACGGCAGTCGCGGCTCGGACGCGCTGGAGGGTTACCTCAGCATGGAGTCGCGGATGCTGAGCCACAGACAGGAGCGCGAGCGACAGCGTGCGGGCGACTTCCTCGAACTCCTCGCGGAACTGTTCGTCGTCCTGCTGGTCCTCCCCGCGCTGCTGGTAGTCATCGTCACCGTCCTCTCCGTGCTGGCGCCCAGACTGGGTCGCCCGATACCGACCCCACTCGGGACGACCACGGCCCGCGCGCTCCTCGTCTACGCCAGCGCCGGGTTCGTCCTCGCCGTCGGGGCTGGTGCGGCACTGCTCGTCGAGCAGCTCCGTCCGCCCGGACAGCGGTCGCCGTCGTACGACCGGCCGGGAGGCCTCGGGACGCTCCGTGCGGCCACGGCGAACCCGGCCAGTGCCGCACTCGTCTGTCTTCCCGTCGCGGCAGGCGTCGCGGCCCTCGGCTGGTGGCTCGACTACCACCCCGCGAACGTCCTCGTCGTCGGCTACGTCGCCTACGGCCTCCCGGTCGGCCTCGTCGCCGTGCAGCGGGCGAGACGCGACGACGCGAAGGACCGGGAGATGCGTGACTTCGTCCACGCCGTCGCCGGGCACGTCGGCCTCGGGATACCGTTCGGTGAGGCGGTCGAGAAGGTGGCGACGGGGAGCGACCTCGGCCCGCTCGAGGCGGACGTGGCCGACCTCGCGGTCAACCTCGGCCTCGTCACCGGACCGGACGACCGGGACGTCCGGGCGGCCGCGTTGGAACGGTTCGTCGACCGCGTCGGGACCCCGCTGGCCGAGCAGACCGTCGGTCTCGTCACAGGCGCGCTCGACGTGGGTGCGGACGCGGACGCCGCGTTCGAGACACTGCAAGCGGAGATCGGTCGGCTCTACCACGAACGCAAGGCGCTCCGCTCGGCCATGCTGGTCTACGTCGCCGTCGGGTGGACCACCGCGCTCCTCGTCGTCGGCATCGTCGTCGCGGTGAACCTCCACGTCCTCGACGGCTTCGCGCAGCTCTCGGCCGTCGCCGAGTCGAGTCGCTCCATCGCCATCGCGCCCGACGCGGTCCAGCCCGAACGTGACCGGTTCCGGTTCTACCTCGTCACGCAGGCGACGATGCTGGCCTGCGGCTGGTTCGCGGGTACGGCCTCACGAGGGCGCTACGAGGCGTTGCTCCACTCCGCGGCGCTGGCGCTCGTCTGTTACGTCGTCTTCGCGGGGGCGGGGATGATATGACCGGGCGCGACGGCCACCGCGCGCAGGCCAACGTCGTCGGCGTGGCCCTCCTCCTGGGCGTCGCCGTCGTCTCGCTCGGGACACTCACGGCGGCCGTCGGCACCGTCGTCGAGGACCACACCGCCCGGACCGACACGGCCCGTGTCGCGACCGACCTCGACGCGGCGCTGGGCCCCGTGACGACGACCGGCCGCAACCGTGGCCGGGTCTCCTTCGCCGAGGGGACGCTCCGGACCGTCGAGCGTGACCTCCGCGTCCTCGACGGCGACGGCGTCGTCGAACGCGTCCGGGTGGGAGCGCTGGTGTACGAACGACCGGGCGGCGGCCGCGTGGCGTTCCTCGGCGGCGCACTCGTCTCCGGCCGGGGGCGGACGGCGAGCCTCGTCACGCCGCTCCCGATGACCGCGTCGCGGGGCAGCGCGGAAGGAGACAGTGAGGACGGCGACGACGGGGATGGTGGGGGTGACGCTGGCGTCCTCGTCGTCGGTGCGGCCCGCCTCGGCCCGACGGCCGCGAGCGTCTCCGGCGGCGGCACCGTCACGCTCCGGACCGACGTACGTCACCATCGGACCGACCTCGGGACGGGCGCATACCGGGTCGCCGTCGAGACGCGGACCCCGGTCCCGCTGGCCGAGTCGTTCCGCGAGCGGGGCGCGACCGTCACCACCCGCGACCTCGACGGCGACGGCCTCCCGAGCGTCGTCGCGTCGTTCGACGGCGAGCGCCGGGCCTACCTCGTCGTCCACGACCTCTCGCTGGAGGTGGACGGCTGATGCAGGTTCCGCGCGACGACCGGGCGGTCAGTCCGGTCGTCGGGAAGGCACTCGAGGCCGCGCTGGTCGTCCTCTACCTCGGGCTGGTGACGACGACGCTCTACGGCGGTGTCGTCCCGGATTACCGCGCGACGGCGGGGGCAGAGGTAGGTGACCGGACGCTCGCCGCGGCGGCGACGGAGCTGGAGCGAGCGGTCCCACCGCCGGCCGAGTCCGTCGTCGTCGAGGTTCGCGTCGACCTCCCCCGGACCATCGCGGGGGACCGCTACGCCGTCCGGGCCGACGCGGAGGCGCTCGTCCTCGACCACCCGGACCCCGCGGTCGGTGGCCGGACGCCGCTCTCGCTCCCCGACCACGTGGTCGGGGTCCGGGGAGCGTGGGAGAGCACCGCCGACCCCGTGGTCAGCGTTCGGAGCGTCGAGGCGGGCGTGGAGGTGGTGCTGGCGTGAGTGTACCCGGACCCGCCACGGCGCCCGACCCCGGTCGGGCGCAGGCGAACCTCCCGGCCGTCGCCGTCGCGTTGCTCCTGCTGACGGCGACGACGGGCCTCGCGCTGACGCTCGCCGACGGCGCGTTCGCCGCCGCGGACCGCGACCCGGCCGACCGGCGCGCGGCGACGGCGCTGGCCGACCGGATGGTGGCGGCCGACGGACCGCTCACGCGACGCGCGAACGTCCTGGACGCCGACGCCGTCTCGCCGCTTCCGGCCGCCCGCCTCGACTCACGGTTCCCGGTCGTCGAGGGACACGCGCTCCGGGTCCGGCTGGGTGACCGGACGCTCCTCGAACGAGGTCGGCCGAGCGGCGGCGCCACGGTCCGTCGGGTCGTCCTCGTCGCCGAGGAGCAGTCGGTGACGGTCACCCCACGCCTGACCGGGAACGTGACCACGCTCCCCCGACGGACCGACCGGGTTCGACTCAAGATCGACCCCCCGGCGGCCGCGACGGTCCGCACCGTCCGGGCGAACGACCGCGTCGTCCTCCACGACCCCGACGGACTCACGGGGACGTACGACGTGGACGTCTCGCGGTTCGAGACGGTCCGCCTCACGTTCGGGACGACGGGACCGCTCCCACCGGGCAGCGTCGAACTCACCTACTACCCCACGCGGACGACGAAGGCCACACTGGCGGTGACCGTGGATGCGTGACCGCGACAGAGGCCAGCTCTCGCTCTCGGTGGCCGAGGCCGCGGTCGGCGTCGTGCTCGTGCTGGCCGTCGCGGTGGGGTTCGCGTTCGGCCTCCCACAGCCCGACACCCGCGACGCGCAACTGGAGACGTACGCCGAGGACGCGGTGACGGTGCTCGCCGGGGAGGCGCCGCGTCACCAGGGTGCCACCCGGCTCTCGGAAGTCGCCTGGTCGCCCGGGGCGTTCGAGCGCGAGTCCGGAGCACTGGAGCGGCGAGTGGACCGCATCCTCCCCGACAACCTGCTGTATCGGGTGACGACACCACACGGGAGCGTCGGCTTCCGCAAGCCGGCAGGCGTGGCGGTTGGGAAGGCGAGCGTGACGACCCAGCACGGGCCGGTGACCGTGCGGGTCTGGTACGGTTGAATCGGACGGCGGGGGGCCATCCGCACCCCCGCTCGGTCGCCCGACCGGCTCGCCACCGTCACCAGCGCCCCCGAGGCCGCCCCCTGGGAAACACTCAATAGCCTATTGACAAGAGTCAACACGCACCATGAAGTACACACGGGAGGAGTCACGAGCGCGACTCCGAGCGACGGTCGAGGCGGGCGAACCGATCATCGGGGCGGGCGCTGGGACGGGCATCTCGGCGAAGTTCGCCGAGCGCGGCGGCGTCGACCTGCTCATCATCTACAACTCGGGGCGGTACCGGATGAACGGCCGGGGGTCGCTGGCCGGTCTGCTGCCGTACGGCGACGCCAACGAGATCGTCCTCGAGATGGGACAGGAGGTGCTCCCGGTGGTCGAGGATACCCCGGTCCTCGCCGGCGTCAACGGCACCGACCCGTTCCGGGACATGAGCGTGTTCGTCGAGGACCTTCGCCGGAGGGGGTTCTCGGGCGTGCAGAACTTCCCGACGGTGGGGCTCATCGACGAGGACTCGGGGTTCCGCCAGAACCTCGAGGAGACGGGGATGGGCTACGACAGGGAGGTCGAGATGATCGGGGAGGCGAGCGACCAGGGGATGCTCACCTGTCCGTACGTCTTCAGCGAGCAGGACGCCCGCGAGATGACCGAGGCGGGCGCGGACGTCGTGGTCTCGCACATGGGGCTGACCACCTCCGGCGACATCGGCGCGGAGACGGCGCTGGACCTCGAGGCGGCCGCCGAGCGGGTGCAGGCCCACTGCGACGCGGCGAAGTCGGTCGACGAGGACGTGATGGTCATCTGCCACGGCGGGCCGATCGCGTGGCCCGACGACGCAGAGTACGTCCTCAACAACACCGAGGACGTGGTCGGGTTCTTCGGCGCGTCGAGCATCGAGCGTCTCCCCACCGAGACGGCCATCGAGGAGCAGGCCCGCGAGTTCAAGGAGGTGGAGTTCTGATGCCCGCCGAGCGCGACTCGGAGTACGTCGTCGAACCGGACGACGTGGAGAGCCAGCTGTTCGACTGGGGGGCGCTGAAGTGGATGAGCACGCCGAGCGTGACGGGCGGCGAGCGGTTCAGCGCCGGTGTCGTGAAACTGGAGCCGGGCAAGGGCCACGAACGACACACCCACCCGGAGAGCGACGAGATACTCTACGTGGTCCGGGGCGAGGGCGAGCAGGAGGTGGCCGACGAGACACACGCCATCGAGACGGGCGACATGGTGTTCGTCCCCGAGGGGGTCGAACACGGCACGGTCAACACGGGGTGGGAGCCGCTGGTGTTGCTGGCGGTGTACGCCCCACCCGGTCCGGAGGACGTGTTACGTGACCTGCCCGAGTGTGAGATCGTCCCGGCCGGGAAGCTCCCGACCCAGGAGAACGTGGACAGGGAGGCGAAGTGATGGCGGTCGTCCTCGTCGGAACCCTCGACACGAAGGGCGAGGAGTTCGCGTTCGCCCGTGACGTCGTCGAAGCGCAGGGTATCGACGTCCACGTCGTCGACACGGGCGTCCTCGGCGACCCCGAGTTCGAGCCGGACACGAGCGCGAGCGAGGTTGCCGAGGCCGCCGGCACGACGCTCGAGGCCCTCCGCGAGGCGGGCGACCGCGGCGAGGCGATGACCGCGATGGGCGAGGGCGCTGCCGCGGTGGTCACCCGTCTCCACGAGGCGGGCGACCTCGACGGCGTCCTCGGCCTCGGCGGGTCGGGGAACACCTCGGTGGCCACGCAGGCGATGCGGGCGCTCCCCGTCGGGGTCCCGAAACTGATGGTCTCGACGATGGCCTCCGGCGACGTCGAGCCGTACGTCGACGCGACGGACGTGACGATGATGTACTCCGTCGCGGATATCGAGGGGCTGAACCAGCTCTCGCGGGCGGTCATCTCGAACGCGGCGCTGGCGATGGTCGGGATGGTCGCGAACGAACCCGACGTTGAGACCGAGGACCGCCCCACGGTCGGCATCACGATGTTCGGCGTCACCACGCCCTGCGTCCAGACCGCCCGCGAGTACCTCGAGGACCGGGGCTACGAGACCATCGTCTTCCACGCCACCGGCACCGGCGGGCGGGCGATGGAGAACCTCGTCAGGCAGGGCGTCATCGACGGCGTGCTCGACGTGACGACGACGGAGTGGGCCGACGAACTCGTCGGCGGCGTGCTCAACGCCGGGCCGGACCGACTGGATGCGGCGGCCGAGACGGGGACGCCACAGGTCGTCTCCGTCGGCGCACTCGACATGGTCAACTTCGGCCCGCGTGACTCCGTGCCCGAGTCGTTCGAGGGCCGGCAGTTCCACGTCCACAACCCGCAGGTGACGCTGATGCGGACCACGCCGGAGGAGTGTGCCGAACTCGGCCGCATCGTCGCCGAGAAACTGAACGCTGCGACAGGCCCGACGGCGCTCTACCTCCCGCTCGGAGGGGTCTCGATGCTCGACGTCGAGGGCGAGGACTTCCACGACCCCGAGGCGGACCGGGCGCTGTTCGACGCCATCCGCGAAGGGCTCGACGAGGGCGTCGAACTGGTCGAGATGGAGACCGACGTGAACGACGAGGCGTTCGCCCGGGCGATGGCCGAGCGACTGGACGCGTACATGCGGGACGCGGGCCTGGTGTAGGCGAGGGGTGTGCCGGAGGCCCAGGCGTCTGGCGACACAGCACGGACCGGGGAGTAAGACGGTATTACCCTCGGGCGGGTATCGTGTTCACAGTTGGGGTTACGACCGGACGCGGGTCGTGGAACGACAGGCATCGGGCTCGGCACGGAGGGTCCGGCAGTCTCGCAGTCGACCCTCTCGGGCCGTCCAGTGCTGCCCGAGAGACCATCCCGGCGAAAACTGCGAATAACTATGTGGTCCTTTGGTTGCTGTCCCAACGATGAGGTCGAGTACGCTCACAGTGCGTTCATCAGAACGGAACGATGCGTGAGTCGCGGAGCGACCGGCCGGGAGTCGTCGTTCCGACGGGCCACGACCCGGCGAGTTACACGTGCGTGCGTTCGCTCGCGAAGCGTGGCATCCACACGATCGTCGCCTCGGAGAAGCACCCGCCAGCAGCTGCATCGCGATTCTGCGGTGAGGAGGCCACGCTACCCCCACCGAGAGACGACATACTGGCGTACCGCGATGCACTGCTCGAACTGGCGGCCCGACCGAGTGTCCGAACCGTCGTTCCGGTTCGGCCGGACGACGTGTACGTCCTGTCGAAGTTCCGTGGACAGTTCACCGAACACGTCTCGCTCCCGCTCCTCCCGTTCGACCGGCTGCAGGGCAGTTGCGACCGGATGCGACTCGTCGACGCTGCCCAGGAGGCAGGCGTCCCTGTTCCGCGGACCCGACTGCTCACCGACGATGTCGACATCGACCGCCCCTCCATCGTCAAGTCCCGCTACAACATCCTCGTCGACGAACACGTCGCAACGTTCGGGCCGAGCGAACTGGACGTGGTCAAGAGGTTCTGGCACGTGTCTCCCGAAGAGCAGATCGACTGGGTGTCCATCCGGCGGGAGATGCGGCACACGCCGATCGTGCAGGATTTCGTCCGCCACGACGACATGTACGTGTTCGGTGCGCTGTACGACCGAGGCGAACCGCTCGTGACGTTCCAGCACCGGCAGATCCGGGGGAAATCCTACACCGGCGGTGGCGGCGTCTACCGTGAGTCCGTGTCGAACCCCGAACTCGAGGCCGTGGGCCGGAGGCTACTCGACCATCTGGAGTGGCACGGCCCCGCCTGCATCGAGTACATGCGCGAGGAGGAGACGGGCGAGTACGTTCTCACCGAGATCAATCCACGGATGTGGCAGTCACTCCCGACGGCCGTCCTGGCCGGCGCGGACTTCCCGTACTACTACTGGCTCCTCGCGACGGGACGGCCCGAGGAGGTGAGACAGGGATACGAGCTGGGTGTGGGGACCCACCAGCTCTACGGCGAACTGGGGTACCTCGACAGCATCCGACACGACGACTCACTGCTCGTGACTCGGCCGTCGTTGAGCCGTGCCGCGCTGTCGGTGCTGGTATCGTGCGTCACCGACCCACACTTCGACGTGCTCCATCTCGACGACCCGAGCCCCTTCGTCAGCGGGGTGGCGAAGGCGGTACGAAAGCTCCCGGTCCACAAGTGGAGCGGGTGACGACCCGAGTCTGGTATCCGTGACGCGCTTCGCCACCACGAGGGTCGGCTCCTCGACCACCGCACAACTATCATCACGGTGTGAGACGACCGGACTCGGCTACCTGCTCGGGAGCCGGGAGGACGGCGGGGCGAACGTGGGACCCACTGACGGACCGCTCCAGGAGGACATCTCTGCTTGCCAGTGCAGGGGAACCACCCTTGGCCGCTCCCGGCCCTCACCACGACATGACCGACTCGCCCGGCTTCGGGAGCGACCCGGCGATACACTCGCAGCTGTCGAGGCGCCCACGATGAGTGCGCTCTCGACCGGCCGCGAGGTCGTCCGCACGGTCCGGGAGGAGCACGTGCTGTTCATGGGCGCGAGCATCGCCTACTACGCCATCACGTCGCTCGTGCCGTTGCTCATCGTCTCCCTCGCCGTCGTCTCGGCGCTGGGGGCGACCGGGGCGCTGGTGGACGTGGTGCAGACCGCGCTCTCCGATAGCGGTGAGCGGGTCGTCGAACACGTCCTCGCCGACGCGGCCGGCTACCGCACCGCGGGCGTGCTCGGCCTGCTGGTCACGGTGTGGGCGGGGAGCAAGGTGTTCCAGGGCATCGCGGTCGCGTTCAGCGAGATATACGGTGACGACGTCGGCCTCTCGCTCCCCGCCCGGGTGGCCCGGAGCCTGCTGGTCGTGGGCGTGTTGCTCGGGGCCGTCGTCCTCCTGTCGGCGACGGGGCTGGCGTTCGCCTACGTCGAGTTCCGGGTCCCGTACCCGAGACTGCTCGGGAGTCTGGCCGCGCTGGTCGTCCTCGCCGTGGCGTTCGTCCCGGTGTACTACCTGCTGTCGCCGGTCGACACCACGGTCCGGCACGTCCTACCGGGCGCGGTGCTCGCGGCCGTCGGCTGGGTCCTCGTCCAGCTCGGGTTCTACGCCTACGCGCAGCACGCGGGCCGATACGCCGCGTTCAGCTTCCTCGGGGCAGTCCTCCTGTTCGTCACGGCGCTGTATCTGGCGGCCACGGTGCTGGTGCTCGGTGGGGTCGTCAACGACGCGGTGGGCTGGTAGGCCCACTATGTAGCGGGCGATGGTGACCAGCGGTACGGACCCGTTTGCGGACATGATCGTGCTACCAACCCCCGACTGTTCCCGGCCTCTGACGACGAGTCTTCGCACGACTCGCCACCAGGGGAGCCGGGGATCAATACCGAGCTGAAGAGGATTTCGATTACAACATAGTTACAGCATCAAGATTATCTTGAAAATCTTAACTTCCAACCCGAATATAATGTCAATCAATACAAAGATTCATATGACATATCCACAACATTGCGAGTTGTGCTGGGAGATACCCAGTTCTGATCAGAGCCATGGCCAGGAGACTGTTTGCCGTCGGTGGAGTGTTACTCACAACCATCTTGATCATCGGCGTCTCGGTTGGAAGCGTTCCAAGTATAGTACCGAGCGATGGTCCTGGCGACGCACCGGCCAACGGGAATCAGGGGGGCAACGGAGTGAAGGCCATCAGCTTCGTCGGCTTCTGTACCGACGAGTCCGCGGACTTCGGTAGTGGGAGCGTGACTGCGGACGAGTACAAGGACGGCGACACCAGCGAGCCAATCGCGGCGAGTTGGAGTTCAGAGCCAGCGGTCGACTATATCACGTACAAAGCCGGGACGGACCTGTACGTGATCGAGTACGACCCCGCCGTGAAGAGCGGGGATTTCGAGGTCGGTGACGGCGTGCCCGCAGCGGAGTTCGACCCGACCATCAGTCCCAGCAACTACTGTGGTGACGGAGAGGAACTCGCCAAGTTCGATTGGAACGGCGACACCTTCGAGAGCGAGGGTGGGAACGAGGTGTTGTGACCACGACTAAGCAGTCTAAACGGACACGTAGTGTGCGAGCGATACGTGTTACTGGCGAGCAATCCGACGGTGGTATCTCGGGCCGAGAGAGAACATGAAACGTGGGTCGACCGAGGCGAGCAGCGGTTCTGTTACGGCGGTGGGTGCGCTCTCGGTAGCCCTCCTCGGGGTCGGTGTACTGTTGCTACTCCTCCGAGTGCAGGTGTTCGAATCGGTCTTCAGAGACGGACGCGTCGTCCTCCTCGGTAACGACCCGTACGGCTACCGCCACATCGTCGGGCAGTTGGTGGCCGACGTCGCCGGACCCTTCGATGTCGGGACGCTCGTACAGTACCAGGGACAGACGCCGCTGTTCGTCGTCACGCTGGCGTGGGTGACGTCGCTCCTCGGTGGAAGCCCCACCGCCCTCGGACACGTCCTCGCGTGGTACCCGGTGGCCGCCGGGGCGACGACGGCACTCCTCGTCGGCATCGTCGGTACTCGGCTCGTCGGTGATCACTGGGGCGGAGTCGTGGCCCCGGCAGCACTGGCTCTGACGCCCGCCAACGTGTTCCGGACCGCCCTCGGATACGCCGACCACCACGCCTTCGACTTCGTCTGGCTCGCGGCTGTGCTGCTCGGCCTCCTGCTGACCGTCGGTGACGAGCGGACGACCGAGCCACCTCGACTCGTGCGTGCGACGACGACGTTCGGACTCAGTGTGGCGATTGCAGTCCAGATACTCGCCTGGCGTGGTGCGTTACTGCTGCTCGTCCCACTCGGCCTCGTCGCAATCGGAATCTGCGCCGATTCGGTTCGGCGTGCAACCTCACCGGCGGTGGCGGTCGCGCCGCTCGTCGTTGCCACCTGGCTCGCATCGATACTCGTCGTGGCCGCGCACGTGTTCTGCGGCTGGCACTCGCAGACGGTCGTCCTCCAGCCCGCGATACTCGCCTCGGGGATGACCGGGGTCGCTCTCGGTGCAGAGGCCCTGACTCGGCGGCAAGAGGTGACCGAGGCAAGTGTCCTCTGGGGGGGTGGTCTGGTCCTCGTCGCCGTGTCGGTCGTCGCATCGCTGCATGGTTCGCTCACCCGAAGCCTCTTCGAGACCGGACTGGAGTACTTCCAGACGACGGGAGGGTCCGGCATCGACGAGGCCAGTTCACTCCTCGCGGGGCGCTTTGGGCTCGTCCTCGGCCCGCTCACACTCTTCGGGGCGCTTCCCCTCCTCGCGCTCCCAGGTCTGGTGTACGCTACCGGTGCGGCTCTACTGAAGGGAAGACGCGACTGGCTCGTCGTCGCCACCTACGGCTGGTGGTGCCTGGCGCTGGCACTCTTTCAGCGCCGCTTCGCGGGGGAGCTGTCGGTACTCGTCGCGCTGCTCGTGGGAGCGACGGTCGTCGCCGTGGCCTCACGGGTCGGGCTGCGTCCAACGACCGTCCACCCGTTCGGTGTCGAGACGGCTGCCCTGGACGGGACACACGAGCGTCGTCCGTTCGCCTCGCTCTGGCACCGGGCTCGTCAGTGCCAGCCTCGCGAAGACGGGGGCAGCCCCCCCGCGAGCGGGAGGATCGTCGTATCGGTCCTGCTCGTTCTGGTGTTGCTCGTCAGTGCCCTCCCGACTCCCACGATGCTGGCAGGGGCGAGCATCGACGACGAGACCTACGGCACAGCTCGAGCCATAGAACAGGACGCGGCGAGCGCGGGGCTCACGTATCCAGAGAGCTACGTTCTGAGTCGGTGGGACCGCGTCCGGATGTACAACTCGCTGGTGAACGACCACTCGAAGTCGTACACGTACGCCCAGCGCTCGTATCCGTCCTTCCTCCATTCCTCGAAGCCGGAGACCTGGTACGAACGGATGCGCGAGCGACCCGTCGGATACGTCGTCACACGGAGTGACCGCGAGTCACCCGGCGAGGCGTCGATGTGGACGCGTCTGCACGAGCGGTACGGCAGCCGTGGCGCGGGCGTCCCGGGCGTCGGTCACTACCGGGTCGTGGACACGAGTCCCGGCGGGGGTGTCAAAGCGTTCCGACTCGTTCCCGGGGCCGTCGTCTTCGGCCACGCCCCGCCGAACGCCACGGTTCGACTCGATGCCGAGGTTCGCCTCCCGTCGACAGCGGAGCAGTTCACGTATCGGCGCCAGACCGTGGCGACCGCGAATGGGTGGTTCGCGGTTCGTGTGGCCAATCCAGGTACGTATCGAATCGGGAACCGCTCTCTCGCGGTGACAGAAGCGGACGTCGAGTCCGGAGCCTTCGTCTCGGGGGGGCAGACCGATAACTGGTCGGGAACGGTCGACGGGGACAGACGAGAAGCCCAAGCGGATGGAAGTAGTCACTGGCGGCTGGACGCCGGCAGCGGCGACTTCTTCTTCGACCCCATAGAGGGTCGACACGGCGAGGTCGTGGGGCCACACAGGGAAGCAGACGCCCTCTGGACCGGAACCGCTGCCGGAACCGCACTGGCCACCGACGGCTCGGTGAGAGGTGTGGTCCACGAGTCGGAGGGACTGAACGGCTCGGATGGATTCACGCTGTCGGTCCGGTTTCGAGTTCCGCAGAACGACTCGAGACCGTTCCCACGTATCGTAGCCAAGACCAGCGGTGGCAGGTTCGAGACCGCGGCTGGCTACCAGATCGCCCTCATGCGAGGGCGGCTGCTGGCGACTGTCGGAGACGGGACCGAGGTTGCAATCCTCCGTGGTCCGTCCGTCAGGGACGGTCGGTGGCACCGGTCGACGCTGACGTGGAACGGGACCCGAGCACAGCTCTATCTCGACGGTCAACAGGTCGACTCGCAGGCCGTCACGGCACCGCCGGTGGCGCCGGTTCCGCTCACGATCGGGGCTGCCGCGAGCAGTTCGGGCGGGTTCGTGGGCGAGGTCGACGACCTGTGGTACGTGCCCCGACCGGGCTGGGAACCGCCCGACAGAGGGACGATGAACGAGAGCACGCGGCCGACCTCGCTCACCTCTAGCCCGTGAAGTTATGCGTCTCTGCGACAACCCTCGTGGACGTATGCGGTCGAGTTCGCGTGTCGGTCGACGGAGACCCATAGAGGGGACTCAGCGTCCGGGGCCGAAAGTTTGGGGTGAGCCGGGGTGACGGTGGCACACCGCTGGCAGTACATCAGGTGGCTGCTTGCCTGGCTACTGACCGCAGTTATCGGGTTATCGCTACTGGGTCTGCTGTCTATCGAATCGTTCGTCGTAGCGGCCGCGACGGGGGTCCTCGTGGTGACCGAACTGACCCGCCCGGCGCGTTTGTCGCCGGCCTGGCACCGCCAGCTCCGCTGGCTCGTCGCGCTCGCGCTGGCCAGTGTCGCAGTCCTGATCGCTAGCGAGGTACTGTCGCTCCTGCCGCCGGGAGGGCTCCCGTGAGTCGACGGAATCGACTGTTGGAGTGGGGGCCGACATCGGAGAGGGGACCCTTCCTCTCGAGTGTCGGACTCGCCGCGCTGGTGGTCGCTGTCCTCCTCGGTCTCGTCGTCGGTGCGGGCTTCTCCACGGCAACGTTCGGAGCGTACAATCCCAGCTGGGACGGGACGTCCGAATTCGTGGGACTGGCCGAGCGGACCGGGACCGAGACCCTCGTGACCAGTGACGTCGCGAGGTACCCGACAGGGGACCCCAGCAGAACTGTCGCGGTGGTCTTCGCCCCCAGGACCGGGTATGACGAATCCGAGACCGAACGGATATCGCAGTTCGTACAGCGAGGCGGGACACTCGTGGTCGCGTCCGATGCGGGTGCGGGAGCCATCCCGGCGAACGAACTCCTGTCGAACCTCGGAACCGAGGCACGAGTCGACGGGAGACCACTCCGCGACGAGGTCCGCAACTCCGAGGGGCCAGCGATGCCGAGGGCGACGAACGTCACCGACCACCCGCTAACACGACGCGTCAGCGAGGTGACGCTGAACTACGGAACCGTCGTCGACCCTGGAAACGCGACGGTGCTCGTCGCGAGTTCGCGATTCGCCTACCTCGACGTGAACGGGAACGACCAGTTCGACGGAGAGACGAACACGGCCGAAGAGCCACGCTCGTTCCCCGTCGCCACGGTCGAACAAATCGGGAACGGACGGGTGGTCGTGCTGGGAGATCCGAGCGTGTTCATCAACGCGATGATCGACCAACCTGGGAACCGGCGACTGGCACTCGGACTTCTCGAACCGCACGACAGAGTGGTCGTCGACTACTCGACTCGGGGAGATCTTCCACCGCTCCGTATCGGCCTATCACTCCTCCGGCAGTCGGACCCACTGCTCGCGATATCGGGATTCGTCGCCGTCGCCGTACTGGGTGCGATAGCCCGCTGGCGGGCGTGAGAGGAGAGACAGCGGCACCTCGGCGAGAGATATATATCTGGTTGGATTGATGAACATTACATGGAAGAGGCCAAAGCCGTCTACGAGGCGCTCCGTGAGGAGATGGAGTCGGTTCTCGTCGGTCGTCCCGACGTCGTCGAGCTCCTCACCGTGGCCCTTCTCGTGCAGGGGCACGTCCTCATCGAGGGGCTCCCCGGAGTTGGGAAGACGACGGCGGCGAAGCTTCTAGCCCAGGCGTCCGATCTAGACGTACGACGTATCCAGTACACCCCCGACCACCGACCCGCGGACATCACCGGAACGTACGTGTACCGAGAGGGGACGGGGGAGTTCGAACTCAGGCGGGGGCCGGTGTTCGCGAACGTGGTCATCGCGGACGAGATCAACCGCGGGTCCCCGCAGACACAGAGTGCCCTGCTGGAGGCGATGGAGGAGCAGCAGGTGACTCTAGAGGGGGAGACCCTCCCGGTCCCGACCCCGTTCATGGTCGTCGCGACGCAGAACCCCATCGAAACCTCGGGGACGTTCGACCTCCCCGTCGCGCAGCGTGACCGCTTCGAGTTCCAGCTGGAGATGGGGGTCCCGGGCCGGGACATCGAGCGGGCGCTCCTCGACCGTCTCGGCGAGCGTCACCAGTTCGAACCCGGAACCGTCGAGAAGGTCGTCACGGCGGCCGACATCGCGAAGGCCAGCGAGGCAGTTCGTGAGGTACACGTCGAACCGTCGGTCAAGGAGTACATCGTCGATCTGGTCGAAGAATCCCGCGCCCACCCACAGGTCACGTACGGCGCCTCCCCCAGAGCGCTGTTCGCTTTCTTCAACGGCGCGAGGGCACTCGCAGCGATCGACGGACGCGACTTCGTCACCCCGGATGACGTCCTCGCCCTCGCACACGCGGTCCTGGTCCACCGACTCGTGCTAGCACCGGAAGTGAACATGTCCGACCTGTCGGCCGCAGATATCGTCGAGGACGTGGTCGACACCGTCGAACCGCCCGGATCCGACTTCGACCTCGAGGGGTCAGCCATGGACCGCTGGTTCGGGGACGGGACCAGCGCGGGCGACTGACCCGGCTCCGGCGTTCCGGGTGGGGACGACCCGAGCTCAGGTAGCGTCGCCGTCCCACTCACAGACGACCTCGCTGGTGCCTTCTCCGAGACGACCAGTCCGAACGGTCAGTCGGACCGGTCGGTCCAGACGTCGCGCGAGTCCAGTGGCGATGAACGACGGGACCGGGTGATCGAACTGCTCGAGTGAACCGTACGCACTTCCCGAGACTCGAAGGGTGATGCCCTGATCGGTCCGTTCGGACACCGTGATCGAGTCGGCCAAGCCGAACTGTTCCGTGAGGGCATCCATCAGCTGTTCGATAGTGGCATCCGGCGAGTCGGTCCCGAATTCGGCCAGCATCCCCGCGTACGCGTTGAACAGTGACTCGCCCGTCGGCTGGACAGACACTCCGCGTTCCCGTTCGTCGTCGGTGACGACGAGCGTGTGTTCGAGTGCCTCGTCGCTGGGGACCACGTAGTCGGTCGTCTGTGGAACGAACAGACGAACCGCGCTGCTCCCACGCTCGGTCCGGACGTATACCCGCAGATCAGACAGTCCGAGTTCCGCGACCAGTGCCCCACCCGAGTCGGCGAGGGCGCTGTACGTCGCGCTGCCGACGCCGGTCGGAACCGGTGACCCGGGGACGAGTGTCGTCGTGAGCAGCGCCCCAGATAGCCCGATCCCGCCGAGTGCGAGCATCACCACCCTGACCCCTGGGAAGATGAGCCCCACGACGAGCGCGAGGACACCGAACGAGACGAAGCCGAGGACGATTCGTCGACGATGCGTGGCCATCGAGGCCGTGGTCTGGGAGACACCGGCTCGAAGCTCGCTCGCCGAAAGCCACGCCGCGCTGTCGCCGTCTCCCGCGACGGCCACGGTACCGACGCGCCTATCGAGGGACGTCGCCCCGTCCGGGGCGCTGCTCTCGTTGCCCCCAGTCTCTCCGACGGCCGTGTCTCCGGCCTCGGTCTCTTCGGCGCCCGCCTGTTCATCTTCGTCCTGTCGCTCGTCGCCGATCCGGTTCGAACTCACCGGCCTTCACCCCCGGACGTGTCGTCGACATGAGCCGCCGTGGGGGACGACGAGAGCGCGTCCACAGCGCGCTCTTCCGAATCGGGAATCGGACCACGGAACCGCCAGCCATCACCTGTCCCGAAGGTCGTACGAGCCGGGAGGACGCGAATCTCGTACCATCGACCGATCGCCACGAGGATGGCACCGACGAGGGCAACGTATCCGACGACGGTTGCGATCGACAGCGTTGGAGACGAGTTCCAAGGGAGGACGGTCCAGACGACCCCAGTCGAGGCGATAGCGAGGAACCCGCCCACGAACGCCGGGAGTGATACCCGCGGTTCGTCGAACAGGACTGCAGGCTCGACGAGGATGCTCAGGAGACCGACCGCGGTCAGAAGGAGCACCCACGGCCGGTCGGCCACGCCGGCGGCGCCGAGGACGACGCTGCCGAACAGGAACCCGAACTCTCCGCCGTAGAGTTCCGTGAGGAGGAGGACACCGACACCCGCGGCGAGCCACACCTGATCGACCGTGACAGCAAGTGTCAGAGAAAAGACGCCTGCTCCGGCCAGTTCGAGAACCGTGAGTCGTGGAGTCGGGGGCCAGCCGCTCGAACGCTGGTCGGGCGACGGCACACTCATCGGTCTCCCACCCCGTGGGTTTCGATAGACTGGACCGTCGCAGACTCGACATCTGTCGGGGCGACCGTCACCGCTGTGACGCGGTTCATCGCGCCGAGTGACTGTCGGAACTGTCGTGCTGCCTCGCGCCGAGCGCGTACGGTCGCTTGGTCGACGACAGCTGTCGACCCCTCTCGCACGGCAACGTGGACGTCCGTCTCGACACTATCGAAGGCGGCGTCCGGCGGGAGCAGGACGAAGACGGGAGCGCCGCTCCGCTGGAGCTGCTCGACGGCCGCTCGGATGACACCCCGGTCGACCCCCGCGGTGAGTAGTACGTATCGAGTCCGTCCGGTGCTGGTCGTCGCGTGGGTCTGGACCGCGCGCAACAGGGGGTGTGCCGCCAGCCGCTCGCCGTGGGCGATTCCGTCCGCGAAGAACGGCCGAATCAGGGATGCGAACTGTGAGGCCTCGCCCTCAAGCGACGACCTGGCGCGGCCGATGGCGTCGAGGTCCGGAACAGGGCCGTTCGTCTCGGGGCTGCCATCACCGCTCGGCTCGAGTGAACTCAGGGCCCGGCGCACGTCCGCGTAGTTCCGCCTCGAGGCGCGCGGCTCGATGACGGTCGTCGGACCCTCGTCGTCGATCGCGACCAGACCGACTCCCTGCGTGGTCTCGGAGAGCGCTTCGACGAGCCCCAGCCCGGCGTCCTGCAGGTGTCGGAGGAGCGTGACGCCGGCCGGTGGGACGCCCCGAGCCGTCGCCCTCCCGTGTTCGATTAACAGCACCGTGTGGCCGAACCCCTCGGACTCGTACTCCTTGACGTGCGCCTCGCGGAGTCGGCTCGTCACCTTCCAGTCGATCCGGTTCGCCGGGTCAATCGGGGTGTACCGACGGAGCGAGGAAGGGTCGGTCGTGAGGGGCGTCCTGAACGGGGGGGTCGATACGTCGAACATGGCCTCCGGCCTACGCGGAGAGACGTCGACAGTGTACTCGTCACCGACGTGGAAGGCCGTCCAGACAGCTCGTTCGTCGGAGACGATAGCGACGGGGAGGTCGAACCGTTCGACGCCACCCGTCGGGAACCGAATCGGGAGTCGTTCGGTCGTCGACGTCTCCCCGGGCACGAGCGTGGCTGCGAAGACGCCACTCTCCGCGACCACCTTCGCGGGCAGCGTCTGGATGACGTCGACCCGCATCCTGCTCGGAGGCTCCAGGTCAACCTTCGTCTCCAGTGCCGTCTCGACCGTCGCCCGCGGAGCCTCGCTGACTACGGTGCTGCTGACGCTCAGTCGTGTGGCGACATCAGCGGCCGTTCGGGCGAAGGCCATACGTCGAGCGAACACCCACGACCAGGCGCCAGCCGCGCCGAGGAGGAGCACGGGTCGCCCCAGCGCCACGCCGAGCGCTACCGCGAGGACTCCTCCCGCGACGACTGCCCACCCCCGCGGCATCGTCCACATCGGCAATACGGTCGTTTTCTGTGTAGTTCAATATATTGGTCGAACAGACAGTACAGCGACCCCACCAGACGGGGCAGTCGACCGAGGCTGGGTCCGGCCCGGTTTCGGGAGGCGCATCCGCACGCAACGGGGCATAGAGGGGCTGCTGCGAGATCCTCGCCTCCTGTCGGGGAAGACGTTATTATCGTCGGCGGACCTTTTCGTACCGTGCGATCATCAGAACGAGAGCGACTAGGACTGCTCCTCGTCGTTCTCGTAACACTCGTCCCCGTGGTAGCCGCAGTCGCGGTCCCGGTGGCAATGGCGACACCGAGTGGTGACGCCTTGTCGACGGTCGAGGGGACCGTGTTGGACCCGTCGACACCGTCCGGTTTGGAGGTCACGGCCGATTCTGGTGATCCGACCGCTCGACACTCCAGTGCCGAAGACTCGCTGGTTCAGGAGCAAGAGACACCTACTCCCACGCCCGAGGGAGCGGAGGGTGCGAACAGGTCGAACCTCCAGCACGAAGACCCAGCGGTCTATCGAGGGGACTCGGAGTTGCCAGCTCTGCGGGCTTGGGCACTCGCGCAGGCTCTCTCCCGGATAGATCTCGGGACGGTCCGTCTCGAGGAGGGGGAGTACGAGGCGGCACGGGAACTCTTCGGGGACGAGTACGACTCCACCCTCGAGCGGTACGTCGAGATCACTGATGTGACCCGTGACCGCTCGGACGACCGAGTCGCGGAGACGCTCGACCGGACCGCCGAGGAGCAGGACGAGTTCGTCGACGCGGTCTCCGACTACCAGCGGACGCTCGACGAGTATCGCGAGGCGAGAGCCGAGGGCGAAGACGAACGCGCCGACCGCCTCGCGCGCGAACTCAACTCGACAGCCGAGAGAGTCGTCCGCGAGGGGGGCGACCTCGCCGAGGTGTACCAGGCCGTCGGTCGGGTGACAGACACCGACCTGTCACCGTCGATCCGGCGCATCGGAAACGTAACCGACCGTGTCTCCGAGGAGCGTACTGCGGTTATTCGGAGCGAGTTCGACCCGACGCTACTGCAGGCGAGTGTGACGTCGGAGTCGGCCTCGTTCGTGAATCCCCTGAACCTCAGTGGCCAGCTCGCCACCTCGAACGGGACGTCGGTCTCGAACGCGACCGTGAGGGTCCGCCTCGGGAACGAAACGCTGACGGTGCGGACGACCCGGAACGGCACGTTCGACGTGTCGATCAGACCCGTACTGGTCGACGTTGGCAGACAGGTCGTCTCGGTCCGGTACCGACCACGCGAGGCCTCCCCGTACCTCGGGTCGACGACCAACGTCACGGTCGTCGTCGAGCAGGTGAGACCCCAGATGTCCGTCGACCCGGTGTCGTCGAACGTCAGTTTCGGAGAGCCTGTCCGGGTCTCGGGCCGTGTCGCCGTCGACAATGTCACCGTCGGGGGACTCCCGGTGACCGTCACCGTCGGAGACACCGAACTCGGGCGAGTGCGGACGGCAGAAAACGGTTCCTTCGCCGTCTCCGATCCGCTCCCCGCGAGAGTACCGGCTGGCACCCAGAGCCTCTCGATAAACGTCTCGACCGAGAGGGCGGCTGTTGGGGCTGTCGAGACCGTCCGGACGGTCACGGTCGAAGAGACCGGGACCGACCTCACCACCTCGGCAGGGTTCGACTCGGGGAACCTCGTCGTCGACGGGCGACTCCAGACCAGCGAGGGTCGAGCCGTCGGGGGACAGACAGTCCGAATCCTCGTCAACGGCACGGGGGTGGAGAGTGTCCGGACGAACGGCTCCGGTGCGTACGACGTGACGCTCGAACCTCGAAGTGGTCTGGTCGAACGCCAGGCGAGGACGCTGAACGTCACGGCCGTCTACGACGGGACCGCCACGAACCTCGTGGGCGACCGAGCCTCGACGACCGTCTCGCTGCCGGAGAGTCGAGACATCGCCAGTGTCTCCGACTTGCTCGACATCGACACCGGGATCGGTAGCATGAACCCCTTCTTCGGGGTCTCGGTCCCGTCGACGTTCGTCGGTCGACTGGTCGTCGCACTCTCGCTCGTGGCGTTCGCTGGACTGGTACTGTACGAGTATCGGCGTCGCTCTGGCAGGCAGCCGTCGCCAGAAGGACAACGAGTGTCGAGTCTCGAGACTGACGACGCCGAGTCCGTCGAGGGGGACGAGGGGGGTGGTGGCGGTTCAGCAGGTATCCCTTCGCCTCCCGCGGTGAGTGAGACCGAAGGCCCTCGGCAGCCGGCCCCATCGTTCGCCGAGGCCCACGAACGGCTTCGTGCGGGTGAGACGGACGAGGCCGTCGTGGCCGCGTACTTCCAGGCCCGGAGCGAACTGACGGAGCGCCTCCTCCCCGAGGTCAGTGGTACCCCGAGGCAGTTCCTCGTGGCCTGTGAGGGGACGGACCTCGCCGAGGAACGGGTCGCGGCACTCCGTCGACTCGTCGACAGTTACGAACGCGCCGCGTTCGGGCTACGGCCGGTCGACCACGAGGTCGCCCAGTCCGCGATACGCGACGCGGTAGTCGCGAGTTCACCGTCAGAGACGTGATGTGAGTCGTGCTCTCGGGGAGCTCGTGGGCCGGGAGCGCTGACGCCGGTTCGCCTCCGGAGATGGCCGAGGCGAACCGATTTATGTACTCGTGCCCGAGAGGTGAGAGGACAGATGGACGAGGATTCCACGGTTCCGGGAGACGGTCTGCGGAGATCGACCACCGGTGATGGGTCGCGGATCCGCTCGCTCGTCTGGAGCTACGGGGACCTCGGAGTCGTCGTCCTGCTCGCCTGCGTCGGTGCGGTCGCGGTGGTCCTCCCGTCGCTCGTCGCTGTCCGTCCGATACTCGCCCTGCCGCTCGTCGTCCTCTGGCCGGGGTACGCTCTCGTCGCGGCGCTCTATCCCGCACACGACGCGTTCGACGACGTCGTGGGGGAGTCCGGCGGCCTCGAACGGCTCGTACTGTCGGTCGGTCTGAGTCTGGTGACGAGTCCCCTGCTGGCACTCGTCCTGAACTACACGCTCTGGGGTGTCCGTCCGGTTCCCGTGTTCGTCGGACTGGCGCTACTCACCTGCACGGCTGCCGTGGTGGCGTGGTATCGCCGACAGCAACTCGGACCGGACCGGCGGTTCCAGGTCCGGGGAGACCAGTGGCTGACAGCGGCACGGACACGGGTCTCACAGGGTGGAACGCTCGACACCGTGCTCGTCGTCGTCATCGCCGCTGGCGTCGTCGTCTCGGTGGTCTCGGTGTCGTACCTCGCGGCTACCCCCCGTCATGGTGAACAGTTCTCGGAGTTCTACCTCCTGACCGAGACCAGTGACGACGACTACGTCACTGCCGATTACCCGACATCCTTCGTGCGCGGCGAATCGAAACCGCTCGTGGTGGGAATCACCAACCGCGAGCACCGAGCGGTGACGTATAACGTCGTAGTGGTGCTCCAGCGGACGAGTGTTGGCCCCGGAGACGGGACTCCACCCGGCGACGAGCCGCTCGAGGTGCTGGAGCGCGAGGAACTGCGTCGGTTCGAGGACGTCCAGCTCGAACACGGACAGGAGTGGCGTCAAGCGCACGAGATCCGGCCATCCGTGACCGGCGAGGACCTCCGGGTCGTGTACCTGCTCTATCGCGGTGCTCCACCACCCGAACCGACGCTGGACAACGCCGATAGATCGACGCACATCTGGATCGACGTCGCCGCCACGGAGTCGTAGGCGAGACTGGCGGCCGCGCTCTGGGGCGCGGTACCCGACGGCCGGTCCCTGCTACGCGACCCCTTCGAGACAGTGAGACACTGGTCACCAGTAGTAGTCCACCGCCAGTTCTGTCAGCGCTCGGGGATCGCTCACCGGCGTTCAATGTGTCACTCGACTCAATTGCGGACTCGAAATTCCCATTTAGTACGCCTTCCGCCGAATGGTTACTCACGACCCCTCGTCAAACCTCAATAATAAATATATTTAATATATCTATGAAACTATAATAGAGTATATCTACATATCGAGAAATTTCATAGACGGATGTCGAGGCACACGAACGAACGCACAGAACACGAGGGTGAACCGCCCTCCGAGAGAAGCGACACGAACCACGGAGATGAACGGTACGCAACCCGTCGATTCTGGCTCAAACTCACTGCGGTCGCGGCGGTTGGGTCAGGTGGATACGTGGCTGGTTCCCGACCCGGCCAGCAGTCAAACGCGACGACAGAGGCAGACGACCTCGAGAGCGCGTACGGGTACGGTGGTCCGCCGGTGGTCACGGACGAATCCAAACTCGCGGTCCTGGACGCCGCGGTCACCAGTCTGGCGACCGCCACCGAGACAGAGACGAACGACAGCCGCCCGGACGCGACGCTGGTCTCCCTCAACACGGAGGCCACGGGTGAACTGACCAGCGGTGACGTGGACTGGTTCGGATTCGACGTCGACAGCGAGACCGACCTGACGGTCGAAGTCACCCGAGATACCGGTGACGGTGTGGCCGCGCTCTCACTGTATGGTCCGGACGGGTTCCGCGACCAGGTGTATGTCGGTGGGGACACGGCACGGGTGACCGAACTCGTCTCCACGACAGGGACGTACTTCGTCGCACTCGTCGACCTCAACGGCGGGACGGGATCGTACACGCTCACCGTTACTGACGGAACGCAGGAGACCGCGACGGCCACGCCGACGCCAACCGCCACTGCCAC
Organism: Salinirubellus salinus; assembly: GCF_025231485.1. NCBI lineage: Archaea > Methanobacteriati > Methanobacteriota > Halobacteria > Halobacteriales > Natronomonadaceae > Salinirubellus > Salinirubellus salinus. The sequence goes on along the minus strand of NZ_CP104003.1, from coordinate 3,821,290 downwards.
GCCGACCCCGACGGCGACAGCGACGCCGATAGTGGACGACGACTACGGCGATCAAGATTACGGGTTCTACGGCTTCGGAGGGACCGAGTGAGCGCGACCGACCGCGTGAGCGACCGAGCACGCCCCGAACCCGACAGCACGGGAACTCCGCGGCTCCCCACGGATGGCGACCGCGGACACCCACGGAGGGTGGGCGGCGCGAGGACCGGCACGCGAACTGACGCACACGAACACCAGATTCAGAACGAACCATGACAGAGAACCACCAGTACAACACGCCGAAGAAAGGATCGACCGATTGGCACATCCCGCTCAACGAGAATTTCAAGCTCATCGACAGTGACGTCGAGATACGGGATTCGGACGCGAACAAGGGTTCGTACACTCCGAAATCTGGAGCGAAATTCCTGGCAACCGACACGGGACGCGTGTACGTCGGGGACGGGTCGCAGTGGGAGTTCTTCGGGAACATCAACCGGTCCGACGGGGACCTCCTCGTACAGGACACAGAGCCACAGTCCCCGAGCGTCAAAGACGTCTGGATCGATACCGGAAACGCTGGGCTGAACGTGTGGACCTCCTCCGGCTGGCTCACAATCGCGGGGACTGGGCCAGACAGTGGCGGTTCCAGTGGCGACGACGTAACGACGTCGACGGGGACGGTGTTCGATGCGGAGACGAACGACCTGTCGGCGTTCGGCGGTGAGGACCTGACCCTGTTCGAGCTCACGTCCGATTCCAGTCTGACAATCGACGGAAGCAGGTCGCTGATGCGAGAGCGGACGAACGGCGACAACCGTGACGACAACTATCGGACGATAGCGAGCGTGAGTGGGCTTCCCGTCTATCCGAGTGTCGGCGACACGTTCAGGTGTGACGTGCGAATCGACACCGCCAACACCTACGGGGGGGTGCTGTGGGGCGTCCAGAACACCGGGAGCGTGTCGAACCCGGAGCAGGGGTACAGGATCAGAATCGACGCCGGTGCTTCGCCGGGTGTCGAGATGGAAAGAGTGACAGAAACCCGACACCAGCACAACATCGACAGCTTGAGTTCCCTCTCGGCGATCGAAACGGAGGTCTCGACCGGGCAGGTGTACACCCTCGAAGTGACGTGGAACTCCGACGGCACGATGCCGTACACTATCTACAACTCTGACGGGTCGGTGTTCGTCGAAGACCAGAACCCGACGGCCGACACGACGTGGACGTCCGGCGGAATCGGGTTCATGTACAACGAGTCGTACAAGAACCCGACGACCCAGAGAGCGGTCTACGACAACTATGAAATCGTCTGACGACAGTCCACTCCCCCAACAGGGCGCCACGACCACTCGTCGACCGACAGCGTTCGGGCCCCGTCACCACCGGCCGGAAGGACCGACTCACGACCTCAACACCGACATAGAACGACCATGACCGACCACAGATACGCGACACCAGAGAAGGGTTCCACCGACTGGCACCTCCCCCTGAATGATAACTTCACCAGGCTCGACACGGACGTTGAGATACGAGACCAAGCGACGAAGCGGGGGAACTACGAACCAAAGAGCGGGGCGAAGTTCCTGGCCACGGACACTGGCGCGGTGTTCGTGGGCGATGGAAACAACTGGCAGTACATCGGACAGCTGGCGAGCGGTCGTGAGGTCGTCTCGGACGACGTCTCGCGTATCGACGTACAGTCGAGTGCGCCGTCCAGCCCCTCAGAGGGTGATCTCTGGGTAGATACGTCCTGAGATACATGACCACGTACTACATCGATGCCGCGAACGGCGACAACGTGAACAGCGGTTCGTCGCTGAGCGATCCCTGGGCTGACTTCGGCCCCATCGACACCAGTAACGGGAGCGTCGACCTCCAGGCAGGCGACGTCGTGAAGGTCAGGGGGGGAACCTATCCCTCCTCGACGGCGGTCAGACTGCAGGGCCTTCCCGGGCAGGAGTCGAACCGGATCGTCGTCGAAGCCTACCAGGACGAGGTCCCGACGCTCGACTTCACACAGAACTCCGGCCAAGGGGTCGACCTCAGCAACTCACAGTACACCACCTTCCGTGGGTTCGAGGTGATGCACGCCGATACCCACAACGTCCGCGCCCACGGGTCGTCGTGTGTGAACGTCGTGGTCGAGGACTGTGAGATTCACGGTCACGGAGCTGGCGACAGTTTCGGCGCCGGTATCTCGTGTGCCCTCGGAGTAGACCGCTTCACCGTCCGAGGGTGCGAGGTGTACGACGGCGTCTCCGGCGGGAATAGCGACGGAATCCGGGCCGCCGACAACATCGCCAACACGGTGATAGAGGACTGTCTCATCCACCACAACTCCGACGATGGGATCGACCTCAAGGGCTCGTCGGACGGCGGAAGTAATCCGGATCAACCGGCGCTCCTCCGTCGGGTCGTCTGCTATCGGAACGGGCGTGACCTCAGCGGGTCGATCGTCGGCGATGGTAACGGGTTCAAGATGGGCGACCTCGACAAATCGACCGGTGGGCACCGTCTGGAGCAGTGTGTCGCGTTCGAAAACGAGACTCGTGGCATCGGCAACCCCGGCATCGACATCGGCGTAGAGGTAATCAACTGCACCGCCTACAACAACGGGAGTCAGAATCTCTACCTCAGCTCGGGGGGTGTCCACCGAATCGTGAACACCCTCGGGAAGGGTGGCGGTGGATGGGACCTCAAGATCGGTTCGGAGGCAGAGGTCGTCACCTGCAACTGGAACTCGTCCGAGAGCGGGAACTTCAACGCCGACCCCGTCGATTTCCGCAGCGTCGACGTCTCGAGTCCGGATTTCCTTCGCCTCCCCGACGGGAGTCCGTACATCGACGCAGGGACGGACGTCAGTATCCCGTACAACGGCTCGGCGCCAGACCTCGGGGCGTTCGAGACTAGCACCGACAGTTCCTCGTCGGCCGTTCTGAAGTACTACGACGGGTCATCGTGGGTACGGCCCACCGACGTCGGCTGGCATGACGGAGGGTCGTTCGGCACGTACCGGGTGAAGATGTGGGACGGCAATACGTGGCAGACCGTGTTCGACGGAACCTGACCGGTCGGGGACGATGTCTCCCACCGGCTACAGAGACCCCGCCGACCGTGATCTGAGCGGTCACTAGCTGCGCCATCTCCGTCCGAGGCGCCCGATTTTGCAGAGCATACTTAATATGACTCGGATTGACACCTGTCAATCCATGAAGGGACGGGTCAGGCGAACACTCGGAGCGTTCCCCCATCTCGGCGAGGTCGTACTCCTGATCGTTCTCTGTTCCTGGTATCTCCTGAATCTCCGCGGAGCGATGAATGTGGGAGAGGTTCTCTACGCTCAGTACGGGTACTCGGCGGTCACGGGCGACCCGTACGTGAACCCGACCCACATGATCGCACCCACGGCGAAATATTTCATCGGGGTCGGGCAACTCGTCTTTGGGGAGGGGACCTTCGGAGCCAGACTTCCGGTCGTGCTGTTCGGTCTCGCGACGGTCCACGTCACCTACCGGCTGGGTGTACTGCTCGCCGACCGACTGGTGGGACTGCTGGCAGGGGCTCTACTTGGGGCGACGTACTTCTTCGCCACCAGATCGGTACTGGCCATTCTGGACGTGCCGCTAACGTTCTTCTTCGTCGGTGGCATCTACGCGCTCCTCTGTTTCGGCCGGACCGGCGAAACGAGATGGGTCGTCTGGACCGGCCTCGCAATCGGAGGGGTCCTGACGTCCAAGGCGTACGGCTTCATATACGCACTCCCGATCGTCCTCGGTGTTCTCTGGTTCCTCTGGCAGGATTTCGGTGGGCAACAACGCTTTAGACAGGCCAAGTACTTCGTCGGGAGTGCGGTAGCCTTCGTCGCCGTCGTCTATCTGCCGTACTACGTTGTTGCTCACCCACCGGTCGAGCGGGACTTTGGGGAACTGATCAAGCAGTTCCTCGGCCTTCCCGAGTCGGTCGGGGCGTTCGTCCAACTGGTGTTCAATATCCCGATCGTCGGAAACGTCGCGTACGTTGTCGGCGCGACGCTCGGTCACAATCTAAAGCACGTCGGCGGGGGGCACGCTATCGAGGTGGGTTCGACCGTCTATCGAGAGCCACCCATCTGGACGTACGTGTACTGGCTCACGACCGAAGTAGGACTGTTCTATCTCCTCTCCCTCATCGTGACCCTCGGCGGTGGAGTGCTGGGGCTGCGAAACGACGGACAGCGGGACCGAGCCTTTCTGGCGTGGGTGGTCGTCCTACCGCTGCTGTTCGTCAGTCTACTCACGGTCAAGTTCCCCCGGTACATCCTCCCGCTGGTCCCCGTCTTGGCCGTGACGGGCATCTACTACGCGGCAGACATGTCCAGCCGCCTGAGGGACCTGAACTCCTGGTCGATATCGAGACCAGATATCGACCGAGTAGTGATGCTGTCGGTGGTCGCACTGTTGCTGATCGTCCCCCCATCGCCGGTCGCCAACTCCGCCGTGAGCCCCATCAACACCGATACCGGGTACGACGAAGTCGCCCGGTTCATAGAGGAGTATCAGGCACAACACGAGGACGAGACTATAGTCGTAATCAGCTATCACGGCACCACCCTGGATTACTACCTGCAGGACGACATCGAGATCGTCGCGTTTACCCCGAAAGACCCGCAGGGGAACGCGGCGAGGTACAGTTCCTACCGGGAACGAATCGAATCGGGTGAGGTCGCGTTCGTCGTCGACCTGCGACAGAATCGCCGACTGCAGGGGACGCCGTTCTACCGATACGTCCGTTCGAACGGCGATGTCCGGATGATGTTCACGCAGTCACCGGACAGAAAGAGGCTCGTCGTGTTCGGGTTCGAGTGAACTGCCTCGTCGGAGGGTCTCGGACGACGGTGACGCCGGTGGAACAGTGTAGGCGTCGTTGCCAGTGGTGTACCGAGCACCAGCCACGGTGCCAGGAATACCCTCTCAGGAGCCAGTCGGGTACAGCCAGACATCACCACGCGACGGCTGGAGGAGACGCCGCTACAGATAGCCGAGGTCGCGTAGTTTGTCCTCGACGTCGGCCTCGAGGGGGCTCTGACCAGGTCCCCTGGGTCCCTCACCGACGCCTCGCGAGTCGAGGTCGCCGGCCAGGTCGTACGTCCCCGTGTCTTCGGCCGTCGTCACACACCAGGGAACCGTCCGTACCGCGGGAATCGCCGCCGGCGGGTGGCCGTACACTCCCCACGAACCGAACGAGTTGCCGTGGTCGGCAGTGACGACGGCCGTCTCGGCCTCGACGTTCGACAGTAGCACCGCGACGTGCTCTAGGACGTATTCGAGGTTCCGCCGGTAGGCCGTCCAGACATCCTCCCGTGAAACACGGCCCTTGCGCAGCTGATCCCAGACGGACTCCCATCGTTCGCCCACGGTGTCGAGGTCGATAGCCGAACCGAACCCCGGGTCCAGCACGGAAGGAAAATGTGGTTGCATATAGTGGACGATCATGCGGTCGGCGTCGTCGGCTCGCCCCCGGGCCACGGCCTGTGCGGTTATCGGCTCGGCCGGAATCGTACCCAGTTCCTCGTCCCAGGCGTACCGCCAGACCTCGTCGAGGGCGGCGAACTCGTCCGCTTCGAGCATCGAGTCGCTGAACGGGTTCCCCGTGACGTACGTCGTTCGCCGCATCTCTTCCCGGTACTGGGGGCTGAACGTCTTCAGCAGCCACTCCTCGGACGTCGAGCCGACCGAGCGGGTCTCGCCGAGGTCGCCGACGAACGGGTACTCACCAGCGACCTCCCGCAGCACGTCCGCGCGGCAGGCGTCGAGGACGACGAGCAGGTCCCAGTCGTGGTCGAACGGATGTCGTCCCCCGACACGACGGCTGACCTTGCTCCAGAGGAATCCGGCGTAGAGCTCGTAGAGAACGTCGCTCACGCCCTCGAAGCCGTCGTTCCGTATCTGCTCGACTATCCTCGACAGGTGCTTCGGTGGTTGCATTCTCTACCCTGCGAGATGGGAGCGTGAAGATGCAATGAAACTTTCCCCGACGGGGACGCTCGGGCGAGAGCCCGTTCGTGTGTCTCAGGAGTACATTCAATATCTCTGGCACACATCGGAACGACGATGAGCCGCGCACCGGACGCCTCGTTCTTCCTTCCGAGTCTCTCGATGGGGGGCGCCCAGCGAGTCACACTCACCATCACCGGCGGGCTCGCGGAACGGGGATACGATATCGATCTCCTGGTCGCCTACCCGGGTGGCGACCTCCGCTCCGAGGTCGACGAGCGCGTGGAGGTCGTCGACCTCGACATCCCGATAGTGCCCGGTGTCGGCCTACTGGCGGGACTCCCGTCGGTCCGGTCGTACGTTCGACGGGTCCGTCCGAACGTCTTCGTCTCCACCATGACATTCGTCAACGTCGTGACGCTCCTGTCGACGCTCGGTGACGCGGGCGGCACCAGAATCGTCCTCGCGGAGCACGATACGTTCGGGATGCCCCACGGCCCGAAGGTGCGGCTGACGCAGTTCCTCGCTCGTCACCTCTATTCGCGTGCAGACCAAGTCGTCGCCGTCTCCGAGGGGGTCGCCGAGAGCGTCGTCGCCGGCACCCGGAGTCACGCGTCGGACGTCTCCGTCTTCCACAACCCCATCGACGTCGAAGCGATCCGCGTCGAGGCTGCCACCCCCGTCGACCACCCGTGGTTCGAAGCCGAGGACCGCTCCGTAGTCCTCGGGGTCGGGCGGATGGCGAGACAGAAGGACTTCCCGACCCTGGTGCGCGCGATGGACCGTCTGCACGACCGCCGCGACGACGTGCGGTTGGTGATCGTCGGGAAGGGCCCCGCGCTCGAGGATCTCCGGGACCTGGTCGCCCGTCTCGGGCTCGAGGACGTCGTCGATCTGCCAGGCTACGTCGAGAACGTGTACGCGTACCTCGGCAACGCGGACCTCTTCGCGCTCTCCTCCATCCGCGAGGGGCTCCCGACGGTGCTCATCGAGGCGCTGGCCTGCGGGACACCGGTGGTCGCCACCGACTGCCCCAGCGGACCGCGTGAGATTCTCGAGGACGGGGCGCTCGGCCAGCTCGTTCCGGTGGGTGACCCGGAAGCCCTCGCTACAGCAGTCGAAGAGACCCTGTCGAACCCGCCGCAGGCGTCCAGACTCCGTTCTCGGGCCGACGACTTCGCTCCCGAGTCGGCGATAGACAACTACGAGGCGCTCATCGCTGGCCGGTAGCCAGCGAACGGACACGGGGAGACACTACCCTCGGTGGTCGGGTCTCGACTGAACGGTTCGTCCCCGCTGACTCGACAGTCGCCACACCTGACCCTCCGCGGTTCCCGGCCGCGCCTCAGCCCGCTCCGTCCACGGGAGTATAAGTATCCCGAGTCGTGTTCTGGCTGACTAACTAAGTACCCTCCAGCCAGTTTTCTGGTGACTAACATGTGCGGAATCGGTGGGATACTCTCCTTCGAGTCGTCGCCTCCTGACGTCGGCGAGCGGATGAACTCGGTCATGGGCCACCGAGGACCGGACGCGAGCGGTATCTACGAGTCGGGGAGGGTGCTCCTCGCCCACCGTCGGCTCAGTATCCTCGACCTGAGCGACGCGGGGCGGCAACCGATGAAGAACCGAGACGGGACGGTCCGCATCGTGTTCAACGGCGAGATCTACAACTACCGGGAGTTGCGCGATCGGGTCTCGCACTACACGTTCCGGTCGGAGACCGACACAGAGGTCCTGTTGCACCTCTACGAGGAGTACGGCGTCGAGTGTCTCCGGCTTCTGCGTGGTATGTTCGCGTTCGCCATCTGGGACGAGTCGAGAGAGCGGCTGTTCCTCGCCCGTGACAGGGTCGGCCAGAAACCGCTGTTCTACCACCACACCGACGATGCGTTCCGGTTCGGGTCGACGATCAGTGCCATCCTGACCGACGATGCCGTCGAGGCCGTCCCCGACCTCGCTGCCATCCGCTCGTACCTGACGTACCAGTACGTGCCGAGACCGAGGACGGGCTTCGACGGCATCTCCCAGCTGAACCCCGGTGAGTACATGCTCGTGTCCGACGGGGAGGTGACGAGACGGCCCTACTGGTCGCTCTCGTTCGAGCGACAGTTCCGCCCCGACGCCACGAAGCTGGCGACACGGCTCCGGGCGAAGCTACTCGAAGCGACCCGGCTCCGGATGCGGAGTGACGTCCCGGTCGGCGTCTTTCTCTCGGGCGGAATCGATTCCTCGATCGTGACGGCGCTGATGGACGCGGTCTCAGAGACACCGGTCAAGACGTACTCGATCGGGTTCGACGAGGACGCGTTCACCGAACTCGAGTTTGCCCGGACAGTGGCAGAGCAGTACGGGACCGACCACACGGAGTACACCGTGACGCCCGACTCAACGGCCGTGCTGGCCGACCTCGTCTCCCACTACGAGATGCCGTTCGGCGACCCCTCGGCCCTGCCGACCTACTACGTCTCACAGGCCGCCGCCGACGACGTCACGGTCGTCCTCACCGGTGACGCGGGGGACGAGAACTTCGCCGGCTACGACCGGTACTACCTCGACGCGCTGGCGGGCTACGCCAACCGACTGCCGTCGGAGGTCCGTACCGCGGTCCCGCCGATCATCGATGCGCTTCCGGAGCCGGCGAGACGCGCCACTCTCGTGAAACACGCACGGCGGTTCCTGGAGAGCGTGAACGGTGACGACGTCGAGCGGTACGCGAACTTCGTCATCCGAGACGAGCAACCGTCCGAAGAGTTCTGGACGGGACCCGAACCGAGCGACGAACTCGCCCACCTCCGTCGAGCCTTCGACGCGGCCGACGGGCCGACGCGCCTCGACCGGCTCATGCAGGTGGACGTCGAGACCTACCTCCCCGACGTCCTCCTCACGAAGGTCGACCGTGCGAGCATGGCCCACTCGATCGAGGTCCGCTCCCCGTTCCTAGACCACGACGTGATGGAGTTCACGAGTTCGATACCGGCCGACCTCAAGCGGCGCGGGCGGGACGGCAAGTGGTTGCTCAAGCGAGCCTTCGAACCCGATCTCCCGGAGGCCGTCCTCGACCGTTCGAAGCAGGGGTTCGGGGTGCCGGTGAACGAGTGGTTCAGAGGGGAGTTACGGGACGAGATGCGGGACCGACTCGAACGGCTCGGTACCCGCCCCCCGTTCGACTCTGACGGACTGACCGCGTTGCTCTCGGCTCACACCGACCGTACCGTCGACGCCGGCTATCGCCTCTGGGACCTCATGATGCTGGACGAGTGGTACGAACAGTTCGTCGAGGGGTGACCAGTCGGTCATCGGGCGGGTCCTTCCTCGGCTCTGGGTGCCTGCAGGGACGGCCATGAAGATATCTCCGAGAACAGCGCCTCGTAACCTTCGATCATCGCCTCGCTCGAGTAGTGTTCCAGGACGAACGCCCTGGCACGTGACCGGAGGTTCTCCGGCGGCTCCCGAACGAGTTCCACCACCGCGTCCCGGATCGCGTCGGGATCTCTTGGCGGGACGACCACCCCCGCACCGACGAGATTGGGGACGCCCCCTACTTCCGTCGCGACGACGGGCACGCCACAGGCCTGTGCCTCCAGAAGTACCGACGGCTGTCCTTCGGCGATGGACGGCAGGATCAACACGTCCGCCAGGTCGTAGTACGGTCTGACGTCGTCGACCCACCCAGTCCACGTGACGGAGTCGCCGAGCCCGAGACGCTCGGCCTCCTCGACGTACGCGTCCATCTCTTCGCCGTCGCCGACGAGCGTCAGGTGGAACTCACGGTCCTCAGGCTGTAACGCACCGAGTGCCGAGAGGAGATGCTCGACGCCTTTGACGGGACTCAACCGACCGACGAACAGCAGTTCGACTCGCTCTCCACATCCGTCCGCCCGTTCGTCCGACGGGCGGAAGTGGTCGGTGTCGATGCCGTTCGGGATGATGCGCACCTTCGACTCGTCGACCAGTTTCGGCAGGTGCTCCTCGAGACTCCTGGTCAACCCGACGACCCTGTCCGCCTGGTGGAACGCTACACGTGAGAGGGTCAGGACGAACGCTTTGCCGAACAGGTCGATCAGCCGGTTCCCGTACGTCCAGTTGATTCCGGGCAGCGCGTCGATAGTGATCACCGTCGGTGTCTCGTACCAGTTCGAGACGAGCGTCCCGACGAGCGAGGGGAGGTAGACTGCCGACGTGACGACGACGGCATCCGCACGCTTGGCTTCCCGACGCATCGTCTCGAAGAAGTCGAGGCCGGGGACGGAGTACCGAATCTTGGGGATGAAGTTCGACCGGTAGTGGAGCAACTCGACGTTCTCGTCCGAATCGAAGTAGCCGGTCGTCTTCGGGTGCTCCGCTGTCATGACGCTGACCTCGTACCCTCGGGCGGAGAGCCCGCTGGCCAGTGCGTCCGTCGTCTTGCGTATCACGTCTGCACTGTTGAGTATCAGAATCCTATTCATCGCACGCTCCGTCGTCTTGGCGAGCCAATCACGTACCGAGGGCAATAGTATACGCTGGGTACCCACGGGTCCGTGGGCCGATGGGATGTCCCCCGTCGTCCGGATATCGGTGAACGCCGCGTTAGCCAATATATAATCATGTAACGCTCGGAAAAACGGACTATTCAGAGTCTCCATGTCGGCGACGGGCGACAGTACCCCCGACCACAGCAAGCTCTCCCGCGGGGTGGCCGAAGAGAGCGAACCGAGGACCATCTGGATCCTCGTCATGTCCCTCTCGTTCGGCGGTGCCGAGCGGACCATCGTCGATCTCGCGAACGGACTCGCTGGCCAGCAGTTCGAGGTCGTTGTCTGGACTGTCTTCGACGTCTGCCCGCTCGCCAGCCGACTCGACGACGCTGTCACCTACCGAACGCTCGGGGTCGAAGCCACACGCGGGGACGACCCGCACGAGATTACGGGGGCGGTCGACCCACGTATGTACATCGCGGCACCCCTCCAGTTTGTGCGGGCCGTCCGCCTCGACCGACCAGACATCGTCCACTCGTTTCTCTTCTACGAGAACATCATCTGTCGCCTCGCCGGCCTCGTCTCGCCGGGGACCGTCGTCGTCAACGGCGAGCGCGGGTTCCACAACTCCACGAGGACGCTTCTCCACGTGCTGGACCGAGTCACGTTGCCGTTCGCTGACGTCGTCGTCTCGAACTCCAGGGCCGGTGCGGAGCACTACCTCGAACGGGGGGTGGAGTGGTCGAACCTCCGGGTAATCCCGAACGGGCGGCGGCTGGACGAATACAGGGACGCGTCGGGGGGCGGCCTCCGTGCCGCCCTCGGTGTACCTCCGGACGCACTCGTCGTGGGGACTGTCGGGCGACTCGTCGAGCGGAAGGGACACTTCGACCTCCTCCGTGCGTGGGCACGGGTGAGCGATGCCGTTCCCGACGCCCACCTGGTAGTCGTCGGGTACGGCCCCGAACGGGACGCGCTCGAGGCGCTCGCGGACGATCTCGGCGTCGGGTCGACGGTCCACTTCACCGGCGCACGCGACGACGTCCCCGAACTGCTCGGCACGATGGACCTGTTCGTGTTCCCGTCCCACTGGGAAGGGCACCCAGGGGCGTTGCTGGAGGCGATGGCTGCCGGGCTCCCAATCGTCGCCACCACCGTCCCCGGAAGCGACGAACTCGTCTCCGACAGAGAGACCGGCCTCATGGTGCCACCCAGAGACCCGGTCTCGCTCGGAGACGCCGTGGAACGGCTCTGCCGGGACTCACAGCTCGCATCGGAGCTGGGCGAGCGGGCGCAGGCCGAGGCCTTCGAGCGGTACACGCTGGCGCACATGGTCGACCGTTTCGAAATCCTCTACGAGGAGCTCACGTGTCCCGCGAGTCCCGAAGACCGGTAGTCGTCCTCGACGACGCGCAGTCTCTCGTTCGTCTCGGGACGGCGCGGTCGGATTCTCCGAGGACTGCTATGGCTGGGCCCGTGATCCCGGACGGGGAAGACCCTGCTTGTCGTCCCACCTCCCGCCGCTGGACAGTTCGCCAGCCGCCCGACACCGGTGTGCTCTCGGACCCATTTCTGTCGACCGGAATGTATTATCAATATAACAATAATTACATGTCGTGGAACGGAGATGCACGAGCGTGGTGGATCGCAGAACCGTAGTCAGGGTGGGCTTCGTCCTCGTACTGGCCGTCCTGGCGATCCCGATCGGGAGCGCGTACGGGTCGCTCGGTACCACCAGTGACGGTGGCGATCCGGTAGCCGAACGCACCGCGCCGCCCCGGGACGACGTGACCGTCGTCACGGCCGACGCGTTCGGGTCCGGTCGCATCGCCGCGTACGCGCCGAACGGGAGCGTGCTGTACTACAATGACACCTACAAGTACTACCACGACGTCGATCCCGACCCGCCCGGCGAGAGGACCGTCATGTACGTCGGCTCCTACGAACTGAACGCCTCGGCGTGTCACTCGGAGTTATCGTGTGTCCGGAGCGTCGTCGAGCGGCTGAACCTCACGACGGGCGATGTGACGCGGCTCTACTCGCGGACCAGTACCGCGAGCGGTGGCGCCATCCACGACGTGGACCGGGTCGGCGAGTCACGGCTGCTCGTGGCGGAGATCGCCCAACCTGACCGGGTCTACATCGTCAACACGACGACCGGGATCGTCGAGTGGGCCTGGCCGGTCCGGTCGGCGTACGACCACGACAGCGGCGGTCGGTTCCCCAGCGACTGGACGCACCTGAACGACGTGGAGTACCTGGCCGACGGGCGGGTGATGGTCAGCCTCCGCAACCAGGACCAAGTCGTCTTCGTCGACCTGGAGACGGGCCTCGACCGCGAGTGGACCCTCGGCGAGGACGACGACCACGCCACCCTTTACGAACAGCACAACCCCGACTACATCCCGGCGGAGCAGGGTGGTCCGGCGGTGCTGATCGGCGATTCCGAGAACGGTCGGGTCGTCGAGTACCAGCGTGAGGGCGACAGCTGGCGGCGGTCCTGGGTCTGGCGCGACGCCCAGATGCAGTGGCCCCGCGACGCCGACCGGTTGCCGAATGGCCACACGCTGATCGCGGACACGAACGGCGATCGAGTGCTCGAGGTCGACCGGAGCGGGCAGATCGTCTGGTCACACCCGTTCCCGGGACCGTACGACGTCGAGCGGCTCGGTACCGGTGACGAGAGTGCCGGCGGACGGAGCGCCGCAGCACTCGGGCTGGAGTCCCGGTCGACGGACGGGGGCGTCCGCGGGAAAGGCGACGGCGGAGGGACAATCGGCCCGGCCGCACGGCTCGTCGTGTTCATCAAGGACCTGTTGCCGAGTCCCGTGGTCAACGGGCTGCTGTTCTGGCTCCCCGACTGGATGAGCGCGCCCGCGCTCTTCGCCCTCGTCGGACAGCTCGGCGTGGTAGCGGTCTGGGCGGCCACGGAAGTCCGCTGGTCCCAGTACGTGGTCCGCGTCCGCTCACCACTGGCCGTCACGACGTCCGACGAAACAGCCGCCGACGCCGAGCGCGCGGGCGACCCGACCGTGTCGGCTCCCGACCGGAAGGACTGACAGGGAGGGCCGTAACGACTCACCGGCGACAACTGACTCCCCGGCCATCACCGACTCCGTCCGGGTGCTCACCGGTACTGGACTACGAGAGTGGACGGCGAACGTCACGGCCAGCGATGGGTGTGTGAGACAGTCCTCTCAACGAGCGAGCGCTCGTCGGCTCCTCCGTCGAAGTACGGGCCTGGCATCGACAGTTCCGCGAGTCAGTACACACCTCCGCGATATACAAGCTCGAACGGGATCTGAAGCGGGGGATGCCACTAGCCTGTAGCGACCCGCCACCGCCGTCCTCTCCGGTGCCGTGGCTGTGGCGGTCAGACCTGGCCGGCTCCGTGTTCCACCCGAAGTCGGTCGACGACCTCCCGGGCCGAGGCGAGTATCGCTTCCGGGTCACTCCCGCCGCCGTTCGCCAGTTCGTCGGACCCACCGGCCGAACCATCCAGAGGCGCCAGCACCTCGCGCGCGACTTCGATGGCCGAGACCGTGTCCGACAGATTACCACCGACGCCAACGGAGACCGAGCCGTCCTCACGGCCGACTGCGACCACGACCCCTCGGTCGTGTTCGACCGCCTGGATGGCGACCTGTCGAGCGATCTCGTGGTCGGCCTCCGGGGGATCGGCGAGATAGATCGGGGAATCGTGTCCGTCCTCGGCGCGTTTCCTTCCAGCCTCTAGGCCCCTCCACCACGCGCGTGCGGCGGTGGCGCGGAGTTCGGCGTTCAGTTTCTCCTGCTCTGCGACCCGGTCCTGGAGTCGCCCGAACTGTTCTGGAACCTCCTCGAGCGGGACGTTCGCCACGTCCGTCGTCGAGTTCAGTAACGCTCGCCGTGCAGTATCCGCCGAGTCGTCGGCGTCCGTCTCGAACGCCCCCGCATCCCAGTCACGACTCGTGGTCAAGGCTCGTCTCGTGGCTCGGTGTCTGAGATACCAGTAGAGGTTCGTCCCGAGGAGGACCAGCAGTTCGGCGGCCGCTCTCCACGGCACCCGTCGGCCCCGGGGGTCCGTCCGGCTCGCTCGACGTTCGTCGTGCACTCCGACGTCGTCACGGTTTGCGTCCGTTGACGCGCGTGACGCTCGCCCGTCTCCGGGGTCAGTATCAGTTGGACTCATGTTTCGAAGTGATCAGTTGTCGCGGACCCAGTCGCTTGGACTCGTTGCTGTAGCCTCTGGATGCGTGGGCACCGTGTGCACGGTGAAGCAGCACGTGGCCCGGCCTCCGTGTCGATGGGTAGTGGTCGGTCATTCGTGGATGAACCGCTTCAGTCGAGGTCCAACCGAAGGATGGGTGACGACCGGACTCAGCATCCGGGCCACCGGTTCCAGGCTCTTGAGCGACGAGACGTCCGCGCGGGAGGCCCTGTGCGCAGGGGTAACGAAGCTTGCCAGCGGTATCTCCGTCCCGCCAAACTGCTTCTTGAACTCGTGTACCCCCGTGCCTGGCTCGGTCCGGCCGAAGTCGACCACCGAGAGATCGGACGCACACGCCCGCTCGATGCAGTCGACGTACAGCAGGTGGTTCGGCCGGGCGTCGTCGATACGCCCGCCCGTCCCGTTGAGGAGGAGGTGGCGGGTGTCGCCGTGGACCAGCGACAGGAGGCCCGCTACGTGTTCGTCACCCTTTCGGGCTGTGTGGAGGCTGAAGTCCTCACCGAACGCCTCGGAGAGTTCCCGGACGAACGAGCGGGGGAACTGTGGGCTCCCCATCCGTTCCATCGTGCCCCTGTAGAGTTCGTAGAACGTACTGAGGTCGACGCTCTCCTCGATCGATATCCCGTGGTCTCTCGCCCGCCGGACGTTGCGTCTGAGCTCTCCGTCGAACACGCGCTCCCAGAGACGGTCGAAGGGAAGTTCGACCGACAACCGGACCGCACACCCGGTCTCGATACCGCCGTACCCCGCCGTACTGTACCCACGGACGCCCGAGAAGGGACAGTCTTTCACGACGACCGAGTCGAGTCGGCCACGCGAAGCTCCCAGCGCCTCCAGTACCACGACCGGGTCGACACCTTCGGCCAGCAGCGGATAGCCGTACTCACAGAAGGGGTTCACGACGCTCCTCCCGAGGAGTTCCGGAACGCGGAATCCCGGAATCGCCGCCAGTACGCGCCGGCCTCGGTCGAGTACCATCCGGTAGGCAGGATCGTAGTCGAAGGCCGCCTCGACGGCCCGTCTCCACTCGAGCGTGTGGAAGGCGGTCGTGGACGGGTGGTCGGACAGGAACGACTCGTACTCGGGCTCGTCGGCCGGCGACACCGGTTGGACACGTATCTGCGAGTCCCCTCTGTCGGGGGTGCCGACGACACTCGCCACACGGCGTCCGTCAACCACCGACTCCGGTCGACTCGTCGCTTCTCTCGTGGTTGTCCGGGGCTGTTGGCCCGGTTCACTCATCACCCTCACCTCTCGGTCGCCACTTCAGTCGAAACGTGGTCGGGCCGCTCCCGAGTCTCCCGCCCTCGCACACCGACTCGAGGGGGTTCCGTGACAGCAGATCGGTACGTGATCGTTCGTCTCGCCCCGGCGACGGGGGGTCCACGGCTGATGAGCGATTTCGCAAGCCAACGGTGACCCGCGTGGACAGGGTCACGATCGCCTCCCGACCGGCGACCTGAGTCGGTACCCGGCCCACCAGCTTTCCGCGGCTCCCCAGCAGACGGCTGCGAGGACACCGACCAGCACGGCGAGGAGGTCGAACACACCCATCCAGACCGGTGCGACACTGGTGATGCCGTTCGCGACCTTCGTCGGGACCAGCCCCTTGAGGCCAATCTTCGCCTGTTCGAGTAGTGAAGTGGACCGGGCGTCAGCGCTCGAACCCGCCCCATCGAGATCCGTCGACGAACGGAGGCCCGCCTCGACTGCCGACGGCCCACCGGCACTCTCGTCCCCGGTCTCCAGTCGCTCCGCCTCGTACGGCCGTGGGAGGTCGAAGGTCCACGTCACCCGCCCCTCTCGGTCGACCTCGACGACTCGGCCGCCGTGGGTGTCGGTCACGAGCGTGTGCCCGTTCGGGAGCCGGTCGGCGTCGCGGGGCCACTGGAGCGTCGAGTCGGTCCAGGCCCACGACTGGTTCCACCGCCCGTCCTGTCGCTGGTACTCGACGACGAGGTTCCGCTCCGAGTCCGCGACGAGGAGGGCCGGGCCGCCGTTCTCTCGGGGGATGTAGTCCGGGTTGTGTTGCTCGTAGAGGATCGAGTGGTCGCCGTCGGCCCCGAGCGTCCACTCGTCCTGGACACCCTCGGGCGGGTCGAGGAAGACGACCTGATCGTGGTTCCGGAGACTGACCACGATCCTGCCGTCGTCGAGTACCTCCACGTCGTTGAGGTGAGCCCAGTCGTCGGGGAACGGACCGCCGCTCGACAGCGGTGCGTACGACTGGAGGTTCCAGGCCCAAGAGACGGTGTCGCTCGTCACGTTGACGACGGTCACCGCGTTCCGGTACATGTCCGCGATGACGACGTGGTCGTCGTCGAGCCGGTCGACGTCGTGCCACTCGGAGGCCCGGTACCGTGGGTCGATGCGGGAGTACAGCACCGTCACCTCACCGGTAGTCAGGTCGACGCGTTCGACCAGTTGTCGAGCACAGTGTCCGTCGGGTTCGACGGGTTCGCACGCCGCGTCGCTCGAGTCCAGCTTGTCGGTCGCCGCGTACAGGAGCGTCCGGTCTCCCCCGGGAACCGGATCGACGTCCCAGTAGCCGTCGTGACGGCCGGTGTGGAACGTGACGGTCCCGTCCGGAGCCAGGACGAACAGGTCTCCGTCCTGGTGGGACGTGACGACGGTCGTTCCGTCGGCGGGCGGGGCGACGGGGGTCCGCTCTTCGGGGGGGAGAGCTGCCTGCGCCCGCAGTTCCGCGTACGGGTCTGCCACGGCTGCGCTGCTGTTGGCGACGACGAGGAACCCCGCGGAGACGACCACCAGGACAGCGAACAGGCCTCGAACGAAGGTCCGAGTCGGGACCGGGCTGCTGGTCGCCGCCGTCATCGACGCACTCGCCCCCGACAACGGGCGGCGCGGTCAGTCGGTCGGTTCCAGTCACCAGTCGACCCTCTGGTACGCCGACCGCGGACGCGCTCGGTCGTCTTCGTTCGGACGTCGGTCTGAGAGCCGTGTCGACGGCCGTGCCGGGACTGCATACGCTGGGGGAGATGGGGCACCACCCCTCAAAGTAAGGGGTCGGATAATCACGGTCGACCGCTCTCCACCGACGACCAGGCCGCGGGGCGGAACGCACAGTCGCCACAATCGCTATTACGACGGGGACACTCCACGTTCGTGTCCGATGGACGAGACGAGTCCCCGGCAGACGGCAGCGCAGCACGAGTCCGGGGACGGCCTGTTGCGGCCGTTGCGTTCACCTACATCCCGTCGGTTCCTCGTGACTGTCGGCGTCCTCGCGTTCGCAGTAGAGTCCGTCCTGCTGGTAGTAATTCCGCCCGCCACCGGCTTCGAATCGTCACTGATTGCGGCCTATCCGCCGGTCTTCTGGGCCGTGTTCACCGTCGTACTGGTGACCGCGACCCTGCTGTTCGTCGCGGCCGGAGCGTTCGGGAGCGGTTGGCGGGCTGGTTTCCTGTTGCTCGCCGCCAACTACGGTGTGTTCTTCTTCCTCCCACTCCACCGGGGATACCACCTCTACGATCGCAGCCGCGCCGACTCGCTCGGCCACCTGGGGATGGTCAAGGAGGTCCTGATCGAGGGAAGCGCCCCCGTGGTGTTCTACCCCCTCGAACATCTGCTCATCGCGGAGTTCTCGATGACAGGATTCGAGCTCGCGCCCTCGAGGTACCTGTTCTCGTTCCTCTTCACTCTCCTCTTCATCGCCAGCGTCGGGATCCTGCTCCGACGGCTGACCGGCCAGTCGCGGGCCGTCGGGTTCGGTCTCCTCGGGGCAACGCCGCTCGTCTTCGCGGAGTTCCAGGTCCGGATTCACCCAGCCATCTTCTCGTTCATGCTCGTCCCGGTAGTGCTCTATCTGGTCGAGCGCATCAGGGACGACCACGACCTCTCGGACGTCGGCGCCCTCCTCCTCGTGGCCGCCGCCGTCGTGTTCTTCCATCCGATGACGACGGTGTTGCTCTGTCTCGTGCTGGCCACCGTGGTTGTGTTCCAGCGTGTCTACCGACGACTGACTACCGAGACGCCTCGACCCATCAGCCCGTACCTCCCGCTAGTCGTCGTCCCGACGGCGGTGACCTGGTACCTCGGGTTCAACCGGACGAAGGTCGCCGTGCAGGGGGTCTTGTTCAATCTCTTCGGTTCCGGTGATAGAGGGCTCGCTCGTGACCAGCTCCAGCAGGCACAGGAGGGAGGGCTCTCGCTCGCCCAACTCCTCGTCAGACTCTTTCAGAAGTACGGCGTCGTCCTGCTCGTCTGTGTGCTCGCCGGGCTGTTCGTCCTCCACGTCCTCCTCCAGTACCGTCGCAGACGGACGAGCTACGCCGATACGTACGTCTCGACACAGTTCGTCGTCGGGGTCGGCGTCACCATCGCCTTCCTCTTCATGTATCTCGTCGCGTTCGATCCGATACGCGTCTCGCGCTACATGATCACGATGGCGGTCATCGCAGTCGGGATGCTCGCCTATCGGGCTAACGAGGGGGAGATCAGGGTCTCCGGTCGGCCCGTCGGACGGGCCGTCACGGTAGTGGTCGTCCTCGGTATCGTCGCCGCGGCACTACTCGGAACGTTCGTGGGGACGACCTACTGGGTGAACATGCACATGACCGAACCCGAGTATCAGGGCACGGAGTTCGTGCTCGACAATCACGACCCAGGCCTGCACGTCTGGACACACCACATCTCGGTCAAGATGCAGTGGTACATCTACGGTGACCGGACCCACCACTTCCCCTTCCCGATGGGGCCCGACTACCAGATACCGGAACGGTTGGGCTATCTCGAACACGACCGGGCGAGTGCGACCTACGGTGAAGCCTACGTCGTGACGAACGAACACGACACGACGTTCTACCAGGCGGACTACTTCACCCCCAGGCAGCGAGAGACCCTATTCCTGTACGACGAATCCGACGTGGCACGGATGGGACGAGACCCGACGGTGAACCACGTGTACACGAACGGTGGGTTCGAGGGGTGGCTCGTCCAGAACGGGACGAGTTCGGGTGCGCCGTCCTGAACCGAACACCGGACGCTGGGCGAACCGCTCGCGACGTCCCGCCGCTAGCTCGTTGACGCTTGCTGACCCCTAGAAGTCAGGTCCCCGTCTCACGGGTGACGGGTCATCCGGCCGAGGGTTTATTATCTGGACGTATCGTACAGTTGACGACAGGTTCGAGCGATGTACACCCTCGAGGATCTCGGGCGGGCGGTTCGGTCACCACGAGCAGTCGCCAGGGAGTTGAATCGCCTGTGTCACACACGGCTCGGCACTCGAGAGTTCAACCCTGCGGGGATAGACATCTTCGAAGCCGACTGGGACAACCTCGTCATCCTCGATGCGTGCCGGCACGACACCTTCGCGGAGCAGTCCGACCTCCCCGGTCAGCTCGAGTTTCGAATCTCGAGGGGTGCCGCGACCTCCGAGTTCGTCCGGGCGAACTTCAGCGGCCGGCACGAGCACGACACCGTCTACCTGACGGCCAACAGCTGGTACCGTCGGCTCCGGGACGATATCGACGCGTCGGTCCACGACTACATCGACCTCCACATGGGGGACGAGGACGGGACCTACCACAGCGAGGAGTTCAGGGTCGTCGTGCCGGAGGTCGTCACCGAGCAAGCCCGCCAGGTGAGCAAGAAGTACCCCGACAAGCGACTGATCGTCCACTACATCCAGCCCCACCACCCGTTCATCGGACCGACCGGTCGCGAGCACTTCCGGGCGAACTCGAGTTCGCTCGAGGAGATACTCCGAGATTCTCCGGAGGCGACCCCGGAACGGGTCGTGAAGGCGTACCGTGAGAACCTCGACATCGCCCTCGACGCGGTCGGCGACCTCCTTCCGTCTCTCCCGGGAAAGACCGTCGTCACAGCTGACCACGGTGAGATGCTCGGTGACCGCCACCAGTTCGTCCCGATACGGGACTTCGGTCACCAGAACGGCCTCTACAACGAACCGCTGACGAAGGTCCCGTGGCACGTCATCGACAACGGGGACCGGAAGCGCATCGTCGCCGATGAACCGGGGGGGGACGACGACGACGTGGACCTCGAGCAACTCGAACAGCGCCTGCGCGACCTCGGCTACAAGATGTGAGAGCGGACAGGCCCCGGTCCGCTCGAGTGTACCGGCGCTGCGCGACCTGTCCCGGCTTAGCAAGAGACGGCCGCCTCGTTCGACCGGCGGTAGACGAGTATCGTCTGGCCCGGCGTCTCGACGACGGTCGTTCCGAGGACGGCTCCCCTGACCAGCGGATCGTCGGGGAGGTCGGCACCCCGCGAGCGACCGAAGCGCGCCACAACTTCGTAGGCGGTCCGTCCATCGAGTAGTCGTCGGTACATCTCCGTCACCGCCGGTTGGACCCCCGGGTCACGGAGATAGCTCTCGTACTGGTAGCTACTGACCACCACGAACTCCGGCGCCGCGCAGTAGACACGCTCGACCGCCCGCTCGCGCTCCGTCTCCGTCGCGACCGTCAGGAGATGACGGTTCACCGTCGTCTCGGGGGTGAACTCCGGCAGGTGAATCCGGGGCGAGTAGACGTCCACTGTCGCCGATGAGGGTACCTCGTCGTCGGCCCACTCCGTCGCGTTCTCCCGGGGGTCGTCGAAGAAGAGCGCGACCGAACCGGCGGCGTTGGCCAACGAGAAGACCAGCACGACCGCGAGTGCTCCGACGACGGCCCGTCTGGCCGTCACCCCGATGGCCGCCCGCTCGAGCACGGCGTCGGCTACACGGCCGCCCAGTATCGCGAGGAGCGGGATGAGTGGAATCAGGCGCCACGAGAGGATACCCGAGACGGAACTCACGAAGAGGAGGTAGACTGGAACGAACGCGACGAGGTAGTAGTCCAGTGGCGGGGACCGGTTCCGGCGGAGCCGGTACGCGACGTACCCGAACCCGAGCGCGGCCAGCGTGAACGTCGCCAGTCCGAGTTGCTCCATCAGGAGGCCGACCGCCAGTACCGGACCGGTCTCGGGGTCGAAACTCGTGTAGCCCGAGACCGAGCTGGTGAACGACCCGATCATGCTGTCCCACCACCCCCGGGGATGGACGACGACGGTCGGAGTCGTCAGCGCGTACCCGACGGCGGCGACGGCCCCGTGGACCATCCCGAGTCGCACGAGTCCGGGCACGGACCTCTCCGACCGCCGCCACCGCGAGAGGAGTACGGCCGCGAACGGAAGAGTGAGTATCCCACCGATGGCCTTGGCGGAGACGGCGAGTCCAATCACGAACGCCTGCCCGAGGAGGAGGCGCTCGTCTTCGCTCCGGTGGTAGGCTACCAACGTCAGAAAGTACAGCGCGACGAGTAGCGTAATGAGGACGTCTTCGGTCGCGAAGTGACCCGCCATGACGAATCCCTCGCTGGTCGCCAACAGTGCCGCGGCGAACAGCGCGGTCCGCCGGTTGTAGGCCCAGTCGGCAGCCAGATAGACGGCGACGATAGTACCGATTCCGAGGAGGACCGAGACGAGCCGTCCGGCGAACACGAAGGTGTAGAACACCTCCGCGAACGCGGGGGATTCGTTGAGCCGGGCGAGTACCTGGTTCCAGGCGTCGGTCCCGCCCACTTCACCAGGGTCCACGTCGGCCAACTTCCCCGTCAGGAAGAGATAGACGAACCCCACAGCGAACGCGAACGCGAGGAGGTACAGGTGGAAGTTCCCCCCCTTGACAGCAGCCTCGGGAAACGGGTCGCGCTGAACACCCATCTGGAGACTCCGTCCGACCGCGGCGTACTCGTCGACCAGCATCAGATGGGGGTCAAGTTTCCAGATGCCGGTGAAGAGGAGCAGTGACCCGACAATCAGAACCGAGAGAAAGCGTCTGTGCCCGACCATCACCGAGCGGAGCCGGGGGCCGAGAGCCATCGGTGAAGAGGAGGCGAACCTACGGTAATAGTTATTCATTGTCTATCGACCGTACACGTCCCGTGGCGCGGTGACGACCGGTGGCGTCCGCCAGCCGGTCTCGAGTGGATACTATCCCTCGTGGCCGACCACCTGTTAATTCGCATACAACTAAGACCGATAGGTCGGGACTCTGTTGACATGCCGGTCGTCGTCACAGGGGCACCTGGATGGCTGGGGACCAGACTGGTCGAGGAACTCGACCGTACCGATCAGGCGACGAGATGTCTCGTCCTCGAAGGCGAGGACACCGCCCCGCTCGATCCCTTCGACGTCGAGTTTCACACGGGGGACGTGCGTGACCCCGACTCGCTCGAGGGACTGTTCGACGGCGACGTCCAGACGGTGTTTCACTGTGCCGGCCTCGTCCACTCTCCCGACCTCTTCGGTGCCGACCTCTTCTACGACGTCAACACACATGGAACGGAACACATGCTCGCCGCAGCCAGCGACGCCGGTGCCGAACACTTCGTCTTCGTCTCCTCGAACGCCGCGCAGGGGTTCAACGACAGTCCGAGTACACTGATGACCGAGGAGATGCCCTGCCGACCCGAGAGCGACTACGGGCTCTCGAAATACCGGGCAGAACAGGCGGTGCGTCGGTACGGTGAGGAGACCGGACTCGACTACACGATCGTCCGTCCATGCTGGTACTACGGCCCTCGCCAGCCGGCCCGCATGAACCGACTGATGCGGATGATTCAGAGCGGGAACCCGCTCGTCTTCGGTAACGGGCGGAACCTCCGGAGCATGACGTACGTGCCCAAGCTCGTCGAGGCGTTGCTGACCATCCAGGACCGTCGCGACATAGCTGCGGGCGAGACGTACTGGATCGCGGACCGACAGCCGTACACGACGGACTACATCTACCACACGATCGCGGACTGTCTCGGCGCCGACACGCTACGACCGATCTACATCCCGACGCCGGTGTCACGGGTGATGGAGATCGTCGACGTGACGCTCGGGAACCTCGGGATGTACGAGCAGAACGTCCACGTCGCCGGCGAGATGTCGCGGCACATCGCGTGCGACCCGTCGAAGGCCATGGACGAACTCGACTGGGAACCGCCCACAGACCTCTACAGTGGAATCGAGGAGAGCGTCGAGTGGGCACGTCAACAGGGCCACCTATGAGCTTCGGGACACGGGAGCGACTGAGCGACTACTGGAGTTCGCTCGATGGGCTCGTCCGCGAAGTCCGTCCGGGCCAGTGGTACAAACAGGTCATCCTGTTCATCCCGGTCGTCTTCTCGATGAACGCACTCAACCTCGACGCGTGGGTCGACGCGACCATGGGTGCCGTCCTGTTCTCCGCGGTCGCAGGGAGCATCTACATCGCCAACGACATCGCGGACGTCGAGGAGGACCGCAGACACCCGACCAAGCGACACCGCCCCATCGCGAGCGGCCAAGTGGGAATCACGACCGCGGCGGTCACGGCGGTGGTCCTCTCGGTCTCGAGTCTCGCGACCGCCTGGGTGGTCGAACCGACGTTCGCGGCCATACTGGTCGCCTACGTCGCACAGAACCTCCTCTACGACTACGCGCTCAGGGACGTGCTCATCGTCGACCTGCTGGTCATCAGCAGCGGCTTCGTCCTCCGGGCCATCGGTGGGATACTGCTCATCGGGTCGCCCATAAGCCCCTGGCTGCTCCTCTCGACCTTCCTCGCGGCACTCATGCTCGGAAGTGGCAAACGCTGGGCCGAACTCGAACGACTCGACGACCCCGCCGAAGCCCGAACGACGCTCGCGAAGTACTCCACCGACTTTCTGGAGTTCGTCTTCCTCAGCGTCGCGGCGATGCTCCTGTTCGCGTACTCACTGTACACGTTCTTCGCCCGCGACCTGGCGATGATGCTCACGATCCCGTTCGCGTATCTGGCGGTCTTCCGGTACGTCTACCTCGCTATCGAGGGCCACATCAGCGACCCGAAGGAGATGCTGCTGGACCGCACGACGATGGTCAACTTCCTTCTGTGGGGTATCACCACGCTGGTGCTGCTGTACGTCGTTCCGCCGGGGTGGTCGCTCTGATCCGACTGGACCTGCAGACGCACACCCGCTACTCCCCCTCGTGCGGGTGGATGCCCGTCGAGACGCTCGTCGCGATGGCACGCCGTCGTGGCCTCGACGGCGTTGCCGTGACCGACCACAACACCGTCGCAGGTGTGCACGAGGCGCTCGGCCTCGCCGACGACGGTATGCTGATCGTCCCGGCGGAGGAGGTCGACACCCCCGCAGGGCAGATCATCGGACTCTTCGTCGAGGAGGAGATACGGCCGTGGCAACCACCCGAAGCGGTCATCGACGCGATACACGACCAAGGAGGACTCGCGTTCGCGCCCCACCCGTTCGACCGACTGCGACAGGGACTCGAGAACCCGGCGGCGTACGCCGACGCGCTCGACGCGTTCGAGGTCTTCAACGCCCGGTGTGTCCGTCCGAGCTACAACGACCGCGCACGCTCGTTCGCTCGGGAGTGGGGCCTCCCTGGCGTCGGGGGGAGCGACGCGCACTTCGCCCGCGAAGTTGGAAACGCGTACACGGTGGTCGACGTCGACATCGACGACGTACCCGTCGCAGAGCGCCTCCCCCGTGTGAAGACGGCGATACGTGATGGACGGGTCCGAGCGGTCGGCACGAGGGGGTCGCTCGTGAACCACGCGGGAACGAAAGTAGTCAAACTCGCGAGATCGCTCCGATGAGGTGGTCGATCCCCTCGAACGTCTGGTACGCGGTCGCGCTGGTCATGGTAGTTTCGCTGGCGCTCACGGTGTACGCCGATGTCGGTGAGGTCGTACGGGTGCTCGGTCGGTACCAGTGGTGGTTGCTTCCACTGGCCATGGGCCTCACGCTGACGAACCAGGCACTCCGGTTCGTGAAGTGGGAGTACCTGCTCCGCGAACTCGACATCGACGTCCCGCTCCTCGGCAGTCTCGGCGTCTTCACGAGTGCCCTCGTGATGATACTCACACCCGGGAAGCTCGGCGACTTCTGGAAGTCGTGGTTACTCCGGGACGACCACGGCGTGCCGATCAGCCGGTCGAGTCCAGTCGTCGCGGTGGAGCGACTGACCGACCTCGTCGGGGTGATTTGTCTCGCACTGTTGGGCGTGTACACGTTCGGGCGATCGGTGGTTCTCACGGTCGGGTTGCTCGGGACGCTCTTCGTCGGCGTCGCACTGCTCCGTCACCGGCCGACATGTGAACGCCTCTTCGACCTGCTGGGTCGGATCCCCAGGGTAGGAGACCACGTCGGGAGCGTTCGGCGGACGTACGAGAACTCGTACGAACTGCTACGTGCGGACGTGCTCACCGTGACCATCGGATTGAGCGTGGTATCGTGGTTCTGTGAGTGCTTGGGACTGTGGCTCATCCTGTCGGGGTTCGGCGTCGACCCGGGCATCCTCGCGTCGGCCTTCGTCTTCGCGCTGTCCAGTATCCTCGGCGCACTGAGTCTCCTGCCAGGGGGGATTGGTGCGACAGAGGGCTCGATGACGCTGCTACTCGTCGAACTCGACGTGTCCCGGAGTGTGGCCGTAGGTGCGACACTCCTCACGCGGGCGGTGACCCTGTGGTTCTCTGCGGGGCTGGCGCTGGCGGCCCTCCCGAGCTACTACGTCTACCGGCGACAGATGCCGGGCGGGAGTGACTGAGCCAGGGAGGCGGTAGGCTGCCGGGGGCCCGCGCTGGCTATCCGTCTCGCCGACGCAAACTTGATTGTTCAACCAATCGACGCTTAGCTATGGGAACCCATCTCGTGACAGGCGGCTCCGGGTTCGTCGGCAGTCACATCGCAGAACACCTCCTCGAGCGAGGAGCGGAGGTCCGGGTGTTCGACCGCGTCGAACCCGACATCTCCGGGACTGACCTTGCCGAGGCCGTCACGTTCGTCGAAGGTGACGTGCGCGAGCCACGCCGCATCGCCGAGGCGATGGAGGGGGTCGACTACGTCCACCACACGGTCGCGCTCGTACCGCTGACGAAGGCAGGCACGGAGTTCTGGGAGGTGAACGTCGACGGGACCGAGAACGTCATGGAGGCCGCGCTAGAGCACGGCGTCGAGGGAGTCTCACACATCTCCTCTAGCGCGGTCTACAGCCTCGACGAGATGCCGGTCACCGAGGAGACACGACTCGACCCCATCGGCGCGTACGGCCGGTCGAAGCTCGCCGGGGACAAGGTGGCGCTCGACTACGCCGAACGGGGTCTTCCGGTCAACGTCTTGCGGCCGCGAACCGTCCTCGACGAGCGCCGGGCGGGCATCTACGAGATCCTCTTCGACTGGATGGACCGCGACAGCCTCGTGTTCATGCTCGGTGACGGAACAAACCAGTTCCAGCTCGTGAGCGCACGCGACCTCGCGTCGGCGTCACACCGGGCGGCCGTCACGGACGTTCGAGGGGAGGTGTTCAACGTCGGGAACCTCGAGTACAACACGCTGGGTGAGGACCTAGACCACGTCATCGAGTACGCCGACTCGGACTCTTCGGTGGTCTACGTCCCCGCGGCCCCGGCGAGTTTCGGGCTCGGTATCCTCGACCGACTCGAACTGTCGCCGCTGGCACCCTGGCACTACAAGAGCGTCTTTCGCGACTACTACTTCGACGTCTCGAAGACGAGAGACGTCCTCGGCTGGGAGCCAGAGGACAGCAACTTCGAGATGTTCGAGCGGGCCTACGACTGGCACGCGACCCAGGACATCGAGGCGACGGCCGAGACGGGGAGCGTCCACCGCACCGCACCACGCCAACGACTGCTGGGCCTCGTCCGTAGGCTCCGGCTCTAGACCGAGCGTTTCGCGAGCACGGGCCGGAAACCGGGGCTCGTCAGACGCCGAGCGTCTCCCGGGCCGCCCGGGCCAGACCCGCCACTCGCTTTCCAGCCCGGTACGTGTACTCCCCGCCGAGCGAGGCGAGGAGGTACGGATACGCTCTGGTCTCCCCCGGCCAGTAGCGAATCGCCCGGAGGAGGTAGCGCCGTGCGTCGGCGTAGTTACCCGTCGAGACAGCCGACATCCCGAGCGACCGAGAGAGCGTGGCGACGAAGCGTCGCTCCACGAGGGGGCCGTACTCGGCCGCCAGCGGACGGTGTTTCTCGAGGAACAACGGGTACGACACGTCCCGTTTGGCCTCGAAGTTCTGGTGGATCTGATCGTCGTATCCCATCCCCCGGTACATCAGCGCATCGGGTACCGCGGCGAACGAGCAGTGCTCAGAGACACGGAGGTACCACTCGCGGTCCTGCCAGGACGGGAACCGCTCGTCCGGGAGTCCCGCGGCCTCCACCACGGATCGCCTGACGAGGACGGTCGAGAACTCCCCGATGGGCTTGCCCACGAGGATGGCACGGGTCGCGTCGTCGTGTTCAGTCGCGGGTTCCACCAGCAGCTCCTCCCCATCGGGACCGACGTATCGGGTCCCGGTGTAGACGAGGCCGACGTCCGGGGGGGCCGTCCGGAAACGGTCGACCTGTCGCTCGAGCTTCTCCGGGTCCCACCGGTCGTCGTCGTCGAGAAACGCGACGAACTCGCCGTTCGCGGCCTCGATCCCGGTGTTCCGTGCGGCGTTCGCGCCGCGGTTCTCTTCGTGACGGAGGTGGCGGACCGTGACTGACCCCCCGAGCGAGTCAGCGGGGAGGACGTCACTGGCTGGTCGGTCGGAGTGGTCGTCCACGACGAGCAGTTCGACATCGTCGTAGGTTTGCGAGGCGACGCTCTCTGCGGCCTCGACGAGCCGTGCAGGGCGGTTGTACGTCGGTAGGACGACGCTGACCGACGGGCTACTCTCCGTCCCCCCATCGCTCATAGACGGGGCTCGCCCCACGACGTCCGCCGGTGGTGTCTCCACATCCCTGGTTCGAGCGCCCAGCACTCGGGCTCGCTGAACGTGTCAGGGGCGTCACTACCAGCGTGTTGTCCGACACCCGTGATACCCACAGCGCTGATACCGGAGGCAGACGACTGCATAGGGTCCCGAGGCTCCGGGAAGGTCATAAGCTCTCTGGCGCTCCAAACGTAACCAAGTGGCAGTCGCGGTCGACCCCACGAGTGTCGGAGAGATTGGTCATCTCACCGGAAAATATTTCATCACTGGATAGCTACCGACCCTCAGAACGGGATGAGGTTGGGTCACATAGTAGAGTTCGGACGAGTGCTGGCCTCCGATCCGGTCAACGCCCCCCGGAACTTCTACGACATCGGGCTGTCAGCACTCGGTCGTCGAATCAGCTACGGCCGTAACATCTACGACGAGGAGTGGGACGTACTCATCATACTGGACGCCTGTCGCTACGACCTATTCGAGGAA
This sequence comes from Salinirubellus salinus, assembly GCF_025231485.1. Lineage (NCBI taxonomy): Archaea > Methanobacteriati > Methanobacteriota > Halobacteria > Halobacteriales > Natronomonadaceae > Salinirubellus > Salinirubellus salinus. The sequence goes on along the minus strand of NZ_CP104003.1, from coordinate 3,792,467 downwards.
TTCGCGCCACGACACGACGTGTACGAGCGGTTCGAGTCGGTGGTCCCCATCTACTCGTGTGCCAGTGCGACACCAGAGTGGCTCGTGAAGACGTTCGACCGGGGTCCGGACGAGCTCGTCTCGGGAACGTTCTACATATCCTCCACGGGATTCGTCACGGAGATCGACGCCACTCGGCTGTACGGAATCGAGGAGGTGTGGAGCTACGCGGTCGATCCGGAGTACGGTGTCACCCGTCCCGGCGCGGTGACGAACGCGGCCATCAAGTCGTACAGAGAGACTGACGCCGACCGATACGTGATTCATTACGTACAGCCACACGCCCCCTTCCTGCACTGCCCCGGCAAGTACGACTCGGTCGGGAACGGTGGGGAGGGAGGAACACAGAACGTGTGGCGTGGCCTCCAAGAAGGCCGGTACGAACGCGACGAGATCTGGCAGGACTACGGCCAGAACCTCTTGGGAGTGCTCGACGAGGTCGAGACCGTCATCCGGAACGTCGAGGGAACCGTGGTCGTGACCTCCGACCACGGCAACGCGATGGGTGAGTGGTTCGTCTACGGCCACCCGAAACACAATCCGGTCCCAGCGGTCAAGCGGGTCCCGTGGGTTCTGGCCGAGGGGGCCGGACGAGACGATTTCGAGGTTCGCGAACCGGAGCACGTCGCCACGGGGCTGGGCGAACAGGACCTCGGGGAGCATCTGAGGGCCCTCGGATACCGGTCGTGACCGCGATCGACGCGCTGGAGGACGGAAGGGAGTGATCTCGCGCCTGCTCCAGAAGCTGAGGGATCTCGTTCGGCGCATCACACCGAGTGGGAACATCTACAGCCGCACGGTCCACTCCGGGCTCTGGGAGACGTTCCAGAACGTCGGCGGTCGCCTCCTCCAGTTGCTGGTGCTCCTCGTCCTCGCGCGGTTACTGTCGCCGCGGGACTTCGGGCTCATGGGAATCGTCCTGTTGGTGGTCGCGGGACTGGACCGGTTCTCGCGGCTCGGGGTCAACCAGGCGCTCATCCACCGCCACGAGGACGACGTCGATCACTACCTGGACACCGCGTGGGTCCTTCAGCTCGTTCGAGGAGCGCTCATCGCGACTCTCTTGTTCCTTGGGGCACCGCTGGTTGCGGGCATCTTCGGGGAGAGTCGTGTCGTCCCCCTGCTCCATCTGATCGCCGTTTCACCGCTCCTGCTGGCGGTGAGGAACCCAGGAGTCGTCTACTTCGAAAAACGTCTCGACTTCCACCTGAAGTTTCTCTTCCGGATGGGAGGGAGCATCGTCGAGGCGGTCGTCGCGATCGGATATGCACTCGTCTCGCCGGACGTTCTGGCGCTGGTGTACGGGTATCTGGCGGCCGATGCGACGCGGCTTCTCCTCTCGTACTGGCTGCAGGGATATCGCCCGAGTGTCTCCTTCGACCTCGAGAAAGCCGGCCAGCTGCTGGGGTACGGAAAGTGGATAACCGCGAACAACGTGGTCAACTTCTTCCTCGAGGAAGGTGACGACGCGGCTGTCGGTGTGTTCCTCTCGGCGCAGGCGCTCGGGTTCTACAAGATCGCCTACCGGGTCGGAACCGCTCCCGCGACAGAGGTCACTCGGACCATCTCCAACGTCGTATTCTCGATGTATTCGAAGCTCCAGGACGACCGCGACCGGTTACGTAATGCGTTTCTACAGACACTCAGGCTGGTCGGTGTCCTGTCCTTCCCGATGGTGATTGGAATCGTCGCCGTCGCACCAGTGTTCGTCGATGTGGTCCTCGGCGACGACTGGACGCCGGCAATCACAACCATGCAGATTCTCACCGTATACGGTGGGGTGACGGCCTTAACCGTCCTGTTCGAACAGGTCTGGAAGGCCGTCGGACGCCCCGAACTCGTGAGCAAGGTGAGCATCCTCCAACTCGCGCTCCTCGCTGCCGCCATCTATCCTGCTGCGGTACAGTTCGGCATCGAAGGCGTCGCTGCGGTCGTCGCAGGAGTCACCGTCGTCACCATCCCGGTCCGCCTGTACATCACGGCTTCGTTGCTCCAGCTCAGCTATTTCGAGGTCGCTCGGGAGCTGGTCTACCCGATCGTCGCCAGTCTGTTGATGGGAGCGCTCGTCCTCACGGTACGCCAGGAGTTCCAACCGGCTCTTCGCGGCCTCGAGCTCGTCGCACTCATCGTCCTGGGAGGCATTGCGTACCTCGTTCTGGTGACGTTGCTCGACAGCCTGTTCGACTGGGGGATCACCCGCAACGTCCGCACCTTGATCAGCACCGTCCGCGGTTAGGTCGCATCCGAGGGACGCGCAGGCGACGGGGCCGCTGCACTAGAATCTCCAGTCGAGGAGGTGTTCGTCACACGGGTCGACCACCAGAAGAGAGGGTCGGTCCTACATCGAAGCTTCCGGAGAGCGGTAGTGTTCCGCGTCCCTGTATCCAGTCGAGTCGCACTCGGCGCGGGCCAACTCGTCGTACATCGCCGTCAGGGATGCAGAGCCACGTTCCCAGTTGTACCTCTCCTCGACGGCCTGTCGACCGTTCGAGCCAAGTTCTGCCGCAAAATTGGGGCGCTGGTGGAGCTCGATCGCCTCCCGGGCCAGAGCATCTGAGTCACCGTCTGGAACGACCAACCCTGCATTCGACTCGGAGATAATCCGCTCGAGCGGGCCGACGTCCGTGACGATTACTGGCTTGCCCATCGCCATGTACTGCGAGAGCTTGTGCGGAACTGTCGTCTCGGTGTGACCCGTCGAGCGGTGGGTAACCAAGCACACGTCGCTCGCGGCGACGTAGCCCGGTATCTGCTCGAAGTCGACCCAACCCGTGAAGGCCACCTGTTCTTCAAGACCGAGTTCACTCACGAGCGCACGGCACTCGTCTTCGTACGCCGCACCGGCACCGACGACGAGGAAGTGTGCCTCAGGAATCGTCTCGAGGAGAGACGGCATCGCTCGAAGCACCGTCTCGATACCGCGGTGCCGTCCACCGAGCGTGCCCACGTACGAGAGGACGAACTCACCATCGACGGTGGCCGGTTCGACATCTCGGTCGAACCGTTCGAGGTCCACGACGTTCGAGACGACGACGACGTCACTGGGGTCTGCACCGCAGTCCTCGACGTAGTGTCGCTTCGCCTCCTCTGCGACCGTGATCACTCGGTCCGCACGCTGCACGCAGTCTCGTTCGATCCGCTTCCAGCGAGCGATCGGCATGGCAATCCGTCCCGCGAGGTAGCTCGGTGTCTCCACGTATCTGCGCCACGTATCCGTACCGCGGTACTGTCTGACCGCTTCCGGCCAGTTCTCGTGGAGGTCGAGAACGACGGGGAGGTCGAGTCGCTCGCTCGCCTCGAGTGCCGACCGGCCAAGCGGGAGGTCGTGGACGTGGAGGACGTCGATAGGGTCTGTCACGTGAAGGTCCTCAATCCCCGAGACACAGGGCCGTCTCACGTAGGACGCGAGGAATTTGGCTCCGCGAACGATACCAGCGACACCGTCTGGTGCCTCCCGGAGCCGACGACGGCGAATCTCGATGCCGTCGCGTGACTCGTCCGCCGGCTCCGCCGCGTCCCGTTCGCAGAGGACGGTGACCCTGTGACCGGCGGCCACGAGAGCGGTCGCCTCCTTGGTCACCCGGATGTCGGGTGGGTAGCCCCCCTCCAAGAGCATACAGACGTGCATCGACACCTCTACCAGCGAGATGTCGAGGAATAAATACTTTACCCATAGTCGCGTTTGGGTCGCTACGACTCCCGCGAGGTGACGGTCGTGGGGACCGCCAGCGGCGACGACCGCTGTCGGTATCGGTGGGGACCGGGGTACTTCACGTGCTCCGGTTCCCACGAACAGAACCGAGAATCAACAGCCATGGACGAAACAACACTCGTCGATTGGGTGAAGCAGCCACCAGCCAACCCGACAGTACAGTACCTCCGGGACGCGGAGAGACGAGCGACCCGGCAGTGCCTCGCCGGACTGACCGGTCGAGACGCTCACCTACTCGACGTCGCCTCGGAGGTGAACGTCACTGCCGACGTTCAGGCGGAACGGATCACCCGACTCGACTTCTCCCGGGACGCGTCTGCTCGCGCGGAGGAGATTCTCGGGGACTCGGTCGACGAGTACGTGGTGACAGACCCGACGGCCCCCGTCCTCGAGTTCGACTCTGGGCGGTTCGACGGCGGTCTCTCTGTCGGTCCTTACGACTGGCTGTTCCTCGACATCGAGACGCTGACCGACGAACTTCACCGGGTCTGTGCCGGCCCGGTCGTCCTGACCGTCCCGACGACCCGCTCTCCGTACTACCCGATGGACGGCGGGCGGATGCGCTACTACGAACCCGACGAGGTACTCGATCTCGTCTCGCCGGACTGGTGGCTCCACGACCGGACGCTCATCTATCAGTTCCCTCACCGAGTGCACCGGTACCTCACCCGACTTCCCACGGACATTCAGGAGACTGCAGCGTCGCTCGCGGCGCGGCGCACCGAACAGATTACCGACCGAGGACGCTGGGAGTGCGCCTCGCAGGTCGTCCTGTCGGTTCGACCACTCCCGTACCGGTCGTATCTCTCAGACGCACTAGAGGCGCTTTTCCGGCCGACTGCGGAGAACGGGTTCTGGGACGAAGGGGGACGGAAAATCGCCAGGGGCCTCGGATACCGGTTCGACGACGACGGGTCGCCGATCTGGCGGGTCGATAACGAGTTGCAGTGGCGATACGCACCGTTCGCGCTCGTGGGTGCGCTGCGATGGCGGACGTCCGGGCTGGGAACCACGACGTACGACGAGAAGCTACGGAGAGAGCTGGAGTACTTCAGGGATCGGGTCGAGGACGGTACCATCCGTGCGGAGATGCCGAGTTACGGTGTCGGCCCACTCGTCGCCTCGTTCTCGCTCGCGGCCACCGCCTTCGACGAGGAGGTGTACGTCCGGACCGCCCGGGAACTGTTCGAGCACTCGCAGGCCACCTACCAGTTCGAGCACGCGGAGGATTCGCTTCTCCTCTTCGGCTGGGCACACCTGTACGAGCAGACCGGCGACGACGAGGTCAGAGGCGCACTGGCCGATGGGCTCTGGACGGTCAACAAGCGGCTGAACGACGACGACCTCTTCGAGTTCGACAACCACACGACGCTACGCCACCAGAACCAGATGTACACGCTGTGGGGAGTCTGCCGGGCGGCAGGGGCCCTCGGTGCGGATGGGTACCTCGCCACTGCCGAACGCGTCCTCGACTACACGATTCGTGAACGACTGCTCGAGAGCGGGGCGTTCGTCTGGGAGGACCTCCCGGTCCGGGTCAGACTCCGCCACGATATCGAGAAACGACTCGGTCGCCGACCGCCGCACTGGGACTTCCTCTACTCGTGTCATCAGACGTTCTTCGTCAACGCCGTCGGGGAGTACTATCGTGCGGGCGGCGACCGACGCTACTCCGACGTCGTCCGGCGGGCGATGGAGTGGATCTACGGGGCCAACGTCCTTGGAGAGAACCTACACACGAAATCGGATATCGGGGTTCCGATGCGGTTCCTCACCGTCGACGGACGGATGGACGTGTCCGACCAGATGTTCAAGGGCGCCTACGAGGTCGGCTCGTACCTGATGGCCCTGACGAACCTGCTCGACGGACCGTTCGACTGTGCGCCAGACGACTCACAGAAGGCGAGGGCGGTAGCCGACCAGCGGCGAACGTCGGCCTCTCAGTAAGTCGAGCGTGGACGCTAGCTCGGGGCGAAAGCTGTCTCGGTCGAATCACCAAGGGGAGGTCACTCCTCTGGGGCGGTCCGTTCGTATATGTAGAAATCGGAGTGTCGCTCTTCGAACGGGTTCTCGACGACCTCGATCAGTTCGAACTCCGGGAACTCCCGTTCGACGTGCTCGGTGAATCGCCGATGTCGGATGTGCATCTTGTCGGTCGCGGGGTCGTCACGGTTGCTCGAGAATACAACGACGTATCTGCGAGCCGCGTTGAACATGTCCGAGAGCGTCTTCTCCCACGTCTCGCGATCCACTACGTGAAAGAGCACCTCGAGGGAGACGACCACGTCCGAGTCGAACGGACCCCGGTTGACGAACGAGCTCGGCCGGTACAGGAAGAAACTCTTCCTTGGGTCGTCGGCGAATCGCTCGGCGCACTGTTGGACGGCGGACTCGGACACCTCGAGCCCGATGTACTCCGGATACTCGGCGAGTTCGAGTTGGGAACCGTCCCCACAGCCGAACTCCAGGACGGACTCGACATCGTTCTCGGCCACGAGTTCGTTGACAACGTCGGCCTTGAATCGGGCGTGAGCACCCACAGACCCGGGGCCGGAGGGGCGACCCGCCGCATACCGACTTTCCCAGTAATCGGTGTAGGCAAACGCCGACTCGTACAACTGACGAGTCATCTCGTGCTTCTGGAGTTCGTAGAGCAGTCGCGCACGAACGACGCGTTCCGTGCTGCGGAGCAGCTGAAGGATACCGTCCTCACGTGCGATCTTGAGAGCTCGGTCGAGCACGCCTTGTTTCTCCTCTGAAGATGCCGAGTTCTCGTGGTCTCGTTCCGGGGGGCTCTCGTGAGGTCTGCCGCTCTGTCGGCCACGTTCCGGTGAGGGTTGTGATTTCACAGTCGTATTCTTCTCGTGGTCGTATAGGTTACTGTGTCACTATCGGAAGCGGATTCCGCACGTTCATCTTGAGACTGGGCCGTCTACTCGGCGACAGTAGTCGAGATAAGACAGTCATTGATTATTGATGTTTCTAAGCACGAGACATCTCCGATCACGACAATGTCTAGCATGTATCTAACAATCTTATTTGCCATGGGGTAGACAGGTGAATGTCGTTTCACCAACTCTCCACGGTCCTGGTTGCGTTCTTTCTGGTCATCGCGGCGAGCCTATCGGGGGTGACAGCGATCACCCCGAAGCCCACAGAGGCCGGTGGGGACGGCACCGACCTCGTCTCCGTGAGCGACGGGCTCGAACGCACTACCCCAAACGTCTCTGAGACGCAGACACCGACCCCCTCTTCCCAACCGATTTCGACGCCAGAATCTACCTCGACGCCGACCCCGACGAACGTCCCGCCAACACCAACACCATCTCCAACGCCAACACCAACACCATCTCCAACGCCAACACCAACACCATCTCCAACGCCAACACCAACACCATCTCCAACGCCAACACCAACACCATCTCCAACGCCAACACCAACACCATCTCCAACGCCAACACCAACACCATCTCCAACGCCAACACCAACACCATCTCCAACGCCAACACCAACACCATCTCCAACGCCAACACCAACACCGACGGAGAGCGAATCGATGTCCGTGCCGGTGACCGATGGTCTCGTCCTCGCGCTGACGGCCGACGAGGGCGTCGTCACCGACGGTCAGACGGCTACGGCGTGGCAGGACCAGACGTCGGGGGGGAACGACCTCTCCGCGACCGGTCGACCAGCGCTACTCAGGTCCGGAACTCCGACCGATATGCCGGCACTCCGATTCGACGGTGACGATGACGCGCTACGCCGCGACGGGACGAGTGGCCTTCCGACGGGGAGCGAAGACCGGACTGTCGTTCTTGTCGCTCGATACCGCTCTACTGGGACGGGGGGGTTCAGCTACGGTGCTCCCCGGGGGAACCAGGCGTTCGGACTGGTGGTCGACAGAGACGGACTACTGGCAATCCAGGGGTGGGGTGGCTCCAGCGACTTCGTCTCCGAGACTCCCGGGACGGGGGCCGGCTGGCTGACGCAGACCGCCGTCCTGAACGACGGTCGGCTGTCTCACTACTCCGACGGGAGCGAGATCGACGTCGCGACGCACACCTTCGATACAGCGGCCGACGAGATCGTACTGGGGGCGAACCCGAACGCACCACCCTATACCGAGATGGACGTCGCAGCGGTCCTAGTGTACGACCGGGCACTCTCGGACGCCGAACGCGAGGAGCTACAGCAGGACCTGGACACCACCTACATCGGGTCCACAGCGGAACCGAATCAGCCTCCGAACACCAACGGCGACTCAGCCAGCGTGCCAGTGGGTGAGTCTGTTACTGTCGACGTGCTGGCCAACGACTCCGATTTCGACGGGACGCTGGACCCCTCGTCGGTCACCGTTGCGAGTGGGGCCGAGAACGGCACGGTGACAGTCAACGGGACGACCGGCGTCGTCACCTACACCCACGACGGCTCGACCGCCACGACCGACTCGTTCACCTACACCGTCGCTGACGACGATGGCGCCACCTCAAACGAGACGACTGTCTCCATGGATGTGACGTCCTCGAATACGGCGCCGACAGCCAACGACGACTCCGCGTCCGTTCCGCAGGGTGAGTCGGTCGCCGTCGACGTGCTGGCCAACGACTCCGACACGGAGGGGACCGTCGACGCTTCGACGGTCGCTGTCGTGAGCGGACCATCGAACGGGACACTGACCGTGAACGAGACAACGGGAGCCGTCACCTACACCCACGACGGCTCGACGGCCGCTACCGATTCGTTCACCTACACCGTCGACGACGACGACGGCGCTACCTCCGACGAGGCCACCGTCTCCATCGACGTGACGGGCATCGAGACGAGCGAACCGCCGACAGCGAGCGACGATGCGGTCGCGCTGTATCCCGGAACGACCGTGGTCGTCGACGTTCTGGCGAACGATGCTGACCCCGACGGAACCCTCGACCAGTCGAGTCTCGATATCGTAGAGCGGCCGTCCAACGGCACGCTGCAAGTCCTCGGCAACTCCGGGAGGATACGGTACGCTCACGGATTGTTCGCCGGGTACGAGGACACGCTGACGTACCGTGTGGCCGACGACGACGGGAACCTCTCCAATATCGCCACGGTCACCTTCGAGGTCACGAAGGACGCTCCTCGAGGCCGTAGAGGCGTCGTCGATCCGTCGTCGACGAGCACGATCGGTGACGACACCCAGACCAAGAGTCTGAGCACGACCCAGGACACGTCCACCGCTAGCTTCTCCACCAGTTCGAACTTCTCGGCGGTCAGGATACTCACGGGGTACAACCAACCAGTCGCCTTCACGTTCCTTCCAGACGGACGGATGATACTTCTCCAGAAGAACGGCGAGATGTTCATCGCCAACGCCACCGAGTCGCCCGCGGTGGCCGAGCCGTACATGACGGTGTCGAACGTCCGGACGAGGGGTGAGCAGGGTCTCCTCGACATCGCGCTGGACCCCGACTTCGGTCAGAACGGGTACTTCTACGTCTACTACACGAACGACACGGTCGACAAGAACCGCATCTCCCGGTTCCAGCACGTCGAGAACAGCGGTGGCATCGAGAGTGCGGGGGACCCAGCTAGCGAGGCAGTCGTCTGGCAGAACGAGCAGACGAACGTCTCTCGGTGCTGTCACTTCGGTGGTGGCCTCGACGTCGGCCCTGACGGACGGATCTACCTCACGACCGGTGAACAGTTCAACGGCTCGGCCGCGCAGGACCTCTCGAACGCCAACGGCAAGATCATCCGGGTGAACCGCGACGGTTCCATCCCGAGCACCAATCCGTTCGTCGACGACCCGGACGCCCTGGATTCCATCTACGCCTACGGGCTCCGGAACCCTTACCGTGCGAACTTCGACCAACCGACCTCGCGCTTCTTCATCGGCGAGGTCGGGGGAAACAACGACAGCACCGCCTACGAGGACATCAACCTAGGTGAGAGCGCCGCGAACTACGGCTGGCCCGAGTGTGAAGGTTACTGTGACAACCCGGACTACACCGACCCCATCTACGCCTACCCGCACGACGGGACCGGGGCGTCGGTGACCGTCGGTCCGCTGTATCGGGGACAACAGTTCCCGTCGACGTACAACGAGACACTGTTCTACAGCGACTACGTACGGGGCTGGATCAAGTACCTGACGTTCGACAGTACTGGTGACGTCCAGACGAGCGAGGACTTCTACAGCTCGAGCGACGCCATCGTATTCGTCGGACAGGGACCGGACGGGTCGCTTTACTACACTGGTATCGTCGACGGTAACGTCTATCGAATCAGCTACACCGACAATCAGCCACCCGAGATAACGGAGGCGACCGCGAATACGACGTCGGGGCCCTCGCCCCAGACAGTCGCGTTCACCGGGAACGCGACCGACCCCGACGGCGATGCCCTCTCGTACACCTGGGTGTTCGGCGACGGGACACAGGCGAGCGGGAAGGACGCGACTCACACGTACGGCTCGCCGGGAAGCTACGACGCGTACCTGGAGGTGACGGACGGGTCTAATACGGTCACGTCCGCACGTATCACGATTCAGGTCGGGAGTCCACCGAGCGTGAACATCACGGCCCCGGCCAACGAGTCCCTGTTCCGGGCGGGCGAGACGATCAACTTCGTCGCTAACGCCTCGGACCCCGAGGACGGAACCCTCTCCGACTCGCAGTACGACTGGACGCTGACATTCCTGCACGACGAGCACACCCACCCTGGCTTCGACGACGTTAACGGAGACACGGCGAACTACACGGTTCCGACGGAAGGCCACGATTACAGCAGCGACACTGGCTACGAGGCGACGGTCACGGTGACGGACTCCGACGGACTGACCGCTACGGATTCGGTGTTCGTCTTCCCAGACAAGGTCAACCTCACGTTCGACACCGAACCGTCAGGGCTGTCGTTCAAACTCGACTCGATCACTCGAGACACGCCGTACACCCACGACACCGCCATCAACTTCACACACACTATCGAAGCACCGGAGACGCAGTGTGTCGACGGGACGGAGTACGCATTCCAGAGTTGGTCCGACGGCGGCGCTCGTGTACACGATATCACCGTCCCCGAGACGGACACCACTTACACCGCGACGTACGAAGCCGTCGGTGCCTGCGACCAGCTGGTGACGAATGGGCTGGTGTTGCACCTCGAGTCCGACACCGGCCTCTCGACCACCGACGGAACCGTCGCGAGCTGGGCCGACCAGTCCGGCCAGGACAACGACCTCTCGGCCGAGGGAGACCCCACCCTCATCACCGGCGCGACGCCGTCGGGAGCCGCCGCGGTGAGCTTCGACGGCACCGACGACGCACTCTCACGGTCGACACTCAACGCCTTCCCGACTGGCAACCAGAACCGGACTGTCTTCCTCGTCACGAGCTATCAATCGACCGGCTTCGGTGGGTTCACCTGGGGCGACGTGAACGGAAACGAAGCCTTCGGCACCACCGTCGACGACGAGGGCGTCTTGATGATTCAGGGCTGGGGGGGCCCCAACGACTACCCCGCAGGCGTCACCGGAACGGGTGCCGGCTGGCTCAGCCAGTCCGTCGTGCTGGCCAACGACCAGTTCACCCACTACAAGGACGGCACTCAAATCGACGCCCAGACTCACACGTTCAATACGGGCACCAACGAGGCGGTGCTGGGAGCAGAATTGAACCGCTCGCCGTACCTCGACATGGAAGTCGCCGCCGTCCTCGTCTACGACCGCGCCCTGACCGACACCGAACGCCAACAGGTCGAAACGTACCTCCAGGACACCTACCTAAACACGAGTAGCAACACGGCGCCGACCGCACTGGACGACTCGGCGTCCGTTACGCAGGGAGAATCCGTCGACATCGACGTCCTGGCCAACGACTCGGATAGCGACGGTACCCTCGACGCATCCTCCGTGACGATCGTCACCGCCCCGTCGAGCGGCTCGACCTCGGTCAATACCACGACTGGCGTCGTCACCTACACCCACGACGGCTCGACCACCACGACCGACTCGTTCACCTACACGGTCGACGACGACGATGGCGCGACATCGAACGAGGCCACGGTCTCCATCGACATCACCTCGAGCAACACGACGGGAGACCTCCCCGTGACGAATGGGCTGGTGTTGCACCTCGAGTCCGACACCGGCCTCTCGACCACCGACGGAACCGTCGCGAGCTGGGCCGACCAGTCCGGCCAGGACAACGACCTCGCTGCGGAAGGAGCTCCGACGCTACTGACCGGTGCGACGCCTTCGGGAGCGGCGGCGGTGAGCTTCGACGGCACCGACGACACCCTGAGTCGGACCAGCCTCAACGGCTTCCCGACCGGTAACCAGAATCGGACCGTCTTCCTCGTCACGAGCTACCAGTCGGTCGGCTTCGGCGGCTTCGCCTGGGGTGACCACTCACCGAACCGCGCCTTCGGCACCACCGTCGACGACAACGGCGAGTTGATGCTCCAGGGCTGGGGCGGCCCCAACGACTACCCCGCAGGCGTCACGGGGACCGATGCCGGGTGGCTCACCCAGTCCGTCACACTCGCGAACGACCAGTTCACCCACTACAAAGACGGCACCCAAATCGGCACCGGAACCCACACCTTCGACACCGGCACCGGTCAGGCTGTCCTCGGCGCGGAACTCGACGCACCCCCATACCTCGACATGCAAGTCGCTTCCGTCCTCGTCTACGACCGCGCTCTCACCGACACCGAACGCCAACAGGTCCAACAGTACCTCCAAGACACCTACCTCGACACGACCAGCAACACGGCGCCGACCGCACTGGACGACGCCGCCTCGGTCACACAAGGTGACTCGGTCGACGTGGACGTCCTCGCCAACGACTCCGATTCAGACGGCACGCTCGACCCCTCCTCGGTCACCATCGTGAGCCAACCTTCGAACGGCTCAGTCTCGGTGAATACGTCGACCGGCATCGTCACCTACACTCACGACGGCTCGACCACCACGACCGACTCGTTCACCTACACCGTCGACGACGACGACGGAGCGACTTCGAACGAAGCCACCGTCTCCATCGATGTGACCTCCTCGAATACGGCGCCAACAGCCAACGACGACTCCGCGTCCGTTCCCCAAGGTGAATCAGCGGAGGTGGACGTCCTGGCGAACGACTCGGATAGCGACGGAACCCTCGGACCGTCCTCAGTCACTATCGTCACCGCCCCGTCGAACGGCTCGGCCTCGGTGAATACGTCGACCGGCATCGTCACCTACACTCACGACGGCTCGACCACCACGACCGACTCGTTTACCTACACCGTCGACGACGACGACGGAGCGACGTCCAACGAGGCCACAGTCTCCATCGACGTCACCGCGAGCGGCACGACGGACCTCCCCGTGACGAATGGGCTGGTGTTGCACCTCGAGTCCGACACCGGCCTCTCGACCACCGACGGAGCAGTGACGAGCTGGGCCGACCAGTCCGGCCAGGACAACGACCTCTCGGCCGAGGGCGCCCCCACCTTGGTGACCGGTGCGACGCCTTCGGGAGCGGCGGCGGTGAGCTTCGACGGCACCGACGACACCCTGAATCGGACCAGCCTCAACGGCTTCCCGACCAGCAACCAGAATCGGACCGTCTTCCTCGTCACGAGCTACCAGTCGGTCGGCTTCGGCGGCTTCGCCTGGGGTGACCACTCACCGAACCGCGCCTTCGGCACCACCGTCGACGACAACGGCGAGTTGATGCTCCAGGGCTGGGGCGGCCCCAACGACTACCCCGCAGGCGTCACGGGGACCGATGCCGGGTGGCTGACTCAATCGGTCGTCCTCGCGAACGACCAGTTCACCCACTACAAAGACGGCACCCAAATCGGCACCGGAACCCACACCTTCGACACCGGTACCGGTCAGGCTGTCCTCGGCGCGGAACTCGACGCACCCCCATACCTCGACATGCAAGTCGCCGCGGTGCTGGTCTATGACCGCGCTCTCACCGACACCGAACGCCAACAGGTCCAACAGTACCTCCAAGATACCTACCTCGACACCAGTAGCTGACGACGACTCACCTGCTCGGTGGAGATACAGTGTCTCGTGGCAGTCTGGCGCATCCTCTGCGCTACGAGTGTTGGATATCCTACTCCGGGGAGCGAGGATAGCAGACATATTCTTCCCCATTCATTTACCAATAGAAATACATGCAAAAATGAAAAACCCTTATCATATACTATAGTAACTACAGATGTCTAGTGCGACCCGGAGGCGAGGAGAGGACGGGCAACTGTCAGAGGCCGACCCGTAAACGGCGACGGGGAGTCTCGTCGAGGGGACCGGCACCACGGGTGACCGACTTCGTGATCGGCGGGCTGGGAGGAGTCACCCGTACTGAACCCGACTCCACAGAGCCCGAATCGAGGGAGGAGACAGTGAAAGAGACAACCGAAGAGGAAATCCAAAACGTCCTCACGTTCGACACCGAGCACTGGTACTCCGCGACGCTCCTGACGGATGCGGTCACTGACCCGACGACACACATCCAGCAGTCGGTGGAGACGGTGCTGGAGATACTCGCACGTTACGACGCGAAATCGACGTTCTTCGTCGTCGGAGAGGTTGCCCAAGAACACCCTGGTCTCGTCGGACGTATCGCGGACGAGGGACACGAGGTCGCGTCGCACGGCCACACTCACACGCCGCTCTTCGACCTGACGCGGGAGACGTTCAGTGAGGAGATCTGTCGGAGCGTAGAGGCGATAGAGGCAGCCACCGGTGAGCAGGTCGTTGGATTCCGAGCCCCGAACTTCTCGATAACGCCGAAGACCCGTTGGGCGATAGAGACGCTCGTCGAGTACGGGTTCGCGTACGATTCGAGTATCTTCCCCGTCCGGACGCCGATGTACGGGGTGTCGAACGCGCCGAAGCGGCCGTATCTCGCCTGCTCGGACACCCCGTTCGTCGACCAGCCGGTCGAATCGAGATTTGACAGCCCGCGGTCGAACGGACACGTACGAGAAGTCTCGGTAGCCGATGGTGTGGGTCCGGTGCGGCTGATGTCACCGGAACCGATGGCGAGACACGGGACGATACTCGAACTGCCGCCCGCAGTGTTCCACCCACGGTTCCCGGTCCCAATAGCTGGCGGGTTCTACGCGCGTTTGCTCCCCAGTTCGATCGTCCACCAGGGTATCAGGAATCTGAACGCCCGTCACATCCCAGCCACCATCTACTTCCACCCCTGGGAGTTCAACGAGGACGTCGTCCGGCAGGACATCCCCTTCCACAAGCGGTTCATCTCGTATCGGGGAATCGGAGGGATGGCTACCAAACTGGAGAAGCTCCTCTCGAAGTTCAGCTTCGGCCCGGCGGAGAATCTGATCGGTCAGTATCGAGGTCCCGTCGATCCACCCTAGTGCGACGATACAGGCCACATCCTCGACTCACCGGTCGTCCGTGCCATCGCTGTCGTCTCGACCGAGCAGAGTCAGAGCCACCGCGATACCGAGAGCCACTGCCGTGGGGGCAGGGTCCGTACTTAGGTACAACCCCGGAGTCTGAGGCGCGTAGTCAGTGATGGGCCAGAGCAGCGGGTAGGAACCGCCTGTGGGCGTTCTGAGGAATGCGTCGGCCACGAGATGCGAGGCTCCGCCGAGCAAGAGGAGCGCGACCACTCGCGAGCGATGCTCCGCACTCGTCAGTACGCCTCCGACGAGGCTGCCGAGTACCACCCCACCGGTCGTGTGAAGTCCAGTCCACGAGAACGGAATATCAAGCGTCTGTCGGATTGCGTACGGGGAGACGAGGAGATTCAGTTTAGAGACGTCCGGGAGGAGTGCACCTCCCATGGCGACGGCTACGTACGGTGGCGAGAGCCAGACACATCTTCGGGAGAGAATCAGACATACCGAATATACGATCAGGACGTGGGTGAGCCAGTCAGGCATCCGAATCCTCCTCCGTTTTGTCCACGAGCCCGGAATCCGTATCCTGCTTGGCCCACCGGGGTGCACTACGAGGAACCAGTTCCAGATTCGAGACGTCGAAACTCCACGTACGCATCCCCAGAAGCAGGACCCACACGCCAGCCACGAGCGAGACGGCGTACGTGTAGAACAGGCCCCACCACGGGACCACGATCATGCGTATCACGTCGACCGTTCGCTCGTCGACCAAGACGCCGTACGAGTGGCTGAGGCTCCCGGTCTCAGGACAGCAGGTCCCGCCGACGAGGGTCACGGTCACCGTGCTGTCTCCCGGCCCAGTGACACGGACACGAACGGGCTCTTCGTCGACGACAGAGCCGCTGACGACGACTTCCTCTCCGACGAACGCCTGTGGGTTGGCAAAGAGTACCTGCTGTCCCGAGAGTACGGGCTCCGTGCTCCTTACCGTATCGTAAAAGACGGGGAGTGAGACGTACGCGCCCAAGAGCACCAGAAGTACCGCAATCCGGACGGCTACTGATCGGCGCATGCAGGGGTATGCGAGGCGTTCTACTTCGTTCTTCGTCCCCTGCCACGGGTACCCTCACTGTTACCGGTGCGCCCCATTCGGGTTGCTCATATCGACTCGCCCGTTGTTCAGGGGTCTAGTTCTCGGTGGGATCGTCAACGACGCGGTGAGCTGGTAGACCAGCACCCGCAATGTGGGTGTACGAGCCGGAGACGCCCGTGGCGACTCAGACGTCCGCCAGCCACACCGAGATTCTGCGGTCGGCCTCGCGGAGCCGGTCCATCGAGGTCGCGTAGGAGAGCCGGAGGTAGTCCGCGGCCGCGGGGCCGAAGTCGACGCCGGGTGTCGTCGCCACGCCCGCCTCGTCGAGCAGGCGGTCGGCCACGTCGAACGCGTCACCGAGTTCGGAGACATCCACGAGGAGGTAGTACGCGCCACCGGGGGTGTAGCCGAGGTCGAGGCCGTGACCCCAGTCGGCGACGGCGTCGACGAGGAGGTCCCGGCGCTCGCGGTAGGTCTCCCTGACGCGGTCGAGGTGGTCGTCCTCGCGTTCGAGCGCCACCCGCCCGGCTTCCTGGACGAACGAGGGCGCACAGATGAACAGATTCTGCACGAGGCGGTTCACCACGTCGGCGTAGGACTCGGGGACGACGACCCAGCCGAGCCGCCAGCCGGTCATTGCGTAGCGCTTCGAGAAGCCGTCGGTGACGAACGCCTCGTCGGTGAACTCGAGGACGGAGCGGGCCTCCACGTCGTAGTCCAGCCCGTGGTAGATCTCGTCGGCGACGACGGTCGTCCCCCTGGTCTCGGCGAGCTCCACGACCTCGCGGAGCGTGTCACCGTCCATCACCGCGCCGGTGGGGTTGGCGGGCGAGTTGAGCAGGAGCACCTCGGGGTCGCGTTCCAGCGCGGCGGCGAACCGGTCGGGCCGGAGCGCGAACCCCTCGGTCGCGTCGAGTTCGACCGTCCGTACCGTGGCGCCGGTCTGCCGGACGAAGTTCGGGTAGCACGCGTAGTGCGGGTCGGTCAGCACCGCCTCGTCGCCGGGGTCGAGCGTCGCCAGACAGGCCAGCAACAGCCCGGGCGAGGACCCCGGCGTCACCAGGATCCGCTCCGGCGAGACGTCCACCCCGTAGGTCCGGTCGTAGTAGTCGGCGATGGCTTCCCTGAGGCCGAGTTTCCCGGCCGCGGCGGTGTAGCCGGTGTCACCACGTCGGAGCGCGTCGACGGCCGCGTCGACGACGTACCCCGGTGGCTCGAAGTCCGGTTCGCCCACCTCGAGGTGGACGGCGTCGGCGCGTTCGCTGGCCCGCCTGAACACCTCCATCGCCAGGAACGGCGTCGTCTCGTCGGCGCGGTCCGATACCATACGCGTCGTTGTCCCGAGGTGGGCAAAAGCGTGGGCGTCGCGGCGAACGGCGAGCGGCGACGGACGACGGCGACCCGGGAATTTTTTAGGCTTGCCTAAACACTACAGAGTATGCGTGATCGCGATGGAGGGCGGAGACGGCGGCGGGCCGGCCGGCGGACGCCACGGCGATGACCGACCGAGCGCAGTACCTGCTCGCGCTCTACGTCGCCCAGCACCGGGAGTCCCCGCCGGTCTCACCCGGCGTCGTCGCCGAGTTGCTCGACCGGACGCCAGGGACGGCCGTCGAGGTGTTCCACCGGTTCGACGACGAAGGGCTCGTGGAGTACGAGCCGTACCAGGGTGTCGAACTCACCGAGGCGGGCCGCGAGCGCGCCGCGGCGCTCCACGAGACGTACGTGACCCTCTCGTGGTTCTTCCGGAGCGTCCTTGACCTCGACGAGTACGAACGCGAGGCGATGGAGATGGCGGGGGTGCTCAGCCCGGTGGTGGCCGAGCGACTGGTGGCGCTACTTCCATACGACCCACCCGACGGCGAGGTGTCACCGTCGGAGGGCGCAGAGGGCTAGGGAGGCCTCGTTGGCCCGCTCAGAACGGCGGCTCGTAGTCCTGGTACTCCTCCATCGTCTCCATCTCTTCGGTCTTGTCGGGCATCACGGCCGCGCGCGGCCCACTCGTCCGTCGGACCGTCACCCTGGTCACCTCGTCGACCTCCTCGGGGAGCCGTCGTTCGATGGCCCGCATCGTCATCGGCGCGATACCACAGCCCGAGCAGGCCCCGCCGATGGCGACGGTGATCTCGCCGGACTCCTCGTCCACGTCCTCTATCTGGAAGTTGCCGCCGTGGTCCTGAATCTGCGGGACGCTGCTGCTCAGGTAGTTCCGGGTCCGTCGTTCGAGGCTTTCGGCACTCATACACCTCCCGCTTCGGTCGCTACGACCATATACTTGTCCTGTTTGGCACCCCTAAACCAAACACACGAGTGTTTGGAGCGCCTAAAAGACCACATATTTGGTTAAGTGGGCACATAACGTGCGCTCATCCGGCACGAACACGTCCCGACGGGCGGCGGGCGACGACGACCGGCGCGGCACGGTCGGGGTTCGTCCAGCCGCCGCCCACCTTCTCGCGTGGCTCACATAGATTCTTCAACGAGAGGCGACGACCCCGGATATGGCTACCATCGTGCGGGGGACGGTACCCGCCGAGGAGTTCGCGCTGGCACGCACGCTCGGGGCGTACCCCGACGCCGAGGTGGAGTGTGAGCGCATCATCCGGAGCGGCGAGTCGTCGGTGATGCCGCTCCTGTGGATGCGCCACGTCGACCGCGAGGCCGTCGAGCGGTCGTTCGAGGCGGACCCGACGGTCGACGACGTGACCTGCCTCTCGGAGTTCGAGGACGAGACGCTCTACCGGATGAACTGGGTCGACCACGTCGACCTCCTGTTGCAGCTGTTGACGAACGCGGAGGCGACCGTCCTCGACGCCTACGGCCAGGGCAACCGGTGGCAGCTCAGGGTGTTCTACCCCGACCGCGACCACTTCTCGCGGACCCACGAGTTCGCCGAGGCCCACGGCCTGACGTTCGACGTCGAGTCCATCCGCGAGCTGGAGGGCGAGCCGGCGGGCCGCTTCGGGCTGAGCGAGGACCAGTACGAGGCGCTCGTGCTGGCGACCCGCCGGGGCTTCTTCGAGATCCCGCGCGAGACGACGATGGAGGAACTCGCCAGCGAACTCGACATCTCCCACCAGGCGCTCTCGGAGCGGCTCCGCCGGGCGACGGGGTCGCTCGTCGAGGACACACTCCTCGTCGGGCCGGTCTCGGAGGCGGGCAGCGGGTAGCGCTGGGGATGGGGCCTTGCGAGCGAAGGCAGAACGCCCGGGACGACGTGGCCCACAGTTCCAGTCGTGAGTGAATCACCATCGACACGGTCGGTGTCGGAGAAGCGCAGACTCCCGAACGCCGTTGCCGCAGTCGTCGAGCGGCCGGTCAAGGAGGCCGTCCACGAGGCGCTCGCGGAGGCCTCGGTGACGGTCGTCACGGACGATCCGGGCGCGGAGTCGTGGCGTGACGCCGACGGGGTGGCATCGGACGACGGAGACACGGCGACGGACGCCGAGGGCGAGGGCGGGGACGGGTCGGTCAGTCCGGAGGACGGCGACTCGCGCAGTCGGCGCCGTCGCGGCCTGCTCGGGCTGGCCGCGCTCGTCTCGCTCGCGGCACTGGCGGCGTTCGTCCAGTACCGCCGCGAGCGCGGGGCCTCGGGCTCGGACACGACCGCGGTCGCCGGCGCCGAGAGTCAGGGCGAAGCCGTCTTCACCACGGACACCAGCGGTTAGCGGCCGGCCAGTCCGCACCGCCCTCCTCGACCCGTCACCGACGGGACCGACCCGCTACGCGACCGTCTCGTGAGCGGCCGCAGCGTCCACAGCAGCCGCTCGCCCGGCGTGAACTGCGCAGAGAAGGTCGGCCCGTACGATGCCGCCGACCGTGTCACTCGATCTCCAGCGAGCCGTCCGCTTCGACGGCCTCGGCGGCCCACTCGAGGGTGAACTCGAGCCGGCGCTCGGACTCCCCGCCGACCAGCGGGTCGTCGTCGTCCACCCGGACGGTGAAGCCGACCGTCTCGGGTGGGTTGATGGTCGCGCTATCGTTGCCGACCACGAGGGTCACCTTCCCGTCGGGGCCGACCCGACGCTCACCGTCGGTGGACGCCTCGGTGGTGTCACCACCCTCGGGCAGGGGAGTCCCCATCGGCCGGTCGGTGGTCTCGAGCTGGTCCGCGAACTCGCGGAGGTACTGTGCGACTTCGTTCCGCGTCGACTCCTGAACCGCGTCGAGTTCCGTCATACGACACCTCCCGATACACCCCGCAGGGGACCACCGCTTTCGCCTGCACTCGCCAGTACCGGTCGGGAAGCGGAGCGAAGCGGGAGGGCCGTTCAGAGTATCAGCGCGACCACGGCGAGCACGAGGAAGATGACGACGAACAGCCGCGCCACCTCCATCGAGATGCCCGCGATGCCGCGGAACCCGAACAGGCCCGCCACCAGCGCGACGACGAACAGCACCACCGCCGCGTACAGGAAGTCCCCCGAGAACAGCAGGGGGACGAGCGGCGCCTGCAGCGGGAGCGTCACGGGCGACCCCCGCGGCCGCGCTCGGTCGTCGTCTCGGTCCCGCTCGTCGTGTCGACCGTGCCCGGTCGACCGTACCTCGGAGTCGGTGTGGCTCGCATAGCGTCGGGAGTCAGTGGCGCGCCGGCCCTGACTCCGTTGCCGGCACGCGCAGGCACCCCCGGACGCGCATTCGGGCCGGCACCGACGAGTCTCGCGGTACGGGACGCCTCAGCCCACCACGTACGCGACCACCAGCCCCACGGCGATGAGGGCGAAGACGATGGCCAGTCCCACGAGCATGAACCGGTCGGCGGTGTCCATACCCCACCTACGGGGTCCGGGCTCTTGACCCTGCCACCCGCGGCGGGTCGACCCGTCTCCGCAGGGTACATCCCGGGTCGGTGTGGACCGGGCGTATGACCGACGAAGCCGAGACGGAGTACGAGTTCGAGACCGAGTTCAGGGTCCGGTTCCGCGACATCGACGCGATGGGCCACGTCAACAACGCCGTCTACGCGACCTACCTCGAACAGGCGCGGGCCGACTACTTCCGGGAGGTCGTCGGCGAGTCGCTCAGCGAGGTGGGGAGCGTGCTCGCGTCCATCGCCATTGAGTTCCGCGCACCCGTCGAGGGTGACGACGTGGTGACCGTGGCGCTGACGATACCGGAACTTGGCACCGCCTCGATTCCGATGCACTACGAGATCCGACGCGAGGACGGGACCGTGGCCGCGACGGCCGAGACGGTGCAGGTGGTCTACGACCGCGAGGCGGGCGAGTCGAAGCCGATTCCGGACGCGTGGCGCGAGGCCATCGAGTCAGCGTAGACGGGCGACCGGCCCGGTTCCACAGTTCGAGAATCCGAACTGCAGACTTTTGTACCCCCTTCTCCTACGGTGATGTATGAGCCACGACAGGTGCGTGAACTGCCGGGGGGAGGCGGAGGAGCGCTACGAGCTCCTGCTCCGGAGCACGAAACACGAGTCGGTCCCGCTCTGCGACGAGTGCCGCGAGGCCATCGAGGCCGAGACGGGCGAGTCGCTCACACCCCGGTGATGGACGGGCCCATCGACGTCCTCCACGTCGACGACGACGAAGCCCTCCTCGACATCGTGGCGACCTTCCTCGAGCGGTCGAACGACCGGCTCCGCGTGGCCACCGAGTCAGACCCGGACGCGGCGCTCAGGCGCGTCGAGACGGAGTCGTTCGACTGCGTACTCTCTGACTACGAGATGCCGGGGATGAACGGCATCGAACTCCTCGAGCGTATCCGCCAGACCCGCCCCGACCTCCCGGTCGTCCTGTTCACGGGCGTCGACGACGCGAGCGTCGCTATCGAGGCCATCGAGTGTGGCGCGGTCGACTGCTATCGCAAGCGCACGGGGACCGACCACTACCGGGTGCTGGCCGCCCGGCTCGTCCGGACCGTCGACAGCCGACGCGAACGCCCGGTCCAGCGAGTCTCCGAGGACTGACCGTTCCTCCCCGCCGTCTCCGAGAAACAGCGCCGCCGACCCCGCGAGCGACAACGACATAACCGGCCCGTGACTCCACGTGGCATGGGCGGGTCCGACGAGCCGTTCGTGTTCGACCCGGAGACCCTCGCGGCCGACGCCGCGACGCCGACCGTGACGGCGCTCCCCGGCGGCCGTGGCGTCCGCGTCCACGACCCCATCGAGGGCGGGGCGGCGGTGTTCCGCGCCCCGGTGGCACTCGACCCGACCGCGCTCGACGAGGCCGCGCGCGACGCCCGGTTCACCTTCCCGGTCACCACCGCCGTCACCGTCCGGACCCCCTCGCTGACCGTCCCACGCCGGGTGAACGTCCGGGTCCGCGACCCCGAGGCCACGCTCGTCGCCGAGTCGTCGAACCGCGACGGCGCAACGGTCCCGGCTGGGCGCTGGAACCTCGAACTCGACGTCACCGGCCTGAAACTCTACCTCGCCGTCGACGCCCCCGTGACGGTGACGCCGGCCACCCACGAGACGACCATCACGTTCGGCACTACTGGCACGGACGGGGCGGCCGAGACGGCCGACGACGACCCCGTCGACGTCGCGGTCGGCGTCCGGTCACACCACTCCCGACCGGCCGGTATCGTCACCGTCCCCCGCACGCCCACGGGGGTGATGGACGGCCTCTCCGTGTTCGGGTCGGCGCTCAAGACCCGGTCACCGGAGCGGTCGTTCCCGACGCTGCGGGGGCACCCACCCTTACTCGCGTTCGGCGACGCGTTCGACGTGCCTGCCGACCTCGAGCCGGTCGGGGACGCGCCGACGCTCACCTGTCCGCCGGCCTACGAGTACGTCTACCCGCTGGCGTCGCTCGCGTCGTACCTCGGCGCGCGCGTCGAACCCGGCGACCCGGCGCTCCACGCGGCGGGCCGGACCTACCCGCTCGACGCCGTCGACGAGTCGCCGCGGGTCACGGCCCACCGGCCGGAGTCGACCCCGGCCGACCCGCTGGGCCGGTACGAGACGGCCGTCAGGGACGTCTTCAGGCACCTGTTCCTGCTCGATACGGTGGTCCGGACGGTCGGCTACTACGACGTGGCGCTGGCCGAGCGCGAGGCCATCGAGCGGCACCTCCCGCTGTCGCTCCGCGCGGCCTACGACGCGCCGCTGGCCGAGCGGACCGCCGCGTACCTCGCGGTGCCGCTCTCCGTGACCGCGCCGGCGTGGCCTCGCTGGCGACTCACCGCGACGGCCCCCGCGGTGCCGGAGACGGCTCGACACCTCCCGTTCCTCGCGGCGGACCTCGCGCTGGTCCGGACCTCGCCCACGCCGGCGGTGACGGGCGGCCCGGAGCCGGCGCTCGTGCAGGCCGAGGGGGGCGGCGAGTCGAGCGCGACCGCGAGGTCGGGCACCCGGTCGGGGGTCGACGGCTGGGCGGACGCCGACGTGGTCGACGTCCCGCCCGCGCCGGAGAGCCTGAGTCAGGCGTGGCTCGGCGAGGGCATCCCGCGCGGGGCCTCGAAGGCCACCCTCCGGTCGTACGCCCGGCACCTAGAGCGGGCCACGCGGGTCGGCGGAGAGCGCGACAGCCGCATCTCGATGGCGGTGGTCTGTAACGACGCCGAGATGCGCGAGGAACTCGTCGTGGGCGACATCTACGGCGCGCGCGACCTCGTGACGTTCGACGTGGAGCGGTACGAACTGACCGACCGCGAGACGCTCGCCTCGGTGTTCGAGTCCGACCTCGACTTCGTCCACTACATCGGCCACGTCGAGGAGCGCGGCCTGCAGTGTGCCGACGGCTTCCTCGCCGCCGACAGCATCGGCCGCGTGGGCGTCGAGTCGTTCTTCCTCAACGCCTGCCGGTCGTACCGACCGGGCCAGACGCTCGTGGACAAGGGGGCGCTCGCGGGCGTCGTCACGCTCTCGGACGTGGTGAGTCGCTCCGCGACGGTCGTGGGACGGACGCTCGCGCGCATCCTCAACGCCGGCTACCCGCTCCAGCTCGCCGTCGACGTCCTCGGCGAGGACCTGTTCTCCGCCAGCAACTACGTCGTCCTCGGCGACGGGAACGCCGAACTCGTCACCGCGGCCTCCGGGACGCCCGTCCTGCTCGAGGTCGAGTCGAGCCCGAACGAGTCGTTCGACGCCACCATGAGCGCCTACCCCACCCACCGGCTCGGGATGGGATCGTTCTACGTCCCCTACGTCGGGTCGAACCGGCGGGCCTACCTCAACACGGGGCGCCTCGACACGTTCCGCGTGACCGCGGCGGAACTGGACGAGGTGCTCGCGCTGGAGGACATCCCGGTCCGCGTGCCCGGACGGACCGGGCTGGCGTGGAGCGACGAACTCACGGCCGCGGACCTGTCGGACCTGCTCGCGGCCGAGGAGTGAGTCGTCTGGGTGTCGGGCGTGCTGCCGCGGTCAGGGGCCGGGGCAAGTCGACCCGACCGCCGCCATCGCGGAGCCGGTCTGGGTGAGCAACAGGAGCGCCGTGAACAGGACGCCGGCCATCTTCGGATGCGCTGCCAGGTACGAGGCGATGTCGTCGTGTGCCATCACCGCACCCGACGCGGGGTTTGTTGTTCAACCTCGCACGAGAATCGAAATACTACACACAGAGTTATGAATCAGGGTTGGGAGACAGTCCCGTCGGTGAGTCACTACCCCCGCCGCTGGGCCGGGTCGACCACCTCGACGGGGTGCCGGGTCGGCCGCGCCAGCAGGTCCGAGAGCTGTTCCAGACAGGAGGTGCCGCTGGCGACGACGGGCCGGCCGTCGGCCGCGAACCCGTCGGTCAGGTCCTCGCCGACGGCGCGGCTCACGTCGTAGTACTCCCGCTTGTAGCCGAAGCTTCCGGCCATCCCGCAGCACTCGGCGTCGGACGTCTCGACGTCGTACCCGAGGTCCGTGAGGACGGCTTCGGTGTAGCGGTCGACGCCGAGTGTCCGCTGCTGGCAGTGGCCGTGGTAGGCGAGCCGCCCGTCGCCGGTCCTATCCGCCGGGGCCGCGAGCGCCGACGGGTCGGCGCCGTTCTCCAGCAGGCCGTAGACGTACTCGAGGACCTCGTAGCTGTTCGCCGCGAGTCGCTCGTACTTAGCCTCGGGGAGGAGGCGCTCGTACTCGCGCTGGAACACCGCGTGGTCGCTCGGCTCGACCACGACCACGTCGCGGCCCGCGTCGACGTGCCCGAGCAACGTGTCGGCCACCCGCTCGGCCGAATCGCGCGCGGTGGCGACCATCCCCTGCGAGAGCGGGACGCGACCGCTCGCGCTCACGTCCGCGACGGTCACCCCGACGCCGAGCGCCTCCAGCACCCGGACCGCCGCCTGCCCCCGCTCGACGTGGACGTGGTTCGTGTAGAGGCCGGGGAACAGGACGGCCTCGCGGTCGGGGGTAGCGACTCGCGAGCCTCGGTCGGCGAACCACTGGCGGAACGTCTCGCGCCGGAACTCGGGGAGCGCCCGGCGGCGGTCCACCCCGAACGCCCGTTCGAGCAGCCCCCGCACTAGGGCCGTCCCCGCGAGCAGGTTCGACACCGGCACGGTCGCACTCCCGAGTCGATCGAGCGTCCCGAAGTTGCCGAACAGCCGCTTCTGGAGGTACAGCCCACCGGGGTCCGTGTCCGGGGGTCAGCCCCTCGACGCCGGCCTCCCAGCCGGTCGGTGAAGCGAGCGACGAGTGAGGACGGGGCTGGGGTGTCGGCGGATGCCACGAGTTCGCACGATGCTGCTACCGGGTGGAGGGGCTTTGGCGTGGCGGCGTCCGAACCTCCAGGGACGGTGCCCCGAACGACGGGACGCGGAAGTGACGGCTACCCGGTCGGCCTCACTCGGTCACGGTGTCGCCGTCCTCCGTCCAGTTGCCCGCCATGTCCACGGCGTAGATACGGACCTGGAACGTCTGGCCGTCCGCGCGCTTGATTCGGAAGTAGTCGAAGTCCGAAGCGCTGTCCCCGGAGACGACGGTCCGCGAGGCGTCGAGGACGTTGTCGTTCTGATCGAGGACCTGAACGAGGACCCAGTGCAGGTCCGCATCGCTGTCGGAGACGGCCCACCGAGCGGTGATGTCGGCGTGGGGGTTCGGCGACCCTCCCTCGGTGACCGAGAATCGGTCGACGACCGGCCCGGTGCTCGGGTCCGCGGCCGCTCCCGTGGCGAACGTTGCCACCGACCCGGTGCCGGTGTCGCCGTCGCTGGCCGTCGCCACTGCGCGGTACTCGTAGTCGGTCTCAGAGGCGAGGTCGCTCACAGACCGGCTGAACGTCCCCGTGGACGTGAGGCTCTCGGTGGCCGTGGCAGTCCACGAACTCGCGCCGCTCTCGCGGTACTCGAAGCCGACGTCGGCCGACGCCGCGTCGCCGAGGTCGGTGAGCGACCCCTCGAGCGTGGCGCTGGCCTCGCCCACGTCCGTCGCTGCACCCGTCTCGACCACGGCCTCCGTGTCGCCGAGGAGTTCGTCGACGCTGACGACGGTCCCGTTGAGGACGAGTTCGAAGTCCCCCGTCGCCTTGTCGGGGTCCGGTTCGTCGGCCCACGCGGTGACCCCGCCGTCGAAGTACCAGTCGTCCGTGAAGCCGCTCCCGGTGGCACCCTCGACGGTGTACGTCCCGTCGCCGTTGTCCGTGACGGAGTCGTTGTTCCCGATCTCCGACTCCGGGCCGGCCCGTGCGAGGCCGGTCGTCGTGAACGCGTAGGACAGCCCCGAGTCGTCGAACGTCCGGACGACGAGGTGGTTCTCGAGACTCGCCATCAGCGTGCTGAACGTCACCGCCGAGCCGGTGACCGTGGTGCCGTCGCCGGTCGTCGCCACCGCACGGTACTCGTACTCGGTCTCGGACGTGAGGTCGGTCACCGACTGGCTGAACGCGCCCGTGGACGTGAGACTCTCCGTCGCCGTCGCCGTCCACGAACTCGCGCCGCTCTCGCGGTACTCGAAGCCCACCTCGGCTGACGCCGCGTCACCGAGGTCGTTCAGATTTCCCTCGAGCGTGGCCCCCGACTCACCCACGTCCGTCGCGGGGGCCGTCTCGACTGCGGTGCTCGACCCGCCCGTCGAGCCACCGGAGTCACTGCCGTCGGAGTCGTACCAGCGTCGCTCCGTCGTCGGCGCTGCACAGCCGGAGTTCCGACAGACGCCGTCCCACGGCCCCTCCCCGTCGAGCGAGAGGTCACCGTCGCCCGTCAGGTCGATGGTGTCGCCGCCCACGCCGAACGAGCCTGAGACGTTGACCACGGACGGGGACTGGTCGTGGCGGATACGGGTGTTCGTGACCGTGAGGTCGCCGTCCCGCGAGTTGTTGAACCGCGAGTCGGCGATGCGGACGCAGTTCGCCGCGGACCCGACGGTGGTGATGTCGCAGTCGTTGATGCGCATGTTGACGCCCGGTTCGCGGATGTAGACCGACATCTCGTTGCTGCTCCCGCCCGAGATCCCGGGACCGGACCCGTCGTTGTAGATGGTGACACCCTCGATGATACTGTCCGTCGTCCCGATGCGGATGTTCCCGATGTTGTTGTTCTTCCAGAGCCCACCGAGGACTTCGATCGTACCGTCGCCGTCGCCGCCGTCGCCCTGCCCGGGCGAGGAGGCGTACAGACCGTTGTTCGAGAAGTGCTCGAAGTGGCAGTTGAGGAATCGGATCGTGCCTGCGTGGCCCGAGGGGACGTACGCACCCGTGGCGTCGGTGTCGAACTCACACCCGTCCGGACGGTCGAACCGGTTGAACTCGATGAGGGAGTCGTCCGCCTCCGCGGCGACACTCATTCGAGAGCCGTCGGCGCCGATGCGGCCGACCTGCGTGATGTTCTGGAACTTGACGTGGATGGCACCGGCCGAGGACCCCGTCCGGATGTCGAAGTCGCAGGCGTTCCCGTCGCCGATGTCTAGTACGGCACCATTCCCGTCGCCGATGAGGAACATGCTGCCGTCGTAGGTACCGCCGAGGCCGCTCCGCCCGTCCCACCGGTACTTTCCCTCTGGAATGTGGACCTCGTTCCCGCCGACGCAGTAGTCCTCCAAGTACGGCGTGATGTCGTCGCCGGGGCTGAGCCCCACGTCACCGAGGTCGACGCGGTTCCCCGGCGCAGCCGTCGCCAGCGTCGAGCCGGAGACGGACCCGAGGCCCACGGCCGTCGCGGCCGCCGCCGCCGTCCGGAGCATGGACCGCCGCGTGAACTGCGGGGATCCCTCCGTTTCGTCAGCCTCGTTTACTTCATCGATTCCGACAGTATCTGTGTCAGAATCATTTTCGGTTCGGTCATCTCTACCGTCATGGCTTCCAACCATACCCGACCGCTCGTCGCCGGTACATTAATGCTCTCGATGGAATCAGTGGCTGATAAAACGCTAAACACAAATAACTACATAACTTTCCGGATGTTTGTTCATCTTTTGGTTATCAGATACTTACCATTTCGTATTGCATTCCCCAGTATCAATCCTATTATATTAATTGTACCAGAAAAAAGTTATTACTCGCTGTTAATTTATCCCCGTTCTACCCCCGTCGTGGCGGCGCGCGCCCAATCCACTCCGACTTCGTTGGCCTGGGGGCTGAGTCAAAGCTATCCAGTCACTACTCACCGACGGGTCACTCAAGGGATACGACCTGTCAGGGCAGTGGTGGCTGGTCCCGCGGGCCGGGGTAGCGGACGTTCACCGTCCTGACCGTCGAGTTCCGCCGCACGATCGGCTCCCCCGTGACCCGGATGGTGGCGTCGCTGACGGTGGCGCCGTTCGTCTGGTCGAACACGAACCCGTCCCGGTTCGACCCGGACTGCTCGACGAGGATCCCCTCGAACTGCACCCCATCCCGGCGGGTCACGTTGACAGCCGCTCCCCCTGCGGCCGCGCCTACGATGGAGATGTCCTCGAACCGTACTCGACCACCGGGAAGGCCAATGGCGTCGGCAGGACCTTTCAGCCTGATTGCAGGAATGTCGTCGTACTCCACCTTGATGCTCGTGTTCCGGATGGTCGCCTCCTCCAGCCACGGCGCGAGGACCAACCCCCCCTCACTGCCGCTCACGTTCACCATCTCGATGAGCGTGTCCTCTATCAGGATGTTCCGGCCCTGCCGGAGCCGGAGCCCCCGCATGTTCCCGAAGTCGTCGGGACTCCGATCACACCGGACGTGAGCGCCGCTGACGTAACTGTTCGAGCCGACCCGGAGGCTGGCGATGCGACAGTTGGCGAAGTAGCCACCGTGGACCTGCACCGTCCCCCGCTCCGGACCAGCGTAGAGGCCGTTGTTGGAGAACCCCTCGACGTGGCAGTCGAGGAACTGTATCCGCCCCCGGTGGTTGTCACCGACCAGACAGCCGGCCGAGTCCACCTCCCGTGTCGACCCGTCGGGGAGTCGCAGTCGCTCCACGACACCGGTACCGTCGGGGTGGGTCACGTCGAAGCGCATCATCCCCTCCCCGATGTCCTGCGTGCCGCGGACCCAGACGTCGCGGACGACCATCTGCCCGCCCGCCTGCACGTTCAACGGTCGCGGCCCGGTGTTCGGTGCCGTGAAGTCGAACGTCAGGCCGTCGAGGAGGATATCCGACGCCCGGTTCGCCCGCCCGAAATCGAACATAGCCACCTCCATCCCCGGTTCCGGGACGAACGTCGCGTCCCGCCCGACGAGGCCGACGTTCGAGAACTCCAGCTGGTGGATACGGTCGTCTACCAGATACTCGCCCGCCGGGAAGTAGAGGAGCGTGTCGTCACGGAGTTCCTCCTTCACCAGCGAGACGATGCTCTCGCCACCCTCCGGATCGGCGCCCGCGCGAACCACGTTCACGACCCGGTCGAACTGGTCGGCGTACGGTGGTCCGGGCGTCGGCGACGGCGAGGGGACCGGGTCCTGCACCGGCCCCTCCTCGTCGTCGGTGCCCGGTTTCCCGCGTGTCCCCTGGCGAAGCCCGGAACAGCCACCGAGCAACGCCGCCCCGCCCACACAGAGCGACGAGACGAATCCTCTTCGATTCATGATTTCCAGTGCCGGTACCATGGTAAAGCCGGTTGAACCACGTTGTTAGTTGGCACATACGACGCCCGCCCCCGGGACAGGAACATCATACCGACCGGCGCGCCCGGACCGCGACGGGGCCGCCGGTACCCGATGTGGTGGCACAACTCATGCATAACAAAGACGGTACCGCGGGGTGATGGACCGATGAGCGAGAGTCCGGCCGCGCTGTTGAAACGGCTCCCCCGGTACCTCTACCGGGGCTCCCTCAAGCGGGCGCTCGTAGCGACGGGACTCAGTGCCCACCTCAAACGAGCGTACTTCCGGCTCTACTTCGCCCTGTCCGGGGGCACCGAGACGGTCGAGTTCGGGGACGAAAGCGCGACGTTCGAGGTCACCAGCTACGAGGAGTACCACGTGGTGAACGTCGCGGGCGGGGCCGAACGCCCCGTCATCGAGGCGCTTCGCGAGGAACTGGAGCCCGGCGACGTGTTCTACGACGTCGGGGCCAACGTCGGGACCTACACCTGCGTGGTAGGGAAGGCTATCGACGGCGGCCAAGTGGTCGCCTTCGAACCGTACGGTCCGAACCGACAACGCATCCGGCGGAACGCCGAGTTGAACCGCGTCGACGTGGACGTCCTCCCCGTCGCGCTCTCGTCGACGGCAGGCCGCGTCCAGCTGCACGTGCTGGACTCGACCGCGCCGGGGACACAGGAGTCCTCCATCGACCCGGCGTACGCGGACACCGACCGCTCGGTGAGCGTCGTCGACGTCGACGCCGTCACCGGCGACAGCCTCGTCGAGGAGGGGCGGATTCCACCGCCGAACGTCGTCAAGATCGACGTCGAGGGAGCAGGACCGTCGGTCATCGACGGACTGGAGGCGACGCTGGCCTACGAGGACTGCCGCGTGCTCTGTGTCGAGCCCCACGGCAACCACGAGACGCTCGTCGAACGAATCCGCGACCTCGGCTTCCGTGTCGACCACGTCACACTCGCCGGGGAGCGCAGCACCGAGTCGCCGACGATACTCGCTCGGAAGCCGACCTGACCAACACCCACGACAACCATGACAGCGCCGACCAGTCGACACGAGATGGCCGACGAGGAGGAGACACAGACGGTCGAGATTCCGGCGTCGCTCGCCGCCAGCGTCGAGCGGCGTCTGGCCGCGACCCAGTTCGAATCGACGGACGCCTACGTCACGTTCTGCATGACGCGGCTCCTGCGCGAACTGGAGCGCGAGGAGGCGGGGCCCCCGATGGGGGAGACGGCTCCCTCGGACGAGGAGGTTCGCGACCGACTGGAGTCGCTGGGCTACCTCTGACGGCGAGCCGTGCGGTACCGGACCGTATCCAGTCGCAGTCGTCCGCCTAAACGGCTACTACCGCGACCGGACGGTGGACGCCGGGTCGACGAAATGGCCCGGAACTACGGGTGGAACTGCGCGTAGGAGCGAGATAACAAAATCACCGGGCGGGGCCACTCCCCCAGAGACAGATGGAGATACAACGGATCGATCGGACGGCGTGGGAGCGTGCACTCCCGGCCGAGGGGTTCGAGGTGTTCCACACACCGGCGGCCCTCGATGTGCTCGACGCGCACACATCCGGCGAACTGCACCTCCTCGCGGGCTACAAAGGTGAACGACCTGCGGCCCTGCTCCCGGTGGTGGTCCGTCGACCGGCGGTGGGGACGGTCCTGCTCTCGCCGCCCCCCTCGATGGGCGTCCCGCGACTGGGACCGCTCCTGATGCCGGCGAGTCCGAAGCGACGGAAACACGAGCGCCTCAATCGGACGTTCACCGAGGGCGTCCTCGAGCGACTGGATGTCGACAGAGCCAGCACGATGTTTCGCGTCGTCTGCTCGCCGAGTTACGCCGACCCACGCCCCTACAGCTGGAAGGGGCTGGACGTGAACGCCTCGTTTACCTACTCGCTCGGCGTCGAGGGGCGCTCGACGGACGACCTCCTCGCGTCGTTCAGCAAGAGCCTCCGCCGGGAGATACGCGACGGCGAGGAACTGGACCTGACTGTCGAAGTCTTGGACGGTAGTGACGTATCGGCCGCCGCCAGCGTCCACGAGGAGACCCGGACACGCTACCAGGAGCAAGGCCGGGGCTATCCACTGCCGTGGGAGTACGTTCGTGACCTGACCCGCGCGCTGGGGGCCGACGACCGCTGTCGGATCTACGTCGCACGCGACGAGGACGGGGCGTTCCTCGGCGGCATCACCGTACTCTACTCGAACGACGCGGCCTACTTCTGGCAGGGTGGGACGCGCACGACGCACGAGAACGTGAGCATCAACAGCCTCCTGCACTGGCGGGTCGTCGAGGATCTCGTAGAGGACCCGCCCCGCGAGAGCGTCACGCGGTACGACCTCGTCGGCGCGAACACGGAGCGGCTCTGCCGGTACAAGAGCAAGTTCGGTGCGAGCCTCGTGCCCTACTACACCGTCGAGTCGGGCGGTGCGAGGATGCGACTGGCCAAGCGAGCCTACGAGTTCGTCAAACGATGAGCGCGCACCGGGTCCTGAATCTTGTCACCAACGACGAGGCGAGGTTCTACAGACAGCAGGTCGACGTTCTCGAGCGACAGGGTGTCGAGACCACGACGCTCGCCGTCCCGACCGAAAGCCTGCCGTGGCGTTCCGGGGACGACACTCGGTCGCTGGTCGACTACCTCCGGCTCTATCCCCGAGCGCTTCGCCACTCCTTCGGCAGGTACGACCTCGTACACGCCAACTACGGCCTGACCGCGCCGGCGGCGCTGGCACAGCCGAACCACCCCGTCGTCGTCTCGCTCTGGGGGTCCGACCTCCTCGGCACGTTCGGACGCCTCAGCAGGTTATGCGCACACCACGCCGACGCCGTCATCGTGATGAGCGACGAGATGGCGGCGGCGCTGGACGACGACTGCGAGGTCATCCCCCACGGGGTCGACCTGTCGTTGTTCCACCCCATCCCGACGGCAGAAGCCCGCGAGCCCCTCGACTGGCGACCCGACGCCCGCCACGTACTGTTTCCCTACCCGCCCGACGCCGACGTGAAGGACTACCCCAGAGCCGAGCGGGTCGTGGCGGCCGCCAGAGAGCGGCTCGACAGTGACGTCGAGTTGCAGACGGTCTCCGGTGTCCCCCACGACCGGATGCCGCTGTACATGAACGCGGCCGACGCCCTGTTGCTCACCTCGAGACACGAGGGCTCGCCGAACGTGGTGAAGGAAGCCCTCGGCTGTAACCTCCCCATCGTCGCCACGGACGTCGGCGACGTGTCGCTGCGCCTCGACGGCGTCGATCCCTCGGCAGTCGGCGAGACCGACGAGGAACTCGTCGACGGACTGGTGGACGTGCTCGGGACCCCCCGACGCTCGGATGGGCGCGCGAGCGTCCAGTCGCTCAGTCTGGAACGGATGGGCGAGCAGATACGCGGCGTCTACGGGCGCGTGGCCGACCGATGACGTCGGCGCCAGACCGCCGTAATAGCCGCCTACTCCCCGTTCGATAGCGTATAACAAAACTACTGAGCGGCACCACGTGTGGGTAGTAGCCCTACGGATTCGAGGGAGTGAGCATCCAGCATGACGCACCAGACACAGTCGGTCGAGCGGGCGAGTCAGAACCGATGGCAGCGACTACTCCTGCTGGTCGGCTTCTGCGCGATGGCAGGCGCGCTGGTCGCCGCCATCCGCGCCCCGGCGACCGGGTTCGAACTCTCCATCTACCGCGCGACTCCGGCCGCGTTCTGGGTCGGGACGGCCCTCGCGGTGCTCGCGTCGCTCGTCGTCACACTCTGGCCGAGAGTCGCCCGCCCGGTCCGAGAGGGTGGAGTCCTGCTGGCTGGGACCGCCGTGTGGTCCATCTTGGCGCTCCCACTCCTCCGGAGCTACTACTTCTACGGCGGCGGGGACGCACTGAGCCACCTCGGGTTCGTCGAGTCGTTCGCCAGCGGCGCAGCGAGTCCGTTCGACCTCATCCACCCCGGCGTCCACCTCACGTCGATACTGGTGAGTCGGGCGGGGGGTCTCCCGTTCGAGCGGGCACTCGTGTTCGTCGCGCTCCTGTTCCCTGCCGTGTTCATCGTCTTCGTCGTGCTCTGTGTCCGTCACCTCACGGGTGACGACCGAGGGGCCGTCGTCGGCCTGTTCGCCGCGCTCCTGCTCCTCCCGCTCAACAACGTCGCCATCCACCTCCCCGCCCACCCGTCGTCGCAGGCGGTCATGTTCACGCCGCTGGTCCTCTACCTACTGTTTCGATACCTCCGTCAGCCCACGGACCCGGACACCCGACGGTTCACGGCGCTGGGTGTCGCCCTCGCGCTGGTCTCCGCGGCCATCGTCCTCGTCCACCCGGAGCAGGCGCTGAACGTGCTCATGGTGTTCGGGAGCGTCGTCCTCACGCAGGTCGTCGTCCAGCGTTTCAGGCCAGAGAGTCGCATCGCCGAACACCACTCGCTCTACTTCCAGACGGGGTTCCTCGCGGTCGTGTTCACACTGTGGTCGTACGGCGACGAGCGGGTGATGAGTCGCATCACGGGACTCTACCAGAGCCTCTTCGTCTCCAGCGGCTCGGCGGGCGGGGCACCAGGGGCGGAGGTGGCCGCACGGTCGGGGTCGCTGGCCGCGCTGGGGGGCAGTCTCGAGGAACTGTTCGTCAAACTCTTCCTCCCCGCGCTCGTCTTCTCCGTACTGGCGGGGGAACTGCTGCTCCTGAGCGTACTGGGCAAACTGGACGAGGAACTCCCCGAGCGCAACGCGTACACGAAGTATCTCGCCGTGTCGTTCGTCCCACTCACCGCCGCAGTGGGCGTCATCTTCCTCGCCAACTTCGGCGACCACTACTTCAGACTCCTCGGGTTCCTCATGACGATCGTCACTATCCTCGGGGCGGTGGCGCTCTACCACGGCCTCTCGGCACCGATCTCACACTGGCAGCACCAGTGGTTCCGGGTCGTCGTCGTGGTGCTGTTCGTCTTCCTGCTACCGCTGGTTGCACTCTCATTCCACCCGTCCCCGTGGATATACCAGGGGTCCGGTCAGATCACGGAGCAGCAGTTCCAGGGGTACGAGACGGCGTTCGACCACCGACAGGCGGAGATGGCGTTCACCGGTGTCAGGGGTGGGACCGAGCGGTACGTCGACGCCGTCTACGGCCCCCACTCGGAGACC
This sequence comes from Salinirubellus salinus, assembly GCF_025231485.1. Taxonomy (NCBI): domain Archaea; kingdom Methanobacteriati; phylum Methanobacteriota; class Halobacteria; order Halobacteriales; family Natronomonadaceae; genus Salinirubellus; species Salinirubellus salinus. The sequence continues at coordinate 3,757,239 of NZ_CP104003.1, read as the reverse complement.
AGAGCGGAGTTTCCGGTACGGGACCCAGTGCCGACGGCGGTGTTCGGCACGAACCTGACAGACTACTATGAAGAATCCGTGTACCTCCCGGTCACCGCGGCCGACGAAGAGCGTGAGACAGTCCTCTATCGCGGGTTCCGGTACCCGGGGGACGGGTTCCACTCGCTGAGGTGGACGCCCGGCATCGACAGAGTCCAGAGTGGTGACGGCTTCACGCTCTATCTCGTCCGCTGATGGCTGACGGTGAGGAGTCACTGGGCGAACACCTCGCGTCGGGCCTCAAGGCGCTGTTCGCTGGGCGAATCGTCTACATCGCCTCCAACGCCGCCCTGATGGTGCTGCTCGCGCGGGCGTTCCTCTCCCCGGAGCAGTTCGGCAGCCTCCACTTCACCCTCTCCGTGCTGGGGGTCGCCGCGCTGCTGGGGACGCTCGGCCTCCCGAAGTCCACCGCACGCTACCTGACCGAGTACCTCGAGCGCGATCCCTCGCAGATTCGACACATCCTCCGCACCTCGCTGCTCACGTTCGGCCTCTTGACCACAGTCGTGGGTGTCGGCCTCGCCCTCGTCAGCGACCCGCTCGCGCGACTCCTCGGTCAGCCATCGGTCGCCCCCATGCTGGTACTCGGAGGTGTTTACGTGGTGACCTACTCGCTCACGACCCACCTGTCGGTGGTGTTCCAGGGGTTCGACCGCGTGGAGATGAGCGCCGCGCTGACCGGGCTCTCGGGGGTGGGTCGTCTCGTCTTCGCCGTCGGATTCGTCGTGGCCGGCGCGGGCGCCATCGGCGCCCTCGGTGGCTACGTCGCGGGCTACGCCCTCGCCGTACTGGCCGGGGGGGTCGTCCTCTACCGAATCTACCACCGGCAGTTCGGACCGACCGAGGAGGTGGAGCGCGGCCTGGCGCGGCGACTGCTCCGCTACAGCCTCCCCCTCACGCTGACGAAGGGGGCCGGGGCGCTGGACAACAAGGTCGACACCATCCTCGTCGGCGTGCTGCTGAACCCGGCAGCAGTCTCGTACTACGTCATCGCCGGGCAGATATACACGGTGCTCGCAACGCCGGCTGCCTCGTTCGGGTTCACGCTCTCACCCACCATCGGGCGACAGCGCGCGATCGACTCGGACGGGCGGGCCGCCCGGCTCTACGAGGAGTCACTGAAGTACGTCCTCCTGCTGTACGTCCCTGCGGCCACCGGCCTCGCGCTCGTTGCGGAACCCGCCATCCGGTTCGTCTTTGGCACCGAGTACCTCCCAGCCGCGCCGGTGTTACAGGTGTTTTGCGTAGTCCTCATCGTCTACACGGTGAACAAGATTACTAGCGACGCACTGGACTACCTCGGCCGGGCGAAGGCCCGCGCCGCTGGCAAGAGCGCGATGGCCGTGGCGAACGCCCTGCTGAACGTCTTCCTCATCCCCGTCTTCGGTGTCGTCGGCGCCGCCGCCGCCACCGGCGTCACGTACACCGCGTACACGCTTTTCAACGTCGTCATCATCCACCAGGAGCTCTCGCTCGACATCCGGGGACTGCTCACGCATCTCGTCGTAGTCACCGGCATCGCGCTCGGGATGGCGGCGATGGTGAGGGTGACGCTTCCGCTAGTCTCCGGACTGGTCTCGCTCGTGGCGGTCGTCCTCTTCGGTGGCGCTGTCTGGATGGCACTCTCCGTCCTCAGCGGTCGGCTGGACGTCCAACGGCTCAGGTCGTTCCTCACGTGACCCGATGGGACCGACTCAGGTCGACAGGTCGGGGTGGTCGCGGAGTCGCGGCGGGAGGTCACACTGCTCCACCCGCCCGGAGGCGACGGCGTCGCGCAGTCGCTGCCACCGTTCGTGTCGGGCAAGTACCCAGACCGGTACCGAGGGGAGGTCGAGGAGGAGAACGATAGCCAGTCGGTCGCGGCCGTCGACGAAGATGTACTCGCCGTCACGACCGATGAGCACGGTCATCTCGTCGTGAATGGTGTGTCGGGCGGACGGGACACGCTGGGCCGCTAGCGGGTCGTCCACCTCATCTCCCGCGAGTTCAGCCTGGATCCGGTAACCGTGCGCCTCGATGCTCGCGTAGAGTTCGTCGATACGCTCGCAGCGCCGCTCGAATGCCGCCCGCGAGCGACACCCCCACATCGGATTCCCGTCGTCGATTCGGTCCATCACGTCGGCGAAGAACTCCGTCTCGGCCCAGTCGACGCTCCGCTCGAAGTGTGCCTTGAATCCACGGTAGACCGCTGTCTCCTGGAAGGGCACGGTGTGCTGGTCCCAGTCGCCGTCCATCACCCGGCCAGCGTACTTGAACTTCGAGCGCGAGAACTGCGACGTGACGGGACCGGAGGGGGTGAGGTCGAGCCACGGGATGGGCGGGTCCAGCGGCACCCGCTGTATCTCGAACGGGTCTATCCCAGCCGGGTGGACGAGCGAGTTCTTCACGCCGGTCCCCCAGCAGTAGAGGTGCGTGTAGCCGTACCAGGTACTCACCAGTAGGGTCGTGAGCGCGGGCCAGCGGTCGACGAACGCGGCCCCGGCCGACCGCAGCGAGTGTTCGACCTGCAGGAGCCCCGAGGCGACGTATCGCCCGACCGAGCGGAGGGCTGCCGGGACGGAGGTCGGTCGACGAGGGTCGATCACTGGGATACCGGGACGTCGACCCAGATGAACAGGTGGTTCGTCGCGGACGCGGCCCGCGGCGTCGCTGGTACCGACCCTTCGTAGAGGTAGACGGTGAGACGCAGGTCTTCGCCAGTGAGGCCCGGCGACCCGCGAATCGCACCTCGCCACGTCTCCCCGTCGGCCACCAGCGCGGACCCACGGTCGAACGGCGCCCGCTCCACGATGGTCCCAGACTGGTCGACCCGCTGGAGTTCGACGACGTACGTGTACTGGACAGACACGCCCTCGTGGTTCGTCAGTTCGAGGACGAACGGTTCGCTCTCGTCGGGGTTGAGTTCATCAGGATAGCCGGACGCGACCAGCGCTCCGGACTCGTTCTCGACGACGATCGAACTCTCGGTGTAAGCCGGTCCGGCACCTGAGGCGACGACGCCGTAGGTGAGCAGCGAGAGAGTGACGACCACGGCGAGGCCAAGCCCGAGGTTCAGCGCGGTGTCGGCGTGCGAGTCGCTCCCGAACGTTGACTCCCGCGCTGTCCGCCACCAGCGGTCGTACGGGACGACGAACCGCTGGTCTGCAGGGAGTTGCCACCGCCGGTATGCGGCCATCACCAGTCCGACGACCGAGACACCAGCGAGGAGTACCACGACCGACAGGGCGTCGACGGACAGGCCGAGGAGGAACAGCGAAAGCCCCAGCAGCGGTAACAGCGCGACGCTCAGGCCAAAGGATAGCCCGGCCCGCTGGACTAACGTGACTGGCGCGACGCGAGAGGTGGCATCGGCCGACCTGGGGAAGAGGGCAGAGACCACCGCGTAGCCGGGAATGAACAGCAGGAGTGGGAGGCCGGCGGCGGTGCCGAGCGGCCCCTCGAGCAGCAGTGCCGCGGCGGCGGTGACCGAGACCGCCACCAGCCCCACGGCGAGGTCGGCCGGGGGGGAGAGGAGCGACCGGACGTACGCGGCCAGTGTCGACCTGACCGAGTCAGATATCATCGGCCACCACCACCATCGCTGGACCGCGACCCACGCGTCCGATCGGCCCGACACGGGTCCCCCCGACCGACACGTCGAGACAAGGGCGAATCGTGGATAGAGGCATCGGGAGCAGTCATGCGGAGTCCGCACATTGTTATACCGCTACTACTCACCGGTCGCGCCGTGGGGACCCTGGAGCCGGTACCGCCCCCAGGGAGCCGCGGCTCGGCGTACCCCCGGACGGAGGGCCACGAGGGGAGGATCCGAAAGTGGAACGTCGGGTCGGGAGACCGACGTATCCCTTCTCGCTGCTGGATCCGCGAGCGACGTGACCGCCGAACGGTAGTACCGTCGGGGCACGCTGGCCACGGAGAACAGGTGGCTACCGTGATGCTCGACGGGGCTCGACGAGGAGTCGCGACCAGCCGGTAGGAGATGCCGACCGGGTTTATCACTCTTCTAACAAAGCCGGTCACCTCCTACTACGGATTAGACCATGCGATCAAACGGACACGCGGGGCGCCGATGAGCACCCCCCGACTCGGCGACGGCTGTTCGGTTGACACGGGCGTGACCTTCCGCGAACCCGGAGACGGGCAGGTCCCCCCGGTGCTCGGCGACGACGCCGTCGTCCGCTCGGGCACGATCATCTACCCGGACGTCGTCGGCGGCGACCGGTTCGTCACCGGGCACGACGTGCTCGTCCGCGAGGAGACCACCATCGGCGACGACGTGCTCGTCGGGACCCAGACGGTCATCGACGGGGCCACCGAGGTCGGCAGCGAGGTGAGCCTCCAGACCGGCGTCTACGTCCCGCGCGAGACGACCATCGGCGACCGGGTGTTCGTCGGGCCGCGCGCGGTCCTGACGAACGACCCCTACCCGCTCCGACGCGAGGTCGACCTCGTCGGGCCGACCCTCGCCGACGGCGTCTCCGTCGGCGCGAACGCGACGCTCCTCCCCGGTGTCACCGTGGGCGAGGGGGCGTTCGTCGCGGCGGGAGCAGTGGTCACCACGGACGTGCCGGCCGAGACGCTTGCGGTGGGCGCGCCGGCGCGACACGAGCCGCTCCCGGAGTCGCTCGACGCGCCGAACCAGCGGTAGGACCGGGGAGGAGGGTGAGCGTGCCTACCCGTTCGTCACGCCCGAGCCGATGGTGTAGACCCAGTGGTCGGTACCGGAGAGGTCGAGCGCGTCCCGACCGTCGACCACGACCAGTTCCTCGAGTGCCCCCCAGTCGAGGCCGTCGAACTCCGGGTGCGCGGTGACGAGGACGACGCCGTCGAGGTCCAGTTCGGGCACGTCCTCGAGCGCGACCGGCGTGAGGTCGAACTCGCCGGCGGTCGACTCGTCGAGCACCGGGTCGGTCCCGTACACCGTGGTGCCGAGTTCCGAGAGCACCGTCGCGAGCGGTCCCGCTGGCGACTTGCGCGTCTCGGCGACGCCCGGCCGGTAGGCCAGCCCGAGGAGGAGGACACGCGCCTCGTCGGCCGGGACGCCCCGCTCGTCGAGTTCCTGGACGAGGGTCCGGGCGGCGAACGACGGCATCGCGTCGTTGATGCCCCGAGCGCGCCGAGTGAGGGGGAGCGGCGTCTCCAGCCTCGAGAGGAGGAAGAACGGGTAGTACGGGATGCAGTGCCCACCGACGCCGACGCCGGGGTCGTGGATGTCACAGAACGGCTGGGTGTTCGCGAGATCGATGGCCCGGTTCACGTCCACGGCGAGTTCGTCGGCGAGCCGCGCCAGTTCGTTCGCCAGCGCGATGTTCACGTCACGGTAGACCCCCTCGAACACCTTCACGCACTCGGCGGTGGTGACGTCGGGGGCCACGAGGACGTCGTTGCTCGTGACGGGTTCGTAGACGACGCGGGCGGCCCGCGTGCTCTCGATGTCCCGCCCGCCGACGATCTTCGGGTGGGTCCCGCGGATGTCGGCCAGCGCGCGCCCGCTCTTGGTCCGCTCCGGGCAGAACGCCAGGCCGAACGCGTCGGTCGACAGCCCGCTCTCCGCGGCGAGCGTCGGCTCGACCACGTCCGCACAGGTACCGGGCGGGACCGTCGACTCCACGAGGACGAGGTCACCGGGGTCGAGGCCGGCGCCGATGCTCTCGACGGCGGCCGCGAGGCTCGAGAGGTCCGGGTCGGTCCCGCGGAGCACCGTCGGGACGATGACCACGTGGACGCTCGCGTCGCTGGCGGCCGCGACCGGGTCACTCGTCGCGCGGAGGTCGCCCGCGGCGACCAGTTCCGAGACGAGCTCCGGGAGTCCCGGCTCCCCGTCGACTGGTGACTCACCAGCCGACACGCGCTCGACGACGGCCGGGTCGATGTCGACGCCCGTGACGTTCCCGGTCGTCTCGGCGAGCACGGCCGCCAGCGGCAGGCCCATCTTCCCGAGGCCGTAGACGGCGACCGGGACCGCCCCCGACGTGAGTGACGCCCGCTGGACCGCCGGCGGGGCGTCGCTGCCGTAGAGCGAGCGCACCTCGCGTGGGCGTTCGTGACTCATGCGGTCCTCACCATGGGGTCGACCGCGTTCTCCGCGGCCAGGCCGTCTATCTCACGGGCGAGTTCGAGCACGGCGAGGCCGTCCTCTCCGGTCACGGCCGGACGCTCGCCGGTGCGGACACACTCGACGAACGCGGCCAGCTCACGCCGCAGCGGCTCCCCGCTCTCGACCATCGGCCGCTCGACGACGCTCTCGTTCCGGTAGCGGACGCTCTCGTCCGACTCGACGTACGCGGGCGCCGAGTTCCGGTGGATGTGGACCGACTGGTCGATGTAGTCGAGGTTCACCTGCGAGTCCTCGGTGGTGACCGAGAGTTCGCGGACCTTCTGCTGCGTGAGACGACTCGCCGTGAGGGTGCCGACGGTGCCGTCCTCGAAGCCGACGTTCGCCGCGACGTACTGGTTGTCGCGGGTGCCGGCGGCGTCGACGTGACACACCTCGCTGTCGACCAGCGAGAGCAACACGTCGAGGTCGTGGACCATCAGGTCGAGGACGACGCCGTCGCCGATGTTGCGGCCCACGGGCGGGCCGAGTCTGCGGGCCTCGACCGCGATGAGGTCCCGCCCCGAGACCACCTCGCCGAGCACCTCGACGGCCGGGTTGAACCGCTCGATGTGCCCCACCTGTAGGGGCACCCCGGCGGCCGCCGCCCGCGCGACGAGTCGCTGCCCCTCGTGTGGGTCCTCGACGAACGGCTTCTCGACGAGGACGCCGACCCCCTCGTCGATGGCCGCCCGCGTCAGGGGGTAGTGGTATCGCGTTGGGGCCGCGATCGACACCGCGTCGACCTGCTCGAGCAGCGCCTCGCGTGCCACAGCCCTCGTCCCGTACTGGTCGCCCACCTCGGCCGCCCGGTCGGCGTCGGCGTCGGCGACCCCCCGGAGGTCGGCCTCGGGGAGTTCACGGTAGACCCGCACGTGGTTGGCACCCATGCTCCCGACGCCGACGACGCCGACACGCACCGGCTCAGGCATGGTCGTACCCCCCGAGTGCGTCGGCCACGGTCTCGAGTTCGTGCTCGTCGAGCGCCGGGTGGACCGGCACCGAGAGCACCTCCTCGGCGAGGCGCTCGGCGACCGGGAGCGAGGCGTCGACGTGGTCGTACGCCGGCTGTTCGTGGATGGGCCTCGGGTAGTAGACGCCCGTCCCGACGCCGGCGTCTTCGAGGTGCCGCTCGAGCCGCTCGCGGTCGTCCGAGCGGACCGTGTACTGGTGGTAGGCGTGTCGGACTCCGGGTGGGTCCGGCGGACCGACGAGCGCCGTCTCCGCGACGGCCTCGTCGAGCCGACGGGCGTTCGCACGCCGCGCCTCGACGAACTCGGGGAGCCGCTCCAGCTGGACCCGGCCGATGGCGGCCGCGACGCTCGTCAGCCGGAAGTTGTGCCCGAGCGCCTCGTGAGTCGAGGCGTCGCTCCGGCCGTGATTGACGAAGCGGGCGGCCCGCTCGGCGACCGCCTCGTCGTCCGTCGTCACCATCCCGCCCTCGCCCGTGGTCATGTTCTTCGTGGGGTAGAACGAGAACGCCGCTGCGTCGCCCAGAGCGCCGACCGACTCGCCGCGGTAGGTCGCGCCGTGGGCCTGCGCAGCGTCCTCCACGAGGAGCAGCGAGTGGCGGTCGGCCAGCCGACGCAGGCGGTCCATCCCGGCCGGCAGGCCGTAGAGGTGGACCGCGAGGATGGCGTCGACGGGCTCGCGCTGGACGACCCGTTCGACCGCGGCCGGGTCGAGGTTACACGTCCGCGGGTCCACGTCGGCGAACACGGGTTCGGCACCGCAGAAGCGGATGGCGTTGGCCGTCGCGACGAACGAGAACGGCGTCGTCACGACGCGGTCACCGTCGCCGATGCCGAGGGCGTGGAGCGCCGCGTGGAGCGCGGTCGTCCCGTTGCTCGTCGCGACGGCGTGACCCGCACCGACGGTGTCGGCGAACTCACGCTCGAAAGCACGGACCTCCGGGCCGTCGGCGAGGTACCCGCTCTCCAGGACCTCGCGGACGGCGGCCAGTTCCCGCTCGCCGACCGAGGGGGAAGCGACGTCGATCATCGGCACGACCACCGCACAGGGTCACCGGCTCCGGTGCCGGCGCTCGACACCTCGTCTGTCGGTCGGACTTCCGTCTCGGACATGGGTGACTCCTGCCAATCGTGTGAATTTTGTTATACGTCGTCTGTCGGCGGTAGCCTCTCGTTGTCGAACTCGCGGAGAGCGACGACCACTCGCCGGCCCCGTCTGGCGAGCGATAGTGAGTTGAGTACGCCCCGTCTACGTGAGGGTACGTGTCACCTGTCTGTACACAAGTACACTCTAACAAAACCGCCGTGTGCGGTACCCCCCTTCGACGGCCGGTCGTGGCGTCGGGCGAGCCGACACCACGGCGTCGGTACCCACCCCAGCGCGCGAGCCACCGACCAGCCCTGACCACACCAGACCGATGCCACCACCAGAGGACCAGTCCGACGGGGACACGATCACGCCCGAGGAGCCGGACTGGGACGACGTCAGTTACGTCATCAGCTCCCAGTACCGACGGATGGTCCTCGGCCAGCTCTACGCCGGGCCGGCCACCCCCTCGCAGCTCGCCGACGACACCGGCCACGCCATCGCCAACGTCTCGCGCGCGCTCCGACAGCTCCGCGACCGGGGACTGGTCGACCTGCTCGTCTCCGAGGACCGGCGGAAGGGCCGCGTCTACGGCATCACCGACACGGGTCGGCTGCTCTGGGAGAAGCTCGTGTCCGAAGGGCTCGTCTAGCGCTCACTCGACGGTTTCTCGTGGTCGTCCGGGAGCAGCATCTCTGGGTCACGCGCGTAGCGCGGCGTCGACGCGAACGTCGCGATGCGGTCGAGGTCGCTCTCCGAGAGGCCGATGCGTGCCAGTTCCGTCTCCGTCGTTCGCCCCGACATACAGTCGAACGTGGGCGGACAACGTAATGATAATATACCGACTAAGATACGAGAGTGCACCGGACAGGATGGTCTGTGGACGGTGCCGCCAGCGGGCCGCTCCGCAGCCGTCCCACCACTCCGCAACCCGAGTACGAGCTACATAACGAGGGGGCCGGAGCACGCACCGATGGACGAATGTGGCCCTGGGAACACCTCGCCGTCGGCTACCTGTGTCTCTCGATCGGCGTCCGCGCACTCCGCGAGCGCCCACCGACCGGCCCCGAAGCGATCGTCCTCGGGGCCGGGACACAGTTCCCGGACCTCGTCGACAAGCCGCTCTCGTGGGGGCTCGGCGTGTTCCCGACCGGCTACGCGGTGGGTCACAGCGCGCTGGTCGCGCTCCCGGTCGGTACGCTCCTCCTGTGGGGGGCACGTCGTGCCGGGCACCCCGTCGCTGGAGGCGCGTTCGTCCTCGGCTACTGGTCACACCTCGCTGGTGACGTGCTGAACCCGCTGCGTGCCGGCTACACGCCCGAACTCGGTCGGGTGCTCTGGCCGCTCGTCGAGGGCGACCCGTACGGCAGCGACATCGGCCTCCGCCGGGTGCTGGTCTACCTCGCGCGGTTCCCCGGCGACGTGGCGACGCTCGACCCGTCGAGTCCCGAACTGCTCTACCTGCTGGTGCCGCTCCCGGCGATGCTGCTGTGGGTGGCCGACGGGGCGCCAGGCCCGGGCGTGCTGGTGAGGGTCGTCTACCCCCGGCGTGGGACCGAGCGGTAGGACATCCCGTGGTCGCGTCCGATAGCCCTCGAGGACGTAAGCGTGTACTACTTCGGGAGAGGGCCCGGTACGTGGCGATTTACAAATGGTGTGTGGTGGCCTCTGCCGGTCGAGATGGAGGAGACGAGTGCTCGCCGACAGCACGCGGTGGAGTTCACCTACGAGTGGTACGAGGGATTCCTGAATCGACTCCGCTCGTCGGGGTACGAGTTCGGGAGCATCGCGACTCCGCCGACCGAAGGCGAGGTGATACTCCGGCACGACGTCGACCTCTCTCCGTCGGCGGCCCTCCGGATGGGGTGCGTCGAGGCCGACCACGACGTGCGGTCGGCGTACTTCTTCCTGCTGGGGTCGCCACTCTACAACCCGCTGAACGAGGCGTGTCGGGAGGTGATAGGGGAACTGGAGTCGCTCGGCCACGCGGTCGGGCTCCACTTCAGCACGCACCAGTACTGGTCGGGAGCGACGCGGCCGGGAGACGAGGCGGTGGCCGAGCGGGTCCGTGAGGAACAGTCCGTCCTCGCGACGCTCGCTGAGGCCCCGCTCTCGCCCGTATCGTTCCACGTCCCACCCGACTGGGTGCTCGGCGAGTCGTTCGACGGCCTCACGAGCACGTACGAACCGGCGTACTTCGAGACGCCCACCTACGCGGCGGACTCGGGCCAGCGGTGGCGCTCGGCTCCGCCGCTGGCCGACGGCGACACCGCGGCCGCACAGGTCCTCGTCCACCCCGGTCTCTGGGGGGAGACGGACGCCTCGTTCCGTTCGCGAGTCGAGAGCGCCGTCACCGAGGCGTGTGTCTCACTCGGCCAGTGGGCAGTCGACCAGTACCTCGAGGAGGGAGACGGCTGATGACCACGGTGGCCGAGGCGTCGCGAGACGACGGGCGACCCCGCCGGGTGGGCGCCGATGTATAGGGACCACACGGTGGCCATCGCCGTCCCCGCGTACAACGAGGAAGGGTACGTCGGCGAGGTAATCGACGCCGTCCCCGACTACGCCGACCGGGTGTACGTGGTCGACGACGGGTCGACCGACGGGACGTGGAGCGAGATACGGCGGCACGCCGAGCGGCGGAACGCGCGCCACGACCCGAGCGAGGACAGCGAGGGTGCGTTCGACCGCCTCGTCGTCCCCATCCAGCACGACGAGAACCGGGGGGTCGGCGGCGCCATCAAGACGGCGTACCTCCGCGCCCGCGAGGAGCGTATCGACGTGACGGCCGTTCTCGGTGGCGACAACCAGATGGACCCGGACGAGCTCACCCGGTACCTCGACCCCGTCGTCGACGGCGTCGCCGACTACACGAAGGGGAACCGCTTCGCTCGGCCCGAGGACCGCGCCGGGATGCCACGGTTCCGGCTGCTCGGCAACCTCCTCCTGTCGTGGCTGACGAAACTCGCCAGCGGCTACTGGGGGTCGATGGACTCGCAGAACGGCTACACGGCCATCTCGCTGGCGGCGCTCGAGCGGACCGACGTCGAGGGGATGTACGAGTACTACGGCTACTGCAACGACCTGCTCGTGCGTCTCAACGAGGCCGACATTCGTATCGCAGACGTCCCCCGGTCGGCCGAGTACGCCTACAGCGGCGAGTGGAAGAGCCACATCGACTACGGCGAGTACGTCCCGCGCGTCTCGCTGATGTTGCTCCGTGGATTCCTGCGACGTCTCCGGGGCACCTACCTCCACGACGGCTCGTACCCGGTCCCCGCGGGCTACCTGCTGGGGAGCGCACTGGTCGGACAGGGACTCCTCGGACTCCTCACGTCGCTCCGCGAGCAGGGCGACAGCGTCGACCGGTGGCTGCGGCGCGTCCTCGCGGGGGTGGTGTGCTGGATGCTGGCCGTCGACCTCGACGCGGCCGCGAACCGCCACCTCGAGGCGCACCTCGACGCCGGGGACGTCGACTCTGAGAGCCACGAGGAGCGAGCGGCGGATCGCGAGGCGCAGGCCACGACAGCCCCGCACACCGGGGCGCACGTCGAGCGGAACGGTGACCGACCAGAACTGACTGACAGCGTGACCACTAGAGAGGACTGACATGAGCCACGACCCACGCGGACGGACGACGGATCGAGCGGTGACCGTGCTGTTGACCGGCGCGGGCGCACCCGGTGCATCGGGCATCGTCGAGAGCCTGCGCGCGAACGACGAGCGGCCGGTCCACATCGTCGGCGTCGACGCCGACCCCGACGCCTACGGCTTCGCGCTCGTCGACGACCACGAGACGGTCCCCCACGGGACCGACGACGACTACCTCTCTCGGATGGTAGACGTCGCCGAGCGGGAGCGGGCCGACGTGGTCCTCCCGCTGACGACCGCCGAACTGGAACCGCTGGCGGCGAACCGCGAGGCGTTCGACGCCACGGTGATGGTCTCGGAGGCGCCGGCGCTCGCCGTCGCCAACGACAAGGGTCGCCTGTACGAGTTCCTCGCGAACGGCGAGTTCGCCTCGGCGCCCGCGTTCGAGCGGGTCTCGACCGAGGACGAGTTCGTCGCGGCCGTCGAGTCGCTGGGGTACCCGGACGTGCCGGTCTGCTTCAAGCGGCCCGTCGCCAGCGGGATGCGCGGGTTCCGGGTGCTCGACCCGAACACCGACCGCCTGACGCGGCTGCTCTCGGAGAAGCCGACGAACGCCGTCACCACCCTCGAGGAGGTCCGACCGGTGCTGGCCTCGGCAGACGAGTTCCCCGAACTCGTCGTGATGGAGTACCTCCCCGGTCCGGAGTACAGCGTGGACGTGCTGGGGATGGGTGAGGAGGTCGGACCGGTGGTGCCGCGCGAGCGCGCTCGGACCCGTGCCGGCATCTCCTTCGAGGCGGTGGTAGAGGAGCGCGAGGACCTGATCCGCGAGGCGGCCGAGATCTGTCGTGGACTGGGCCTCGAGTACAACCTCAACCTCCAGTTCCGCTACGACGAGGAGGGCGAACCGAAGTGTATCGAGATCAACCCCCGTGTCTCCGGCACCATCGTCGCCTGCGTCGGCGCCGGCGTGAACCTCCCGTACCGCGGCGTGAAGTACGCGCTCGGCGAGCAACCGCCGCCGGTCGACGTGGCGTGGGGCACCCGGATGACCCGCTACTGGCAGGAGGTGTTCCGGACGCCCGACGGTCGGCCGTTCCACGTCGGACCCGACGGTCGGGACCTGCTCCCGGTGACGCGATGAGTGGGACCGACCCGCTGCAGGCGGTGTGTTTCGACCTCGACGACACGCTCTACCCCTACGCCGAGTACGCCCGGACCGGGCTCCGAGCGGCCGCCGACCGCCTCGCCGCCCGGACTGGGCGTGGCCTCCACACCGAGCTGGAGTGGCTCTACTTCGAGGCCGACGTGACCGAAGGGACGTTCGACCGACTACTAGAGCGTCACGGCCTATCGGCCGAGCTGGTCGACGAACTGGTCGAGGCGTACCACGGTGCGACCGCCGACCTCTCGCCCTACGACGAGACCCCCGCGGTCCTCGAGCGGGTCGGCCGGACACACGACCTCGGACTCGTCACGGACGGCCGGAACGGGCGCCAGAAACTGACGAGACTCGGTCTCGACGGGCGGTTCGACGCGGTGCTCGTGACACCGACCATCGGCTCGTCGAAACACGAGGTCGAGCCGTTCGAGCGCGTGCTCGACGACCTCGGGGTGGGGCCCGGCCGGGCCGTCTACGTCGGCGACGACCCGCGCGTCGACTTCCGGGTCCCGAACGACCTCGGGATGCGGACGGTCAGGGTCCGGCGGGGTCGGTACACGGACCTCGAACCGGGGAGCGCGGCGGCCGCCCCCGACCACGAGATACACCGCCTCGCCACCCTCCCGGACCTGCTGGAGCGGCTGGGCCAGCCCGTAGACACTACCTAGCGTTCGGTAGGTGAATCGTTCCCGAGTCGATTGATCCCGGTGGCCGCCGTCGGGTTCCTCGACGGCCGGCGTGGTGGGTCCCCGCGATCCGTCGGGAGCAGCGGCCGTCCCGTCGCCGCCACCCGGAGTAGAGGTGACATTACAAACACACTCCATCGACCAGCGTTGGCACGATGTGCGTGACCCGGACCGGACGAGTCGGCGCCACCGCGGCCAGAGACTGGGGGTGGGTGCCGTGAAGTATCTGGTCACCATCCAGCACCCGGCACAGGCGCAGTTCTACAGACACCCCGTCAGCGAGTTGCGTGACCGGGGACACGATGTACGTGTCCTCGTCAGGGACAAGGACGTCACCACGGACCTGCTCGACGCGTTCGACATCCCCTACCGGGTCCTCGCCCGGAGTCCGAACTCCGTCGGCGGCCTCCCGCTGATGCAGCTCCGGTACGAGTACCGCCTGCTCCGGGAGGCCTGGCGGTTCCGGCCACACGTCATGACGTCCGTCGGCGGCCTCGAGATATCGCACGTGGCACCGCTGGTCGGTGCCCGGAGTGTCGCCTTCGACGACAGCGAGTGGACGCCCTCCCGTCGCATCACGCTACCGTCACTCGACGCCGTCTGGACTCCCCGCGCCTTCGCCGCAGACCGAGGGACACACCAGCGGTACTACGACGGCTACCACGAACTGTCGTACCTCCACCCGGACCGGTTCGAGCCGGACCCCGACCGCCTCAGAGCGGCCGGCGTCGACCCGGACGACCGGTACTTCGTCCTCCGGTTCGTCGCCTGGAACGCACACCACGACGTCGGGCAGGCCGGATTCTCACCAGCGGCCAAACGGCGGCTGGTCGCGGAGCTGGAGCGTCGCGGGAACGTCTACGTCTCCACCGAGGCCGACCTCCCGGACGAGTTCGAGCAGTACCGACTCCCCGTCCCGCCACACCTCCTCCAGGACCTGCTCTACTACGCCGACCTCTACGTCGGCGACTCACAGACGATGGCGACGGAGGCTGCCATACTCGGGACCCCCGCCGTCCGCTCGAACTCCTTCGCTGGGGACGGGGACATGTCGAACTTCGTCGAACTCGAGGAGGAGTACGGCCTGCTCCACTCTATCCCGGACGAGGGCGCCGCGGTCGACCGGGCGCTCGAACTCGCCGCTGACCCGTCCTCGAAGGCGGAGTGGCGCCGCCGGCGCGAGGCGTTGCTGGCCGACAAGATAGACGTGGCCGGCCACGTCGTGTCTGTGCTCGAACGGGAGGGCGAGCGCGCACGCCGGCGGCCGGCCGGGAAGCGTGGCGTCGCAGGGTGGGTCCGTGACCTGCTCGGGAGGTGGGTGGAGTGAAGGTCCTGACAGTCGTCGGCGCCAGACCGCAGTTCGTCAAGGGGTTCACCGTCTCCCGCGTGCTCCGGTCGACACACGAGGAGGTGCTGGTCCACACCGGCCAGCACTACGACGAGGAGCTCTCGGGACACTTCTTCGCGGAACTCGACCTCCCCACCCCCGACTACAACCTCGGTGTGGGCTCACACTCACACGCCGAGCAGACAGCGAGGATGCTGGCCGCGCTGGAAGAGCCCATCGCGGCTGAGGAGCCCGACGTGGTGCTCACCTACGGCGACACGAACTCGACCGTCGCGGCAGCGATGGCGACGGCGAAACTCCCGCCACGTCTCGCACACGTCGAGGCCGGCCTCCGGGCCGGCGACCGCTCCATCCCGGAGGAGGTCAACCGCATCGTCACCGACCACGTCTCGGACCTCCTGTTCGCTCCGACTGCGAGCGCGGTCCGGAACCTCCGGCGAGAGGGCATCACCACGGGCGTCCACGACGTGGGCGACGTGATGTACGACGCGATGTGCTGGGCACGGGAGCGAGCCACGGATCGGTCCGGCATCCTCGACGAACTGGGGCTCGAGGACGGGCAGTACGTTCTGGCGACGGTCCACCGCCAGCGGAACACGGAGGACGGGAGTCGCCTCGAGACGATCGTCTCCGCTCTCGCGGAGAGTCCCCTGCCCGTCGTGTTCCCGGCCCACCCACGGACCGTCGAGCGGTTGCACGAACTGGGCCGATTCGGGAAGGTGGCCGACGCAATCAGCCTCGTCGACCCCGTCGGCTACCTCGACTTCGTCCGACTGCTCACCGGGGCCGAGCGGGTGGTGACCGACTCCGGCGGCGTCCAGAAGGAGGCGTTCTTCCTCGACGTCCCCTGCGTGACACTGCGCGAGGAGACGGAGTGGACGGAGACGGTCGACTGCGGGTGGAACGTGCTCGTCGGCGCAGACGGGTCGGCCATTCGGGAGGCGCTGTCGCGCCCGTTCGACCTCGATCCGGACCGCAAGCCCACCCCCTTCGGAGACGGGGACGCCGCCGACCGAATCGTGAGGGTCCTCGAGGATGCTTGACGGCCACCCGTTCGCGCTGTGTCTCACACACGACGTCGACCGGCCGTACAAGAACTACCGTGGGCTCTACCGCGCGGTGACCGAGCGGAGCCCCTACCACCTGCGCACCGCGCTACCCGGACAGAACCCCTACTGGCGGTTCGAGGACGTCATGGCCCTCGAGGAAGAGCTCGGTGTCCGGTCGGCGTTCTACTTCCTGCGGGAGGACCGTCTCCGTGACCGGCCACTCCGAACGTGGCTCA
The DNA here is from genome assembly GCF_025231485.1 of Salinirubellus salinus. Taxonomy (NCBI): domain Archaea; kingdom Methanobacteriati; phylum Methanobacteriota; class Halobacteria; order Halobacteriales; family Natronomonadaceae; genus Salinirubellus; species Salinirubellus salinus. The sequence goes on along the minus strand of NZ_CP104003.1, from coordinate 3,740,976 downwards.
GCCCCCGGACGTGGCGACGCTACGCCGGCCGATACCGCCTGAGCGACCCGGCCGTCGTCGACGTGGTGCGTGCGCTCGACGACGGCGGCTGGGAGGTCGGACTCCACGGCTCGTTCGAGTCGTACACCTCGGTCGAACGGCTCCGCGACGAGAAGACGGCCCTCGAGTCGGTGCTCGGCCACCCTGTCGTCGGGGGCCGACAGCACTACCTGAACCTAGAGATCCCGGAGACGTGGCGCTACCACGCACGAATCGGACTGCGGTACGACACGAGCCTCGGCTCGTCGACTCGCTACGGATTCCACCACGGTTACCGGCCACTCCGACCCTTCGACGACGAGTTCCTCGTCTTCCCACTGACGGTCATGGAGAACGCGCTCGTCGAAGGGCGAGACGAGCGACGGGTCTGGGAGGAGTGTGAGAGCCTGCTCGCGGAAGCGGCCGAGCACGGAGCCGTAATGACGGTGCTGTGGCACCAGAGCTGCTTCAGCGAGCGGGACTACCCCGGCTACGGCGAGACCTATCGCCGACTCGTCGAGCGCGCCATCGAGATGGGCGCGTGGGTCGGGCCGCCGGGCGACCTCTACGACCGCCTCGACCTGGGTGCCGACCGGCCGTCGGAGATTCGGACAGGAACGGGGGAACCCCGTGAAAACCACCACGGTCCGGAGACCGAATCCTCGACTCCTCGAAGGGAGTAGGAACGTCCTGTCGGTCGTACGTCACTCTTCCCCTGGCTCGCGAGGCTGATTCGGAGGGACGACCGGTGAGCCGAGCACCGTAACACTGCGGCGCTAGTCCGGGCGTACGTTCGCGCGGCGGACACAGCCGAAACCGAGATCGAGGGCGCGTTCGTGTAAACCGACTAATAACAATATGCCAACAATCAGAGTATCGGCGTGATGACGAGCGACGACGCGAGCGCAGGTGGCCTCCGGACGCTGCTGGTCGGCCTGGACGGGACCAGTCCGGACCTCCTAGAATCGCTGTTCGACGCCGGTGTCGCCCCGACAATCAGGGATGTGTTCGAGGGCGGCGTCGGCGGGGTGCTGGAGTCGCAACTGCCGCCGTGGACCGCGAGCGCGTGGCCCTCCATCTACACCGGCGTGAACCCCGGTAAACACGGTGTGTTCGACTTTCTGATGTTCGACGGCTACGACTGGGACGTAGTCAACCGGAGCCACGTCCGCGAGTACGCGCTCTGGGAGCTCCTCTCGGAGCGAGGACTGTCGAGCGTCGTCGTGAACGTACCGGTGACACACCCGCCCCGTCCATTCGACGGGGCGCTCGTACCAGGCTACGTCGCCCCCGACCGCCCGACTTGTCACCCGCTGGGACTGCTCGAGGACATCGAGGCAGAACTCGGTGCGTACCGGGTCTACGGTTCGACACCGGCGGATCCGAGCGACCGCGAGCGCATCTCGGAGTACCGGGAACTGATCCGGATGCGCGGCGAGGCGTTCCGCTATCTCGTCGACCGGTTCGACCCCTCTTTCGGCTTCGTCCAGTTCCAGCAGACGGACACGGTGTTCCACGAGATACCGGAGAACGAGACGGCCATCAGGGCGGTGTACGAGGCCGTCGACGACGAACTCGAGCGGGTTCTCGAGCAGTGTCGACCCAAGAACGTCGTCCTCGTGAGCGACCACGGCATCGGTCCTATCGACGGCTACGGCTTCCGGGTGAACGAGTACCTCCGGAACCACGGCTACGTCGAGACCACGCCGCACGGCGGGGGGACTCCCTCGTGGACGGCCGCGATACGGAGCGAGAACGGCAGCGAGGAGACGTCCGAGCGCCGGTCCGCGGCGTGGCTGGAGAAGGTGGTCGCACTCGCGGCCCGTGGCGGGTTGACGAGTCAGCGCCTCGAACGACTCCTTGCCCACGTGGGGCTGGACGAGTTCGTCGTCAGCCACGTTCCGACCAGCGTCATCCGCACCGGGACCGAACAGGTGGACTTCACCGCCTCGGCGGCCTACATGCGCTCAAGGCTGGAACTCGGTGTCAGGCTGAACCTCGCCGGCCGCGAACCGGACGGGGTGGTCCCCCGAGACCAGTACGAGACGGTCCGGAGCGACCTGATCGAGTTGCTCTCGGCCGCCCGCACCCCGGACGGCGATCCCGTTTTCGAGGCCGTCCTCCCGAACGAGGCGGTGTTCGAGGGCCCGTACCGCCACCACGGCCCCGACATCGTCACGGTCCCCGACGGGTTCGACCACCTGCCGGCGGCGTCGCTGCTGGGTTCGGAGTTCGGCCCACCGGCCGAACCGTGGGAGCACAAGCGATTCGGTATCGTCGCCGCCGCTGGAGCGGCCGTCGACGAGACGGCGTCGCTCGACGGTGCCCACATCTTCGACGTGGCACCGACCGTGCTGGCGACGCTCGGACTCCCGGCGACCGAGCGGATGGACGGCCGGGCGCTCCCGGTCGTAGACCCGGTGGGGACGGCCCCCTACGGTCAGTTCGAGGCAGGAGCGGCAGAGGCGTCGACGGGAACCGACGCCGTCGCGCGACGGCTGACCGACCTCGGGTATCTGGAGTGACACCATGGTAGACGTGAGATTCGCGGACGACGACGACATGGAACGCTGGGACGACATCGTGACGCGCTCACCGCAGGGGACCCCGTTCCACCGGCGGGCCGCGCTGGACGTCATGGCCGAACACTCGGGGACGACCCTGCACCCGCTCGTCGGCTACAAGGGCCAGGAACCGGTCGGTTTGCTGCCGGTGTTCGAACTCTCGAAGGGAGGCCTGACCGCGCTGTTCTCGCCACCACCGCGCCTGAAGGTGAGCTACCAGGGGCCGGTGCTGGTCAACCTCGAGAAGCTGAAGCGACGGAAGCGGGAGGGCCGGACGACGCGGTTCGTCGACGGCTGTCTGGAGACGCTAGAGGAGGACCTCTCGCCGAACTACACCCACGTCCGATGTGGCTCACGGTACATCGACACACGGGCGTTCGCGTGGAACGGTTTCGACGTGCGCTCGCGGTACACCTACGTCGTGGACCTGACGCCCGGACCGGACGCGCTCATCGACGAGTTCAGCAGCGACGCGCGCCGGAACGTCCGGAACGGCCACGACGACAGGTACGAGATCTCCGAGGGCGGCGCCGAGACCGTCGAGCGCATCGTCGAGCAGGTGCGAGCGCGCCACGAGGCACAGGACGAGCCGTATCCGGTCTCCACGGCGTTCGTGACGGACCTGTGGCGGGCGCTCCCCGAGGGGACGGTCCGCCCCTACGCCTGTACCGTCGACGGCGAGTTCGCCGGCGGGATGATCACGCTGGAGTCGGGCGACACCGTCTACCGGTGGCAAGGGGGTGCCAAACCGGAGAGCGACCTGCCGGTCAACGACCTCGTGGACTGGCGCATCATCCGCGACGCGGCCGAGCGGGGATTGACCCGCTACGACCTCGTGGGGGCGAACGAACGCAGCATCAGCCGATACAAGGCCAAGTTCGCCCCCCACCTCGAGCCGTACGCCGAGATGGAGTCCGGAACGCTGTTGATGCGGGCCGCTAGGCGTCTCGCGACCACCGTTCGCCGGTAGCGTGTAGCGTCACGCGGTCGGGTCTTCCGCCGCCGCGACGGCCGCCGCGCGCTCGATGCGGTCCTGTTCGGACCGGTGGCGCTCGACCCCGTCCAGGTGACGGCGGAGTTCGCGGGCGACTGCCGGGAACGAGGGAGCGACGTCCCGGCGTTCGTCGGGGTCGTTCGACAGGTCGTAGAGGGCCGCGTCGCCGTCCCCGTCCACGTACTTGAACCGACGCCCGCGAACCGTTCGGAAGCGTCCACACTCGCTACTCGCGAACACGAACGGCGACGTCATCGCTCTCGGCACGAACTGGCGGCCGCGGGCGAGCGTCTCGACGAGGTCCGGGACAGCCGTCAGCGATACAGGTTCGTCCACCACCTCTTGGACGCCAGCGTTGGCGACGACGAAGGGGACGTGTAGATTCTCCTCGTAGACATTTCGGTGGTGGTGGCCCCAGTTGCCGTGCTCCCCGAGCGACTCACCATGGTCTGAGTGGACGACCCAGACCGGGTCATCCGCCGCGAGGTCCGACCGGAGGCGAGCCAGAAACGCGTCGACGGCACGGACGGTGTCCCGGTAGCTCCGTTCGAGCGGTCCGACCGCGGAGGGAGGGACCGACTCGGCACGGCCGCGCATCGCTCCCTCCGACCTGAGAACGCCGTAGTACATCTCGAGCACCGAGTTCTCCTGGCGATGGGCTCGCCTGGTGATATACGGGATGTGCGTGTCCATGAGGAACACCCAGAGGAAGTACGGCTCTCGGAGCCCCGCGCGAAGGTCCAGCAGGTCGTCGTAGAACGACTCCCAGTTCGAGAAGAACGACTGGTTGGTCAACATGTTCAGCCCCAGTTCCAGCGGCTTGGTGTCGACGTCGACCTGTGGGATTCGTGATATGAAGTTCGAGAGACGGCTATGCTGGCCGGTCGCCGATCGGTCGAGGAACCGGTCGAACCCGGCTTCGAACTGAGCGGCGGTCGACGTCCACGGATTCGGGGTGAGCGCCGCGGTCGTGTACCCCCGATCGTGCAACCGCTCGGCGAGCGAGGGGTACCGCTCGAGGTGCGTCGCGATGGTGGTGAGTCGGCGTTCCCAGCCGTAGGCGTCCCCGTGGCGTTCGACCGCGGCCGGCGCTCGCGGGACCCCGGTGAACGTGGCTGGCATCGACGAGAAGGTCTGTGGCCCCGGCGCGATGGCGTTCCGGAACGCGACACCGTCGGCGGCGAGACAGTCGAGCGTCTGGGTCAGTCCGGACTCCGGGCTGGCACCCACGTAGCCGCAGTGGTCGGCCCTGAGACTGTCGATGGAGACGAGAACCACGTTCGGCCGCCCGTCGGTCATGGGTCCCACCACAGTTCCTGCCAGTCGGCGGTGCGGGTCGTCGTACGCATTCCGCTACACTGCCCGTCCCACACCTATTGTTAGGACCCTCGAACTTCCCCCGACGTCTCCGGGTGCCTGGTCGGTGGACCGCTCGTGGAGGACAGTAGACTCTCCTTACCGCCGTTAACCCCGCGAGTTATCGACAGTCTATCCTCGTCCACCAGACGGGAGAAAGGCGCTCCGCCCCCGAGTTCTGCATCTTTAATCACTACCCTGACACACTCTCCCGTTCTTGAAGATGGACCCCAGTAGTGTGGTTTTGTCGGGCATCATCTCGTAACAGAGATATTACCTGATACGATGACGGAACACTCATCAAATAATGGATAACTACCTATGCGTCCAATTGTCAATAATCCACTATCCCCGCTCGGCGTAGCCCGGTGCGCGACGGTGGCACCGGTGGGGCGGGTGGAGGTACGAGAGTCTATGCAGATTCCACACCACGTACGCGGTCAGTCGAGCACCGAGACGGACAGTCACGCACCCAGCGCGGTGGTTGCCACTGGGGGCGTCGAAGGATGAGTAACGCCGTCCCAGAGATCGAGGAGCCGCCGACCGAAGGGACACCCGAGGAGGCCGGGGAGCCGGAGTCAGCCGGCTTCGGCCCGCTCCCGCTCGACCAGGTGTTCGACGTGCTGCGCAACGAGCGCCGGCGACGGGCGCTCCGGTTCCTCGTCGAGAACGGTGGGCGCGCGGAGATGAGCGAACTGGCGGAGGCGCTCGCGTCGTGGGAGACGGGGAAACCGGTCGAGGAGCTCTCCGCGAGCGAGCGAAAGCGGGTCTACGTCGCGCTCTACCAGTGTCACCTCCCGCGGATGGACGACGTGGAGGTCATCGAGTTCAACAAGCCACGCGGCGTCATCGAGCTGGGCCGGAACGCGGCTGCACTGAACCGGTACCTGGAGGACGCCAAGGAACTCCGGACGGCGCGGCCGTGGCGTGGGGACGGAGACGACACCACGGACGAGCCGGCCTCGACCCGCCCCTGGCCACGGTACTACGCGGCCGCCGTGCTGGTCGGTGGACTGCTGTTCGTCGCCAGCCTCGGTATCGGCGCGCTGGCGACGCAGGTCGTTCTCGGCGGGGTCCTGCTGGCCGTGGCCACGCTCAGCGTGCTCCACCTGCGAGACGTCGACGAACTCTCGCTGCCGGGCGGCGAGTGAGGCTGCACGGCCGCCGCTCACTTTTTCACGCCGCGTTATCGCGCGAAGTATTCAAGTACGTCAGGGTGTAACGTAGGTCGAGAGAACCATGGGGGGTGAGGGACCGCGGACCGTGCTGGTCGTCGCCGACTCGAGCGACGCCCTCACCGCCGCCGATGGGATGGGCGGTGCGTACCGCGTGGAGACGGCGCGCTCGGCCGACGAAGCGCTGACCGCGCTGGGGGTGAGCGACGACGCTGGCCACGATGTGGACCTGCTGGTGACCGCGGCGTACCTGCCAGACCGCTCGGGCGAGGCGCTCCTCGAGACGCTCCGCGAGCGCGGCGTGCGTGTCCGTGCTGGCGTGCTCGCGCCGCCGACGGCGGGCGCGTTCCCGACGTTCGACGTGCGCGTGGACCGACCGGTGACGGCCGCGGCCCTCTCGCGGGCCGTCGACCGGCTGGTCTCGCTGGAGGAGTACGACACGCGGGTGGACCGGCTGTACGAGCTGGCCCGCCGGCAGGGTCGACGCGACGACGCCGCACCCCCGGTGGGTGACGGTGGGTTCGACGCCGTCGACGGGGCGGTGCTCGCCGCGCGAGCGGCGGCGGACGCGGCGCTCACAGAGGTCCGGACGGAGGACCGGGAACGACTGTTCGTCGGGGAGCCGATGGGCACCGGAGCAGCGGCGGGGACGGAGGACGATACGACATGAGAGACGGCGACGCACGACCGGCGGCGAGCGACAGGCCGGGTCGCGGGAGCGACCCGAGAGACCCACGGGAGACGGCCGAGCGACTCCGCGAGGAGTTGCAGGCACTCCGCGAGTCGGGGTGTACCATCCTCGTCGTCGGTGAGGTGCCGGCCGAGGTGTCCCGCGAGGCGTGTGCAGCACTCGCCGGCGGCCCCGAGCGCGAACTCGTGACCGTCGAGACGGGCGGTGGCTGCACCTGCGGCGGTGTGGGTCGCGACCCGTCGCACACGCGGACGGTCCGGTGGGCGGACCGAGCCCGTGGGGCGGCCACGACGGCCGGCGACCACACTGGCACCGACCACGGCACCGTGACCGAGGCGACCACCCTCTCGGAGCTGGGTGAGGCGACCGCGGCGGCCGTCGACCGGGCGGCAGCGGACACGGCGCCGGGCGAACTCCGGGTCTGTATCGACTCCCTCGGACCGCTCGTCGAGGCCACGTCCGAGCGCTCCGTGTTCCGCTTCTGTCACCAGTTGAACGCGACGGTCCGGGCGGCCGAGGGGCTCGGACACGTCCACCTGCCTGTGGCTCGCGAAGCAGAACGGGCCGCGATTCTCGGCGCGCTGTTCGACGTGACCGTCGAACTGGACCTGTTCGGTGGCAAGCCGCGTCAGCGGTGGTTCCTCCACGAGGCGGGCATCGTCAGCGACTGGCTCCCCATCGGGGTGGGTGACCGATGAGTCGGAGCGGTCGTGCGCCCGACCCGGTCGACTCGCCCGAGCGGGACCCGGCCGACTGCGTCGACGTCCGGTTCGACCCGCTCGCGGAGTTCACGGGCGTCGAGGTGGTCGACCCCATCGACCGGCACCGCTACACGCTCTACACCGACGACCCGGTGACGCCGGCCGGTGTCGACACCGCCGGGTTCGAGTACCCCGTCGACGCCGCCGTCGAGTTCGAGACGACCGGCGTCGACCTCGCGACGGTCGTCGGCGGGAACGTCCGCCCCCTCGACGGGGGCCCGGGAGAGCCCCGTGGCTTCGACCACACCTCCGACGAGGCGTTCGAGCCCGGCCGCTACAGCGTCGAGCTGTTCACGCCCATCAAACTGTACCTGCAGGTCGAGGGGCCGTTCACGGTCACGACGGGGTTCGCGGCGACGCGACTCGCGTTCGAGGCGCCGACCACGGTCCGTGTCGGCGCTCGCTCGTTCCACGAGCGCCCCGCCGCGACGGTGACGACCACCGGTGACCCAGAGGACCTGATGCGGGCCGTCTCGACGTTCGGGTCGGCGCTCAAGACGACCGGCCCCGAGCGTTCGTACCCCACGCTGCGGGGCCACCCGCCGGCCATCGAGGTGGGCGAGGAACTCGACGTGCCGGCCGGCCTCGAACCGCCGGAGACGGGCCTCCGCATCGAGGTGCCCCCGGAACGCGGGGCCGTCTACGTCGTCGCGCCGCTGGCGTACTACCTCGGCGCGCGCGTCGAACCCGGCCCCATCCCGCGACTCGTCACCGACGACGGGACGCTCGACTACGCGCTCGACCGCCCGCTCGGGTTCGAGCGGACCGTCGAACGCGTGCTCAAGCAGGTGTTCTTCCTCGACTGTCTCACCCGGACGGAGGGGGGCTACGGGTCCGACCTGCACGAGCGCCGGGCGCTCGAGGGCACCGTCGACCTCGACTTCGCGGCGCTGTACGGTGCCTCGCTCACCGAGCAGGTCGCCGCCTACCTCGAGGTCCCGTTCGAGATCGTCGAACCGCACCTCCCCGAGTGGAAGTTGACGACGCACGTCGCGCCGACCCCGGCGAGCGCGGAGACGCTCCCGTTCCTCGTCGACGACCTCGCGGTCGTCCGGTCGCCTCAGACGGGGTCGGCCGCCGCCCCGGTCGAGCAGTCACGCGCCGTCGAGGAGTTCCTCCGGGCGGGTGACGGCTTCACCCGGAGCGAGACGGAGAGCGCCACCGTCGGCAGCGTCGTCTCGCCGGCGGCCGCCGACTCGCTCGAGCAGGCGTGGGTCGGCGACGACGCCCCGTTCGGCGCGAGCAAGGCGACCGTGCAGGCCTACCGGAACCGCCTCGGCCGCTCGGCCAAGCGGGGCGACATCGACATCACGGTCGTCTGCAACGACGCCGCGATGGCCAGCGAGGAGGGCGTCGTGGAGGACGCGTACGGCGACCGCGAGGAACTCCCGTTCGACGTGACGCTGAAGCGTGGCCTCGACGTGGCCGAGCTCCGGGAGACGCTCCGGGAGGACCGCGACCTCCTCCACTACATCGGACACATCGACGCCGAGGGGTTCCGCTGTCCGGACGGCTACCTCGACGCGCGCGACCTCGGAGACGTCGGCATCGACGCGTTCTTCCTGAACGCCTGTTCCTCGTACGAGCAGGGGATGGCGCTCGTCGACGCCGGGAGCATCGGCGGCATCGTCACCCTCTCGGACGTCGTCAACTCCGGGGCGGTCCGCATCGGACGGACCGTCGCGCGGCTCCTCAACCGCGGGTTCCCGCTGAACGCCGCGCTCGACGTCGCGCGCGACGAGTCGCTCGTCGGCAGTCAGTACACGGTCGTCGGCGACGGCGGCCTCGCCATCACGCAGGCAGAGAGTGGGACGCCGCTCCTCTACGAGGTGCGGGCGGCGGAGACGGGTGGCTACGACGTCGAACTGCACGCGTTCCCGACCGGCCAGTTCGGGATGGGGACCGCGTTCATGCCGTTCATCGACGACTCCGCGGACACCTACCTCAACTCCGGGGAGGTGGGGACGTTCCGCCTCGACGAGGCGGCGTGTCGGGAGTTCCTCGGTCGCGAGGACGTGCCGATGCGCGTCGGGGGGCAGTTGTGCTGGAGCCGGAATTTCGACCTAGACTCGCTGTAGCGGGGCCGTTCAGGGACCGGGGTTCGAGCAGCCCGCCGCGGCCGCCGCGTTGCCGGCCTGCGCGAGCAGCAGCGTGATCGTGAACAGGACGCCGGTCATCCGCGGGTTCTCCTTGAGGTACATCGCGAGGGTGCTGTCGGACATTACAGCCCGCACTGAGTGGCACGCGATATTATATTTATTTGAACAGTTCTGGTACGAAATTAGTGAATAAAACTCTCGCGAGACCGTTTTGGAAGAAACCGAGTCACGCGACCGAGAGCCGGCTATCGATTCTCCGATACACTGCCGCCCACTTGAACCTTCTGCCGAACCATCACGTTCCCGAGCGGAGCCGTCGAGCATCGCGGGCCGGGTCGGGCCGCAGGCCGGCTAGGTAGTCGACTCGGCGTTGACTGTCAGACTCGCGCGGACCGTCTGCGTGGCGGCGTCCACCGCGTCGGGACACCGGCTCACCGTCTGTCCGGGTCCCCCGCCGTCGAGGAAGGTCACGATGGAGGTCGGGTAGTAGCGCGCCTCGCCGTCGCCGTACGGGAGGACGAAGACGTAACTGTTCACGTCCACGTTCGGGAACTCGACGAACCGGACCGTCTCGCCGCCGAACGACTCCTCGTAGGCGACGCCGGTGCTGTCCTCGCGGTCGATCTGGTCCTGGACGAACGACTCGGCCTCCGCGGCCGTGAGCGCGTCGAACGACTGGCCGACGCGGATCGTCGCGCTCGACTCCCCGTTCTCGCTGCGCAGTACGGGACTCTCGAGGCGCTCGTACCGGCCGTTGGACTGCTCGATCGGCTCGCCGACCGACCAGCTGTCGACGTAGTCGAACGCGAACACGTAGGGGGTCCCGGCCACGTCGAACGGCGTCGGCGACCCGTCGAGCGGCGCACAGAACGAGTCCGCGGGGCCGGGGCTGGCCGTGGCCGACTCCGTGGGCGTTGGGCTGTCGGTGGCAGTGGGAGTGCTCGTCGCGGTGGCGGTCGGCGTCGCCGTCGGACTCGACGTCCCCCCACCGCTCGGTGCGCCACCGCCGGTACACCCGGCCAACCCGGTCGCTGCGGCCGCCGACGCGAGCAGGACCCGCCGGCGCGAGAGGTCGCCGCCGCTCACTGCTCGCGCACCTCCGCGATGGTCGTCTCCGGGTTGGGTGCGAGGCTCTGGCGCACCGTCTCGACACCCACCACGGTCGACTCCAGACAGAGCGTCTGTGACTCGCCCTCGTCGTCCTGCCGGAGGATGCTGGAGTTGAGCATCATCGTGAGCTCGTAGTAGCGTGCCTCGTCGTCGCCGTGTGGCAGCCACGTCTGGTAGGTCGGCAACTCCACGTCCTCGAACCCGATTATCTGTATCGTCTCGCCGCCGAACGACGGCTCGGCGACGACGACCGACCGGGCGTACTCCCCGTCCGTCGCACCGCTGACGGCGTCCTGAACCTCGGCCTCGGTCAGCGCCTCGAACTTCTGACCGACGGTGAGTCCCGCGCTCTCCGTCTCGCCGTCGACGGTCACGACCGGGCTGCTGATGCCCTGTATCATGCCACCCGGCCCCTCGAGCGGGTCCTGCAGTTCCCAGCTGCCGACGTACTCGAACGTGAAGACGAACGGCGTCCCCGCCGCGTCGTATGGGGTCGGACTCCCGGTCAGCCTGGAGCAGTCCGGGTCCGCGCTGGGCATCGGTGTCGCCTCGAGCGTCCCGGCGTCACCGCCGCCACCGCTCGCGGCCGTGGCCGTCGGCGTGCTCCCCCCACCGCCACCGTCGCCCGTACCCGCCGGTTCGTCGCCACCCGTACAGCCGGCCAGCCCGGTCGTGGCCGCGGCTGCTGCACCCAGAAGTACCCGTCGTCGAGAGAGTCCGTACATACGAACGGTCCGGAGCAGAGAGGTGTTAGGTTACCGCGTGTACACCAGTTCACGACGTGAACGGACGTTCGAGTCGCGAGCGCCGCGAGCGCCGCCTCAGGGGCCGGGGGCGGTGTCCGCCCCGTCGGCCCCGTCGGGCACGCGGAACGCCTCGGCCGAGAGGGCCGTCGCGTCGGCCCGGAGTCGGTCGAACTCCTCGGCCACCCACTCGCGGACCACCGGCGACTCGCTGACGACGATGCCGCGCGGGACGCCCGTCTCGTCGTCCGCCGACACGATGGCCGTCTCGTCGAAGGTGGCGATCTGATACGGCACCGACGGTCGCTCGTAGATGTCCATCGTCCCGCGTTCGAGCATCGCTCGGACCTTCCGCCGGACCTCGGGGTTGGCGCGGATAGCCGCGGTCACCGCCGGCGTGAACACCCCGTGGGTGTGGTGGCCGCCGGCCATCGCGGCCTCGTATGCGGAGGCGACCACCCGCGGCGCCACGGCGTGGACGACCATCAGCACCTCGCTCGACGTCTCGAACAGCTCGCGGAGTCGCGAGAGGTGTCGGCCGGGGTCGGTCGGCGTCGGGCGGACCACCTCCGCGTCGCCGAGCGCCGCCAGGTCGAACCCGAACGCCCCGACTGGCAGGTACTCGAGGAGCGGTTCGAGCCGGCGCGTCGTCTCCACCGTGTCGAGGAACCGCTCGAACGCCCCCGCCACCGCCTCCCCGGCGTTCGTCACCGCGTACTCGTTCCCCCGGCGTTCGACCCAGCCCCGCTCCTCGAGGTCGGTGGTGATGCGGCCGATGGTCACCCGTGAGGCGCCGACGCGCTCCCGGAGCGTGCTCCGGTCGGCCGGCGTCTCGGCCAGCGCCGCCAGCACCGCGCCGCGGTGGGGCGAGCGGACCAGGAACGCCACGTCGTCGGCACTCATGCCCTCGACTCGCGGGTGCCACGGTGATAATACCCCACGCCGGAAGCAGGTACGCCCGCACCGTCGGGCGTGGGGCGGTCACCGCACGAACGCGTAGTCGAGCGTCCGCCGGCAGGTCAGCCGGCGCCCGAACGTGGCCGTCTCGCGGAGCGTCGCGACCACGTCGACGAACAGGGTGTCGACGGGCGCCGACGTCGGGTGGACCGCGAACTCGAGGGCGAGGTTGCCGGCGCCGAACCGCCGCGCCGCCCCGTCTGCCGGCCCGAGGTCGACCATCGTCCACCCGTCGGAGTCGCGGGCGACGGTCTGGGCGACGGCGGTGCTGGCGGGCGACTGGACCCAGATGGGGGCGACGAACGCGCTCCCGGAGCGTGGCGGGGCCAGCAGTCGGAGCCGGAGGCGCTCCGTCCGCAATCCCTCGCGGTGATGGAGGAGGACGAGGAGCGGAACCGGGGCGTCGGCATCCACGACGGACGCCGTCTGCCGGACGGTGGCCGTCACGTCGCGGGCCGGGCCGAACCAGTGGTGGTGTTCCCGGCCGTCGGCGTCGACGGCCTCGCCCACCCAGTCGAGGCTGGCGGTGCCGGGGCCGTCGGCACAGCCGGCGAGCGCGGCCATCCCGGCGGCGCCGGCGGCGAGGAACGGTCTGCGGGCGAGGCGGTCGGACGGGGGGTGTCGTGTCACGGTCGTGATGGGGGTGTCAGGTCAGCGCGAGCAACAGCCACAGCTGCCAGGCGGTCCAGCAGAGCCAGCCGACGCCGAGGCCGGCGAGGGCGGCGGTCCGACGGCGGGGGGCGACGCGGGCCACGGCGGCCCAGACGGTAGCCGTCGCGACGAGTCGGTAGGCGACGAGTGCCGGGAGCCCCCACGCGGCGACGACCCCGGCGAACGGGAGGACCGTCGCCGGAGGCTGTCCCATCCGGGCGGCGTTCCCCGCCGCGAGCGTGGCGGCGAAGACGCCGACGAGGGCGAGGAGGCCGGCGAGCGCCAGGCGGGGCCGGACTGGGACGGTCCGGGAGCGGACGAGGGCGCTCACACCGAATCGTTCCCCCAGGTGGCGACCCGTTCGCCGTCGTGCATGACGGTGAGGTGGAATCCGTCGAGCCCGTCGTGCGGCAGGTCGAAGACGGCCTCGTAGGGGACGTGGCCGTCACAGGCCCGTGGCGTCCGGCGGGTGTCCTCGCGCGTCGACACCCAGATCGTGTAGCGACCGGGCGCGTCCTCGACGAGTGCGGCCGGCGGCGCGAACCGGGCCACGTCGTCCACCGAGAGGTTCCCGTCGACGGTGACGGTGACCACCTCGGCAGTGGCGTTCTGGGAGAGCGCCATCCGCGTCGGGACGTTCGACCGCTCGCAGACGGCCGCTCCGCTGGTGAACCGCTGGACGGCGACCGAGTCGTCGGGGTCCCAGTCGCCGGTCGGAGTGGTCCCCTGGACGGGCGTCCCGGCTGGCGTTCGCGGGGCGTCGTTCCCGTCACCGACCGCGCCGAAACACCCCGCGGTCAGGACGAGGCAGACGACGGCCAGCAGTGGAAGGCGTGGTAGCTGAGCCATGTCCAGTCGGGAGGACAGGTTCGGAGATAACCGCTCGCAGAAACGGGATTCTGTCCGCGGTAGCACGCTGCGTGCACACACCTGTCAGCGAATCGTTATCCGCTGAACGGGACTGTACGCGTGCGTGAATCGACACTCCCGACCGTTCGTCTCGGCGCTGCTGGCGCTCCTCCTTCTCCTCGCCGGTTGTGGGGGACTGGACGCCGGACCGGGTGACCGCGGCACCCCCTCGCCTTCGGCGACGCCGACCCCAACCCCGGACCCGACGGCGACGCCCACGCCGTCCCCGACACCGACGCCGACCGCGACCCCGGCCCCCGAACGCCGTGACCTGCGGGTCGAGGTGGGCGCGACGGACGGCACCGCCTTCGAGGTGACCGTCCTGTTCGTCGACGACCCGGTCGAGCGGGTGACGGTCCGGTACCAGGACGGCACGGAACGGACCTACGCGGCGAGCACCCGGGGTGACCTCCCCGAGGGCGCACTGGTCGACGCGGTGGCGCTCGTCCTCGAGGTGCCCGTCGAGCGAGCGGTGCGGGCGGGCGACGACGCCACCGGCGGCAGGTTCAGTCTCGGCATCCCCACGGCGGCGAGCGACGTGGTCTACGTCGTCACCGTCGACGGCCGGGTCCACGACTGGGACGTCGTGACCTGTGGCGACGGCGACGTGACGCGACTCGACCTGACGGTCCACGAGGCGGGCGTCTCGACGGGGAACGTCGGGTGTGCGCTCTGAGTCGAGTGAGAACGAGCACTAGAGTACCGCGGCGAGCGACACCGTGAGCACCAGCGCGTTGGACAGACCGTGGGCGACGATGGTGACGCCGAGGTTCCCGGTCCGCTCGTAGAGCACGCCGAGGACGACACCGCCGAGGACGATGGTGGCGAGGGCGATGGCCACGGCCCCCGAGAGCGGGTCCGAGCCACCGACGACGTAGCTGAAGACGTGGCCGGCGCCGAAGCCGAGCGAGGTCAGCCCGATGGCGACGGCTGGGCCGAACTCCTCGCGGAGGCGGCCCTGGACGACCCCCCGGTAGAGCAGTTCCTCGGCGGGTGCGACGACGAACAGCGCAGACAGGATGGCCAGCGAGTAGAACAGCACCGGGTTCGTGGCGGCGAACCGGCCGATGCCGCTGGTCGCCGTCTCGCCGGCTCCCACGCCGAGCGCGGCGGCGCCGAGTTGCAGGACGACGGCCCCGAGGAGTGGGGCGAGGATGCCGACGACGACCCACGGCCACTCCCGGCCGTCGGGGACGCGGACGGGCATCGGGAGGGGGCGGACGCGCCGGTACGCGAGCGCGATTGCGGCCAGCGAGAGCGTGGCGAGCGTGCCGCTCACGGCGTACGTGCGGACGAGGTCGTCACCGTGGCCGAGCGCGTCGGCGAGCAGGCCGACCCCACCCGAGACGAGCGGGGCGGCGAGCGTCCCGAGCACGAGCAGTGCGGCCGCGGCGCCGAGCGCGCGGAGTCGGCTGGCGAGTGGGGTTCCGGCGAAGCGGTCGGGCAGGCGGGTCGTCGTGTCGGTCTGGAGACTCGTAGCCACCGGGGAGGCCGCACGGGGACATAGTCGCTTGCAGAACTGTCCTTCTGTTCGTCACCTCGTCGCACGGGGTGTGCTATAGCAGACAGAAGCGCGCTTCTGAGAGTCTTTATCTCCACGTTCGTCATCCGACCTGTCGATGAACGCGATAGAACTCCGCGGACTCACGAAGCGTTTCGGTGACGTGACCGCGCTCGACGACGTGACCCTCGACGTGCGCGAGGGGGAAATCTTCGGTTTCCTCGGGCCGAACGGCGCCGGCAAGTCGACGACCATCGACGTCCTGCTCGACTTCGTCCGCCCCACCGACGGCGAGGCGTCGGTGCTCGGCCACGACTGCCGCGAGGCGTCGCTGGCCGTCCGCCAGCGCGTCGGCGTCCTCCCCGACGGCTACCACCTGTACGACCGGCTCACGGCGCGCGAACACGTCGAGTTCGCCGTCGCCTCGAAGCGGAGCGACGACGACGTGGACGCCCTGCTCGAGCGGGTCGGCATCGCCGACGCCGCCGACCGCAAGGCCGGCGGCTTCTCGAAGGGGATGCGACAGCGTCTGGTGCTGGCGATGGCGCTCGTCGGCACGCCCGACGTCCTCGTCCTCGACGAACCGACGACCGGGCTGGACCCGAACGGGGCCCGCGAACTCCGGGAGATCATCCGCGCGGAACGCGACCGCGGCGCGACGGTGTTCTTCTCCTCGCACGTCCTCGAGCAGGTCGAGGCCGTGTGTGACCGCGTCGGCATCCTCCGCGAGGGCCGTCTCGTCGCCGTCGACACCATCGACGCGCTCCGTGGCGCGCTCGGCACGGAGGCCCGCCTCACCCTGACCGTCGACGCCGTGGACGACCGACTGGTCGACGCCATCGAGGCCGTCGAGGGCGTCTCCAGTGTCCGGGTCGACGGCAGCCGGACCGTCTCGGTCACCTGCGAGGACGACACGAAGGCGGCCGTCCTCGGCGCCGTCAGCGCCGTCGGCGTCGCGCTGGTCGACTTCGACACCGAGGAGGTATCGCTGGAGGAGCTGTTCGCGGCCTACACGGAGACCGAAGAGGAGGACGGAGCCGTCGACGCCGGGGCGGCGACCCCGGAGGTGGGCCGATGACCTGGGTCGTCGTCGCCCGGAAGGACTTCGCGGACGCCCGGCGCTCGAAGGCGCTCTGGGGTACCACCGCGCTGTTCGTCCTGCTCTCGGTCGGGATGGCGCTACTGTACGCCACGGTGCCAGCGGTCCGCGTCGACGTCGGCGAGACGAGTACGCTCGGCTACCTCACCCTGCTACTCGCGGCCACCTCGCTGTTCGTCTCCATCGCGGCCATCGTCGTCGCGGCGGGGTCCATCGCCCGCGAGCGCGACAGCGGGTCCGCGAAGCTCCTGCTCGGCTTCCCGCACAGCCGGCGCGACGTGGTGCTCGGCAAGCTCCTCGGCCGCACCGCCGTCCTCGGCGTGGCGCTGCTCGTCGGGCTCGCCGCGACGCTCGTCGTCGTCCTCGTGCTGTTCGACTCGTTCTCGCCCGTCGACTACGCACTGTTCACGCTCGTGACGCTGCTGCTCGTCCTCGTGTACGTCGGCATCATGGTGGCGCTGTCGGCCACCACCGGATCCGGCGGGCGTGCCATGGCCTACGGCATCGGCGCGTTCGTCGCGCTCGAACTCCTCGCGGACCTGCTCCCGACGACGGCGCTGTTCGTCGTCAACGGCTTCTCGTTCGCCAGCCCCGAGACGCTCCCCGGCTGGGTGGCGTTCCTCAACGTCGTCACGCCGACGGCAGCGTACACGAACGCACTGGCCTGGTTCCTCGGCGACGGCTCCGCCGCCGCGCTCGCCCTCGGTGGCGCGCTCGGCGGTCCGGTCCCGTTCTACCTCACCGGCTGGGCCAGTGTCGCCGTCCTGCTGGCGTGGCTGGTCGGCCCGCTCGCCCTCGGTTACCGCGCGTTCGCCCGCGCCGACCTCTGAGTCGGGGGCGACCTGTCCTGCGCCAACGCTACGTTTCTCCCCACGCCTCGCCCCGAGTCGGGTATGTTCGACAGCTCGCAACCTGCCGACGGCGTCGCCGTCGAGCGCCGCTCGCCAGAGGCGGTGTTCGCCTTACTGGGCGACGACATCCGCGTCGGCATCGTCCGGGCGCTCGGCGAGACGCCAGACGAGGCCGTCCCGTTCGCCGAACTCCACCGCCGGGTCGGGGTGCGTGACTCCGGCCAGTTCAACTACCACCTCGGCAAGCTCCGTGACGTGTTCGTCCGCCGTACGGACGCCGGGTACGAACTCACGCACGCGGGCCGGCAGGTCGTCGGCGCGATGTACGCCGGCACCTTCACGGCCGACGCGACCGTCGAGAACGTCCCCATCGACGACCCGTGTCCGCTCTGTGGTGGCGGCCTCGTCGCCGAGTACGCCGACGAGGTCGGCCGTATCCGCTGTTCGGCGTGCGACGCGTTCCGAAACGAGTTCGCGTTCCCGCCGGGGTCGCTCGACCAGTTCGAACCGGACGCGCTGCCGGGCGCGTTCGACCGCTGGATGCGCCACGTCCTCGACGGCGTGGTCGCCGGGTTCTGTCACCTCTGTGCCGGACGGATGGACGGCCGACTCGTCGTCGATCCACCCGAGGAGCAGATCGCGTCGCTCCCCGCCCACGTCGAGTACGAGTGCGCCCGGTGTGGCTCGGTGGCCCGCGTCGGCCCGCACGGCCCCGCGACGTTCCACCCGGCCGTCCAGGGGTTCCTCTACGAGCGGGGCCACGACGTCCGGACCGACCCGTCGTGGCGTCACGACGCGCTCGGCCTCCCGGAGACGACGCTCCGCTCGACGGACCCACCCGAGGTCGCCGTCACCTTCGGCGACGAGCGCTCGTCGCTGACTGCCGTCCTCGGTCCGGATGCGACGGTCCGGTCGCTCGAGCGGGACTGAGCGACAGCCGGTGTCGTGCCCCGTCGTGACGTACAGAAATCCAGTTCTGCGCGCAGTTATGCCGGGATACGACCTGCCGGTGGCATGGACCAGAACCCCACCATCGGACGCCGAACACTCCTCACCGCCGGCGGTGCCGTCGCACTCGCCGCGCTCGCCGGCTGCACCGCCCGCGGCCTCCCGTTCGGAGTGGCCGACTACGCCGAGGAGGAGCGCCACTCGTTCCCCGCGAGCGAGGTGGCGACGCTCGCCGTCGACAGCGCGGTCGGGAACGTCGTCGTCGGGACGGCCGCGACCGACCGCGTCGAGGTGACCGTCGTCGAGCGAGCCGAGGAGCGGGCGACCCTCCGCGACATCGTCGCCGACGTCGAACTGGTCGACGGTTCGCTCACCGTCCGGACGCGGACGCCGGCCCGTCGGCTCACCAGCGTCGACGAGACCCCGCGCGTCGACGTGTGGGTCACCTTCCCGGCGCCCGGTCCCGTCGTCGAGTCGCTCACCACCCGCGCCGGCGAGGTGACACTCCGGGACGCCCGCGGCGACGCCACCCTCCACGCCGGCGTCGGAGCGGTGCTGGCCGAGCGCGTCGACGGCTTCCTCACGCTCTCGAGCGGGCTGGGCCGCGTCGAGGCCACCGACGTGACCGGCATCGACCGCGCGGTCACCGACGTGGGAGAGGTGACGGTGGAGGTTCGTGACCTGCGCACCGACGCCGAGGTGGGCACGGAGTGGGGCGAGGCCACCGTCGCCGTCCACGAGGACCTCGACGTGGACGTGCTGGCGGAGGCCAACGGCGCAGTCGACTGCGACCTGCCGCTGACGAGTCGGACCGGCGGCGGCCGACTCGTCGCCGGCCGCCTGAACCGTGGGGGCCACCGCCTCCGCGTGTACAGTGAACTGGGCGAGGTGTCGGTCCGGCGGCTCGCGGCCTGAACAGACCTCCTCGACACCGAACTGGCGGACGGGGGCGGGCCACTCGTCTGAACACGAGATTTCCGCGCACATCGAGCGAGAACCGGGTGGGAAGAGCGGGCAAAGGGGGACATATTCACGCGGATATAAGACGGCTCGTGACGAACGTTCAGTAGCGCGACGGTCGTCGACCGGGCGGTCGGCTCGTCGCCGGGACACCACCATGATACCCTACAAGACTGCGGCCGCGCTCGTACCGTCCCTCGCTCCCCTCCAGGCGACACAGGCGGAGGTGTTCGACCGCATCGCGAGCGACGTGGTGCTCAGTTCCTCGCTCTGGGCCAACGTCGCGCTCGCCGGCTTCTCGATACTGCTGTTCGTCGCGATGGGCCGGAGCCTCCAGTCCGAGCGGGCGAAGCTCATCTGGGTCGCCACCCTGCTCGTCCCGCTCGTCTCCATCGCCAGTTACGTCGGCCTCGTCTCCGGGCTGACCGTCGGCGTCCTGACGATGCCACCCGGCCACCCGCTGGCCGGCCAGGAGGTGCTCCAGCCGTGGGGCCGCTACCTCACGTGGACGTTGTCGACACCGATGATACTGCTCGCGCTCGGCCTGCTGGCCGGCACCGACCGCGCGAAACTGTTCACCGCCGTGACGATGGACGTGGGGATGTGCGTGACCGGGCTGGCGGCGGCGCTCGTCACCTCGTCGTACCTGCTCCGCTGGGTGTTCTTCGTCATCAGCTGCGCGTTCTTCGTCGCGGTGCTGTACGTCCTCCTCGTGGAGTGGCCGGCCGACGCGCAGGCCGCCGGGACGAGCGAGATATTCGGCACGCTCCGGAACCTGACCGTCGTGCTCTGGCTGGGCTACCCCATCCTCTGGGCACTCGGCGTCGAGGGGTTCGCCCTGCTCGACGTGGGCGTCACCTCGTGGGGCTACTCCGCGCTCGACATCCTCGCGAAGTACGTGTTCGCGTTCCTGCTCCTGCGCTGGGTGGCCGCCAACGAGCGGTCCGTCGGCGGGGCCGACCCGCTGGGCGGGACGACGACGATGGCCGACGACTGACCCGCCCGCCGACTCAGTCGGCTAGCGTCCGTACCGCCGGCGTCGAGTCGTCGGCGCCGATGGCCGTCGGCACCGTCCGCCCGGCCTCGCGCCGCCGGGCCCACCAGTACCCCAGCGCGAACCCGAGCCCGAGTAGCGCGACCGGTGCCGGCCGGGGAACCTCGGACGACGGCGGGCCGACGCGGTAGGTCGTGTCCGCGACGAACGCCAGCGTGAACTCCTCCACCTCGTCCCAGTCGGTGTACTCGTAGTCCCGCGAGGTGTCAGTGTCTCCCGTCGTCACCGCGGAGACGAGGCGGAACGTGAACCGCGTCCAGCGGTCGTACTGGCTGTACTTGACCGCGCCCGCGAACGTACCGACCCGGTCGGGTTCCCACCCGGTCTCCTCGACGAAGTGGTCGACGAACTCCTGGGCCCCCCGCTGGGCCCACCGGAGGGGCATGATCGAGGCCAGCGACACCTGGAAGAACCCGGACGGCCGCTCGGCGAGCGCCGCCCGCTCACGCTCCACGAACGCCAGGACGGCCGGGTGGTGCCGACGGTTGTGGACCGGCGACCCGACCAGCACGGCGTCGAACCCCTCGACGGACTGCTCGGGCGTCGCTGTCAGGTCGACGACCGTGGCGTCGTGACCGTACGCCTCGAGGACCGACCCGACGAACGCGGCGATCTTCCCGGTCTGTCCCTCACCTGTGCCGTACGCGACGAGCACCGATGTCATGGCTACTCACCGACTGACTCGGCCCTCGGTCGCGGTAACTTTGCGGTTGGTGTGTGCTCACTGGAATCTCGCGCGCCGTCCGAATCGCCGCTGTCGGAGGGTTCTCGGGGACCGGAGCCCAACTGTGGGTCGTGACACGAATCGGTATCGTCGGCGCCGGTGCCGCCAGCGCCGCGCTGACGCACGTCCTCTGCGGGACGACCGACGCCGACGTCACGGTCCTCGAGAAGTCCGGCGGTCTCAACGGCCGCGGCGCGACCCGTCGGCACGGGGACCTGACCTACGACTACGGCGCGAACTACCTGAAGTCAGACGACGAGCGCGTGAACGAGCTCGTCCGCGAGACGCTCGGCGAGGACGGCCTCGTCGACGCCCGCGAGCCCGTCTACGTCTTCGACGCGGACGGCGAAGTGAGCGAGGGCCGCGAGGCCGACGAGCACAAGTGGTCCTACGAGACCGGGCTCACGCAGGTCGCGAAGCGGCTGTTCGGCGGGACCGACGCGCGGGTGGAGCGTCGCACGCGCGTCGAGACCATCGCGCGGGACGACGCGGCCGACGAGTGGCACCTCACCGACACCGACGGCGACGAGTGGGGTCCGTTCGACGTGCTCGTGCTCAACCCGCCCGCACCGCAGACGGCCGAGTTGCTCCGCTCGGCCGAGTGGGAGAGTGACCACCGCGAGCCCCTGCTCGAGGCGGTCGAGGCCGTCGACTACCGCTCCATCTGGACCGCCGTCCTCCACTACCCGTTCGAACTCGACCGGCCGTACTACGGCCTCGTCAACGTGGACAAGGCCCACGACGTGGGCTGGATATCGCGCGAAGAGTGCAAGGCGGGCCACGTCCCCGACGGCGAGAGCCTGCTCGTCGTGCAGGCCAACCACGAGTGGTCCGTCGAGCACTACGACGGCGACCCGGCCGAGAACGTCGCCGCCCTCGCCGAGATGGCCGCCGCCGTCGTCGGTGACGAGCGACTCGCCGAGCCGCAGTGGACCGACCACCAGGGGTGGCGCTACGCGCTCACCGAGGGAGGCGTACGGTCAGGGCCGGTCCGGAGTGCGGAGGAGGCGGATCTCTACTGCATCGGCGACTGGGTGGCCGGAGAGGCCCGCATGCACGCGGCACTGCGGAACGGGCTGGAGACGGGCGAGCGACTGGCGCTGACGCTGTAGCGGGCGCGAAGCGTCCTCGCTCGGGAGGTGCGGCTGGCGGTGGGGGCCTCCGCTGATGACTCCCGAGCTCTTACGGGGAGGTGTCGACGGCAGACGAGCGGTAGGCTCCCCGTTCCAGCGACGTCCGCTCGGCCTACGTCACCTCGACAGTCTCCGTGGTGGTCTCGGAGGGAGTCCCGGTCCCGGTCTCAGTCTCGGTCTCAGTCTCAGTCTCAGTCTCGGTCGGCGTCGGACTGTCGGTCGGCGTCGGCGTGGGACTCTCGCTGGGCGTCGGCGTCGGACTGTCGGTCGGCGAGGGCGTCGGCGTCGGTGTGCTCGTCGGCGTCGGCGTCGGGGTCGGACTCTCCGTGGCCGTCGGGGTCGGGCTGGGTGGTATCGGGACGGGCGTCGCCGCCGTCGTCGGGGCTCTGGTCGGCGTCGCCGTTGCCGTCGGGGTCGCCGTCTTCGTTGCCGTTGCCGTCGGTGTCTCCGTCGGCGTCGGCGTCTCATCCGACGGGATGGTGATCGTCGTCTCGGCGTCCTCGGTCAGCAGCACCTCGAACGGCGTGTCGGCCGGGGCCGAGGCGGGGTCAAGGTAGCCGACGGCCATCGCGGAGTAGACAGTCTCACCTTCGAGCGGGACATCAACCGAGGTGACCACCGTGCCGTTGTTCGCCGCTGTCGCCGCGCGGATGTCCACGGTGTAGTTGCCGGCGGGAACGGTCACGTACGACGAGGCGTTCTGGAACGTGACGTTGTCGGCGAGCACGACCGTCTCGTTACCCTCCCCGACGGTCACGTCGACCGCGGGCGCGTCGGGCGAGAGGTGGACGACTCGGAGGGCCGACTCGTTCTCCCCGACCGCGAGCGCGTCGTCACTGAACGCGACCGGCGCGAACGTGGTGTTGGCAGTCTCACTGATCTCACCGCTGGCGGCCACGGTGGTCGCCGACCGCGGCTCGAACGTCACCTGGTCGTCGAACACGACCGTGTCAGGGTCGTCCGCGGCGGTGATGGTGACGTTGTACGTCCCCGCAGCCAGCTCCAGATAGTCGGTCACGTCACCGAACGAGGCGTTCGCGACCACCGTCTCGTTCTCGACGAGGACGTCCACGGCTGGCGCGTCTGGCGACGCGTGAGCCACACGGACGTACGTGGTCTCCTGTGACGTCAGGGCCGCCGGTTCCTCGTCCTCGTGTTCGTGCTCCGCGAACAGCGCGCCGGTCGACCCGACGAGCGCGATCGAACCGACGACGACGGCGAGTACGACCGCCACTGTCGCTACCGGGTTTGTCGACATAGCACGTGGTGACTCGACAGGCTCGGGCTTCGTTATATTTCTTCTATCTGATATCTCAGTCGACGAACATTCACGGTAGGTTCGTCGTAGCGAACCCCGTGCTCGGACGCCGAGTACCGCTCACGTGGAGGGGACCGACCCTCGGTAGGGTCGTCCTGTCTCCCGATTCCCCGACAGTTTCGACGACGGTCGGCGGACCGTCCGGTTCGGTGGAGGCTCCGGCGAAGACGGAGCGCTGAGCGGCGCCTCGGTCGCCCGGAGCGGGAGACCGGGACTTATCCCCTCGGGACGGCGAGAGAGGCGTATGCCGATACCGACCGACTCCGACGCGTGGGCGGGCGGCGAGTCGCCAGCCTCCGAACGGAACCTCGTCCTCGCGTTCCTCTCTGAACACCCCGGCGAGGCGTACAACGTCCAGGAGATCTGCGACGCCGCGCTCGGGACGGCGCTGCTCGACGACCTCGTGGCCGGCGACGTCGGCCCGGAGGACCTCGGCGAGACCGGGGAGCAGGCTACGTTCAGGCTGGCGACGCTGTTCGACACGATGACGAAGGCCGAACTCATCCTGCAGCGGCTCGAACGCGAGGGGTTCCTCGAGAGTCGAATCGTCGAGGGGGACGACGTGCCCTCGGGGCACTACTACACCATCGCCGAGACGGACGTCTGAACCGGGCTACAGGACCAGCACCTCCACCCCGACCGTCCCGTACTCGTCCATCGCGGCCAGTCGCTCGGGCAGTTCGGCCAGCGACACCTCCCGCGTCACCAGCGCACCGGGGTCGAGTGCCCCCCCTGCGACCGCGTCCAGCAGGTCGCCGTACCGGCTCGGCGGACAGCCGCGCGCACCCAGCCAGTCCACCTCCCAGCGGGTCATCCAGTCCGTCGGCAGGCTCACCTGGCCGCGTTCGGCGTCCGTGGTGAGGCCCACCTGCACGTGCCGGCCGAGTTCGCGGAGACAGCGCACGGAGTTCCGGGCCGTCTCCGCGCGCCCCAGGGCGTCGAGCGAGACGTCCGCGCCGCCGTCGGTCAGGTCCTCGACCTCGTCGACCGGGTCCGCCTCGGAGGCGTCGACGGTGTGGGCCCCGAGGTCGGCCGCCATCGCCAGCGGTTCGTCGGCCACGTCCACCGCGACGACCTCGGCCCCGCGCGAGCGGGCGACCTGGACGGCTGAGAGGCCCACCCCACCGCAGCCGTGGACGGCGACCCACTCGCCCGCCTCGACCGCGGCCCGGTTCGACAGGGCGTGGAACGCGGTGGCGAACCGACATCCCATCGAGGCGGCGGCGACGAACCCGACCGAGTCGGGGAGTCGCTGGAGGTTGAACGCCGCGTGGGGGACCGCCACCCGTTCGGCGAACGCGCCGGGCGCGCTCGACTCGAAGCCGAGGGCGTGGCCGTCGCGACAGACGTTGCCGTGACCAGCGGTGCACCGTCCGCAGGCACCACAGCCGAGGTCGAACGGGACGACGACCCGGTCGCCCTCGGCGAACGTCTCGACCTCGTCGCCCACCGCGACCACCCGGCCGGCGGGTTCGTGGCCCAGCACCGAGTCGAGCGGTACCTGGTCGTCCGCCCACTCGCCGTGGCCCTTCCAGGCGTGCCAGTCCGAGCGGCAGATACCGCAGGCCTCGACGGCGACGACGGCCCCGTCCGGGTCGGGCGTCGGGACGGACACGTCTGTCACGTCCAGCGGGTCGCCGTACGAGCGGAGGAGCGCAGCGCGCATACCGGCCGGAGGGGGCGCCGTAGACTAAATCCTCCGGCCGGCGCCGGTCGCGAGGGGTCGTGGCACCGACACCCTCGTCGTACCGAACTGCAGGCACCAGTACTCTGACGCTTCGTCGTGAGCCGTTCTATCTCGTACCCTTCCGTTCCGTTTCCACACCATCGGCCGCCTTCCCTCGCGGCCGACACCGTACGGTAGTGGCCGAGGGTGCATAGGACCCGACCCGAAACACTGCGGGTCTGGGGGGAGTCACTCCCCGAGGAGTGCGCTCAGGTTCCGCTCGCCCCAGACGAACGCGGCGCGCCGACGGTCGTCGAACGAGAGGTACTCGCCGACGGCGCGGAGCGCCAGCGCCTCCTCGCCAGCGTCGGCCCCGCGCTCGTTCACCACCGTCGGGTCCGCCGGGTCGGCACCGGGGGCGACCCACGCCTCCTCGACGGGCGCTCCGTCCTCGGCGGGCGCGCGGTAGCGGAGTTCCGCGCCGTTCTCGAACTCGACGACCACCGTCTCGCGACCACGGTCGACGACGCGCGTGCGGACGCCGACCACGTCTGGGAGTGTCTCCGTGCCGGTTCGGTCTGCGTGCTGGCCAGTCGCCATACCGGACAGAAGGACCGGAGTCCCGTCCGTCTCGACCCCCAACAGTAGGGGTCGGGCGGTCAGACCGCCAGCGTCTCGGACAGGAGCTTCCCCTGGGCGGCCGCGAGGTGTTCGGCGAACGTCGAGAGCCCCACGTCGAGCGCCTCGGCCACCTCGGTGGCGTTGGCCTCACGCGGGTACTCGAAGTACCCCAGCTCGTAGGCCGTCGCGAGCACCTCACGCTGACGTTCAGTGAGCCGCCCCCGGTCGACGACGGTACGGTCGCCTCGCCCCTCGCCGTCGGCGGCGGCGTGGACGAGGTAGCGCATCTCGACGTCGTCGGCGACGGCCTCGAGGTCCGAGACCACCTCCTGCAGTCGCTCGACACCCGGCAGGTGGAGCGTCAACACGAGGTCACCCCCCTCGACGCGGACGTCGGCCAGTGGGTGGCCCAGTGACTCCACCACCTCGCAAGCGCAGGTGGCGTCCGGGCCGGCCTCGCGACTGAACTGGTAGACGCGCTCGTCGCCCACCTCGAGCACCGGGTCGGCGTCGGCCAGCGCGGTCGTGTTCTCGGCGGCGACGTCGCTGTCGACGCGGAACTCCTCGGTGAACGTCTCGTCCGCCCGGGACCACGTCACGTCGGTGACGGGGGTCGCCGTCTCGGCGGAGAGCGCGGCGACTGGACAGTTCGACGGCCCGCTCACGGCGATTTCGGCACGCACACCCGACATACACGCACCTACGGCTCTCCGACCCGAAAAACCACGCTCGGCGGGGGATGCTTCCGGAACCCGGCTCAGACGAGGAGGTCCGGGGGGTCACCGAGCGCGTCGAACGCCCCGTCCGTCACCGCCGCCCCACACTCCGGACACCCGACCGCACAGAGTTCCGTGCGGGCCGGCGCGTCCACCTCGAACGCGGCCTCGCAGGCCGGACAGTCGAACTCGTACCAGTCGGTCATGCCAGACACTCGGGGGCCGACGCCCGTACCGACCGGCCCCCACTACTGCGGGGACCGTCGTCCGGTCACCCACGGCCCCGGCCGGCCCGGATTCAGCCCCGGTAGCGCGTGATGGGCGACAACTCCTCGGTCGCCGGGTCGGCGAACTCGTCGCGGGCGATGACCCGCTTGTGCACCTCGTCGGCCCCGTCGACGTAGCGGAACTGCCGGGCGCTGGTGTAGAACTCCGCCAGCGGCAGGTCGTGGGCGATGCCGTTACCCCCGACCAGTTGCATCGCCGCGTCGACGGCCTCGTTCACGGCCCGCGCGGTGAACACCTTCGACTTCGAGACGTCGACACGGGCCTCCTCGCCGGCGGCGATGCGGTCGGCCGTCTGCCGGACCATCGCGCGGGCCGCCCGGAGGTCCGTCGCAGCCTCCGCGATGGCGAAGCGCGGCCCCTGCTTCTCCGCGATGGTGGAGTCGAACGCCTCGCGCTCGCTGGTGTACGCGGTGGCGATGTCGAGCGCGCGCTGGGCCATCCCCGTGTAGCGCATGCAGTGCGTCAGGCGGGCCGGGCCGAGTCGCTGCTGGACGTGGCTGAACCCCTCTCCCTCCTCGCCGAGCAGGTGCTCCTCGGGCACCCGCACCCCGTCGTAGACGATCTCGGCGTGACTCACGCCGCGCGTGGTCCCGCCGATGTGCGGGATGTTCCGCTCCACGTCGACACCCGGTGCCTCGGCGGGGACGAGGAACAGCGAACACCCCTCGTAGGGGTGGACGTCCGGGTCCGTGCGCGCGAGGACGACCAGCACGTCCGCCTCGACGCCCTGCGTGGTCCACCACTTGTGGCCGTCGATGACCCACTCGTCGCCGTCCTTCTCGGCGGTGGTCCGGACCATCTTCGGGTCCGACCCGGCACCGGGCGTCGGCTCGGTCATCGAGAAGCCCGAGCGGAGCTTGTCCTCGACGAGCGGCGCGAGGTACTGCTCCTTCTGGAGCTCGGTCCCCACGAGTTCCAGCAGGTGCATGTTCCCCTCGTCGGGCGCCGCGACGTGCATCGCGGTGGCACCGAGCGGCGAGCGGCCCGCCTCCTCGAACGTGGGCAGCACGTCGCGGAACGAGTAGCCCATCCCACCCCACTCCTCGCTCACCTGTGGCGCGTAGACCTCGTACTCGCGGGCCGCCTCGCGGAGTTCCCGGACGGTCCCGCGAGAGACGGCGGTGCCCGCCGCGAGTTCGCGCTCCTTCGGGAGGACGACCTCCTCCATCAGTCGCTCGGCGCGTTCGGCCAGTTCCCGTGCCACCTCGCTGTCCGCGTGGGTGTACATACCGTGCGGTTCCACCCGTACCCCCCTTACCACCTGCCCGCAGTACTACGGCGTGGGAATCAGCGATACCCCCCTCAAGAAGGGCCGTACTGTTTCGGGTCGGGTGCGAACCCGGTTCCGGCCCTATCTACTGTCGATGAGCGTCACACACCTCAGGGAGTCGGTCGGTGTCGAGTCGACGGTGCTGACGGCGTCGCGGGCGGCGCTGGCGGGGCTGGTCGTCCTGTTCGCCGGGCTCCACCTCGCCGCCGTCGAGGTGCCGCTCACCGCGCAGGCGGCCGTCTACCTCCTCGGGATGGTCGCGCTGAACCTCCCGCACGGCGGCTACGAGCACTTCGCCAACCTCCGTCGCCGCGCGACGACGTTCAGGGGCACGTACGTCGCCGGCTACCTCCTGCTCGCGGGCGCGTTCGTCGGCCTGTTCCTCCTCGCACCCGTCGCCGGCCTCGCACTGGCCATCGGGGTGGCGGTGCTGAAAGGCGGCGGTGGCGACCTGCACGTCCTCCGGGCGACGACGGGGACCAGCCACCTCCGCTCGCGCCCCCAGCGACTGCTCGCGGTGGCGGCCCGCGGCGGCGCCGTCATGGCCGTCCCCATCGTCGCGTTCCCGAACACGTTCCACACGTTCTCCGCGCTGATGGTGAGCATGGTCGACCCGGCGGGGCTCGGCGGGGTCTCGTCGTACTTCTCGGTCACGCGGCCGCTGGTCGCCGTCGGCTACGCCGCCGTCGTCCTCGCGCACCTCGGCTGGGGGTTCCGGAACCGCACGGGGGACGGCGCGTGGGGGGCCGACGCCGCCGAGACGACCCTGCTCGTGACGTACTTCGCGGTCGTCCCCGTCGTCGTCGCCGTCGGCCTCTACTTCCCGCTCTGGTACTCGCTCCGGCAGGTGAGCCGGGAGCTCGCCGTCGAGGAACCCGACCTCGGCGGGGCGGATCTACTCGGTGGCCCCGACGCCGACGCCGGCGGCGTGGCGCTCCGGGCGTGGGGGGTGCTGGTGGCCGGTGCGATGGCGACGGCCGCCGTCGCGGTGGCGTTCTGGACCCTCGTCCCGTCCCCGATTCCCGGCCCGAACCTCCGCCTCGGCCTCGTGGCGTTCTGGAGCGTCTTCATCAGCGTGGTGGCGCTCCCACACGTCGTGGTCGGGAGCGTGCTGGACCGGGGACGGGGTATCTGGCACGTCCCGTAGCGGGGCCGGGCGAGCCGGGGCCTCACGTCACCGTACCGACTGGACGGCCGCCCGGAGCCGCCGCTCCCGACGTTCGGCGGGCGCCTCCACGGGGACGGCCGGGTCACCGTACACGTCGGCGCAGAACCGCGCCACCACCGCCGTGAACGTCTCGGGGTCGTCGACGGGGACGTAGTGGTCACCGGGCAGCCACCGGAGGTCCGCCCTGGCCCGGCCGGCGAGTCGCCCGGCGTGACTCGGGAGGGGGTCGTCGGTCCCCTGGACGAGGAGCGTCGGCCCGTCGTACGCCTCGACGTCCGGCCACGACTGGGCGAACACCAGCGCCCGGAGCGCGCTCGCGTACGCCGGGAGGTAGGGGTGGGGGGCCTCCTCTGCCGGCGGGACCTGCGACTCGTGGACCGGCGCGCGCTCGAGGCGGCGGGCGAGCGGAGGCACCCGTGCGGCGGCGTCGTAGACGTAGTTGACGACGTACTGGATCGCGCTGAACACCAGTCCGACCGGCGTGCGCCAGTTGAACGCCGATCCGGCGAGCACCAGTCCCTCGACCCGGTCGCCGTGTTCGGCGGCGACCCGGCCGGCGACGTACCCGCCGAGCGAGTGGCCGACGAGGACCGCACCGTCCACCGCTTCGAGGACGGCGGCGACGTCGGCCACCGCCCGCTCCATCGTGAACGTCGCGTCCGGGTGGGTACCGTGGCCCGGCAGGTCCACGCGCACCACCCGGTAGTCGTGGGCCAGTCGCTCGGCGTGTGGGGTCCACGCGTGTCGCGTCCACCCGGCGGGGTGGAAGAACACGACGGCAGGGTTCGTGTCTGCACCGTCGGTCGTCGTCCAGTCGAGCATGGCCGCCGGGACGCGACGGGAGGACAAAGCCCCGGGGGCCGACTCCTGCGGGCCGAGAACCGTCAGCCGAGCGTGACGGTGCAGGCCGTGAGGAGTCAGTCCGAGCGCAGCCCGAGCGACGCCAGCGCGCCGCCCTCGTTCGCGGCGTCCTCGACGACGGCCTGCGCGGCGTGTTCACCGCTCACCAGCGTCATCGGCATCCCGATACCGGGCGCGGTGAACGACCCGGTGTAGTAGAGTCCGGGCATCGCGTCAGAGCGGTGGTCCGGGCGGAAGGGGCCGGTCTGTCGGAGGGTGTGCGCGAGGCCGAGTGCCGACCCCTGCGGGTAGCCGAACTCGGCGAACTCCGTGACGCAGGCCGACTCCTCGACGACGATCCGGTCGCGGAGGTCCACGCCGGTGTGTTCGGCGAGGTCGTCGAGGACCTGCTCGCGGAAGCGGGCCCGGACCGTGGGCGGGTCGTCGAGGCCGGGGGCGACGGGCACGAGGACGACCACCGTCTCGTGGCCGTCGGGCGCGACGGTGTCGTCGGTCCGGGACGGGACGTTGACGTAGTAGGACGGGTCCTCGGGCCACGCCGAGGTCTCGAAGATGGACTCGAAGTGCCCACGCCAGTCCGTCGGCAGGACGAGCGTGTGGTGCTCGAGCTCCGGCAGCTCGCCCTCGACACCGAGGTAGAGCATGAACGCGCTGGGCGCGTAGGTCCGGTCGTTCCAGTAGTCGGTACCGTGGTCGTGGCGGGACGGCGGGAGGAGGTCCCGCTCGACGTGGGCCGGCGGGGCGTTCGCCACGACACGGTCGGCCTCGCGTTCGCCGTCGGCCGTCGAGACGAGGAGGCCGTCGGGCAGGCGTTCGAGACCCGTCACCTCGGACCCCGTCTCGAACGTGACGCCGAGTTCGCGCGCCACCTGGGCGATGCCGTCGACCACCGCCCGGACGCCGCCCTCGGGGTAGTAGACGCCGAGGTTCAGGTCGACGTGGCTCATCAGCGAGTAGAGCGCGGGCGTGTTGTACGGCGACCCGCCGAGGAAGACGAGGGTGTACTCCAGCAGCTGCCGGAGTTTCGGGTGGTCGACGTGCGCCGAGACGTGGTCGTCCATCGACCCGAGCAGCGTGAGCCCACGGGCGGCCCGCAGGAGGTCCGGGTCGACCCAGTCACGCCACCGGGGCCGGTCCTCGTAGACGAACTCCTCCATCCCGACCTCGTATGCCTCGCTGGCACCCGCGAGATACTCGTCGAGGGCGTCGGCCGCACCTGTCTCGTACGACTCGAACAGGTCCCGCTGACCCTGTCGGTCCGCCGGAACGCTGGCGCTGTCGCCGTCCTTCCAGAACACGCGGTAGTTCGGGTCGAGTCGCTCCAGCGAGTAGTACGTCTCCGGCCGGCGGCCGAAGCGAGCGAAGAACCGCTCGAACGTATCTGGCATCAGGTACCACGAGGGGCCGGTGTCGAACCGGAACCCGTCGCGTTCGATGCGGCCGGCGACACCACCGAGTTGCTCGCGCCGCTCGAGGACGGTCACGTCGGCGCCGGCGTCGGCGAGGTGACAGGCAGCCGAGAGGCCGCCGAACCCCGCACCAACCACGACCACGGATTCCGAGTCGAGTGTCGTGTCCTGCATACTCGTCGATACGGACGGGACGCTCCTCGCCCCCCACCCGCAACAGTGGGGGCATTCTTGCGTGGCGACGACGGTAGATTTAAATTCGGTAGCGTGGCCAGCGTAACTATGCGACTCGGTGGGGCGGACCGGACGGGAGGCGGCGGCGAGCGACGGGAGCGGGCGCAACTCGTGTTGGCCGCCGCCGCGGTCGTCGCCGTCGCGCTCGCGCCGGTGGTGCTGGCGTACCTCCAGCTCGGCGCCCACCCGGACGTGCGGGCGCCGGCACCGGAGCCGGGCGCGTCGGCCGAGCGGTTCCTCGAGCGCGCGACCCACGAGGCGGGGAGCGAGGTGACGGGGGACGCGTGGTCGGACCGACGACTGGCCGTGGCCGAGGTGCGCGAGTCGCTCGCCCCCCGACTCCGGACGCTGGAGACCTCCCGAGTCGAATGGGGGACCGTCTTCCGGGTGGCGTACGCGCCCGAGGTGGCGGCCGAGTGGGCGGCGAACGAGTGTCCGCGCGGGGCGGGCCGAGCGTTCGGGACCTGTCGGGCGGTGGACGGCGTCGTCGTCCAGGAGCGCGCCGGCGAGACGACGGTGCTGACCGTCGCCTACGACGTGACCGTGACGAGCGAGGAGGGGCGCCGCGAGTTCACCTTCCTGGTGCCGGTGGTCGGTTGAGCGCGCTAGCCAGTCGTCCCGGAGGATCGTGCGCGGGGGATGACTCGTCGCTACTCGTCCCCGCCGTCGGTCAGCAGTTCCACCTCGTCCTCGGCGTCCTCCTCCCGCAGGAACGACGGGGCCTCGTCCTCGTCCGACTCCTCGTGCTCCGCGAGTCGGTCCTCGTACGCCTGTTCCCAGTCGGCGCGATGTCCGTGGCACATGGTACACCACGACATGGGCCTCGACAGACGACAAGGTTTCGGTGGAACACTCACACGGCCGAGAGAGCCGGCCGGAGTAGGACTGCGGCCGGGGCTGGCCGCGCCCTCACTGCCGTCGGGGCACGGCCCCGGCGAGACTCACCTCGCGCCGCTCGCCTCGCCGCCGTCGGTGACGAGGTCGTAGTCGTCGTCGTCCGTCGGCTCGTCGGAGAGGTGCCCGGGCGTCGTCTCACCGGCCTCGGCCGCCCGACGCTCCTCGACGAACTCGAGGAATGCCGCGCGCGTCTCTTCCCAGTCCTCCGTGTACACGTGCCAGACCATACCGCACGTTGCGGGCGCACGAACCACAAGGTTTCGGAGGGGGCAACCCGGACGCCGGCCGGCGGTCCGGGTCGCCCCAACGGCGACGGGTCGGGCGGCCGAGGCGGCGGGCGTGTGCGAGGCAGGCGGCTGCCGTTCGCCCGCCGTCAGCCGAGCACGACGGGCATCGGCGTGAAGCAGAGCACGCCGAGGACGAGCGTCAGCGCTCCCACGAGCTTCCGGCCGGTGCCGACCGGCGTGTCGTCGAGCGGTTCGGCGCTCCCGGCACGCCCGAGCAGGAGCGTGAGGAACCCCCAGACCGCCCAGACGCCGGCCGAGCGGCCGCCCTCGAACAGGTAGAGGTAGCCCGCGAGGCCGAACAGGGCCACCGGGACGGCACGCTGGACCGCCCCGAGGTAGTCGCCGACGAGCGCCTTCGTGACGTGGGCTCCGTCGAGCTGGCCCACGGGGAGGAGGTTCAGGAACGTGACGAACGCCCCCACCCAGCCGCCGACGACGACGGGGTTGACCGAGAGGCCCTCGCCGTAGACGAGTGGCTCACCGAGGAGCGCGGCCACGCCCTGTATCAGGAGCGGGTAGCCGAGCGTCACCCCGCCCGCGACCTGCGCCACCTCGACGGGCGGGAGCGAGACGCCGATGGCCGTGACGACGACGGTGGCGACCAGCCCGGCGAGCGGCCCGGCCACGCCGATGTCGAACAGGGCGTCCCGGTCCGGGATGTGGTCGTTCATCGAGATGACGGCCCCGAGCGTCCCGAGCAGGTTCGGCAGCGGGATGAAGTACGGCAGACTCGCGGCCACGTCGTGGTGCCGTGAGAGCGCGTAGTGGCCGAACTCGTGGACCGCCAGCACGCCGAGGACGGCTGCCGCGAACGGCCACGCCTCGACGAGCCGGGCCGGGTCGGCCAGCGGGTCGACACCGTACCAGCGCGACCCGGCGAACAGCGTCGTCAGGACGGTGGCGAGGAACAGGGCGACGTTCGTCCACGGCACCCCGTCGACGCCCACCGACCGCTCGGTGGCGACGAGGACGTACTCGCCCGTCTCGTAGTTGAGCATCACGCGGTAGCCCCGCTCGCGGAACTGTGGGGCGAGTCGCTGGACGACGTTCTCGCGCTCGACGAGCGGCTCGCCGTAGTAGCGGACGTCGCCGTCCGCGACCTCGACCTCGTAGACGTGGAACGCCTCGTCCAGCGCGTCCGGCCCCAGCCCCGTCGGGAGCGACGTGGACATCGTCGGTACTAGGGTCGCGAGTCGTTTAGCGCTTTCCGAGGCGGCACCGTTCGGCCCCGCTCAGGCGCCGTCGCTCGGCGTCTCGGCCGCCGCCTCGGCGTGCCGTTCGGCCTCCTCGCGGGTCATCCCGCGCACGCCACAGACACAGGAGAACAGTTCGGGCTGGGTGGGTTCGTCCACCTGCGCCCGCTCGGTCTGGACGAGTTCGCCGTCCTCGTACGCGTAGGCGAGTCGGAAACTCACCTGCGAGACGGCCTCGATTCGGTGGTCATCGGCCGGGTCCGGGTCCGCGATGGCCCGCTCGTGCTCGGCCTGCATCCCCTCTTTCCACTCCCACAGGGTCGCCTCCGGGTCGCGGTCGTCGCTCATGCGGGTCGGAACCACGCGAACGACAAAAATCCGGGGGATACCGGCTTGAGACCGACGACTGCGACTATAACCGAGGACACACAACCGTCTCGGCGACCATGTTCTCGCTCGACCGATACGGGTCCGCGCTGGCCGACGTGGACTACCTCACTCGGTCACCGAACCGGGTCCGGGTGCTCAGTGGGCTCTCGGAGTCGCCGCGGGAGCGGCGGGAACTCGCCGAGGAGACGGGCATCACCCGGCCGACGCTGAGCCGGATCCTCGACGAACTCGTCGAGCGAGGGTGGGTCACCCGCGACGGCCGAACGTACCACGCCACCGCGCTGGGGCGGTTCCTCGCCAGCGAGTTCGAGGCGTTCGTCGAGCGGGTGCGGCCCGTGGCGCTCCTCGACGACGTCGCTCGCTGGTTCCCCCGCGAGGGGTTCGAGTTCGAACTGGACCGACTCGCCACGGCGGAGGTGGTGACGGCGACGCCGACGAACGCCGTCGCGCCGACCACACACGCGGTGCGCGAGCTCCGGCAGGCCACCGAGGTGACCGTCGTCTCGCCCGCCGTCCTCCCGAGCGCCATCGAGGCGTGCCGGGACCCGACGGTCGACGGCGACCAGCACATCGTGGCCATCGTCACGGCGGCCGTCGTCGACGCCCTGCGCGCGGATGCCGCCCTCTCCGCGACGCTCCACGAGATGCTGACGGCGGGCCGGACCGAACTGTTCCGCTACGACGGGACGGTCCCGTACCCGCTCCTCGTCACGGACGACCGGGTCACCATCATCCTCTCGGACGACGAGGGCGCTCCACACGCCGCGGTCACCAGCGAGGACGACGCCGTCCGGTCGTGGGCGCGGACCACGGCCGAGGCGTTCCGGACGGAGGCCACCCGACCCCCACCGGGGACGTTCGCGGTGTGAACGCCGTCCACGGTCCGGACGAGGTCCACGGCCCGAGAGATGATCATCGAATAACTATACCTATCGTACACACAGACTGGGGGCTGTCATGCCTGTCAAGCACGGCGTAGATCTGGAGGCGTTCGGCGCGTTCTCGGAGCACGCGGCCGAGCACCCGGAGGAGATACAGTTCGAGCTGGAGGCGCGTGGCGTCTACGAGGGGCGTGCGGGCCACTCGCTGACCAAGGTCGAACAGTTCTCCCTGGGCGGCGAGGAGATCGACCGGGAGACCAGGGAGTACACGTTCCCGATGGGGGCGTGGCGCGAGGTCGAGGAGGCCGCTGGATTCGTCGGCCCCACGGACCGACCGGAGCCGGTAGAGGTGGCGCTCGCGGCGCTCACGGGGTGTCTGAACGTGGCCGTCTCGTTCACCGCGCTCCACGAGGGGATCGACGTGGAGGGGCTGGAGACGACGGTCCGACTCGACTTCGACCCTCGCATCGTCCTGTTCCTCGACGAGGTCGAGAACTCGGAGCACACGTTCGAGAACGTCGACATCGAGATAGAGGTGTCCGGCGACGGCCTCGGCGAGGCGGAACGGGAACTCCTGGAGGCGGGGGCACGGCGTTCGCCAGTGTGGAACCTGTTCCGACTCCCACACGACGTGGAACCGAACGTCCGGACGGCCTCGTCCCCCATCCCGGGCGACGACTGAGCCGACCGGCGGCACGCGGACGAAGCCGCCGCCTGATTCCCACCTCGTGGCACCGAGAGTGACGGTATATCTTTCTCCTCGACACACTCCCGAGTATGAACTATCTAGTCGCAGTCGACGGTTCGTCGGAGAGCGAGTCGGCACTCGAACACGCGCTGGAGCTGGCCGGGGCGATGGAGACGCCCGCGTCGGTGACCGTCGTCCACTCCGTGGACCCCGAGGTCGAGAGCGAGGCGGGCGTCCCGGCGGACGCCGACGTGACCGACGCCGACCGCCTCCTCGTCATCGAGGGACCGGAAGACGCCGAGGATCGCGGACAGAAACTGCTGGACCGGGCGGTGGAGTTCGCGGCCGACCGTGGCCACGAGGTCGACGCCGAGTTGCTGTACGGCGACCCGGCCGAGAGCATCGCCGAGTTCGCCGAGGCGGGCGAGTTCGACGGCCTGTTCGTCGGCCACCGTGGCCTCAGCGAGCGCATGGAGCGGCTACTCGGCAGCACCGCCAAGCGGCTCGTCGAACAGTCCCCCGTCCCGGTCACCGTCGTCTCCTGAACCGGAGACGGGGCCACACCGCCCCCGACCACGACACTCGTTCTCACGGCGCGGGAACCGCCACCGGGGTCTACCTCCCCCGGACGCCGACTCGGAGTGGAGGCCACCGCCATGCACCAGACAGACGACGCGCTCGTCCCGGCCGAGCGCCCCGTCCACCCCGAGTTCGCCTGCGAACACCTCGCCATCGACGCCGAGCGAGCGACTGCGCTCGTCCACGACACCGTCGGTAACGTCACCGCCACGGACACCCCCGAGGGGCGGAAGTTCCGGACCACCGACGGCACGCTGGTCGCCATCCTCCGGCCGTCGGGGACCGGGACCGCGGCCGTCGACTTCCACTACCGGACCGCTCCGCCGGCGGCGACGCCGACGCGACGGGCCCGCGAGATCGCCCGTGCGCTCCGCCCGTTCGAGGTGACCGTCTGAGTCGCGGCGACCGACTCAGGACACCAGCGTGTTCAGGTAGAACGCAACGAGCAGCACCGACGAGAGCAGGCCGCCGAGCGCCGGCAGCGAGAGTCGCCCGACGTCGAGCGGGACACGGAACCCCCGTTCGGCGTCGGGTGCCGTGTAGCGCAGGCGCAGCTGCGCGGCGTTGACGAGGAAGAAGACGACGAGCAGCAGCAGGTTCGCCACCCCGGCCACCCGGCCCACGTCGCCGAGGAGGACGAACGGCACCGTCAGGGCGCCGACCGCGAACACCGCGTAGTGTGGCGTCCGTCGCGTCGGGTGGACCCGCGAGAACACCGACGGGAACGCCCGGTACTCCGTCTTCGAGACGCCGTAGAACAGCCGTGAGGTGGACACCAGCAGGATGAGGACGGTGTTGGTCGTCGAGAACAGCGCGATGGCGCCGACCACCTGCGCGCCGAGCGGTCCCCACCCGACGAGCGCCACGTCCGCGAGCGGTGACCCCGAGGCACCGAGGGCGGCGGGGTCGACGAGTGCGACGGCCGACAGGGCGACGGCCACGTAGAGCACCGTCGTCACGACGATGGCGAGGACGACGGCCCGCGGGATGGTCCGCTCGGGGTCGCGCGTCTCCTCGGCCACGTTGACGATGGAGCCGAACCCGAGGTAGGCGAAGAACACGAGGAAGATGGCTTCGACGACGCCGAACGCGCCGTTCGTCGTCGCCGTCGGGTCCACCTGCCCCCACGACCCGACGCCGATGACGACGACGATCAGGAGGCCGAGCACCTCCAGCGCGGTGAACAGCACGTTCACCCGGACGGAGAGGTCGATGCCCAAGTAGTTGACCAGCGTGAGCAGAGCGACGAGGCCGACGGCGACGGGGACCGCTGGGACCGCGAACACGCCGGCGAGGTAGCCCGAGAACGCGAGGGCGACGGCCGCGGCGGAGACGGCGCCCACGAGCAGCCGACAGAGCGCCGTGAACGCCGCCGGCGCCGGGCCGAACGCCGCCCGGACGTAGACGTAGTCGCCCTCCCCCTTCGGGTACATCGAGGCGAGTTCGGCGTAGCTCAGCCCCGTGAGCGAGGCGACCAGCGCGGCCAGCAGGAACGAGACGACCACGGACTCGCCGGTGAGGCCGGCGGCCTCCCCGAGGATGGCGTAGATACCGGCCCCGAGGATGAGCCCGACGCCGTACACCACCGTCTCGCGCAGGCCGAGTTCGCGTCGCAGCGTCGCCATCGGTCGCTCGTCTCGGGTGACCACCCTAAATCCAGCGGGCTACGGGCGCGCCGCCTTCCGAAACCTGATTGGGGGGCACGGCCTACGGGGGACAATGAGCGAGTCGTCGGGGGCGGGGTCGGGAGAGGTGACGGGTCCCGGCGAGGTCGGGACGAAGTTCTCGGAGTGGCGCTGCACGGAGTGTGGCCACGGCCACCCGAAGAACAACCCCCCCTGTGACCGCTGCGGGAACATGCAGTTCGAACTGGTCGAGACGGACCCGGACGAGTTCGCTCCCGGCAGCGGCGCGTCCTACCTCGACATCCTGCGCGAGAACGCCGCGCTCGCCGTCGTCGCCTTCCTCGTCGTCTCCGTCGCGGCGCTGGCCGTCCTCGCGAACGCGGGCGTGTTCGTCCTCGCGGACCCGTTCGGCCTCGGGTTCCGGTACGGGGCGGTCGAGGCGGTCCAGCCGGACGGCGACGGCACCCTCACGGCCGGGGAGTTCGCCGGCCTCGTCGCCGAGGACCACGACGTGCAGGGCGTCTCGTGGTCGGGGCGCACACTCGAACTCCGGTACGCGACGAGCGCCGACTCGGGCGGCGCGCTCGGCGCGGAACTCGGCGACATCGCGGTGACCTACGCCGAGTACGTCGAGCAGGGTGGTGACGCCGCCCGCCTGCAGATCACTGCCGTCCGCGAGGACGGCCGGGGCGCCCGCGTCGTCGTCGAGCGGTCGCTCGCCCAGCGGTTCGTCGACGGCGAGTTGACCCGCGAGCAGTACGTCTCGCGGGCGCTCGGCGGAGAGTGACGAACGGGCGGCGGATATAAGAGGCCGTAGCACGCGAACTGGACACATGCAGGATATCTTCGCAGCCCGGATCATGACGACCGACCTCCACACCGTCTCGCCGGAGACGCTGGTCGAGGACGCCGCCAACGAGATGCTCGCCAACGAGATCGGGTCGGTCGTGGTCGTCGACGAGGAGCACCAGCCACAGGGTATCCTGACGACGACGGACTTCGTCCGCATCGTCGCCGAGCGCAAACCGAAGGACGAGACCCCCGTCTCCGCGTACATGAGCGAGAGCGTGCTCACCGGCTCCGCGCAGGACTCCATCCGCGAGGTGGCCGACCGACTCGTCACCTACGGCATCCACCACCTCCCCATCGTCGACGAGACGGAGGGGCTCATCGGGATGGTGACGACGACGGACCTCGCGGCCTACCTCGCCGACGTGGAGGCACCCACGGCGGTCTGAGCGCGCTCAGTCGGTGACCGCACCGGCCGCGATGGAGTCGACTCGAACCGTGTGGTCGCCCCCCTCCACCGCGAGTTCGTAGGCGCCGAACGACCCCACCAGCGTCAGCGTCGCCGGGCCGTCGCTCGCGACACGCACCGTGAGCGGCTCGTCCGGCCGGATACCCACCTCCTCGACGTAGAGCGTGGCGTGCTCGACGCAGTCCATCCGGACGCCGATGGCGTTGCGCCCCTCGGGGTCGCCGCTCCCGTCCGTCGCTGGCGTCACCCACTCGACACCCTTCGCGTAGTGCTGTCGCGGGCGGCGCCCGACCCGCCGGTAGCGCCGGCGCTCCGGTTCGACGTACCCCCGGGCGTAGGAGGTGACGTCGATGCGCCCGCTCTGACAGCCGCGGGTGTGGACGTCGTGGACCCAGTAGGCCCCGTCGTGGATCAGGTCGACGTCCGGGTGGTCGAGTTCGGGGACGTGCCGGTAGGTGACCCGGTCGGGCATGCGCTCGACGCGGCCCGAGGCGAGGAACTCCGGCCCCCGGTGCCACTTGTCCCGGATCGCGAACGAGAGGTGCGTGTCCACCGGGAACACGTCGATCTCGTGGCGGTAGCCGTGTCGCCGGAGGTAGCGGGCGAAGCTCAGCGGCCCCTGGACCGGCACGAGGACGTCCGCCGCACCGTTCCACACCAGCAGCGGGACGTGCCGGAGGTTGTCGGTGACGTGGAGCGCGCTCTCGGGGTTCTCGTTGAAGATGCTGAGGAGCCAGCCGCCGTTCTGACCGCCGAGCAGCGTCCCGGTCAGCAGGTCGGGGGCGCTGCACAGGCCCGCCGTCGCGCCCTCGATGGGGTCCTCGGTCGGCGGCCCGACGACGGAGAAGCCGCGGGCGAACAGGTCGGGGTACTGCCCGGCGAGCATCAGCGTGCCGAACCCGCCCATCGAGTACCCGGCGACCGAGACCCGGTCCCGGTCGATCTCGTACCGGGACTCGAGGTCGCGCCACGCCTCGAACACGTCGATCTCCCCCTCGCGCTGGTACCAGCGCCCCGGCCCGCGGGACTGCGGTATCAGGACGATACCGCCCGTCGTCTCCGCGAGCGACGAGAGGAGCCCGGGCGTGTAGACGGCGTACTGGTTGTAGCAGTTGCCCAGCGAGTGCAGGAGGACGGTGAGCGGGACCGGGTCACCCTCGTACGTCTCGGGGACGTACGCGGCGTAGGGCTGGATGGTCCCGCGGAGCACGTTCTCCACGGGGTCGACGCCCTCGCCGAAGTCGTAGCGCGACGGGTAGAGGAAGTTGAGGTAGCCGGTCTCCGGCACCCCCGAGTGGTCCGT
The DNA here is from genome assembly GCF_025231485.1 of Salinirubellus salinus. Classification (NCBI taxonomy): domain Archaea; kingdom Methanobacteriati; phylum Methanobacteriota; class Halobacteria; order Halobacteriales; family Natronomonadaceae; genus Salinirubellus; species Salinirubellus salinus. The sequence continues at coordinate 3,700,026 of NZ_CP104003.1, read as the reverse complement.
CTCGCCCGACTCGAGTCTCGCGAACGCCACGTCGGCGTAGAACCCAGAGATGTCCCGCGCCGCGAGCGCCATCGCCTGGCCGTGTTCGCGCCAGTTCCCCTCGCCGATCGAACTCGGCGCGTGCCCGGTGAGCACGTCGAGGGCCCCGGTGACGAGGTCGCCGCGGTCCCACTCGCACGGCTCGTCGAAGCGGAAGCCGACGTTGAACACCGGCGGGACGTCCTCCTGCCGGCCGCGACCGCCGGGGACGTTCTCGGTCGGCTCGACGGCGACCGCCTTGAACGACCTCCACTCGGGGTTCCAGAGGCCGACGGCGAGGTAGTGGCGCCACGTCTCACCGGCGGGGGCGAGCGGCACCTCCACCTCCAGCTGGTTCCGCTCGAGGTCCACCGACACTCGGTCGTCGTCCAGCGGTTCACCGTCCAGTTCCGCGCCCGTCCCCCACGTCACGAGGACGTGGTCGGCCGGCGCGCCCAACTCGCCGAGGCCGTACCCCCAGTCCGTGCGGTGGTCCGGCCCGGGGTCGCCAGCGGTGGTGTCGATGCCGATGGCCACGGCCGCGGCGTCCGACTCGAGCATCGTGTTCAGCGTGACCCGGTAGGCCACCCCGTCCTCGGTCGGGCGGGCGCGGAACTCCAGCAGGTCCGCCGCGTTGTAGCCGTACCGCTCCGGGTCGTTCGGGTAGTGGAGGTCACCCGTCGGCTGGGCGAACGGCCCCCAGATGCCCTCGGCACCGCTGGGGGCGAGGCTCAGCAGCGACCGCGTGTCCGCGCCGTGGTCGTCGTAGACGTAGTCCTGGTAGAGGTACTCTCCCTCCACGTAGGCCGCGCTGCCCGCGACGAGCAGGGGGTCGGCGTCCCACCCCGGCCCGTTCTCGAGCTGCGGAGGGGTCGGGTTCTCCCCGTAGAGGGCGTCCGGTCCCGGCCGCGGGGGGCGACGGCCCGCCTCGACGTTCCCGTCCATGGTACCGGATAACAGCCGACCGGATATAAGAAGTCGCCCGTTATCAGTCCGGGCACCGCGCCGCCATCGTCCGGTTCCGGTCGCCCGTGGAAGGCCGTTTATACATCCGGGCCGTCCGGCGTCTCCGGACCGTCCGGCGTCTCCGGACCGTCCGGGGCCGCCGGTCGCGCGTCCGCGTTCCCCTCGCCCCCGTCCGTCACCACCCGGTCGAAGGCGGTGGGGTCGTCCCAGAGTTCGGAGAGCGTGGCCGCCGCGAGGAACCGGGTGGGCGCCGCCACCCACTCGGTCGTGGCCTCGTCGTCCAGCGCGGGGTTGTTCTCGGCCTCGAACCACCAGGCGGCGTAGCGGCCGTCGTCGAGGCGAGCGGTGGGGTACAGCCCCCCGCGCACCGCGACGTCCAGCCGGGTACCCGACTCGACGGCGGGGCGTTCGTCGCCCTCCTCGGCGACGCTTATCTCGATGGGGACGTGGCGGTCGGACATGGTTCGTGGGTGTCGCTTCAGGACGTCAGGTCGGTCGTCCTGCTACAAAAAGCCGCGTCAGGCAGGCGTCTGACGCCCTCCCCCGACCCAGAGGCTCACCCGTGCCTGACGGTCGCCGGGGTCAGGCGTCCCCTTCGGACTGCCCCGGTTCGCCCACCGCGGCGATGGGCAGGCTCATGAACAGCTCCAGTTCGAGGTCGTCGGCCGACTCGAACCGGTCGCTCGGCGTGCGTTCGACGGCGGCCGGGAACGGCTCCTCGCCGTCGGCGTACTGGAGCGTGACGTGTCCGAGGACCCGGCCCGCGTCCTCCCGGGTGATAGGGTACGAGAGCAGGTCGAACACCTGCCGGCACCGGTCGAGCGTCAGTCGTCGTTCCATGGCCGTCTCACGACACGAGCCGGCATAGCAATGGTGATCCTAACGAAAGTTCGGGAACGTTCAGAACCCCAGCGAACGACGGATACGGGTCACGAGCCCCGGTTCCTCGACGCCGAGTTCCTCGGCCAGCGCGTCGAGTTCCGCCGCGTCGAACCGGTCGTCGTCGCGCACCGCCCGGAGCCACTCGGCCCACTCCTCCGTGGTCAGGACGCCGCGTGACTCCTCGCCCCACTGTCCCTTCAGGACCCCGCGGTCCGGGAAGGGGACGTCCATCTCCCCGCCACCCCAGTACAGCGGCGTGAGGTAGAACGCCGCCGTCTCGCCGTCGCCAGCGGGCCGGAAACGGTACGGGTACCCCTCGTACATGAAGACGTCCTCGGGAGTGACCGTCTCGCCGGAGGGGAGTTCGAGCGTCTGCATGGGTGGACGGAGGGGCCTGCGCCTCTCGTGGGTTTCGGTGCCGGCACCGCGGGCGGGTCGCCCGCACACCTTTGGGTCGGCCGGTCGAACACATGATCGTGAGCGAGACGCCCGACGCCGACGGGACCGACGCCGACCGGAACGTCCTCGGCGGCCCCCTCGAACCGTGCGGCACCGACCCCGTGACGGGCTACCTGCGCGACGGCCACTGCCGGCACCTCCGACGTGACCCCGGCCGTCACGAGGTCTGTGCCGTCCTCACCGACGAGTTCCTGCAGTTCTCGAAGGCCCGGGGGAACGACCTCGTGACGCCGCGTCCGGAACTCGAGTTCCCCGGCCTCGAGGCGGGCGACCGCTGGTGTCTCTGTCTCCCCCGCTGGGAGGAGGCCCGCGGGGCGGGGGTCGCGCCCCCGGTGGTCCTCGAGGCGACGAGCGAGGCCGTCCTCGACTCGCTCTCGGTCGAGACGCTGCGAGAGTACGAGTACGACGGCGAGGACGGGTCGTAGCCCTCGACGGCCAGCGGGAAGCGCCACCACGGTCGGCCGGGTCCACCCGGCGGGTCACGGACGACGGGCGAGCAGTCTACCCCCGGTCGCCAGCCGTCTCGCGGTGCCGGGCCACCACCGCCTCGCGGGCCGGTACCGCCCGCTGGACGCCCTCGCGCTCGACGGAGCAGGCGGCCGCGACGCAGGCCAGTTCGACAGCCCCGTGGAGGTCGGTGCCGCGGGCGAGTTCGGCCCCGAGGTAGCCCGCGAACACGTCGCCGGCCCCCGTCGTGTCCACCGGGTCGGCGGGCGGTGGCGCGACGGTGAACCGCTCGTCTCCGGGGGCGACCACCTCGACGGGGGCCGGGCCGTGCTTGTAGCAGACGACGCCGTCGAACGCCGCGAGTTCGTCGGCGAGTGCGGCCGCCTCGGCCTCGTTCGGCGTGACCACGTCCACGCAGGCGTAGTCGAGCAGCGCCGCGGCGCCCTCGGCCGGTGCCGGGTCGACGACCACGGTCGGTCGGTCATGCTGGCCCGTCAGCGCGAGCAGGAGCGCCTCGGTGGCCGCGAGCGGCACCTCGTTCTGCAGGAGGAGCACGTCCGCCTCGCGTACCTCCGGCACGGCCGCGTGGGCGTAGCCCGCGTCGACGGTCCCGTTCGCGCCCTCGAGGAGTGCGATGTGGTTCTCGCCGTCGGGCCCGACGAACACGTAGGCAGTCCCGGTCGGCCCGTCGACGGCCTCGACGGCGGCCGTCCCCACCCCCCGGTCGGCCAGTTCCGCGCGCGGGTCCGTCGCGTCTCCGTCGCCGACCTTGCCGTAGAACACCGCGTCGGTCTCGGCACGGGCCGCGGCCACGGCCTGGTTGGCCCCCTTCCCCCCGAGCAGGGTGCGCGTGACGTGGGCGTCGAGGGCGGCCGGCACCGCGTCGACGGGTCGCGTCTCCCCGGCCGCCGGGAACCAGTCGTAACGCGCCGCGAGCGCCGCGAGCGTCTCCTCGTCGACCCGGCACACCCGGTCGACGTTCACGCTCCCGAAACTGGCGACCCGCGGTTCGGTCATCGCCCGGGCTTCGAGACCCCACGCCCTGAACCCTCCGTTGTCGCTCGCCGCGCCAGCCGCGACCCGAACGGCTTACCCCGCCCCCACCGACCCCCCGGTATGACCCGTCGCGTCATCGTCGACACCGACACAGCGGGCGACGACACGCAGGCCCTCCTGCTGGCCTGCCTCACCGACCGCCTCGACGTCGAGGCCGTCACCGTCGTCGCCGGGAACGTCCCGTTCGAGTACGAGGTAGAGAACGCGAAGTACACCCTGTCGCTGGCCGACAGCGAGGACGTCCCCGTCTACGAGGGCGCCCGCGAACCCCTGCTCAAGGAGTGGGAGTACGCCACCTACGTCCACGGCGAGGGCGGCCTCGGCGGCGAGCTGTTCCCCGACACCGGTATCGAGAGCGCCGACGGCTTCGGGCCGGACGAGATAGCGCGGCGCTGTCGGGCGTCCCCCGGCGAACTCACCCTGCTCTGTATCGGCCCCCTGACGAACCTCGCGCTGGCGCACGCCCGCGAACCGGACCTCCCCGACCTCGTCGACGAGGTGTGGGTGATGGGTGGCGCCGTGAACTGCCGTGGGAACGTCACGCCCGCTGCGGAGTACAACATCTGGGTCGACCCGGACGCCGCGAAACGCGTGTTCGACGCGTTCGACCTGACGCTCGTCGACTGGGGGCTGTGTCTGGAGGCCTCGGTACTGGACCACGAGACGGTCGAGCGGGTCGCGACGGTGGACACCGACCTCGCCGAGTTCTTCACGACGATGAGCGAGTCCGTGCTCGAGTTCACCCGCGACCAGCAGGGGCTCGAGGGGGTCACTCAGCCCGACTCGCTGGCGGCCGCCCTGCTCGCGTACCCCGAACTCCGCGAGGCGACCGGCACCTACCACGTCGACGTGGACGAACGCGAGGGGCTCACCCGTGGCTACACGAGCGTGGACGTGGAGGGGGTGACCGACGGCCGCGCGCGGACGACGGTGATAGAGGCGGCCGACGCCGAGGGGTTCCACGCGGTGACGATGGCGATGCTGGAGGGCGGGGACCCCGACGCGGCGTTCTGAACCCGAGTCGACGGTCGCGTCGTCACGTCACTCCAGCGAGTCGACGCCACGCACCTCGAAGCGGGCGCCCCCGGGCTCGCTCTCGGTGACCGAGACGGTCCAGCCGTGGGCCTCGGCGATGCGCTGGACGATGTGGAGGCCGAACCCGGTCCCGCCGTCGGTCGTCGAGTAGCCGTGTTCGAACACGAGGTCTCGCTCGCGGGGCTGGATACCGGGACCGTCGTCGGCGACGTAGAACCCGTCGCCGCCGGGCAGGAGACCGACCGTGACCCGGACGGGGTCGGCGCCGGCAGCGTTCGTCGAGCCGTGCTCCGCGGCGTTGCGGAGGAGGTTCTCCAGCAACTGCCCGAGCCGGCCGGTGTCGGCCAGCAACACGCGGTCCTCGTCGACGGTCACGTCGGCCGTCAGCGGGCCGGGGACCGACTCGATGGAGCGCTCGACGAGCGGCGCGAGGGCGACGCGTTCGCGCTCGTCGACGCTCTCGCCCGCCCGCGAGAGCGTCAGCAGGTCGTCGATGAGGCCCTCCATCCGGCCGACGGCGTCCAGCGCCCGGTCGACGTGAGCCTGCCCCCCCGTCTCGGCGGCGATCTCGAGCGACCCCTTCAGCACGGACAGCGGGTTGCGCAGGTCGTGGCTGACGACGCTCGCGAACTCGTCCAGACGCTCGTTCTGTCGCTCCAGTTCGTCGCGTCGGGCGCGGAGTTCACCCGCTCGCTCGGCCGCCTCGAGCGCCGCCTCGCCCGACGTGGCGAGGATCCGTGCGAGGAACAGGTCGGTCTCGTCGAACGCCGCCGGGGCCGGGTCGGCCGCCGCGAGCGTCCCGTACTCTCCGAGCGGGACGATGACGAGACTCCGGATGCCCGTCTCCGAGTCCACGGCGACGTCGAGGTCGCTGATGTCGTCGTGGACCCGCGTCTCACCGCTCTCGTAGGCCTCCCAGTTGAGGCTCCCGCTCTCGGGGGTGAACACCGGCCGCTCCGGGAGTAGCTCCGCGACCGACGCCGTGCCCGCGACGGGGACCAGGCCGCCCGCCGACTCGTCGTAGAACCGGACCATCGCGATCTCGAACCCGATGACGTCGCGGGCCGCCATCGCCACCCGCTCGGCGACGGCGTCGCTCGACTCCGCGCGTATCAGGTCGCGCGTGGCCTCGTGGAGGCGTTCGAGGCGCCGCTCGCGGTCGCGGAGCCGCTCCTCGCGTTCCGCCCGGTCGAGCGACGTCGTGAGCGAGGAGGCCAGCAGGTCCACGAGCGTCCGCTCGGTCTCGTCGAACGCATCGGGCTCCGGCGCGGAGACGATGAACACCCCGTGGTCACCGAGCGGGTGGATGAGGACACAGCCGGCGGGCGTGCCCTCCTCCAGCGGCTCGTGGGCCGAGACGTCCGGGAGGAACAGCGGGTCGCCGGACTCGAAGACGTCCCAGACGACCCGGCTCCGGCTCCCCGACGGGGCGTCGCGCTCGTAGACGGGAGGTTCGCCGAATATCTCGTCGACGGCGTCGACGACGGCCGTCGCAGCCAGTCGGTCGCCGGACGCCGACCGCAGGTGGACGCTGCTCAGCGGCGCGCCGATGACCTCGTCGGCGGTGTCGACGGCCACCTTCGCCGCCTCCTCCCGCGACCGCGTCCGCATCAGCCTCTGCGAGCGCTCGCGGAGCAACTCCAGTTTCCGCTCGTGCTCGACCCGCGGTGTCACGTCCGTGAGGACGCCGGCCACGCGGGTCACCCGGCCGTCAGCGTCCCAGCCGGTCGCCCGGCCGACCGCGTGGACGTGTCGGTACTCTCCGTCGGCGGCCCGGACCCGGTAGCGTGCCTCGTAGTTCTCGCGTTCCCCCCGGATGTGCGCGGCGATGGCCTCCTCGACGAGCGTCCGGTCGTCGGGGTGGACCAGCTCGAGGTACGGACTGTCGGCGTCGAACCGGCCGACGTCGTAGCCGAGCAGCGTCGGTGCACTCGTGTCCTGCTGGAGTTCGAGCGACGACGCCTCCACGTCGAGTTCCCACCACGCCCGTCGCTCGTCGAGGGGGCCCGCCGGCCACGAACGTGGCCCTACGTCCGGTTCGTGGCCCCCCATGTCTAGTGGCACTCGGGGAGAGACGGTCTTGAAACTTCAGGTGACTGTGTGCTCGGTAATCCGGACTCACTCGCCGGCCGGCCCCACCCGCGGGAGTCGGGTGACCGACCCGTCCACGCGGAGTTCGCTCGCCGTCCCCCGCTCGCGGCCGACGCCGACCGAGTGGAGCGGCCGCGTCGAGACGAGGACGCCCATCGAGACGTCCCGCCCGTCGGCCCGGAGCGTGACCGACGGCCGCTCGCGCTCCCGGCCGAACGCGGGGTAGGAGGGGCTCCACCCGACGTGTACGTCCTCGGCCCCGACCGGGACGAGGTGTGCCAGCGCCGTGTCCGCGGCCGCGTCCACCGGGCGGACCACCAGCGCCCCCTCGGGTGCGTCTCCGGCCGTGTCGGCCGAGACCTCGAGACCGGGCGCGACGTGGAGGCGACTCCGGACCGGCCGGGCCGCCTCGGCGGTCACGCGGTCCCAGACGAGCCACCACGACGCGTCGGACTCGCCGCCGCAGAACACCCGCCGGCGGTGCCGGTAGCCCTCGCCAGCGTCCCCTTCGCGCCGGTAGGTCCCCTCGACCCAGTCCACACCCTCGTCACCCCCCGCCCGGACCGTCGGCGTGACCCGTCGGCCCATCAGGAACGACCCCCCGACCGGGATGGGTTCGACGTCGCCGTACTGGACGGTGTTGTGCGCCGCGACGCTCCGGGCGTGCTGCCGGGCCGGCCCCGCGACGTACGACTTCGTCCCGGTGTCGGTGAGGACGGGCCGGCCGTCGACCCAGAGCGACACGGCGAGGAGGTCGTCGTGCGAGTGGGCGGGGAGGTGCGGCGGGCCGACGGGACCCCCGTCGAACAGCAGGCGGTCCTCGTCCGAGCCGAGCCAGTAGAGCCCCGACGGCTCCAGCGCGGCGGGGTCGCTCTCGCGGCCGGCGACCACGTCCGGGTCGACGCCGACCGCCTCGGCGTACCGGCGGCAGGCGTCGGCCGGCAGCGCCTCCCCGTACACCGAGTCGTTCAGCAGCGGGATGCGGCCGTCCGGGCCGGCGACGGCCGCGAGGAAGCGGGTCCCCTCGGTGGCGACGCGCCGGACCGCACCGGTGACCTCGCGGCCCGTCTCGCGACACAGGTCGAGGACGGTGAGGTACCGCGTCAGCGTCAGGACGTGGTACATCGGACTCAGTTCGAAGTGGCCGCCGTCCGCGAGGAACTGGTCGGCGGCGTCGACGAGCACGCGGACCCCGTGGTCCCACAGGTCGTCGTCGTCGAGGAACGCGCCTGCCACGGCGAGGCCGGCGCCGTTCTCTATCAGGTGGTTCCCCCCGAGGTCGTACTCGACGTGGTTCTCGAGCACGCGGGCGTTCTTCCACAGCTGGTGGCGGACGAGCGCCGCGAACTCCCGGTCGTGCGTCTCGAGGTCGGCCCACGCGTAGAACCGCGCCCAGTTCAGCAGACGCAACGACACCGAGTGGGGTGTCCACGCTCCCCGGAGGTAGCCCGGTTCGCCGACGCGGGTGGCCTCGCTCTCGGCCCACGACTCGGTCCAGCGCCGGGCCGCCTCGACGGCGTCGGGGCACTCGTCGGGGGCGTCGTGACCGAGGTACAGGTACCGGAGGAACTCGAAGCCCCTGAGTTTCAGCGCGTAGAGCGCCGGTGGCTCGGTCACGCCGGAGCCGAACCAGTCGACGCCCCCCGCGTCGTCCTCGACCTGGACCGTGTGCCCGGCGAACGTCACCGCGCCAGCGGCCACCTCGGTCGCCCGCTCGCGGTACGTCGCGCGGAGCGAGTCGGGGAGCGCCGCACGGAGCGTGGCCGTGTTCGCCGCGAGCGGCGCCGGCGTCGCCGTCGTCTCGGCCGGCACCTGCCGCTCGTAGCGGGCGTCGAAGTCCACGGGGAGGCGCGGGACGACGGCGTGTCTGAGCTTGCGCTCGGCGACCCCGGTCAACTGCCGGACGTGCATGTTCCGGGCCGTGTGGTAGAGCAGGGGGAGTTTCGCCGGGTCGACGAGCCCCGAGAGGCGTGCGTCGTCGGTCATCTCACTACCGCGTGTCGACACGAGCGACGCGGATAGCCGTTCCGGGCGTGCGAGGGTGACTGGCGACTCATCGAGCCCGGAGTTCCGACGCCGTGCTCTCGGTCGCCGTCTCGTCGGCCGTCGCCGCCGGCAGTACCTCCGGGGCCGACCGCTCGGAGACGGGTGCGGAGGGCTCCACCCCGACGAGCGCCGAGAGGTGGCGGTCGAAGTTCAGCGCGATGTTGCGCCGGTCGTAGTGCTCCCAGACGTACGCGTACCCCTCGCGACCCATCCGGACCCGGCGTTCGTGGTCACCGAGCAGTTCGTCGACGGCCCGCGCGATGTCCTCTGGGGTGTTCTCGGCCAGCAGGCCCCCGCCCGAGGCCTCGACGAACCGCTCGAGTTCGCCACAGCCGGTGACGACGGCCGGCCGGGCGCAACCGAGGTACTCGTACACCTTCGTCGGCATCGCGTAGGCGAGTCCCTCGTCCTTCACGAGCGGGGCCAGCCCCACGTCCGCCGACCGGACGATGTCCGGCACCGCCTCGCGGGGGACCTGCCCGACGAACTCCACGCGGTCCTCGAGCCCCGTCTCGGCGACCACCTCGCGGAGGTGCGGGACCGCGTCGCCGCCGCCGACCAGCCGCAGGACGGCGTCGTGTTCGAGGTGGGCCATCGCCCTGATGCACGACTCGAGGTCCTGCGCGTGGCCGATGTTGCCGACGTAGACGAGGGTCGGCCGCGAGCCGTCGTCGTGGGGGCGCGGCTCGGTCGGCGTCCCGAGGCGGGCGACGTCGGCACCGTTCGGGACGACGCGGGTCTTCGCCGCCAGTCCCTCGCCGTACGTCTCGGCCAGCCGTTCACCGAGCGTCTCGGTCGTCACCCCGACGAGGTCGGCGCGGTGGAGCGTCGCCCGCTGGAAGGCGCGGCTCAGCCGCTCGAAGACGCTCCCCTCGCGGAGGAACCCCAGCGAGACGGAGGCGTCGATCCAGAGGTCGCGCACCTCGACGACCCACTTGCGGCCGAACCACGAGGGGACGAACCCCGCCAGCCCGGTGAAGATGGGCGGGTCGGTCGTCAGCACCACGTCGTACCGGCGGAAGTTGAGCGCGAGCCAGAGCGCCGCGTGGACGGCGAACGTGAGGTAGTAGGCCAGCCGCGACAGCGTCGACGGGTCGGCCTCGGCCGGTTGCCACGCCCAGAGCCGTCGGACGCCGACGTCGCCGTGGCTGTCGCGTTCGGTCCGGTACCAGCGGCGCTCGTGCTCGCCGTGTGGGAAACTCGGCGGCGGTGCCAGTACCTCCACGTCCCAGCCAGCCTCGGCCAGATACGTCGTCGTGTCGCCGACGCGGGAGGCGTGGCCGCTGTTGTCCGGAGGGAAGTGCTGCGAGACGACGACCAGCCGGCGGCCGTCGGTCATCGCGTCGCTCCGCGCGGCTCACCCGCGTGCACACCGCCGGTCTCGTTCCGACTCGTCAGGGGGACGCTCATTGGTTACGGAGATGCGCGGGAGCAGAGTTTGTTAGTTCGGGACTAAACGCGGCGTTAACTACACGGAGACGCCGTCGTCGGTACGCAGCGACGGTGAGCGGGGCGACGCGGTGGTTGCATCTGGTCGCGTTCGGTGACGCCCGCCGCCGTGTGGGGGACCGGGCGGCAGACACTCCATAACGAAACCCCGAGACGACCTCTACGTCGTCGGGAAAGGTTCCAATCATGAACACGTACAGGAGCGACGACGGGGTCGGGGCGGGCGGAGCGAGTGCCCACGCCGGTGCGCGCCGCCCGGCACGGGCGGGAGGTCGGTGAGCGATGTACGAGGGCCAGACAGTCGGGGTCGTCGTGACGGCGTACAACGAGGAGGGTCTCGTCGGGCGGGTCATCGAGACGATGCCCGAGTTCGTCGACCGGGTGTACGCCATCGACGACGGGTCGACCGACGGGACCTGGAACGAGATCCTCGAACACGCCGACGACGTGGAGGTCGAGGGGGTGGAGACCCCCTCCACAGACGACCCCGTCCCCGTCCCCACCACGGGCGAGGGGATGGTCACCGACGGGAGCGGCTACGCGACGAGCGTGCCGTTCGTCCTCGGCATCAAGCACGCCCGGAACCGCGGCTACGGCGCGACGGTCAAGACCGGCTACCGACACGCCCACGGCGACCGCATGGACGTCGTCGCCGTCATGAACGGTGACGGGCAGATGGCGCCCGAGGAGCTCCACCGTATCATCGACCCGGTCGTCGACGGCCGGGCGGACTACGCGAAGGGCGACCGGATGCGCACCCGCGACACCCGCGAGGGGATGAGCGGGTTCCGCTTCGTCGGCAACGCCGCGCTCACCATCATGACGAAGTTCGCCAGCGGCTACTGGAAGATGAACGACTCGCAGAACGGCTACACCGCCGTCTCGCTGGAGACGCTGGAGCGCATCCCCTACGAGTCGCTGTACGACGAGTACGGCTTCCTCAACGACACGCTCACGACGCTCAACATCCACGGGATGCGCGTCGCGAACGTCCCCCACCGGGCGGTGTACGGCGAGGAACGCAGCAGCATCCGCCTGCGTCGGTTCGTCCCCCGGGTGTCGGCACTGCTGGCGCGGAACTTCGTCCGCCGGCTGAAGGCCCGCTACCTCGTGCTCGACTTCCACCCCGCCGTCCTCTGTTACCTGTTCGGGACCGTCGGCCTGCTGGCGACGCTGCTGGCGACGGTGGCCGCGGTCGCCCTGCCGCTCACGCTGGTGGAGGGGTTCTTCGCGGCCGTGCTGACGACGGTGCTGTTCGTCGCCGCCGGCACCGTCCTCTCGGTCGGAATCGCCTTCGACGTCGAGCAGAACCACCCGCTCGAACTCGTCCTCACCGAGTGACCGCGGCGGCGTCTGGACCCGCTCCCCCGACTCGCTCCTCACCGGCCCGCTCCGCCCGGTTTCGGACGTGTTACCTATTAGTCACCTGCGCGTGTTACCCCCACACATGGATGGAGCCATAGTCATCGTGGGTGCCGGACGGGTCGGCTTCCGGACGGCGGAACTGTTCGCCGCACGGGGCCGCGAGGTCCGACTGGTCGAACGCGACGCCGAGAAGTGCGAGCGGTTGCGCGAGCGGTCGGACGTGGAACTGACGGTGGTGGCTGGCGACGGGACCAGCCCGCCGGTACTGGAGCGGGCGCTGGAGGGCGACGTGGCGGCGTTCGGCGCGCTGACCGCCGACGGGGAGGCGAACATGCAGGCGCTCGTGGTCGCCCGCGAGCTCGTCCCGGAGGCCCGGTTCGCCGCGCGGGTGCGCACCGAACCCGAGGGGTTCCGCGAGTCCTTCGAGAACGTCCGACTGGTCACCGCGTCCAGCGTCGCCGCCTCGGCGAACGCGCTCGGGGCGGACGTGGGGAGCGCCGTCCGCGAGCACGTCGGCGGGATGGACGTCCTCGAACTCGTCGTGGGCGAGGAGGCCCCCGTCGTCGGCCGGTCGCTCGCGGACGCGGCGCTCCCGCAGGGGTGTCTGGTCGTCACCGTCGACGGGACCCACCGGGCCGACGGCGAGACCACCCTCGAGCCGGGGCGGCGCGTGACCGTCGCCGTCGAGCGGGACGCCGTCGACGAGACGCGGGCGGCGTTCGGCGCCGACGCGGCCTGACGGCCGGGGCGTTACGGCAGGAAGAACTCGATAGCGCCGCCCTGTCCGTAGCCGACACACTGCGTCGAGAGGCCACGTTCCGCGCCGCGCTCGTGCATCTCGTGGACGAGCGTCACGGGCAGGCGCGCGCCGCTCGCGCCCAGCGGGTGCCCGATGGCGATGGCCCCGCCGTTCACGTTGAAGATGTCGTCCGGGATGCCGAGTTCGCGCTGGCAGTAGAGCGTCTGCGAGGCGAACGCCTCGTTCAGCTCGACGAGGTCGTAGTCCTCGATGGTGGTGCCGGCGCGTTCCATCAGTCCCTCCACGGCCGGAACCGGTCCGATACCCATGACCTCGGGGTCCACGCCGGCGACGTTGTGCGCACCGATCTCGGCGAGCACGTCGAGGTCGTGCTCGTCGGCGAACGCCCGCGAGGTGACCAGCAGGGCGCTCGCGCCGTCGCTTATCTGCGACGACGTGGCCGCCGTGACCGTGCCGTCCTCCTGGAACGCGGGCGGGAGCCCCGAGATTGACTCCTTCGTCGTGCCGGGGCGCAGGCCCTCGTCGACCTCGACGAGTTCCTCGCCGTTGTGGATGGGGAGTATCTCGTCGTCGAACCTCTCCTCCTCGGTGGCGGCGACGGCACGCTGCTGGGAGCGTGCCCCGTAGGCGTCCTGCTCCTCGCGGCTGATGTCGTAGCGCTCGGCGACGGCCTCGGCCGTCGACCCCATCCAGAGGTCGTCCACGTCGTAGCGCGCCTGGACGCCCTCGTAGACGTCGATCTCCTCCTTCCGCTGGACGCGGGTCATGTTCTCGACGCCGCCGGCGACGATGCAGTCGCGCGAGCCGGCGCGGATGGAGTCGGCCGCGCTCATGATGGCCTCCGCGGAGGAGGCACAGAGTCGGTCGACGGTCGTCCCCGGCACGGTCTCGCCGAGTTCGGAGGTGAGCGCGATGACGCGGGCGATGTTCGAGCCCTGCTCGCCCTCGGGGCGCGCACAGCCCCACTTCACGTCGTCGACGTCCTCGCCGGTCAACCCGGTCCGGGCCAGTATCTCGTCCACGAGCGGCACCGACAGCTGCTCGCTGGTCACGTCGGCGAACACGCCGTCGCGCTTGCCCTGCGGTGTCCGGATGGCCTCGACCACGACCGGGTCCGTGTCCTCAGTCATACCGTCAATGCGAGGCCCGGCCCTCATAAATCCGCGACGTTCCGGCGAGCGCGGCCACCCGGCTCGGCGGCCCGGGGCGGCCGTCAGTCGACGTATCCGAGCGTCTGGAGGTGGCTCCGGAGTTCGTCGCCGATGTCGTCGTCCTCGCGCGCGGCCGCCGCCTCGGCCGCCGCGTCGAGTTCCGGCACCGTCGCGCGGTACGCCCCGAGGTCGCGGTCGAGGTCGGCACACACCTCGGGGTGCTCGTCCGCGACGTTCCGTCGCTCCTCGGGGTCCGCCTCGAGGTCGTACAGTTCGGCGCCGTCGGGGCCGACGATGTACTTCCAGCGGCGCGTCGACACCGCGAGCGTGTCGCCCGAGGCGGTCCGCGAGACGACGGGCCCCGCCGTCAGTTCGTCGACGGGGACCCCCTCGCCGGCCCCGAGCGAGAGCAGGAGGTCCGGCATCGACCGGAGCGAGACGGGGTCCTCGACGACCCGACCCGCCTCGGCGTCGGCCCCGTAGACCAGCAGCGGGACGTGGACGTTCTCCTGATAGAGGGCGTTCTGGTGGCCGTAGGTGCCGTGTTCCTTGAACGCCTCGCCGTGGTCGGCGTGGAAGACGACGCTCGTGTCGCTCGTGTCGACCCGCTGGCGGAGTTCCCCGGCGAAGCGGTCGACCGACCGGACCGAGTCACGGTAGGCCCGGACCACGCGCTTCTCGACGCTCGGCGGGAGGTCGTCGGCGAGGTAGCTCTCGCCCGAGGAGTGACGCAACTGCGAGTTCCCGCGCAGCATCCCGTAGTACATGTCGAGCGTGGAGTTCTCCACCCGGTCGCGCTTCGGGACGATGTAGGGGTTGTGCGCGTCCATCAGGAACACCCAGACGAAGTACGGTTCGGGCAGGCGGTCGATGGTGGCGAACAGGTCCTCGGCGAACGCCTCCCACTGCGAGAAGCTCCCGGTCTTGCGGAGCCACGAGTCGAGGTAGTAGACGACGACGCCCGCGGCGGTGCCGGTGACGAACGGCATCAGCGTCCGGTAGAGGCGGGTGTACTCGCCACCCTGGTCGAGTTGGTCGAACCGCTCGAACGCGTCGGGAAAGCCCGTCCCGTCGCCGGTCCACGGGTTCGCGGAGAAGCCGGCGGTGGTGTAGCCGCGCTCGGCGAACCGGGCTGCCACCGTCTCGTAACTGGTGACGTGCTCGCGGATGCGGGCCATCTCGCCGGTCTGCGAGTCGGCGTCGCGGTGGGGCATCGGGACGCCCGTCAGCAGCTCCGGGACGGAGGTCGGGGTCCGTGAGGAGGAGGCCACCGCCCGACTGAAAGCGGTGCCCTGCTCGGCCATGGCGTCGAGTTCCGGCGTCAGCGACGACGCCGGGTCGACGAACCCACAGTGGTCGGCGCGGACGCTGTCGAACGTGACGAGGACGACGTTCCGCGCTCGCTCCGTGGTGGCGTCGGTGATCATCGTGATTCGAGAGGCGAGAACCGAGTAAAGTTATGGAGCGGTTAGCCGAGGGAAAGCCGACACGACGGGGCGAGAGCACGTCACTCAGATGGCCCGGCGGACCTCGCGTACCTCCGCGCGGAGCCCCCAGCCGAGTTGCGTCTCCAGTAGCGCGACCGCCGCCGCGTACGTCAGGACGCCCACCGCGAGGAGGACGGCGAACTCGAGCATCGACGACCCGAGCACGAGTCGGTCCTGCACGAGCAGGACGGCCGCGGCCATCGTCCCCGCCGCCGTCGTCGGGTACGCCGCGGCCCGGAGCAGCGGGAACACGCCCATGTCGAGCATCCGAACCGTGACGTAGGTGTCGAGCGGCGTCGCCACCAGCAGTCGGACGAGGAGCACCCACGCCGCGGTCCCGGCGATGCCGTAGGCCTCCGTCACCGGCCAGATGCCGGCGAACGTGAACACGAGGACGACCAGCGGGACCTTGGTGAGGAAGTCGGGCCGGGCGAGCGCCTTCCAGACCGAGCCGAACGAGGCGGAGTAGGCGTGGAGCAGTCCATAGAGCGCCAGCAGTTGCATCGGCACGATCATCGGCAGCCACGACTCGCCGAGGAACGCCTCGACGAACGTCGGCGCGATGGCGACCATCCCGAGCGCGAGCGGCGCGGCCACGAGCATCGACACCTGCACCGCCCGCATCAGTCCCGTCCGGATCGCCGAGAGGTCCGACTGTATCTTCGAGTAGACCGGGAAGGTCACGTCGGAGACGACGTGGGTTACCTCGGTGGCGGGCGTGTTGCCGATGCGGTGGGCCATCTGGTAGAACCCCAGCGCCGCCGGCGCCAGCAGGATGCCGACGAGTGCGTCGTCGCCCTCGTCCATCAGGAAGTTGAGGACGTGCGCGCCGAGCATCCACTTGCCGTAGCCGACGAGTTCGACCGCGAGGTCGCGCTCGAAACCGAGGCTCGGCCGGTAGTCGTGCAGGAGGTACGAGGCGACCATCGAGACGACGCCCGTGGTGACGAACCCGTAGATGAGCGCCCACACCGTCGGCTCGTATAGCGCGACGCCGACGGCGACGACGAACTGCATCACGCTGGAACTCGTCTCGTAGAGGAACCGCTTGTGGTACTGCAGGTCCTTCGTGAAGTAGACCAGGCCGGGGTTGCGCAGGCCGGCCGCGAGCGGACTGATGGCCATCACGGGCAGCAGGGCGGCGACCATCGGCGTGTCGAACAGGCGGGCGGCCAGCGGCGCCACCAGTACGAGCAGGCCCGCGAGCACCACGCCGCGGGCCACGTTCAGCGCGAACACCGTATCGAGGTAGCGGTCGACGTCTTCCTCGACGTTCTGGACGAGCGCGGCGTCGATGCCGAGTTGCGAGAACCGGTTCAGCAGGCTGGCGACGATGAACGCCACGCCCGCGATACCGAACGCCGTCGGCGTCAGCAGGTTCGCGAGGATGACGACCATCGCCAGCTGGACGCCGCGGGTGCCGAACTTCGTCAGCCCCATCCAGACGCCGCTCGTCAGCGAGAGCCGGGTCACGCTCCCGCCGGGGGTGAGCGCGGACCGTAGCGCTCGGAGCCACCGACGGGGACTCATCGCCGGTCTCCGCTGGACGGGGCGGTGGGCTGACGACGGGACGGGGAGTTCACGCTCTACAGAGGGGCACCGAGGGTATTAGATATAGGCCGAATAATCACGGAATCCAGAGGGTAACGGCCCCGAGACGGTCGACACCGGCGGAGATCGCGTCCGCGTCCGACCCCCGTTTGTCGGTGCCTACTAATGTCCGTACACGGGGAACCTGAAACCGATGATGCAGACACCCACCGAACCGAGCGTGGAGATACCCCTCCGGTTCCGACACGAGACCATCGACGACGCGCCGCCCTCCGGTCGGCTGTCGGTCTGTCTCCCGGCCGACCTCACCGGCAACGGCTACCCCGACCTCGTCGTCGGCGGGATGGGTGCCGAGGAGGTCCGGTTGCCCGTCTCGCTCCCCGGCATCGGCGACCGCGTCTCGCGGAACCTCCCCGTCCTCCAGCGGGCGCTCTGGTTCCTCGAGGACTACGTCTTCTGGTACGAGAACCCCGGCCCGACCGGAGGCGAGTGGAAGCGCCACACCATCTCCCGTGGCCTCGACGAGCGCGTGTTCGCCAACGCCCTGTTCGACGTGAACGGCGACGGCCGACTCGACCTCGTCGTCGCGCAGGGCTGGGGGGGCCGGAACCTCTACTGGTACGAACAGCCGGCCGACCCCCGCGACACCTGGACTCGGCGCACCATCCACGACGAGTTCATGGTCTACCACGACATCGCGTTCGGTGACGTCGACAACGACGGCGAAATGGAGCTGGTCGCCGCCTCACAGGAGTCGAAGATCCTGTTCTACCTCGACCTCCCGGAGGACCCGACCCAGCAACCCTGGCCCGCCGAGTGCCGCCACGTCATCGACGAGGGCGAGCGACTGGAGGGCCTCGCCATCGCCGACCTCGACGGCGACGGCGAGAACGAGCTCGTCGCCGGCCCGCACGTCTACCAGCAGGTCGACGGCCACTGGGAGCGCGAGACCCTCGTCGAGGAGTGGTACTGGGCCCGCGTCGCCGTCGGTGACGTCGACGGCGACGACGAACCGGAGATCGTCCTCACGGAGGGCGACAGCCCGCACCTCGAACCGCACCGCCCCGGCCGTGTCGCGTGGTTCGACCGGGTCGACGGCGAGTGGGAGATGCACACGCTGCGCGAGGAGATGTTCTGTCCCCACACGGTCCAGGTCGCCGACGTGGACGGCGACGGCAACCTCGACATCTACGTCGCGGAGATGGGTCTGGGGACGAACGCGGACCCCGAGCACGTCGTCTTCTTCGGCAACGGCGACGGGACGTTCGACGAGCGGACGGTCGCCCGTGGTGTCGCCACCCACGAGGCGAAACTGGTCGACGTCGACGGCGACGGCCGACTCGACATCCTCGGCAAGTCCTACGAGCCGGACCAGCACGTCGACGTCTGGTACAACGAGGCGCGCTGAGATGGTCGGGGCCGCTCGGGACGGCGAGAGCGGGGCCGGAGACGGAGACGGCGGCGAGCGACCGCTCGTCACCTGCGTCGTCCCCACCCACTCCCGCCCCGAGGGGCTGGTCCGAGCCGTCGAGAGCGTCCTCGCGCAGACCTACCGCCCGCTCGAACTCGTCGTCGTGGACGACAACCCCGCCGAGCGCGCGGTGGACCTGCTCGCCCACCTCGACACCGACACCCTCGAGCGAGTCGTCTACCGCCGCGAGGGGGGCCACTCGGGGGCCGGCGCGGCCCGGAACACGGGGGTCGAGGCGGCCCGCGGGGCGTACGTCGCCTTCCTCGACGACGACGACGCGTGGCGCCCCGAGAAGGTGGGCCGGCAGGTCACGGCTCTCGAGGCCGCCCCGGACGCCGGCCTCTGTTACACCGGCACGGTCGAACTCCGGCCCGACGGCCGGCGCGAGCACGTCCCGCCCGACGTGGCCGACGCGGACCTGACGGGTGAACTCGCCTGCCGGAACGTCGTCGGCTCGATGTCGGTCGTCTGCGTGCGGACCGCCCTCGCCCGCGAGCACCCGTTCGACGCAGCGATGCCGGCGTGGGAGGACCTCGACTGGTTCCTGCGGCTCTCGCGGGTGACCAGGTTCGTCCGCCTACCTGAGCCGCTCGTCGAGTACGACTTCACCTCGGCAGACCGCCTCTCGGAGAGCTTCGACCGGACCGACGAGAGCCACCGGCGGTTCGTCGAGAAACACGCCCCCGAGTTCTCGGGGCGGGCCGCCCGGCGCCTCCGGGGCTGGGCCGCGTTCCGCGCCGGCACCGACGCGTTCGCCACCGGTCACTACCCCGAGGCCCGGCGTTACTTCCTCCGGGCGGTGCTGGCCTACCCGCTGGAGTCGCGGTTCTACCCGTACCTCTTCGCGGCCGCGGGCGGGACGACCACCCACCGGCTCGCACGCCGGGTGCAGTCGCTGGGGGTCTGAGTACCGTCGAGCGCAGCGAGCGCGCTCACCTCACCTCGTCTGCCAGGTGTACCGGATGCGGAACTCCCCGTCCGGCGTCTCGACGACCTCCGTCCGGACCGGCCGGTCCAACCCGAGTGCGAGACCGACGCCGACGAACGAGCGGACGGGGTGGTCGAACCGCTCGATGGAGCCGTAGGCCGTCCCGCGGAACGCCACCGTCGCCCGGCCGGTGTCGACGTCCACGTTCGGCTGGGCGATCTCGGCAACCTCCATCCGGTCGACCGCCGCCCCGCAGAGCTCGCCGGCGAGCGTCAGTGGCTCGTCGGGCAGGTCCGCGTCCACCTCATCCAGCAGGGCGAGCCCGCTCGGGTCCAGCGCCAGCCCGAGCAGCCCACCCGCGTCGCGCCGGCCCACGAACGTCGCGGACAGTTTGTCGACCGACGGGACCGGCGCGTCGGCCTCGCGCGGACGGAACAGCCTGACCGGCGGCTCGCCGCCGGTCGGGACGTAGTAGTGCGCCGTGGCGAGGCCGAGGTCGGCCGCGGCCCGTTCGTAGTTGCCTGCGACACGCTCGAACAGCGCCGTCTCGCGGCCGTCGTGTGTCGTCGGCGAGAGCGCGAGCGTCAGCAACGAGAGGAACACGCCGGCCCCACCCAGCGCGGCGACGATACCCTGCGTCTCGGGAGCGACGAGGCCGGCGGCCGACACGGCGGCCGCCGCGAGGCCGAGGACGGCGAACGCGACGGCCCAGCCGACCGACCGGCGGTCCTGACCCGCGACGGTCCGTCCGGATTCCCGCTCGCGTCGCTGGCCACGGCGCCGGGACCGCTCGGTGTCGGGACCGCTCGTCTTCACTGCCTCACCGGCGAGGAGTTGCGTCGCCGCCGTCGCGCGCTCGTCGACCGGGTCTGTCTCGGTATCGTTCCCACTCACTCTTGTACACCCTTTCTCGTCGGTGACACGGACTGCTTCTCCTCCTTTTTGAGCGGTGGCGGACATATACCTTCTCCCGTGAGCGCACACCAACTCCGACCTTATGTGCATCACCTCCGTACTGATTCCAGTGACCCGAACGACGAACACAGCGGTGGACGCGACGCTCTCCCAGCGACTGCCCGTCGACCTCGTGGCGGTGGTTGCCCTCGCGCTCCTGACCCTCGCGCTCGGCGGGGGGGCTCCCTCGCCGCTCCGGGTGGTCCTCGGTGCCCTGTTCGTCTTCGTCCTCCCCGGGTACGCCCTCGTCGCGGCGCTGTTCCCCGAGCGGTCCCTCGAGGACCACACCGAGGGGGCCGTCGACGGGCTGTACAACATCGAGCCGGGGGCACGCCTCGTACTGACGGTCGGATTGAGCCTGTTCGTCACGCCGCTGGCCGGCATCCTCCACAGTTTCTCGCCCGCGGGCATCCAGGTCGGGACTGTGCTGCCGACGCTCGCCGCTTTCACCGTCCTCGCGGCCGCAGTGGCCGCGTACCGTCGCCTGCAGCGACCGGCTGCCCGCCGGTTCGGGCTCCGAGTCGGCACCTGGCTCGGGACCCTCTGGACGTGGCTCCGGACCGACGGCCGGGCGAGCGACGACCCGACGGCCGTGGACGGCACGGACCGCTTCGACATCGCCCTGAACGTCGCCCTCGTGGCCGGGTTGGTGGTGGCGACAGTGGGGCTGGCCGCCGCGGTGGGCGTCCCCACGAACGGCGAGCGCTTCACCGGCTTCGGCCTGCTGACCCAGAGCCCGGACGGCGACCTGGTGGCACGTGACTACCCCGAGACGCTGGTCGCCGAGGAGTCAGAGACGCTCTACGTCGAGATCGCGAACCACGAGGAGCGCGCCGCCGAGTACACCGTGGTCGTCGAACTCCAGCGGCTGGACGACGACGGCCGCGTCGTCGAGTCGGCCGAACTCGACCGGTTCCAGCGGTCGCTCGCCGCCGGCGAGGACTGGCAGGGCCCCCACGACGTGACACCGACCGGCGCGCTGACCGGCGAGGACCTCCGGCTGACGTACCTCCTGTACGTCGGGGACGCGCCCCCGTCACCGTCGACGGAGACCGCGCATCGCGCGGCCCACATCTGGGTGGACGTAGACGGGGACGACGGAGTGGCGACGTGAGCGCCGTCTCCCGGTCAGAGGAACTGCAGGGCCTGTTCGACGACGACGTACGCGAGGACGACGAACCCCGCCGCCAGCAGGAGCCTGAGCCGTCGCCACCAGCGCGGCGCAGGGGGCCGTGGGGCGTAGACGCCGCTGATGGCGAGGACGCCGATGTACGCGACGACGAAGAACAGTTCGAGCGTCAGCAGTTGCAACGCGGCGAGCAACACGACGGCGAACAGCACCCAGACCCCGGACCAGCGGAGCGTCTGCTCACGCGGGCTCCGGACGGTGTCGAGGTCGGTGGACACGTCCGGGGGGTACACACCCCCGTGATTTGTGGTTGTCGGCCGAGCTGGGGGGTGGGTGGGCGCGTCCCGAGCGACGGGGCTCGCGTGGCCGCGTTTCACCCCCGTTTAGCCTGGAGTTTACTATGCAGTATCCGAATCTACGGTGGTGCGAGATGGACGTGACCGGTGACCGACGGGTGAAGGTGCTGGCGGCCGTGAGCCTCTGGCTCCTCGTGGCCGCCGTCCTCACGCTGCTGTTCGTCGGTCCCGCGCCCGGCTACGAGATATCGCTCTACGAGGCCCTCCCGAC
Source organism: Salinirubellus salinus (assembly GCF_025231485.1). NCBI lineage: Archaea > Methanobacteriati > Methanobacteriota > Halobacteria > Halobacteriales > Natronomonadaceae > Salinirubellus > Salinirubellus salinus. The sequence goes on along the minus strand of NZ_CP104003.1, from coordinate 3,678,214 downwards.
GGCCTTCTGGGTCTTCGTGGTGGGCGCCATCCTCGTCGCGCAGGCCGGCCTCCTCGCCCGTGCGTTCGACCCCGAGGCCCGCACCGGGGCCTGGGTCGTCCTGCTGGCCGTCCTGTTGCTCACCATCGTGACGCTGCTGGTGCTGCCGTACGTCCGGGGCTACCCCGTCTACGGCCGGGCAGACGTGCTCAGCCACGTCGGGTTCGTCCGCAGCATCGACATCTTCGGGACCGCCAGCAACCGGGAGTTCTACCCGACGAACATCTACCCGAACATCCACATGCTGGTGCTGGCGTTCGCCTACGCAACCGGCGTCGACCCGATGCACGTCATCAACGGCATCACGCCGTTCGTGACGTTCACCTCCATCGCCGGGCTCTACCTGCTGCTGGCGGAGGTGTCCGGGGACCGTCGGCAGGCCATCGCCGCGACGGCCATCCTCGCCGTCCCGATCGGCACCACCGCCCACGTCAACACCTCGCCGTACGCCCAGAGCCTGTTGCTGGTGCCGCTGGTGCTGTACCTGTTCTTCTACGGCCAGCGGACCGGCTCCATCGGCCCGCGCATAGCGCTCGTCGTCGCGCTCGTCTCGCTGGTGCTCTACCACCCGCTGACGGCGTTCTTCGTCCTGTTCGTCTTCGGAGCGTACGCGGTCACCGGAAGCCTCGGGTTCGCGGCCGACGCGCGGAGTCCCGCCCTCGCCGGCTACGTCACGGTCAGCGCGTTCGCCACCTGGTACCTCCAGTTCGCCGGCATCGTCTTCAAGTTCCGCGACACGGTGAACCGCCTGCTGGGCGTCGGCGGCGGTCCCTCGACGCTCGACTCGTACACCTCCACGGTGGAGTCGAGCCAGCCGGCGCTACTCGACCTGCTCCGGGTCGCCGCGCTCAGGTACGTCATCCCGCTCGTCGTCGTCGGGCTGACGGGACTCTACGTGCTCTACCTGCTGGTCGGGGAGCTCCGTGGGCGCCGGGGGTTCACCCGCGCGGGACTCACGCTCGTCGCCGGGACGGTGCTGTTCACCGGGCTCTCGGCCCTGCTGTTCGTGTTCAGCCTCCCGCTCGACTACAGCCGCCCGCTGCTGTTCGGGGTCTACCTCGGACTGGTGCCGGCCGGGATCGTGGTGGGCCACCTCTGGCACGGCGCGGACTGGACTGACCGACTGGGCCGGGACGACCGCCAGGGGTGGGGTCGGCGGGGGAGGCCGCAGCCGCCCGAGTCGGACTGGCTCCGGCCGACGGTCGGTCGGGTCGTGGTGGTCGTCGCCGTCGTCTCGCTGACGTTCGTCACCGTGTTCGCCCTGTTCTACTCCCCGCTGGCGTCGCTGGAGAACCACCAGGTGACCCAGCAGGAGCTCGAGGGCACCGGGTGGGTGTTCGAACACCGGGACCCCGACCTCGCCATCAGCACGCTCGGCGTGGGCATGGAGCGACACCACCACGCCCAGTTCGGCGTCTGGACCGACCTCCCGGTCGGAGCGTTCGAGGACCCGGGCATCCCCGCTCACTTCAACTACACCGAACGCCCGACGTTCGGTGCCAGCCTCGAGGCCGACCGGTACTTCGTCGTCAGCGAACTCGGGCGTATCTCCTACCCCGAGAAGTTCCCGGACTACCGGAGCCAGTGGCGCTACACCCCGGAGGACTTCGCCCGACTCGAACACGACCCCACCGTCGCGCACGTCTACGACAACGGCGAGCTCGACACGTACCGGGTGACCGGGACGCTCGACGCCGACGCTGACGCCGACGCCGACCTCGCGCCACCTACCGGCGCGGCCCGCCTCGACCGTGCAGCGCCTGACACGATTGCCGAGTGACAACTTCGGCCCCCCACACCCGCCTCCGTCCGTTGGTTATTTGTGACAGTCATAGGTTCGAGACACTCACGAATTCGTGAATTTTCGGGTGTCGGAGCTATCGAGAACTGAGCCGCAGTCGCTCGGTTTCGACGGCGAAATCGCCAGACAGCGGCCGGCTTAACTCCGAGCCGGCCAGAAAGGTTATCAAGACGTTCTGGGTTCCAAGACGTTCTTTACTAAAGGCTTGCTCCCGACTCTGATAACCGAGAGTATTGGGAGTTTTATCGCCGTCTCTTCGGTAGGGAAGGTCGCAATGGCACGCGAACTGGCAGCCGGAGACGAACGGGCGACGGACCCCGACGACGACGAGGGGTCCGGACTGGACCCGTTCGGTCGTCGAGCCTACCTCGGTGGGCTCGCGGGAGCCGCCACGGCGGCGGCGCTCGCCGGGTGCATCGGCGGCGACGACTCGCCGCCCAGCGATGGCATCACGTCCGGGTCGGCCGCGTACGGCTACGGCGGCGCACCGGTGCTCGCGATGGGCGCCAGCGTCGCCACCACGGCCGAGTCCGAACCGAACGACGAACGCGCGACGGCGACGCCGCTCACGCGCGGGGTCGAACTGAGCGCCGAACTCACCACCTCCGAGGTGGACTGGTTCTCGCTCGGCTACACGGCCGGGGACACCATGACCGTCACCTTCGACCGGAAGACGGGGAAGGGGACGGCAGCGCTGGTCATCTACGCCCCCGACGGGTCGAACCTCCACGTCGAGTACGTGGGCAAGGGCAAGCCGATCACGGTCGAGAAGACCGCCCCGACCGACGGGACGTACTTCGTCCAGACCGTCGACATCGGCGACGCCGAGGGAAGCTACACCCTCCTCGCAGAGGGTGGCTCGCCGCCGGATGGCGGCGACACGGCGACCCCGACTCCCACGGAGACGGCCACACCGACGCCGACGGCCACGCCGACGCCGACCGGCACCCCGCTCCCCGAGGACGACTACGGCGAGCAGGGCTACGGCGAGCTCGGCTACGGCGGCACCGCCTGACGACCACCTCCCCGAACACGATACAACCAACTGGCACACATGGCACGATACGACACGCCCGACCAGGGCACACTCGACTGGCACGTCCCGCTGAACGAGAACTTCCTCGCGCTCGAACGCGACGTGGAACTGCGCGACCTCGACGCGAACCGCGGCAACTACGACCCCGCCGCGGGCGCGAAGTTCCTCGCGACCGACACCGGCACCGTCTACATCGGCGACGGCTCGAACTGGCAACTGGCCGGTTCCATCGCCGACTCGGACGCGTTCAGCACGCAGATGACCACCTACGGCGGCGGCCTCGCGGAGTACGAGCTCTTCCGCCTGCCCGGCGACGGCTCCACCTACCGCGTGACCGGCCTGAGCGCGGCGATGCTCGGCGGCGGCTCGGCCGACTCGTCGGTCACCGCGCGGGTGTACGCCGACTCGACGAGCAACAGCCCCGTCTCGAAGGTGAACGGCAACGAGGCCGACTACGACGTCTACACCACACTCGACAGCGGGCAGGACCTCGTCCTCACCCTCGACACCTCGGGGGCGAGCGAGGACGTCACACTGGCCCTCTCGCTCGAGTACGAGCGCTGGTAACATGGCGACGCTCAACGTCCAGGACTACGGCGCGGACCCCACCAGCGGCGGTGACGACTCCGGCGCCATCAACGCGGCGCTGGACGACGCGTCCAGCGGCGACACGGTCCTGATTCCGGCAGTCCCGAACCCGGACACGGACTACTACAGCATCGACCCCGGTAGCGAGGTCGGTGTCAGTCTCGGCGCCAGCGAGAGCGGCGTCACCCTCGCCGGCGAGGGGTACGACTCCGTCCTCCGGCAGGCCGGCGGGCGGTCGGGCAACATGTTCACCGTCCGTGTGGACGCCGGCTCCAGCGCCATCACCGACCTGACCATCGAGAACCTGCGGGTCGACGGCAACGCCCGCAACAACGGCGGCGCCAACAACGGCTGGGGCATCATCGTCATGAAGTCCGACGCCTCCCAGCCGCAGGACCGCAACATCCAGGTCCGTGGCTGCTGGGTCGAGGACGCCCTGACCGCCGGCATCCAGGTCGCCCGCGCGACGACGGTCAGCTACTGTACCGTCGCCAACGGCGACAAGCACGGCATCTCGACGACGTACGCCCGGAACATGGCGAGTGGCGAGGTCAACCGCATCGACCACTGTCACACCTACGGGAACACGTACTACGGCGTCGACATGCACGGGAAGGCCGAGGTATCGAACCACCGTGGCGAGAACGACGGCTACGGGTTCAAGTCCTCGAACGACTTCGACGTCTACGGCGCCGGCACCGGCCACGTCCACACCTGCCGCAACTCGAAGTTCGAGGGCTGGGACATCTTCGGCTTCCAGCTCACCCACCCCGTCGAGGAGCTCTACCTCGAGGACGTCGAGGTGGCCGACGGCGGCGGCTGGGGGTTCCGGCTCTCGGAGGGCGGGAACTACTACATCCGCGGTAACGGCATCAAGACCGTCAACACCGGCCTCACGCGCGGCAGCGAGGGCGGCATCCGCATCGGCGGTCAGAACGGCGTCAACGTGGTCGACGAGTCCGGCACCACCGCGGTGATGCGTGTCGAGGACACCAACGGCAACACCGGTGTCGCCGTCAACGACAGCAGTTCCGGCAGTGTCGACCTCGTCGAGTACGCGAACGTGGGCACGCCCGTCCGCGAGAACACCTCAAGCGGGACGAACATCGAGTCCGCGCGGCAGGTCTCGTCCGTCGGCGCGGTCAGCTACCCCGCGCTCTCCGAGGTCGGGGCCGAGGCGTGGGGCTCCGACACCACCGACACGACCGACGACACCACGACGAGCGACGTCGAACCCGCCTCGCCGATGGCGCTCACCACGACCGGTGGGTACGCCGTCACGGCGAGCGGGTACGCCGTCACCGCCGGCGCCTCGGTCACTCCGGGGACCGGCGGCAGTGCCGGGAACCTCGTCACCGACTTCGAGTCCATCGCGGACCTCGGGGCGACGTTCGACTACGGCGACCGCGCGTTCCTCAGCACCGCCGCCAACTACGAGGACGGCGGCAGCCAGTCGCTCGCCGTCGGCGGCTCCGACGGCGGCTACGACGAGATCGTCGCCACGCCGAGCGCTAGCGACCCCCTCCCGCAGTTCTTCGAGAAGGGGGAGGTGGCGAACTACTACGTCCGGGCCGACACCAAGGTCGGCTACACGGGCGCCATCTTCGGCGCGGCGGACGACCGGAACTTCTACTCGTTCAACATCGTCTGGGACCTGGACGGTGTGGTCGTCTACAACAAGTCCGGCGGGAGCTTCACCAACGTCCAGCAGGAGAGCTGGCTCTCGGGCGTCGGCGACACGAACCGCTGGTACCAGCTCCGTGTCGTCCGCGACGACGGGACGCTGGGCGGGGCGGACGACGACATCCGCCTCGAACTGCGGGACCCGGCGGCCGACAGCACGCTCTGGTCCTACAGTTTCAACGACGCCACCCACGCCGACGCCGTCGGCGTCGGGATGCACACGAACCGCTTCGGTTCGGGTGCGACGACGTTCCTCGACAACATCGTCAAAGAGTAACGTCGGGTCGAATCGGCGGCGGGGGGCGGTGGCGGATGCACCACGGTGGGGGGCGGGGTTCTCTCGGCGCGACGTGTGACACGCGACGGGGAGCGGCGGCGCCGTCAGCCGACGAGTCGCGCCACGCGGCCGCCGACGGAGACGAGGCGCTCGCGGAGGAAGTCCGGGACGACCGGGCCGAGCGCGCCGCGGAGCTCGTAGATGGCGCCACCCTCGCGGTTGAGGCGGTACATGAGCGGCCCCTCCAGCTCGTCGATGCGGCGTATCTCGTCGCGGGTCAGCTCGAAGTCCATCACGTCGAAGTTCGCACGGATATGCTTCGGGTTCGCCGACCTCGGGATGGTCGAGACGCCCTCCTGCTGGAGCAGCCAGCGGATGGCGACCTGCGCGGCGGTCTTGCCGTAGCGCGCCCCGATCTCGCTCAGCACGGCGTCGCCCACGACCAGCCCCTGTCCGAGCGGGCTGTACGCGGTGAGGAGCACGTCGTTGGCGCGGCAGAACGCCAGCATCTCCGAGCGGTCGAGGTACGCGTGGTACTCGATCTGGTTCGTGAAGATCGGGACCGGGGAGACCCGGACCGCCTCCTGGAGCTCCTCCAGCGAGAAGTTGCTCACGCCGATGTGGCGGACGAGCCCCTCCTCGACGAGCTCGCTCATGTACTCGAGCACCGTCGCCATGTCGCTGGCGCCGTCCCACCAGTGGATGAGCAGGAGGTCGAGGTACTCGAGGTCGAGCTGTTCGAGGCGGTTCCGGGTCGCGTCCATCATGTTGTCGTGGAACAGGACCTCGCGGTAGCCGAGGAGCTTCGTCGTGACCCAGAGGTCCTCGCGGGGGACGCCGGAGTCGCGGATGGCCCGGCCGACGTCGATCTCGTTGTCGTACCCCATCGCGGTGTCGATGTGGCGGTAGCCCACGTCGAGGGCGGTGGAGACGGCGTCGTACACCTGGTCGTCGGGGAGGTGGTAGGTACCGAAGCCGAGCGCCGGCACCTCGGCCCCCTGGACGGTCAGGTACGTCTGTTCGGTCGTCTGCACGTCCGTCTGGATACTCTCTTGCATTGCCGGGAGATGGTGGGAATAAGGCATAGTTAGTCGCCGGATACCCGGTCGAGGGCCGTCCCGGCGGGCGTTCAGCGGTCGCGCGCGGCGGCCGCGAGGACGGTCCCCAGCGCGTCGTGGAGGCGCCGGCCCACCACCTCGGGGGTGTTCTCCTCGGCGACGCGCCGGCGGGCGGCCCGCCCGAGGCGCCGGCGCTCGGCCGGGTCGTCGAGCAGTCGCGCGACGGCGTCGTGGACGCTCGTCGGGTCCGCGGGGTCGACGAGCAGGCCCGTCTCGCCGTCGCGCACCATGTCGAGCATCCCGAACGCGGGGTTGGCGACCACGGGCCGACCCATCGACTGGGCCTCGAGGACGGCGTTCGGGTAGCCGTCGATGTACGAGACGTAGCAGAACACGTCGGCGGCGGCGACGTAGTCGAACACCCGGTCGACGTAGCCGAGCAGGTGGACCCGGTCGCGAGCCGGCGAGTCACCGAACCGCTCGTCGACGGCTGCCGCGAGGTCGTCGCGATACGCGCCGTCGCCCGCGACGACGTAGACGAGGTCGTCTCGGGCCGAGAGCAGCGGTTCGAGGCCGGCCAGCGTGTCGAGGACGCCGCGGTACTTCCCCCGGAAGTCCAGGTTCGTCACCGTCAGCACCACCGTCGGGTCGTCGACGCCGAACGAGTCACGGACCCACCCGGGGTCGCCACTCGGGTCGCGGTTCAGGGGCACCGGTACCGCCTGGACCCGGTCGGCGGCGAGGCCGGTTCGCTCGCGGGTCCGCGCCGCGAGGTCCGTGGAGACGGCGACGAACCCCGTCGCCAGCGCGAACACGGCCCGGCTCAGGTAGACGTAGGCGTACTCGACGGCGACGGCGAGTGGCCCCCGGCGCTGGGCGCGAGCGACCCCCTCGGCGTCGGAGACGGCGGCCGGGTCACCCACGAGCCGGGCGACCAGCGGGACGCCGTAGCGCCACGCCACCAGCGCCACGACGAGTCCGCTCAACCCCGCCCCGTTCAGCAGGAGGACGTCCGGGTCGGTCCGCCGTATCGCCCGCCTGGTCTCGCGAGCGGCCTCCACGACCCGGTCGAGCGCCGAGGCGTCGGCGTCGAGCACCACCGTCTCGCCGGGGACGTACGCCATCGGCCCGGTCACCTCGGCGGCCCGGAACGTCGTCGTCACGGCGAGGACCCGCGGCAGGCTCTCGGGGGCGCGGTCCCGGTCCGTCTCGCGGTCGCGCAGCACGCTCACAACACCGCCTCGTGGAGTTCTCGGAGTCGGGCGGCGTGACCGGCCCACGTCCACCCCTCGCGTTCGAGCCGTGCACGCCCCTCGTGACCCATCTCTGCGAGCGCCTCGGGGTCGGCCAGCATCGCCGCCAGCGTGTCACGGAGCGTCCGCGGGTCGCGGGGTGGGACCAGCCGACCCGTCTCGTGGTCGGCCACCTGTTCCGGGATCCCACCCACCGTCGTGGCGAGGACGGCCGTCTCCGAGGCCATCGCCTCGTAGACGACGGTCGGGCGCCCCTCGCCATGACTCGGCAGGACGAGCAGATCCGCCGCGGCGAACCACTCGGCCACCGTCTCCGGGTCGAGTTTCCAGTGCACGCGGCCCTCGAACCGGCTGTCGGCCAGCCAGCGCTCCAGTCGCTCGCGCCGGTCGCCGCCGTGGCCGACGAAGGCGACGTACGGGTCCGGGCCGTCCGTCTCGGGGAGGCCGGAGAGCGCCGCCAGCAGGTCGTCGACCCCCTTCGCCTCCGTGTACGCGCCGACGAACAGGAGGAGGGGGGCGTCCGCGGGGACGCCGAACCCGGTCCGGAGTTCCTCGCGCCGGTCGGTCGGGAACCGGGCCGGGTCGGCCCCCAGCGCCACGGTGTGGACCCGGTCGTGGTCGACGATGCTCCGGACCTTCTCGTTCAGCGCGTCGCTCACGCAGCAGACCGTGCTCGCCTCGAGCGTCTCCTTCACCTTCGGGGCGACCCCGGGCGGGAGCGACTCGTAGCCGTTGACGACGGTGCCGTGGACCACCGAGAACAGCGGCACCTCGTGCTCGCGGCAGTAGGGGAGCATCCCGTAGCCGTCCATGTAGGCGTGGCAGGCGTGGACCACGTCCGGCACCTCGAGGTGTTCCTCGACGTAGGCCGGCACCCGGCGGGCGTAGCTGTCGCCCGAGGCCGCGTAGAACAGCCGCTTGGGCAGGAGGTAGTAGAACGACGGGCGGTGGACCGTGTAGGGGCCCCACGGCTCGACGCGGGGCAGGTCACTGTACTCCGAGAAGGGACCGACCGGGGGGGCCACCGGCCGGGGGGACACCGCGTCCGAGAGCGCCCCGGTGTCGGCCAGCGCCCGACAGATCCGCTCGTTGAACAGCGAGTTCTGCGGCGCGACGGCGTTGGGGTGATTGACCGCGGCGGCGAGAACGGCGTACATCCGTCCCGAGACACACGGCTGGCGGACTAAGTTATTCCGCCGCTATCCCCCACGCCCGGGGGTGTGACGGCGTCGACCGTTCGCCCGTCGGGGGGCGTCGGGGGCGGCCGACGGCTCGGGCGGTGGGGGTGGCCCGGTGACGGCGAAACGGCCGGTTTAGCCTCCTACGGGACGGATAGTCGCCGTATAATTATTACTGGATACGTCGACTCATCTTACGATGGATAGATTCGTTCTCGACGAGACGCGCCTCCGCACGGACGAGTGGCTCGGCGAGCAACCGGCCGACCCGAAAGCCACCGTCGTCGTCGTCACCCACGACGTCGTCACACACACGCCCGTCGGCGAGGCCGACCTCCGGGACACGTTCGAGGGCCTGAAAGCACAGACCACCGACGAGTTCGAGCTGGTCGTGGTGAGCACCCGCTCCGAGGACCTCCGACGGCTCCTCCGTGACGTGGGTATCACCTGCCGGTTCGTCGAGATGACCGTCGACTACGGCGCGAACGCCGCCCGCAACATCGGCGCCGCGCTCGGCCGTGGCGACGTCGTCGTCTTCCTCGACCACGACGCCATCCCAGCCGAGACGTTCGTCGAGGAGCACCTGCTCGCCCACGAGGAACGCGACGTGGTCGCCGTCCGTGGTCGCCTGTTCGTGAAGACAGCGAGCGTCTACAACCGCCTGCAGGCCATCTACGACTTCGGCGAGCGGTCGTTCCCCTACCTGCTCGACCACGAGGCCAACGCGAGCGTGGACCGCGAGACCTACCTCGAGGTGGGCGGCTTCGACGAGGACATCTGGGGCCACGAGGGCGCCGAACTCACGAAACGCCTGCTCGAGGTGGCCGACCGCGAGGAGATACGCTACGTCCCCGGCCCGGTCGTCTACCACGACTACGCCGTCAGTTTCTGGGAGGTGCTGGAGAAGAAGGCGCGCCACCAGCGGGCCAAGCGCGTCCTGCGGGAGCGCGACCCCGAGACGTTCGCCGTCTACAGCGAGTTCCCGCTCCCCGAGGGGGCCTACACAGGCGGGCGCTGGGAGGGACGGCTCGTCTACGTCGCCAACCGCATCACCGAACAGCTCGGCAACCTCATGGCCGGCTACTTCCAGCGGCGCCGCAACAAACAGAGCGACGCGTAGTCCTCCGTAGGTCAGTCTCGTCTCGGTCCCTCTCCTCGTTCGCGCTCTCCGCACAGTCCTCACGGCCCCTCCAGTCGGGGCGGTCCGTCAGTCCTCGTCCTCGCTCTCGCTCCCCCCGTCGGCCGCCACGGACTCGCGCTCCAGTTCCGGCGGCGTGGTCAGGTCGGGGAGCCGCTCTATCTCGGGGTGCAGCCCCTCCCTGGCGACCGCCCGGTTCCCCTTCAGCCCCCGGAGCGTCTGGTACACACGCGGACCGGCCAGCGCCAGCCCCAGCAGGAGGTACGCCGTCGTCGAGAGCGGCCACACCCGGAGCGAACGGAGCAGCATCTTCACGGCCGCCCAGCGCTGGCCGCTCGTGAACCCCGTCCACGCCGTCGACCACAGGAGGACCGAGACGAACTGTCGCTCGGCGATGGTGCCGTGCGCCGCCGCCGTCTCGCGGTGTTTCTCGAGGAAGAGGGGGAGCGCCACGTCGCGTTTCTGCTCGAACCCGTCGGTGATCTGGACGTGGTCGGCGGCGGTGTGTACCGTCAGCAGTTCGGGGACCGGTTCGAAGTCGGAGACCGCGGCGAGGCGGATGTACCACTCCCGGTCCTGCCAGTTGGGGAACCGCTCGTCGGGGAGGCCGGCCGCCTCGATGGCATCGCGACGCACCAGCACCCGCGAGAACGACCCGACGGTGAGGCCGCGGACGAGCGCCGGGAGGACGTCGCCGCGAGCCTGCCGGACGTACGTCGCCACCACCTCGTCGTCGCCGTCGACCACCACCGCCCCGGTGTAGACCACGCCGACCCCGGGCCCGGCCCGGTCGAAGGCGGCGACCTGCTTCTCGAGTTTCTCGGGGAGCCAGCGGTCGTCGTCGTCGAGGAACGCGACGAACTCGCCGCGTGCTGCCTCGATACCGGTGTTCCGCGCGGCGTTTCCCCCCCGGTTCTCCGCGTGCCGGAGGACGCGGAACCGCGACAGCCGGTGGGTCGGGAGGTCCGCGACCATCGGTTCGACCGGGTACGGCGAGTGGTCGTCGACGACGATGCACTCCACGTTCGGGTACGTCTGGTCAAGCACGCACTGGACCGCACGGCGGACGAACGCCGGCCGGTCGTAGCTCGGGATGACGACGCTCACCAGCGGCCGGCCGCGGTGGTTCGCGCCGTTCCGTCCGGTCGCGTCGGTCACGACATCTTCACCACGCCGTCGCGTTTCGAGGCGTCGACGACCAGCCACACCCGGCCGTCGCGGTCGGTGTCGTGGACGAACGTGCCCGTCTCGTACTGGCGGGCGTCGGGGCTGCTCCCGCCGAGCGCCGTGCTGGCGACCCGGCCCTCCACGAGCGTGCCCTCGATGGCCCTGGAGGCGTCCCGGAGGTGGTCGACGTGGAGGCGACCCCACGACGGCACCCGGACGTCGACGCCGCCGTTGCCGGAGGTGACCACCCGACCCACGTTGGCCACGCCCTCGACGACGAGGCCGTCGCTCTTGGCATCCTGGAGGACGAGCGTGTCGACGTCGAGCTGGCCGTCGGCGACGTGGACGTTGGCGCGGCCGCCGTTGTCGGTGGCGACGAGCGTGCCCGCGACGACGACGCCGCTCTTGTCGAATCGGAAACCGCTGTTGCCGTTCGCCCGACACTCGATGTTGTCGAGGACGAGGACACCGACGTCGTCGGTCATCTGGAAGCCGAAGTGCTTGTTGCCGACGGCCGACCCGTTGGCGAAGATGGTCATGTCCGGCTTCCCACCCCCGGTCTTGAACCCCCAGCCGTTGTTGACGAGGACGAAGTCGGTGACGATGTTCCGACCGCTCCCGCCCACGTCGATGCCGTAGAGGCCGTTGTTCCAGGCGTATACGCCGCTGATGACGTTCGTCGCCTCGCTCTCGTGGTTGACGCCGATGCCGTGCAGGCGGTTGTTCCAGACCCGCACGTCGCGGACCATCACGCCGCCACGGCGCACGCCGAGCCCCTCGAGCATCCAGTCGTGCGACCAGACGTTCCGGACGACGATACCTCGGTCGACCTCGTTGCCGTTGCCGCGGGCGATCTGGATGCCCAGCCCGTGTTCGCGGACCTGGTTGTCGCGGTTGCCGTCGAGGCGTAGCCCCTCGATGGTGAGGTTGACGATGGAGTCGCCGCCCTCGCTGTCGACGAGGATGCCGTAGTGGTTGTCTCGGTGGCCGCCGGCGAGGCGGACGTGCGAGTCGTAGCCCACGCCACGCAGGGTCACGCCCGAGTGTCGCGGCCCGAGGTCGATGGCGTTCGAGATGACCGTCGTCCCCTTCGGCACGAGGACGGTCCCACCCACCTCGGCGGCCTTCTCGAGGGCCGTCTGGACGGCCTCGAGGTCGTCTGTCTCGCCGTCGACAGCCGCACCGTAGGCCCGGATGTCGAACACGTCGCCGTCGAGCAGGAGCGACTGTGCGGCCAGCTGGCCGTGGACCGTGGCGCCCTCGAAGTGGCTCGGGTTCGCCGGGTGCTCGCTCGTGCCCATCCCGATGGGGCCGAGCCAGTCGCGCCCGTCGTTGACGTAGTTCCCCTCGCCGGTGATGCCGACCGCGGGCGTCCTCTCGGGCGTCGGGAGGTCGCTCGCGCGCTCGCCGACGTAGACCGACCCCACGTCGGAGAGGTCGGGGATCTCGGGCCCACCACCGTTCGGCGTGTCGACGGCGGGGTTCTCACCGGTCAACTGGTTACAGCCAGCGAGCGACCCGAGACCGACCGCGCCGAGGAGAGTGAGAACATCACGGCGGCCGACGCCGGACCCGGTGTCGGAGGTGCCACCGGACGGCGTTCCCACTTGGGGGTCGTCGCCACCGTTCGAGTTTGGAGCGTTCACGCCGTCGCGTACGCAATCAAAGGAGTAAGTTATGGTCCGAATACCAGACTGTTCAGCGCTGTACGAACGACTGACGGGACGGGGAAGACCCCCGACTCAGCTCGATGGCGACCGCTGTGTCTCGGGGTCTTCGGCGGGCGCCGGGTCCAGCTCGCCGGCCTCGACCATCGCCTCGAGGGGGTTGTCCTCGACGTCGAGCGGCAGGTCGACGCGGCCACGGCGGCGCACCGACTCCCACGCCGCGAACGCGAGTTCCTGCGAGGCCAGCGCCCGCCGTGCGTCGAGCTCCGGGGTCCGCCCCTCGCGGTACGCCGTCACGACGCCCTCGATGGCCCGGTCGATGAACGAAGGCCCTTCCAGCCGGGCGACGAGGCGGTCGGCGATGCGCGGGAGGACGCGTTTCAGGCCGGCCCCGACGCGGCCGGCGGTCGGCCCCCAGACCGTGTCACCGTCGGTGTCGACGACCTTCCAGCGGCCGTCCGTGTGGGCGTTCCGGTAGCGCAGGTCGCCACTGGACGACCCGATCTCGATCTCGCCCTCGCTGCCGCGGATGCGGAGGAGGCAGTCGACGAACTCGTCGCCCCACCCCGTCGAGGCGAGGCCGAAGACGCCGTTCTCGTAGCGCCACTGGGCCAGCCCCTGGTTCTCGTTGTGCGCGCCGAACATCCGGTTCTCCTCGCGGTAGTCGAGGCCGGCGAGGACCCACTCCACGTCGGCGTAGTCGTTGTACCAGTTACAGAGGTCGAAGTAGTGCGACCCGGTGTCGTAGAGGGTGGTGTGGCCGAACTCGAACCGTCGTAACTCGCCGATAGCGCCGCCGTCGAGGAGCGTCTTCGCCTTCGCGAACGGCTTGCCGTAGCGGTACTGGTGGTTGACGGTCAGCTGGACGCCCTCGGCCTCGCAGACCTCGACCATCTCGCGGGCGTCGGGCAGCGTCTTCGCGAGCGGTTTCTCGCAGTGGATGGCGCCGACCTGCCCCGACCGGGCCGCCCCGAGGACGAGTTCGTGGTGGGTCCCCGGCGGCGTGCAGACGCTCACGACGTCGAGGTCGCACTCGGCGAGCATCTCGCGGTAGTCGGTGTAGACGTGCTCGTCGTCGATACCGTGCTTTTCGGCGAACGCGGCGGCGTTCTCCGGGACGATGTCGGCACAGGCGACGAGTTCGCAGTCATCGAGTCGTTCGTAGCCGCTGGCGTGGCGGTACGCCATCGCGTAGCCGGTCGTGTCCGGACGGTCCGGGTCCGGCCCGGTACCGATGAAGCCGACGCGGGTGGTGTGAGTCATCGGTGACGCTCCGGCTTCCGAGAGTATCAGTATGGGTCGGCTAACCCTCCCAAACGGTCGAATGCGGCCACCCGTGCGGGTAACCTCGTCAATAACTTTCCACCGTGACGGTGGATATCAGGGTGATGAATCGCGCTCGCCCCAGCCTCGCCACGACCGACGTGTTCGGGGCACGGACTGGGGCACCCGCCGCCAGCGTCGTCGTGGTCACCTACGAGACGCCAGCGGCGGAACTCGCGCGGACCTTCGCGGCGCTCGGCCGACAGACCGACCCCGCCTTCGAGCTGCTGGTTGTCGACAACGGCACGGGCCACGACCCCGAGCCGCTCCTGCGACGGACCGGCCTCTCGGGGACGTGGTACGGGCTGGAGCGGAACGTCGGGCCGAACCTCGCACGGGACTTCGCCGCCGAGCGTGCCGACGGTGACCTCCTCGTCTTCCTCGACGACGACGCCGTCCCGGCCGACGACTTCGTCGCCTCGCACCTCGAGGCCTACCGCGAGGGGGCGATGGCGGTCCGGGGGCGGGTCCTGCCGCTGACCCGGAGCGTCTACAACCGGCTGGCGACGAACTACGACCTCGGCGACGACGACCTCCCCTACCTGCTGGACATCGAGGGGAACACCGCCATCGACCGCGAGACGTACCTCGACGTGGGCGGGTTCGGCGACGTGCCGTGGGGTCACGAGGGGCTGGTTCTCACGGAGCGGTTGCTCGAACTGGTCGACCGCGAGGTGGTCCGGTACGACCCGCGGCCCGTCGTCTACCACGACTACGCGTGCAGCCTCGCCGAACTGGTCGACATCCGGGTCAGACACGCACGCGCCGCCCGCGAACTCGGCGACCACGAGTCGGCGCTCGACCTCTACCGGGAGTACACGCTCCCCGCGAACCCGACGCTCCAGGTCCGGCTGACCGACGTCCTCCTGTACGTGCTGGGCGAGACCATCGACCGCCTGACGGCGGCGGCGCTCCGGGTCGGAGAGGTCGCAAGCGCCCTCGTGGGCGACACGCCGCGGAGCCGTGACGCGGTGTTGATGTACCACTCCGTCGGCGAGCGCGAGCGGTACGGCAACGTCTCCGTCGAACGGTTCCGCGAGGACCTCGCGCGACTCGTCGACGCCTACGAGGTGGTCGACCTCGCGGCCCTGCTCGCGGACGAGGGCGACGGTGACCGCCCGCGTGTCGCCATCACCGTCGACGACGCGTACGCCAACTTCCACGACCACGCACTCCCGATCGTCGAGGAGTTCGGCGTCCCGGTGACGCTGTTCGTGCCCGTCGGGCTGCTCGACGGCGAGCACCCGGAGTTCGCCTCGCGGCTGGAGCGGTCGCCCGACGGCGACCCCCGGTTCAACGACCCCGACCACGGCGAGACGACGCCCGCCCCGCTGATGACGAGCGAGCAGGTCCGGGCCGCCCTGGAGACGGGCCTGGTGACGCTGGGCAACCACACGATGACGCACCCGGACCTCGCCACCGTCGCGCCCGAGGCGCTCGCGACGGAGGTCAGGGAGGCGAGACGGCGGCTCGAACGCGAGTTCGGCGTGACGGTCGACCGCTTCTGTTACCCGTACGGCCGGTACTCGGCGGCCGCGCTCGCGCTCGTCCGCGAGACCCACTCGCTGGCCGTCACCGCCGAGGACGAGCCGCTCGGCTCGAACGTCGACCCACACCGCATCCCGCGGCTCCACGCCCACGACGCGTGGTGGGAGTCGCTCTCGCTCCCCGGCTCCGAGGGCGGCGACGAGGGCACGACGATACCAGTCACGTCGCGAAGTTACAAGAGCCACGGGGGCGACGCTCCGACAGAGATGCCCACTGAGTCGACCACGTCACCGGCCCCTGATCCCGGCGAGGGACGGTGAGCGAGGCACCACACGTCGCCGTCGTCCTCGGCACCCGCCCGGAGATAATCAAGATGGCACCGGTGCTCGCCGAACTCGAGCGGCGTGCCCTCCCCGTGACGCTCGTCCACACCGGCCAGCACTACTCGGAGGAGCTCGACGCCGTCTTCTTCGACCAGCTGTCGGTCCGCGAGCCGGACCACCAGCTCGGCGTCGGGAGCGCCAGCCACGGCGAGCAGACCGCGGCCATCCTCGAGGGTGTGGAGGACGTCCTCGAGGCCGAGTCGCCGGACGTGGTGCTGGTCCACGGCGACACGAACTCCACGCTCGGGGGGGCGCTGGCGACGGCGAAACTGGCCCCCCTGCTGGGCCACGTCGAGGCCGGGCTCCGGAGCTACGATCGGTCGATGCCCGAGGAGGTCAACCGCGTCCTCACCGACCACGCCGCCGAGTTCCTGTTCGCCCCGACCGAGGACGCGGCCGCGGAACTCGCCCGCGAGGGCCTCGACGACCGGAGCCACGTCACCGGGAACACCATCGTCGACTCGGTGTACGCGTTCCGTGACCTCGCGG
Source organism: Salinirubellus salinus (assembly GCF_025231485.1). Lineage (NCBI taxonomy): Archaea > Methanobacteriati > Methanobacteriota > Halobacteria > Halobacteriales > Natronomonadaceae > Salinirubellus > Salinirubellus salinus. The sequence continues at coordinate 3,661,646 of NZ_CP104003.1, read as the reverse complement.
CCGAGCACTCGACGGTGCTCGACGAGTTCGGCCTCGAACCCGGCGCGTTCGACCTGCTGACGGCCCACCGCGCGGAGAACACCGACGACCACGAGCGGTTCGCCGGTCTCCTGCGGGGCGTCGGCGAGTGGGCCGAGCGCTCCGGGCGCCCGGTCGTCTATCCCATCCACCCGCGGGCCGAGGCCGCCCTCGACGAGGCCGGCATCGAGGTGCCCGACGGCGTCCGACTGGTCGAACCCACCGACTTCCTCGACTTCCTCCGGCTGGAGAGCGAGGCGGCGCTCGTGTTCACGGACTCGGGCGGCGTACAGGAGGAGACGTGCATCCTCGGGACCCCCTGTGTCACCCTGCGGTACAACACGGAGCGCCCGGAGACGGCGTTCGTCGGCGCGAACTGCGTCGCCGGGGTCGCCCCCGAGGAGATACTGGAGGGGGCGGAGACGATGGACGGGAAGACGGGGGACTGGGACGTGCCGTTCGGGGACGGGAAGGCGGCCGAGCGGATCGTGGACGTGCTGGTGGCGGCGTTCGAGTAGCACGAGGGATGGCGGACGGCGAGCGAGGCGAGCCGTGGGCTACGGGGCGGAGACCAGACCAGCGAGAACCGACAGTGCGCGCTCGACCGCTCAGTACGTCACGACCTCGATGCCCGCCTCGGCCCACCGCTCGGGCACGAGGATGCCGAACGGGTCGACCACGACGTCCGGGCCGAGCGCGGCCACGCGGGCCGGGTCGAGGTCGGCGTACTCGGCGTGAGGCGAGGCGAGGATGGCGGCGTCGGCACCGTCGAGCGCCGCCGTCAGCGGGACGAGGTCCAGCGAGTCGTCGGTGACGTACGGGTCCGTCAGGCGGACGGTGACGCCCTCGCCGTGGGTGACGGTGCCGCCACCGTCGGAGGCCAGCGTCATCGCCCGGCCGTGGAGTTCGATACCCTCGGGGAGCGCCACCCCGAGGAGGTCGGCGATGGCGAGGCCGGGGCTGTTGCGCGCGTCGTCGACGTTCCCCTTGTAGGCGACGCCGAGGACGGCCACCGTCTTCCCCTCCAGGGAGCCGACGGTCCCCTCCAGCAGTTCGATGACGTACTCGGGCATCGAGTCGTTGACCCGGCGGGCCGTCTCGACGAGGTGGACGCTGTCGGAGGCCTCCTTGAGGAAGTGCGGGTCGACCGGGAGGCAGTGGCCACCGACGCCGGGGCCGGGCGAGAGGATGTTCACGCGGGGGTGGTGGTTCGCGAGGCCGATGGCGGCACGAGCGTCGACGCCGTAGTCGCCGGCGATGCGGGCCATCTCGTTGGCGAACGCGATCTGCACGTCACGGGAGGCGTTCTGTGCGAGTTTGACGAACTCCGCGGTGGTGCAGTCGGGTGCCGAGAGCCGCTCGGCCTCGATGGCGGTGCCGTAGAGCGCGCGGACCGCCTCCCGGGAGCCGGCGTCGATGCCACCGACGATGCGGGCGTTCGTCCGGAGTTCGGCCACGGTGTTGCCCGGCAGGACCGTCTCGGGCGTGAACGCGAGGCCGAAGTCGGTGCCGGCGACGAGGCCGGACTCGGCCTCGAGCGTCTCGCGGAAGGTGCCCTCCGTGGTCCCCGGCGGGACGGTCGACTCGAGGACGACCACGTCACCCGCGCGGAGGACGCGGCCGACGTTGCGCGCGGCGCTGTCCACGAACCGGAGGTCGGCGTGGCCGGTCGACTCGTCGAACGGCGTGGGGACGCAGACGAGGTGGAAGTCGGCGGCGACGGGCGTGTCGCTCACCGTGAGCCGGCCCTCCTCCTCGGCGTCGAGGGCGCGGCAGACGAACTCCCGGAGTTCGGGCTCGGTGACGCGGGGACGGCGCGCCTCGAGGGCGGCTCGGACGCAGTCACTGGGGTCGTAGCCGACCACCTCGTGGCCGGCGTTGGCGAACAGCGAAGCCGTCGCGAGGCCGACGTACCCCAGCCCGTGGACACAAATCATGCTCACGACGAGGGGACAGACGGTTTTCGTTATGCATACACTGACGTGAGTATCGCACTTGCTAATCGGCGCTCCAGTGCCCGAAACTGCGGCCAAGACTCAAGCCCCGGCCCCGCCAGCACCGAGGTATGACGCTCCCCCTCGACGTCGTCGTCCAGACGCGCGAACACGACCACCCCGGCGGCGTCGCCGACCGGGCCGTGCAGGCCGAGGACCACGGCTTCGCCTACGTCTCGATGGGCGAGGCGACCGGCTGGAACGTCGCCAGCCTCCTGTCGGTCGTGGCCGAGCGCACCGACACCGTCGGCATCGCCAACGACGTGTTCTCGCCGTGGGGGCGCTCGCCCGCCCTGCTCGCACAGACCGCGCTCACGCTCCACGACCTCTCGGGCGGGCGCTACCGCCTCGGCCTCGGCCCGAGTTCGCCCGCCATCACGGAGGACTGGCACGGCTTCCCGTTCGAGCGCCCCCTGCGCCGGACGCGCGAGACCATCGACGTGATCCGACAGGTGTTCACCGGGGAGCGACTCGAGTACAACGGCGAGTTCTTCCAGTTCGACGGCGGCCTCTCGTACGACCGTCCAGTCCCGGACGACCCGCCGGGCATCGACCTCGCCACGCTCGGGCCGAAGGCGGTGGAGATGACCGGCCGGTTCGCCGACGGCTGGGTCCCGCAGCTGTTCACCGCCGACGGGCTGCGTGACCGCCTCACCGACCTCGAACGCGGCGCGGAGCTGGGTGGTCGCGACCCGAGCGAGATCCGCGTGTCGCCGCTCGTCCGGTGTTTCGCCAGCGACGACCCGGCGCGAGCGAGAGAGAGCACGCGCGCGATGGTAGCGTTCCTCGTCGGCGCGTACGGCCCGTTCTACGGGAAGAACGTGGCCGAGCAGGGGTTCGAGGAGGCCGTCGACGACATCCGGGCCGCGTGGGCGGACCGCGACACCGCAGCGATGGCGGCCGCCTGCCCGGACGAGCTGCTGGACGCCGTCGCCGCCTACGGCACGCCGGCGGACGTCCGCGAGACGGTCCGCTCGTTCCTCGACGTGGAGGGGGTAGACGCGGTGCGCGCCGGGTTCGTCTCGGGGATGGACGAGTCGGACAAGCGCAAGACGATGGCGGCCCTCGCCGACATCTGACCCGTGTGGACGTTCGTCACACCCACCCACCATCCGTGTGAACACTCGTCTCGAAAACTGAGATCATGCCTACGTCCGTAGCAGAACAGAGCCGTCCGAACCACGACGGGAAATCCTTATATTCTATGAATTGTACGGTATCGATATGGCGACACGCCAACCCGCGCCATCGGCGCATCACCAGTGCAGTTGCGGCGAGAGTTTCGACACCACGGAGGAGCTTCTCGCCCACGCGCGGGAGGTCCACGGGCTGTACGCGCACTGACGACCACGCTTCGCCCCGTCACTTTTTGCAGTTCGCGCGGTAGCGACGCGGCCGCGCTCGGGCCGAAACGATCCTCGCTCCACTGCGCTGGAGCCGCGTAGACTCCCGGTGTGCCCCGGCCGCGGACACGAGCCACGGGTAGCGCTCCGGAGAGGTGGGGAGCCGGAGAGACGGCTCCGTACCGCCTCGTATCGCGTTTTATGGGCCTCTCCCGCGCCACGCCGCGTATGGAGACGCGGAAGGTGCAGGTGACCGGTGGGTCCACGTACACGGTGTCGATACCGAAGGGGTGGGCGACGGAGCACGGCGTGAGCGGCGGCACCGTCGTGGCCCTGTTCGAGGAGGACGACACGCTCCTGGTCCGGCCACGGACCGGGGGGGACCCGAGCGAGGTGGTCCTCGACGTCCGGGGGCTGGAGGGCGAGGCGCTCGTCCGGGCGGTGACCACCCTCTACGTGGGCGGGTTCGACGTGGTGACACTCGAGGCGCCGCGCGTGACCGCCGAACGCCGGCGGACGGTGCGCCGGGCGACCCGTCGCCTCGTCGGGTTCGAGGTGGTCGAGGAGACGGGCGGGGCCATCCGCCTGCGTGACCTGCTCGACCAGTCCGAACTCTCGGTCCGGGACGCCACCGTCCGGGCACACCGGCTCTCGACGGCGATGCTCGCGGACGCCGTCGAGGCGCTCCGCGAGGGCGACCGACCGCTGGCCGAGGACGTGATAGAGCGTGACGACGACGTGGACCGCCTGCGGGCGCTGGTCGAGCGGGCGTTCCGCACCTCGCTTCGCGACCCGCAGGTGGCCGCCGAGGCCGGCCTCACCCAGACGGCGTGTTTCGACCACCATCGGTGTGTCCGCCAGTACGAGCGGGTGGCCGACCACGCCGAGAAACTGGCCCACCTGACCGAGGACGCGACGTGGGTGCCCGACGCCGTGGACGAGTCGCTGGCCGCACTCCACGAGTCGGCCGCTGGCGTCGTTGACGGGGCGACGGGGGCGTTCTTCGAGACGGACGCCGACCGGGCGGTCCGCCTCGCCAACGAGGCCCGTGCGGCCAACGACCGGACCGGCGAACTCGCGCGCGACCTCGACGCGGCGGTTCGCGACGTCGACCCCGACCTCGCGGGGCCGCTCGGCCTCGCCGTCGACTCGCTCTCCCGGGTCGCCGACTACGGGGGCAACGTCGCCGAGGTGGCGCTCCAGCGGGCGTTCCCGGCGCCCTGAGCCGACGCCGGCGGGCTAGCCTTACGACACCGCGCGTCGAAGCGGGCGTGTGACCGACGACACCGACGACGCCGATGGCGGGGACACCTGCCGCCACCTCGAGTACCGGACCGAGGCGGGCGAGCGGGCCTTCGAGACGGCGCGAGCCTACTGCACGGTGGTCGACGCGTTCGTCCAGCCGATGCGGGCAGACGTCTGCAACGCGCGCTACGGCCTCGACCCGGAACGCGACTGCGAGTGGTACGAATGAGCGCCACGGGCTACGAGTCGTACCTCGCGGGCGACCCGGTGGTCGTCACGGCGGCGCTCACCGGCGGCGTCCACGGGAAGGAGGCGAACCCCGCCATCCCCGAGTCGCCCGCGGAGATCGCCGAGCAGGCCGCCGCGTGCGAGGCGGCGGGCGCGAGCGTCCTGCACCTCCACGCGCGCCGGCCGAACGGCGAGCGATCGTTCGACACCGCCCGCTTCCAGGCGGTCAACGACGCGGTGCGCGAGGCCACCGACGACGTGATACTCCAGAACTCGACGGGCGGGACGGGCGCGCCGCTCGAGGTGCGCCGGAACTCGCTGCGGACCGACCCCGCCCCGGAGATGGCGAGTCTCGATATGGGTCCGCTCAACCGGTACGACCGCCTCACGAGCGAGAACACCCGCCACACCATCGACGAACTCGCCCGCGAGATGGACGAACGGGGCATCGTCCCAGAACTGGAGGTGTTCAACAACGGCCACCTCAACGAGACGTTCCGGCTGGTGGAGGCGGGCCTCGTGAGCGAGGCGCCGTACGTCAACCTCATCTTCGGGGGCGGAACGCTCACCCCGCCGGACCCCCGGAACCTCCTGAACCTCGTGGACCAGTTGCCCGAGGGGAGCCCGTGGAACGTCCTCGGGTTCGGGCCCCACCAGCTCCCGCTGACGACGATGGCCGTCCTGCTGGGCGGGCACGTCCGCGTGGGGCTGGAGGACAACGTCTACTACCGGTCCGGGGAGCCGGCCGAGTCGAACGCCCAGCTGGTCGAGCGGACCGTCCGCGTCGCCGAGGAGCTGGGCCGGCCGGTGGCGACGACGGCGGAGGCCCGCGAGATACTGGGGCTCTCGTAGGCCGCCTCGAGCCGCTTCACCGTCGTGGGTCGCGCCGAACGTATATCCCGTCGGGTAGCGTACAGTGCCAGTATGACCACGACACCCGGTCTCCACCACGTCACGGCCATCGGTGGCGACCCGGAGCGGAACGCGGGGTTCTACGTCGACACGCTCGGCTTGCGACTCGTCAAGCGGACCGTCAACCACGACGACACGGACACCTACCACCTCTACTACGGCGACGGCGTCGGGACGCCGGGGACGAACGTGACGTTCTTCCCGTGGACCGACACCGGCCGACGGGGCGAGTTCGGGGCGGGCCAGACCCAGTTCACGGCCTTCTCGGTCCCCGAGAGTTCCTACGACTACTGGCGCGACCGCCTCGAATCGCGGAGCGTGCGCTACTCCGAGCACGAGCGGTTCTCCCAGCCGGTCCTCCAGTTCGCCGACCCAGACGGCATCGGTCCCGAACTGGTCTTCCACGACGGGGAGCGCCCCGGCGAGCCGTGGATGGAGGGGCCGGTCCCGATGGAACACCAGATCCGTGGGTTCTACGGCGTCACGCTGGCCGTCTCCGGCGCCGCCCCGACCGCCGAGATACTGGAACTGGTCGGCTTCGACCGCGTCGACAGCGAGGGCGACCGGACCCGCTACGACACCGGCGCCGACCGCCTCGGCACCGTCGTCGACCTCGTCGAGACGTCGCTCCCGCGCGGACAGATGGGCGTCGGCACCGTCCACCACGTCGCGTTCGAGGTGGCCACGGACGAGCAGGAAGCCCTGCGTGACGAACTGCGCGAAGCGGGGCTGAACGCCACCGACCCCATCGACCGAAAGTACTTCACCGCCATCTACGCCCGCGAACCCGGCGGGGTGCTGTTCGAGTTCGCCACCCCGGAACCCGGCTTCACGGTCGACGAGGACCCCGAGTCGCTTGGCGAGCGCCTGACGCTGCCCGAGTGGCTCGAGGACGAGCGCGCGGAGATCGAGGCGGCGCTCCCCGCGTTCGAGTGGGACCCGGACCGCGAGCGCGCACCGACCGCGACCGAGGACTGACCCCGCTTCTCGGCCCCCTCACTGCCTCTACCGTCCGAACGGCCGCCAGGACAGCAGCGCCACGCTCGCGACGAACACGAGCGTCGAGAGGTCGTAGGAGAGACCGGTGGCGACGGCCGTCACCGACCCGCCGGCGACGCCCGAGACGAACGCCGCGAGGACGGGGAGCGTACAGGAGACACAGGAGGCGAGGCCGAGGAGGCCACCGAGCGCCGCGCGCGAGGCCTCGACGAGCGTCGCGTAGAGCAGGTACGCCAGCGCGGCGTACCCCACCACCCGGTAGGGGAACAGCGTCACCGTGAGCGTCGCCCCGTCGTAGGCCAGCGCCGGGCCCCACCCCGGCGGGAGCGGCATCACGTGGAACCCGGTCGCGGGGGGTCGTGCCGCGAGCGCCAGACTCCCGTCGATGACGAACAGGAGGCCGGCGTAGCCGGTCGCGGCGACGCCCGCGAGCAGTCGTCGGCGTGAGGGGCCGGTCACGGGCGCCGTGCCGAGCACCGCCAGCACCCCGACGTTCACCCAGACGAACGGGTAGAGCAGGTAACGCGGCGCGAACACCGTCGCCGTCGTCGTCCCGAGGTACCACGCGAGGAGGAGGAGTTCGAGCGCGAGGAGCACCCCGACCACCAGCACCGCGCGCCGGGGGAGCGAGAGGGGACCGACGCGGACCGGTTCGGTCGTCGTCACGCGCCGGTCACCTCCGGGCGCCCCACGGGGGCCGGTCGCTCGCCGTCACCCATCGACCGGGCCGAGTTCGCCACCACGAGCAGCGACGAGGCCGCCATCGCGACGGCGGCGAACAGGGGGTTGATGAGACCGAGCACCGCCAGCGGCACCGCGACCGCGTTGTAGACGAACGCCCACGCGAGGTTCTCACGGACCCGGCGCCGGGCCGCTCGGGTCAACTCGAACACCGAGGGGACCGTCCCGAGGTCGCCCGTCGTCACCACCACGTCGGCCGCGTCCGCGGCGAGCCGGGTGCCCGACTCCAGCGCGATACCGAGGTCCGCCGCCGCGAGCGCAGGCGCGTCGTTCGACCCGTCGCCGACCATCGCCACGGTCCCGTCGGCCCGGAGACGCTCGACCACGGCGGCCTTCCCCTCGGGCGGGACGCCCGCGAACACCTCGCTCACGTCGGGGTGCTCGCGGAAGGGGCGGGCGGCCGCCTCGCCGTCGCCGGTCAGGACCACGACGCGCCGGCCCTCGCTGGCGAGTTCCGAGACGGTCGACCCCCACCCCTCACGGGCCCGGTCGCCAGCGACGACGAGGCCGCGGGCGGTGCCGTCCCAGCCGACGAGCGAGGGGACCTGTCCCGCCTCGCTCGCGGCCGCGGCCCGCCGGGCGAGCGCGTCGGGGACCGACCAGCCCCGCTCGTCGAACAGGGAGCCGCGACCGACGACGATCCGCTCGCCGTCGACGGTCGCGCTCACGCCGCGGCCGGGGTGGGTCTCGAACTCGCTCGCCGCCCCGGCAGTCTCGGGGGCGGGCGCAGCGGCGAGGACGGCCCCGGCGACGGGGTGGTCGGCGAACTGCTCGACGGCCGCCGCGCGGGCCAGTACCGCCTCGCGGGGCGTGTCGGGAGCCACCACGTCGGTGACAGCCATCGCGCCCGTCGTGAGCGTCCCCGTCTTGTCGAGGACCACCGTGTCCGTCTCGGCCGCCCGCTCGAACACCTCGCCGTTCGTGACGACGACCCCGCGTTCGAGCGCCTCGCGGACGCCGCTGGCGACGGCGAGCGGCGTGGCGAGCCCGAGCGCACACGGACAGGAGACGACCAGCACGGCGAGCGCCGAGAGGAACGCCTCGGTCGGCCCGGCACCGAGGAGGAGGCCACCGGCGAACGTCCCCGCGGCCACCACGAGGACGAGGGGGACGAACACGGCCGCGAGGCGGTCGGCGAGGCGCTGGGCGCCCGGCCGTGAGGACTGGACCGACCAGAGCGTCGAGACGAGCCGGTCGGCCGTCGAGGTGGCCTCGGGACCGACCGCGACGACGAGCGCACCGTCGCTGACCCGTCCGCCGCCGACCACGTCGTCGCCCGGGCGCTTGCGGACCGGGAGCGACTCGCCGGTGACGAGCGACTCGTCGACGGCCGCCGGCCCCTCCACCACGGTGCCGTCGACGGGGACCCGTTCGCCGGCGCGGACGAGCACCTCGTCACCCGGTTCGAGGGCGTCGACGTCGACCGTCTCCACCCCCGAGGCGGTCCGGCGGCGCGCCTCGCGCACCCGTTCCTCGGTCAGGTCGGTGAGGTGGCCCGCCGCGCGCTCGCGCACCTTCGACTCGTAGTAGCCCCCGATGGAGACGACCAGCACGATGGCGACGGTCACGTCGTAGTAGACGTCGGCGCCCCCGGTCAGCAGGACGCCCGTCGAGTAGACGAACGCCGTCGTCGCCGCGAGCGCGACGAGCAGGTCCATGTTCGGTCGGCCGGCGCTGAGCGAGACGTACGCCCCGCGCAGGATGGGGTAGCCGGTGTAGCCGAAGACGACCCCCGCGAACACCGCGACGTTCCAGAGCAGGTACTGCCCGGAGGTGCTCCGGACGTCGAACAGCACCGAGTCGAAGCCGAGGTACGTCGGGTAGAGGAACAGCACGTACCAGCACATCACCATCATCCCGAAGAAGCCGCCGACGAGCAGGCGGCCCACCTCCTCGGTCCGGTCGGTACCGGGGCCGTCCTCCACGGAACGGGCGGTGTAGCCCGTCCCCGAGAGCAGGTCGGTGAGCGCGTCGGCCGCGAGCTCGGCCTCGTCGTAGACCACCCGCACGAGGCCGGAGGCGTAGGAGGCCTCGACCGCCCGGACCCCCTCGTGGCGGGTCGCGCGGTGCTCGACGAACGCCTCGCAGGTGGCACAGTGCATCCCGTCGACGGCGAGGAACGCCTCGTCGCCCTCGACGGACTCGGCGTCCGGGCCGCGGTCCACGTCCTCGACTGACTCGGCGTCGTCGAGGGTCCGGGCCACCTCCAGACAGCCCCGGCAGCAGAACGCCCCGTCCACGTCGGCTTCGGTGACGGGCGGGTCCGGCGTGGGGAGGCCACAGAGCGAACACCCCTCGTCCGGGTCGGTCGCCGGGTCGGCGGTGGCGGGCGTCGCGGTCATAGCGGCTGGTAGACCGGGATGCCGAACATCGGCGCGGGGATCCCGAGGTGGTTCAGTCCCATCGAGAGCGGGACGTACGCGAGGACGAGGAACAGGGCGCCGAGGACGCGGTGGAGCGACTGGCGGGTCCCCGCGTCGAGCGACTGGAACACCGTCCCGTAGGCCAGCAGGGTGGGCACGGTGCCGAGCCCGAGCACGGCGAGCGAGAGGCCACCGCGGAGCGGCGACCCCACCGCCAGCGCGTAGAGGAACGCGGGGTAGAGGATGGGACACGGGAGCAGGCCGTGGACGGCGCCCAGCGCGAGGATACGGGGGCCACGGACCCAGCGGTCGACCCGCTCGGTCAGGGCACCGGTCACGCGACCGAACACGCTGCCGACGGGGAGGTGGCCGGCGGCGGTGCCGCCCCGGACGTAGGCGACGCCGGCGACGGCGATAGCGACGCCGGTGAGGACGCCCGCGACGCCGCGGACGGGACGGGCGACGGCCGCGAGGGCGGCCGCGTCGTAGACCACCATCCCGACGGCCCCGAGCAGGGCGCCGATGGTGGCGTACGAGAGGGTGCGCCCGAGGTTGAACAGCAGGTGCTGGCGGAGTTCGCGGAACGTCATCCCCCGGTCGGCGGTCCGGGTGGCGGTCGGGTGGCCCCCGTCGGTCGCCGCCCCACCCATCCGGTCGGCGTAGAGCGTCACCAGTGGCCCACACATCCCGAGACAGTGGGCACCGCCGAGGACGCCGATGGCGAGGAAGACGATGAGTCCGGGATCACTCGCGATGCCGGTGACCATCGCGTGTTCAGGCGTGCTCGGCGTGCGAGTGGGTCTCCGTCTCCGCCTCGCGGCCGCCGAACATCAGGTAGACGCTGGCGGTGATGAGCACGACGTTCAGGAGCGCCACGGCGACGAACAGTTCCATGCGATCGAGCAGGAACACCGCCGCCGAGGGGAGCGCGAGCAGCGAGACGACGGCGAGGGCGGCCGGACTAATGCGCATACGTGAACGGTGTGACCTGACCGACTAAAGAGCGCGCACTTCGTCCCAGAGTCTGGGAACGAGCGGCGGGCTAGCCGTACCGGACCCAGAGTTTCGGCAGGTCACCGGGCGAGAGGCGGACGTCGACGCTGGCGACGGTCCGCTGGTACCGGTGGGCGGGGTTCCCGCCGGTCGGGGTCTGCTCCACCTCGCGGACGAGGCCGGCGTCGAGCAGTCGGTTCAACTTCCGGTACAGGGTCGAGGAGGGCAGGGACAGGTCGTCGCGGAGTTCGGCGGCCGTCCGTGGTGACTCCGTGGCGATCAGCAGTCGCCGACAGGTGTCGTCGGCGAGCGCGTCGAACACCACGGTCGGGTCGCCGTCGAACTCCTCGACGGCCCCCTCCTCCTGGACGAGTGTCGTCTCGAGGGAGTCCATGGGAGAACTCTGTCACCGGGTGGGACGACTACAGCGTTCATTCCCAGTAACTGGGAACGTGTTGCCCATTTTTTCTCCTCTTGTTCCGGGTGACCGGACATGGACTCTCGAAAATCCGGAGCCGTGACGGTGATTGCCACCGCTCACTGGCGGAGGTGGCGACCGTGACGGAGCGCCGGTCGGGCGAACCGACCGGACGGACCGGCCCGACGAGGCGGGCCTTCCTCGGCGGCACCGTGGCTGCAGCGGGGCTGGCCGCCGCGGGAACCGCGAGCGCACAGGAGGACGGCGTCGACTTCGGCGGCTGGTTCGACGACGTCGACAACTACGACGGCGTCGTCGACGCGCGCGGCCAGAGCGAGGTCACCGTCGACGTCGGCGCGCAGGGCAACGGTGGCGCGTTCGCGTTCGGCCCGGCCGCCATCCGCGTCGACCCCGGCACCACCGTCGTCTTCGAGTGGACCGGCGAGGGCGGTCAACACAACGTCCTCACCGAGGAGGGCGTCTCGCTCGAATCGGAGCTGACCGCCGAGGCTGGCTTCACCTTCGAACACACCTTCGAGGAGGAGGGTATCACGACGTACTACTGCGCACCCCACCGCTCGCTCGGGATGAAGGGTGCCGTCGTCGTCGGCGACCAGGGAGCCGGTCCCGTCCAGCTGGGTGAACCCGACTACGGCGACTGGTTCTCGGACGTCGACAACTACGACGGGACCGTCGACCTGCGGGGACAGAGCGAGGTCACCGTCGACGTCGGCGCGCAGGGCAACGGTGGCGCGTTCGCGTTCGGCCCGGCCGCCATCCGCGTCGACCCCGGCACCACCGTCGTCTTCGAGTGGACCGGCGAGGGCGGTCAACACAACGTCCTCACCGAGGAGGGTGAGGAACTCGGCTCGGAACTGACCGCCGAGGCCGGCTTCACCTTCGAACACACCTTCGAGGAGGAGGGTGTGACGACCTACTACTGCCAACCACACCGCGCGCTCGGCATGAAGGGTGCCGTCGCCGTCGGGAACGTCGGTGGCCCCGCGGCCGAGGAGGGAGGTGTCGACGAGGCGTTCGCCAACCGCGTGTTCGGCGCGTTCGGCGCGGTCCTCGGACTGATGACCCTCCCGGTCGTCGCCGGTCTGCTCTACGTCTACGCCAACCGCCGGTCCTACCGGGCCCCGGAGGCGGACCCGGCGACCGAGACCGGCTTCGAGACGTCGGCACACGAACTGACGCACGACGAGTACGACCCGGTGGGCACGGCGACGCTCATCGCGGGGTACTTCCTCATCCTCGTGGTGATGTGGGTGTTCATGTACTTCGTCGAGTTCCTGAACAACGGTCCTACCGTCATCGGCTGATATACAATGGAGATACACAGATTCGAGAAAGCGTGGCTCGGCTTCGCACTGCTGCTCATCGTCGGCCTCATCGCCACCATCACCTACGGCGCCGTCGGCCCCGGTGTGGCGATGATCAGCGACAGTGGCGGCACCATCGACTCGAGCGCGCTCGGCGAGCACGAACAGTTCTCCGACCCCGGCGTCCGCCAGGTCGGAGAGAACGAGTACGACGTCTACGTCGTCGCCCAGCAGTTCATCTTCCGACCGGGGACGAACGAACCCATCACGCTCCCGGCCGACAGCACCGTGACGTTCCACGTCGCCTCGGCCGACGTCATCCACGGGTTCAGCATCACCGGGACGAACGTGAACACGATGGCCATCCCCGGACAGGTCTCGAAGATCACCGTCGAGTTCGACGACCCGCAGACCTACGGGCTGGTCTGTCACGAGTACTGCGGGGCCGCCCACCACGAGATGGCCGGCACCATCGAGGTGGTGCCCCAGTCCGAGTTCTCCATCGAGGGGACCGATAGCGGCGTCGCGGACCTGACCGACGAGGACGCCGACGCCGACGGGGGTGAGAACTGATGGCGTACGCCGACGAGACTCCGACGCGAACCGGGACCGAGACCGCCACGGACACCGAGGGGCGACTGGCGTTCGTCGAGCGCTACCCCTTCGAGTCGCGGATGGTCCGCTACTGCTTCGCGGTGGCGTTCCTCGCACTCGGCGCGGGCGGTCTGTTCGGCGTCATCCAGGCGCTCCACCGGACCGGCATCTACCGCGGCTTCATCGCCAACCAGGACTACTACACCATCCTCACCGGCCACGGCGTGCTCCTGGTGCTGGTGTTCACGACGTTCTTCATCGCCGGGTTGTTCCTCTGGGCGGTGACCGACAGCCTCGATACGCCCGTCGCCAGCGAGTGGACGACGAAGCTCTGGTTCCGCCTGATGCTGCTCGGGACGCTCCTGGCGGGTACCGCCATCCTCGGCGGGCTGACGGACCTCGTCCCGGTGAGTGCGGACGTGCTGTTCACGTTCTACGCACCACTGGCGGCCCACCCCATCTTCTACATCGGGGCGGCGCTCATCATCGTCGGCTCGTGGGTCGCCGGCATCAACTACTTCCGGACGTTCTTCTCGTGGCGGCAGGACAACGCCGACGCGCGCATCCCGCTCCGGACGTTCATGGTGCTGGTGACGATGCTGATGTGGTTCATCGCCACGATGGGTGTCGCCGTCGAGGTGGTGTTCTTCCTCATCCCGTGGTCGCTGGGGCTCATCTCGCAGGTCGACCCGCTGCTGACCCGGACGCTGTTCTGGTTCTTCGGCCACCCGGTCGTCTACTTCTGGCTGATGCCGGCGTACCTCGTCTGGTACACCATCCTGCCGAAACTGGCCGGCGGGCGGCTGTTCAGCGACGGACTGGCACGCATCGTGTTCGTGCTGTTCCTGTTGCTGTCGACCCCGGTCGGCTTCCACCACCAGTACGTCGACCCCGGCATCCCGGAGGGCTTCAAGTTCGTCGCGATGACGAACACGATGTTCCTCCTGCTGCCGTCGCTGCTGACGGCGTTCACCGTCGTCGCCAGCATCGAGCACGGCGCGCGCCAGCGCGGCGGGACCGGCCTGCTCGGCTGGCTGAAGGCGCTGCCGTGGGACAACCCGGCGTTCTCGGCGAGTGCGCTCGCCGGCCTGATGTTCGCCGCCGGCGGCTTCTCCGGCATGATCAACGCCGGCATGAACATCAACTACCTCGTCCACAACACGCTCTGGGTGCCCGGCCACTTCCACCTCACCGTGGGGACCGCGGCGGCCCTGACGTTCATGGGCATCTCCTACTGGCTGGTGCCGCAGGTGACCGGCCGGCCGCTCGGCCTGCGCTCGTGGGCCTCGGCCCAGCCGTTCGTCTGGTTCATCGGGATGGTGCTGATGTCGAACGCGATGCACCGCGCCGGCCTCGCGGGCGTCCCGCGCCGGACCGCCGTCCCGCAGTACGAGGGGTTCGAGTACGTCTCGGCCTACGGGAGCTACGCCGAGATGCGCATCCAGATCGCACTGGGAGGCGTCCTGCTGTTCGTCTCGCTGCTGATGTTCCTCGCGGTGATGTGGGACACCTACATGAACCCGAAGGGCGGGCGGCTGACGGTCAACAGCGAACTGCCCGCGGCGCTCTCGGGGCCCGAAGCGAGCCCGAAGGTGCTCGACAACCTCTGGCTCTGGGCCGGCATCGCGGTGCTGCTGGTCGTCCTCGCGTACGGCCTGCCGCTGGCGAGTCTCGTCGGCGACGGCCTGTTCGACCCCGGTAGCGCGCCCGTCCCGGCGTGGCTCGCCGGGCTACTCGGCTAGCGCGTCGTCGAAGCCCCACTCCTCGGCGCGCCGTTCGGCCTCTTCTCGCGCGTTCTCGCGTATCGCCTCGACCTTCCGTTCGTCCTCGAGGAACGCCAGGACGGCCGAGTCCGTCTCGGGTGCCTCCTCGGTCGCCAGCCGCCGGGCGCGGGCGGCCAGTTCGGGCGCACCGGCGAGTCGCTCGGCCGGCATCCCCGGCGGCACGCGGAACTCGGCCGCACCGTCGGCGTCGGGGAGCGCCGCCGCGTCGACGGCGTGGAGTTCCGCGCGACAGGGCCCCGGCCCCGCGAGTTTCGCCAGCGCCGCCGCCCCGCCCGCCCCGGAGTCGGGGTGGTACGCCATCGTCGGGACGCCGTCGCGGAAGACCAGCAGGCCGCGGCCGCCACCGCCGAGCAGCGCGTCGCGCGGTTCGAGCGCGGCGTACCCCGTCAGGCTCGTGTCCAGCGCCTCGCGGAGCACCGCGCTGGCGTCGCACTGCACGCGCGAGCGGACCAGTCGCCCCGGCGGGACGTCCATCGTCACGGCGGCTGGGGGATGACGGCGTGGCGGAACCGGTCGGCCACCGCGTCGGAGTCGCCCGCTCGGACGTCGAGGGCTCGCGCGGCGTCCCGGAACGCGCGGGCGGCGTCGCTCTCGGGGGCGTGTTCGAGCAGGGGGAGGCCGGCCCGGCGAGCGCCACGGGCGGCGTCGCTCTCGGGGACGGCGGCGAGCGTCGGTCCCTCGAAGTACTCGCCCGCGCGGTCGGCGATACGCTCGATGGGTTCGTCCTCGCGCACGCGGTTGAAGACGACACCCGCCGTCCCCGTCCCGTAGGAGGTGGCGTACTCCTGGACCTTCAGGCCGTCCGAGAGCGCCGGGATCGTGGGCTGGAGGACGACCACCACGCGGTCGGCGAGGACGACCGGCAGCACCGCGGACTTCGACCCGAGGGCGGCCGGGGAGTCGAGCAGGAGTACGTCGGTGTCGCTCGCGAGGTCCGCCACCGCGGCGCGCAGGCGCTCGGGGTCGGCCGCCTCGAACGCCGCGAGGCTGGTCCCGCAGGGGACGACCCGCATCCCGAACCGGTCGTAGGTCGCCTCGCGGACCGCGGCCCCGCCCTCGATGAGCACGTCGTGGAGTGTCGTCTCCACGTCGTCCAGTCCCGCGTGGAACAGCAGGTTCGCCATCCCCGTGTCCGCGTCGATGACCGTCACGTCGTAGTCCGTCGCTAACGCCATCCCGAGCGCGAGCGTACTCGTCGTCTTCCCGGTGCCGCCCTTGCCGCTGGCGACGGCGAGCGCCTCAACCATCTCTTAATTCGTCGTGCCGCCCACCCGAATTTAAACCTTGGGCGCCTAACGCTGGCAACCCTTGCCGGAACTCTCAGGAACAATCGTGTAGGTTTATGTAGTGGCGCGCTGTGGAACCCGATGAACAATGATGATGGATGAGATCGAACCCATGGTCCCGATGATGCCGCGCGAACTCCGAACCGACGGGGGCGACGCCGTGGCCGTGCGGCGCGCTCGTGGCCGCAAGACGTTCGACGACCCGGAGTTCGACGCGCCGATGGTCCCCGACCTCCGATAACGCCAGCGCCTTCTCGTGTTCACCAGCTCCCGAGCGACGCGTCGCGCGGCCGCTCCGGGTGGACGGTGTCGGTTCGACGCGAAACGGTGGTGGGTGGCGCCTACGGCTCCAGTTCCGTCTCGTGCTTGAGGGTGGAGCGGTCCACCTCGTCGACGCTCGCACAGCCGGCCAGCCCCATCGTGAGGTCCAGCTCCGCGAGGAAGTTCTCCAGCACGTGCCGGACCCCGCGTTCGCCGGCCATCGCCAGCCCGTAGGCCCACGGCCGGCCGAGGAAGACGCTGTCCGCACCGAGCGCGAGCGCCTTGAACGCGTCCTTCGCGCGCCGCACGCCCGAGTCGAAGAAGACGGGCACCTCGCCGTCCACCTCCTCCACGATGGCCGGGAGCGCCTCGATGGCCGAGATGGAGCCGTCGACCTGTCGGCCGCCGTGTGTGGAGACGTCCACCGCGGCCGCCCCGTGTTCGATGGCGAGGCGCGCGTCCTCGGGGTGTAGGACGCCCTTGATTATCACGGGCAGGTCGGTGTTCTCGAAGACGAACTCCAGGTCGTCCCACTGGAGCGACGAGTCACCGAAGATGTCGAGGAAGTAGTCGACGGCCGCCGAGGGGTCCTCCTCGGGCGTCTCGTCGAGCGCCGCGCGGAACTCGGGGTCCGAGAAGTAGTTCGCGACGCCCTCACCCGCCATGAACGGGTAGTACCCGCGCGCGACCAGTCGCTCGCGCCACCCGAGCGTCGGCGCGTCGACGGTGAGGACGATGGCGTCGTAGCCCGCCGCCTCAGCGCGGTCGAGGAACGACTTCGCTATGTCGTGGTTCGAGGACCAGTAGAACTGGAACCACTTCGGCGTGTCACCCAGCTCCTCGGCCACCTCCTCCATCGGCGTCGAGGAGAGCGACGAGAGGATGAACGGGACGTTCAGGTCCGACGCCGCCCGCGCGGTGGCGTGTTCGGCGTCGTCGTGGAGCAGCGTCTGCACCCCCAGCGGGGTCACCAGCAGCGGCCAGTCGTACTCCTCGCCGAGGAACTCGACCGAGAGGTCGCGCTCGGCCACCCCACGCAGCATCCGCGGGACGATGCGCCACTTCGAGAAGTCCTTGTTCCGCTCGAACGTCTCCTCGCCCCCGGACCCCCCGTGGACGTACGCGCGGCCCTCCTCGCTCATGTTCTCCCACGCCGCCTCGCGGATGTCCTCGAACGAAACCGGCAGGTCCGGCGCCTCGCCCTCCAGCATCCCCTTCCGGTAGATCTCCTTCAGTTTCCGGTTCCCGATGTTCTCGTGGACCGTCTCCGGGTCACTCATGTCCCGGCCTGTGCGTGGGGTGTTCATAGGTCTGGCCGTACCGGAGGGCCGTGCCCGCTTCGGGACCGAGCGGCCCGCCTCGGCTCGTCTACGAGGGGCTCGGGGCGTCCTCGGACTCCGGAAGTCGGCGACTAACGCTCCGTTTCTCGAGATAGTTTCTTGTGTCTCCACCCGAACCCACGGACGTATGACCGGGGCGTGCGCCGCCTGTGGCGCCGACGACGAACTCCTGTTCACCTGTCGGCACTGCGAGCGGCGGTTCTGCCAGCGCCACGAACTCCCCCACCACACCTGCGAGCAATTCCGGAGCGGGGGGCACACGCCCGAACCCTCGGCAGACGAGAGCCCGGCCGAGTCGTCGACACGGACCACGGCCGGCCCGACGAGCGCCACGCGTCGGGGGGACCAGTCGCCCGAGCGCACGCCTTCCCCCGAGGCGACGGTGGCCGCCGACGGACCGGTCGGGACCGAGGAGCCGGTCGGGCCGATGGACTCGGAGCGGGCCGTCGGCGTGGTCTCACCCGCCTCCTCCCCCCGGAGTCTGGGCGAGTGGCTCGGGCACCAGACCTACCTGACGTTCCTGTTCAAGATCGGTGGCCTGGCGCTGCTCCTCAACGTCGCCTTCTACGGGGGGGTGGCGCTCACCCTCTACGACCCGTTCGGCCTGCTCTAGTCCTCCTCTGTCTCGTCTCTCTCGTCCGCTGCCTCGTCGTCACCCGCCGGTCGGTCGGCCGCCGCGTCGGCGAAGACGCGCCCGTAGGGCGTCCACCCGGCCACCTCGGGTAGCGACTCGAACGCCCGGTCGGCGCGTTCGAACGCGGCCGCCAGGTCCGCCCCGTCGACGTCCTCCCCCCGAGCGTTCGCGCGGCACGCCTCGTAGAGGTCCTCGACGGCGTCGCGGTAGTCGTCGGTCCGCTCGATGGCACGGAGCACCTCGAGCACCGCCTCGGGCGAGTCCGCCGGGACGGTACCGTCGTAGTCGTCGGCCTCCGCCGACTCGTCCGGGTCGCTCACCAGTCGGACGACGGGTGTGGTCGGGTCGCAGTAGACGCCGCTCCGGACCGTCTCGCGGACCGCCGACGCCGAGGCCGAGGCCCCGACCACGACGGCCGAACAGTCCGGGAGAGCCTCCCGGACCGCCGCGAGCGACGTGGCCCGGCGGACCTCGCGGTCGGCCCCCACGGTGGCGACCACGGTGTCGAGGGGACCCCCTTCTACGGCTGCGCCAACGATGAGGACCGTCACGGTTCGGGGGTCGTCGTCGTGTCTAATAGGCGTTGTTCCCGAGCGGCGCCCCCCTCGCCGTGTTCTGTCGTCCGCCAGTGATACGTTGATATCCGCTCGTCGCCTCCGCTTCCGTCGGTATGCACCCACACGTCTACACGTTCGTCGGTATCCCCGGTGGGCCGGAACTGCTGGTCATCCTCCTGCTGGTGGTGCTCCTGTTCGGCGCCGACCGCCTCCCGAAACTCGCCCGCTCGTCCGGGCAGGCGATGGGTGAGTTCGAGAAGGGCCGCGAGGCCGTGGAGGCGGAGATCCGGGCCGCGCGGGCGGAGACACTCGATGGCGAGGACGAGGCGGACGACGTCGAGTCGGCGCCGACCGACGAGGCCGAGGTCGAGTCCGACCCCGGCACGGCCCGACCCGCCTGAACCGTACGTAAAGCCACTGACACGCCGACTCACGCTATAGTTATCTCCGTTCCGACCGTTCCTAGCTCCGATTATGTACCTGTACGACCAGCCCATCTACATCCTGAGCGAGAACACCCGCCGGACCTCCGGGCGGGACGCCCAGCGGTGGAACATCCTCGCCGGTCGCGCCGTATCCAGCGCCGTCCGCACCACCCTCGGGCCGAAGGGGATGGACAAGATGCTCGTCGACGCGAGTGGGAACGTCGTCGTGACGAACGACGGGGCGACCATCCTCACCGAGATGGACGTCGAACACCCCGCCGCCCAGATGATGGTCGAGGTCGCCGAGACACAGGAGGCCGAGACGGGCGACGGCACCACCACCGCCGTCGTCCTCGCCGGTGAACTCCTCTCGCGCGCCGAGGACCTCCTCGAGAACGACGTCCACCCGACCGTCGTCGCCAACGGCTACCGGTTCGCCGCCGCCGAGGCCCGGTCCATCCTCGAGGGGATGGCGACGCCCGCCGACGAGGGGCGCGTCCTCGAGGCCGCCCGGACCGCGATGACGGGCAAGGGACCCGAGGCCGCGAAGGAGCACCTCGCCGACCTCGTGTTCCGGGCGGTCGAGGCCGTGCGTGACGCCGACGGCGAGGTCGACCTCGAGAACGTCGCTATCGAGACGGTCGTCGGCGCCAGCGTCGACGACGCCAGCCTCGTCGAGGGCGTGGTCCTCTCGAAAGAGCGGATGCGCGAGACGATGCCCCGACGCGTCGGGGACGCCCGCGTCGCCCTCGTCGACGCCCCCGTCGAGGTCCGCGGGACGGAGGTCGACGCCCACGTCGACCTCTCGACGACCGAGCAACTGGAGGCGTTCCTCGCCCACGAGGAGTCCGAACTCCGCGCGATGGCCGCCGCGGTCACCGACGCCGGCGCGAACGTGCTGGTCACCCGCAAGAAGGTCGACGACCTCGTCGCGGGCTTCCTCGCGAAGGCCGGCGTGTTCGTCGTCCAGCGCGCGAAGGACGGCGAGATGCGGGCGCTCGCCCGCGCGACCGGTGCCAAGCGCGTCTCTAGCGTGAGCGACCTCACCCCCGAGGACCTCGGCGCGGCCGGCCTCGTCGAGGAACGCGACGTCGGCGACGACACGTTCGTCTTCGTCGAGGAGTGTGCCGAACCCGCCAGCGTCACCATCCTCCTGCGCGGTGGCACCGAGCACGTCGTTGGCGAGGTCGAGCGGGCCGTCGAGGACGCCCTCGGCGTGGTCCGGGTCGCGATGCGCGACGACCTCGTCCTGCCCGGTGGCGGCGCCCCCGAGGTCGAACTGGCACGCGGGCTCCGCGAGTTCGCGAGCGGCGTCGCCGGGCGCGAGCAACTCGCGGTCGAGGCGTTCGCCGACGCCGTCGAGGTCATCCCCCGCACGCTGGCCGAGAACGCCGGCCTCGACCCCATCGACAGCGTCGTCGCGCTCCGGGCCGCCCACGAGCGCGGCGAGACCGCCGCCGGTCTCGACGCCTACACCGGCGAGGTCAGCGACATGTACGACCTCGAGGTGGTCGAGCCGCTCGCCGTGAAGCTACAGGCGGTCGAGGGGGCGACGGAGTGCGTCGAACTGCTGCTGCGCATCGACGACGTGGTCGCCGCTCGCGCCAGCGGTGGCTCGGCGCCCGAGGCCTTCTAGAACGAGCCCGCCTTCCGGCGGTGTCCGAAGGGGATAGTGTGCCTCCCGTCGGGGGCGTGTGACCCCCACCACGAGGGGAGGAGCGTGTGTCCCCGATCCTCCACCAGAATCGCGTGACGGCTCCGTAATAGGCTTTGTCCGTTCGTGTCTTACTCGCGTCTTGCGACCGTCCTATCGCGTCCGCTCTTCGTCTGACTGTGAGACGCTACCGGCCCGCGAATCTCACTCGATGTCCTGCCCGTCCGTGGTGGCGAACGCGCGGGCGAGGTGGGCCTCGGCCTTCCGGAGGCGGTAGGAGAGCGTCGAACGTGGGATGCCGAGGTGCGCGGCGATCTCGTCGAGGGTGGCGGCGCGCGGCGACTCGTAGTACCCCGCCTTCACCGCCGCCCGGACCGCGCGGCGCTGTTCCTCGGGCAGGTCGCCGGGGTCGGCCTGCTCGCGCCACATCGTCGCGTCGCGTATCGCCCCCATCCGGAACGTGACCCCCTCGCGCAGTCTGTCGACGAGTTCGTCGTGGAACTCGCCGACCGTCTCGCCCGGCCGGAGGAGCAGCCGCCAGTGCTGGCTGTCACCCTGCCGGACCGTCTCGACGACGACCCCCGGCTGGAACCGCTGGGCGATGAGGCCGTGGACGGTCTGCCCGCCGGGGTCCTGGACGAACGAGTAGAAGACGCGGCGGCGAGCCGCACGCTCGATGACGTCGTGGTGGATGGTGAGGGCGGCGTCGACGTCGAGTTGTGCGGCCGAGACGTCGTCCTCGGTACGGAGTCCCTCGAGCCCCTCGAGCGCGTCGGCGGGACCGGTCGCGCGCGCGAGCCGCCAGTACCAGCCGTTCGCGGGCGCGTTCAGCGACCGCACGAGCAGGTCCTCGTGCTCCACGAAGAGCCCCGCCAACCCGTCGACCCACGGCTCGTACTGGAGGTCGAAGGTGAACTCCCGCATGGCACCGACTCAGACGGCCTGTGGTAAAGCCGTTTCCCGTGGTCGACCCATCTGCCTGGGAGACGTGAACGCGACTCACCCGTCGGCCGGCGGCCGGTCGAACCACGCCGGGAGCGCCGACAGCGGCGTCTCGCCCACGTCGACGAACCGGCCGCCGACCTCGGTGACGCCGCCGTCGGTCGCCGGGTCGTCGCCGACGTGGACCAGATCCGCCGGGGATACCCCGAGGCGCTCGGCGACGGACTCGAACGCCGCGGGGTGGGGTTTCCGCCAGCCACAGCCCACGCTCGTGACCGTCACGTCGAACGCGCCCCGGAGGTCGGCGCGCAGGAGTGTCCGGCGGACGACCTCCGGCGCCGAGCAGTTCGACAGCACGCCGACCGGGCCGTGCTCGGCGGCGGCCGCGACGGCCTCGTGCGCGCCCTCGCGGACCGTCACCTCGGGGTCGAAGGCCGCCACGACCGCTCGGCGGGCCGCGTTCCCTCGCGGGACGACGCCGCGCGAGCGCAGGGCGGCCGCGACGTGTGCCGGGAGCGGGACCTCGGCGCCCTCGGGGGCGTCGACGTGGACCTCACGGTAGGCTGCGGCCCAGTCGTCGGGGATGGTCACGTCGCGGGCGGCGAGTTCCGCGGCTACCGCCGCGGCGGGGTCGGCCGGCCGGGTGGCCACGACGAGGGTACCGAACAGGTCGAAGGTGACGGCACGCTGCACAGCCGACAGGGGGGTGAGGGACACTAAAACCGTACGGTGGCGGGTGGGGGCACCGTCCACCCGCGCAGCGTCCGCGCCCAGGTGTCGCCGGCGTCTCGCGGTCGGGGGCCGTCGTCACGGTCCCCGAGCGGGGGTGACGACTGGTGGTACATAAATCAATCGGCGAGACGAGTCGCGTGCCGCCCGTCGGACGACGCCACGGCGTTTATGACGCCGGACGGGTTACGTGCGGAAGATGAGGCAGACGCGGGTCCTCCACGTCGACGACGATGCGGCGTTGCTGGACCTCGCAGCGGCGTTCCTCGACCAACACGGCCTGTCGGTGACGACGGCCGAGTCGGCCGCCGAGGGACTCCGGTTGCTCGAGACGGAGTCGTTCGACTGCGTCGTGAGCGACTACCAGATGCCGGAGATGGACGGCCTCGAGTTCCTCCAGGAGGTCAGGACGCGCTCCCCGGACCTCCCGTTCGTGCTGTTCACGGGCGAGGGGAGCGAGGAGATCGCCAGCGACGCCATCGCCGCCGGCGTCACCGACTACCTCCGCAAGGAACGGGGCACCCCCCAGTTCGAGGTGCTCGCCAACCGGGTCGAGCGGGCGGTGGCCGAACGTCGCACCGAACACAGGCTCGACGCGAACGAGCGGATGCTCCGCGCGCTCGTCGAGGACCTCCCCGGGCTCGTCTACCGGACCCGCGTCGAGGACGACCGGACCGAGAGTCTCGAGGGACGGGTCGAGTCCCTCACCGGGTTCCCGCCCGACCGGTTCACCGACGGCGAGATGACGTGGCGTGACCTCGTCCACGAGGACGACACGGAGTGGGTGACCGAGGCCGTCGGTGACGCCCTCGAGGCCGCCGAACCGTTCGAGTTGCGCTACCGCATCCGCACCGGGACCGGCGAGATCCGTCAGGTGTCGAACTACGGCCGCGGGGTGCCGCTGGACGACCCGACGGCCGTCGAGGGGTTCATCGTCCCGGCGGGGGAGACGGTCGACGAGCAGTCGCGGTTGCGGGCGCTCCACGACTCCACCCGCGAACTGGTCGGCGCACGAAGCGTGGCGGCAGTGGCCCGCGCGACGGCCGACGCCACCCGCGAGGTGCTCGGCTACCCCATCACCGGCGTCCGCATCTGCGACACGGCCCGCGAGGTGCTCGTCCCGCTGGCGACCACCGACGAGACCCAGAACCACCTCGGCGAGCGGCCGGTGTACGACGTGACCGACGACGCGACCGAGGGTGGGGCCGACGGCTACCCCGCGCTGGCGTTCCGGACCGGCGAGCCGGTGTACGTCCAGGACACCCGGACGGACGGCCGCGCGACGAGCCCCGCCGAGCCCGTCCGCTCGGCGCTCTACTACCCGCTGGGGAGCCACGGCACGCTCAGCATCGGCGCGCTGAGCCCCGACGCGTTCAGCGAGACCGACCGCCAGCTCGCGGCGGTCCTCGCGGGGAACGCCGGGGTCGCGCTGGACCGGGCGGTCCGCGAGAGCGACCTGGAGGCAGAGCGCGACCGTCTCGCCGCGCTGTTCGAGAACATCCCCGACCCCACCGTCCGGGTCCGCTACGACGGGGACGAACCGGTCGTCGAGGCGGTGAATCCGGCGTTCGAGGAGACGTTCGGCTACGAGGAGGCACGGCTCCTTGGGCAGTCGCTCGACCAGTTCATCGTCCCCCCCAGCGACCGCGCGGCGGCCGCCGAGTACAACGACCGCATCCTGGAGGGCGAGGGACTCCACGGCGAGGTCCGGCGCGTCACCGCCGACGGCCTCCGGGACTTCATCCTCCACGTCGTCCCCTACCGACGCGGCGTCGTCGTCGGCGAGGACGAGGACGCCACGGTCGGGTACGCCATCTACACAGACATCACCGAGCGCAAGGAGCGAGAGCGGGAGCTGGAGCGACAGAACGAGCGCCTCGAGGAGTTCGCGGGCGTCGTCAGCCACGACCTGCGCAACCCGCTGAACGTCGCCGAGGGACGGCTGGAACTCGCCCGCGAGACGGGTGCGGACGAGCACTTCGACGCCGTCGAGCGTTCACACGAGCGGATGCGCGGTCTCATCGAGGGGCTACTCGAACTCGCGCGGCAGGGCCGGCGACTGGGCGAGACCGGTGCGGTCTCGCTCGGCGACGCCGCCGAGGTGGCGTGGGGCAGCGTCGAGGGGGCGGGGGCCGAACTCGTCCTCGACGGGCCGCTCCCGACGGTGGTGGCCGACCGCGACCGGCTCTCGCAGTTGCTGGAGAACCTCCTCTCGAACGCGGTCGAACACGGCTCCACGAGCCACGACGCCGGCGACACCCTGACGGTCACGGTCGGCGCGCTCGCCGACGGCGACGGGTTCTACGTCGCCGACGACGGCGTCGGCATCCGCTTCGAGGACCGCGACCAGGTGTTCGACTCCGGCTTCACCACCGCCGATGGGGGGACCGGGTTCGGCCTCGCTATCGTCCGCTCCATCGCCGAGGCCCACGGCTGGACCGTCTCGGTCACCGAGAGCGACGACGGCGGCGCCCGCTTCGAGTTCACGGGCGTCGAGCGGGCCGACTGACCCCCGACGGACGTTCGTCTACATAGTTCTCTGTTTTCGATGTACGTCGGCAGTTCACTCCGGATATCGGGAGAAGAACGCCTTAGTAGCGCGCGGTGCTCCTGACGTTCAACAGATGTCACGGGACGGTGCGGCGACGACGGGGGCGGGAGCGGCGGCCGAGTCGACGGTCGACCTCTCGGACCCGTCGCTCTATCTCAATCGCGAACTCTCCGAACTGGCGTTCCAGCGGCGGGTCCTGAACGAGGCGCTGGACGAGCGCAACCCGCTGCTCGAACGGGTCCGCTTTCTCGCCATCTTCACCCGGAACATGGACGAGTTCTTCATGAAGCGGGTGGGTGGACTGAAACAGCAGATACAGGCCGGCGTCACCGAGCGGACGCCGGACGGACGCACGCCGCGAGAGCAGTGGACGGAGGTGCTCGCGACGGCCCGGCCGATGTTCGAGGCCCAGTCCGACTGCTGGGCGGTGGTCGACGACCTGCTCGCCGAGGCGGGTATCGAGGTGGTGGGGGACTACGAGGCGCTGACGGCCGACGAGCGGGACCGGATGCGCTCGTACTTCGAGTCGTCGGTCCTGCCGACGCTGACGCCGCTGGCGTTCGACCCCGCCCACCCGTTCCCGTTCATCTCGAATCGGTCGCTCTCGCTGGCGGTGCTGACGCGCGGCCCCGACGAGGAGGAGGCGACGTTCACGCGGGTGAAGATCCCGCAGAACCGGCCCCGACTGGTCGAACTCGAGCCCGGTCGCTACGTCCGTCTCGAGGAGGTGATGCGCGCGAACCTCGACCTGCTGTTCCCGAACGTGGAGGTGGTGGACACGGCGCTGTTCAGGCTGACGCGGAACGCCGAGGTACGCCGGCAGGAGGAGGTGGCCGAGGACCTCATCGAGATGATCCGGGAGGTGCTCGAACAGCGGCGGTTCGCCACCGTCGTCCGCCTCGAGGTGAGCGAGGACGCCCCCGAGGCGGTGGTGGGCCTGCTGACGGAGCAACTGGAACTCGAGGAGCGGGAGGTGTACCGGCTGGCCGGGCCGCTCGACTACCGGCCGCTGGAGGAGCTGACCGACCTCGACCGGCCGGAGCTGTCGCTGCCGTCGTGGACGCCACAGCCACACCCGCGGCTGGAGCGGTCGACGGGGCACGCCCTCGCCGGCGCGGGCGACGAGGACCCCGTCTCCGTGTTCGAGGAGATACGCCGTGACGACGTGTTGCTCCACCACCCCTACCACTCGTTCGAGGCCACGTTCCAGCGGTTCCTCGACGAGGCCGCGAGCGACCCGGACGTGCTGGCCATCAAGGCGGCCATCTACCGGACCGCCAGCGACTCGAAGGTCATCGAGTCGCTCATCGAGGCCGCCGAGAACGGCAAGCAGGTGGCGGTGATGGTCGAGTTGAAGGCCCGCTTCGACGAGGAGAACAACCTCGACTGGGTCCGCACGCTGGAGGAGGAGGGCATCCACGTCGCATACGGCACCGTCGGCCTGAAGACCCACACCAAGACGGCGCTCGTCGTCCGCGACGAACCCGACGGCGTCCAGCTCTACTCCCACGTCGGCACCGGCAACTACCACTCCGGGACCGCGAAGGGGTACGTCGACCTCGGCCTGCTGACCGCGGACCGTGACGTCGGCGACGACCTCGTGAAGGTGTTCAACTTCTTCACCGGGCCGTCGCTCGACGAGTCGTTCCGGAAACTGCTCATCGCGCCGGTCACGATGCGCGAGGAGTTCACCCGCTACGTCCAGCGCGAGGCCGAGCACGCCCGCGCGGGCCGCGACGCACGCATCGTCGTCAAGGTGAACGGGCTGGAGGATCCCGAGATGGTGGCCGAACTCTACCGCGCCTCGATGGCCGGCGTCGACGTCGACCTGATCGTACGCGACATCTGTCGGCTCCGGCCGGGCCTCGAGGGCGTCAGCGAGAACGTCCGGGTCCACAGCGTCGTCGGGCGGTTCCTCGAACACTCCCGCATCTACTACTTCGAGAACGCGGGGGACCCCGAGTACTACCTCGGGAGCGCCGACTGGATGACCCGGAACCTCGACAAGCGCGTCGAGGCCGTGGCCCCCGTCGAGGACCCGGAGATACGCGAGCAACTCCGGTTCAACCTCGAACTCGTCCTCGCCGACAACCGCCGACGCTGGGTGATGGACAGTGACGGCGAGTACGAACAGGTCCGCCCCGACGAGGACGAGCGGGTCGTCGACACGCAAGCGGTGCTGATGGACCGTACGTGGGCGGCTCTCGAGGCGGAGGGGGAGCACCGTGGCATCGTCCCCGACCACCCCGACGTGGGCCGCGAACTGCTCGTCGAGCCGCGGCCGGACGCCGAGGACGACGGTGACACCGACGAGCGCCGCGACGAGGTCGCCGCGGCCGACCCGTTCGACCGGTTCGCCGACCGGTGGTACGTCCCCGACAGCGAGCGCTACGACTACACCGTCCGGACGCCGGAGGGCGGCCGGCGCTACTTCGTGACACGAGATGGCGCACGAGACGCGCTGACACGGTTCTACGGCTGAGAGGGCGGGGATGACGGCCTGTCAGGCCGATGATTTATACGTCGCGCGCCGTTCGTCTCGGCAGAGTGTCGGGGATGGGGAGTGCGAACGGCAGAGATGGTGAGTCGGCGGTGGAGCGGGAACGTCGGGTACTGCGGGCGCTGCACGGCGCGACGCGCGACCTGATGAGTGCCACCGACGAGCGGTGCATCGCGTCGCGGGCCGTCGACGCCGCGAGCGAGGTACTGGGGTTCGAAGGCACGGGCGTCCGGCTACACGACGCCGACCGCGACCACCTCGTGAGCGCCAGCGTCGGCGGGGAGGCGTCGACGGGCCTCGACGGTCGCCCGCCGTTCCCCGTCGACGACAGCCCGCACGGCGAGGCGTTCCGCACCGGCGAGACGGTGCTCCACGAGGTCGCGCCAGACAGCCCGTACGGCCTCGACGCCTTCGAACACACGATGTACGTCCCCCTCGGGGACCACGGCGTCCTGAGCGTCGGCCGTCGGACCGGGCAGTTCACCCGCGAGGAGGTGACGAGGGCGGAGCTACTGGGCCGGAACGTCACCGCCGCGCTGGACCGGGCCGAGCGCGAGCGCCGGTTGCGAGAGCGCGAGCGCCGACTCGAACGCGAGCGAGGGCGCCTCGACGAGTTCGCGGGCGTCGTCAGCCACGACCTCCGGAACCCGCTCGGCGTCGCCATCGGCCGTGTCGAACTCGCCCGCGAACTGGCGACCGACGAGGTGGACGAACACCTCGCGGCCGTCGAACGCGCCCACGACCGGATGGACGAGCGCATCGAGGAGGTACTGGCGCTCGCACGTGAGGGCCGCGTCGTCGGCGAACCGCGACCCGTCGACCTCGCGGGGGCCGCTCGCGCGGCGTGGCGTGCCGTCGGCGACGCGGGCGACCGGGCCACGCTCGTCGGTGCCGACCGCCTGCCCACCGTCGAGGGGGACGGCGAACGGCTCCGTGCGCTCTTCGAGAACCTGTTCCGGAACGCACTGGACCACGCCCGCGGGGACGGGGACCCGCTGACGGTCACGGTCGGCCCGTTCGCCGACGGCGACGGGTTCTACGTCGCCGACGACGGGGCTGGTATCCCGTCGGAGCGGCGCGAGACGGTGTTCCGCTCGGGGGTGACCACCCGCGAGGACGGGACGGGGTTCGGCCTCGCCATCGTCCGCTCCATCGCCGAGGCCCACGGCTGGACCGTCTCGGTCACCGAGAGCGACGACGGCGGCGCCCGCTTCGAGGTGCGCGAGGCGAGCACCGCGGCGTGAGGCCCCGCGACTGGCACACGCCAACGTGACGGCTACCACCGACGCGAGCGTGCGTGGCGCATGGAACTGACCGTCTTCGAGATACACCTGGACGACGTCGCGCTGGCACTGAGTGGTGGCGAGCGCGAGGCGATAGCGAGCACGGAACCCGTGACGCCCGAGCCGGAGCCGTCGCGAACGGGCGTGCCTCGTGCCGTCCTCGCGCTGGTCCCCGTCTTCGTCGCGCTGGGCGTCGCGGCGGGGTTCCTCGCGGCCCGACGGTTCGGCGCCGACCGACCGCCGGCCGTCGACGAGACGAGCGTCGACGTGGAGCTGACGACCGAGGCCCAGTAGCCGAGCCGGACACAGGTTTCACGTCGGGGAGGGGCGTAGTGAACTCGATGACCGACGGCGAGCGCTCGGCCCCGGCGATCGAGACCCGTGGGCTGACCAAGCGCTACGGCGACGTGACCGCACTCTCAGCGCTCGACCTGACGGTCCCCCGCGGAGAACTCTACGGCTTCCTCGGGCCGAACGGGGCCGGCAAGTCGACGACCATCAACGTCCTCACCGGGCAACTGGAACCCGACGAGGGGAGCGCTCGCGTGGCGGGTATCGACCCCGTGGCGAACCCCGTGCAGGCCCGCGCGGCGGTCGGTATCCTCCCGGAGAACGGTCGGCCGCCCTCGTTCCTCACCGTCCGCGAGTACTTCGAGTTCGCGGGGGCGACCCGCGGCCTCTCGGACGAACGGGTCGCCGAGGCCGTCGACGCCTGGGCCGACCGACTGGAGTTCCGCCACAAGCTCGACACCCTCTGTACGGACCTCTCGCAGGGCGAACGCCAGAAGGTGCTCGTCACGCAGGCGTTCATCCACGAACCCGAGGTGGTGTTCATCGACGAGCCGCTGACGAACCTCGACCCGATAATGCAGGAGCGGGTCAAGCGGTTCTTCCGCACCTACCGCGAGGCCGGCAACACGCTCTTCCTGTCGACGCACTTCATCGGCACCGCCGAGGAGGTCTGTACCCGGGTGGGCATCATCAACCGCGGGCGCCTGTTGGCGGAGATACGCCCGAGCGAACTCGACGGCGACAGCCTGCTCGACCGCTTCTTCGAGACGGTCGACGCCGACAGCGGCGAGGGCGCGGCTGTCGAGTCGGGGCTGGCGGCCGACCCGGCCGCGCCGGGCGCCGACTCGGCCGCAGGGGAGGTCGAGGCCGCGAGCGAGGACTGACCCGTGGCGCTCTCCTACCGCTACCTGTTCAGCAAGCTCGTCCTCGAGGAGTGGCGCCTCCACACCACCCTGTTCGGCGGGGCGCGCTTCGCCGCGTTCCCGCTGTTCGTCGCCCTGTTCGCCGCCGGCACGGCGACGTTCTTCGCGCTCGGCGGGGCCGACGACGGCCTCCTCGTCTCGGGCCTGCACCTCGTCGTCGGCCTGCTCGGGTTGCAGGTGGGGACCGTCGGCCTCGTCGGCCGCGACGCCATCGAGGACCTGCTGGGCGACACGACGCTGCTCATCTACTCGGCGCGCACGCTCCCCGTCTCCTTCGAGCGGCTCGTCGTGGCGTTCGTCCTCAAGGACGTGCTCTACTACCAGTTCCTGTTCGTCCTGCCGCTGGTCGTCGGTGCCGTCCCCCTCGTGGTGCTGGGTGACCTCGCGCTCGCACGGCTCCCCGTCCTCTTCGTGACGACGGCGGGGATGTTCGCGCTCGGCGTGGGTGGGTCGCTCGCGCTCGTCGGCGTCTACACCCGCTCGCGGCTGGCGGCGCTCGCCGTCGTCGGTGCCGTCGTGGGGGGCCTCCTCCTGCGCGGCGCGACGGTGCTCTCGGTGACGCCCTACCAGCTGTGGCTCCGGCCCACCCCGCTCGCCGTGGCCGGGAGCGTCCTCCTCCCCGTCGCGTTCACCGCCCTCGGCAGTGCGCTGTTCAGTTTCGACCGGCGGAGCGCCACCCGGACCGCCCGCGACCGCTTCCGCGTGCTCCACCGCCGGTTCGGCCGCTTCGACGGTCAGGGAACCCTCTCGAAGTCGGTGCTCGACGTGATGCGCTCGTCGGGCGGGCTCTGGAAGCTCGTCTTCTCGCAGGGGCTCGTCTTCGGCGTCCTCGCGGTGCTCCTGACGTTCCTGCCGGACGTGGTCCCCGTCCGTCCCGCCCCCGGCCTCACCGTCGCCACCATCCTCTCGCTCGGTACGTTCACCACCTACAACTGGCTGTTCTCCTTCGAGGACGAGACGTTCTACCTCCGCTACCCGGTGTCGCTGGAGACGGTGTTCCGCTCGAAACTGCTGGCGTTCTGCCTGCTGGCGCTCCCGGTGGGCCTCGCGTACCTCGCACTCGGTGGCTACCTGTTCGGTCTGCGCTCGATGCTCGTCGGCGTCGCGGTGTTCGTCCCGCTCTCGCTCTACGTCTTCGGCGTCACGGGCTACCTCGCCGGCTTCGCGCCGACGGACCTCCTGTTCGACACGCCGACGTTCGCGCTGTTCACCGCGGCGATGATGGCCGTCCTCGTCCCGCTCGTCGTCGCGGCCATCGCGCTCCCGCTGGCACCGCTCGCGCTCTCGGCCGGGAGCGTCGTTCTCTCCCTGCTCGCGGGGGGCGTCGGCCTCTACCTCTACGCGCGGGCCGGGGCGAGGTGGGCGGCGGCGGCGCGCGCGGCCTGACCGATCAGGCCGTCGAGGTGTCTCTCACCTCGACGCCGTCGAACACCAGTCGAAGGCCCCCGTCGGCACCCGTCTCGGCCGCCACCGTCCACCCGTGGTTGTGCACCACCTCGGTGACGATGGCGAGGCCCAGCCCCAGCCCCCCGTCACCGGAGACCCCGTACTCGAAGATTCGTTCCCGGTCCGACGCCAGGACACCGGCACCGTCGTCGACGACGTAGAACCCGTCCGCGCCCGAGAGCGCTCCGACCTCGACCGTGACCGACGTGTCCACCCCCTCGGAGCCGTGTTCGACGGAGTTACGGAAGCAGTTCTCCAGCAGCGTCCGCAGGCTGCGCGGGTCGGCCACCACGGTGGGTGTCTCGGGCGCGACGCGCAACCGCGCGGTCCCCGTCTCCACCGTCGTCCAGGCCTCGCGGGCGACCTCCTCGAGGACGAGCCACGTCGGGTCGAGCGTCGCGTCGCCCTCGCGGCTGAGCGCGAGGACGCTGTCGACGAGGTCGTCCGCCCGCGAGAGCGCCTCGCGGATGCGCCGCGTCTCCGCTCGCGGCCCCCCGAGGTCCGTCTCCAGGACGTCGACGGTCCCCCGTGCGACGGCGAGCGGGTTCCGCAGGTCGTGGCTCAACGTCGAGGCGAATCGGTCGAGACGCTCGTTCTGCCGTTCGAGTTCGTTGGCACGGCGGTTCCGCTCGGTCACGTCGAGGGTGAGGACCATCACCTGGTCGATCCCGGCCGGTCCCCGGATGGGGACGAGGCTGGCCTCGAACTCCCGGCCGTCGTAGGAGAACTCGAAGCTCCGCTCCTCCCCGTCGAACGCCGCCTCGTACTCCTCGGCGACGGCCGCGAGATACTCGGGGGAGTGGACCTCCTCGAACGGCCGGCCGGCCACGTCGTCGACGTCCAGGTCGACCAGTTCGAACACGCGGCCCGCCGCCAGTGCGTAGGTCAGGTCGCGGTCGACGAGGGCGACACCACCGTCGGGGACGTGCTCCGCGAGCGTCCGGTACTGGCGCTCGCGCCGGACGAGTTCGCGCTCCTGCCGACGTGCCTGGGTGCGGTCACGAGCGATACCCAGCACCGTCGGTCCGTCGGGACCGTCGAGTCGCCGACCGGTCATCTCCACCTCGAGCACCTCGCCGTCGGCGTCGAGGAGTCGCACCTCGTATCGAGGGGGCGGGTCCTCGCCCAGCAACCGCGCGGTCACGCGCTCGTCGACGAGTGCCCGGTCCTCGGGGTGGACGAGCGACCGGAGTTCCATCGACAGCAGCGTCTCTCGGTCGTAGCCGGTCAGTTCGCAGGCCGCCTCGTTGGCGTAGCGGAGTCCCGCTGGGCCGTAGATGACGACCGAGAGCCCACTCTCCTCGACCACCGACCGGTACCGCTGTTCGCTCTCGGTGAGGCGTCTCTCGGCCTCGTGGTGCTCGACCGCCCGGCGGACCCGGTGGGCCAGCACCGCGAAGTGGTCGGGGACGGTCGCCTTCTGGAGGTAGTCGGTGACGCCGGCGGCGATGGCGTCGCTGGCGATCTCCTCGCTCCCTTTCCCCGTGAACAGCACGAACGGGAGGTCCGGGGAGCGCGCCCTGACCTCCTGGAGGAACTCGAGGCCGTCCATCTCCGGCATCTGGTAGTCGCTCACGACGCAGTCGACGTCGTGTGCCGCGAGGTACGCGAGCGCCGCCGTCGGGGCCGTCTCCGTGTGGACGTCGAACCCACCCAGCCGGTCCAGATTGGCACCGGCGAGCGCCGCGAAGCCCGGCTCGTCGTCCACGTGGAGGAGTCGAATCGGGAGGGGTGCCCCCGCCATACGCTGACCACCGTCGTTCGGGGAGATAACGCTACCCCGTCGTTCAGTCCCGTGGACACGACAGAGAGGAGGTGAGCGGACCGTTCAGGACTGGACGAGCCGCACCAGCCGGTCGTCACCCTCACGGGGGAACTGGTCGCCCGAGGCCCGCCCGTCACGGTTGGAGGTGATGGCGAACACGTTGCCGTCCGGCCCCTGACCCACGCACCGGACGCGGCCGAGCTCGTTCACGAACAGTTTGTGCGAGGTCGCGGTGAAACGGGTGTCGTACCAGCCCTCGAACCGACGGGCGTGCTCGTCGTCGACGGGGGGTAACTCGGCGTCACGGGGCGAGAGCGTGACGGCGTTGACGTGCTGCCCCCGGAGCGCCCCGACGAGCAGCCGGTTCTGCAGCGCGGGCACCTGCTCGCCGGTGTAGAACACCGACCCGGTCGGTGCCCACGTCTCGTTGCCCGTGTTGACCACGGGCCGGTGGTAGTCGCTGGCCTCGTACTGCTCCTGCGTGCGAGCCTCCGGCCAGCCGTAGTCGTCGCCCGCCGACAGGAGGTTCACCTCGTCCTTCGCGTTCGGACCGTGCTCGGTGACGACGGGCGTGCCGTCCGGGAGCCACGTGATGCCCTGCGGGTTCCGGTGGCCGACGGTGAACACCCGCCGGTCGCCGTCGCCGCCCCAGTCGGGGTTCTCGGGCGCCGGCTCGCCGTCCGGGCGCAGGCGGAGTACCTTCCCGGCGAACGACGACGGGTCGCCCGCGTCGTCCGGGAGGCCGCCGTCGCCACACGTCACCCAGAGGTAGCCACGCGGGCCGAACGCGATGCGCCCGCCGTTGTGGAACTGGTTGCCGGGGATGCCGTCGACGATGGTCTCCTCGGTCCCCGTGATGTCGTCGGCGGTCACGTCGTAGCGCACGACGCGGTTGGTCTCCCCGTTCGGGGCGTCCTGGTCGCGGTAGGTGTAGTAGGCGTAGACGTACGGCTGACCGGGGTACGCGGGGTGGACGGACATCCCGAGCAGGCCGTCCTCGCCGCCCGTGGACCACCAGCCACCCTCGTCGCCGGGGTCGATGGCCGAGGCGTCGACGACGGCCTCGGGTTCGGCGACGACCTCCGTCACGCCGTCCTCGATGCGGAGGATGCGTCCGATCCGCTCGGACAGGAACAGTTCGCCGTTGGGCGCGAACGCGAAGTCCCACGGCACCTTCAACTTCTCCACCACCGTCTCCGTCTCGACACCCTGCAGGGGCGAGGTGGTCGGAGCCTCCCAGTCCGGGTCGTACTGCTCCCACGCCTCCAGCCCCTGCGTGGGCCGGGGAGAGGGAGAGGTGGTAGGCGTTCGCGTGTCGCTTCCGGGCAGGACGCTCGTACAGCCGGCGAGACCGGCCGTCCCTGTCGCACCGAGCGCCGCGAGCAGTCGTCGGCGCCGGCGGTTCGGGCGGTCGGAGGGCTCCGGTGTGTCGTCCGGTGACATCTGTTACGTCCGGTTCAGGACTACCCCGGTGTAAGTTTGCTGTTTCAGACGTTGAGACCGGGGGCCGGCAACGCCGTCTCAGCGGACCGCGATGCCGCCCTTCATCCCCAGCGAGAAGTGCGGCTCGCAGTGGTAGAGGACGATCCCCGGCTCGTCGAGCGTCCGCGTGTACTTGACCCCCGACCCACCCTCGGGTTCGCCGGAACTGAACTCGTAGTCCGACTCGCCGAGCTGCTCCTCGGGGAGCGCCTCCACGTTGTGTGGGTTCCCCTCACCGGTCCACGAGAACTCCACCTCCGTCCCGGCCGAGACCACGGCGGCGGCCGGGCCGAACGCGAACGCCCCGCCGTTCCCCTCCGCACCCACGTCCACCGTCACGGTGTCCTGTCCGGTCAGGTCGACGAGCGTCCCGTCGTAGTTGTCTGCGGCCCCGCCCAGTTCGGTCTCCGTCAACCACTCGTCGATGGCGGGGTACGCGCTCCCGGGGATGGGGGTCGTGCCGCCCCCTCCGTCGCCGTCGCCGTCGCCACCCCCGTCGGCGCCGTCGCCCGTACACCCCGCCAGCCCGACGAGTGCCGTGCTCCCGGCCGCCAGCACCGCTCGCCGTGAGATGTGGTTCATATTGGCAGACTGTCAAGCGGCAACATATGTGTTTCGTCGGTCCACGGTCGCGTCGTGGTGACAGGCGGGGCCTACTGGACCTCCGAGGAGGACGCCCGCGAGAGCAGGAACACCGCGACGGCACCCAGCACCAGCGCCAGCGCCGTCAGGATGGCCACCGCGGGGACCACGGTGTGGGCGGTTCCCTCCAGTCCCGGCACGTCGAGGACGGTGATGACGTCGCGGTCGAGCATGATGGCCCGGGCGGCGTCGACCGCGTAGGTGACGGGGTTCACCGCCGCGAACGTCTGTATCCAGCCCGGCAGCGCCTCGAGCGGGATGAACGCGCTCGACAAGAACAGCAGGGGGAACTGGAGCAGGTTCGCGCCGATGATGGTCGACTCCTGGTCGCGCGTGAGCACGGCCAGCGAGTTCGAGAACGCCGCGAACGACAGCGAGAACAGCACGCCGACCGCGACGATGCCGAGTGCTCCCGGGATCCCGGTCGCTATCTCCGCTCCCAGTGCCACGCTCAGGACGAGGATGATGCCGATCTGCGCGGCGATGCGGGTCACCTCGGCCAGCGTCTTCCCGAGGAAGACGGCCGTCCGGTTCATCGGGCTGACGAGCACCTTCTCGAACATGCCGTTCTCGATGTCGTTGACGAGGCCGATGCCCGAGGTGACCGCGGCGGCGATGGCCACCTGCACGGCGATGGCGGGCGCGAGGTACGTCTCGTAGTTGATGCCACCCGCCGGCCCCCGCAACGTCCCCTCCACGACGCCGCCGAACACCTGCGTGAACAGCACGAGGAAGATGACGGGCTGGACCAGCGAGACGACGAGGACGAACGGGTTGCGCACCGCCTTCAGGTTCCAGCGCTTGTAGTTCACCCAGAGGTCGCCGAGGAACGTGTTCGAGGTGCGCTCGACGGTCCCGGCCGCCCGGTCTGCCGTCTCCGTGGGCGTACTCACCGGCCCACCTCCGGGGCCGCGGCGGCCCCCTCGTCCGCCGTCCCGTCCGCATCCTCACCGTCGTCCTCGCCGTCGAGGTGCTCGCCCGTGATGGCGAGGAACACGTCGTCGAGCGTGGGCGCCCGGACGTTGAACCCGACCACGTCGAGGCCGGCGTCGCGGAGCGCCACGAGCAGGTCGGTCCCGCGCTCGCGCGCCCGCCGCGAGGTGACGGTGACACCCTCGGCCGTCGACTCGACGGTCGCCGACGCCTCGAACAGCCCCGAGGACTCGGCCACCTCGACCGCCCGCTCGCGGGCGTCCTCACCGTCCTCGAGGTCGATGTCGAGTATCTCGCCGCCCACCTCGCGCTTCAGGTCGGCGGGCGACCCGGTGGCGACGATGCGGCCACCGACGATGACCGAGAGCCGGTCGCACAGCTGGTCGGCCTCCTCCAGATACTGGGTCGTGAGGAAGATGGTGGTGCCCGCGTCGTTCATCTCGCGGAAGTACGCCCAGAGGCGGTTGCGCGCCTTCGGGTCGAGCCCGGTCGTCGGCTCGTCGAGGAAGACGAGCGGCGGGGAGTGGACCAGCGCCGTCGCCGCGTCCAGCCGCTTCTTCATGCCGCCGGAGAACTCCTCGGCACGCTTGTCCGCCACGTCCGCGAGGTCGACGAGGTCCAGCAACTCGACGATGCGTTCGTCGCGGTCGGCCCGGGGGACGCCGTAGGCCTCGCACGCGAACCGGAGGTTCTCCTCGGCAGTCAACTCCGGGTCGACGCTCGTCTCCTGTGCCATGTAGCCGATGGACTGGCGGACCTTCCGTGGCTCGCGCACCACGTCGAAGCCGTTCACGTGGACCGTCCCGGCCGTCGGCGAGAGCAGCGTCGCCAGCGTCTTGATGGTCGTCGTCTTCCCCGCCCCGTTCGGGCCGAGGAAGCCGAAGAACTCGCCCCGTGGGACCCGGAGGTCCACGCCATCGACGGCCCGCGTGCCGTCGGCGTAGGTGAGTTCGACGCCCACGGCCTCGATGGCCGCCTCGGTCCCTCGTCCGTTCCGTCGTGCCGCGTCGGTCTCGCCCGTCATCGTCCGTCTCCCGCCGTCTCGCCGGTGGGGAGCGTGGTCCCGGTCCGCTCGTCCAGTCGGTGCTCCTCGGCCCAGCGGTAGAAGTGCCCGAACGCGGGGAACAGCGCGCGCGCCTTCTCGGTCGCCTCGTACTCCACCCGCGGCGGCACCTCGTCGAACGCCTCGCGGTGGAGCAACCCGGCCGCCGTGAGTTCCTTCAGCCGCTCGGTCAGCGTGTTCGGCGCGACGCCGACCCGCGACTCCAGTTCCGAGAAGCGTAACGGCCCCTCGCTGAACGCGAACGTCTTCAGGATCGCCATCGTGTGCGCCTTCCCGAGCAGGTCGAGCAGGTCCACGACGGTCCGCTCGACGCGCTCGCGCTCCGCCGGCGAGAGTGCGTCCCGGCGGGCACGGGCCGCCTCGCGCCCCCGGTCTGGTTCGGCACCGCCACCGTCGGTCGCCCCCGTGCAGGACGGGGTGGTCTCGTCCGCGCTGTCTCCCTCGGTCACGCTCCGCACTACGACTCGTGAATCCTTATGCTTACGCGTTCGAAGTCGTGACGCACGAGCCCCCAGACACCCGATACTTCGATACTTCGAAGTCAGTAGTATATGTCGGCCCGACGCCTACGAGGGGTGCATGAGGATCACCGTCTTCGGGGCGACGGGGCGCACCGGCGTCCCGTTCGTCCGTCGGGCACTCGACGCCGGCCACGAGGTGGTCGCACACGCG
Organism: Salinirubellus salinus; assembly: GCF_025231485.1. Taxonomy (NCBI): domain Archaea; kingdom Methanobacteriati; phylum Methanobacteriota; class Halobacteria; order Halobacteriales; family Natronomonadaceae; genus Salinirubellus; species Salinirubellus salinus. The sequence continues at coordinate 3,623,310 of NZ_CP104003.1, read as the reverse complement.
CGGACCCCCTCGAAACTCCCGTTCTCCGACGAGCGACTCGTGGTCGTCGAGGGAGACGTCTACACCGGGGAGGGGGTCGCCGAAGCCATCGCGGGGGCCGACGCCGTGGTCAGCCTGCTCGGGCAGACGGGCGACGGCCCGGACGACCTGCTGACCGTCGCGGGCGACCACGTGACCGGGGCGATGGCCGAGCACGGCGTCACCCGCTACGTCACCCTCGTCGGTGCTGGCGTCCGCGAGGCGGGCGAGTCACCCTCCCTCTCCGGGAAGGTGATGGGCACCCTGCTGCGACTCGTCGCGAAGGAGGTGCTCGCCGACGCCGAGGAGCACGTCCGCCGCGTTCGGGCGACCGACCTCGAGTGGACGGTGGTGCGCGCACCGCGACTCGTCGACGGCGACGCGTCGGGCTACCGGGCCGGCGACATCGACCTCGGGTTCGAGTCGGTCGCCCGCGCCGACGTGGCCGCCTTCTGCCTCGACTGCGTCGAGGACGACCTGCACGTTCGCGAGATGCCGAAGGTGGGGCCGGCGTGAGCCGACGAGTGCTCGTCACGGGCGCGACGGGGACCACCGGGGGCGCCGTCGTCGGCGAACTCGCCGGCGACGCCGACGTCGAGGTCCGGGCCGCCGTCCGCGACCCGACCACCTACGACGGCCCCGCGACACCCGTCCGCTTCGACTTCACCGACCCCGCGACCCACGACGCGTTCGACGGGGTCGACGCGGTCTACCTCGTCCGCCCACCCGCGCTCGGCCGCGTGGAACGCGACGTGTTCCCGGCCATCGACGCGATGGAACGGGCCGGCGTCGAGCGGGTCGTCCTCCTCTCGGTGCTCGGCGCCGAGCGCAACCCGCTCCTCCCGCACCGGCGACTGGAGAGGCGACTCGAACGCTCGCCGCTCTCGTGGACGTTCCTCCGGGCCGCGTACTTCGCGCAGAACCTCGAGACCACCCACCGCGAGGAGCTCCGCCGCGGTGAACTGTTCGTCCCCGCCGGCGGCGGCCGGGTCGGGGTGGTCGACGCGCGTGACGTGGCGGCGGTGGCCGCCCTCGCGCTCCGCGGCGGCCACGGCGGGCGCGCCTACGACCTGACCGGCCCCGAGGCGCTCACGTTCGGCGAGCTGGCCGCCACGCTCGACGCCCACCTCGACCACCCGGTCACGTACGCCGCCCCCGGTCTCCTCCGGTTCGCTGGGCGGTCGCTCCGCGAGGGGACCCCGCCAGCGCAGGTGGCGGTGATGGCTGGGCTCTACACCATCGCTCGGCTGGGACTGTCGGCGCGGACCACCGACACCGTCGAGGCGGTGCTCGGTCGGCCGCCGCGCTCGTTCGCCGCGTACGTCGCCGACCGGCGTGCGGTCTGGACGCGGCGCGACCGCGAGCCGGTCACCGCTTAGAGGTCCGGGTCCTGCTGCTGGCCGTGGTCCCCGTCCGGTAGGTAGACGTTCGCCTCCGGGTGCTGGTCGGCGTCCTGTACCAGCCGGCCATCCTCCCGACACGCCTCCAGCTCCACCTTCGCTTCCTCGCGGTCGACGTCGACGACGGCCGCCGCGACGTCGAGGAGGTCGGCCTCTGGCACCCCGTCGCCGGCCCCCGCCTCGACGGGCGTGTAGGCCGTCCGCTCCACGAGGAACCGGACGAGTTCGGGGAGTGTCTCCGTCCCGTCGAGGGCGGCGTGCCACGCGGCCGGGTACGCGCTCAGGTGGTGGTCGTCCACCTCGTAGACCGCCCGGTCGTCCACCCACTCGCGCGACCGGGTCGTCGCCTCGGCCAGCGCCGCGCCGAACGAGTCGGCGTCGACGTGGCTCCCCCGCTCGGCCAGCGCCTCGACGTGCACGTCGACGGCCGCGCGAGTCACGCCGCCACCGTCGCCGACGTGGCGCTCGACCAGCGAGACGAGGTCACGCGGTCGCAGGTACTCGCTCCGCTGCCCGGCCTCCCGTAGCAGTGGCTCGTTGGGTTCCATGGTCCCCGTTGTCACGTGAGACACAAGAGGCCGGGAGCGCCGGCAAGTGCGACCGGCAGCGGCGTCACCGCTGGCGGTCGGGATCCGGAGAACAGAGAGGTCGCAGACGGGGAGGGCTTACCGCGCGGCGGCCGCGACGCGCTCCAGTTCCTCCTTCTGGGAGATGGCGTAGGTCTGGAGGTTGTAGTTGGCCGCGCCGATGAGCTGCTGGGCGAGCGCCTCGGCGGCGGTGGTCGTCGTCTTGTGCGAGGCCGAGTAGGTCCCCTTGGCGATGAAGCCGAGCGCCTGGTCGACGCGGCGCTGGGGCGAGACGTCGACGGCCTTCGGGACCGAGATGCCACCGTACTTCAGGCGGACGGTCTCCTCGCGCGGGCCGCTGTTCTCGACGGCACGGACGAGCACCTGGACCGGGTTCTCCTCGGTCCGCTCGTGGACGACGTCGAACGCGTCGCGCACGATGCGCATCGCCATCTGCTTCTTGCCGGTGTTCTCGTCGGTCTGCATCAGCCGGTTGACGAGCCGCTCGACGATGGAGATCTCGCTCTTCTTGAACTGCTTCGAGGCGTGCCGGCCCATCGTGTGCGCCACGGGCGTCACCGTGATGTAGCGCTTCGTCGACGGGTCGGAGTACTCGATGTCCGAGACGTCCCAGACGCCGAACAGCTGGGCGCGCTCGACGGCCTCGTCCTCGTCGACGGGGGCGTCCGGCTCGGGCGCCTCCATCTCCGGATCCTCGACCTCGGGCTCTTCGCCGCTCATCGCACCGGCTTCTCCGCGTTCCCGCGGACGAGTTCGATCATCGAGACACCGTTCACCTTCTCGACCTTGTAGTTGACACCCGAGAGGTCGCCCATCGCACGACCCTTGGCCCCACCGATACCGGCGATGGTGACCTCGTCGTGCTCGTCGATGAACGAGATGGCACCGTCACCGGGACAGAACGCGGTGACCTGCTTCCCGTTCTTGATGAGCTGCACCCGGACGCACTTCCGGATGGCCGAGTTGGGTTGCTTCGCTTCGATTCCGACCTTCTCGAGGACGATGCCCCGACCCTGCGGGGCGCCCTCGAGGGGGTCGGACTTCTTGCCGAGTCCACGGGCGCGTCGCGCGTACTTCGAGTCGGACCACCGGTGTTTCTGGCGGTCCTTCTTCAGTTTCCGCGCGGCGTACTTGCCGTTCGCCATAGTGTAGGTGTTTTCCCCATCGAGGTAGTTAAGGCTCCCGTTTCGAAAACCGGCCCGCCGGGGCGTGTCGCGCCGACACACACCGCCCGGACCCGGCAAGGTTCATAAGGAGCCGCTCGCAACCCGAGGGCATGACCGCGAACGCCACCGACGGAGGCATCGACATCGGCGTCAGCACCTTCGTCCTCAAGATGGTCGCCGTGGCACTCGCCCTCATCGCCCTCGGGTTCGTCATCACCCGGTCCCAGCCCGCCTCCGATTTCACCGGCGTCGTCGTCGGTATCCTCTACTCGACGGGCGGGCTGATGTTGCTCGTCATCGTCGTCGCCATCGTCGGAGACCTGGTGTCCCAGCTCCGGCGGCGGTAGTCGGAGAACGGGACCGAGAGAGAGAGAGCCGCTGTTCTACGTCAGCTGCACGTCGTCCACGTCGAAGTGGCGCTTGGCCAGTTCGCGGGCGCGGTGGATGGTCTTGCCGTCCGAGCCGATGGCGACCCCACGGTCCTCGCTCGCCACCTCGGCGTACGCCACGGTGGAGTCGTTCTCGCTGACGGTGACGTTGTAGACGGCCGCGGGCGAGAGCGCGTTCGCGACGAAGTCGGCCGCGGTGTCGGCGTCCTCGACGAGTTCGACCGAGCGGCCGACCCGCTGTTCGACCCGTCTGACGACACGCCCACCGGGGCCGATGGCCTTCCCCATCTCGCCCGCGGGGACGACGAACACCAGCCGGTCGAACGCCTCGTCGACCAGACAGTCCCGTGCCGCTACGTCCGTCTCGTCCTCGAACAGGGCGATGAGCTGGCGCGCCTCGTCCGAGAGGGTGACCCGCATCCCCTAGTCGTCGCTGGGGGCTTCGTCCCGATCGGCGGTCCCCATCCGGAGGTCCACGTCACCGGTCCCCAGCCGGATGGGCTTGCCGACGATGACGTTCTCCGTGACGCCGTCGAGGTCGTCCACCTCGCCGTGGATGGCCGCGTCGAGCAGGTGGTTGACGGTGACCTCGAACGCCGCCCGCGCCAGCACCGACTCCTTGTTGCCGGAGATGCCGTGCCGGCCGATGGACTCGATCTCGCCGCGGTTCGTCATGATGTCCGCGACGAGCATCAGGTGCCGGACGTTCACGTCGTCCAGCCCCTGCTCCTCCAGCGTGTTCATCGTCTCCTCGATGATGGCCTCGCGGGCGGCCTCCACACCGAGCTGGCGGTACACCTCGTGGATGTTGTTACACGTCGTCCGCGAGGCGTCCACGCCCTCGATCTCGAGGGCGTCACCGAACGCCGACCCCTCCGTGTAGAGGATGAACTCCTCGCTGCCGTCGTCGAGCTCCTCCTTGCGGATGACGACGCGCGAGACCTCCTCGATACCCTTGAACACGACGTCCCGGAGCTCCTCCACGAGCTGGAGGAGTTCGCGGTACGAGGGCTGTTCCGGACCGAACTCGATGACCGTCGTCTCCGGGCGGACCGTCTCGACCTTGAGCTTCGACTCGATGGTCTCGGCGATCTCCTCGCTCACCTCGTCGAGGGTCTCGACGGTCGGCCACCGCTCGCGCAGCGTCTCCTCGTTCAGGTCGATGCGGACGAGCATGTCCGCCACGTTCGTGGAGACGTCGCCGAGCTGGAGGATCTTCGTCGCCTCCAGCGCCCAGACGACCTCGTGGGCACGCTCGCGGTCGGTCGCGTACTCGCCCTCGAGGTGGACCGTCATCATCGGCGTGTCCGGGGTCTTGCGGGCGTCGACCAGCTCGATGAGCCGGGGGAGCCCCTGCGTGACGTCGATCTCCGCGACGCCCGCGTAGTGGAACGTGTTCATCGTCATCTGCGTCCCCGGCTCACCGATGGACTGGGCCGACACCGTGCCGACCGGGTCCAGCGGGTCCACGCGCGTGTCGAGGTACTGGCTCTCGACGGCCTGCGCGATGTCCTTCGCCTGCGCCTCGGTCGCGTCCGTCGCGGTGATGGCGTCGTAGACGCGCTCTTTCAGCCGCCGGGGCAAGTCCGTGTTCTCGACGATGTCCCGGACCTCAGTCATCGGACTCCACCTCCGTGCTCGCGGCGGTCTTCCAGCTGTCCATGTGCTCCGAGAGGTTCGTGTCGGGCTCCTTGCGACCGAGGAACTGCTCGCGCTCGACGTCGCTGTCGAACGCCTCGTCGAGGACGCGCTGGGTGATGCCCTCCACGTCGATGTCGAACTCCTCGTTGGAGGCGACACGCACCGGCGAGGTGCCGTCCTCGCCGAACTCGAACTGGACGACGGTGTCCGAGGTGTCCCGGACGGTGCCGTCGTACTGCGTCTCCAGTTCCGACAGGGCGTTGATGAGCCGACGCTGCAGGTAGCCGGACTTCGAGGTCCGGACCGCGGTGTCGACCAGCCCCTCGCGGCCACCCATCGCGTGGAAGAAGAACTCACGCGGGGAGAGCCCCTTGCGGTAGGAGGACTCCACGAACCCGTGGGCGTCGGCGCTCAGGTCGTTCGGCTCGTAGTGGCTCAGGGTGCGGTCCTCGTAGCCACGGTTGATGCGCTCGCCCCGGACCGCCTGCTGGCCGACACAGCCGGCCATCTGCGTGAGGTTCAGCATCGACCCACGCGCGCCGGACTTGGCCATCACGACCGCGGGGTTGTCGTCCGCGAACCGGTCGCCGGCGATGTCACCCGCCGAGTCGCGGGCCTTCCCGAGCGTCTGCATGATCTTCATCTCGAGCGTCTCGTCGATGGTCCGGCCGGGCAGGGACTCCAGGTCGCCCTGCTGGTAGGAGTCGATGAGGTTCTGCACGCGCTCGTAGGCCTCCTCGATGGCCTGCTCGATCTGCTCCTCGCCGTCGGCGTCGATGGACTCGTCGTCGATGGCGAGCGAGAAGCCGAAGTGCATGATCGAGCGCATCGCGAGCGTCGCAACCTCGTTGACGAACTGGCGGGCCCGCGTGTTCGAGTGCGTCTTGCAGATGGTGTCGACGATCTCGCCGCCGAACGCGCCGACGCCACCCTCGTCGATGGTCCCCTCGATCAGCTGGCCGTCCTGGATGACGACCGTGTCGCCACACTCCGCGACGAACTCGAGGTTCAGCGCGTCGGGCAGCAGCTCCGAGAACAGCGTGTGACCGGTCCAGTACTCCTGGCCGGTCTCCTCGTCGACGCCGTCGGCCGCGGGCAGTTCGTCGATGCTCGTCGCCCGGAGCAGGTCGAGTGCCTGCGTCTCGTTGAACTGCGGGTTCTCGTGGGTCAGCAGGTAGGTCCCCGAGATGTGGTCCTGGATGGCGCCGATGATGTTCTCACCGAAGCGGGGACTGAGGATCTGCTCCTGGACCCGCATCAGGACGCGGGCCTCGGCACGCGCCTCCTCGTTCTGGAGCGCGTGCATGTTCATCTCGTCCCCGTCGAAGTCGGCGTTGTACGGGGGACAGACGACGGTGTTCAGCCGGAACGTCTTGTACGGCATCACCACGACCTCGTGGGCCATGATGGACATCCGGTGGAGCGACGGCTGTCGGTTGAAGATGACGATGTCGCCGTCGATGAGGTGGCGCGCCACCTCCCAGCCGGGTTCGACCTTCTCCGAGAGCTCCTCGCAGTTCTTCTCGGTCACCTTCAGGCGTCGGCCGTCCGGACGTCGGACGTAGTTCGCGCCGGGATGGGTCTCCGGCCCCTGCCGGACGTACCGGCGCGCGTCGTCGAGGTTCCGCTCGTTGACGTTCATCGTCTGGGTCATCTCCGTCGCCACGCGGTCCGGGACCCCGACCTCGTTCAGCGAGAGCGTCGGGTCCGGGGAGATGACGGTACGCGCGGAGAAGTTCACGCGCTTACCGGACAGCGAGCCACGGAAGCGCCCCTCCTTGCCCTTCAGGCGCTGGGAGAGCGTCTTCAGGGGTCGGCCCGAACGGTGGCGGGCCGGCGGCGTCCCCGATATCTCGTTGTCCATGAACGTGGTGACGTGGTACTGCAGCAGTTCCCAGAGGTCCTCGATGATGAGCTGCGGGGCACCCGCCTCGCGGTTCTCCATGAACCGCTGGTTGATGCGGATGATGTCCACGAGCTTGTGGGTCAGGTCGTCCTCGGAGCGCTGGCCGTTGTCCAGCGTGATGGACGGCCGGGCCGTCACCGGCGGGACCGGCAGGACGGTCAGGATCATCCACTCCGGTCGGGACTTCTCGGCGCTGATGCCCAGCACCCGGATGTCCTCGTCCGGGATGTCCTCGAACCAGTCGCGGATGTCGCTCGGCATCAGTTTGTTCATGTCCTCCTCGGTGAGGTCGATGCCGAGTGCCTTCTCCAGGGACTCGCGGTCCTCCTTGGCCGGGCGGAACTCCCCGCCCATGATCTCGTTGATGCGCGAGAGTTCGATGCCGGTGGCCTCGGAGAGTTCGTCCGGCGTGACGGGCTCGCGGTCCTCGGCGTCCTCCTCGTCCTCGTCGCCGACGGGCTTGCCCTGCATCGCCGCCGCGATCATCTCGGAGTAGTCCGCCGCCAGCACCTCCTGGACCTCGTAGTACGTCGTCGGCTTCTCGTGGTTGATGTCGTACTGCTTCTCGCCACACTCCGGACAGCGCTTCTTCTTGCGCGCCTGCCGGATGGCCGCCTTCGTCACGTCGTTGACGTCCTCGCCGAGCTGGCGGGTCCGGTCGAGCCGCGAGCGGAACTCCGCGCGCTCGTCCTCGGTGAGACAGAGCCGCGAGCACTCGCGGCACGTCCCGCGCAGGAGTCGCCGGATGAGCTTCGCGTGGCCGACGTGGATGACCGGCGCCGCGAGTTCGATGTGACCGAAGTGTCCGTTACACGACCCGCTGTGCTTGCCGCAGGTCTTGCACTCCAGCCCGGGGTCGATGACCCCCAGCCGCGGGTCCATCAGCCCCATGTCGATGGGGAACCCGTCGTCGTCGTAGGTGTCGGCCGTGATGACCTTCGTGGCCGACATGTCGCGGTACTCCTCGGGGTCCATCAGCCCGAAACTGAGCGACCCGATGTCCTTGGGTGATTGTCCTGCCATGGTTACACTGCGTCCTTCAGTTCGATGCGCGGGGCGATGCCGAGCGCCTTCATCTCGTCCAGCAGGAGCTTGAACGCGTAGCTCATCTCCACCTGGTGGACGTCCGTCTCCTCCCCGCAGTTGGGGCAGTAGACACGTCGCTGTTCCACGTTCTCGACGGCCGTCATCCCGCACTGGCCGCAGACGTGGATCTGCTCGCGGTCGGACTCGTCGAGCAGTCGTTCCTTCAGCGCCATCGCGGCGCCGTGCCCGATGAGCACGTCACGCTCCATCTCACCGACACGGAGGCCACCCTCGCGGGCGCGCCCCTCCGTCGGCTGGCGCGTGAGCACCTGCACCGGCCCACGCGAGCGGGCGTGGATCTTGTTCGAGACCATGTGGTAGAGCTTCTGGTAGAAGATGACGCCGACGAAGATCTCGGCCTCGATCTTCTCCCCGGTCACCCCGGAGTACATGACCTCCTTGCCCGAGTCCTTGAACCCGTGTTCGGTCAGGGCGTCGCGGAGCTCCGCCTCGTCCTCGCCGGTGAAGGCGGTCCCGTCGACGCGGCGACCCTCCAGCGAGCCGACCTTGCCGCCGAGCATCTCGAGGACGTGGCCCACCGTCATCCGCGACGGCAGCGCGTGCGGGTTGACGATGAGGTCCGGGACGACGCCGTTCTCCGTGAACGGCATGTCCTCCTGCGGCGCGATGTGGCCGACGACACCCTTCTGGCCGTGGCGCGACGCGAACTTGTCCCCGAGTTCGGGGATGCGCTCGTCGCGCACGGAGACCTTCGAGAGCTTCGAGCCGTCCTCACCCTCCATCAGCGTCACGGTGTCGACGACACCGCTCTCGCCCGAGCGCATCGTCACGCTCGTCTCGCGGCGCTTCTGCGGGGAGAGGCCGCCCATGTCGTCCGGTTCCTCGAGGAACCGCGGCGGCGACGTCTTCCCGAGGAGCACGTCGTTCTCGCCGACGCGCGTCTCGGGGTTGACGAGGCCGTCCTCGTCGAGGTGTGCGTAGGCGTCCTCGCCGCGAGCACCGCGCACGTCGTCGCTCGGCATCTCGAAGCGGTCCTCCTGCCCACCGGGGTAGCGCCGTTCCTCGCCCTCGTACGTGCGGAAGAAGTGCGAGCGGGCGAGTGCCCGGTCGATGGAGCCGCCGTTGAGCACGAGCGCGTCCTCGATGTTGAACCCCTCGTAGCTCATGACCGCGACGACGAAGTTCTGGGCCGCCGGGCGGTCGTCGTAGCCGATCTGCTCGGTGGTCTGGGTCTTGACCATCGAGAGCTGCGGGTAGTGCAGCAGGTGCTGGCGCGTGTCGGGCCGGATGCGGTAGTTCGCCGAGGGGAGCCCCAGCGACTGCTTGATCATCCCCGACCCCATCGTGATGCGCGGGCTGGCGTTGTGCTCCGGGTAGGGAATCATCCCCGCGCCGATACCGAACATCAGCTGCGGGTCGACCTCCATGTGCGTGTGGCGCTCCGTGAGGTCGTCGTCGTCGACGGCGACGAGGATGTCCTCTTCCTCCTCGGCGTCGATGAACTCGATGTAGCCGCGGTCGACGAGGTCCTCGAACTCGAGGTCCCCCTCGCTGACCGCCTGTATCTCCTCCTCGGAGATGAGCGGCTCACCGCCCTCGATGACCAGCAGCGGGCGGCGCGCCCGGCCGGCGTCGGCGTTGACGATGACCTCGTTCGTCCGGTCTTTCACCGAGACGTTGACCATCTGACTGACCTCGCCGCGTCGGCGGGCCGTCCGGATGTTCTCGGCGAGCTCGTGCGGGTCGGGGTGGGTGCCGACCAGCGAACCGTTCACGTAGATCTTGGCTTCTCGTTGTCGTCCCTGACTCATGCTAATCGTCGGCGGGTGTTTGCGGCGTCTCGATGCCGGGGATACCCTGGACCCCCATGTTCGACAGCTCTCGCTTGAGCTCCTGCTCGTCGGCGACGTTCTGTGACAGCTCCATCGCCTGGGCGAAGTTCTTCACCAGCCCACAGTTCGGTCCCTCCGGCGTCTCGGAGGGGCAGATACGACCCCACTGGGTCGCGTGCAGGTCACGCGCCTCGAAGTGGGGCTGGCTGCGGGAGAGCGGCGACCGCAGGCGCCGCAGGTGAGAGAGGACCCCCATGTAGTCCGTGCGGTCGACCAGCTGGGAGACGCCGGAGCGCCCACCCACCCAGTTCCCGGTGGCGATGGGGTGTTCGAGCCGCTCGGTCAGCACGTCCGAACGGACGACGGTGTTCACCGAGAGCTTGCGGTTGCGCATGTTCGCGCGCTCGAGCTGGTACTTCACGTCGCGAGAGAGCTTGTTCAGCGCGGTGCGGAACAGGTCACGCATCAGGTCGCCGCTGACCTTCAGGCGCTTGTTCGCGTAGTGGTCCTTGTCGTCGGACTCGCGCCGTCCCAGCGCGAGCTCGAAACAGGCCTCCGCCATCCGGCAGAGGTAGTACGCCTTGTTGAACCGGGTCTCCTCCTCGTCGACGCCCTCCTCGTGGAGGTGCGGCAGGAGGTAGCGGTCGATGACGTAGTTCGCCCGCTTCAGCTGGTAGTTCTTCCCCTGGCCGCTGGCGACGCGCTTGCCCAGCGTCTCGATGGCCTCGTGAGTCGTCTCCACCTCGGCGGCCTCCAGGTTCTCCAGCATGAACTTCACGACCTCCGGGTCCTCGCTGACGCGGTGGACGATCTCCTCGTCGGACTCCAGCCCGAGCGCCCGGACCAGCGTGACGAAGTTGATGCTCCCCGAGACCGACGGGAACGAGACCTCGAGCAGGCCCGAGCGGTTGCGCTCACAGAGGACGAGCGCGCGGTAGCCACGGCGCTGGGAGAAGGTCTTGGCGACCTGGATCTCGTCGCCGTACTTGGTGTCGTACTCCGCGAGGATCTTGTTCGGCGCGAGGTCCTCGCTGGTCATCAGGACGCGCTCGGAGCCGTTGACGATGAAGTAGCCACCGGGATCGGCGGGGTCCTCGCCGATCTGGATGAGTTCGTCGTCGTCGAACTCCACGATGTTACAGGCGTCCGAGCCGATCATGATGGGCATCCGGCCCACCTTCGTCTCGGACTGGTCGACGATGTGCGGTTCCTCCTCCTCGCCGCCGCGCATGATGGTCATCTCCATGAACACCGGCGCGGAGTAGGTGATGTTGCGCAGGCGTGCCTCCTGCGGGTAGAGCAGTTCCTCGCTGCCGTCGGCCTCGCGCACCCGCGGGGTCGTGATGCGCACGTTGCCGAGTTCGACCCACACCGGCTCCTGGCCCTCCTTGTCGCCGATGTCGGTGTCGATGGTCTCCTTCTCGTCGACGACCTCCTGCATACCACGGTTGAGGAAGGCGTTGAACGAGCGGAAGTGGTGCTCCGCGAGTCGGTCGCGGGAGAAGTACTGTCGTGAGATTGAGCGTCGTTTCTCTCTGTTCATTCGATCACCAGTCGATAGACGACTGCGCGGTCGGTCGTTCGGGAGTCCCGGACGATCTTCACGACGTCACCCGGCTCCGCACCCTCCGGGGTACCGGGGTCCTTGCGCTTGATCTTCGGGAGGTCGGTTCTGTCGATGTCGTACTCGTCGAGCACCTCGGCGAGCTCCTCTTCGTCGAGGAGCGTGTGCTCGGGGACGAGTTCGTGTTGGCTTACGTCTACCATGTGTGCTGACTCGGAGAAGCTGTCACAGGATACTACAGCGCGGTACAGGGCCGCCGAACATAAGAGTTCCTATCGCGGGTGCGACGGCTACCGCTACCGACGACCGGGCCGCCGGACGCGGCCCGGAACGGACACACCTCCTATCAGGTGGGGGAGTGTAAAAAACGTGGCGCCCCGTCAGACGCCGGAATCGGCGGTTCGTCCCGGCTGAACGACCGCTCACCGGCCGTAGACGGTCGTGTCGGGGTGGAAGGCCACCCACGCCGACCAGAACATCGCGGTGTGTGCTGCCGTGGGAGCGAGTCTCGCGCCGTCGTACGGCCCGTCGGCGGCACGGCCGGTCGTCCGCTCCCAGCGCGACCCACCCGCACACAGGTGCCGGTCGTCGGCCGCCTCGAACCGCAGCGTCCCCCCGTCGACCCGCCGATCGTACGCGACCAGTGTCCCTCCGGGAGCGAGCGCCACCACGACCGGCAGCCCGCCGACCCGGTCGTTCACCACGTCCTCCCCTCGGACCACCGGGAACGGGTAGGCTCGCGCGACCCCCTCGTGGTCGACACCCGCGACGAGCGTCCGCTCCCCGAGTCCCTCGCCATCCGAGTCGAACCCGACCAGCTGCGACTGGGTCTCGTAGCCGTACTTCGAGTCGCCGTAGTCCCGGACCTGCCCACGCCGACCGTCGACGGCCACCGACCCCGGCGGCGGGAGGAGCACCCGCGTCTCCGGGTGCGCAGTCCGCCACTCGCCCCACGACGACAGCGTCGACGGGACGAGGCGCAGCTGTGTCCCCGTCTTCGGCCCCCGGATGGCCGTCGCCAACAGTTGCGACCACAGCGAATCGGTCGCCCGGTCGTACAGCACGAGGTCGTCGCGCCAGAGCATCCCGCTGACCCCGAACGTCGTCGGCTCGCCGTCCACGACCCGCTCGGCCACCACCCCACTCCCGCAGAGCGGACAGTAGGTGACGAGCAGCGCCCCGCCGAGCGCACCGTCGGCCGTCGGCCGACGAGCCGTCGACGGTGGCTCGAAGACGTCGTTCACCACCTCGTGCCAGTCCAGCACCGCCAGCGGGTACGCCCGGGCCTCCCCACCGCGCTCGACGCCGACGACCGCGAACTCGTCCGGGAGCGTCGGGCGCTCTGCGGCGGGTGGGCGGTGTTCGACGGCGACCGCCGACCAGTCGGTCCAGTCCGCGCCGAACGCGGGGTCGGTGATAGCTGGGATGCCGTCCCGGTGGAGGGCGGTGAACAGCTCCGAACGGTCGACTGGGAGGGTCACGTCCCCGACCTGCACGGGCTCGGACGAGGGCGAACGAGTCGGTGTCTCCTCCGCCGTCGACCCGACGTAGCCGGCACAGCCGGCGAGTCCGGTCGCTCCGGCCAGCCCCAGCGCCGCGAGGTAGCGTCGGCGTCGCACCCCCGGTCGAAGGGGTACCGTCGGCATCAACGTCGTGCGACCGTGCGTCACGGGAACACGCCCGCCGGCGCCCTGTCTTGGAAAGGCTTAAGCGTAACACCCCGATACGTAGAGATGCGAACGCCCGGATGGTGTAGTGGCCTATCATACGACCCTGTCACGGTCGTGACTCGGGTTCAAATCCCGATCCGGGCGCTTCTCGCGACGAACTACCCGGCGAGCGACGCGTCACGTTCGCTCGCCCCGTCGGTGAGTCGCAGAACGCCACCTGAAGGAGTCTGGACCCTCCCAGTCGCGCGCAACGAGCGAATGCGAGTGAGCCCGTCTGGCTCCGGTTCGAATCCCCATCCGGGCGCTTCCACAGAACGCCCCGTTGGCGGCCGCTAGACGTAACATTCAATTGTCACAGAGTTGAATTTTCTCTCCCGTAACGGCCCACAGATTAATGTCTCAGTAATCGAACGGTCCAATTCAGATGCGAATCGAGTCGCCCAGGGCCGGCCGTCGGCCCACCGGGGAGGGGGAGAGTCCGTGAACGACCAGCCCGTGGTGGTCGTCGTGGACGACGAGCCAGACCTGGCGGACCTGTACACAGCCTGGCTCGGGGATAGTTACGAGGTCCGGACCGCCTACGGCGGCGAGGAGGCCGTCGGCCTCGTCGACGAGACGGTGGACGTCGCGCTCATCGACCGCCTGATGCCCGAACGCTCTGGTGACGAGGTGCTCGCGACGGTCCGTGACCGGGGCTACGACTGTCAGGTGGCGATGGTGACGGCCGTCGAGCCCGACTTCGACATCATCGAGATGGGGTTCGACGCGTACCTCGTCAAGCCCGTCCTGCGCGACGACCTGCGCGAGACCGTGGGCCGACTGCTCACGCGCGGCACCTACGACGCGCAGGTCAGAGAGCTGTTCTCGCTGGCGTCGAAACGCGCCGCGCTGATGACCCAGAAGGACCCCACCGAACTCGAGACCAACGAGGCCTACCAGCGACTCGACGAGCGGTTCGCGGAGTTACGCGGCGAACTCGACGAGACCGTCGCCGAGCTCGACGCGCGTGACTTCGAGGTCACACTCCGGCGACTCGTCGCCAACAGCTCGTAGCGACTCGCCCACCGCACCACTCGTTCAGAGCAGTCCCGCGAGCAGCGCGCCCAGCGCGACCGCGGCGAGTCCCCCACCGAGGTTCAGCCCCGCGTTCAGCGCCGCGCCACGGAGGTCGCGTTCCTCGACGAGCCGCGTCGTCTCGAACGCGAACGTCGAGAACGTGGTGAACGCGCCGCAGAACCCCGTCCCGAGCGCCAGCAGCGCCACCTCCGGGACCGCGAGCGCGGTGAGCAGGCCGAGCAGGAACGAGCCGACCACGTTCACCAGCAGCGTGTCGCGGGTCCCGCGCTCGATGCGCTCGCCGACGAGGTGGCGCGCCAGCGCGCCCGCGGTGCCGCCCAGGCCGACGAACAGGACGGGGTCGACGGCGGGCATCAGGCGACCACCCGGGCGAGCAGTCGGCCGGCGAGCACGGCCAGCAGGCCGAGCGCGTAGTTCGCGGCGACGTTCACGACCGCCAGCGTCGGGCCGAGCGCCGCCGTCTCGACCGCGAACGTGGAGTAGGTGGTGAACGAGGAGAGGAAGCCGGTGCCGACGACGAGTCGTGTCTCGGCGGAGAGCGCCCCCACGAGCCGCGACTCGTAGAGGAGGACGCCGAGCAGGAACGAGCCGACCACGTTCACCGCGAGGGTGCCCCACGGGAAGCCGACGGGAGCGGCGAGGTCCACGAGGTACCGGCAGGTGGCCCCCGCGAACCCGCCGAGGGCGACGAGGACCAGCGGTTCGACCCGGTGGGCGTGGTCGCTCACGGCCCACCGTGTCCCCCGAGGTGACCTGTGCGTGTCGGTTCCGGGGCGGACGGGCCGGTATCGTCGCTCGTGGCCGCGTCGCCGACCTCGCTCGCGCGCGGACTCGCCCCACCACCGGGCGTCCGTCGCTCGCGCACGCGGACCGAGACGACACGCTCGGCGGCGTCGTCGAACACCAGCGCCGTCCCGCGCTCGGTGGGCCACCGGCCGTCGAGCGCCTCGCCGCCGGCAGGCCGGACCTCACGCACCGTCTCGCGGTCGACCGCCGCCGTGAGTCGATGGGCGACGACGAGGTCGGTCTGTGAGCGCGCCACCGCGGGGAGCGCCGTCGGGCGCTGCGTGGCGAGGACGAGACTCACGCCCGGCGCCCGCCCGCGCGTGAGGAGTCGCTCGAGTGCCGGGCGGGCGAGCCCATCGAGGAACACGTGGGCCTCGTCAAGGAGGAGCCACGGCAGGGTGTCGAGTCGACCGTCGAGGCGGGCGCGGTAGCACGCCGTGGCGAGCACCCGGACGACGGCGTTCGCGGGTGCCGCCGACAGCCCGGCGAGTGCGCAGACCGTCGCCCGCTCGAGGAACGCCTCGGCAGGTGGCGCGTCGGGGGCGAACACCCCCCACGCGTCGGCCAGCGCGAGGTGGTTCGCGGCCGCGCGCCGCGTCCGGTCGGGGGCGTCGCTCCCGGCGACGAATCGGGTCATTCCAGGGAGCGTCTCGCGGTCGGCCGCGGCACGCCAGACGAGCGCGCCCGGGCCGCCGGCCGGGTCGAGCCCGAGGAGCGGCGGCCACGCTCGCGGCGGGAGCGCGCTCGCCCGAACCTGCGGCTCGCGGACGTGGAAGCCACCCGCCTGGAGACCGTCGAACGCCCCCATCGGGTCGCAGACGAGCGGTGTCACCCCCGGTGTCGCGGCGAGCCCCTCCGCCAGCACGCCGAGGGTGTGTGACTTGCCCGACCCGCGCTTGCCGACCACGCAGGCCGCGTGCGGCCGGTCGAAGTCGACGCCGACGGGGGCACCCGCGCTCCCGTCTCGCGCGCGGAAGGTGCCGAGTCGCCCGGCCGGCCCGTCGCTCCTCACCCTCTCGCGCGCCGTCCCCTCACGTCGCCCGAGTACGTGCACGGCGGGGCTGGCTCGGCATCCGACAAGAACCCTCGCCGGCCCCGGACCGAGGGTTCATACCGGAAGGCGGGACCAGACCGCCCGTGTTCCGAACCGACGGACTCGCGGGCGACGAACGGGCCATCGAGGGGCTCCCCATCCGACTCGTCGTGGCGCTGGTGGTGGGTGTCGCGGGGTTGAGTGTGATGCTGAACATGCTGTCGGGGCTCTCGGGGCTGGGCGTGACCGAACTCGACGTCCGTCCGACCCCGGAGGTGACCAGCCCCGGTGCGCAGGCCGTGACCGTCCGGGTGGTCGGGAGCGACGGCCGGGCCGTCTCGAACGCCACCGTCGTCGCGCGCGGCGACACCGCCCGCATCGACGGCGTAGCGACCGCTCGGACGAACGGGTCGGGGGGGGCGACGCTCGAGCTCGCCCCCTCGCTCCCGCCGAACCGGGCGACCGGCACGCTCCGGTTCGAGGTGAAACCACCCGCCGGTGGGAGCTACGCCGACCGGCGGGAGAACACGGCGGTGCTCGTGGTCCGGGAGTGAGCGCGGGACGGCCGGGACGGGGACTCAGTAGCGGTCCCAGTCGATCCAGTCCTGCTCCCAGCCCTTGCGCCGCTCGTGGGCGCGCTGGGCGAACTCGCGGTCCTCGCGGTGGGTCCGGTTGCGCTCGACGGTGTTGGCCTGTTCGCCGTCGACGAGCATCGGGGAGAACGCCGTCGTCCCGAGTCGCTCGACCACCTCGCCAGACCCGTCGCCGCGCTCGACGACGCTCAGGGTCTGTTCGCCCCCGCCGAGCGGCAGGACGAGGCGGCCGTCGGATGCGAGTTGGCGGACGAGTCGCGCGGGCGGTTCGATGGCCGCTGCCTCCACGAGCACCCTGTCGTAGGGGGCGTAGGCGGGCAGGCCGTCGGCGCCGTCGGCACAGTCGACGAGGACGGCACCGTAGCCCGCGCGTTCGAGGTTCGAGCGCGCCTCGTAGACGAGTCGCCGGTCGATGTCGACCGCCTGCACGTTCGCCGCCCCGACGATCTCGGCGAGGACGGCGGCGGTGTACCCCACGCCGACGCCGACGACGAGGACGTTGTCGTCCGGGTCGGGCGCGAGCGCTTCGAGCAGGCGGGCCGCGGTGCTGGGTGCGAGGACGCGTGTCCCGTGACACTCGCCGGTCCGGTCGGCGTAGGCGTACTCGTCTCCGACGAACGCCTCGCGCGGCACCTCCCGCATGGCGACGCTGACCGTCGCCGAGCGGATGCACCGCTTGGCCTCGTGTTCGAGGCTGTCGACCATGTCGTCACGGAGCACCGCGGGGTCCATTGCTCGGGGATTGGTGTGGAGGCACTTGAACCGCGCGCCTGCGGCGGGAGCCGTGGGCGCCCCTCACCCCCCGCCGCGCATCGGGACGAACCTGACCGCGCCGTGCTCGGTCTCCTCGAGCCTGCCGTCCGCACGCTTCCGGGCGAGCACCAGCGTCTGGACCTGCCCGCCGAGCGGGCCGAGCAGTCGGCCACCCGGTCGGACCTGTTCGACGACGGCCGACGGGAACTCGCCCGCGGCGCAGGTCAGGTACGCCGCGTCGTAGAGCGCGCCCTCGGGCCACCCGTCGTGGCCGTCGCCGGCCCGGACGTGGACGTCGTACCCGAGCCGGGCGAGTCGCTCGCGGGCCGCCCGCGCGTGCTCGGGGTCGTACTCCACGCTGTAGACGTTCCCGTCGCCGACGAGTTCGGCCGTGACGGCGGCGTGGTAGCCACACCCGGTCCCGACCTCGAGGACGCGCTCGCCCGGGTCGAGGCCGAGGAGATCACACATCGCGGCGACCATGTGCGGCGCAGAGATGGTCTGCCCCCCGCCGATGGGGAGCGGTCGGTCGGCGTAGGCGGCGTCCCTGTGGCCCTCGGGGACGAACGCGTGGCGCGGGACCGCTCGGAGGGCGCGTTCGGTCGACTCGCGCTCGATGTGGCCCGCGCCGACCAGTCGGTCGACCATCCGGTCACGGTCGGTCGCCCGGTCGGTGCCGCCGGCGTCCGGGTTCGGGTCGCCCGCCATCGGCTCACCTCACCAGGCCGACCAGGCGCTGGTGGCGTTCTCGTCGATGGCGTAGACGCGCTTGACGTCCTTCGCGAGGACGGCGTCCCCGTTCTGCTCCAGTCGCTGGAACTTGTAGTCGTAGATGTCGTCGCGGACGAGTATCTGCTGGACGGTGAACTCCTCCTCGCCGTACTCGGTCGTCTCGCCGACGACGAACTCGTCGTCGCCGGGGACCTGTATCTTGACGCTCCGCGAGGAGTCGTGCTTCCCGTTCCGGGGGTGGAGCGTCAGGTCGACGGCGACGTTCCCCACCGCACGGGTCCAGACCGTCTTCACGTCGGTGGCGTCGGCCCGGTGGGTCCGGCCCCCGTCCGCGACTTCGATGTCCGTGATGCGCACCTGGAAGATGGCCTCGTCGGTCTCGAGCAGGAACTCGTCGCCCCGCTCCAGTTCGTCGTCGGGGTGCATCTCACCGTAGGCCGTGAAGGAGTCGCCGTCCTGCGAGACGACGACCCGGCGCTCGATGCTCGGTTCCTCCTCGAGTTCGGTCTTGTGGACGTGGCCGCATTCGGAACACCGCACCGTCGCGTGGCCCCCCTCGTTCAGCACCTCGTGGGCGGTCTCGGCGCCCGGCGAACAGGACGGGCAGGGGACCGCGACGCGGTCCGTAGCGTGGCTCATTGCCACTCGTTTCTCGTCGGGACGTATAAGCCCGTGGCTCCGAGTACGCGGGTGCTATGGTGTGGCGAGTGGGGTGAGCAGTGCGTGGGCGTGGGCCGTGGTGGTGCGCGGTACGGAACGCTGTGACGGCGAGCGGCGGGCGAGTCACGGTACACGGGAGACAGCGACCGCACCGCGGTGATGCCGAGGGCGACGGGACCGCGCCACGGCGGGCCTGCCCCCTGCGCCGCCACGCGCTCCCTGCGCTCGCGCGGCCGACGCTGGCCGTTCGGTCCCCACAAGAGCCATCACCGCCCACCGACACCTCCCACCGTGTCCCTCCTCGGTACCGGCCTCCGCCTCTACGTCGCCTACTCGCTGGCCAGCCTGCTGGCCGTCGCGGGCGCGTTCGTCCTGTTCAGCGTCGGCGGCCCACTCGGACTGGTCGCGCTGTTCGGTCTCGTCGTCGTCGGCTTCGCGGGGCTGGGGGTGGTGTTGCGCCTCGGCTGACTACTCGACGGTCGGCAGCGCCACCTCCACACCGTCGGCGAGAACGGTCGGGTCCCGCAGGACGCCGTCGGCGTGGATGGCCGCGTCCGTGTCCCCGCCCAGCCCCATGTCGTCGCCGAAGGCGATGTGGACGGTGCCGCCGGCCTTCTCGTCCAGCAGGACGCTCCCGACCAGTTCGGTGACGGCGGTGTTCGTCCCGATGCCGAGTTCCGCGAGGTTGTACGCGCCGTCGCCGCCCTTCTCCGCGGCAGCCTCCAGCGCGGCCCGCACCTCGTCGTCCGAGACGGCCGTCACCCATCCGTCCTCGACGGTTATCTCGACGGTGTGGCCCTCCTCCAGCAGGCCGTGCGGTGAGATGGTCCCGTCGACGACGTACGTCCCGTTCGCGTCCTCGGGGGCGACGAACACCTCGCCGGCGGGGAGGTTGCCGAACTCGCCCGCCTCGTGGATGACGCCCGTGTCGGCGAACCACTCGCGGTCACCGGGCCGGAAGGTGATGTCCGTCCCGCTCGGCGACGTGACCCGTATCTCCTCGGCCTCGGCCACCTGCTCCAGCATCGTCTCGCACTCGGCCGCGATGGCGTCGTAGTCGGCGTCCAGCCCGGCCGTGAACACCGCCTCCGTGATGCCCGGGAGCGTGGCGCCACGGACGCCCGAATCGCTGGCGTCCCCGCGGGCACGGGTGTGGCTCAGGCTCTTGGAGGTGGGCGCGAGGAAGGCGTCGGCGTGTCGCATCGCGCTCGCGACGGCCGCGGGCGGTTCCTCGCCGTGTTCCCCGCCCGGCGGGTAGCGGACCATCGTCACGTCGTCGGTCACGTCGCGGCCGGCGCGGTAGAGCGCCTCCCCGATGGGTTCGCGCTCGTCGTCGGTGACGACGACCAGCGACTCGTCGGCCTCGAGCGCGAGACACTGCTCGACGGCCGTGCGCGCCGCCGCCCCCAGTTCGTCCTCGGTCATACCCCGTCTCCGACCGGCGCGCGGTTAGCCCTTGTCACTCCGGTGTGCGTGGCCCGTCCGACTTCGGCGCCCGGGGGCTTATTTCGTCACTGCCTAACCCTCGAAACGCTTACCCTCCGGGGCGATTCACCGTCAGGTATGATTCGAGTCGCGGTCAACGGGTACGGAACTATCGGCAAGCGCGTGGCGGACGCCGTCACCCTCCAGCCGGACATGGAACTGGTCGGCGTCGCCAAGACACGACCCAACCACGAGGCCGAGACAGCCGTGCGCAAGGGCTACCCGCTCTACGCCGCCATCGAGGACCGCGTCCACCTGTTCGAGGAGGCGGGCATCGAACTCGCCGGCACCGTCGAGGAACTCGTCGAGGCCGCCGACGTCGTCGTCGACGCCTGCCCCTCCGGCATCGGTGCGGAGAACAAGGCGATGTACGAGGCCTACGACACGCCGGCCCTGTACCAGGGCGGCGAGTCGGCGGACCTCGTGGACGTCTCGTTCAACGCACGGGGCAACTACGACGAGGCCGAGGGTGCCGACCACGTCCGCGTCGTCTCCTGCAACACGACCGGGCTCTCCCGCCTGCTCGCCCCCGTCGAGGAGGCCTACGGCGTCGAGAAGGCCCGTGTCACCCTCGTCCGGCGTGGCGGCGACCCCGGCCAGACCGGCCGTGGTCCCATCAACGACATCCTGCCGAACCCGGTGACCCTGCCCTCGCACCACGGCCCCGACGTGAACACCATCTTCCCGGACCTGGACATCGACACGCTCGGGATGAAGGTGCCCGCGACGCTGATGCACACCCACTCGGTGAACGTCACGCTCGAGGACGCGCCCGACGCCGCCGACGAAGTCCGCGACCTGCTGGCCGAGGAGTCGCGCCTGTTCCTCATCCCCGAGCGTCACGACATCGACGGGGCGGGCAAACTGAAGGAGTACGCCTACGACATCGGCCGGCCGCGCGGTGACCTCTGGGAGAACTGCATCTGGGAGGAGTCGGTCTCCATCGAGGGCGACGACCTCTACCTGTTCCAGGCCATCCACCAGGAGTCCGACGTGGTGCCGGAGAACGTCGACGCCATCCGCGCGGTCCTCGGCGAGGCCGACCGGGGCGAGTCGATGGCCCGGACCGACGAGACGATGGGCGTCGGTCTGCCGTAGCGACGGAACGCGGGACGACGCGACGCCACACCTGTCGGTCGCCCGTCAGACGCCGTGGCGGCGGAGACGGACGTTCTGCTGGTGTAACGGACAGAACCCTTTTGAACTGGGCGGACCCTATCGAAACCTATGCGTCGGGACGACCGCGAACACGAGCCGGTCTCGGACGTGCTCCGGACGGGTGGGAATCGTGGAACCGTCGCGCAGCGGCGAGGTAGTACACAACAATGAGTCGCAGGCCATTCGACGACGACCGGGACGACACCACCGACTTCTCGTCTTTCTTCCGCGAGCTTGAGCGGATGATGGACGACATGACCGGCGGCGACGTCCGG
The DNA here is from genome assembly GCF_025231485.1 of Salinirubellus salinus. Lineage (NCBI taxonomy): Archaea > Methanobacteriati > Methanobacteriota > Halobacteria > Halobacteriales > Natronomonadaceae > Salinirubellus > Salinirubellus salinus. The sequence continues at coordinate 3,601,538 of NZ_CP104003.1, read as the reverse complement.
ATGGACGAGACGGGGTTCGGGACGGACGCACACTTCACGGTCTACGAGGAGCCCGACCGGCTCCGCGTGGTGGGCGATCTGCCCGGGATGGGGAAAGACGACATCGAGATCAAGTGCGACGGCCGTCGGGTGACCGTCGTCGCGGACACGGACCGCCAGAGCTACGAGGAGCGCATCGACCTCCCCGCGCAGGTGGACGAACACTCCGCCCGCGCGACGTTCAACAACGGCGTCCTCGAGGTGGAGCTCGCGCGGACCGACTCCTCGAAGAGCATCAACCTCGGCTGAGGCCGGCCGACGGCGGCCGGACGCTCGGCCGACTCAGATTTCGAGTGTCGACGACCCCTTATCAGTAGCAGATGCTCTACCTGTGGCAGATGCACACCAGGGGAGCGGTGGGGGCCGAGGGGAGCCACTGGGCAGACCAGGACATAACGGTGCTCCAGCTGGACGACGACGGTGCGTTCCTCGCGCTGGCGGCCGACCGCCTCGAAGCCGAGTCAGACCGTCTCGGCGTCCTGTCGACGACCGACCCCGAGACGGCACTCGAACACGTCGAGACCGGCGACGTCGACTGTGTCGTGAGTGACTACCAGATGCCGGGGATGGACGGACTCGAGTTCCTCGAGGCGGTCCGCGAGCGCTACCCCGACCTCCCGTTCGTCCTGTTCACCGGCCGGGGGAGCGAGGAGATCGCCGGCCGGGCCATCTCGGCGGGCGTCACCGACTACCTCCAGAAGGGGACGAGCAACGAGCAGTTCACCGTCCTCGCCAACCGCGTCGAGAACACCGTCTCCCAGCGCCGGGCCGAACGCCGCGCGCGAGAGGTCCACGAGCGCATCACCGACGCCGTCGTCGCCCTCGACGACGAGTGGCGCTACACCTACATGAACGAGCGAGCCGAGGACCTGGTCGACCGGGCGGCCGAGTCGCTGCTCGGCGAGCGCATCTGGGACCTCTTCCCGTTCCTCGAGGGGACGGCCCTCGGGACGGGGATGCGCGAGGCGATGGAGCGACAGGAGCCGACGACGGTCGAGGCACACCTCGAGGCGGTCGACCGCTGGTACGAGTTCCGGACCTACCCCGACGAGAACGGCGTCTCCGTCTACTTCCGGGACGTGACCGACCGGCGAGAGCGCGAACGCGACCTCCGCCAGGAGCGGGCGTTCACCGACGCCCTCCTCGAGGGGTTGCCGGACGTCCTCTACGCGTTCGACCACTCGGGGACGCTCCTCCGCTGGAACGACCGACTGGAGGCGGTGACGGGCTACGACGCCACCGAGATCGACGCGATGGGCCCGCTCGAGTTCGTCTCCCCGAACGAGCGCAGCGTTGTCGCGGAGGCCATCGAGACGGTGTTCGAGGAGGGACGGGCGACCACTGTCGAGAGCGAGTTGCTGACCGCCGACGGCGAGCGGATCCCCTACGAGTTCACGGGGGCGCTCCTGACCGACGCCGCGGGCGACCCGGTGGGACTGGTCGGGGTCGGCCGTGACCTCTCGGACCGGCGCGAGCGCGAACGCCGGTTCGAGGCCATCTTCGACAACACCTACCAGTTCACCGGGCTCGCCACCCCCGACGGGACGCTGCTCGAGGCGAACGAGACGGCGCTCGAGTTCGGCGGCTTCGAGCGCGAGACGGTCGTCGGCGAGCCGATGTGGGCGGCGCCGTGGTTCAGCGAGATTCCCGCGACCCGCGACCGGGCACGGGAGGCGGTCCAGCGGGCCGCCGAGGGGCAGTTCGTCAGGGACGAACTCGAGGTGCAGGGTGCCGAGGACCGTGCCATCGTCGACTTCTCGGCGCGACCGCTCTACGACGCCGACGGCGAGGTCGACCTGCTCGTCCTCGAGGGGCGCGACATCTCGGAACTGAAAGCCCGCGAGCGCGAACTCCGCCGGCAGAACGAGCGCCTCGAGGAGTTCGCGGGCGTGTTGAGCCACGGCCTGCGCAACCGGCTGGGAGCGGCCGAGGGACACCTCGTACTCGCGCGCGAGGACCCGAACGAGGAGTCCATCGGGCAGGCCCAATCCGCCGTCGAGCGGATGGGAGACCTCATCGAGGACGTCCTCGCGCTCGCGGCCGACGGGCGGGTCGTCGACGACCCCGAGTCGGTGACCGCGCGCGCCGTGCTCCGGCGGGCCGTCGAGAGCGTCCACACGGACGGCGCCGAGGTCACCGTCGACTGCCCGGCCGGGCGAACCGTGCTCGCGGACCCCGAGCGACTCTCCGAGCTCGTCGAGAACCTCGTCGCCAACGCGGTCGAACACGGGGCGACGAGCACTGCGGCCGACGGAGAGGCAGACCCCGTACCCACGGTCCGGGTCGCCCTCGAGGGGGACCGCCTCGTCGTCGAGGACGACGGCCCCGGCGTCCCGCCCGAGCGCCGGCGGGAGGTGTTCGAGGCCGGCCACACCACCAGCGTGTCGGGGACCGGGTTCGGGCTCGCCATCGTCCAACAGATCGCCGAGGCCCACGGGTGGACGGTCGGCGTCGAGGGGAGTTCGCTCGGCGGCGCCCGGTTCGTCGTCTCGGGCATCGAGTCGGCAGACGGCTGAGCCGCCACCGGCGTCGGACTCTTCACCTCACGCGCGCGAAGCGGTAGGCATGAGCGGCGCGGTCGAGTGGCGCCACGACGCGACCACGGAGCCGTGGCTCCGGGTGGCACTCCTGACCGGCGGGGCGCTCCTCTACGGCGCCTTCACCCTCCTGCTCGCCGCGGCACTCGCGGCACTCGTGTGGGTACTGTGGCGAGGGTCGTGGACGCTCCGGCTGGTGGTGGTCGTCCTCGCGCTCGTCGGCGGGCCGTTCTCCCTGCTCTACCTCGTCCCGGCGTTCGCCGACCCCGAGGGGCGCCCGTCGTTCGGTGTCGAGGGCGTCGAGCGGCCACTGACCCGGCGAGGCCGGGTGACACTCGGCGTGGCCGGGGCAGCCGTCCTGGGTGGGGCGCTCTGGCTGTCGCCCGCGCTCGCGGCGGGCCTCGCCGGCCTCGCTGCGCTGGCCGGCGTGACGTACCTCGCGTTCGCCACGCGCGGGCGACTCGACCCGGCGACGGCCACGCTGGAGACCCCGACCCGCGAGTTCGACCTCGGTCGGGTGACGGGCTACCGGGCCCGCCGGGTCGGGCCGGTGGCGTTCGTCACGCTCCGGACGCCGAACCGACCGGGCCAGTTCGTCACGCCGTCGCTCGTGCGCGTGCCGGTCACCCGGCTCGACGGCGTGGCCGACGCGCTGGAGGCCGTCGCGGCCGGGGCGGAGCGCGAGGCACGGGCGGGACGCGACCCGAATCCGGCGGTCAGGGGCGTGAGCGTCGGTCTCGCCGTCCTCTTCCTCGCGGTCGGCGCCGGTGCGCTCGTGGTGGTCGACGCCGGCGTCGGCTGGTACGTCGCGCTGCTCTCGTGGCTGTTCGCCGGCATCTTCCTGCTGGTCGCGCGGGAGGGCTGACTACCGCTCGCCCCGAGCGGTGGCCCGGATCAGCCCCGCCAGCCGGTCGTAGAACCCGTCCTCGTACTTCGTCGCGCTGTCGACCGTGGGCCGTGCGTTCGTCTCGTTGACCACGGCCCGGTCGTCGGTGACGAGCAGGTCGACGCCCAGCCAGTCGACGCCGAGCGCGTCGGCCGCGTCCTCGGCGAGCACGCGGAGGTCGGCGGGCAGGGCGACGCCAGCCGCCTCGGCACCGCGGTGGACGTTGTGCTTCCAGCGCCCCTCGGCGAGCGCCGCGTCGGTGAGCCGGCGTTCGACGGCGCCGACGTACTCCCCCTCGACGCACATCACGCGGTAGTCGACGGCGTCGGCGAGGTACTCCTGGACGAGGAACGAGCGGTCGCCGGTCGCGCGGTAGTCGTGGACCAGGTCGAGGTAGTCGACGACGCCGAGGAAGGAGTCGAGGTCCGCACACTTCGCCACGCCCGTCCCGCGCGTGGTGGAGTTGGGCTTGACGACGACGGGCGGGTCGAACGACTCCCAGACCGCGACGAGGTCGGCCTCGCTCACGGGGTTCGACACCATCGTCGTCTCGGGTGTCGGGACGCCGGCCCGCGAGAGCCGCGCCAGCGTCTCGGCCTTGTACCGCGAGCGCTGGATGGCCTCGCGGCCGTTGACCCACGGCACCTCGAGCAGGGCGTCGACCACGCCGCCCTCGGCCAGTCTGGAGGGGAAGACGAAGCCGACGTCGAACGCCCCGAGGTCGGCGGTCAGCGCGAGCGTGCGCTCGCTGGTGGGGACGAACTCGGCCTCGATGCCACGCTCGGCCAGCGGGTCGCGGATCCGGGCCAGCGTCTCGGCGTCGGTGGCTACCGCGAGTCTGAGGTCCGTGTCGGCGTCCGGGTCGCTCACGGGTCGGTGACTCGGCCGGCGAGGATATGAAGACGGCGAGTGCGGCAGTCGGGACGGTCGCACCGCTGGGAGACGCGAAGAACGGAGAGAGAAACGAGCCGGATTACGAGACGAGGAGGTCCTGCCCGCGCTCGACCTTGATGCGGCACGGCGGCGTGATCTTGTTGTACGCGCGGCGGAACGCGTCCTTGACCTCGGGGGCGTCCTCGGGGTGGCACCACGCGGTGAACAGCTGTTCGTTGGCCTGGATGCGGGCCGCGGTCCCGACGATCTTGCCGAACGACTGGCGCATCCCGTCGGAGACACGGTCGGCGCCCGCACCGGTCGCCTGCTTGTTCTCCCGGAGGATCTGGTGGGGGAACTTCCGGAGGATCATCTTGTAGTCACCCTCCTCACCGAGCACCTTCAGCAGGCGGCGGTTGGCCGACAGGCGCGCGGACTCGAGCGAGCCGTGGCGGATCTGGACGGCCTCCTCGACGATGAGGCTGATCTGGACCGGGTACTCCTCCGGGTCCTTGTCGATTCGTCCCATCTTGTACTGTGCGACCTTGGAGCCGGGGATGCCGGTGATGTAGTCCCGTCGCGTGTACGACGGCTTGTCGATGTCCCGGTACATCGAGGCGGGTTTGTCGCTCATATTGTCGAATCGGACGGCAAGCGCGTTAATGAACGCTTCGAAGTCTAGGGGCTGCGTGGTGTGTGGCGGCGTGGCGTGGAGTGCGGCTGTCGCCGCGTCTCCCGGTCGAGAAGTGGCTATCCCCTCTCCCGTGTCGAGAAGCGGAGGAGCTAGCGCGGTACAACGTGTACCGCCCAGCCCCGCCCAGTCGAGCGGCCGGTCAGCCCTGCCGGGCTGACACGGCTGGCCCTGCCCTCCCCCGCGCGGCGGCACGAGCGCCGCCGCGGGCCACCGGGTTCGATTCGATTCTCCGACACGACTGGCCGCCGAGGACCACGCGGCGCCGCCGCGTGTGTCCGAGGTGGGGAAGGGTCGGCAGCCGTATCGCCCGCGTTCGCGGGCGACCGGCCGCTCGCTGGTCCGGCGGCGGAGTCAGTTGTACCGTGACTCGCGCATTTGCCTGCTGGCCGCACCACCCGAGACACCACGTGACCACCCCACCCGAGACACCGCACCGTGGTTCGCGCACCCGCCGCCGGGGCGAACCCACCACCCCACCGGCCCCGGGTACACCGAGTTACACCGGTGTCGCCACCGAACCTATGCGTCTCCCAGCCCAACGCACGACCACCGATGGTCAACATGTTCGTCGACGGCGAGTGGCGCACGGACACCTACGAGTTCAACGACGAGGAGGGTGAGTTCGACCGCCAGCCCACGTCGTTCCGTGACCGACTCGGCACCGAGGCGTTCCCTGCGGAGTCCGGCCGCTATCACCTCTACATCTCGCGGGCCTGCCCGTGGGCCCACGGCGCCTCGATGGTCCGCTCGTTGCTGGGACTCGAGGACCACGTCTCCATGGACATCGTCGACCCGTACCGCGACGAGATGGGCTGGCAGTTCACCCCCGAGAAGGACGACTGCACCGAGGACTCCATCCTCGGGGCGGACTACCTCGGTGAACTCTACACCGAGGCGGACCCGAACTACACCGGGCGCGTGACGGTGCCCGTGCTGTGGGACCGGGAGCGAGAGACCATCGTCAACAACGAGTCCATCGAGGTGATGGAGACGTTCTCGACGGCGATGCAGGAGCTCGGTAACGGTGTCGACCTCTACCCCGAAGACGTCCGCGAGGAGGTGGACGAGATGGTCGACCGTATCTACGAGCCCATCAACAACGGCGTCTACCGGGCGGGCTTCGCGGGCACGCAGGAGGTGTACGAGAAGAACGTGAACCGGCTGTTCGACGCGCTCGACGCCCTCGACGAGCGACTGGCCGACCAGCGCTACCTCGTCGCGGACGGCGAACGCCTGACCCTCGCGGACCTCCGCCTGTTCGCCACGCTGGTCCGGTTCGACCACGTCTACCACACGCACTTCAAGTGCAACCGGAGGCTCGTGAGCCAGTACGACCACCTCTGGCCGTACGTCCGCGACCTCTACCAGACCTCGGGCATCGCGAAGACGGTCAACGTGGACCACATCAAGGAGCACTACTACACGACCCACACCGACATCAACCCGACCGGGTTCGTCGCGGTGGGTCCGGACCTCGACTTCGAGGCGCCCCACGGCCGGGACGAACTCCCGGGAGGCCCGCCGGCGGAACTGGCGCCGACGCCGAGAGGCGACTGAACGGAGACGAGCGACTGGACGGACCGGACTGCGCCCCGAGTGTCGAACCGGCGCGTTCGGCACCGAATGTGACGTTCGACCAGAGATGTAGACACACCACACAGATAGCACCAGCGAGGTCGCCAGACGCTGACGAACCCCGGCCCCCGTTTCACGCAGTGTGATAACGTCCGACAGGGTTAAGTTCGGAGCGGATGTGTGGTGGGTATGGCCGACACGAAGCGTGGCCGCGTGCGCAAGTACCACCGCGAAGAGCGCCGGCAGACCGAACGCGAGATCGAACTCGCTCTCGAACGTGGGGACGAGGAGGTCGACTTCGAGGAACTCTACGAGGACGAGGAGATAGACCTCACGTAGCGGCCGACCGTACTCACTTCTCTGCGACCACTCACCCGAGTCCGAGTGACACGACCCGCCCGTCGCCGTACGGCACGTAGACCTCGTCGGCCCCGTCGCCGTCGAGGTCGGCCAGCGTGACGTGCGTGTAGACGGTCGAGTCCCGCTCGTACGTGGCGAGGACGGCACCGTCGACCGGGTCCAGCACCCGGACGATGCCGTCGTTCGTGACCGCCACCACCTCGTCGTCCCCGTCGCCGTCGACGTCGCCCAGCGACGGCGGCGGCGTCATCTGCACGTCGCCGGTGGTGAGCGTCGTCGTCCACTCCGTCTCGCCGCTGCTCGCGTCGAGCGCCCGCAGGACGCCGTCACGCGCCACGGCGTAGAGTTCGGGCTGGCCGTCGGCGTCGGCGTCGCCGAACGCCCGGACCGCGGCCAGTCGGTCGAACGTCCGGTTCCACTCGACCGTGCCGGTCGCGCCGTCGAACGCGACCACGTGGCCGTTGCTGGTCGCCACGAACACCTCGGTCGCGGGATCCCCGTCGGCGTCGCCGGTCGTCATCCACGTCACCGCGCCGCCGGCGGAGGCGTTCCACTCCGTGCGCCCGGTCGCACCGTCGAGCAGCCGGACCTGTCGGTCGTCGAACCCCGCGACCACCTCGGGGTCGCCGTCGGCGTCGAGGTCGGCGACGACCGGCTGGGCCCACGTGTACGCGCCGAACCGCCGGTCCCAGACCGTCGTGCCGTTCGCGGGGCGCTCCCGGCCGTCGCCGTCGGCACGGACCACGAACACCGACCCGGTCACGTCGAGGACGACCAGCTCGGGGTCGCCGTCGCCCGTCGCGTCGGCCACGACGGGCTTGGTGTAGCCGTAGTCGCGCAGGGCGAACGAGAACGTGAGGGTCCCGCTCGCCGGGTCGTGGGCGTAGACGCGGTCCTCGGTCGTCGAGGAGAGGACCGCCGGCTCTTCGCCCGGCCACGTCGCCACCGCGGGGTCGGCGACGGCGTGGATGGTGCAGTCGGCGGGCGGGACCGGGTCGTCCCACAGCACGGCCCCCTCGTCGTCGAGCGCGGCCAGCATACACCCCGTCTCGCCCGACCGGCCACCGATGGGGGCGAAGACGTACCCCTGCCCGTCGATGCGCGCGGCGGCGACCGCGTGGTGGTTCCCCTCGATGTCGCTGGGCGTGTCGCTCACCCAGCGCTCGTTCAGGGTCGACCCGGAGTCCACGACGGCGACGGCACCCACCCCGCCGAGGACGACGACCAGCGCGACCAGCGCCAGGACGGTCGGGAGACGCACGGGTCCCGTAGGGCCGCGGCGCTAAAGTCGCTGTCCACTCCCTCGCGGCGTTCGACGACCGGACCAGCGCCGCCACACACCGCCCGACCAGCATCCTCATGCCCGTCCCGCGAGGAGTCGCCGGCATGGGTCGTCCGTCCCTCGCGCGTCCGGTCACACTCGCGAGCACCGCGCTCGCCTTCCTGCTCGCCGGGACGGGCCTCGTCGCCGCCCACCCCGGCATCGGGACGAAGTTCGACGCGCCGCTCCCGCTCCCGCTGCTGTTCGCCGGGGCGGGGCTGACCGTCGCCGCGACGGCCGGCTACCTCGCCGTCGGAGAACGTGAGGTCCGGACCGGCGAGCGCGCCCTCGGCCGGCTCGGCCCCGGCACCGGCCGCGCGCTCCGGACACTCGGCGCCGGCGGCTTCCTCGTGCTGTTCGTCGCCGCGCTGGCCGACGGCGCCTTCGGCCGGCAGGTCCAGCTGGAGAACCTCGCCACCGTCTTCGTCTGGCCGCTCTGGCTGAAGGGGGTCGCGCTCGTCTCGGTGCTGGCGGGGAGCCCGTGGCGTGTCCTCTCGCCGTGGCACACGCTCTATCGCGGGCTCTGTCGACTCGAGGGTGACACCGTCGCGCTGCGCGAGTACCCCGCGTGGCTCGGCGCGTGGCCGGCCCTGCTGGGTGTGCTCGCGCTCGGGTTCGTCGAGAACCTCACCGTCCTGCCGCGTGACCCGCTCCTGACGGCGGCGCTGCTGGCGAGCTACGCACTCGCGATGCTGCTCGGTGGGGTCGCGTTCGGCCCGACGTGGTTCGACCGCGCCGACACGCTCGCGGTGCTCTACCGGCTGTTCGGCCGGGTCCGCGTGCTCGACGTCGAACGGACCGACCGCGGCGGGTACGCCCTGTCGCTCCGGCCGCCGTGGCGCGGCACGCTCGCGCCGGTACCTCCGGCGGAGGCGGCCGTCGTCGTCCTCGCGGTGTTCACGGTGAGTTTCGACGGGTTCCGCGAGACGCCCGAGTTCCAGTCGGTCGCCGGCGTCTTCCGCGAGACCTTCGGGCCCGGCCTCGGCGCGGCGCTCCCCGTCTACGGCCTCGGTGCCGTGCTGTTCCTCGTCGTGTTCGTCGCCGCCACGTGGCTGACGGCGACGCTGCTCGACGCCGACCCCGGTCGGACCACCGGCCGACTCGCCCCGACCGTGCTCCCCATCGCCGCCGCCTACGAGGTGGCCCACAACGTCGACTACCTGCTCGTCAACGCCGGGCAGTTCGGCACGCTCGTGGCCGGCCGCGTGGGCCTGTCACTCTCGGTGGATCCCACCGCGTGGCTCTCGTTGCCTGTCTACTGGGGACTGCAGGTCGCGCTGGTCGTCCTCGGGCACGTCGTGGCCGTCGTGGCGGCCCACGCCGTCCTCCGGCGGGGGGCCATCGGGCGACGCGACACGGGCGGAACGGTCGGGCGCGCACACGTCCCACTCACGCTCGTGATGGTGGCGTACACGCTCGTCTCGCTGTTCGTCATCTCCCGGCCGGTCGTGGCCTGAACCCCCGGACATCGACGGGTCGCTGCGGCCGTCGATTCGACGGTCGTACCAGACGCCTTTTGCGCGGATACGCACAACCGGGATGCAATGAGACGACGCACGTTCCTCGCGGCCGGGGCCGTCGGCCTCGCGGGACTCGCGGGCTGTACCTCGCTGGGGGGGACCGGTGACCCGACCCCGACGGCCACCGCGGAGCCGACCGACACCTCCACCGCCACCCCGACCGGCTCGGAGTCGGACCTGCCCGACGGCGTCTACGTCCAGAGTTTCCGCGAGTCGATGGCGATGCAGGGGACCGCCCAGAGCGGCGAGTTCGCCGCCGGCCTCATGTACGCCGCCCCGCACGCGTTCTGGAACGTCAACGGGACCGACCTCCAGAAGACCCCACGGACCGGCTCCATCCACCTGATGGCCGTGGTCTGGGACCCCGAGACGAGCACCGTCCTCCCGGAGACGGGCGTCACCGTCGAGATACTGCAGGACGACGAGCTGGTCAGTCAGGAGGTCATCTACCCGATGCTCTCCCAGCGGATGGGCTTCCACTACGGCGGCAACTTCACGCTCCCGAGCGACGGCGAGTACGTCGGGCGCGTCTCCATCGGCGGGATGAACGTCCGGCGGACCGGCGCCTTCCGGGGGCGGTTCGGCGAGTCGGCGACCGTCGAGATTCCGTTCGTGTTCGACGAGGCGGAACGCGAGAAGGTGACCGTCACCGAACTCGACGCCTACGGCGAGCGCGGCGCCGTCAAGCCGATGGAGATGGGGATGATGCCACAGGCCACCGCGCTGCCGGAGGCCGAGCTCCCGAACGTACTCGGGAAGCCGAAGAGCGACGACGCCGTCCTCCTCACGGGCACGAGCGGGGTGCCCGAGGGAGTCGAGGGGAGCGGCGAGTACCTCTACGTCTCGGCGCGCACCCCCTACAACGGGCTCGTCCTGCCGGCGATGGGGCTGGACGCCGTCGTCGAGGGGAGCGGCGGCACCACCTACGAGGGGCCGCTCGTCCGGACGTTCGACCCGGCCCTCGGCTACCACTACGGCGCGGCCATCGACGGCCGCGTCGAGGCCGGCGACACGGTCACGCTCGAACCGACCGTCCCCCCGCAGGTCGCGCGACACGAGGGGTACGAGCGGGCGTTCCTCCAGATGGATCCCGTCGAGTTCGGGGTCTGAGCGGACGACCCGGACTGGAACACGCTTTTCGCCCTCGCGTGCGGAGTCGGGGTATGGGACGGTCCCTCCCCGCCGTCGCGCTGGCGCTCCTCGCCTGTCTCGCGACGCTCGCGGCCCCCGCCCTCGCCCACGACGTGAACCACCTCTCGGCCGACCCCCAGGTGTCGGCCGACGGTACGGTCGTCCTCGAGTCGGCCTACGCCACGAGCGACGGGTTCGTCGTCCTCTACCGGGGGTGGGACGGCCGCTCGGGCGAGGTGGTCGGTGTCACGCCGTTCTCCGCCTCGCGCGTCGACGTGACGGAGGTCCCCGTGGGCGTGGACGACGCGGCGTGGGACGCCGTCGACGGGAACGCCACGGTGACGGCGGTGCTCTACGCGGACACCGACGACGACGGGACGTTCGACCCGGCCACGGACGACCCGCAGGTGTCGTTCGGCCGGGTGACGCAGGCGACGTTCGACGTGGCCCGCGGCGAGGCCCCGGCGTACGTCTCCGCGGCCGGGCTCGGCGCCCAGCGCTCGGCCGGCGAGGTGACGGTACGGGAGGCGGCACTCGCCGACCCCGGCCACCTCGTCCTGTCGCTCTCGGAGGGGGGCGAACCGGGCCGGACGCTCGGGCACGTCTCGCTCGACGCCGGCACCCACGAGGACCTCCGGGTGGAACTGGACCGCTCGTTCCTCGCGAGCCAGAACGACACGTTCGCCGTGTTCGCGACGGTCTACGCCGACGACGGTGACGGCGTCCTCGACGCCGACGACCGGCCCGTCAGGGCGAACGGGTCGCTGGTCGCCACCCGGTTCAGCGTCAGGCCGAGCGAGGGGCCGACGGACGGGACGCCCACGCCGGCGCTGGTGAACACGCCGACGGCGACGGAGACGCCCACGTCGACCGACAGGCCGACCACGCCGACAGCGACGGAGACCCGGACCCCGACGGCCGAGGACGGCGCCGGCTTCGGCCTCGTGGTGACGCTCGCCGCACTCGTCGCGCTCGCCGTCGCGCTCGGCTGGAACCGCCGGTGAGTCCCGAGCCGTCGCTCCCGGCTGGAACTGCCGGGAGCCACCGAGCAGTCCCCCGATTCGGGCGGAAATTGGAACAACCCTCTTGGACGAGCGACTGCAAGCCGTGGTATGCAACGGTCCGGCGCGCTCGTCCTCGCCGCCCTCCTCGTGCTGTCGCTGGTGGCCGTGACCCCCGCGAGCGCCCACATCAACGACGTGAGCGCCGACGCGCAGGTATCGCCCGACGGGACCGTCGTCGCCGAGTCGGCCTACGTCGCCAGCGACGGCTGGATCGCCGTGTTCGCCGACGCCGACCACACGGAGGTGCTCGGCTTCCGGAAGCTCGCTGCCGACGGCTTCCAGACGGACGTCACCGTCACCATCGACGCGGAGCACTGGGCCGAGTTCGACGAGCGGACCGTCCACGTCGCCCTGCTCGGCAGCGACGACGACGGCGAGTTCGAACCCGGCGAGGACGACCAGGTACTGACGACGTTCGGACGGCAGGCGAGCGAGGCCGTCCCGCTCCGGAAGGGACCGCGGGCGCTGGTCACCGAGGAGGCGTTCGCCCCCGACTGGGTGAACGAGAGCACGCTCGAGTTGCGTCGCGTCACGCTCCCCGAGGCGGGCCACGTCGTCGTCCGGAACGCCTCGACGGGGACCGTGCTGGGGAGCACCGCGCTCGCCGCCGGCACCCACGAGTCGGTGAACGTGACGCTGGACGAGGCGGCCGCGTTCGACGGCGACGGGGACTACCGCCTGCGGGCGACCCTCCACGGCGACGACGGCGACGACACCTATCGGGCGAGCGACCCCGGCGTGACGGCCAACGGGACCGTCGTCTCGACGCGGTTCCGGGTCCGTCGGTCGGGCCTCGCGACGGGGACGGTCCCACCGACCACCTCGGTCGGTGCGGGGACGGCGACCGGAGCGGGGACCCCCACGCCGACCGAGTCGTTCGTCAACACACCGACGGCGTCGCCGACGCCGACCGCCGCCGACGGCACCCCCGGGGACACGGTCGGCGGGACCGACACCGCCGGTGACGGCCCCGGCTTCGGCCTCGTCGCGGCTGTCGCCGGACTGGCAGGGACCGCGCTGCTGGCCCGACGCCGCGGCCGCCGCGGAGGGGAGCGATGACCGCCCCGCGACGCCCGGACCACAATCGGCTTACCGTCAGGGCCGCTAGGAGGGCCGATGGCGAACGAGTGGGTGCTGGCGGTGGTGCTCGCGCTCGGTGGGGTGGGGAGCGCCGGCATCGTCGGGCTGGCGCTCGTGGCGCTCGTCCAGCGCCGGTCGGTGCCCTACCTGCTGGTGACGCTGGCGCTCGTGACGCTCGGCGCGCGGGCCGTCGTCGGCGCGTTCTCGCTGCTGGGCATGCTCTCGATACCGACACACCACACCGCCGAGCACCTGCTGGACGTGCTGATGGCGGGGCTGGTCATCGCGGCCGTCTACACCGCCCGGAGCGCCCGGCGGTCGGCGGCCGCGGCCGACCGTGGCTACGGAGGTGGGGAGGATGACTGAGACCCGCGACCTGATCGCCGCTCGCGTTCGCGCGGATCCCGGGGTCCACTTCAACGAACTCGTCCGGGCGCTCGACCTCGCGCCGGGACAGGTCCAGTACCACCTCCGTCGGCTGGAGTGGGTTGTGGCGGCCGACCTCTACGGGCAGACCCACTACTACCCGCCGGGGTACGACGCGGACGAACGGCGGGCGCTGGCGCTCCTCCGCCGGGAGACGGCGGCGGACGTGGTGGCGGTCCTGCTGGAGGCGGGGGCGCTCCCGGCGACCGACGTGGCCGAGCGGGTCGGCATCGCCCGGAGCACGCTCTCGTGGCACCTCGACCGACTCACCGAGGCCGAACTGGTGCGCGATGACCGGGACGCCCGCAACCGGGTCGTGCTCTCGCTGGTCGACCCCGAAGGGACCGCCCGGCTGTTGCGCCGGGCCGAGCCCTCCACACCGGGGCGGCTGGTCGACCGGTTCACGCGGCTGGTCGACTCGTTACTGGCCGAGTGAGTCGGTGACACGGGGGTTTCGACGGTCGGACCAGAATCCCCTTTTCCGGCAGTCCACTAGGGACACCAATGAGACGACGGACGTACCTGACTGGCCTCGCGGGCGCAGGGGCGGCGGCGCTCGCCGGGTGTTCCGGCATCGTCGAGACACGAGCGATACCCTCCTCCCCACCGGTCCTCTCGAACCGCCCGAGTGCGGTCTACTTCCCCACCCACGTGGAGGGGATGTCGATGTCCGGGATGGGCAAGTCCGGCGAGTACCAGTTCGGGCTGATGTACTCGTACCCACACCGGTTCTGGAACGTCAACGGGACGAGCACCTCGATGACCGAGATACAGGAGGACGACGACGTGCACCTGATGGCCTCGGTGTGGGACCCCGAGACCGGGACCGTCCTGCCCGACACGGGCCTCACCATCGAGATCTCGAGGGGGGGCGAGCTCGTCAGCGAGGAGGTCATCTACCCGATGCTCTCGCAGCCGATGGGGTTCCACTACGGCGCGAACTTCGGGCTGGACGGCGACGGCACCTACACCGTGACGGTCAGCGTCGGTGGGGTGAACACGCGCCGGGTGGGCGGGTTCGAGGGCCGGTTCGCCGACCCCGCGAGCGCCGACATCGCGTTCGAGTACGCGCAGTCGGCCCGCGACGAGATACTGTTCGAGCGGACGATGGACCGCGCGGGCGAGGCCGCGGCGCGCCCACCGATGGAGATGGGGATGATGCCACTGTCGGTGCTCCCCGAAGCCGACGACCTGCCGGGGACCACCCGCGGCGAGACGAGTACGGGCGACGCGACACTCGTCGTCCAGTCGCTCGACACGGTGCCGTCGGGCGTCGACGGCGAGGGCGCGCAGTACCTCTACGTCTCGGCCCGCACCCCGTACAACCGGATGGTGGTGCCGGCGATGGGACTGGAGGGGACGCTCACCCGCGACGGCGAGACGGTGTTCGAGGGGGAACTGACCCGCACGCTCCACCCCGAGGCGAAGTACCACTACGGGGCGGCGGTCCCGAGCGTCGAGTCGGGCGACACGCTCGGCCTGTCGGTGACGGTTCCCCCGCAGGTGGCCCGACACGAGGGCTACGAGACGGCGTTCGTCGAGATGCCGGACACGGAGGTGACGCTCTCGTGAGCGTCCGAACGGCCGACCGGGCGAACGAGCGACCTTTGGTGTCGCGAGAACGAGCGTCGAACAGATGAGCGACACCGGTCCCACTCGACGCGAGGTGGTGAAGGCGGCCGTAGCCGTGGGCGGGGCAGTGGGCCTCTCGGCGTGCGTCGACGCCATCGGCGGCGAGTCGAGCGCCCCCGCCGGCCCGGACGACCTCTCGACGCTCCCCGAGCGCCAGCACGCCTGGAAGGGCCGCGTCCGCGAGGACGAGTTCGGCAACGAGGCGCTCCCACGCCACCAGACGCTGCTCTACCTGAACCTGACCGAGGAGCCGAACGCCGACGCTCGAGACACGGTCGAGGCCGCCCTCTCCACGCTCGACCGGGCGCTCGCCCGGAACCACGAGGGGCTGCTCCACTCCATCGGCTACTCCCCGGCGTACTTCGACCGGCACTACGACGAGTCGCTGCCCGAGGACCTCGACCTGCCGGAACCGCGGGCGCTCTCCTCGTTCGAGGACCCCGAACTCGACCGGCAGGACGCCCTGCTCCACCTCGCGACGGACAAGCCGGACCTCCTCCTCCGCGTGGAGGAGGCCCTGACCGGCGAGCGCGACACGCTCAACGGCACCAGCGTGGAGGCCGCGCTCACGGACGTGTTCGAGGTGGACGAGCGCCGGACGGGGTTCGTCGGCGCCGGGATGCCCCACGAGCGTGGCGACCAGATCGAGGGCGTGCCCGAGGGCAACCCCATCCCCGAGGCGAGTCCGCTGTTCATGGGGTTCAAGGCCGGGTTCGCGAAGAACCAGGCCACCGAGGACTACGTCACGCTCGACTCGGGGCCGTTCGCCGGTGGCACGACCAAGCACGTCTCGAACATCCGCCAGCGCCTCGCCGACTGGTACGGCGAGCAGTCCTACGAGGAGCGCGTGATGGAGATGTTCTCGCCGGGCCACGTCGAGCAGGGGCTCGTCGAGGGCGTCGGCGAGAACCTCGGCGACGACTCCGGTATCGACCAGTTCGTAGACGACATCGAGATCCACGCGCGCGAGTACGGCCGGGTCGGCCACGCCCAGAAGGCCGCCCGCGCCAACCGTGACGCCGACGGGAACCCGCTCCTCTTGCGCCGGCACTTCGAGAGCGCCGACGACGACATCGCCAGCCTCCACTTCCCGTCGCTCCAGACCGGCATCTCGCAGTTCGAGGCCGTCCGGCGGGCGATGAACGGCGAGGACATCCCACAGATAACGCCGGCCGTCCGACAGCGCGTGAACAACGGCATCCTCGAGTACATCTTCACGAAGAAGCGGGGGAACTTCCTCGTCGTGCCGCGGTCGCTGCGGGCGCTGCCGACGCCGACCGGTGAGGCGGAGTAGGCGGCGACCCGTCGTCCGGTCCCGTCCGGGCAGACACCCGACAGACGAGCGGCGGACGACTGCCAACACGTAAGAGCGAGCAACACGTAGCGCCGTCTCAACCGGATGGAAGAGAGCGTCGCGGGGTTCAAAGAACGGGGGTCGTGGGTCGACATCGTCGAACACGGCGAGCGAGTCACGCGGGCGCTGAAGGACGTGGCCGAGGAGGCCGAGGTGCCCGACGGCCCCCTCGCGGAGTGGGACGAGTGGCGTCCGAAGGTCGAGGAGCGACTGGACGAGGACGTCTCGGAGAAGACGGCCGAGAAGGCCGCCGTCGCCGAGGGCGAGGGCGAGAAGGCCGGCAAGGCACCCGACGAGGACGTCCAGACCGCCGGCGAGAAGCTCAGCGAGTCCTACGAGCATCTCGACGAACCGGACAAGGCCGTCGAGGAGGCGAAGGAGTCCATCGAGCACCTGAAGCGGGCGGTCGACAGCGCGGGCCGCAAGGCGATACGGAAGGTCGAGGGGGCCGTCTACAAGTCGGTGATGACGCAGGTGTCGCCGTACTACTTCGACAACGAACTGGTGAGTGCGAACCTCCGGCGCGCGGGGCAGGACGACTACGTGTTCGAGGTCAACGTCAACGACGACGACCTGAAGATACGGGTGTCGAACGCGCTGGCCGACCTCGAACAGACCGTCGACCGCTGGCATGTCGACACCGAGAAGGACACCGAGGCGGTGGAGGTGGCCGAGGGCGTCCCCGACGCCACGGAGGAGGCCGGGACCGACGGCCGCTCGCGACCGCACACGAACTGAGGCGGCGACCGGACCGCGGCAACGCCACGCGCCGACCGTAACAGGCATCCCTCTCCCACGCGCGGTTCAGCCACATGGTCGCGTTCTCGACAGCGGCGACACTCCTCGTCGCGGCGTTCGCCAGCCTGTTCATGGCGTGGGCCATCGGCGCCGGATCCTCGGGGTCGACGCCGTTCGCCCCCGCCGTCGGCGCGAACGCCATCGGCGTGATGCGCGCCGGCTTCGTCGTCGGGATCCTCGGTCTCATGGGCGCCGTCCTGCAGGGCGCGAACGTCACCGAGGCCGTCGGTCGAGAACTCATCCTGAACGTCACGCTCTCGCCGACCGCGGCGGTGGTCGGCCTGCTCACCGCGGCCGTCCTCGTCGCCATCGGCGTGTTCACCGGCTACCCCATCGCTACGGCGTTCACCGTCACGGGGGCCGTCGTCGGCGTCGGGCTCGCACTGGGTGGTGACCCCGCGTGGCCCAAGTACCGAGAGATCGTCACGCTCTGGGTCTCCGTGCCGTTCGTCGGCGGCGGCATCGCCTACGCCACGGCCCGCCTCCTGCGCGACGAGCGTGTCGCCGAACGGCTCGCGGT
Organism: Salinirubellus salinus; assembly: GCF_025231485.1. Taxonomy (NCBI): domain Archaea; kingdom Methanobacteriati; phylum Methanobacteriota; class Halobacteria; order Halobacteriales; family Natronomonadaceae; genus Salinirubellus; species Salinirubellus salinus. The sequence goes on along the minus strand of NZ_CP104003.1, from coordinate 3,583,728 downwards.
CCCGGCGCTCGCGGGCATTGTCGGCGTCATCCTCGTCAACGTGGAGTTCGTCCTGCTCGGGCCGGCCGGTGAGGCCGCGAGCGTCGCCGGGCAGGCCGCCGCCGGCCTCTCCGGGAACGGTGCGCTCGCCGCTCGCGCAGGCGTCTCGCTCCTCGCCGCCGGCCTCGTCGGGAGCGCGCTCTACCGCGAGATGGTCGCCGACGAGGCGCGGGGCCAGCGCCGGTTCCTCCTCGTCCTCGGCGGCCTCGTCGCGTTCTCCGCCGGCGGGTCGCAGGTGGGACTGGCGCTCGGGCCGATGCTCCCGCTCCTGGACGACCAGGCGTTCACGCTACCGCTCACACTCCTGTTGCTCGGTGGCGGGCTCGGCCTGCTCGCCGGGTCGTGGACCGGCGCGCCGCGGATGATAAAGGCGCTCGCACAGGACTACTCGGCGCTCGGGCCACGGCGCTCCATCGCCGCGCTCATCCCCTCGTTCGCCATCGCGCAGACGGCCGTCTTCTTCGGGGTGCCCGTCTCGTTCAACGAGATCATCGTCAGCGCCATCGTCGGGTCGGGCTACGCGGCGGGCGGTGCCGGCGTCTCCGGGCGGAAGATGGGGTACACGGTGCTCGCGTGGCTCGGGTCGCTGATACTCGCCGGGACGGTGAGTTACGGGCTGTTCCTCGCGGTGGACGCCGTGCTGTGACGGGACGCCGGTCCTAGTCGTCCGTCTCGACCTCGCCGGCCTCCAGCTCCTCCTCGACCTCCCCCCGCTCGACCTTCGAGATGCGGGCCTTCATGATGCGCGTGTTCTGGACCTCCTCGACGCGGATGTCGACGCTGTCGAAGGTGATGACCTCGCCCTCCTCGACGAGGCGGCCGGCGCGGTTGAAGATGAAGCCGGCGATGGTCTCGAACTCCTCGCCCTCCGGGAGTTCGATGTCGAGTGCCTCGTTGACCTCCTCGATGTTGACCTCGCCGCGGACGAGCGCGGTGTCGTCGTCGACGAACTCGATGGGCTCCTCCTCCTCGCCCTCGAGTATCTCGCCGACGATCTCCTCGGTGAGGTCCTCCATCGTCACCAGCCCCTCGGTGGTCCCGAACTCGTCGATGACGATGACCATCGGCATCCGGTTCTGGCGCATCTCCGCCAGCAGTTCGTCGACGTTCTTGGACTCGGGGACGTGCAGCGTCGGCTGGATGATGTCCTCCAGTTTCAGGTCCTCGCCGTCGCGTTCCCCGTAGTTCAGGTCCCGGACGAGGTCACGGATGTGGACGACGCCGACGATGTTGTCGAGCGACCCCTCGTAGACCGGGATGCGGGCGTGCCCGGACTCGATACAGGTCGTGATGGCGTCGTCGATGGTCGCGTCCTTCGGGATGGCGTCCATGTCGAGGCGCGGGGTCATCACCTCCTTGGCGATGGTGTTGTTGAACCGGAAGACGCGCTGGAGGAGTTCGCGCTCGTCCTCCTCGATGACGCCCTCGCGCTCGCCCGTCTCGATGATGTCCCGTATCTCCTCGCGGGTGACGTAGGACGTCTCGATGGCGCCGCGACCACCCGTGACCTTGTTCACCTGCCGGGTGAGGTAGTCGAACAGGACGACCAGCGGGAGGAGGATCTGCTCGGCGAACTTCAGGGGCTTCGAGATGCGCAGCGCCCACGACTCGGTGTTCTCGACGGCGTAGGACTTCGGTGCGGACTCACCGAACAGGAGGACCAGCGCGGTGATGCCGAACGTGGAGGCGACCACCGCGAGTCCCTGGTTGTCCAGCAGGATGGCGAGCAACCCGGTCGCGATGGAGGACATCGCGATGTTGACGAGGTTGTTGCCGACGAGGATGGTGACGAGCAGGCGGTGGGGGTCGGACTTGAGCGCCTTGAGCACCTGGCTGCTACGGCTGCCCTCCTCGACGAGCGACTCCACCCGGTGCTCGGCGAGCGAGAACATCGCTATCTCGGAGGAGGAGAAGAACGCCGAGAGGCCGATGAGCACCACGATAGTGAGCGCACCGATCCACAGGAAGGCACTCTCGCTCAACGTGAACAGGCCCAGCACGTCCACCTGAGCCTGCACGAGCGCGGACGGCCGGAGCGGCGCTGACGCCGGTAACCCCATTATGACAATCGGAGTAGGCCGCCCCTGGGATTAAGAGTTACCATGCGAACCCGTCGAATCGATGGCCACGGCGCCGAACCGCGTGCTCGGGCGGGTGCGACGCTCCGGCGCGGCCGGCACCCGAGAGCCGAAGTTTTACCGCACTCACGCCCGAAGTTCCAGCCATGTCAGCGCCGCATCTGACCGTCTACCGACTGCAGGCCTGTCCGTTCTGCGAGCGAGTGGTTCGCAAGCTCGACGACCTGGGACTGGAGTACGACTCCCGGTTCGTCGAGGCACGCCACTCACGCCGTGACGTGGTCAAGCGCGTCGCCGGCGTCCGGACCGTCCCCGTCCTCGTCGACGAGGAGACGGGCGTGACGATGGCCGAGTCCGGCAACATCGTCGAGTACCTCGAGGGCACCTACGGCGCCGACGCGAGCGCCGAGGCCCGCGCCGCCGCTCGAACGGACGGTGGTGACGCGTGAACCTCGGGTTCGACGTCACGGAACTCCCCGCCGCCGACCACGTCGAGGTGGGCGAGACGGCCCCCGAGTTCACGAAGCCACTCGTGAACGACGAGTTCTGGGAGGACGTCTCACTCTCGGAACTCCTCGACGACGGCCCGGTCGTCCTGATATTCCACTCGATGGACGGTGACTTCCCCGCCACCTACACCTTCCAGTCCATCCGCGACGACGGCTGGGGCGAGTGGGAGGAGTGCGAGGTCGTCGGCGTCAGCATCTCCACGCCGTACGAGCACCGGGAGTTCCAGCGCGAGTGGACCGGCTTCGAGGCGTTCCGGTTCTTCTCCGACCCCGCGTGTGAGGTAGGCGAGGCCTACGGCGTCACGCACGACCTCGACGGGATGAGCATCACCGAGCACCGCCCCGCGGCGTTCGTCGTCGACACCGACGGCACGGTGCAGTACGCGTGGGTCGCCGAGGAGTTCCCGGCGTTCCCACCGTACAGCGAGGTCCGCGAAGCCGTCGAGTCCCTGTAGGCCATGTCCCCCGCAGACACCGACCCCGGAATCGAGGCCGCCGCCCGCACCATCCGCGAGGGGGGCCTCGTCGTCTACCCGACCGAGACGGTCTACGGTCTGGGGGCGGACGCGCTGAACCCCGCCGCCGTCGAGTCGGTGTTCGAGGCGAAGGGGCGCGACCGCGACAAGCCCCTCTCGCTGGGGGTCCCGAGCGTCGACGCCGCACTGGAGTTCACCACCCCGAACGACCGCGAACTGCGGTTCATGCGGGCGTTCCTCCCCGGCCCCGTCACCGTCGTCGTCCCGAAGCGCGACGTCGTCCCGGACGTGCTGACCGGCGGCCGCGAGAAGGTGGGGGTCCGGGTCCCCGACCACGAGGTGGCGCTGGCGCTGTTCGAGGCGGCCGAGACGCCCGTCACCGCCACCTCGGCGAACCGCTCGGGCGAATCCAGCAGTCGCACCGTCGACGAGGTGAGCCCCGCTATCCGGGAGCGGGCGACGGTCGTCGACGGAGGGGAGACCCCCGGCACCGAGAGCACCGTCGTCGACGTGCGCGAGAACCGCGTCGTCCGCGAGGGGGCGTTCGCCGGGGCCATCGTGGAGTGGCTGGAGGCGGAGTAGGACTACAACCCCAGCAACGACCGGAGCGACCGTGCCCTCGTCCCGCACTCTCCCCGGTACTCGCACGGCACGCACTTCTCGTCGTTCTCGACGCGGGCCGGTGGGCCGTCCATCGCCTCGACGGCCCTGACGGTCCGGCGGTAGTGCGCCTTCCGTCGCGTCGTGAGCCGTATCTCCCGGACCACGCCGTGCGTCGGGAACTCCGCGAACCCGCGCTGGACCGGCCGCTCGCGCTCCCACGAGAGCGCCTTGCAGGCGGCGACGAGTCGGACCGTAGCGGGCACCCACAAGCCCCGTGGCGGCGGGTCGCCGGCGAAGACGAGCGAGGGGGCGAGCGGCTCCTCCAGCACCTTGTGCGCGATGCCGCGGGCCTCGCGGCCCTCCAGCAGCACGTCGCGGGCGGGCGGGTCGGCGAGCCCGTCCCACGCGTCCAGCCGCTCGCTCGCACACGCGAGGTTCGTCCGGAACTGCGTCGGCGTCACCGTGACGTCGGGCGGCAGGTCGGTCCGTTCGTCCAGCAACTCGGGGTACCGGAAGGCCGACTCCCGGACCCGGGCGGCCTCGGGCGAGCGACCGACGTCGTCGTGCTTGCGTCGGTAGTAGAGCTGTCGGGGACAGTAGGCGGCCGTGGCGAGGTCGGTGAACGCGAACACGGCGAGTCTGGCCGCCTCATGTGGTAAAGACCCTCGTGTCGGCCACCAGACCCTTACGGGCGCGTCGGCTATTTTTCGGAGTATGCGACGACGAGAGTTTATCGCAGCCACGGGAGCGGCAGCCACGGCCGGCCTCGCCGGCTGTAGTGCCATCACCGGCGCCGAGACCGGCACCCTCCAGACCGCCGTCTCTGACCAGCCCGGTGACATCACCGACTTCGAGACGCTGGTGCTCGAGATAACGACGGTCTACGCTGGGGAGGGCAGCAGCGGCGGCGAGGACAGCGACGACGGCGACGGGAACGAGTCCGACGACGACTCGAGCGGCGAGAGCGAACGCACGACGGTCGACATCGAGGCTACGGAGGTCGACCTCGTGGAACTGCAGGGCGACGCCTCCGAGACCATCGGCTCCGGGGAACTGGAGACCGGTGAGTACGCCTACCTCCAGCTGGAGGTCGGCGAGGTCGTCGACGCGTCGCTGGCCGACGGTGGCGAGGCCACCGTCCAGACGCCGGGCGAGGCCCCGCTGAAGTTCAACGAGTCGTTCGAGATCCGCGCCGGCGAGACGACCTCGTTCCTCGCGGACTTCACGCCGGTCGAGCAGGGCCAGAGTGGCGGCTACATCCTCCAGCCCGTCGCCGACGAGGTGGAGGTCACGTACGAGGACGAGTCGACGGCCACGCCGACGCCCGAACCCTCGGAGAACGGCACGGACGACCCCGAGAACTCGACGGCCTGAGGCGGCTCAGACGTACTTCTCGACGACCCGGCGCAGGTCCTCGCGGACCACCGTCGGATCGGTACTCGTCACCGTCAGCGAGGTGTGTGACTCGTCGGTGTCGGCCATCTCGCTGAGCAGGCCACCGCGCCGGTCGACCTCGAGGTAGACGACGAGTTCCTCGGCCGACTCGCGGGCGACGACCTCCAGCTCGTCCAGGTCGCCCGCGAACGGGCCGCCCGAGGGTCGGAACTCGAACTCCTGGACGATACCCCCGCCGTAGCGGCTGTACGGGTCGCGCGAGCACTCGCTCTGGTAGAGCGACAGGCCGAGTTCCTCGAGCGCGTCGAAGACGGCCTGCAGGCGCGCTGTCGGCTGGACGTCGAGGTAGTCGACGTCCTCCGGGTCCACCCCCGTCACGTCCAGTTCCGTCTCGACCCAGACGTCCACGCTGCCGACGGTGACGGGCGTGTCCCACGGGACCTCGATGGTGGTCGTCTCGACGCGCTCCTCGTCCGGGTCGAGGGTGAACCCGTCGGAGAGGTGCATCCGGCCGACCGTGCCGTCGCGGTAGCCGTCGTCGGTCAGGAACCGCGTCTCGACCTCCAGTTCGATGCGGCTGACGTCCTGTTCGGCGTTGCCGCCCTGCATCCTGACCTCCGCCTCGACGCTCTCGCCGGGGCGGACGGTGGTGGAGGGGAGGACGGTGTCGACGCTGGCGTTGCCGATGCCGATTGTCGCGAGGACCTTCTTCATCGCACGAAGGGGTCCGGTCGCTTCGGTGAAGAATCTGGGGGCCCCGGAGCGGTCGCGGGAGACGAGGTTCACCCGGCGCGAACGGAGTGAGCGCCACAGTGTTCCCCCACGTCGTCGCGACTCGCGTGGCGGCCGAGCCGCCACCTACCGTGCGGACGAGCGCGTAGCGACCGTGAGCAGCGCGTGGTGCGCGCGGAGCGCGCACCCGAGGGGTAAGAGGTGGTTAGTCGTCGGCGGGCGCCGCCGCGTCGCCATCGTCTTCGCTCGTCGCACCGGCGCTGATCTTCCCGCCGGTCTCCAGTGCCTCGACGATGAGTTCGGCGATGTCGACGATCTCGATGTCGTCCTCGAAGCCGCCGGTCTTGCGGCCGTCCTCGTACATGGTCATGCACATCGGGCAGGCGACGACGAACTTCTCGACCGCGCTGCCGGCCTCGGTGTCCTCGAGCGCCTCGCGGAGTCGCTCCTCGCTGGGCTTCTCGTCCTCCTCCTGGTCGATCCAGAGGCCACCGCCACCGCCGCCGCAGCAGTAGGAGTTGGCGCGGTTGCGCGGCATCTCGTGGAGGTCACAGCCCGTCGCCCGCACGAGTTCGCGGGGCGCCTCGTACTCGTCGTTGAAGCGGCCGAGGTGACACGGGTCGTGGTAGGTGACCGTGTAGTCGAGTTCGTTGCCACGCAGGCCGAGCGCCCCGGAGTTCGTGAGCTCCTCGACGACCTGCGTCCAGTGGAGCACCTCGATGCTCTCGTCGGCGTTCCACCGCTCGGTCAGCTCGAACGGCATCATCGGGTCGTCGGCGTACTCCTCGAAGTCGACCTCCGGGTACTCGTTCTTGAACGTGTTGTACGAGTGGGGGTCGGTACAGACGATCTTCGAGAACTCGCACTCCTCGAACGTCTCGACGAGCGTGCCGGCCTGTTCGAGGAAGAGGAACTCCTCGCCCACGCGACGGATGTCGTTGGCGTCGTAGACCTCGTCCTCGTAGAGGATGCCGACGTCGACGTCGGCGTGCTGGAATATCTTGGCGAGCGAGCGGGCGACCTGCTTGTTCCGGTCGTCGAAACTCGGGTAGTCACCGACGTACCAGAGGTAGTCCACCTCCGTCTCGCGGGCGTCGGTGACCTCGAACTCGAGGTCCTCGGTCCAGTCGCCGCGGGTCCGGTTGGCGTCGCCGAACGTGTTGTCCTTCTGCATCACGTTCTGGAACACGTCCTGCAGGCTCGGCGGGATGTCACCCTGGTCGGCGAGCTGGCGGTTCAGCCGGGTGAAACTGCTGAGGTGTTCGATCTCGACCGGGCAGGCGTCCATGCAGGCCATGCAGGCCATGCAGGACTCCATCGTCTGGGCCTTGATGACGCCGCCGGAGCCATCGGCGATGATGGGCTTCTCGTCGCCGCCCGCGTCCAGGTCCTCCCGGTAGGCCTTCAGGTCGAGGATGACGTCGCGCGGGTTCAGGTCGCGCCCGGAGGCGTTGGCCGGGCAGACCGAGGAACAGCGGCCACACTTCGTGCAGGCGTCCTGGTCGAGCAGTTCCTTCCACGTGAAGTCCTCGATGGACTCGGCGTTGGTGTGGTCGAGGTCCGCCGGGATGCCGGGGAGGCGCTTGCCGGCCTTCTCGTCGGCCGTGACGACGTTCGCGAACGAGGAGATCATGTGGAACGGCTTGGCGTACGGGATGGCCGCGATGAAGACGAACGCGAGTAGTGCGTGGCTCCACCACATCACGGGGTAGGCCGCCTCGGCCATGCCGGGGGTCATCCCGACAGCGTTCATCACGTCGGCGACGAACCAGCCGACGAACGAGACCTTCTCGAACTCGATGAACTGGACGCCGCTGGCGGTGACGTCGGCGGTGCCGAGGATGCGCAGGCCCTCCTGGACGTAGCCGCCGACGCCGAGCAGGAACAGCGACCAGACGAGGAAGTCGTCCTCGCGGCTACTGTGGGGGCCACGGAGTCGCTCCTTCTGCGAGACGTAGCGCCGGTAGATGGCGATGCCCACGCCGACGACGAACAGCAGTCCCATGAAGTCCATCACCAGCGAGTACGAGAGGTAGAAATCACCGACGAAGAACGACTGGCGCTCGCCGGTCAACAACTGGGTGACGTTCCGGAAGATGTCGATGTCGATGGCGATGATGGTCGTCCCGATGAGGAGCGTGAGGAAGCCCCACAGGATGAACGAGTGCATGATGCCGCCGACCAGGTCGCGGTTGAACTGTTTCTCGTTGGAGCCGACCACCTTGGCGGCCCTGCTGATGCGTCCGGGCAGGTCGTCGAGTCGCTCGAACCAGTCCTCGGTCCCTTCGGAGTAGCGGGCGAAACGGTCGTAGACCCCCCACGCGAAGACGACGATCGTCACGAACGCGAGGTAGTAGAACACCACCTCGCCCGTGTGCGAGATACCCCAGAAGGTCTCTCGCGTGATCGTGTCTCCCGCCTGGAGTGGGAGTGTCGGTGCCATACCGCGTTGCGGGGAACCTAAGCGCTTAAGTCTTGGTATCGAAATCGGCCGCCTCGGGCGGTTTCGGCGGCCGATACCGGTCGTTTCCTCACCGTAACTTACACGTCTCACCGGCCAGTGACGGGGCGTTCATATGACGGTGGATATCCGGGGCCAGAGCGCTGCCCCGAACAGGCCGGCGGCGAACGCCAGCGCGGCCCAGTCGGCCCGGCCCAACCGCAGTCGTGGGAGGGTGGGATTCCACGAGAAACACCGGGCACGGAGGGCGAGCGAGAACGCGTCGGAGCGCGAGAACGCGCGGTTCAGACCGACGAGCGCGACCGTCCGCATCCGCTCGTCGAGTCGCCGCTGGTCACCGAGCCGTGCCCGCGAGGCGTCTCGGATGCGCGAGAGGTCGCGCTGGAGCACCGGGAGGAAGCGGAACACGAACGCGACGCCCATCCCGAGCAGTTGGCCGGGTCGACCGGGGACGGTGTGCTGGACGGCCGCCCGCGAGTCACGGGCCGGCGTGGTCCGGACGTACGCGGCGGCGACGAGCAGCACGAGGAGCGTCCGGTAGGCCGCCAGCGCCGGGAACCGCGCCTCGGCGACGGAGAAGTACGGCGCCGAGAGGGTCAGTCCCTGCAACAACGGCGCGGCGACGAGCAGCGGGAGGACGACCCACACCTCGCGGAGCGTCGCGAGCGGCGAGGTCCGGGCGACCGCGAGCACCCCGGCGGCGAGGACGGTCATCGTGGCCAGCCCGGACGGGGTGGTGTAGGCGAACGCCGCGGCCACGAACCCCGCCTGGACCGCGAGTTTCGAGCGCGGGTCGAGCGCGTGTGCCAGCGACTCGCCGGGGGTGTACTGGAGGACCATCTCAGGGTTCGGGAGCGCCGGCAGGGCCGTCCGGCGGACGGACGTCGAGCGACTCGAGGCGCTGGCGGACCGCCTCGGGGTCGCCGTCGGCCGCCACGTGGCCCTCGCGCAACACGACCCAGCGGTCGACCCACGCGAGGTCACGCAGGTCGTGGGTGACGACGACCAGCCCCGTCCCGTCGGCGTGCAGGTCGCGGAGGTGGGCGAGCACCGACCGGCGGGCGGGCCAGTCGAGGCCGGCGAACGGTTCGTCCAGCACGAGGTGGGCCGGGTCCATCGCCAGTGCCCCCGCGATGGCGACGCGGGCCTGCTCGCCGCCCGAGAGGGCGTCGATGCGCTCGTCCTCGCGGCCGTCCATCCCGACCGCCGCGAGCGACACCTCGACCCGGCGGTCGATCGTCGCGTGCGGGAGGCCGAGGTTCTCCGGACCGAACGCCACGTCGGCACCCACCGTCGCGGAGACGAACGCGTCGCGCGGGTCCTGGAAGGTCATCCCCACGCGGGTCCGGGCGTGCACGGGGTGTTCGTCGACGGGGTCCCCGTCGACGAGCACCTCGCCCGCGTCGGGGGCCAGCAGACCGTTGAAGTGCCGGACGAGGGTGGTCTTGCCTGCGCCGTTGGCGCCCGCGAGGACGACGCTCTCGCCGTCCGGGATGGTCAGCGAGACGCCGTCGAGGGCGGGGCGGGTCGCACCGTCGTGGGTGAAGACGAGGTCCCGCGTCTCTATCATCGGCGAGCGGCTACTCCGCGACGACGGCGTCCGAGCGGACGATGCCGACGGCGGCGGCGATCTTGAACACCTCGGCCGGGATGAACGAGGCGGCGCCGGCGGCGAACGCCTCCGGCAGGCCGAGACCGAGGACGAGCATCAGGCCCGCGACGCCCATCGCGTAGATGACGCCGGTGCCGAGGACCATCGCACCGACGAGTCGGGGCAGGCCGGCGGCCGACGGCGACCGGAGCGAGAGGCCGTCGTGGACGACGAGGCCGATGGCGGCCGCCGCCACCGGGTACGACCAGAGGTAGCCCGCCGAGGAGCCGACGAGGGCCTCGAAGCCGGCGCTCCCGCTGGCGAAGACGGGCGCGCCGAGCGCCCCCGCGGCGAGGTAGAACACCAGCGAGAGGCCGCCCCAGACGGGCCCGAGGAAGATGCCCGCGAGGAACACGCCGAGCACCTGCAGGGTGACCGGGACCCCCGCGGCGGGGAGGGGATTGGGGAACGATACGTAGGCGAACGCACCCGTCAACGCCGCCAGCAGCGCCGCACGGGCCACGTTTCCGACGACTTCGTCGCCGACGAGGTCGACGTCCGAGGTGGTGGTGCTCACGCCCCGAGGCGCGTCGTCAACTATACTCAAGCTACCGGTTGACGAAACGCCGGCCGCGACCGCGTGTCACGGAGACACACAGTTTAAATACCGGGGGCACGTATCTCCGCGGTCAGATGGACGAGAAGACGGCCGAACTCCGTGACATCTTCGTGAACGTCACCGAGTCGGAGACGGTGACAGAGCGACAGGAGGAAGCTCGTGGCTCGCTCGCGGGGGACGTCCCCGAGGACCGCGAGGAGCGCATCCACGAGACCATCGCCGAGCTGCGCGAGCGCTGTGCGTTCGACACCACGCTCGACGACGACGCCCTCGTCACGGTCGTCGTCGGCTTCTTCGAGGGGGAGTCCGACACCGACATCGCCGCGGCCCTCGACGAGGACCGCCGGACCGTCGTCCGCGCCCGCCTCGCGCTCCACCTCCTCCGTGACCGCGACACCGACGCCCCGTTCGACCTGGAACGCCTTCGCTCGCTGCTCGCGGACGGGTCGGTAGCCGACGCGGCCGCCGAACTCGACGTGAGCGAGTCGACGGTGCGGCGTTACCGGCGCGTCCTCGACGCGCAGGCCGAGGAGCGCCGGGTGTCCGGGCGCTTCCGCGCTGAGTTCGAGGATTTGTTCACCGACGCGGCCGCCGAGCAACTCACGGCCGACGTGAAAGAGAGCGGGCTGGAGGACGCCACCGAGGACGCCGAGAGCGAGTCGAACGTCTCGATGTGACCCGGCGTCCGGCGCCGCTCGGGGACGTACTCCTCCCGCCGTGAGCGTTCTCGTGGTGTGGGAACCAGCGGCACGATTGAGACCCGAGCCGGTGTATCGATGGACGGTGAAAGATTCATGGAGAAGAACGTCGGCGGCTACGACCGAATCGCCCGGTTCGTCCTCGGACCTGTACTGATCATCGTCGGAGCGGCGGCCCTGCTCGGACTGTTCACCATCGCGGCCGGCACGCTCGGCCTCGCCATCGCGGGGCTCGCGGTGCTGGTCGGACTGGTGCTGAGCGTCACGGCGGTCACCCAGAAGTGCCCGCTGAACAACGCGCTCGGGATGAACACCTACCGCGGGAAGGAGACGACCGAGTCGACCACCGAGGGCGACGTCGGTCGGACCGCCTGAACGCCCGTCCCGTTTCCTGCTGCCGGGTGAGAACGTACCCGGCTCGAACCCACCGAAATTAAGCCCGTCCCCGCCAACCTCGCAGACAATGATAGCCGAGGCGGTGGCCGTCGCGTTCTGGGTGATGCTCCCCGCGTACATCCCGAACAACGCGGCCGTCCTCGCGGGTGGTGGGGCACCTATCGACGGCGGACGGACCCGTGACGGCCGGCGACTGCTCGGCGACGGCAAGACGTGGCGCGGCACGCTCGTGGGGACGCTCGCCGGCGCGCTGGTCGCGCTCGCACTCAACCTCCTCCACGACCCCGCAGTCTCCGTCTCGGGGTTCGCCCTCCCCCTGTTCCCTCCCGCAGCCATCCTCTCGCTCCCCCTCGGCGCGATGCTGGGAGACGTCACCGCGTCGTTCCTCAAGCGGCGCACCGGCCGCGAGCGCGGGGCGGCGTTCCCCGTCGTCGACCAGCTCGACTTCGTCGTCGGCGCGTTCGTCCTGACGCTCGTGGTCGCACCCGCGTGGCTCCTCGGGGTTCTCACGCTCCCTGTCCTGGCGGTCGTCCTGGTACTGACGCCGCTGCTCCACCTCGGGACGAACGCGGGAGCGTATCTGCTGGGACTGAAAGACGAACCTTACTAACCATCATTTTCCGCTCGGGTTCGCGCCTACGGCGCGAACCGCTTGCGCAAAGACATGGGTGAAAAAGGCGCCACCCGGCGCGCGAGCGCGCCTCGTGGCGGGTAGGTGCGCTGGTGCTACGACAGCACCGCGACCGCTCCGCCACAGCACCGCTACCCCTTCAGTCCGGACCCAGACAGCGCGACCACCACGTCCGCCCCCTCGTCGAGAACTCCGCGCTCGCGGTACTCGGCGAGGGCGGCTGGAGCGACGGCGCATGTCGGTTCTGTGTAGAACCCCGCGCGGTGGAGTCGGTCGAGTTCGCGCTCGGTGGCCTCGCTGGAGACCGCGATGGCGTCCCCGTCCGTGGCCTCGATGGCATCGAGAATCTCGTCGCGGCGCACCGGCTCACGGATCTGGATGCCGTCCGCGAGGTCGTTCTGTGCGCCCGTCGAGGCGTGGAGTTCGTCCGCGATGGGCGCGTAGCCCTCGGCCTGTGCCCCGAGGAGCCGCGGGACCCGGTCGGTCCACCCGGCGTCGCGAAGCGCGGTGAACCCGCGGTACGCACCGAGGAACATCGTCCCGTGGCCGAGCGGGAGGACGACGGCGTCCGGGACCGCCCAGTCGAACTGGGCGGCGATCTCGTACGCCATCGTTGCCGTCCCCGCGAAGAACGCGGGGTTCCACGCGTGGCTCGCGTACCAGCCCGCTCCGGCCTCGACCGCCTCGAGACACGCATCGGTGACGGCCTCGCGTGAGCCCTCGACGCGTTCGACGGTCGCGCCGGCCCGTTCGATGGCCCGGACCTTGCGCTCCTTCACCCCCGTGGGGACGAAGATGCGGGCGTCGATACCGGCGCGTGCGGCGTAGGTCGCGATGGCCGCGCCGGCGTTGCCCGAGGAGTCCTCGACGACCGTCTCGACGCCGAGTTCGGCGGCCCGCGAGAGAGTCAGCGCCGCACCGCGGTCCTTGAACGACCCCGTCGGGAACACGTAGTCGAGTTTGAACGCGGCGTCCCAGTCGGGCGCGTCGACGAGCGGCGTCCACCCCTCGCCGAGCGAGACGTGCCGGTCGACGGGCAGGAACTCGGCGACGGCCCAGAGGCCGTCCCGCGGGTCGACGTCGGCCGGCGAGTCGGCCTCGGGGAGCGGTCGCTCGGCGAACTCCAGCGGGTGGCCGCAGGTACAGCGCCAGCGGTCCGCGTAGGTGGCGTCGCAGGCGGGACAGCGGAGCATGGCGGGGGGAGGCGGGCGGGGAGGGTGTGGGTTTCGATGTCGGGAGTCGTCACTCCCCGTCGGAACTGGCGAGTCCCCGCGCTGCCAGTTCCCGGTCGAGGTAGAGCCCGACCAGTGCGAACAGGAACGTCATGTTCACCACCGACGCCCCGATGGCGACGAAGACGACGACGGTGTTGTCGGTGATGGAACTCTCGAGCACGGGCCGCGAGATCAGCACGGCGGCCACCGAGATGGGGAGGAGGAGGGCTGTCGCGACGACACCGAACTTGGCGGCACGGTCGATGCGCATGGCAGCGAGTCTTACACCTCCGTTGATAGGTCTTTGGGGCCGACGCGGACGAGCAAGCGTGTACTGGCCGCCGCGGTGCGGTAGGCACCAGTGCACCCACCCGGCGCGAGTGCAGCGAGGGGCGCAGTTTTTCCCCACGTTCGGTAGAGCAGAGCTCTACCGCAGCCCATCAGAAGTCTTCGACTTCTGAGGACGTTTTTGCGACGAGCGGTGCGCGAGCGCAGCGAGCGCACCCGAGGAGTAAAAGTGGGTCCTAGTAGGTGTCGATGTCGGTGCCGACCGAACAGACGTACTCCCCCGTCGCCACCTGCGGCAGCCGCCGCGTCCGCCAGAAGATGCCCGAGGACTCGGCCTTCACCGTCGACTGGACGGTGCCGAACGGGTCCGTGATGCGGAACAGCACGTCGCCCCGCGAGACCCGGTCGCCGAGGTCGGCGGTGAAGTCGACGAGCCCGCCGGCGGGCGAGCCGTACTGGTCGAAGCCCGTCGCGCGGGTCTGGGTCTCGGGCGAGACGGTCCCCTCGAGGAAGTCGTAGTATGTGAGGACGTTCATCACGCCGCGAACGCCGATGCGGATGGACTCCTCGTCCCAGCCCACCGCGCCGCCGAGTTCGGGGTCGATGGTCGGGACGCCCTCGTCGGGGGCGGCACGGGCGAGCTGGCCGTCCGGCCCCTTCTGGTCGAGGACGTGCCCACAGCCGAACACCTTGGCGAGTTCGAGACACTCGCGGTGGAGGCGGTGGCGCTTCCCACAGCGGACGCGAGCCTCGTTAATCATCCGGGAGGTAGAGCCCTGGTGCAGGTCGAGGACGAGGTCCGCCGAGGAGGCGGCCTGGAACGTCGCGTGGGCGATGCGCTCGGAGGCGGTGCCGTTCTCGTTCCCGGGGTAGGTTCGGTTGAGCTTCGTGTCGTCGATGGGGTTGCGGTGTTCGGCGACCTGGAAGCCGTAGTGGTTCACGATGCCGACGACGAGTATCTGGCCGGCGAGGTCGGTGGGGTCGATGCGCGGGACGAACCGCTGGACGACGCCGAGACCGTTCAGTTCGTCGCCGTCCGAGACCGCCTGCACGTAGAGGGTGCGTCCCTCGCTCGCGCCGTTGATGACGCAGACGGGGAGCGCGACCTCGGAGCCGTCACGGGCCTGCCCGACCGGCAGCCGCCCCACGGACGTCTCACCGGGGGCCGCGCTGGCGGTACCGAGGGTCGTCATTACACGAACTCGGACCGGGGACGCCTATAGACCGTTCGGTATCGGCACAGCAGGCGGGATTCCGGCACGAATCGCCGAGGGCGGACGGACAGTCCTATGCCGTCGGCCCGCCTACGGTGGGATGTGAGCGAGGACACCCACTCCGGACCGGGCGAGGACGTCCCCGACCGCCCTGGCGGCACCGCGAACTTCTTCCGGGCCATCAACGTCCAGCGCAACGCGAAGGCGGGGTTCGGCATCGGCGTCGTCCTCGCCCTCGGGTTGCTCGCGCTCATCGTCAGCAACGCCGGCAGTTCCGACTACCCCGTCTTCTACTACGCCGGACTGGCGTTCGTCCTCGCGACGGGCGTGGGGCTGTTGCTGACGATGGTGTTCACCGTCGGGTCGCTGGTCAGGAAGGTCCGAGAGCTGGACTGACCGGCTCAGGGCTCGGTCGACGCCACACCTGCCAGCCCGGCCAGTCGCTCGCTGCCGTCGCGGGTCCCCTTCGCCACGAGCACGTCGCCCGCGTGGAGTTCCGTCGTCGGACCGGGCGAGACCACCCAGTCGCCGACGCGCGTGGTGCCGGGTTCGCGCGCTCGGCGCACCGCGATGACGCGCATCCCCGTCTCCGTCTTGACCATCTCCTCGGCCAGCGTCGCCCCGTCGAGTCGCGACCCGTCGGCGACCTGCAGGCGGACGATGACCTCGTCCGACTCGCGGACCGCCTCCGCGATGACGGGGTGGGCACCCAGCCCCCGCAACACCCCCTCGCTGATCTCGAGGGCGGCGTCGGAGATGACCTCCGTCGCGCTGGCGAGGTGCATCAGCCCCCGCAACCGGACGGGGTC
Source organism: Salinirubellus salinus (assembly GCF_025231485.1). Taxonomy (NCBI): domain Archaea; kingdom Methanobacteriati; phylum Methanobacteriota; class Halobacteria; order Halobacteriales; family Natronomonadaceae; genus Salinirubellus; species Salinirubellus salinus. The sequence goes on along the minus strand of NZ_CP104003.1, from coordinate 3,567,975 downwards.
CTCCATGTCCGCGGCGGCACGGAGGATCCACGCCTCGAAGCGGTCCTCCAGCGCGTCCACCTCGGCCTCCAGTTCGAGCACCTCCTCGGCGATGCCGTCGGAGTCGAACAGCACCGACCCGTACGCGAGGTCCACGGCGAGTTCGGACATGTTCTTCATCAGCACGACCGAGTCGACCGCGCGTTCGAGGTCCTCGACGGTCGGGTCGGGGGCGTCGGGCGCCTCGTACTCCGCGCCCGAGAGGTCCTCGTACACCGCCGCGACGCCGAGTTCCGTCCCCCGGAGGAGGACCACGTCGCCGACGTCGAGGGTCGTCGTGTAGTCGGGGTTCGTCAGCCAGTCGCCCGCGCGCCGGATGGCGATGACCCGCACGCCGGTCTCGGTCTCGAGGTTCGTCTCGCCAAGCGTCCGACCGGCGAGTGCGGACTCGCTGTCGACACCGACCCTGACGATGGTCTCGACGGCCTCCGGGAGCGCCGCTCGCATCGCCTCGGGCAGCCCGATGTCCTCGAGGACGACCTTCGCGATGTCGCCGGCCGCGTCGGAGATCTTCTCGGCCGCCCCGACCACGCCGAGGACGGGCGCGAGTGCCTCGGCGTCCTCGGGGTTGCGCGCGGCCATCAGCAGGCTCATCCGGGCCTGTAACTGGAGGACGTCCATCCGCTCCTCGAGTTCGAGCACCTCCTCGGCGACCGCGTCGGAGCCGAGCAACACCGCCGAGTACGACAGGTCGATGAGGAGTTCGGCGGTGTCTTTCATCTCCGCCAGCACCGCCTTCACCGAGACCGGTTCGTACTCGACGTCGTCGACGGCCATACTGGCCCGGGATTTCGCGGGACCGGACAAAAACGTTCCCCGACGGGGAGGACGCAACCGCATCAGGCCACGCTCCGTCCCGCCGGCGGCTGGACTCGCGTCTCCATACCGTCCGCGGACCCCCAGCGGAGATAACCGCCTCGCTGCCGGTGGCCAACCGGGGGTCGAGGAACCGGCAAACCGCGCGACGTGTGAGGGTCGCATGCACGAACGACAATCCTTTTCCCAACCCCACGGAAAACCGTGTGGTATGACCGAGGAACTGAAGAAGGGCCTTGAGGGTGTCCTCGTCGCGGAATCCGCGCTGTCGTTCATCGACGGCGACGAGGGTGAACTGATCTACCGGGGATACTCCATCGACGACCTCGCCCGCGAGGCGAGTTACGAGGAGACGGTCTACCTGCTCTGGCACGGTCACCTCCCGGACGAGGCCGAGCTGGCCGAGTACACCGACGCGATGGTCGCCGAGCGCGAACTCGCCGACGGCGTCCACGAGACCGTCACACGCCTCGCCGAGGCCGACGAGGAACCGATGGCCGCGCTCCGGACCATCGTCTCGACGCTCTCGGCGTACGACCCGGACGCCGACGCGGACCCGACCGACGAGGCCGCGAACCTCCGGAAGGCCCGCCGCCTCACCGCGAAGATCCCGACGGCGCTCGCCGCGTTCGCCCGCCAGCGCGAGGGCGACGACCCGGTCGCGCCGCGCGAGGATCTGAGCCACGCCGCGAACTTCCTCTACATGCTCAACGGCGAGGAGCCGGACGACGTCCTCGCCGAGACGTTCGACATGGCGCTCGTGCTCCACGCCGACCACGGCCTGAACGCCTCCACCTTCTCCGCGATGGTCACCTGCTCTACGCTCGCGGACCTCCACAGCGGCGTCACGAGCGCCGTCGGCACCCTCTCCGGGAGCCTCCACGGCGGCGCCAACCAGGACGTGATGGAGATGCTGAAGGAGGTCGACGACTCCGGCAAGGACCCGCTGGACTGGGTCGTCGACGCCCTCGACCGCGGCCGGCGCGTCCCCGGCTTCGGCCACCGCGTCTACAACGTGAAGGACCCACGTGCGCGCATCCTGAGTGAGAAGTCGAAGGCCCTCGGCGAGGCCGGCGAGATGAAGTGGTACGAGATGTCCCGCACCATCGAGGAGTACCTCGGCGAGCAGAAGGGGCTCGCCCCGAACGTCGACTTCTACTCCGCCTCCACCTACTACCAGATGGGCATCCCCATCGACATCTACACCCCCATCTTCGCGATGAGCCGCGTCGGCGGGTGGATCGCCCACGTCATCGAGATGTTCGAGGACAACCGCCTCATCCGGCCCCGCGCCCGCTACGTCGGCCCGAAGGACGAGGAGTTCGTCCCGGTCGACGAGCGGTAGCGACCGTCGCCCCTCGCGACTTCTGCCCCACCCCCGAGCAGCAGCTACGGTCCCGCCAGCTCGAACGTCGCACCGCCCGGGAGTTCCACCACGACGGACTCGGGCGTCCCGCCCTCGTACTCGAACACCGCGAGCGAGACACCGATGGCCTCGTCGCTCTCCAGCGGGTCCCCTACGGTATCGCGGCGGAGCGAGAGTTCGACACGGCCGTCCTCGCTCTCCCGGGGACCGCTGGGTTCCGGGAACAGAGAGGCCGGGGCGGCGCCGGCCACCCGGAGGTAGGTCAGGACCGCGAACTGCCGGTCCGAGAGGTCCGCCACCGAATCGGCGTACCCCTCCGCACGCTCGGTGTCGGTCACCGCCAGCGTGTCGCCGGGGGCGTAGGTGCTGGCGAAGAAGTACGGTGCGTCGGCGGTGCTCGGGGCCCCACGGATCAGGGGGTCCGCCAGCGGTCTGACGGTGCTCTGTCCACGAGCGAGCCGGACGTTCTCGGTGGGGCCGGGACCAGTGAGCGATGCACAGCCGGCGAGTGCGGTCGTTCCCGCCGCGAGCGACGCGAGGAGGGCACGTCGGTCCACAGCCACCGTTGCGAGAGGTGGCACCTAAGCGTTCGGGGGGCGCGTGACCCGGTATGGACGTGTTCGTCTACGGGACGCTCACCGACTCGGACGTGGCCACGCGCGTCCTCGGTGACGCCTCCGAGTACGGTCCCGATGCCCGCCTCACCGGCCTGCACCCCGTCGACGGGCGCTACCCGACGCTCGCCCCCGGTGGCGCCGTCTAGGGCCGACTCCTCCACACCGACCACGTCGCCGCCCTCGACGCCTACGAAGGGGTCGACTCGGGGCTGTACGTCCGGGTCTCGGTCCCACGGGAATCCGGGGGGACCGTCGAGACGTACGTGGGCGACCCGTCGCGGCTGGGTGTGGCCACCGAGTGGCCCGGCGAGGGGGCGTTCGCCGAGCGCGTGCGCACCTACGTCGAGAACGAGCGGGTCGTCGTTCGGACGCTCGACTGAGCAGAAGGCCAGCACGTCCACGTCGAGTGCCGAGGAGGTGTGAGCAGTGACCGTCAGTCGTCGTTCCGGGCCGGCGCCGGGTCGCTCGGACCCGTCTCCCCGCCGTCACCGTCGCCGTCACTGCCCCCGTTCATCTCCTCCACGACGTCGATGGCGATGCCACGGTTCTCGCGTGACTCGCCGAAGCCAGCCGAGAGCACGCGGGTCAGCGCGTCCTCGACGGTCTCCTCGGTCTCGTGGTAGTCGTCGGGTTCCACCTCGACGACGAACCCGGTGGTGATGTTCGGAGCGGTGGGCAGGAACAGGACGTCCCGGCCGTCGTCGGTCGACTTGCCGGTCTTGAACGCGGTCATCCGCATCCCGTTCCACGTCTCGAGTTTCACGGGTGTCTGGAGGTCGTCGGTGCCCGAGAGGGCCGTCTCGACGGCCATCTTCGAGGCGTTGTAGACGATACGGAGGCCCGGGAGGCGGTTCATCACGCCGTCGAGCGCGTTCTCGAAGACGTCGCCCAGCGTCGTCCGCATCAGGTAGCCCACCGAGAGGACGAGGAGGGCGAAGATGACGAGGATGATGACGACGCGGGCGACGGCGACCTGGTAGGCCTCCAGGCCGGGGAAGGCGTCCTGCAGGAACGGGATCTGTGCCAGTGCCTGGAACACGAAGGCGACGACGTAGGCGGTGAGGAGGATGGGCACCAGCACGACGAGACCGCTGGCGATGTCTCGTTTCCAGGAGTTGGGGAGCATCGATTGGTGGGGGCCGCGTGGCGGCTCTACTCGGAGGCTACGGCTCGGTGAAGGTGAAACTTTCGTAGCGCGACGACGGACTCAGGCCCACTCGTCCGCGAGCAGGCCGTACCGATGGACGTCGACGTGGTCACCGTCGACGAACTTCTCGTCGCGGAGGACCCCCTCCTCGCGCAGCCCCACCTTCTCCAGCACCCGCCGGGAGGCCGCGTTGTGCGCGTAGGCCTCGCCGACCACCTTGTGGAGCCGCCGTTCCTCGAACGCGTGGGCGACCATCGCTTCCGTGGCGAGCGTGGCGTACCCCTCGCCGTGGGCGTCGGGCGTGATCCAGCAGGCGAGCGTGCCGACGCCGGCCTGCTCGTCGATGCGGAACAGCGACACCGTCCCCACCGGCTCGGGGTCGTCGCCACCGTCGGACTCGTCGCTGACGAGGAGGTTCACGCTGTCGTCGTCGCTGAGCCACTCCTCGAACGCCTCGTCGGTCTGTTTCCCGTTACGGGGCGTGGGCGACCGGAGCAGTCGCCGCACGTCCGGGTCGTTCCAGTTGCGCTGGAGGAACGGCAGGTCCTCCTCCTCGACGGTCCGGAGGGCGACGGCGTCGTCGTCCGTGTGCAGGAAGACTAGACCGGGCATACCCGAAGCGGGACGGGCCGGGCGAAAGCGTTTCTGGTGGCGTGTGATCGAGGCTCAGAGCCGCCCCAGCAGACCGAGCGCCGCCAGCGCCAGCCACGTCTGGAAGACGAGCGACCCGAACGCCGAGAGGACGACGAACTGCCAGTCACGCATCTCGGCGAACCCCGCCGGCACCGTCAGCATCCCGCGGGTGAACAGCAGGGCGTTCGAGACGGGGACGACGACCGGCCCCCAGCGGTCGAACCACCGGTCGAACCGCTCCAGTCGGGACTCGTCGACCCGGAACCACGGCCGTTCGAGGAGGTACTCCCGGCCCGCGCGCTTGGCGAACGAGAACAGGAGGAACTGTCCCACCGTCGCGCCCGCGACGGCGACGAGTATCACGGCGGCCACCTCCGACGTCGTCTCGGCGAGGAGCGCCACCCCGGCGGGGACCAGCGCCTCGCTCGGCGCGAAGTAGAGCAGCATCGCCCCCTCGAGGACGAGGATGCAGAACAGCGCGTACAGGCCGTAGCGGTCGATGAGCGACCGGGCGAGTTCAGTGTCGCCGAAGACGAACAGGCCGACAGCGATGCCGGCCGCGAGGAGTACCACGCCGACCACGAGGAAGACGCCGTAGTCCCGCAGGAACGCGCGGAGCGGGGAGGACGTGGCGGTGGCCTCTGCCATCGCTCGTTGGTGAGGCAGGGACGGGCATAGGCGTTGTGGCACGGTCGAAGGGGACGGCTGGACGGTGCCGACGGCGTGACCCACACAGCGGCCACGGTGCCGGCGGTGGACCGTGACGGACCACGGTGTGGTTCCAGTGTACCACGACGGCATTCCCGCTCGAACGCACCGACGAGAGCGCCGACCACGGCGCACCAGCGGACCCCTAACGACGGACCTTTGCCGGGGCCACTCCGAGTCGCTCGTATGAGCGACCACGACCTCACGGACCGCCCGCGGCGCCTGCGGCGGGACGGGGTCCGCGGCCTCGTCAGCGAGACCGAGGTCCGGGCAAGCGACCTGATGGCCCCGGTGTTCGTCGACGCCACGGCCGACGAACGGGTCCCCATCGACTCGATGCCGGGCCACGAACGGGTCCCCGTCTCCGAGGCCGTCGCCCGCGTGCGAGAGATACTCGACACCGGCGTCGAGGCGGTGATGCTGTTCGGCATCCCCGAGTCGAAAGACGAGGTCGGGAGCCGTGCGTGGGCCCCCGACGGTGTCGTCCAGCGGGCAACCCGCGCGGTGACCGAGGAGACCGACGCCTACGTCGTCACGGACGTCTGCTTCTGTGAGTACACCGACCACGGCCACTGCGGGGTGCTCGAACCCGGCGCCGAGGCCGGCGAGGGGCTCACCGTCGACAACGACCCCACCCTCGAGAACCTCGCCCGGACCGCCGTCTCGCACGCGGAGGCCGGCGCGGACATGGTGGCCCCCTCCTCGATGACCGACGGGATGGTGGGTGCCATCCGCGAGGGACTCGACGCGTCGGGGTTCGACGACGTGCCGGTGATGAGCTACGCCGCGAAGTACCAGTCGGCGTTCTACGGCCCGTTCCGCGACGCCGCGGACGGTGCACCGGCGTTCGGGGACCGCCGACACTACCAGATGGACCCCGCGAACGCCCGCGAGGCCATGCGCGAGGTGCGGCTCGACGTGGAACAGGGGGCGGACGTCCTGATGGTCAAGCCCGCGCTCCCGTACCTCGACATCGTGCGAGCGGTGCGCGAGGAGTTCGACCACCCCGTCGCGGCCTACAACGTCAGCGGCGAGTACGCGATGCTCCACGCCGCCGCCGAGAAGGGGTGGCTCGACCTGGAGGAGACGGCCTACGAGTCGCTGCTCTCCATCAAGCGGGCGGGGGCGGACCTCATCATGACCTACTGGGCGGAGACGGTCGCCGACCGGCTCTGAGTGGCGGTCAGCCCTCGAACGCGACGCCCGTGAACTCGAAGCGGGCACCGCCGGCGGCCGACTCTGTGAGTTCGACCGTCCAGCCGTGGGCCTCGGCGATACCCTTCACGATGGCGAGGCCGAAGCCGGTGCCGTCCTCGTGGGTGGTCTCGCCGGCGGCGAACACGGCGTCGCGGTCTTCGGCCGGGATGCCGGGGCCGTCGTCGGCGACGTAGAAGCCCGCACCCGCGTCGGCTCCCGCCTCCAGCGGCCCGACGCGGACGGTGAGCGAACCGTCCGCAGAGCCGTGCTCGACAGCGTTCCGGTAGAGGTTCTCCAGCAGTTGCTGGAGACGGCTCTCGCTGGCGAGCAGGAGCCGGTCGGTCGTCGCCTCGAACGCCGCCTCGCCCGTGTCGACGCTCCGCCACGCGGCCGTCGCCACCCCGCGGAGCGACACCGGCTCCGGGTCCTCGACGGCGACCCCCTTCCGCGCGAGGGTCAGCAGGTCCCCGACGAGTATCTCCATCCGGTCGAGCGCGCTCCCGACCATGTCGAGTTCGGCCGACTCGCGCTCCTCGCGCGCGATATCGAGGTACGCCTTCGCCACGCCGAGCGGGTTGCGCAGGTCGTGGCTGACGATCCCCGCGAACGAGTCGAGTCGCTCGTTCTGCCGCTCGAGTTCGCGCTCGCGCGCTCGCCGCTCGGTGATGTCGCGGATGGTACCGAAGTGGTACGGCGTCCCGTCGATGGACCGCCGGGTCGTCACCGTGGTGACGGGGACGCACGTCCCCGCGAACTCGTGTTCGGTCTCCGCGGTCCGGGTCTCGCCGTCCGCGAACGACGCCCAGTAGTCCGCGAACCGCTCGCGCTCCAGCGACGGGTTCACGTCCCAGAGCGCCCGGCCGACCAGCGCCTCGCGGTCGGTCCCGAGCAGGTCCGCGTACGCGTCGTTCACGTACCGGTAGCGCCCGTCGCCCCCGTAGATAGCCACCCCGACGCCCACCGCCTCCACCATCTCCTCGGAGAAGGCGGAGCCGCTCTCCCCTGCCATACCGCGGCGAGAGTCCCCCCGGCGTAATAAACCCGAGCCGCCACACGTGAGTGAACTCGAGGGGCTGGGCCGGTGACCGTTCGTCCACGGATGTCCCAGACCGTCGGCATCGGTACGCTCGAACCGTCTATCCGCGTTCGGGGAGCGTCGACCGGCCACACCCGACCCGGAGTTCGTGCAACGGTTGCCGCGGTCGACCGCGCGACGGACGCGACCGTGGCGGGCCGCCGTGCGACGCACGCGGTGCGGCCGACGTACGTCCGGAAATCGAGACGACGAACGCCGAATTAGTTGACGAATCACGACCTTATATTGTCGATATTGTTGGTTAAATCGCCTGTTCGACCAGTATTCTGACCCACGAGTGGACGTTGGTGACTGCAAGATTTATGTATCCCCTCGCGTTCAGCCTCTCCCGTGACACAGATGACGAACGTCATGCAGAATGCGGAACGAGTGGACGAATCGAAGCTTCGTTCGGAAGAGGTGCGTGGATGTTAGGGTTACTCCCGATTCAGGGTGACATCACCGCCATCGCGGACAGCATCAACGCGGTGTGGGTGCTCACCGTCACCTTCCTCATCTTCTTCATGCAGCCGGGGTTCGCGCTGCTGGAGGCCGGCCAGGTCCGCGCGAAGAACGCGGGCAACGTCGTGATGAAGAACATGATGGACTGGGGGATGGGGGTACTGGTCTTCTTCCTCGTCGGCGCGGGCGTCTCCGCGCTGGCCGGGTACGCGACCACGCCGGGGGCGTCGCTCGACGTCTCCTCGGCGTTCGCGTACGTGAACAGCCCAGGGGCGTGGATCGGCTGGCTCTTCGGCGCGGTGTTCGCCATGACGGCGGCGACCATCGTCTCGGGGGCGGTCGCGGAGCGGATGAAGTTCTCCGCGTACGTCGTCTACGCGTTCGCCATGGTGGCGTTCATCTACCCGGTCGTCTCCGGGTTCGCGTGGGGCGGTGACGGCCTGCTCTCGAGTGCCGGCTACATCGGGCAGGCGCTCGGCGGCGTCGGCTACAAGGACTTCGCGGGCGCGACGGTCGTCCACGCGCTGGGCGGCATCGCCGGCCTGACGGCGGCGTACATGGTCGGCCCGCGCACGGGTCGCTTCGACAGCGAGGGGAACGCCCGCCCGATTCCGGGGCACAGCGTGCTGTTCGCGGTCATCGGCACGCTCATCCTCGCGTTCGGCTGGTACGGCTTCAACGTCGGCACGCAGGCCACCGTCCTCACGGGCGAGGGCGCGTTCAACGGCGAGGCGCTCGGTCGCGTCGCGCTGAACACCACGCTGGCGATGGGCGCCGGCATGGTCGCCTCCACGCTCGTCACCACGTTCTGGGAGGGCAAGCCGGACCCGCTGTTCGCGGCCAACGGCCTGCTCGCCGGTCTCGTGGCCATCACGGGCGCGTGTGTCCACGTCTCGTGGCCCGGCGCGCTCGTCATCGGCATCGTCGGCGGCGCGCAGACCCCGCTGGTCTACCGCTGGGTCGTCGACAACCTGAAGATCGACGACGTGTGTGGCGTCTTCGCCGTCCACGGCAGCGCGGGGTTCATCGGCACGATGCTCATCCCGTTCTTCGACGTGGCCGGCTTCTCGCTGAACCAGCTGCTCATGCAGGTCGCGGGCACGCTCGTCGTCGGCACGTGGACGGTCCTCGTGACGATGGTCGTCCTCGGCGTCATCGGGGCGACCATCGGCCTGCGCGTCTCCGAGGAGGAGGAGGAACTCGGGCTGGACCGTGGCGAACACGGCCTCGACACGTACCCCGAGTTCACGGCGGGCGACGAACCCGGCGCGCTGGCGGACGGTGGTGTCCGTGTGGAGACCGACGGTGGCGTGACCACGGCGTTCACGCACTTCGGTGACGCGGCCGACGACGAGGAGGTGGACGAATGAGCGCCAACGACGGCGAGGTCAAGCTCGTCATGGCGTACATCCGCCCGGACAAACTGGGCGACGTGAAGAAGGCGCTGGCCGACGTCGGCGCACCCTCGATAACGGTCACCTCGGTCTCCGGCCGCGGCTCGCAGCCGGCCAGGAAGGGCCAGTACCGGGGCGAGGAGTACACGGTCGACCTCCACCAGAAGACGAAGGTGGAGTGTGTCGTCGCGGACATCCCGGCCGAGGACGTGGTCGCCGCCATCGTCGAGGGCGCCAAGACCGGCGAACCCGGCGACGGCAAGGTGTTCGTCCTGCCCGTCGAGTCCGCGACGCAGATCCGGACGGACAAGACGGGGCCCGAGGCGGTCTGAGGGTGGCGGGCACCCCCGACCGGGACGTCTCCGGCGGGGGTGGGGGTCGCGAACCACGCGGGTGGGTCCCCGACGAGCAGGTGCGTGAACTCGAACGCGCCGGGCGGATAGAGGGGTTCGTCCCGCGGGCGGACCTCGCGGCCCTCGGCGTCCAGACGGTGCTCGTGTTCTGTCGCGTCGACGGTGATCTGGAGTCGCTGGTCGCAGACCACGCGGGTCCCATCACCGACGCGCACGAGACGACCGGTCCGTGGGACGCGCTGCTCGTGACCCGGTTCAGGGAGGCGGGCGGTCTCGAGCGGTTCCTCGGGCGGCTGGCGACCGACGACCGAGTCGGGGTGGTAGCGGCGAACGTCGTCTCGCGGACGGTGCTGGAGTACGACGCCCCCCCGCTCGACTGACCCCGACACTTCTTCACGGCAATACTCACCGAACGTCCAGCGGTCGCGACGGCGGTCGACGTTCGTCCAACCACGCACCGTACCACACGAATTCGAGGGGTTGACGCGCTCCGGAACCCGAACAGCGTGCTACTCGGCCCCACGTGCCACCCCGACGGGTAGCAAAGGTTGCCGCGAAGCGGCACGAGAGACCGCGCGCGGGCCGTCGAGGGAGGAATCGGCCCCGCGACCACCGGAACGGCGTGGACGTTCGTCGGGGAACGACCCCACGAACACCGACGGATCTGGACGATAGACGACCTTATATCGATATTATCCTACCCAATTTCTGTCGTTCGTCTACATACACACCTTCTTTCTTGACGTTATAGACTCCAACAGTTAAGTAGAGGAGTTCAGTACGGTTCTACCGTGATTCGGAACACGAACGCTTCGGAATGGTGCCAGCTAATGGACAGTCGTACGGAGGAGGTGGGTAACTGATGCTCGAACTCCTCCCGATGCAGGTGGACGCCGGGTCCGTCGCGACCAGCATCAACTACGTGTGGGTGCTGACCGTGACGTTCCTCATCTTCTTCATGCACGCCGGCTTCGCGATGCTGGAGGCCGGCCAGGTCCGCTCGAAGAACGTCGCGAACCAGCTGACGAAGAACATGCTCACGTGGTCCGTGGGCGTCATCATGTTCTTCCTGGTGGGCGCGACCGTCGAGGCGGTCATCGCGGGAGTGACGACGGGTGGGAACTACTCCCTGTTCGCCATCTTCAGCCCCGAGTCGACGCTCGGCTGGGTCGACTGGCTGTTCGGCGCCGTCTTCGCGATGACGGCGGCGACCATCGTGAGCGGGGCGGTGGCGGGTCGGATGAAACTGCGTGCGTACGTCACGTACACGATCTTCCTCGCGGGCGTCATCTACCCCGTGGTGACGGGCCTGACGTGGGCCGGCGGGGCGCTCGACGCCTTCGGCTTCCACGACTTCGCGGGCGGCATGATCGTCCACGGGATGGGCGGCATCGCCGGCCTGACGGCGGCGGCCATCGTCGGTCCCCGCCTCGACCGGTTCAACGACGACGGGAGCGCCAACGTCATCCCCGGGCACTCGATCACCTTCGCGGTGCTGGGGACGCTCATCCTCTGTTTCGGCTGGTACGGCTTCAACGTCGGCACGGCCGCTGCACCCATCGCGGGTGACGCGACCGCGCTCGCCGACTTCGGCTACGTCGGCCGCGTCGCGCTGACCACGACCCTCGGGATGGCCGCCGGCGCGCTGGGCGCCGCGGGCGTCGCGACGCTCAAGACCGGCAAGGTCGACACGCTGTACGTCGCCAACGGGATGCTCGCCGGCCTCGTCGGTATCACCTCGAACACCGACATCATCACGTGGTGGGCGGCGCTCGTCATCGGCGGGCTCGCCGGTGCGCAGCTCCCCATCGTCTTCGAACTGGTCGAGAAGTACCTCAAGATCGACGACGTCTGCGCGGTGTTCCCCGTCCACGGGAGTGCGGGCGTGCTGGGCGCGCTGCTGGTCGGCATCCCCATCTTCACGGTCCCCGGAGCGGGTGTGAGCCTCGTCAACCAGGTCGTGTTCGTCGCGGTCATCGCAGGCTGGACCATCCTCGCGACGGCGCTGGTGTTCGGCGTCCTCAAGGCGATGGGCCAGATCCGCGTCTCCCGCGAGCACGAACTCGACGGGCTGGACGTCTCGGAACACGGCGTCGACACCTACCCCGAGTTCGGCCGCCCGGACACCGCCACGGACGGCGGCGTCCCGAGCGGGCGACTGAAGACGGACGGTGGTGTGGACGAGGAAGAGGTGAACTGACATGTCCGACGAACCCAACGACGGCGGCATCAAGCTCGTCATGGCGATGATCCGCCCCGACAAACTGAGCGACGTGAAACAGGGGCTCGCCGAGGTCGGCGCGCCCAGCATCACGGTGACGAACATCTCCGGCCGCGGCTCGCAGCCCGCCAAGAAGGGCCAGTGGCGCGGCGAGGAGTACACGGTCGACCTCCACCAGAAGGTGAAGGTGGAGTGTATCGTCGCCGACATCCCGGCCGAGGACGTGGTCGCTGCCATCGCCGACGCCGCCCACACGGGCGAGCCGGGTGACGGCAAGGTGTTCGTCCTGCCCGTCGAGTCCGCGACGCAGATCCGGACCGGCCAGACCGGCACCGAAGCGGTCTGAACACGGCCGCGACGCGCACGCGTCCGGTCACCACTTCTCTCTCGGCACGAATCGACCGCCGAGCGGCTGCTGCGGTGACGTCGGCGTCACGTCCTCGCACTCGTGGCGACCGCCACTCGCGGGAGAGACGGCGACGACTCGGCGAGCCGCACCGCTCCCGAGTTCGAGTTCGAACCGAGGACGGGGGACAGCCCGTCCCCGAGTGGCCGTGCCGAGGACAGCGGCACGGCCGGAACGAAGGAACGTTCGCCGTGTGGTGCACGGCGCCAGCCGATGTGGTTCGTTCGGCGCAGGTGACTGCCTGGCGGACTGTTCGACACCGCACGTCCGAGACCTTCGGGCCTCGACAGTACATCGTAAGACACGCGGTGGTAAATATCTGTCCTGAACGGCAATATACTCACCAGTATCGATTTTCGAGCCAGAATCGTGCACTGATATCGACCAGAACTGTGAAACCAGCGTATCGCTCCGACACCCACCGCCCGACGGACGGCGCCGCGGTACCAGAAAGGTACTTTCGGGGCGCCGTCGAACCGCCGTCCATGAACCACGAGCGCTCGCGCGAACTCTACGACCGAGCCCTCTCCGTCATGCCGGGCGGGGTCAACTCCTCGGTGCGGGCGGCCCCCCGGCCGTACCCGTTCTTCGTCGAACGAGGCGACGGCGCGCACGTCGTCGACGCCGACGGGAACCGCTACCTCGACTACGCGATGGGGTACGGCCCGCTCCTGCTGGGTCACGACATGCCCGAGTCGGTGCAGTCGGCGGTGCAGTCGTACGCCAGCGCCGGCCCGATGTACGGCGCCCCCACGGAGGTCGAGGTCGACCTCGCGGAGTTCGTCGCCCGGCACGTCCCGAGCGTCGAGATGATACGGTTCGTCAACTCGGGGACCGAGGCCACCGTCTCGGCGGTTCGACTCGCCCGGGGCTACACGGGCAACGACAAGGTGGTCGTGATGCAGGGGGGCTACCACGGCGCCCAGGAGACCACGCTCGTCGAGGGCGAACCCGGCCACGTCCACCCCTCGACGAACGGCATCCCAGAGTCGTTCGCCGAGCACACCGTCCCCGTGCCGTTCAACGACCACGAGGCCATCACGGAGGTGTTCGAGGAGCACGGCGACGAGATCGCCTGCGTCCTCACCGAACCCATCCTCGGGAACAACGGCATCGTACTGCCGGTCGAGGGGTACCACGAACACCTCCGAGACCTGTGCGACGACCACGACGCCCTGCTCGTGTTCGACGAGGTCATCACCGGCTTCCGGGTCGGTGGCCTCGGCTGTGCCCAATCGCGGTTCGGCGTCACGCCGGACGTGACCACGTTCGGCAAGATCGTCGGCGGCGGGTTCCCCGTCGGCGCCATCGGCGGGAAGACCGAGATACTGGAGCACTTCACGCCAGCCGGCGACGTCTTCCAGTCCGGCACCTTCTCGGGCCACCCGGTGACGATGGCGGCCGGCCTCGCCACGCTCGAGTTCTGCGCCGAGGAGGACGTCTACGACCACGTGAACGCGCTCGGCGACCGGCTGCGCGAGGGGCTGACCGAGGTGGTCGCCGACCGCGCCCCCGAGTACACCGTCGTCGGCACGGACTCGATGTTCAAGGTCGTGTTCACGCGGGCTGACTCGGGCCCACAGAGCGAGTGCTGTGCCGCGGGCTGTACGCAGGACGCCGCCTGCGAGCGATTCGGCGAGTGCCCGAAGAACGGGGCCGACGTGGGGAACGCCGAGACCGACCGCTGGGAGCGCCTGTTCTGGCCCGCGATGAAGGAGGAGGGCGTCTTCCTCACGCCGAACCAGTTCGAGAGCCAGTTCGTCTCGTACGCGCACACCGAGGCCGACATCGACCGGACCATCGAGGCGTACGAGCGCTGTCTGTAGGGCGCGACCCGGCAATTCTTTCGAAAACCGTTTCCGGTCGCTCACCGACCGTCGGGACATGGACCCACGCATCCGCGAACAGGCGGAGATACTCGTCGACCACTCCACCGACGTGCAGGCCGGCGACAACGTGCTCATCACCGCGCCCGCACACGCCGAGGACCTCGTCGTCGCCCTCCACGAGGTCATCGGCGACCGGGGGGCGAACCCCCTCTACGTCGGTTCCTCGGCCCGGGCCGGCCGGGCGTACCTCCGAGCGAGCGACCCCGAGGACTTCGAGACGCCCACCCACGAACTCGCCATGTACGAGGAGACGGACGTGGACATCGCCGTCCGGTCGAACCAGAACGCGACGGAGACGAGCGACGTGGACAGCGAGACGATGGCCGCCCGGAGCAAGGCCCACCAGCCGGTACAGTCGACCCGCCTCTCGAAGCGCTGGTGCGTCACGCAGTTCCCGTCGCCCGCGCAGGCCCAGCTCGCCGAACTCTCCAGCGAGGGCTACGAGAACTTCGTCTGGGACGCCATCAACAAGGACTGGGACGCGGTGCGCGAGCACCAGGAACAGATGGTGGAGATTCTCGACCCCGCAGACGAGGTCCGCATCGTCAGCGGCGACACCACGGACGTCACGATGTCCGTCGCGGGGAACCCCTGTCTGAACGACTACGGCGAGCACAACCTCCCCGGCGGCGAGGTGTTCACGACCCCCGTCCCCGAGAGCGTCGAGGGCGAGGTGCTGTTCGACAAGCCGGTCTACCAGCAGGGCCACGAGATCCTCGGCGCCCGCCTCGTCTTCGAGGACGGCGTCGTCGTCGAGCACTCGGCCGAGAAGAACGAGGCGGTCCTGACGGGCATCCTCGACACCGACGAGGGCGCCCGCCGGCTGGGCGAGCTCGGCATCGGGATGAACCGCGACATCGACCGGTTCACCTACAACATGCTGTTCGACGAGAAGATGGGCGACACCGTCCACATGGCGGTGGGGCGGGCCTACGACGACGCGGTCGGCGAGGGCAACGAGGCGAACCAGTCGGCCCAGCACGTCGACATGATCGTCGACATGAGCGAGGACTCCTACATCGAGGTCGACGGCGAGGTCGTCCAGCGGAACGGCACGTTCCGCTTCGAAGAGGGCTTCGAAGCGTAGGCCCGCGACGTCTCTCGACGGGCAGGTTTCGACAGAGAGCAGGCGTCCCGAGGTGGGACGAGAGCGGCGACGGAGCCACGCCAGAGAGCGACCGCGTCGCCTGCAGCACACGCAGGTCTTCGAGCCATGGGTCGCTCAGCCGTCTCCAGCGGACCACCCCCGTGTCGGCGCCCGTCCGGTGCCGGACCCGAACGCGCGGGCCGGTGCGACCGTCGGACCGTTCCTCGTGAACATTACACTCACGTCTGGTCGACCCGGAGTAATAAGTCTTCCCTGTAATCAACCTTATACGGATTTCAGTATCCAATACCACATCAACAACCAGATTCGGTAGACGAACAGATACTCTGACGGATTATTTCTGGAATCCCACGTGCCGGCCGAGTGAGCCGTGGCTGTGGGCGTGCCGACGCTGCGAGACAGAGAGACGGTCGGGAGACCGTCGACGGCGCTGTGGACCTCTTCGGGCGATGCTGGCGGGCTACAGGTCGCTCCCACACTCGCGGCACCGGCTCGTCTGGGACTCGTGGTCCCAGACGACGGTGCCTTCGTTGCAGTCGTAACAGGGGGCGTAGCTCGCGGACCGGACGGACGGATTGTTCGCTGCGGCCATCACAGTACGAACGTCCGCGTTTCGACGCATAACGTTTGTCTACTATGCACCTAATACGCTTTCGAGTATCTAGAGCAATTGGGCAATATCGAATCCACAGCACGAACGTCCATCTCTGCACCGACAGCTGGACGAGCGTGAGCCTCGGCGCCACGTGGACCCGTCTCGCTATCGCTCGGAGATGACGAGCACGGTGGGACCGAGCGAAGCCGCGGGCTTCGCGAGGGACACCGTGCGAGGAGCGAACCGAGTGACCGACGAGCGTGGTGGGATTCTCACCCGAGGCGAGACTCGCTTCGCTCGTCTCGCGTGGTTCGGGTCCCGTAGCTCGCTCTGCTCGCTGGCGCTCGCAGAAGCGAGCACGGTGGGATTCGAACGCCACTCAAAGAGGGTCTCACCCACCCGAACTGTTCGAAATCTCGTGATTCAGGCAACAATCGAATACACCTGAACCCGAGACCATGAAAATAGAGAACGCCATCCAGATTTACGTAGAACACCGAAGCTCAGAGCTTAGCCAACAGACCATCGAGGCTTACGAATACCGCCTCCGCTTCTTCGTTGAGTGGTGTGAGGAAAACGGACTCGAAGAGATTGAGAACGTCTCGAAAAAAGACGTTCACGACTTCCTCCAACACCGAAAGCAAGACTTGGCTAAGACCACCTACAAAGCCAATACTGACACGCTGAGAGCCTGCCTCCGGTATATTGAGAAGCTGGATTTTGCCGAGGAAGGAGTCCATGAGGTTGCTGAATCTCCCACGCTGACGGACTCTGAGAACGTTCGAGATGATATCGTTCCCAGAGAGAAAGCAGAGCAGATTCTGAATCAGTTGGACAAGTTCCGCTACGCTTCGAAGGAACATGCTTTGTTTCAGATTTTTTGGGAGACTGCCGCTCGCACTGGAGCGGTTAGAGGGCTTGATGTGGAAGACTACAACGCTGAACAGCAGTATATCGAATTTCATCACCGCCCTGAATACTCTACCCCTCTCAAGAACGCAGACAATGGACAGCGGCTCGTCTCCCTCTCATCCCCTACCTGTGTTGTCTTGGATGATTACATCGCTGAGAACCGCTTGGACACGCAGGATGAACACGGTCGTCATCCCTTGTTGACTACACCTAACGGTAGGATTGCAGCCAATACTATCAGAAAGTGGTCATACAGGGTGACTTGCCCGGAGTTCTACGCTGAGTGTGACTGCGGGAAAAATACGAACTACAAATACGAATGTGAGAACAGCGTAGGAGCGCATGCGTGGAGGAGAGGAGCTATCACTCACTGGCTGGAGTCAGATAAACCCAAAGAGGTGGTTTCAGATAGAGCGCAGGTGTCTGAGCGGATTCTTGAGAAGCACTATGATGGGAGAGATGAGCGAACGAAGATGGAGCAGCGAAGGCAGTTCTTCACTGACTGACTGGGTTGATATCTTCAGAGTCGTCTAAAGTATGATTATCTGATCTTCTGCCGTCTTGGTAGGTATGGGAGCAGCAGACGGGATTAAGACGGCTATTGGAGCTGCTATCGTGTACATCGCCATCCTGTACTGGAGCATGGATTACGCTTGGCTGGCTGACTTACTGATGACAGATATATTGATGTATGGAGTCCTTGGACTCGCCTTCGTGTTGGGGACTTTCGGGGGGTCCACTCAAAAGGAAGATGAGCAGGAGATCAAGGTGCGGGTCGAGCAGGAGTAATCCATTCTGCACCCCTCCTCGGGAATCGGCATCGCTGGCAGTCCCCCAAGGACAGCAGTCGGAGCGTGCAGACACTCCCTCGCAGGTACAGCCCTTTGCAACAGAAAACACGTAGTACAGAGTATGAGCCAACAGAAAATCAGTGTCAACGCCGATAGAGTACTGCAGACAATCAGTCAGTACCCCCGACCAGCATCTCTAAAACAGATAGCAGACGCCTCGGGTAACGCCGGAGTCCAGAGCTTAGAGAAGCACCAAGTCCGGCACGCCGTCAACGAGCATCTGTTAGAAACAGGGCTAGTCGAGGAATACAGTAGAGAGGTCAATGGGAACGAGGTCGCCCACTACACCCTGACCGAGAGTGGCCAAGCCCGCTTCTCCATTGGAAACGAACGGGTTGAGGAATTAGAATTGGCGGTAGAGGACCTAAGCGAACAGGTAAGCGAGCATGAGGAAAAATTAGAAGAGGTGAAGGAATACATCAATCAGACGTTACCGGAGAAGATGCGAGAGATCACTGAGCGAGTTGAAACGAACAACGACGGAGCCAAGCTTGCGCATACTCGCATTGAGCGGCTTGTTGAGTTATTGGATGGAGAGGTGGAGGGACGGAACGTCGAGATGGCAGTCCTGACTTCCAATGGACGACAAGACGATTGAGACCAAGCTGCAATGTCTATCTGAGCAGGATATCGACTGGGAGAAAGCTGAGGAGCGACTGGAAGCCAATCCTCGGTTCTATGATGTTAGGATTGCCGCTGACCGGGATGAGTAACAGCCGAGAAGGATAAGCCCCGCACAGCCAGTACGAGAGTGTGTGTTTGTTTCTGATTTAGACGGTGGTCTGTCATCGGGGGGGACCACGGCTGAACAAGATACTGTTACAGACGGCTTCTGGCAGAAGTTTAGAGTTGGTTGACACAGGCTGATTGGTTGTTGCTATTACCAATATACACATACACTACTTACTAACTAACATTTATTATTTATAATATATAAGATAAAACATACGAGTTGCCAAAGACTATTTATAGTGCTATTTCCTGAGCCAAATTGGACATGTCAGACGAGAAAACGACAGTCAACGTACCGGTTGACGCGGAAACGAATCGTATCTTAGAAGAATTGCAGGAAGAGTGGTATGGAACGTCAAAAAAGAAGGGTTTGGTCTTAGACCGCATCGTCCAGTCGTACAATCCAGACGGGTCGATGGAATCCCAAGTTGACGATATCCACTCGTGGGTCGCGGAGATGATGGGTGTACCTGAAAATACAACACACACTGTTAACCCTCCTGCGGATGCCTCTCCATCCCAATCTGAAAGCTGGTCGGAGGAGACCATTGAGCTTGCTGACCATCTTGAGCAAGATGATGTAGAAGTCAATCCCGACAACTGGAGTCAAGAAGCGTTAGAAGCTGCGTCTGGTCGTGGGGCATCTCCCTATGATGCGGACGACCTCATTACTGGAATTCTCCGGTTCTGGGAGACTTCAGACCGCGACTCGGTGGAGCAAGCGTACAAAATCGCTGGCTATGGGCGGTCTACTATCGGACGGTACGCTCGGGAGTACATCAAGTACGAGACTAATCAAATAGTGGATGAAGACGACCTTCTTAATGCAGTTGTGGAAACTGGTATCCAGCAGAACGACCACCGAGCGCGATATACAATAGGGGAAAATTCGAAGGATTCGGAGGCTACTGCCCGTCGGAAGTACGAGGAAGAATTTGGGTCGTCAATCAAGGACAACCTTGGTGTCAGCCTAGAAATCGGGTCAAACAACTTGATTGACAAGCCGGTGCGCACTGAAGTTCAGGAGGACGTTGGCAAGATCGTGACTGTTGTCAGCACGTATGATTTTGCAGGTTATCAGACGGCTACGCGTGTCCTACGGGCTTACGATGACGCGGGTCTACTGGATGACGACTTACGGGAGTATGTCCAATCAAACTGGAGAGAGAACCACGAAGCACCGGTTTGATTCGTGGACTGTTTTAACTCGATTTTATCGTGTTTGCTGGTCGGGTTGACGCTTACTACGGAACTAACAGCTGAGTGAGCGAGAGCTACGAATTTGTAGCTTTTATTGCGTTTCTGCGTATTTTGACACCCCATATACGTGCGTACGACCAATTCTCGACCCATATAGCCGACAAATATTTAAGTTATTTTTTCCTACGAGTGTGTAGATAGTAATCAACCTTTAGATAACGATGACAGGATGTAACTGCAGCTTCCAATCACGGAAGCACGATGTGGAACAGTCGGTGAATTGGATCACTCCTCGCTCTGAGCAACTGTACTGGCGGTTTGCAGACTTGTGCGAGACTCCAGAGGATGCATCAAGAGTCGCTGAAAAGCTCGAAGGGGCACGTGAGCAACTGACCAACACTCAATTCAGGGATTTCAACGTTGATGACGCGATTTACGCACTCAAGCTGCTCGCCCGGATTGGAGGTGGTACGTAATGCGTACCGAGCCACTGGATGATGGATTTGCTCTCTCATTTCGCGATGATTCGGTTGCTGACGAATTGGAAGATGGAGCGGAGAGATTGCGAGAGCAGGCAGAGAAGTTGGAGGAACAGGCTGCTAAGATCCGGGGTGACAAGCAATGACGACTTTTGATGCGATGCCGACCTCAGCGGAGATTGCCTATGAGGGTGCTACGCCTCCATCAGAGAGCGAGATGAGTAAGATGAAGCACAAGATGGTCAGAGACGTGCAGATAGAGCGCAAGAAGCGGCTTGGTACTGGTTTTATCAATGGCACCGAGTTGCTCGAACTTGAGGGAGCAGAGACCTTTGAGGCTTGCTTACGCTGGTATAATCGGGCGATGTTTGAGTCGATGACTGACGATATGCAGAATAAAGCTGAAGAAGCGTTTGAGCGAGCGCACTTGTAACACAAGTACAGATATAGCTGTTCTGGCTACCGGGTCCTGATACGGACCGAGCGGAATTATATTGTAATCAGCGGCTCCCCAATGAATCTCATCAACTGTCGGCAGTCTGGCTCTCCTCGTAGACCTCTCGACGGAGGTGTTTCGTAATCGCCTGTTGCACCTCGTCGTTGTCCATAAACTTCGCAAAGAGTTCCTGATTCTGGTCCATCCTGTCGATGAACATGTCGGTTAGCGTGTCGTCAAATTCAAGCGCGAAATTCTCGGGGCTATTCACCTGCGCGGACCGTCGCAGATGGTCATCCTCCAGCGCGTCTTCTTTCAGTTGATCAAGGAACAGCTGGTCAGCCTCGGTAAAGTCGGTCCCAAGTGCCTCGTTGATTTTCTCGACGATGGACGACAGTTCGACTTCTTCGTCGTCTTTGCCACCGGTACCAGTCTCCGTTGGCACCGAGACCTCTCCCCCTCCAGAACCAAGTTCGATTTTCCCCTCACCAGACTTCTCTAGCCGATAGTACTGGAGTGCCAGTTCATCGTTGAACTCGACCCGTGACTCACCAGACTTGCGGGGCAGTTCCTTGTAGAGGAACCGTCCGAACGTGTACAGCTTCTCGAGCCGAGTATCTTCGTAGGTCACGACCTGCGACTGGAACTTGTAGAGACGGAGGAATGAGCGAAGCTTCGACCGGAATTCGTCCTGCGTCTCCTCATCCGCGACGATGAAGTTGTCGTGGGCGGGCTGGACGAGACTACTCAATTTCGCATGGGCTTGCTCAGTCGCTCGGTTATCGGGACTGAAGAAGGCTTCCGCGAACTTGTCTACCTGCTCGCGGCTGTACATCTGCATCGCGTCGAGTTCCGACTCCAGCTGGTAGATGTGCTGGGGGTCGGTCGTCTCCTCGACAGTCGTTGTTTCGTAGTAGGGCTTGAAAGCGTCGTAGATGTCCTCTTGATCGTTCTCGAAGTCGAGGACGAACGTGTCCTCTTTCCCCGGATGAGTCCTGTTGAGACGGGAAAGGGTCTGAACCGCTTGCACCCCAGAGAGCTTCTTGTCCACGTACATCGTGTGGAGGAGTGGCTGGTCGAAGCCAGTCTGGTACTTGTCCGCTACGACCAGCACTTGGTAGTCCGACGAGCTGAATTTGTTGGGCAGTTCTGACTGCTTGATACCGTCGTTCATTCCCTGTTCTGTGTACTCGATGCCATCGTCGTCAACCGTCCCAGAGAAGGCCACTAGCGCACCGATATCGTACCCGTTCTCCTCGATGTATTTGTCTATCGCCTTCTTGTACCGCACGGCGTGGAGCCGCGAGGACGTGACGACCATCGCTTTCGCCTTTCCCCCTATCTTGTGCTGAGTGTGATTGCGGAAGTGTTCGACGATGATTTCCACCTTCTGCGAAATGTTGTGGGGGTGAAGCTTGAGGAACTTCGAGACCGCCTTGACAGCCTTCTTTTGCGGCACCTGTGGGTCTTCCTCGATGACCTTGGCGATGTTATAGAACGTGTCGTAGGTGGTGTAGTGCTGGAGAGGATCGAGGATGAATCCCTCCTCGATTGCCTGTCGCATCGAGTAGACGTGGAACGGTTCAGGTTTGTCTCCACCCTCGGGGACATCTCCGAACGCCTCCAGCGTCTTCCCCTTGGGCGTCGCGGTGAAAGCGAAGAAGCTGAGGTTGTCCTGTTTCCCCCGCGCTGAGGCGCTCTTGGCGAGGAGGTCCTCCCAGTCGTCATCCTCCTCGATGTTTTCTCCCGCGAGTATCTGCTTCATCTCCTTCGCCATCTCCCCAGTCTGGCTACTGTGCGCCTCATCGACAACCACGGCGTAGTCTCGGTCTGGTAGTCCTTGCGTGTGCTCGATGACGTAGGGGAACGTCTGGAGAGTGGTGATGACGACTGGCTTCCCAGCTTCGAGTGCCTCCGCGAGTTCCTTCGACTTCGACTGTCCCTCTCCCTTGATTGCGTGGACGACGCCAGTCTTGTGATCGAGTTCGTAGATGGTGTTCCGGAGCTGCTCGTCAAGGACTGTTCGGTCAGTGACGACGACAACCCCGTCGAACACAGCTTCGTCTGCATCGTTGTGGAGAGAGACCAGTCGGTGGACCAGCCACGCGATAGACTTGCTCTTACCGCTCCCAGTAGAGTGCTGGACAAGGTAGTCCTCTCCAGCCCCGTCTTCACGCGTGCTGGCCACCAGCTGACGAACGCACTCCAGTTGGTGGTAGCGGGGAAAGATCATCGTCTCCTCTTCTTCCACCTTTACGCCGTCCTTGCGGATCTCCTCCTCGTCGATGTGTATGAAACGCTGGAGAATTTCCATCCACGAGTCCTTCGCCCAAACCTCCTCCCAGAGGTACGCTGTCCGGTGACCGTTCTCGTTCGGTGGGTTTCCCGCACCCCCGTCGTGACCCTTGTTGAACGGGAGGAAGTACGTGTCTTCGCCGTCTATCTCGGTGGTGTACTCAACCTCGTTCGGGTCTACCGCAAAGTGGACCAAGCACCCGCGCTTGAATTTGAGTACCGGTTCACCGGGGTCTCGGTCCTGTTTATACTGCTGTTTGGCGTTTTCAACAGTCTGACCAGTAGCGGGGTTCTTCAGCTCTGCTGTCGCCACAGGAATGCCGTTGACGCTCAAAGCGAGGTCGATGCTGGGCGACTCTTTCGTCGCCGAGTAGTAGAACTGCCGGGTGACCCCAAGCCGATTGGCTTCGTACTGCTTCTGAATCTCTGGGTTCTTTCCGGTGTTAGGCTGGAAGAAGGCGAGTTTGATTACAGTTCCCGTGGTTTTGAGACCGTGGCGTAGGAGTTCTAGCGCTCCTTGTCTTTCAAGGGCACTCGTAAGTTCCTGAAGGAACCGCTGACGGGCATTCCCCTTGTAGGCAGTCTCCAATTGATGCCAGCGATCAGGTTGAGTGTCTTTGACGAACGAGACAAGCACGTCGGGGAACAGTCCCCGCTCGGCATCAAACTCGTCGGAGTCGAGCTGCTCGTACTGACCATCAAGCAGGTGCTGTTCTATGTGGGTCTCAAACGCCTGCTCGTCGTACTTACTGCTCATGCGAAGGACTCTTGTTCCTCACCTTGCTCTTCTGTGACATCAATCTGCCCCGCGACTGCTGCAGTAATCAGGGTCTCTCTTTTCTCCTTCAGAAGTTCAATTGATTTTTCAATATTGCCCGATAATTCGTCAATAAGATTCACTTTCCTACTAATTGACTCTACAATTCGTTGCTGCTCCTCAAAAGACGGAAACCAAAATCGTTCGTTCAACATTGCGCTCCTATTTAGGGTCCGATTCCGTCCCGCTGCACCCGGTGAGTTCCAATCAAGGATCCCTTGCCCATATCCATGGGTGAAGAAATATTTCAAATACTCTAAACATACATCTTGCTTTGGGACGTACATCGGAAATCGATGCGATGCAATCATACCTACTTCGTCCTCTGAAGTTACGGCGACTGCCCCCTCCCAAGCGAACACAATATTAAAGATAAGTGCATTATTCTCGACCCAGAACACACGCTTGTCCCCGATATCTTCACCTTCAACTGGTTCTTTGTGGAATATCCCCTTCCCATATGAGCGTATCCCAATTTCTTGGTACTCCTCTGACTCATCTACATCAACCGGGTTTTTGACCTCCTCAATCAAACTTCCAATTCGTGTTTCTTCCCAATGAGATGGTACTTTCCCCACCCACTCTTGTTCAACGCTCTTCAGCGTATTTTGGGAGTCAACCCCTCGTGTTGTGTACTCAGTAGTGATTGACTCTTTCTTGTCTTCGAGCAAGTCAAGAAGCTCTGATTTTTTATCAATCAAGGTATCTATCTTGGTTATCCGCTCATCCAGATAGTCGGCAATTGCCCTTTGAGTTTCTTGCTCATAGAGAGGTATTGAAAAGTTCTCTACAAATTCACTTGGTACTCGCTGTTGACCCGCTGCCCCTCTCATTGATGCCACGCCGTCATCCATGAACGGCTTAGATCGCAATACGTACCAGAGGTATCGTGGCTCGAGATCAGAGCTGGGACGCAGGACATAGAGTTCCGTTGTGCCGAATCCGATTCCGTTTGTAAGATTCCTGCAAATAGCTCCTTTTTGATTCTCAAAGCAAGGAGTTATTTTTGCAATTACAACATCTCCTTCTGCAAAATAGGTATAGCCATCATACACTTCCTTAATCGGACGTGTCGTTGATCCGTTGATTGAATTTCTCCTCCCAAAATCCTCCATCGGTATGAATGACACCTCAGTTTCATCAGGTAGTGACGAAACTTCAGATTTTGAAGGGTTTATCTCCGTTACATAGTTCAGACGAACCTCGGTCACGTCACGCGCCCCTGTCTCTCCGAACTTCCTGCTTGGGGTCACTTGGCCACCTCATCAAGTAAATTCCGTATCTCTTGATTCACCTTTTGGAGTTCTCTGTCTATCTCCTGAAGATCTCTGGGTGAGTCATATTGATAAAAATGCCTGTCAAAGTTTATTTCATATCCTACAACTCCCAGTTGACCATCCTCATCATCATAGTATTTTTTTGAGTCATTGATCCAAGCATTATTTGCATAAGGTTTCACTTCATTTGCAAAGTACTCTTCTGGATCTTGCTCTAGTGGAACTCTTTCTCTAGTTCGTCGATCGATATCATGTTCTGGATTCCCATTCTTATCTCTAACAACATCTGCGTCCGGATTTCGTTCACCAAGAGACCTCTCAACGGCGTTATATACACTTTTCCGAACGTCAAGACCCGCCATATTAAACCGAAATTCTACTTCGTCGATAAACTCGTCCCGGTTCATCCATACCTTGTCTGAGTCAATTTCCGAAAGTGCTGATTTCACTCTCTCTTGTATATCTTCATCACGATTGGTGAAGGCACGCTCATCATCCAAGCTGTTGATACGCTCTTTAGTTGCGCGGAAGCTCATCCGTAATGGTCTATCGATCACAATCCGCCGATAGCCGAACGATTCATTAGAGAATATTTTTGATCGTTCTTCCGTCTGGTGAGTCCCGACTGTTGAGACGATTTTAGAGATCTGCTTGTCAGAGATTCTATGTCGTTTTTTGCCCAACCCTTCGTCCATCTTCTCGTACATATCACGGGCGTCAACAAGCTGAACCTCTCCTCGTCTATTCTTAGGCTTATTATTGTTAATAATCCAAAGGTATGTGTGGATCTCCGTATTATAGAAGAGCTGGTCAGGTAAGCCGATAATCGATTCTAACCAATCATTCTCAATTATCCATCTCCGAATGCCAGATTCACCGCTATTAGGACCTCCTGTGAATAGCGGGGAGCCATTGAGCACGATAGCAATTCGTGACCCGCCCTCCTCTGGACTTTTCATTTTGTCGATCATATGTTGGAGGAATAGTAATGCACCATCGTCGATTCGCGGGGTCCCTGCGCCAAAGCGACCGGCGTACCCCATCTCGTCGTGTTCACGCTCTATCTCGTCCTTGACCTTCTTCCACGAAACCCCGAAGGGTGGATTAGAGAGCATGTAGTCGAAGGTCCGGCTCGGAAATCCATCGTCGGTGAACGAGTTTCCATACGCGATGTTGTCCGGGTCCTGCCCCTTAATCAGCATATCCGAGTTACAGACTGCGTATGTCTCGGGGTTGAGTTCCTGCCCGAATGCGTGGAGTTTCGCGCCCTCGTTGAGGCTGCGGACGTGGTCTTCTGCGACACTGAGCATCCCCCCAGTCCCACAGGCTGGGTCGTACACCGTCCGAACGACCCCATCTTCGGTCAACACTTCGTCGTCTTTGTCGAAGATGAGGTTCACCATCAGCTCGATGACCTCACGCGGGGTGAAGTGTTCCCCGGCAGTCTCGTTGCTGAGTTCGTTGAACTTCCGAACGAGTTCCTCGTAGATGTAGCCCATCTCCTCGTTCGGCACTTCGTCGGGGTGGAGGTCGATTTCGGCAAAGTTCCGAACGACTTTGTAGAGTAGGTCCGCCTCGTCGAGGCGCTGGATCTGGTGGCCGAAGTCGAACTTCTCGAAAATCTCCTTGGTGTCCTCGTCGTAGGAGTTGATGTAGTACTGGAGGTTGCTGGCAATCTGGTCCGGGTCGTTACAGAGCGATTCGAACGTGTACTCGCTCGTGTTGTAGACCTCTTGCCCGGAGACACGCTTGAGCGAGGGGGCGACGTTCTCTACACCCTGCTCTTGGAGCATCTCGTATCGCTCCAGCACTTCTTCTTTGCTCGGCTCGGTCACGCAGTCGAGACGGCGCAGAACCGTCAGCGGGAGGATGACCTTCTGATACTCGGACTGCTTGTAATCCCCACGGAGAAGATCCGCAATAGACCAAATGAAATCAGCCTTCTCGTTGAAGTTATCGACCATCTACAGCACACGTGGAAAGAGAGGCTCATAAGTGGTGTGGAGAGTTCGGTTTAGCCGAAAACTGAGCTGATGATACTCGACGCATCTACGGATAGTCCGTTGTGCAGAAGCCTGCTCTGAGCCACCCCGTCTCGGCTACAGATTCCCGTTCGCGGCGGCGTAGCTTGGGGGGAATCGATGTTGTAGGATTGCTCGGATCCGAAATCACGAGAGATGTAGCAATACCCAAACGAATCGCTCGGATATGCTTTCGAAGTAACCTTTCTAAATCAGACATATATTCGTTGACGGGAGTTCTAGCGGAGACGTGAAGACGACAATATTCGAAATATAATACGCAAAACAACTTAATGTGCCCAGAATTGTTCTCAAAAACCCGTCTGAGAACCATATTCTATTAGTTCTCACCCCAGATAGCCGAAACAATTATATTACCACATCTCCGACTTGTTTGTACGATGTCTACCAAGAACGACGATGGGCTTGACGGACGAACAAAAATTGACTCGTTTGAGACGGCGTATCAAGTGCGAGATCACCCTGTTGAATTCGAAATTGATGTTGTTCTCGTCTCCAAGCCCAGTAATGCGCCCGCTGTCGAATTGGAAGGTCGCTTATCCATTGACGGGACGGTCGAGCCAGAGGCCACGGTCAGGAGTGAAGGAGAGTGGATGGCACGCCCCGAGCTTCCGGCTGGGCATCCAATTGTACAAGAAAATGAGGAGGAGTACAGTACATACGAAATCCAAATGGGAGCGGGAGAGTCCGTCACTGAATACGAGATGCCCCCCTGTTTCCTGCCCGTCCCCGACGATTTCTACCAGTCGGTATTTGAGGCATCTCGCGAAGCGGTCATGATGAAGCGCCAACGTTTGCTTCGCCGCGCAGAGGCATTGGGTTGCGAGATCGAGGTACTCACGACTTGGGTGGACAAGGAGGAGACTATTCTTTATGCCGAAGCTGTGGTGAAATCACGCCTCCGTGACTACCGCCTCCATTGCAGACGTGGCCCGATGGCAGAACCGAACTGGCGGTTTTATGCTCCAGACCAGATACCAGACGAGCATTCCGCCGCCCTTCACCACTTCGTACGTAACCACCCACCAATTAGTCAAGAGGACTACGCTAGAGAAGTGGAAGATGCTGCCCGAGGTGACGAGACTGTCCTCCCTGAGCAATCCCCAGAGCCGGTGTGTCAGGCAAAAGGGTGTACAGCGGTAGCATCTCGAGGTCTCCCCGCCCCTAATGGCTATCCTGATGGGGAATGGAAACTGTGCCAGCAGCACTTCGGAGAGACGCGGGGATACGACCCCTATCAACTGCGTGATTTAGATTGGACGCTGAGGAAACTGCGCTATCGGGAGTCCAGTTCTCCAAACTGATCAGGAGATGTACTCTTATGTCTCTGAACGAGCGCGAGAAATCTTGCTTGCGTCCCTCCAAATGGTAAGGAGTGCCCGCGTTGTGGCCAATCTACGCTGACCCGCACCGGCTGGTTCGTATTTCGTTGTCGGCAGTGTCGATTCTATCGAGTTACTTTGACTCGTGTTGTAAGGTTCTTCGTTGCTTCTGAGAGGTCTTTCTCTACTTCTGCTGGATTCGTTTCCGTGCGCTCAGGGTCGTAAATGAATACTAATAGAGTGTCACAGAGGGGGTCTTTCCGGTACACTTCCTTATCCTCTGAAATTTCCGTGAGAAGCCGTCGTACTGGACGGGTCTCCGAGGCTCGTTTAACCTCAATACCAATATCGTGTTCCTCAAGTAAGAAATCAATGCGCGGTGATTTCGTCGCTACTCTCGAAAGGTATGTCTCGTCTCTAACATCATCAAAGTAGAGTCTGAGCAACCCATGCAGGAGATACTGAACATCGTATTCATCATCCATAGTGAGGGGATCTCGACCTCGGTCTCGCTCCCTCAATTGGTCACATATCTCTCCAAACCTATCGAAAATCAGTTCGACATGACTGACCGCACCAACTTCCATGTCGTCGGGCTGTTCAATGTCTAAGCCAGTGATATCACCAGAGTAGCGGTTAATAAGAAATTCATAGAAGACATTATTGATTGTTCTTAGAATTTCCACATCCTGAGGGACTGATTCAAGTCTCTTAGCGGAAGGTACTTTCACACCCTCATAGTCTCCGTCCTCTTTTTTTCCACTCAGACTAAGAGAGACCTCACCTACATTTACTAGCAACTCATCAAACTGAAAATCTCGTTCTCGTGGCTTTCCATTCCGACCCGACAGGTTATTTAGTTCTACATACTCTCCTTCAATTCCTTGGACAGATTCCATTATAGTGGCTCTGGACACCGATTCAAGGAACTCGTCAATTAGGTTTTGAATCGAATGAAGCTGCTCCTCAGTCAAACCTGTAATCTCGATCTCTTCTTCAGACTTTGTTGAAAATGAACCGTACTCGTCTTCTACGTGTTCGAGAGAAATTGTAAGGCTGATGCCGTTATCGAATTCAAAAAGACTAACATTAATTTCGGTCCCCTTGTCGTTCTCACTCCCCCCTTCTTCAAATGAGAAAAGCTGCTTATGCATCAGATTGTGGTTGTGGTCGAGAGACATAATTGTGGTGTAGGGCGGTGTTTCCGAGAGTAGGCTATTCTACGAACCGACCTTCTCAAACACCCCTGTTTTCCCGACTTCTCCTCCCTGAAGGGTAGGGTTTGAGCGCTCAGAGCAAGATGAATTTCGTCTTCGCATAAATCTTAAGCAATAAGCGAACCTACCTAGAGCTAGGGATAATTGAATGCAACTAGAACCCTACGACGAGAAAGCTGGCTATCGCTGCTGGCTTTCCCAAGACGAACAAGAACAGATTGAGAACTACTACTCGGAAAACTTAGAGCGACAGCTTGCCGTGGAGCTTCTCCTCGACGGTCTCCGTGCTGATGAAGTAATCCAAGTTAGAAAAGAAGACTTCCGCAGAATGGAGACTGAACAGGAAGGGTGGATGCTGACAATCCGAGAAGGGAAGACGGGACATAGAGAATGTCCAGTATCCGCTTCGACCAAGACAACAGCCTACGCTCTCACTTCTGCGCAGAGCCTTCATCAAGACGAGCCGATTCTGAGTTACACTACGAAGACCATCCAGAACTGGGTAGACGAAGCTGCCGCTCACTTCGCTGCTGAGAAAGAAGAGTGGGACTACGTGACTGCGCACGACTTGCGAAGAACGTGGGCTACATTCACTTACTACCAGCTTGCTGGAGACCGTGCGAAGCAGACTGTGATGAGTTGGGGAGGATGGGATAGTGAGCAGGTATTCACCAGCCACTATATCGGGAGAGTACCCGACGAGATTGCAATATCAATGATGACTGAGGCTGGTTTAGTATGAAGGAGAGCGAGGCCATGGTCGGCATCCGCTGCGACTCCTGCCCGTTCTCTGGAGTAATTTTTCAGGAGTTAGAAGAAGACGACTGCCCCGAATGCGACGGGAGCCTGCAAGAGACGAGCGTGCTTGCGTCCGAGTGACGCTACTCGTCGTCAGACATTTCCATATCGTCCCATTCAGCAATTTCCGCACTGGCTTCCTCAAGCAGCTTCTCCCCTTTGTGAGAGTTCTCCAGAGCTTTGCGGAGGTTGAGTCCAGACTGTTTCATATCCTTGTGCATCGAGACGAGATTCTGGTGCGTGTAGTCGTTGTCAGTTGCTTTGCCTGCTTCCGCAAGTCGGGTTTCTGCCTTTGCCATGAAGACCCAAGCTTCTGCCATTTTCTCCAGTGCGTCAATTTCATCACTCATATGGTAAGGTGAGGAGGCGAGGTTACTAGTATCTACGGCTACAATATCTAACAGAATCACGGGACTACGGACGGTTAATCGATTGGCAACCCACCAGATGACGGACACCACGTGTGATTCAGGGCTTATTCGACCCTGAACCCGGCTCCGTATGTGCAATCCGCCATCGTATGCGCGGGAGCGAGCACGGTGGGATTCGAACCCACGGCCATCGGATTAGAAGTCCGACGCTCTGTCCTAGCTGAGCTACGTGCCCTCAGACGTTCGTACCGGCGCCTCCCACAAGAACCGTCCGGGTCAGCCGTGGAACCGGTACAGCGACGTGACGAACGGCAGCCGGTTGAACATCCAGAACGCCACCGGCAGGCCGATGACGGTGAGCGCGAAGAACGCCGCCACGTTCGCCCAGAGGAACGAGAGCCACCAGCCGACGAGCACGAAGTAGACGGCTCGGACGAACAGCGAGCGCTGGCCACGGCCCTCGTCGGGTGCCGCGAGCGACCGGGGCTCGGCCAGCGTGAGCGCCGTCGGGACGAGGTTGATGAGCTTGATGCCGAGCGGGATGAGGACGACGGTGACGTTGAGCGCCCACGCGATGTTGACGACGAGGGGCGTGAGCCACCAGCCGACGAGGACGAACCAGAGCGCACGGACGAGGAACGGACGCTGTGCCATGTCCGACCGGAGGCCACGAGTGGCCAAAGCGGTGTTGGCCCGCGACAGGTGTATGGCTATGTCCTCGGCGCGCGTAGAGGGAGGCATGAGTATCGACAGTACCGGCTCCACCCCGAAACTCCCCGAACCGCTCCGGACCGTCAGCGAGTCCGCCGGGATGCGTCCAGACAACGAGATGCACGGGTTCGGCCTGCTGATGGCCGGCCTCATGCTGGTGTTGCTGATCCCGCTGCTCCCCATCTTCGCGGTCATCTGGCTGGTGAGCAAGGGCGTCGCCGTCGTCCGCCGCACCGTGAGCGACGAGAGCGATGAACCCCGCAGAGGACGCCGCCCGGCCGCCTGAGACGCTCGTGACCGCCTACCGCAGTCGCGAGTCGACCAGCTGGAACGGGTAGCCGTTCCCCTTCTCCTCGGCGTGTTCGTAGACGACGTGAGCGGCGGCCACGTCCTGGATGGCGAGGCCGGTCGAGTCGAACACCGTGACACCGTCCGCGGCCTCGCGCCCCGGCCGCTCGCCGACGACGATCTGCCCGAGTTCGCCGTAGATGTCCTCGTCGTCGAGCACGCCGGCGGCCCACGGGACGTTGATCTCGCCGGAGTGAGTGGTCTGGGTGTAGTCGTCGATGACGAGTTTCGCGGCGAGCAGGAGTTCGTCGGCGAGTTCGTGTTTCCCCTCGGCGTCCGCCCCCATCGCGTTGACGTGGGTGTGCTCGCCCACCATCTCGCGAGAGACGATGGGCTCTTCCACCGGCGTCACCGTCGAGAGCACGTCACACGAGGCGGCCTCGTCGATAGAGCCGGCGCGGACGTCGAACTCGTCCTCGAAGCGGTCGATGAACTTCGCGACGGCCCGTTCGCTCACGTCGGAGACGACGACCTCCTCGATGGGCCGGACCTGCGATATGCCCTCCAGTTGCGTGTAGGACTGGACGCCCGCGCCGACGATACCGAGCGAGGTGGCGTCCTCCACGGCGAGGTGCTTCGTGGCGACTGCAGCCGCGGCCCCCGTCCGGAGTCGCGTGAGCGTCGTCCCGTCCATGATGGCCAGCGGGACGGCGTTGCGCGGGTCGGAGTAGACCATCGTCCCGAGCACGGTCGGGAGGTCGTAGTCCTCGGGGTTGTCCGGGTGGACGTTCACCCACTTGATGCCGGCGGCGTCCCAGTCCTCGGCCTCGAGGTAGGCGGGCATCGACCGGAAGTCGCCGTTGTACTGCGGCAGGTCGATGTAGGACTTCGCGGGCATCTGGGCGTCCCCCCGCTCGTAGGCGGCGAACGCGTCCTCGACGGCCCGGATCACCTCCCCCATCTTCGCGTTGTCGGTGACGTCCTGCGGGTTCAACAGCAGGGTTTCGTGCTCGGCCATGTGAGGCAAATCTTGCACGAGGTGGATTAAGCGTACCCGTTCGGCGGCGGCAGCGAGCGGGTGGGAAAGCCGTCGTCGCGGCGACACGAGGGTCGACACGCGGCAGCGCAAACGTTTCACGCGCGGGTCCCGCACGTGAGACAGTGACGGGGCGTGTCCTGCTGATCGCGGCGCTGCTGGTGCTCGCCGGGTGCAGCGGTGCGCCCACGCCGGGGGCCGACGACCGCGTCCCCGAGACGGCGACGGCCACGCCCGCGCCCGTCCCCGACCTCACGCCCACGGCCACCCGGACGATACCACCCGTGGGGGGGCCGACCGTGACCGCCGGGGGGGAGCTCGCGCCCGGCGTCACCGCCGAGGGGGTCGTCGACGCCATCGGACTGGGGTCGGCCCACCGCCTCGCGCTCACCGACCGGAACCTCACCGTCGAGCGTGTCGTCCGGGTGAAGTACCCGAACGGGACCGTCGTCCGACTGGACGAGCGGGTGGCGGTCGCTGCCGAGCGCGACCGCCTGTACTGGACCTCGCGGGTCGGGAACCGGAGCGTCGAGCGGTGGAGCGAGACGGTCGTGCTGGCCCGTGAGGTCAGCGGAGGGACCGTGACCTACGCCGGGGAACGCCGCCGCGGCGGCCCACACGCACTGGAAGACGCCTACCGCCGGTCGTTCCTGAGCCTCCTCGTCGCGGCCGACGAGGCTCGCGTGACCCGCGTCGGGGAGGACGGTCCCACCGGGGCAGACTACCGCCTGACCGCGACCACGGACAGCCTCCGGGAGGCGGGGTCACCGTTCGGGCTCGACCCCGAGCCGGGGACCGTCTCGCTGTACGTCCGGGCCGACGGCCTCGTCGTGGGCTGGGACCTCGCGTACACGGCCCGCGAGTTCCGCGGGACGCCGGTGGCGGTCCGGACCACGGTCCGACACGTCGCCGTGGGGACCACCCCCGTCGAGCGGCCGCCGTGGTACGGGGAGGCGCTGGCGGCGACGGGCCTCGGCGGGACGGTCGCGACGACGGAGACGACTCGCTCCGAGTGAGCGGCGCCGTCGCCCACCGCCTCGATAGCCCCGAGCCGAGGGGTCTTGTGTCGTGCACCCGAACCTCGTGGTATGCGTGGGGTCGCGGTCGTCCTGTGTCTCCTCCTGGCCGGATGCAGTGGGTTCGCTGCCACCGACCCCGGCGCGGAGACACCCACCGTGACCGCGGTGCCGCTGGAGGGGGCGGCCACCCCCACCGGTGGCGGCACGCTCGCACCGGGGGTGACCGAGGAGGGCGTCACGAGTCCGCTCCTGCTCGCCAGGGCCCACGCCGTCGCCGTCGAGACGCGCGAACACTCGTTCGTCCACCAGTGGCGCGTCGCGTACGCCAACGGCACCGTCCGCGGGGAGGTGCGCCAGCGCGCTGCGGTCGTCCCCGACGGGGCGTTCACGGCGAACCTCTCGGTCCGCGGACGGACAGGCATCGTCGGCAACCGGCCGACCGTCGCGGAGTTCTGGTCGAACGGCACGGAGATGGTCGAACGTGCCCGGACGACCCAGCTCGACGGCAACACCACGGTCCGCTACATCTACCTCCCGTCCGAGCAGTACGCGGGGGGCAGCGGGTTCTACAACTCCCTCCGCAGACCGAAGCCGTGGCTCGACCTGTACGTCGTGTTCGCCAGCGTCGACGCGAAGATCGCCGCGCGACAGGCCGGCGACCGGCCGGGCCAGACCGTCTACCTGTTCGAGGCGACCGACGTGACCGAACCGGACGCGCTCGCGGCCGCCACGGGGTTCGCGGACCCACGGAACCTCACGCTCGTCGGCGCCGTCACGGACGAGGGGGCGGTACGTGGGTACCGGCTCACCTTCGACGCGACGCTCGACGGCGAACCGGTCGAGGTGACCCGTGACGTGCGCTACGACTTCCGGGACGTCACCGTCGAGCGACCCGAGTGGTACGAGACTGCCATCAACGAGTCCATCGGCGGGTCGCGTGGCTCGGTGCCGTCGCCCTGAAGAGAGAAGACAGTCGGTCGGTGTGCGGTGCGGAAGCAGCACGGTGGCGGTGCGGTCGCGGTGGGGCTAGCCCACCGCATCGCGGCGGGTGGGGGCGGAGTCGACCGAGAGGCGCTCCGCGCCTCTCGTGATGCTGAAAACCGCCGGAGGCGGTTTTCAAGCACCCCCGCCCGCCGCGCCTTTTTCCCCAAGTTTTTGCCTGAACGAGCGGCCGAAGGCCGCGAGTGAAGTGCAAAAAGTGGGTTTACATCATGCCGCCCATCCCACCGCCCATACCGCCCATGCCGCCCATGCCACCCATGCCGCCGGGGGCGCCGCCCTCCTCTTCTTCGCCCTCGGTGCTCAGGTCACCGGCGGCGATGATGTCGTCGATCTTGAGGACCAGGTTCGCGGCCTCGGTGGCCGAAGAGAGCGCCTGCTCCTTGGCGTGGGCGGGCTCGACGACGCCGGCGTCGAACGTGTTCACCACGTCGCCGGTGTAGACGTCGAGACCGGCCTGCACGTCGCCCTCGGCGTGAGCCGCACGGAGGTCGACGAGCGTGTCGATGGCGTCCAGCCCGGAGTTCTCCGCGAGGATGCGCGGGACGAGTTCGAGCGCGTCGGCGAACGCCTCGACGGCCATCTGCTCGCGGCCGGAGACGGAGTCGGCGTAGTCGCGCACGCGGCGGGCGAGTTCGACCTCGACGGCGCCGCCGCCCGCCAGCACGCGGCCGTCCGCGACGGTCTGGGAGACGACGTCCAGTGCGTCGCCGACACCGCGCTCGAGTTCGTCGACGACGTGGTTCGTAGAGCCACGCAGCAGGAGCGTGACGCCGTGGGGTTCGTCGCCGGTGCCCTCGACGTAGAACATCTCGTCCTCGGGGTCACGCGAGACGTTCGCGCCACCGAGGTCGGCCGCTTCGGCCTCGTCGAGGTCCGAGACGACGTTCGCGCCCGTGACCTCCTTCAGGAACTTGATGTCGGACTTCTTCACACGGCGGACCGCGAGGATGCCCTCCTTCGCGAGGAAGTGCTGGGCGAGGTCGTCGATGCCCTTCTGACAGAAGACGACGTCCGCGCCGGTGTCCTTGATCTGCTGGACCTTCTCGCGCAGGCGCTCCTCCTCGCTGTCGAGGAACGACTGGAGCTGGTCCGGGCTGTCGAGCTGGAGTTCGGCGTCGACGTCCGTCTCCTCGACCTCGATGGGTTCGGTGAGCAGGAGGACGTTCGCGTCCTCGGCCTCGCTCGGCATGTCGGGGTGGGTCGGGTCCTTGTCGATGACCGCCCCCTCGAGCAGTTCGCTCTCGCCGACCGAGCGGCCGGTCTGGGTCTCGATCTTCAGGTAGTCGAGGTCGACGACGTTCGTGCCGTCGTCCGCCTCGACCGTCACGGCCTGCACGGCGTCGACGATGAGTTGCGCGAGCAGTTCCTTGTTGAGCTCCGCGCCCTTGCCGGTCATCGAGGTGCCGGCGACCTTCTTCAGGATCTCCTCGTCGTCGGTGTCCACGTCGACGGCGATGTCGTCGATCTCCTCGCGAGCCTTCTGCGAGGCCATGTGGAACCCCTTGATGATGGCCGTCGGGTGGATGTCCTGCTCGAGGAGGTCCTCGGCGTTCTTCAGGAGTTCACCCGCGATGGCGACCGCGGTGGTGGTGCCGTCGCCGGCCTCGTCCTCCTGTGTCTCCGCGACCTCGACGATCATCTCCGCGGTCGGGTTGTCGATGTCCATCTCCTGCAGGATGGTGACGCCGTCGTTCGTGACGGTGACGTCGCCCATCGAGGAGACGAGCATCTTGTCCATCCCCTTCGGCCCGAGCGTGGTCCGTACGGACTCGGCCACGGCGCGAGCGGCCGAGATGTTGTGGCTCTGGGCGTCCTTGTCCTTCATCCGCTGGGAGTCCTCGCCCAGGATGATCATGGGCTGGCCCTGCATTCGTCGCTGAGACATGTTCGGGAGAGAGTTTGCCCGCGGTTCTATATAAATGTCTGGGATTCGCGGACGCGAGCGAGGTGTCAGACGCCGCGGGTGAAGCGGCAGGATTCACCACCGAGCGACCCGTTCGCGGCGTTTGTGACCCATTGACACACCCAGTCTGGAGCCTCCCCGAGCGGGTCACTCCGAGCAGGGTATAAGTACCTCAGTAGCGGTAGACGGCGTCCGCGATGCCGGCGGTCTGCCCGACACCGACGAGGCCGAGCGCCACCAGCGTCACCGTCGGCGAGGAGAGGAACCACCCGGCGCCGTAGAGGATAGCCCCCAGCAGCGAGAGCCCCCCGCCGACGGTGGCGATGCGGGCCGACGCCTCGCTCGGGAGCATCGGCGCCGTCCGGGCGAGCGCGAGCGCCGGCACCACCATCCACCCCACGAGCGCGATGGCGAGGAGGGGCGCGCCGCCCGGCCGTATCAGCAACCCGGCGACACCCGCGAGCGTCACGGGCACGCCGACGACGATGACCGTCCGCCACACCCGCAGGACGCCCTCGGTCATCTCCGCCCACGAGAGGACGAGGAACGCGACGAGCAGGGCGGTCATCACGACGTGCGCGATGAGGACGGTCCGTGTGGTGAGCGTCCCGACATGCGCGAGGACGGCGAACGTCCACGCGGCCGGGACGAGGACGACCGGACCGGTCTCCCGAAGGCGTCTGAGCATGCGGGGGCGTTCTCGCGGAGGTGAGTTCAATCCGGGTGGTTCGGCCGGTCCCGCCACCACCCGCCACGCTGCGTTATCGGGGGGACGCGTACTCACTCCGACCTCGACCTGTGTTTAAGCGAATCAGTGTCGTCCGTGTAGCATGAGCCACAGTTCTCGGGACTCACCAGCCGCGAGCGCGTCCGACGAGGAGTTCGACGTCGAAGACGTGTACGAGGAACTGGAGGAACTCGAGGGTATCGTCGACTCTGCAGCAGAGCTAGAACAGGTGCGTGAGACGATGCGCGTCCTCCGCCTCGCACGTCGGCCGCCTCTCCTCGGGCGACTCAGTGATTCGTTCGACTCCCGTGACGTCGGGGAAGCCGTCGTCGGAAGCTTCCTCTTCGGGATGCCGATGATCGTCGAGGACGGAACGCTCGAGATCGGCCGGTTCATCGCGGGAAACCCACTCTTCTTCGCCCTCACGGTCGCGTTCGGGTTCGTCCTGGTCTACGAGATCCTGCACGCGGTCGAGTTCGAGAAGGTCGAAGCGGACCTCCTCTGGGGAGTGGTCCCCGTCCGACTGGTGGGCATCCCGACGATAGCAGGCGTGATGGCACTCGTGTTGATGACGATCTGGGGACGAGTCGAGTGGGCCACACCGTTGACGGCCGCTGGGCAGGTCACCGTGACCGCCATCGTGATGGCCGTCGGTGCCTCTCTCGGGGACGTCCTGCCGGGGACGTGAGCACTCCAGTGGTGAGCGCGACGTCGTTGGGGCGGGAGAGGATTCGAACCACGCCGACGGCGAAGCCGTCGTCGGGTCACGGCTACCGCCGTGACCACGGTCAGAGCGAGCTCCTCCCTGGTTCGAACCCTCACGGCGGACGCTCCGCTGCTCACGTCGTTCGCCGCAGGAGCGCCGGGAGAGGGATTCGAACCCCCGATCCCAGAGGGAACACGCTTTCCAGGCGTGCGCCTTACCACTCGGCCATCCCGGCTCGTCCCGAACTAACCTACTACGCCGCTTAAGACTGTTCCTTTGGGCCGGGCAGGCGCCCGTCGAGGACGTACGTCGTCGCGGCCGCCGTGACCCCCACGAGCAGGGCCACGCCCACCGCGACCGGGAGCGTCGCCCCCTCGCCGGTCACCAGTCGAAACCCCTGGATGCCGACGAGGAACGTCAGCGCCCCGACGACGCCCCAGAGCAGACTGGCCTTCGTTCGCGGCTCCACCTCACTCCACGCTCGCGACCGCCTCGATCTCGACGCCGACCCCCTTCGGGAGCGCACCGGCCTGCACCGCCGAGCGGGCGGGTGGCTCCCGCTCGAAGTAGCCCGCGTACGTCTCGTTCATCGCGTCGAAGTCGTCGATGTCCGCGAGGAACACGGTCACCTTCAGCACGTCCTCCATCCCGGCACCGGCCTGCGAGAGCACCGCCATCAGGTTGTCCAGCGCCTGCTCGGTCTGGGCCTCGATGGGCGCGTCGTCCAGCAGTTCACCGTCCGGCGTGAGTGGAATCTGCCCGGCGGTGAACACGAGCGACCCGTCGCTCGTCGCCTGACTGTACGCACCGACCGCCTCGGGTGCCGCGTTCGTGCTGATAATCTCCTTCATGCCCGCCGAATCGGTCGCCGTGGGGATAAATCCGGTCCGTCGTGGCGGGCAGTCGCTGACCGGCCGTTCAAAACCGGCCGGGCCACCCCGGCAACGGGCCTATCCCCCACGACCCGCACCCACGGACAACTGTGACCGACGACCGGACAGGGCTGCTCGACCGACTGGCCGCGACAGTGACCGGCGCGGGGCGGCGACCGGTCCTCGTCGCCGTCCTGCTGGCGACGCTCGTCCTCGGGGCGGGCGCCCCCGCCGTCGAACTCTCCACCTCGCTCGAGGAGTTCCGCGGTGGCACGGCCGAGGCCGACGCCACCGACTACGTCGAGGCGAACCTCTCCGGCGGCGAGTCGAACGTCACCCAGAGTCTGGTCGTGGTCCGGACCACGCTCCCGGAGACCGCCCCGCGCCGCGACCGGAACGTCCTCACGCGTGAGGCGTACCTCGAGTACGTGGCGGCCCAGCGGGCGCTGGAAGCCAACGAGACGGTGGCCCGGACCCTCCACCCCGAACAGCGCCCGCTCTCCATCGCCACCGTCGTCGCCGTCGTCGCCATCGAGCGCGAGCGGGAGACCGACGTGGACGACGTCCGCGTGGAGCCACGTCCCTCGCTCGACGCGCAGGCGGCCGCCCTCCGGGAGCTGAGCGACCTCGAACGTCAGCGCTACACCTCCTACGCCGTCGGCACGGTCCTCTCGGACGTGAGCCACACGTGGCCCGACGGCGGCGGCTTCGCGTTCGTCCCGACCACCTACGAGGCGAACCAGAAGACGGCGACGGCGACGGCGTTCGTCGTCTCGCACCACGAGGAGACCGACCCGGAGAACCTCACCGCCGCACAGACCGCCGCCGGCGCGGTGGTGAACGCCCACCTCGGCCCGGACCGCGAGGCCATCGTCGTCGGCGACGGGATGGTGAACGACGAGCTCCGGCGCTCGTCGGTCGACTCGCTCCGCATCGTCGGGCCCGTCGCCCTGCTGCTGGTCGTCCTCCTGCTCGGGGTCGCCTACCGTGACGCCGTCGACGCCGCGCTCACCCTTGTCGGCGTCGGGACGAGCCTGCTCTGGACGTTCGGCTACATGGGCTGGGCCGGCGTCACGTTCAACCAGCTGTTCGTCGCCGTCCCCGTCCTCCTGATGGGGCTCTCCATCGACTACGCCATCCACGTGTTCATGCGGCAGCGAGAGGAACGGGCGGCCCGACCACCGGGAGGGCCGCCGTCCGAGCGAGCGGGGAGGAGCGCAGCGACGACCCGCGAGCCGGGAGCTGGGAAGCCGAGCGACGGCGTCGCCCCGTCGATGCGCGTCGCCGTCGGGAGCGTCGGCGCGGCGCTCGCGCTCGTCACGCTCACCACCGCGACCGGGTTCCTCTCGAACCTCGCGAGCGGCGTCGGCCCCATCCGGGCGTTCGGCGTCGTGAGCGCGGTAGGTATCCTCGCCACGTTCGTCGTCTTCGGCGCGTTCCTCCCCGCGCTGAAGGTGGAGGTCGACACGTTCCTCGAGGCACGTGGCCACGACCGCACCGGGCGCGCGTTCGGCACCGAGGGCCGGTTGCGGACCCTGCTCGCGGTCCCTGTCGCGTTCGCCCGGTCGACCCCGTGGGCCGTCGTCGTGCTGACCCTCCTCGTCACCGCGGGCGGCGTCTACGGCGCCACGCAGGTCGGGGACCGGTTCGAGCAGGACGACCTGCTCGTCGACGACGGCGACGTGCCGGGGTGGACCGACGACCTGCCCACGCCGATGCAGCCCTCGAACTACACCGCGCAGGCGAACCTCGACTACGTCGAGGCCAACGAGTTCGTCTACGACGGCACCTACACCGAGCTACTCGTCCGCGGGGAGGTGACCGCACCCGACACGCTCCGGCGCGTGAAGCGTGCCAGCGACGTCGTCAACGACACCGGGGTGGCGCTGGTCCTCCCCGACGGCCGGCCCGCGACCCGCTCGCCGCTGACGATGATGCACGCCGTCGCCGACCGGAACGAGTCGTTCGCGGCCACCCTCGAGGCCAGCGACGAGGACGGCGACGGCGTCCCGGACCGTGACCTCGAGACGCTCTACGACGCGTTCTACGCGGCCGAACCCGAGGCCGCGCGGACCGTCCTCGACCGGCGGGGTGGCGAGTACGTCGCCCTGCGTGTGAAGGCGCCCGTGAACGGCACCGAGAGCGAGCCGACCATCACGAGCGAGGTCCGCAACGCCACAACCCCGGTGCAGGGCGACGGCCTGCGAGCCATCGCGACCGGTCAGCCCGTCCAGAACCAGGCCGTCGCCACGCAGTTGCTCGACACGGTGACGCAGGCGCTCGCCATCACGCTCGCGGTGGTGCTGGGCCTCCTCGTCGCGGTCTACCGACGAGCCGGCCACCACGCCTCGCTCGGGGTGGTGACCATCCTCCCCGTGACGTTCGCCGTCTCGTGGATCCTCGGGACGATGGCCCTCCTCGGCGTCCCGTTCAACGTGATGACGGCCCTCATCACCTCGTTCACCGTCGGGTTCGGGGTAGACTACTCCATCCACGTCACCGAGCGCTACGTGCAGGAACTCGAGGGGGGCGCGTCGACGGCCGAGGCCGTCGAGACCGCGGCGCTCGGGACGGGTGGGGCGTTGCTCGGCTCCGCGGTGACGGACGTGGTGGGTGTCGGCGTGCTCGCGTTCGCCATCCTCGAACCCCTCCAGCAGTTCGGCGTCGTCACGGCCATCACCATCGCCTACTCGTTCCTCGCGAGCGTGGTCGTGTTGCCGTCGCTGCTCGTGCTGTGGACCCGGCGGTACGGGCCGAGTGGGGTCGCGGTCGGTCCGAGTCGGGCGCGCGAGCGCGAGCCGATGTCCGTGGACGACTAGGAGACGACGAGGAGTTCGGGTCGGGCGAGCGGGGAACCGGACTCGTTCCAGCCGAGTGGAGAGACTAGCGCGGGACGAAGTGAAACGCACAGCTCGGCAACAGCCACACGCCTCCTCGGCCGATTCGCTTCGCTCATCCACCGGCAGCGCTTGCGCTGCCGAGCCCTCACTCGACCTCCGGCCTCGTGAGGACCCCGCGCGGAGTCGTTCGCGGGCCGGCCTCCAGCCGGCACCGCTCACCGCACGCGCCGGAGCGTCTGCTCGACTGAGCAGACCACAGCGGTCTGCGCGGCCGCCGCGAGCGAAAGCGAGCGGGGGCGCAGACAGGGGGTGGGCCGGGGCCGCCGTGTCGCGCCTGTCGGCGCGACCGGTCGCTCTGCTGGGCGGTCGCTGTGCGGTTCACTGTGGACCGCGACTCGCTAGTCCGCTCGTTGTCACAGACATCGCAGCACGAACCACACCCCACGAACCACCCGTTGCGGTATCGCCACCATTCAAGCCGGCAGGGAGAGACAGCCCACGTAATGCTCATCGCGTTCGACTTCGACGGCACGCTCTCGGACTCGGAGATGATGGTCCTCCTCGGCCAGCGCCACGGCGTCGCCGACGAGATCGCCGAGATAACCGAGCGGGCGATGAACGACGAGATATCGTACGCCGAGAGCCTGCACGAGCGGGCGGACCTGCTGTTCCGACTGGACGACGACGAGGCGCAGGCCGCCTTCGAGTCCGTCTCGCTCCGTCCCGGTGCGGCCGACGTCGTCCGGGCGCTCCGCGAGGCCGGCCACCACGTCGCCATCCTCACCGGCGGGTTCGACCGGGGCGTGGAGGCCGCACTCGCCGCCGAGGACGTCGAGGTCGACACCATCGTCGCCAACCACCTCGTCTCGCGCAACGGCCACCTCACCGGCCGCGCCGAGGGACCGCTCATCGAGGGGACGAAGGACCACGCGCTGGAGGACCTCGCCGAGGAACTGGGCGTCGAGATGGCCGACACCGTCGCCGTCGGGGACGGGGCGAACGACCTGCCGATGCTCGAGGTCGCGGGGCTCGCGGTCGGCTACGAGCCGAAACCGGCCGTCCGGCCCCACTGCGACGTGGTCGTCTCATCGATGCCGGAGCTACAGGACCTGCTCGCGGACGAGGGCGTCCTGTAGACCGGGGCGCGACACGGGCGGCGAGCGTCGTCCGCCCGTCTGACGCGGGTTTTTGCCGGCCGACGACCCACTCACGGACAGATGAGTCTGCTGTCACGGCTCGGTCTGAAGGTGTTCGGCGGCCCCCTCCGCTGGGTGTCCCGCCACCCGCTCCGGACCAGTGGCGCCGTCGCGGCGCTACTGGCCGCGTGGGTCGTCGTCGCGTCACTCGGCGTGGGACCGGGGTCGGAGGTCACCCCGGACCGGGTGCT
Organism: Salinirubellus salinus; assembly: GCF_025231485.1. NCBI lineage: Archaea > Methanobacteriati > Methanobacteriota > Halobacteria > Halobacteriales > Natronomonadaceae > Salinirubellus > Salinirubellus salinus. The sequence continues at coordinate 3,524,709 of NZ_CP104003.1, read as the reverse complement.
CCAGTTCTCGCTCGCTCGCCCGGCCTACCCTGCCGCGTTCGTGGTGGGCCTGACGACGCTGTTCTGGCCGTTCTCCTGAGGCGACGCGGCTCTCAGTTCGCCTGCGCGATGGCCTGGTCCAGGTCCGCGAGTATGTCTTCGACGTTCTCGGTCCCCACGGAGAGACGGACCATGTCGGCGGTGACGCCCGCCGCCTCCTGCTCTGCCTCGGTGAGCTGCTGGTGGGTCGTCGAGGCCGGGTGGATGACGAGCGTCTTGGCGTCGCCGACGTTCGCCAGCAGACTGGCCACCTCCGTCGACTCGACGGTGGTCTTCGCGGCGTCGTAGCCACCGGCGAGGCCGAAGGCGATCATACCGCCGTAGCCGCCGTCGAGGTACTTCGAGGCCATGTCGTGCGTCTCGTGGCTCTCGAGGCCGGGGTAGGTGACCCACGCCACGTCCGGGTGGTCCTCGAGGAACTCCGCGACGGCCATCGCGTTCTCGCAGTGGCGCTCCATCCGCATCGGGAGCGACTCGACGCCCTGCATCGTCTGCCACGCGTCGAAGGGGGACTGCTGGTTCCCGAGGTCACGCAGGCCACGCGCGAGCGCCGCGTAGGTGAACGCCGCGTCGCCGAACCGGTCGGAGAAGTTGACGCCGTGGTAGGCCGGGTTCTCGGCGCCGATCTCGGGGAACTTCTCGGCGTGCTCGGCCCACGGGAACGACCCGCCGTCGACGAGGATGCCACCGACGGTGGTGCCGTGGCCGTGGATCCACTTCGTCGTCGAACTCCACGTCAGGTCCGCGCCGTGCTCGATGGGCGAGCAGAGCGCGGGCGTGGCGAACGTGTTGTCGACGAACAGCGGGACACCGTTGTCGTGCGCGATGTCGGCGAGGCGTTCGAGGTCCGGCGTGACGAGCGCCGGGTTGCCGATGGTCTCGCAGTGGACGTAGGCCGTGTCCTCGTCGATGGCCTCCTCGTAGGCGTCGTAGTCGAGCGTGTCGACGAACCTCGCCTCGACGCCACGGCGCGGGGCGGTGTGGGTGAAGTAGGTGTAGGTGCCGCCGTAGAGCGAGGAGGCGGTGACGACGTTGTCGCCCGCCTCGGCGAGCATGAACGTCGCGAGGTTGAGCGCGGCCATCCCGCTGGCCGTGGCGAGCGCTCCGACCCCGCCCTCGAGCGTGGCGAGGCGCTTCTCGAGCGTCGCGTTCGTCGGGTTCATCAGCCGCGAGTAGATGTTGCCGGCCTCCTCGAGCGCGAACAGCCGCGCGGCGTGGTCGGCGTCCTCGAACACGTACGAGGTGGTCTGGTAGATGGGCGGTGCGCGGGCGCCCGTCGCCGGATCGGGTTGTTCCTGCCCGGCGTGGAGCGCGTTGGTCTCGAACCGTCGCTGGCCGTCGTCAGCGTTGTCGTCTGCCATACCGGCCCCTCACGGTGCGCACGTTTCAATCTACCATACCGCGGTAAGCCCTGTGGGGTGTCGGTGACGCCGTCAGTCCGAGAACAGGCTCGTGTGGACGGGCGCGAACTCGCTCTCGTCCTCGTCCTCCTCGCGGGTGTCGGTGACCGCGCGGCCGTCGACGCCGTCGTCGAGGAAGTCCGCGAGCGGCGGGCCGAGGCGGTCCGGTTCGACGAGGAACGCGTCGTGGCCGTGGCCCGACTCGACGACGTGGTGCGCGGTGTCCGCACCCGCGCGCCGGAACGACCCCGCGAGTTCCTCGTTCTGCTCGACGGTGAAGTGCCAGTCGCCGGTGAACGAGACGACGAGCGACTCGCCCGAGAAGGCGGCGAGCGCGTCCGCGCCGGACTCGTAGCCCGACGCGAGGTCGTAGTTGTCCATCGCGCGCGTGAGGTAGAGGTACGCGTTGGCGTCGAACCGCTCGCCGAACTTCTCGCCCTGGTAGTCGAGGTACGACTCCACGTCGCGGTAGGGGAAGAAGCCGGCCGCGGGGTCGGACGGGAACGCGTCGCGCACCGCGTCCATCCCGGCCGAGCGGCGGCCGAACTTGTCCTCCATCGACGACTTCGAGAGGTACATGACGTGGCCGATCTGTCGCGCCAGCGCCAGCCCGTTCGTCGGCTCCGGCCCGCCGTAGTACTCCCCGCCCTGCCAGTTCGGGTCGGTGGTGATGCAGCGCCGGGCGATGGCGTCCAGCGCGAGGCCCTGCGGGTCGAGGCGCTCGGCGGCGGCGATGGCCGCCACCCGGTCGACGTGGTCGGGGTGTCGCTTGGCCCACTCGATGGCGTTCATGCCGCCCACGCTCCCGCCGACGACGGCGTGGAGGTGCGGGACCCCGAGTTCGTCCAGCAACAGCCGCTGGGCCTCGGTCCAGTCACCGACGGTGACCGCGGGGAACTCGACACCCCACGGCTCGCCCGTCTCGGGGTGCTCGCTCGTGGGGCCGGAGGAACCGTAGCAGGAGCCGGGGACGTTCGCGCAGACCACGTAGTACTCGTTCGTGTCGATGGCCTTGCCCGGCCCGACGATGTCGTCCCACCACGCCGCGGCCTGCCCGCTGGTGCCGCCCCGACGGCGTGCGCCGGCGACGTGTGCGCTCCCGGTCAGGGCGTGACAGACGAGGACCGCATTGTCACCGTCGAACTCGCCGTACGTCTCGTAGGCGAGTTCGAGGTCCGGCACCGACTCCCCACACTGGAACTCGAAGTCGCCGAGCGACGCGGTGTCGCGGGTGTGTTCCGGCATCGCTATCGGTCTCCGTGGGCCGCAGTGATAGCCTGTTCGAGGTCCGCCTCGATGTCCTCGGGGTCCTCGATGCCGACGCTGAACCGGAGCAGGTCGGGGCTGACCCCCGCGGCGCGCTGCTCCGCCTCGCTCAACTGGGCGTGCGTCGTGGATGCCGGGTGGATGACCAGCGAGCGCGCGTCCCCGATGTTGGCGAGGAACTTTATCAACTCGACCTCGTCGCAGAGGCGCTTGCCCGCCTCGAAGCCACCCTCCAGCCCGAACGCGACCATGCCGCCGAAGTCGTCGAGATACCGGCTCGCGTGGTCGTGGGTCTCGTGGGACTCGAGGCCGGGGGAGGCCACCCACGCCACCTGCGGGTGGTCGTCGAGATAGCTCGCCACCCGCCGGGCGTTGGCGGAGTGACGCGCCATCCGCAACTGGAGCGTCTCGAGGCCCTGCAGGGTCGCCCACGCGTCGAACGGACTCTGTTGGTCGCCGAGCGACCGCACGGCTCGATTGCGGGCGGCGACGGTGAACGCCCGCTCGCCGAACGCCTCGGCGAAGTTCTTCCCGTGGAACGCCGGGTTCTCGCCGCCCACCTCGGGGTACTTCTCCGGGTGGTCGGCCCACGGGAAGTCGCCCGACTCCAGCAGGATCCCGCCGACGGTCGTGCCCGAGCCCTGGATCCACTTGGTCGTGGACTCCCAGACGACGTCCGCGCCGTGTTCGAAGGGCCGGCAGAGCGCGGGCGTGGCGAACGTGTTGTCGACGACGACGGGGACGCCGCGCTCGTGGGCCACCTCCGCGATGGCCTCCATCGGCGGCGTCACGAGCGAGGGGTTCCCGACCGTCTCGTAGTGGACGTAGGCGGTGTCCTCGTCGATGGACGCGGCGTAGGCGTCGGGGTCCAGCGTGTCGACGAACCGTGCCTCGACCCCCCGGCGCGAGGCGGTGTTGTTGAGGTAGGAGGTGGTGCCGCCGTAGATGGAGGCGGCCGTGACGACGTTGTCGCCCGCCTCCGCGAGCAGGGTGGTGCAGGCGTCGAGCGCGGCCATCCCGCTGGCGGTGGCGACGGCGCCCGCCGCGCCGTGGAGCGCGGCGAGGCGCTCCTCGAGGACGTTCACGGTCGGGTTCGAGATGCGCGAGTAGACGTGGTCGAGCTGGTCGAGGGAGTAGAGGTCCGCGGCCGTGTCGGCGTCCTCGAACTCGTACGAGGAGGTCTGGTGTATCGGTACGCCGGCGGCCCCGGTGGTCGGGTCACGGGACTGTCCCGTGTGGACACAGCGTGTCCCGAACCCGTACCCGTCGGTGTCGTTCCGCTCGTTCATGTGTCCCGTGCATATACTCGAAGTATTCTATAACCACGAGTTACGGCAAGAATTGAGAGCGATGGAGTGACACACCGCTCAGTCCAGCGGGTGCGCCTCGAGGAACCCCAGCACCTCGTCGTTCACCGCCGCCGAGAACTCGGCGTGTGCCAGCCGACGGCCCGCCACCGCCTCGAACCGGCCGTTCGGCAGGCCGTCACCGAGTTCCGCGCTGACCGCCATCGGGACCACCGGGTCGTCGACGGCGTGCAGGACCAGCGTCGGCGTCGTGAGTTCGTAGAGCGGCCCCGCGTCGAACGCGCGGCAGGCGTCGAGCGCTGCCGCTCGGACCGACGGCTCGGCGTCCTCCTCCCGGCGCCACCCCGCGACCTGCTCGCAGAGGTCCGGGCGGGCCACCCGGAAGGCGTCGGTGAACAGCCCCGAGAGGTCCGCCGGGTCCGCGAACAGCGCCCGGAACGCGTCGGCGTCGACCGCCTCGCCGCGAGGGGCCGTCCCGACGAGCGTCAGGGTGCGGGCGCGGCCGAACTCGCGGGCGTAGTGGAGCGCGGTCACCCCCCCGAGGCCGAAGCCGACGAGGTGGGCGCGGTCGACGTCCGCGTGGGCGAGGACGGCGTCGAGGTCGCCCGCCAGCGTCGCCACCGAGTCGGGGCTGCCGGTCGAGTCGCCGTGGCCCCGCGGCGACGGGGTGAGGACGCGGTACGGCCCCGCGAACGCGTCGTGTTGCCAGCCCCACTGCCACGGGCCGAACCCGGCCTCGCCCAGCAGGACCACCGGGTCACCGGCCCCGACGCTCCCGTAGTGGACTCGTGCCCCGTCGACGGATACGTGCATGCCGGGAGCGACGTGGCCTCCCGGCAAAACCCTCCCGACGTGTCCCCGAGAGTCTTGTAGCGCCCCGTCGTAGCCCGGCCATGGACATCGCGGACCTCCGTGCCGACGTGACGCTCGGGGACACCGTCTACCTGAACACCGGGGCGTCCGGCCCCGCCCCCGAACGCGTGCTCCAGGCCGCCCGGGAGGAACAGGCCCGCCACGAGCGCGAGTGGACCGTCGACCCTGGCCCCTACGCCTCGGCGTGGGACGCCTACGACCGCACCCGCGAGCGACTCGCCGAGTACATGGCCGTCTCGCCGTCCGAGGTGGCGCTCTGCGGGTCGACCGCCGACGGCATCTCCCGCATCGCCAACGCGCTGGACTGGAACGAGGGCGACGTGGTCGTCCGCACGGACCTCGAACACCCCGCCGGCATCCTCCCGTGGGCCCGACTGGCGGAGCGCGGTGTCGAGGTGCGCGAGGTGCCCGCGCCGGGGGGCCACCTCGACTACGACGCCCTCGAGACGGCCCTCGAGGGAGCGGACCTGCTCTGTCTCAACAGCATCTCGTGGATCCACGGCACACAACTGGACGTCAGGCGGGCCTGCGACGTGGCGCACGAACACGGTGCCCTCGCGCTCGTCGACGCCGTCCAGTCACCCGGGCAGGCCCGGGTCCACCCGAAGGCGTGGGGCGCCGACTTCGTCACCGCGGCCGGCCACAAGTGGCTGCTCGGGGTGTGGGGCGCCGGCTTCTGCTTCGTCGACGAGTCCGTCGTCGACCGGGTCCGGCCGCGACACGTCGGCTACCGCTCGGTCGAGGACAAGCAGGCGGTCCCGCTCGACTTCCACGCGGGGGCGAGACGGCTGGAGGTCGGCACCCAGTCACTGGCCCCCTACGCCGCGCTCCGCGAGGCGCTCGACGTCCACGACGAACTCGGCCTCGACGCGGTGCGCGAGCACATCCGGGGCCTGACCGAACAGCTGAAAGACGGTCTGCCCGCCGACCGACTCGTCTCGCCGCGCGAGTTCGAGTCCGGACTCGTCGCGTTCGAGGTGGACGACGCGGAGGCGACGGTCGAGCGACTCGCCGAGCGAGGGGTCGTCGTCCGCGCGCTCCCGCGCCCGGACACGGTCCGGGCGTCGCTCCACGTCTTCAACACCGAGGACGACGTGGACGCGCTGCTGGCGGGACTGGACGACTGAGCCGCCGTTTCGTGGCCGGTCCACGACGCACGTGATATCCGACGCCGAGTGACAAGCGGCAGCGACCGTGGCGGGTCGACGCCGTGTCGACAGCCAGGGAGAGTGTGGTGCTACTCGAGACCGCGTCCGAGACCCACCGTCGGTCGGGCCGTGGTGGACGCCGGCCACCGCTCTACCCGACGCCGGTTCCGGGCTTATGTTCCCCCGTTCGATAGCGAACGTCCGGCGACCGAGCGCGACGACGCCCCGCTACCGCTCCCCGATGAGCGACCCCCGGAGGACGTTCGCGACCCCGCGCCGGAGGCGCCGCGAGACGGCCCGCGACGAGACGCCGAGGTCCGCGGCCAGCTCCTCCAGGGTCACCTCGCGTGGCTCCTCGAAGTAGCCCGCCTCCAGCGCCCGCACCAGCGTCTCGTGCTGGAGCCGCGTCAGCCCCTCCGGCGTGCCGCTCGGTTCCCGCTCGAGCGCCTCGAGTGCCGTCGCCTCGTACACCCGGCGGAGCGTCATCTCGATGGCCCGCTCGCGGCAGAACCTCTCGATGCGGCGCAACACGTCACGTTCGCTCCGGAGTTCGACCACCCACCCGTCGGCCGTCCCCGTCGCCGAGACCAGCGCCACGTCCTCGCCAGCGAGGAAGTGCAACAGCGTCCCCGGCGCCAGCTGCCAGCCGGCGCGGATGAGCACGTCGCCCGCGTCGCGATAGACCACCGCAACGTCGTCCACCGCCGGTTGTGCCCGGAGGTGGGCGACGAACCGGTCGGGGGTCTCGCTCCACACCCACAGGTACGGGAGTACACCCTCGCCCGTGGGGACCAGTCGTTCCAGTTCCACACGCGTTCCCTCCGGGACCCGGACCGCCTCGCCCAGCGGGTAGGCCTCGGTGGGGAACGACAGTTCAGCGATGGCCGTCACTGCACCCCGAGTAGGTATCACTCGTACAAATGTGTGCGCGGTTTCGAACGTGGTGACGAGCCGTAGACTCCCTCGCGAGTGAGCTTCCGGGCCGATGGAACGTCGTCCGCGGACGGACCGGACTACGCCTCGAGCACCTGCTTCAGCACGTCCGGCGCCTCGGCCAGCGCGTCGTCGAGCGCCGCCACGTCCGGGCCGCCACCCTGCGCGAAGTCCGGCGGGCCGCCGCCACCGCCACCCACCTTCGCGGCGAGCTGGCCGACCACCTCGCCCGCGTTGATGGGGACGCCGTCGGGGACGCTCACGACGAACGTCGCGCCGTCCAGCCCGGAGCCGAGCACCGCGACCTTCCCCTCCTCGGAGAGGGCGTTGGCCGTGGCACGGAGTTCGTCCATGTCCGCGTCGAGCCGCTGGACGACGGCGGTGGCGTCGCCGACCACCACCTCCTCGCCGCTCTCGCCGCCCTGCGCGCGGGCCTCGGCGAGTTGCTCTTTCAGCTCCTCGATGCGCTTGCCTCGCGCCTTCCACTCCTCGAAGAACCGCTCGGCCGTGGCGGGCATCTCGGGGGGGGAGACGTCCAGTACCTCGGCCGCGTCGTAGAGCGCGTCCTCGGTCCGCTGGGTCGCCTCGATGGCCGCGTCGCCCGCGGAGAAGACGAGTCGCTCGACGCCGTCCTGCACGCGCTCCGTGGAGCGGAGCTTGATGGTCCCGATCTCGCCCGTCCGGCCGACGTGCGTCCCCGCACACGCCTGCACGTCCTCGCCGACGGTGATGACCCGGACCTGCGTCCCCGGCGGGATGCCGCCCTGGAACAGGTCGAAGCCGTACTTCGCCTGCGCGTCGTTGCGGTCCAGCCACTCCTGTTTCACCGCGAGGTTCTCCCGGACCACGTCGTTGGCGACCCGCTCGATGGCCTTCACGTCCTCGCGCGAGACGCGTTCGTAGTGGGTCACGTCGAGGCGCGCGCGGTCCTCGCCCTTCTGCGCGCCGGCCTGCCGGATGTGGTCACCGAGCACCTTCCGAGCGGCGTGCCCCACGATGTGGGTGGCGGTGTGGTGGGCCATCAGCCGCGAGCGCCGCGTCGCGTCTATCTGCCCGGTGACGAACTCGCCCTTGCCGGGCGACTCGTCGGTGCGGTGGAGCACGCGGCCGTCCACCTCCTGCACGTCGGTGACCTCGACGGTGGTGTCCTCGGTGGCGAGCGTCCCCGTGTCGGCGGGCTGGCCACCGCCCTCCGGGTAGAACATCGTCTGGTCGAGCACCACGTCGTACGCCGTCTCGCCGTCGATTTCCCGCTCCAGCACGTCCAGCACGACGGCCTCGAACTCGGTTCGGGACTGGTCCTCGTAGAACAGTTTCTCCGTCTCGGGGAGTTCGCCCACCCGCTCGCGGACGTCGGCGAACGGGTCCGCCGTCTCCTCGTGCTCCGGGCCGGAGTGGCGCGCCGCGACCTGGCCGTAGAAGTCGTCGGGCACGTCGACCTCGGCACCGACCTCGGCGGCGATCTCCGCGACCATGTCCGGCTGGATGCCGTGGCTGTCGTACAGCTCGACGACCTCCGAGAGCGGGATGGGCTCGCCACGCTCGGCGTACTCCTCGGCCAGCTGGCGAACACGCCGACCGCCGCGGTCGAGCGTCTCGCGGTACTTCTCCACCTCCGTGCGGACGATGTCGCGCACGGTGTCGCGGTTCTGGTAGCCCAGCCGCTCGGCCTGCATGTCGACCAGTTCATCGAGCGGCGCGTCGACGCCGACGGTGTCGGCGAGTCGCTTGGTGCGCCGGAGGACCATCCGGGTCAGGTAGCCCGTGCCGACGTTCGACGGGACGATGCCGTCACCGAGCATGTACGCGAGCGTCCGGCAGTGGTCCGCGATGGCGTAGATGGACTCGAGCGGCTCGGTCAGCGCGCGGAGTTCCTCGACGTCGACGCCCAACTCGGCGGCGATGTCCCCTCTCGCCGTCTCCAGGTCCTCGGCCTCGTCGATGTCCATGTTGCCCGCGAGCGTCGCGGCCCGGCGCACGATGTCGGCCTCCGCGTCGGTGTGGTCGATGCCGGCGTTCTCCTTCAGGAACTCGATGGTCTCGGGGTAGACCGCCTCGTAGACGGTGGGGGTCCCCTGACTCATCCACGTCCACCGCTCTAGCCCGTAGCCGGTGTCGACGATGTACGTGTCCATCGGCGAGTAGCGGTTGCCGTCCTTGAGTTCGTACTCGCCGTCGGGGTCCTGCTCCATCGACATGAAGACGAGCGTCGCCAGTTCCAGCCCCCGGTAGATGACCTCGATGGCGGGGCCCGCGTTGCCGCCACCGACCCACGGGTCCTCGATGTAGGTGACGTCCTCGACGTCCGCGCCGAGTTCCTCGAAGAAGCCCTCACAGAGTTCGACCGTCTCGTCCTTCCAGTAGACCTCGCCGTGGTAGGCGTACCCCTCGGCGTCCTCGCGCGTGTTGAACGCGTGGTGGGCCATCATCTCGAACGCCATCGTGTGCCGGCCCGTCTTGCCCACGTTGTCGATGTCCTGCATCCGGATGCAGGGCTGGGAGATGGTGAGCGGGTTGGCCGGCGGCGGCGTCTGGCCGGACGTGACGAGCGGCTGAAAGTCGTAGATAGAGGCCTGCGTCAGCAGGACGTCGTCGCGCCAGCGGTTCGCCGCCACCGGGTACGGCTCGATACGCTCGTGGTCGTTCGCCTCGAAGTACGAGAGGAACGCCTCGCGCATCTCGGTGAGGCTGTACTCCTCGTCGAACGCCGGGTCGCCGATGAAGTCGTAGGTCGTGCAGGGCGGTTCGCCGCAGAGGACACGCTCCTCGTCACGTGTCCAGAAGTGGTCCCCACACTCCGGGCACTCCTTGCGGTGGAACCCCTCCTCCCGGAAGTATTCGAGTTGGTACTCCGACGTGAGGTCGCTCATTACCGGTTACTCGCCCACCGCAGTCAAAAAGGGTTCCGAAGGTTCGACTCGCCGACTCACGGCCGGCAGCGAGGCGGAGCGTCGGCACCGGCGGGAAAACGATTATCACAGTGACAGGACATTGTTCGACAATGCCGTCACGGGTCGGTGTCGGGGGGGGGGCCGTCGGGGGCGCGAGAGCCACCGCCGGGCGTTCCTGCTGGCTGGCCTCGCCGCCGTCGCGACGGTGGTGACGCTGGCCCTCGCGTTCCGCTGGTCGGCCGTCGACCCCCCGGTCTGGTTCGGCTCCACCGCGACGTTCTTCGCGTGCGTCGCGGGCGTCGTCGCCGTCCCCACGTTCGTCGTCGCGCACCCCCCGGCGCGTCGGCACCGTCAGGCTGGCCCGACGGCTGCTCGTCGCCACGCTCGGCGGTGTCGTCGGCGCCGGCCTCGTCCTCGTCACCGCCGCCGCGCTCGGCGGTACCTACGACCCGATGACCGTCCCGATGTGGCTCCCGGCGAGTGTCGGTCTGCTTTTCGTGGCGGTGGCGCTGCTGCTCAGCTAGACCCTGTTCCCGACGGGTGCGGCTTCGGCACACCGCTCCAGCAACACGCTGGATTCGACGAGCGCACCTCGCTGGACGAACCGAGTGAGTCCAGCGGCGGTGAACCGCTCGCTCGCGGGGACTACTCCTCGTTCAGCGCCAGCGACGCCAGCAGCGCCTCCAGTTGCACCTGCTCGTTCGCCCCCGCCGTGATGCGGTAGTCGGCCTCGCCGACCCGTTCCATCAGGCGCACCGCCTGTCGCTCGGTCAGGTCGAACTCCCAGACCGACCGGTGGAGCTGGTCGATGATGTCCCCGCCGGCGATACCGCTGTCGACGAGCAGCGACTCCAGTCGCGCCCTCGAGGCCGTGAACTCCCCGTCGAGCGCCATCTGGACCATCTCCTTGATATCCTCCGGCCGGGCCGTGGAGGTGATGGCGAACACCGCGTCCTCGTCCACCGTCTCGTCGAGGACGGCCGCCGCCTGCAGGCCGTTGATGGCCTTGCGCATGTCGCCGCCGGCGGCGTAGACGAGCGCGTCCACGCCGTCGTCGGTAACCTCGATACCCTCGGCGTCCGCGATGATGCGGACCTGCTGGGCGATGGCGTCGTCGCCCAGCGGGGAGAAGCGGAACACCGCACACCGCGACTGGATGGGGTCGATGATGCGCGAGGAGTAGTTACACGAGAGGATGAACCGCGTGTTGTTCGAGAACTGCTCCATCGTCCGGCGGAGCGCGGACTGCGCGTCGTTCGTGAGTGCGTCGGCCTCGTCGAGGAAGATGACGCGGTAGTCGTAGCCGCCGAACGAGGAGCGCGCGAAGTTCTTGATGCGGTCGCGGACCACGTCGATACCGCGCTGGTCCGAGGCGTTCAACTCGAGGAAGTTCTCGCGCCACTCCTCGCCGTAGATGGACTTGGCGATGGCCACCGCGGAGGTGGTCTTGCCCACGCCTGCCGGCCCCGCGAACAGCAGGTGCGGCAGGTCGTCCTTGGCGATGTAGTGTTCCAGGCGCTCGGTGATGTTCTCGTGGCCGACCACGTCCTCGAGCGTCTGCGGGCGGTACTTCTCGATCCACACCTCACGGCCCCGGCTCCCCTCGCTCTCGGCGGCCTCGCTCATGTTCTGAGGGATGCCCCGTCCGTTGATAAACCCCCCGAGAGGCCGTCGCCGTTCTCCCCTGCCGACACCGACTGTCTCGCGGGTGTGTGTCACACTCGCGTGAATTGTCGAGCGCTGAACGACCGTTTAGGACGCCCGCTGGGGTACCCTCGACCATGAGCCGAAACACCAGACGGCTGAGTGCGGTCCTGGTGGCACTGTTCCTCGTCCTGAGTGTCCTCCCCGGCGCCGTCGCCGCCGAGACGCGGACCGGCGGTACCATCGTCGTCGGCCCGGGCGAGACCGTCACCGGCGGCCTCGACGCCTTCGCCGGCGACGTCCTCGTGCGGGGGACCGTCCAGGGTGACCTGAACGCGTTCGCCGGCGACGTGACCGTCGCGGAGAGTGGTCGGGTCACCGGGAGCGTGAGCGCCGTCGGTGGCTCCGTCACGGTCGCCGGCGTCGTCGAGGGCGACCTCTCCGGCGCGGCCGGGAGCATCACGCTGGGCGAGTCCGGCCGTATCGGTGGCGACGTCTCCGCCGGCGCCGGGTCCGTCACCCTCGCCGGTGCCGTCGACGGAGACGTGACGGTCGGGACCGAGACGCTCGTCCTGACCGAGACGGCCCGCGTCGCCGGGAACCTCCGGTACGACGCCGGGACGTTCACCAACGACGGGGCCGTCGACGGCACCGTCGTCCGTGACCGCTCCATCGGGAGCGGCGTCGGCCCCGGCTTCGACGCCCCCGTCCCCTCCGTGATCCCCGAGTTCGTGCTGGGGGTCTACGCGCTCGTGGTGAACTTCCTGCTCGGGGCGTTCCTGCTCCTCGCGTTCCCGTCGTTCACCGGCCGGGTCACCCGCTACGCCCGGACCGAACCGCTCGCCGCGGGCGGCATCGGGGTGCTGGCACTCGTCGGGATCCCCGTGGTGCTGGTGCTCCTGTTGCTCACCATCGTCGGCATCCCGCTGAGCCTCGTCGGCTTCGCCGTCTTCGGCCTGCTGGCGTGGGTCGGCGCCGTCGTCGGGCGCATCGCGGTCGGCGAGTGGCTCACCCGCCTCGCGGACGTGGAGAACCGCTGGGCGTCGCTCGCCGTCGGCCTCCTGGTCGTCGCGATACTCGTCCGCGTCCCGTGGATCGGCGGCGTGTTCGAACTCGTCGTCTTCCTCCTCGGGCTGGGGGCGCTCGCGGCGACGCTGTACCGGACCTACCGCGGCCAGCCCGAGGAGCCGGCGGCCGACGAGGGCACCGAGTCGCCCGACGAGGGCGCACCGGCCGCCTGAGCCGAGCCGGCCGGAGCCGGTAGCCTCTTTCCCCCGTTCGCCGTCCCTCCAGTATGCGCGTGACCTGTGACGTGGTCGCCGGGGAGACCCACGTTCTCGACCTGCCCGACGACGCGGTCTACGGTGACGTCATCCGGGCGGTCGGCTTCAGCGAGCACGAGGCCGCCGTCCTCGTCGACGACGCGCCGGTCCCCGAGGACGCTCCCGTCGCGGCCGACCGGGTGCGGCTCCTGCGCCTGGTGCAGGGTGGCTAGTGCACGAGGGACGCCCGACCGACGGCCGTTGATGCCGCCGGGCGTGGTCCGGGAGCTATGGCGACACTCACCTTCGAACGGACGGTGGCCGTCCCGCACGACGTGGCGTGGGATGTCCTGCGCGACCAGGCGGCGTTCCGGGACGCCGCGCCGAACCTGAGCGAGGTCGACCTCCCCGAGGGACTGGCCGTGGGCGCGCCGCGACGGTGTGCCGACACCGACGGCCGGTGGTGGGACGAGACCTGCACGCGGTACGACCCCGGCCGTGCATACGCGTTCGCCGTCGACGCCCCGAACAGCCCCGTCCACCGCCGACTGTTCCGGTCGTTCGGCGGCACCTTCGAGGTGACCCCGGAGGACGGCGGTGACCGAAGCCGTGTCTCGATGCAGTTCGACTACGAACCGAGGTACGGCCCGCTGGGGCGACTGCTCGTCCGGCTGGGCCGCGGCCGGTTCGAGCGCGTCGGCGAGACGACGCTCGAGAACCTCGAGGCAGAGATGCACGAGCGGGCCACGGCGACCGCGTGACCCTGCCCCGAACGCTCTTGGCGCCGTCGTCCCTCGCCCGACTGTGCAGGTCCGCGAGGCCCGACCCGACGAGCGCGACGCCGCGCTGAACGTGCTGGACGCGGCGATGCTGGAGACCGACCGGGTCGACGAGGGCACCCTGCTGGTGGCCGTCGACCGGGGGAGCGTGGTGGGCGCACTCCTCCTCGTGGGCGACCGCATCGACGCCGTGGCGGTCAGGCGACGACGCCAGGGGAAGGGGGTCGGGTCGGCGCTCGTGGCGGCGGCGGGCGAGCGGCGCGAGCGACTGGTGGCCGCGTTCGACGCGGGCGTGCGGCCGTTCTACGAGTCGCTCGGGTTCGACGTACGGGAGACCGACGAGCCGGGGCGCTACCGGGGCGTTCTCGAGGGCTGAGTCAGACGAGCGGCGCCACCAGTTCCCGGCCGGCCGCGAGCAACTCCGCGACCCGTGCCTCGCTCTCGGCCTCCGCGTAGACCCGCAACTTCGGCTCGGTGCCGGAGGGACGCATGAGGAGCCACGACTCGTCCGCGAGCAGCGCCTTGAACCCGTCCACCTCGTTCACCCGCTCGACGGCGACGCCCGCCACCTCGTCGGGGAGTTCGTCACCCAGCGCCCGCAGGACCGGCGCCTTCCGGTCGTCCGGGCAGTCCACGCTCACCCGGTCCTGCACCACGTCGCCGTGTTCGGCGCGGATGTCCGCGAGCCGGTCCTGTATCGGTCGTTCGGCGTGTGCCTGGGCCGCGAGCAGGGCCACCAGCACCCCGTCCTTGTTCAGCAGGTGGTCGGTGACGCCGAAGCCACCGCTCTCCTCCCCGCCGAACAGGGCGCTGTGCTCGCGCATCGCGTCGGCGACGTACTTGAACCCGACCGCCGTCTCGTGGACGGCCTCGCCGTGGGCCTCGGCCACCCGGTCGACGAGGAACGTCGTTGAGACAGTCCGGACCGCCGACCCGGACCCGGCTTCGAGCAGGTGGTCGTAGAGCGCGACGTACAGGAAGTTCGCGTCGACGTACCCCTCCGGCGTGACGACGGCCACCCTGTCGGCGTCGCCGTCGTTGGCGACGCCGAGGTCGGCGTCCCCCTCGACCACGCGGGCGACGAGGTCAGCGAGGCGGTCGGCCTTCGGCTCCGGGGGCACCCCGCCGAACTCGGGGTCGGTGTCACAGCGCAGGCGTTCGACGGTGGCCCCGGCGCGTTCGAGCAGGCGGTCGGTCACGTCGCGGCCGGAGCCGTGCATCGCGTCGTAGGCCACCCGCAGCCCGGAGCAGTCCGGGTCGCCACAGAAGTCGAGCGCGTGGTCGAGGTACGGGCCGACCATGTCCACCTCGCGGCGCTCGCCCGTCTCGTCGGACTCGACGGGGTGGCGGAGGTTCGCCACGATGTCGTCCGTCACCTCGGGCGTGGCGGGGGCGCCGTCGCCGGGGAGGAACTTCACGCCATTGTACTCGGGCGGGTTGTGGCTCGCAGTGAGCATCAGGCCGCCCGCGAGGCCGCGCTCCTTCACGGTCCACGCGAGGACCGGCGTCGGGAGGTCACGCTCGGGGACGAGGACGTCGAAGCCGTTGGCCGTGAGCACGTCGGCGAGGTCGGTGGCGAAGCCCGGCGAGGAGTCGCGGGCGTCGTAGCCGACGGCGACGGTGGTCGAACCGAGGTCGGCCGCCGCGAGGTGGTCGGCCACGGCCTGCCCCACGGCGCGTACCCGCGGGGCGGTGAAGGTGTCGAGCGTGGCGCGCCAGCCGTCGGTGCCGAAGGCGATGGCGTCGAGCGAGGCGTCGTCGGTCATGGCCGACGGTGGGCGGGGAGGGGAGAAAAAACCGGTCGACCCCTACGCAGGCAGCGAGACGCTCTCGACGGTGACGCGGTTGTGCGAGTCGTAGAACTCCAGCCGTTCGACGGTCCACTCGATGGGCCCCGCGTCGCGCCCGATGAGCTGGTGGGCGTCGCCCCCGCGCGCGATGGTGACGTGTGGGGTGTAGTCGTCGCCCTCCAGTTCGGGGATGGGGTCGAGCACCTCGCAGAGTCTGTAGTGGAGGTCCCAGAGCCCCTGCGACTCCACGTCGAGGTAGGCGACCGGTCCCTTCCCGGCCGTGGGCTGACGGAAGGCGTCGACGCCCTCCACCTTCACGCGGAACGGGGCCGTCCCCGAGAGCGCCTCGCGGACCTGCTTCGAGACGCGCCACTCCTCGCCGAGTCGCTTGGCGACGAGGCTGTGGCGGGTGCGACAGTCGGCCGTGAGCGTCTCGCTGGCGAGGCCGCTGGCGAGGCGGCCCACGGCAGGCGGCACGGGGACGTTCAGGCTGTACACGGACACTGACGAGGGAGAGGCATCGGACCGACGAGTGGGTTTCGCTCTCGGGCCGCCCCAGTCAGATGTAGTCGAGGAAGTAGGCGACGATGAGGACGACGATTATCAGGCCGACGATGTTCGAGAGCGGCCCGAACACGAAGCCGATGACGTCGAACGCGATGTTGATGGCGATGTAGATGACGACGAGGACGAGGATGATCTTCAGGAGGTCCTCGACGTCCAGGTCGCCTCGACCGGGAGTGCTGGGTAACATCGTCCGCCGATGCACGGCGCGAGCACTAAGCCCCTGTGGCCGCTCGGTGGTCGGAACCCCGACGCACTTATCTTCCGCGGGGCGGAGCGGGAAACGATGAGAGCGCTCTCGGCGTGGTTGGCCCTCACCTGTCTGCTCGCGGCCGCCGTCGCCCCCGCCGGGGCGGTCCACGACACGGGGCACACGTTCGAGGTATCCCTGGAGAGCGACGGCGACGCCACGCTGACCGTCGAGCGCACGTACGAGCTCTCGGTCCCCGCGGAGCGCCAGCGGTTCGAGTCGCTCCGGACCAACGACAGCGCACGGGCGGCGCGCGTCGAGGCGTTCACCACCCGGCTCGAGGACGGGGCGGCGACGGTCCGCGAGTCGACGGAGCGCGACCCGGCCGTGGGCGGCGCTGGCGTCGAGTTCGCGGCGGCCAACGGTACCGGCACCGTCACGCTCACCGCACCCGTCTCGGGGCTGGCGCGGGTCGAACCGCGGGCCGTCGTCCTCACCCAGCCGTTCGCCTCCCCCTCGTTCGCGCTGGCGGCGAACGAGACGCTCGTGGTCCACGGGCCGGAGGGGTACGTCCGCGGGGCGCTCCGGCCGTCTCCGGACATCGCGCGGCGCAACAGTGCGCTCTGGGGGCACGGCAGCGACCTCTCGGGGTTCGCCGCGCGGTTCGAGCAGCCACCGACGCCGACGCCGACACCGGCGGGCTGGGGTGCGTTCTCGGGGGCGGCGCTGTTCGCGCTCGTCCCGGCCGGGCTGGTGGCGGCCACGGTACTGCGACGTGGGGACGGGTAGCGCTAGAGCCGTATCGAGTGGCGTGTGAACGCCCCACCAACGAGTGTTGCCAACGCGAAAGGGTTTAATACGATACTGTGGGTAGGCAATCGTACATGGAGTACACGACCCTCGCTGGCCGGCCGGTGACCAGCGACGGGACCCGCGGGACCTCCACCGCCCGCGCACTCTTCCTTCCGCGACGACCGCGACCGGGCCGGTAGGCCCAGTCACAACACTCCACCCCGAACGGTCCGCTCGCACGCTCACGACGTCGCCCGGTTGGCGACACGCCACACCCAACACACATGACAGCAGCACACCAGAAGGTCGCACTCGCGTTCAGCGGCGGCCTCGACACGACGGTCTGCGTCCCACTACTGAAAGAGGAGTACGGCTACGACGAGGTCATCGGCGTCACGGTCGACGTCGGCCAGCCCGAGCCCGAGTTCGCCGAGGCCGAGGAGACGGCCGAGGCGCTCGGACTCGATATCCACGTCGTCGACGCGAAGGAGGAGTTCGCCGCGCTCTGTTTCGACGGCGTCCGCGCGAACGCCACGTACCAGGGCTACCCGCTCGGCACCGCGATGGCCCGCCCGGTCATCGCCAGCGCCATCCTCGAGGTCGCCGAGGAGGAGGGCTGTACGGGAATCGCACACGGCTGTACCGGGAAGGGGAACGACCAGCTCCGGTTCGAAGCCGTCTGGCGCGACTCGGACCTCGAGGTCATCGCCCCCATCCGCGAACTCGGCCTCACCCGCGCGTGGGAGAAGGAGTACGCCGCCGAGCGTGACCTGCCCGTCGAGGGGGGCAACGAGGGCGACTGGTCCATCGACACGAACCTCTGGAGCCGCTCGGTCGAGGGCAAGGAGCTCGAGGAGCCCAGCTACGTCCCCGGCGAGGAGATCTACGCGTGGACGAGTGCACCCGGCAGCGAGACGCTGGAACTCGAGATCGGGTTCGAGGACGGCTACGCCGTCTCGCTCGACGGGGAGGCGATGGACCCGGTCGAGATGACCGAGACGCTGAACGAGACGGCCGGCGCCTACGGCGTCGGACGCACCGACGTGATGGAGGACCGCATGCTCGGGCTGAAGGTGCGCGAGAACTACGAGCACCCGGCCGCGACGGTCCTGCTCTCGGCCCACGAGGGCCTCGAGTCGCTCGTCCTGACGAAGGAGGAGCGGATGTTCAAGAACTACGTCGACCAGGAGTGGGCCGAGAAGGCCTACGAGGGACTCGTGAACGCCCCGCTCGTCCGCGCGCTGGAGGGGTTCATCGACGAGACCCAGACGAAGGTCACCGGCACGGTCACCATCCGCCTCGAAGGGGGACAGGCCCGCGTCGTCGGCCGCGAGTCGCCGTACGCCGTCTACTCGGCCGAGGCCGCCTCGTTCAACACCGAGGACGTGATGGGCGGTATCGAGCAGAACGACGCGACGGGCGTCGCGAAGTACCACGGCTTCCAGGAGCGCCTCGCCAACAAGGTGGCCGCGGCCGCTCAGGCGAAGGCGAACGCGGAGGCCGTCACGGATGGCGGAAACGCCGAGGACGCAGAGTAGAGCGATGAGCGAGGAGCAGGACACCGCCGACGACGTCGTCCGCCGCGAGCGCTTCAGCGGCGGCCCCGCCCGTGGGTTCCTCTCCTCGCTCGACAGCGACGCGCGCATCTTCGACGCGGACCTCGCGGTGGACCGCGCCCACGTCGTGATGCTCGCCGAGCAGGGTATCGTGCCCGAGATGGAGGCCCGCGAGATACTCGCGGCGCTGGACTCGGTGGAGGAGGCGGGTCACGCCGACCTCCCCGACGGCGAGGACGTCCACGCGGCCATCGAGACGGCCGTCATCGACCGTGTCGGGCCGGTCGGCGGGAAGATGCACACCGCTCGCTCGCGCAACGACGAGGTGGCGACCTGCCTGCGCTACCGGCTGCGCGAGGACCTGCTCGGGGCGATCGCGGCGACGCTGGAGGCCCGCGAGGTGCTCGCCGAGGTGGCCAGCGAGCACACCCGGACCGTGATGCCGGGGTTCACGCACCTCCAGCCGGCCCAGCCGACCACCGTCGCGCACTACCTGCTGTCCTACGAGTCCGCGCTGGCGCGTGACACCGCGCGCCTGCTGGACGCGTTCGACCGGACGAACCGCTCGCCGCTCGGTGCGGCGGCGTTCGCCGGCACGCCGTTCGACGTCGACCGCGAGCGCGTGGCCGAGTTGCTCGGGTTCGACGGCGTCGTCGAGAACTCGATGGACGCCTCGTCGGCCCGCGATTTCCTCGTCGAAGCGACGAGCGCGCTGGCCTCGCTGGCGACGCACCTCTCCGGACTGGCGGAGGACCTCGTCGTCTTCTCGAACAAGGGGTACGTCCAGCTCTCGGACGACTACTCCTCGACGTCGTCCATCATGCCCCAGAAGGTGAATCCGGACACGATGGAACTGGTCCGAGCGTGTGCGGGCGACGCGAGCGCCGGGCTGAACGGCCTGCTCACGACGCTCAAGGGCCTGCCGCGTGCGTACAACCGCGACCTGCAGCGGGCGCACGACCACGCCTTCGCCGCCGTCGACGCCGTGACCGAGGCGACCGAGGTCGCCGCCGGCGCGGTGGCCACCGCGGAGTGGCAGGAAGCGACCCTCGCGGACGCGGCCGGCCAGGGGTTCTCGACGGCGACGGGCGTCGCGGACCTGCTGGCGATGCACGGCGTGCCGTTCCGCACGGCGCACGAGCTAGTCGCGGTGGCTGCCGAGGAGGGCGCGGACTACGAGACACTGGACGCGGCGGCCGAGGACGTGCTCGACGCACCGCTCGCCGAGTACGTCGAGCGCGAGGCCGTCGAGGCTGCCCTCGACCCCGCCGAGAGCGTCGCGTCGCGCGACTCGCTCGGCGGCCCCGCGCCCGACGCGGTGGCGGCCGCACTGGAGCGGGTCCTGACCGGCCTCGACGACGACGAGGGGGCCCACGCCGAGCGCCGCGACTCGCTCGACGGTGCGGCCGACCGACTCGCGGAGGTGAGCGCCGGTGTCTGAGCGGCGACCGTCCCCCGAACTGGCCCCCGACACCCGGGGGCCACCGGGGCTCCCGTCCCCCTCCGGGGACGAACTACCAGAAATCCGATACTGACTTCGGATTCGCGGCAGAGATTGCGACAACGACCCCGAGACGGCAGTCTGCGTAACTAAATTTATCCGACAAGTTCGAAGCGTTTAAGTCCCCGAAGGTGCGAGTGGGTGGTACGATGGCAGAGTGTATCGAGTGCGGGGCCGAACTGACCCTGCACGACGACGTGGAAACGGGCGAGATAGTCGACTGCGGTACGTGTGGCGCGGAGCTCGAGGTTCTGGGGACCGACCCCCTCGAACTCGACACCGCGCCCGAGCTGGAAGAGGACTGGGGCGAGTAGATGAGGACGGCCGGCGCGGGGATCGGAGGGACACGATGAACGTAGGAATGCTCTACTCGCGCATCCGGCGCGACGAGAAGTTGTTGCTGCGCGAGCTGCGCGACCGGGACCACGAGGTCACGAAGATCGACGTCCGCAAGGAACGGTTCGGCCTCCACGAGGCTCCCGACTCCTTCGAGGGCGTCGACCTCGTGCTCGACCGCTGTCTCGCCACCTCGCGCTCGCGCTACATCACCCGGTTCGTCGACGCGTACGACCTGCCGGTGGTGAACGAACCGGACACCGCGGCCATCTGCGCGGACAAGGCCCGCAACAGCCTCGTCCTCGCGGACGCCGGGGTGCCGACCCCGAACACGGAGGTGGCGTTCACCAAGGAGGCCGCCCTCGAGACCATCGAGGAGTTCGGCTACCCCTGCGTGCTCAAGCCGGTCGTCGGCTCGTGGGGCCGCCTGATGGCGAAGATCGACTCCCGCGACGCCGCCGAGGCCATCCTCGAACACAAGGAGACGCTCGGCCACTACGAGCACAAGGTGTTCTACATCCAGGAGTTCGTCGAGAAGCCGGGCCGCGACATCCGCGTGCTGGCGACGGACGGCGAACCCGTGGCCGCGATGGCCCGCTCCTCGGACCACTGGCTCACCAACGCCGCGAAGGGCGCCACGACGGAGGTCATCGAGGTGGACGACGAGATGCGCGACCTGGTTCGGAAGGCCAGCGCCGCCGTCGGCGACGGCCTGCTCGGCGTCGACCTGATGGAGACGGGTGACTCCTACACCGTCCACGAGGTCAACCACACCGTCGAGTTCAAGGCGCTGAACGAGGTGGCCGACGTGGACGTCCCCGGCGCCGTCGTCGACTGGCTGGAGGCGAAGGCCGCCGAGTACGAAGGCGAGACCCCGGAGGCCAGCGCGTGACGCGCACCGCGGGCGTCGTCGGCGGGTCGGGCTTCACGGGCGGCGAACTGCTCCGCCTGCTCGACGGCCACCCCGAGTTCGAGCCGGTGCAGGCCACCTCCCGGTCGTACACGAACAAGACGGTGGGCAACGTCCACCCGAACCTCCGGCACCTCGACCTGCGGTTCTCGGACCCCGAGGACCTCGAGTCGGTGGACGTGCTGTTCACCGCGACGCCACACGGCGTCTCGATGGGGCAGATAGACGAGTTCCGCGACGCGGCCGACACCGTCGTCGACCTCTCGGCGGACTTCCGCCTGCCGAGCGAGGACTACTACGACGACTGGTACGACGGCCACGAGCGCCCCGAACTGCTCGCGGAGGCGGAGTACGCGCTCCCCGAACTCAACCGCGAGAACCTCGCGGGTGCGGACCTCATCGCCGCGGGTGGCTGTAACGCCACCGCGACAATCTGTGGCCTGCTCCCGCTCTACGAGCACGGCGTCCTCTCCGGCGACGAGCGCCTCGTCGTCGACGTGAAGGTCGGCTCCTCGGAGGGTGGGGCGACCGGCTCGAAGGCCTCGCACCACGCCGAGCGCTCCGGTATCGTCCGCCCCTACGCGCCGACGGGCCACCGCCACGAGGCGGAGATCGAGGCCTACCTCGGCGCGAGCGTCTCGTTCACCGTCCACGCGGTGGACATGATCCGCGGCGCGAGCGCGACCATCCACGCCTTCCCCGGCGAGCGCGTCACGAAGGGTGACCTCTGGGGCGCCTACCGCGAGCAGTACGACGACGAACCGTTCGTCCGGATGGCCAGCGGGGGCGGCGACGTGTACCGCTACCCCGAGCCGAAGTCGGTGGCCGGGTCGAACTTCGCGGAGGTCGGCTTCGAACTCGACCCGCGCAACGGCCGCATCGTCGTGTTCTCGGCCATCGACAACATGATGAAGGGCAGCGCGGGTCAGGCCGTCCACGCCGCGAACCTCGCGCTCGGGCTGGAGGAGACGGCCGGCCTCGAGTTCACCGGATTCCACCCGGTCGGTGCGCCGTAGGAGATGCAGATTTTCAGTACCATGACAGCGAACGCAGTTTTCACACGAACGACAGCGCACTCGAAGCGGAGGCACCGCAGATGACGGTCGTCGTCAAGATCGGCGGCGCCCGCGCGGTGGACCCGGAGGGCGCACTGGCCGACATCGCCGCGGTAGCCGAGGCTGGCACCGACGTCGTCGTCGTGCACGGTGGCTCCACCGCGGTCGACGACACCCTCGAACGGATGGGGATGGAACCGGAGTACGTCGAGACCCCCTCGGGTGTCGTCGGTCGGTTCACCGACGAGGAGACGATGGACGTGTTCAAGATGGCGATGGCGGGCCTCGTGAACACGGACCTCGTGACCGGCCTCCGGAACGCCGGGGCCGACGCGGTCGGCCTCTCGGGCGTCGACGGCGGGTTGCTCACCGGCACCCGCAAGTCCGCCGTTCGGGTGGTCGAAGACGGCAAGAAGAAGATCCGCCGCGGCGACCACTCCGGGCGCATCCAGTCGGTCAACGCCGACCTGCTGGAGTCGCTCCTCGCGGACGGCTACACGCCCGTCGCCTCCCCGCCGATGCTGGCGGACGACGGGGTGGCCGTCAACACCGACGCGGACCGGGCGAGCGCGGCCGTCGCCGCCGCCCTCGGCGCCACGCTCGTCTCCCTGACCGACGTGCAGGGCGTCTACCGCGACCCCGACGACGCGAGCACGCTCATCGAGCGTGTCGAGACGACCGACGACTACGCCGAACTCGAGGCGGCCGCCGAGGGGTTCATGACCCGCAAGGTGATGGCCGCGACGGAGGCGCTCGAAGGCGGTGCGAGCGAGGTGATAGTCGCCGACGCGAACGCCGAGAAGCCCGTCAGCGCCGCGTTGGACGGCAGCGGCACCCACGTCCTCCCCGAGGCGATATCCGATGAGTGACCACAGTTTCGTCTTCTCCGAGAAACCGATCCGCATCGACCACGGCGAGGGGGTCCGCCTCTACGCCGAGGACGGCACCGAGTACCTCGACCTCGGCGCGTCGTACGCCTGCACGCCGGCGGGCCACTGCCACCCGGAGGTGCTCTCGCGCACGACGGAACAGCTCGAACAGCTGTTCTACGTGCAGGCGTCCTACCCGCACGACCAGCGCGACGAGCTCTACGAGAAGCTCGCGCACACCGCGCCGGGCGACGTGGACTACACGTGGCTCTGTAACTCCGGCACGGAGGCGAACGAGGCGGCCCTGAAGTTCGCCCGGAGTGCGACCGGCCGCTCGAAGATACTCTCCACCACGCGTGGCTTCCACGGCCGGACGATGGGCGCGCTCGCCTGCACCTGGAAGGACAAGTACAAGCAGCCGTTCGAGCCGCTGATCGACGGCGTGGAGTTCGTCCCGTACGGTGACGCCGACGCGATGCGGGAGGCCGTCGACGACGAGACGGCGGCGGTCATCCTCGAACCCCTGCAGGGCGAGGGCGGCATCAACCCTGCCTCCACCGGGTACCTGCAGGCGGTCCGCGAGGCCACCGCCGAGCACGGCGCGGCGATGGTGATGGACGAGATCCAGACCGGCCTCGGCCGCACCGGGTCGTTCTGGGCGAGCGACGCGCACGACGTGGTCCCCGACATCCTGACGACCGCGAAGGGGCTGGCCAACGGCCTCCCCGTCGGCGCCACGCTCTGCCGGGAGTGGGTCGCCGAGGACGCCGGCCCCCACGGGTCGACGTTCTCCGGCGGACCGGCCATCTGCGCCGCCGCGAACGCCACACTCGACGTCATCCACGACGAGGGGCTGGCCGAGAACGCCGCGGCAGTGGGCGAGTACCTCCGCAGCGAACTCGAGGCCAGCGTCGGCGACGAGGTGCGCGACGTGCGCGGCAACGGGCTGATGGTCGGCGTCGAGGTGAAACGGGGGGCCAACCGGATGCTCCGCGACCTCGCGCTGAACCACCAGATCCTGGCGCTCCCCGCGGGCCGCACGGTCGTGCGCCTGCTCCCGCCGCTCACCCTGACCGAGAGCGACGCGGACGAGGCCGTCGACGCCATCACCGAGGTGGTCACCTCGTGAGCGACGCGGCGGCGGCCCCCGTCGACGAACCCGACACCGAGGCGCGTGACCTGCTGGAACGGCTGGTGGCCACGCCCTCGCCGTCGGGCGAGGAGGCCGCCGCCGCCCAGGTGCTCGTCGAGTTCCTCGAGGCCCACGACCGCGAGGTGTTCCTCGACGACATCGGGAACGTCCGCGCGCCGGCCGACGACAGCGTCCTACTCACCTCGCACGTCGACACCGTCCCGGGCGACATCCCGGTGCGCATCGAGGAGAGCGAAGAGGGGGTCCCGACCCTGTGGGGCCGCGGCTCCGTCGACGCGAAGGGCCCGCTCGCGGCGATGGCCGTCGCGGCCGTCCGCACCGGCGTCTCGTTCGTCGGCGTGGTCGGCGAGGAGGTCGACAGCCGGGGCGCCCGCTTCCTCGTCGAGGACCGCGAGGCACCCGACGCCGTCGTCAACGGCGAACCCTCCGGCGTGGACGGCATCACGCTGGGCTACCGTGGCATCCTTTCGGGGACGTACGTGGCCACGAGCCAGTCGGGCCACACCTCGCGCCCGGAGAACAACGCCATCCAGGACGCCATCGCGTGGTGGTCGAAGGTGGAGGCGGAGTTCGAGAACGACCCGTACGAACCCGTCTTCGAGCAGGTGACCGCCAAACCCGTCTCCATCGAGGGGGGCACCAGCGACGACGGCCTCTCCGTGGAGGCGACGATGGACGTGCAACTGCGCGTACCGCCGTCGATGACCTGCGAGGAGGTCCGGGAGGTCGCCGACGGCTACCTGCAGACGGGCCACGTCAACTGGCACGACAGCGTGCGTCCGACGATGGCCTCACCGCGCACCGACCTCGCGCGGGCGTTCCGGGTCGCGGTCCGGAGCGTCGACCTCGAACCGCGCCTGCTGCGCAAGACCGGCACCGCCGACGTGAACATCTACGCCGGCGCGTGGGACTGCCCGATGGTCACCTACGGCCCCGGTGACTCGGACCTCGACCACGCGCCGGACGAACGCCTGCCGCTGCCCGAACTCGACCGTGCGACGGCCGTCCTCGAGGCGGCCGTCGGGAGGATGCAATGAGCGACACCGACACCACCGACGACACCGACGACAGCACCGCCGCCGAACGTCCCGACGCCTTCCTCGACGTGGACGACCTGACCCGCCAGCAGCTCCACGAGGTGCTGACGCGGGCCACTGACCTGAAGGAGCGCCAGCGCCGGGGCAAGCGCCACGCCCTGCTGGAGGACGAGACGCTCGGGATGATCTTCGAGAAGCCGTCGACGCGCACCCGCGTCTCCTTCGAGACGGGGATGACGCAACTCGGCGGCCACGCCGTCTTCCTCGGCCCGGACGACATCCACCTCGGTCACGGCGAACCCGTGAAGGACACCGCCCGCGCCCTCTCGCGGTACGTGGACGCCATCATGGCCCGCACGTTCGACCACTCGGACGTCGTCGAGCTCGCGGAGTACGCCGACGTGCCCGTGGTCAACGGGCTGACCGACGACGCCCACCCGTGCCAGACGCTCGCGGACCTGCTGACCATCCACGAGCGCTTCGACGGCTTCGACGTGGACGTGGCGTGGGTCGGCGACGGCAACAACGTCTGCCAGTCGTTCGTCCTCGGCGCGGCGATGACGGACATCGACCTCACGGTGGCCACCCCCGAGGGGTACGAGGTGAGCGAGGAGCACATGGCACGGGCCGCCGAACTCGGCACCGCACCGGAGACGACCCACGACCCCGAGGCGGCCGTCGATGGCGCCGACGTGGTCTACACGGACGTCTGGGTCTCGATGGGACAGGAGGGACGCCGTGCGACCAAGTTGGAGGACTTCGACGGCTTCCAGGTGAGCACGGCCCTGCTGGACGACCAGTACGTGATGCACTGTCTCCCGGCCCACCGCGGCGAGGAGATCACCGACGCCGTCCTCGAGAGCGAGGGCTCCATCGTCTGGGACCAGGCCGAGAACCGCCTGCACGCCCAGAAGGGGCTGCTCGCGTACCTGCGCGGCGTCTGAGCGACACAAGACACTTACCCGGCACCACGCACCGTCGGCGTGTGCCCGCCCTCCGCCGCACCCTCCCGCTGGTACTGCTGCTCGTGGCCGTGAGCGCCGGGTGTCTCGGCGGCCCACTCGGCGGCGGGTCGCCGACACCGACCGACTCGCCCTCCCCGTCACCGACTCAGACCGCGACGCCGGTCACCGACCTCACGGGCGAGCCGGTCACCTTCCCCGACGGCCCGAAGGAACGTCCCGAACGTCCGCCGACCCTGAACGAGTCGTCGGTGCGGGAGTACGTCCGCGCCTTCGAGTACCGCTACGCGTACAACGCACTCTGGGTGAACGAGCGCAGTCAGGTCACCCTCGAGTGCGAGGTGGACGCGGTGAACGAGACGGCCTACGGCTACGAGGCGCTCGTGACGTGTTCGGGCTACTCCGGGCCGGACGAGTCGTACACCGGGAACGGAACCGACACGCCGACACCCGTCCCGCACGCCGACTGGTTCACCCAGACCTACCGCTACCGGGTGGATTCGGACACGACCCTCCGGGAGCGGGTGTCGATGGCGGAGTGACCGGTCAGGTGCGCTCCAGCGTCGCGCGCACGCCCCGGTGGTCGGACGCGTCCGGCCCACCGAACACGCTCGCGCCGGTGACCGCGAACCCCCGCACGAAGACGTAGTCGATGCGCTGGTACGGGTCGTTCGCGCTGTAGGTGTCCCCCGGCCCGTCGCCGGCGGCGGCCCACGCGTCGGTGAGCGTGTCGGTCATGGTGGCGACGGGAGCCTCGTCGGGCGTAGCGTTGAAGTCGCCGAGGACGACCGCTCGAGTCTCGTCGGCGACCAGTTCTGCCACACGCTCGGCCTGCGCGAGACGGACATCGCCCGCCGTCTCCAGATGGGCGCTGACGACCGGGAACGCCCCGTCCGGGTGCTCGACCGTCGCTCGCATCGCCACCCGGACCGCGCTGTCGGTCCGGGGGAGCTCGACCACGTCGACGTCCGAGAGCGGCCACGCCGAGAGCAGGGCCACGCCGTAGCCGCCCGTCGCGGTGTCCGGGCCGGGGTGCCAGTGGTAGCCCAGCGCCTCGGCCAGCCACCGGACCCCGTGGACGTGCCCGGCGGTGACGCGGGCCCCCTCAGTCTCCTGCAGGCCGACGACGCCGGCGTCCTGACCGCGGAGGAGGCGGGTGACCGCACGGAGGTTGTACTGTCCATCGGCGTCGACCCACTGGTGGAGGTTGTACGCCGCCACCCGGAGGCCGGTCGGGTCGGCGGTCGCTCGGGGGGTACGGAGGACCGCGCCGGCCACCCCGAGGACGCCGGCGGCGAGCCCGGCGAGGAGCGTCCGTCGGTCGGCGTCGGGCGGTCCACGCTCGACCGCGGGGACCGAATCACGCGCCGCGAGGACGGCCGCGACGACGACGACCACCCCGAGACCGAGGACGAACGCGGGTTCGCCACCCCGGAGGGCTGCGCCACCGGGGACGAACGCGAAGTTGACGGCGAAGGCGAACCCGACGACGGCGAGGAGGCCGGCGAACTGGACGGCGAGGACGCCGAGGCCGGCGCGGGCGGGGGTCGTCGTGCCGCGACCCGCGGTGCCGGCGAGGACGACGAGCGCCGCCAGCGCGGGGGCGAGCGCGACCACGGCGGGGACGCTCCCGGTCAGCAGGGTGGCTAGCGAGACGAGGAGGGCGAGTCCCCACGTCCCCGCGGCCCGTGGCGTGAGGAGGCCGCGAGTCTCGAGCCACGCAGCGCCCGCGAGGAGGCCGAGCGCTGCGAACGCGACCGCCGGGAGGTACGGTCTACCGGCCCAGCGGGCCGGCGTGACGGGGGCGCCGAGCCAGAGGACGGCGAGGAACACCGCCCCGACGAGCGGTCCGAGGTGGGTGCGCGACTCGACCGGTTCGGGGTCCGCCTCGCGCCCGAGCGCGGTGGTGACGGCTGCGAGAGCGAGCAGGAGTGCGAGCAGTCCGAACCGGCCCACCGTCGTCGCGTAGGCGGGCGTCGCGCCGGCGACCCCCCGCAGGGCGAGGACGGCCAGCAGACCGAGCGCGAACGCCACCCCCGTCCGACCGCGGAGCCGGGCCGCGTCGAGCGCGAGCAGGGGTGTCAGCGCTAGCCCCGCCAGAGCCGCCCCGAGCAGGGAGAGGACCGCCCCACCGAGCAACGAGAGCGCGACACCGCCGGCGGTCAGGCCGACGAGCAGGCCACCACCGGGTTCGCCCTCGGCCGGCCGCGCGGCGACCGGGAGCGTCCACCCGGTCAGCAGGAGGAGCGCGAGCAGCGCCGTCGCGTTCGGCCCCGCCGTCGAGAAGTTCAGGACGAAGACGCGGATGACGGCGTACTCGAGCGTGACGAGGAGGAGGGCGACGGCCAGCGTGGCGCGGGCGAACCTGTGCGTGTCGTTGCCACTCATACCACACGCTCACGCCACGGAGACAAAAGGGCTCGCGCCGCGGCTTCAGTCGACCTTCACGACCTGCTTGCCGATGTTCTCCCCCTCGAACAGGCCGAGGAAGGCGTCGGGCGCGTTCTCGAACCCCTCGACGACCGACTCCCGGTAGTGGAGTTCGTCGGCCGCGATCCAGCCGCCGATGCGCTCGAACGCCTCGGTCCAGTCCGGGTAGTCACGGACGAGGACGCCCTCGACGCGGGCACGGGTGGTGATGAGGCCCGCGAGCTTCCGTGGCCCCATCGGGACCTCGGTCGCGTTGTACTGCGATATCTGCCCGCAGACGACGACGCGGGCGCGGACGTTCAACTGCCGGAACACGGCGTCCGTGATGGGGCCGCCGACGTTGTCGAAGTAGACGTCTACCCCGTCGACGGCCTCGCGCAGGCGCTTGCCGACGTTCTCCGTCTGGTAGTTGATCGCGTGGTCGAACCCGAGGTCCTCGGTGAGCCACGCAGTCTTCTCGTCGCTGCCGGCGATGCCGACGACCTCGCACCCGCCGATGCGGGCGATCTGGCCGACGACGCTGCCGACGGCCCCCGCCGCACCGCTCACGACCACGGTGTCACCGGGCGTGGGTTCGCCTACGTCGGTCAGGCCGAAGTAGGCCGTCGCGCCGGGCATCCCGAGGACGCCGAGCGCGGTGGAGACGGGCGCGAGGTCGGCGTCGACCTGTCGGAGCGTGTGGCCGGGGACGACGGCGTACTCCGACCAGTAGAGTTCGCCGTTGACCACGTCGCCGGCCTCGAGGCCGTCGTAGTTCGACTCGACCACCTCGGCGACGACGCCGGCGCGCATCGGGTCGCCCACGTCCCACGGTTCCGCGTAGGACTCGGCGTCACGCATCCGGCCCCGCATGTACGGGTCGACCGAGAGGTACAGCGTCTTCACGAGCACCTCGCCGGGACCGGGGTCCTCGACGGTCGTCTCGCGGAGGTCGAAGTCGTCGCGCGTCGGTTCGCCCTCGGGGCGAGCGGCCAGGTGCCAGCGGCGGGTCTGGGTCGGCATACCCGCCGGTCGGCCGGTGGGGGTAAAGGGGTTCGCCCGCCGGCGGTCCGCGCGCCGGGGCGCGTCGGTCGCACGGACGCACGACCGGCTTACCTCCCGGTAACGTCGGGCTTTATCGCCCGAACCCCCCAACGGGGGGACATGCGAACGGACCCGAGCCCCGCGCGGTTCCGCGACCTGATGCTCGACGACGAACCCGCGCTCGAGGAGGTGATGGCGTGCGTGTTCGACGTCCAGGGCCACGAGGTCCGGACCTACCTCGCGCTGGTCGACCACCCCGGCAGCACGGTCGCCGAACTCGCCGACGTGGTCGACCGCGACCGGTCGAACGTGAACCGCTCGCTGAGCACCCTCCGCGAGAAGCACCTCGCCGAGCGCGAACGCCGCCTGCTCGACTCCGGTGGGCACGTCTACCAGTACACCGCCACGCCCGTCGAGGAGGCCCGCGAACTGATGCACCAGACCCTCGACGAGTGGGCCGCGTACGTCCACGACCGCATCGACGAGTTCGGCCGCGAGACCTGAGCTGCCCGTCGTTCCAGTCCCCGGCGCCGGAGCGTTCGCCTTTCTGTGAGACACGAGGTTTCGTGAGGTAACCTTATACTCGGGGGAGTCGACCTGGCACACATGAGCCAGCAGCCTGAACGGCTGGAGGTGTGGTGTGCCGGCGAGGAGTGGTGTGCGCTCACGTCGACGGCGACCATCCTCGGCCGGAAGTGGCACCCCGTCATCGTCCACCGGCTCCTCCGGGACGGTGCACTGGGGTTCAACGCGCTGAAAGAGGCGGTCGACGGGGTCTCCTCGAAGGTGCTGTCGGACAGCCTCGAGGACCTCGAGGAGCACGGTCTCGTGAACCGGGAGGTAGTGAGCGAGAAGCCGTTCCGGGTGCAGTACTCGCTGACCGAGCGAGGGGAGTCACTGGATCCGGTCATCTCGGCGATGCAGGCGTGGGGCAAGGAGCACCTCGCGGAGCCGCGGGACGCCTGAGGCGTGCTGGGGGTGCGGGTCCGGGTCGCTAGACGTGGGCGGCGAGCGAGACGGCGCGGCTCGACTGGAGCCACGCCCGGTGGTTCTCGGCGTCGTAGACCACGAGGTCACCGTCCGCGAGCTCGAGGGACGCGAACGTGGGCGGGGCGGGCGGGTCGTCGGCGTGTTCGGTCGGAGGGTCGTCGGCGTGTTCGGTCGGAGGGTCGTCGGTCGGCATGGTGTTGCGGTGGCGGCGTCGCCACGATACGACGTAACGTTCCGTAACCTAAGTACCGCCGGGGGCCGTGCGGCGGTGGTGCGAAACCGCCGGGACACGGGGGAACCATCAAGAGGCGAGCCGCCCTCCGATACGGGGATGAGTCCGGTCATCGAGGCGGGCGACTGCGCGACGGATGAACTGCTCGAACAGCTGCGCGAGGGCGAACGGGTCACCATCCGGACGCAGTTCCTCGGTAGCGACCACGAGGTGACGCTCCGCTTCGACGGCGAGACGTTCTACTGCGACACGCCGACCACGCTCCACAAGCACGACACGGAGGACGGGATGCGCGAGTGCATCCGGAAACACGGCTACTGCGCCACCTGAACGGCCGCGCACGACCCAGCCCACCAGACCCGTTTTAGGCCGACCGAAGGAGTGACCTACCTGCGGGCCTCATATCCAGTCAATGGGAACCCAGCAGGTCGAGCCGCTGGACGTCGACCGCATCCGGGAGGACTTTCCGATCCTCGACCGGGAGGTCAACGGCGGCCCGCTCGTCTACCTCGACAACGCCGCCACCTCGCAGACCCCGACGCGGGTGGTCGAGTCCATCAGCGACTACTACTACCGGTACAACGCGAACGTCCACCGCGGCATCCACCAGTTGAGTCAGGAGGCCTCCATCGCCTACGAGGAGGCCCACGACACCGTCGCGGAGTTCATCGGCGCGGACGGCCGCGAGGAGGTCGTCTTCACGAAGAACACCACCGAGGCGATGAACCTCGTCGCCTACGCGTGGGGCCTGAACGAACTCGGTCCGGGCGACGAGGTGGTCACCACCGAGATGGAACACCACGCCTCGCTGGTGACGTGGCAGCAGATATGCAAGCGGACCGGCGCCGAGTGCAAGTACGTCCCCATCACCGAGGACGGCTACCTCGATATGGACGCCGCCGCGGAGCTGATCACCGACGACACGGAGATGGTGAGCGTCGTCCACGCCTCGAACACCCTCGGGACGGTCAATCCCGTCCGCGAACTGGCCGACATCGCCCACGACCACGACGCCCTGATATTCGCCGACGCGGCCCAGTCCGTGCCGAACCGGCCGGTCGACGTGAAGGCCCTCGACGTGGACTTCCTCGCCTTCTCGGGGCACAAGATGTGCGGCCCGACCGGGTCGGGTGCGCTCTACGGCAAGGAACACGTCCTCGAGGCGATGGAACCCTACCTCTACGGCGGCGACATGATCGTGAAGGTCACGTTCGAGGACAGCCAGTGGAACGAACTCCCGTGGAAGTTCGAGGCCGGCACCCCCTCCATCTCCGAGGGCATCGCGCTCGCCGAGGCCTGCGAGTACCTCGACGACATCGGCATG
Source organism: Salinirubellus salinus (assembly GCF_025231485.1). Lineage (NCBI taxonomy): Archaea > Methanobacteriati > Methanobacteriota > Halobacteria > Halobacteriales > Natronomonadaceae > Salinirubellus > Salinirubellus salinus. The sequence continues at coordinate 3,492,453 of NZ_CP104003.1, read as the reverse complement.
GAGCGCATCCAGCGCCACGAGGAGCAGCTCGCCGAGTACGCCTACGACCGCCTGACCGAACTCGGCGACGTCGAGGTCTACGGCCCGCCGGGCGACGACCGGAGCGGCCTCGTCGCGTTCAACCTCGACGGCGTCCACGCCCACGACCTCGCGTCCATCGTCAACGACTACGGGGTGGCCATCCGCGCCGGCGACCACTGCACCCAGCCGCTCCACGACGTGCTCGGCGTGGGTGCCTCCGCACGAGCGTCGTTCTACCTCTACAACACGAGGGAGGAGGTCGACGCGCTGGTGGATGCCGTGGACGAGGCGCGCAGTATCTTCGCCTGAACCTTTTTCCGCTCGGGGTCGCCTGCGGCGACCCTCTCTCGCAAAAACGTCCTCAGAAATCTCCGATTTCTGATGGGCTGCGGGAGAGCTCCGCTCTCCCGAACGTTCATGAAAAAGGCGCCGCTCGCGGCGGGTGGGTGGGCTCGACCGCACCGCGGCAGCACCGCCACCGCACCGCTCGGTTTCGGTCAGGCCGTCGTTTGAGCCTCCGTAACGTCTTGTACGGTGGGAGATAGAGCCGTGGGTATGCACCGACGGACCTACCTCTCGGCGGCCATCGGCGTCCTCACCGCGACAGCCGGGTGTCTGGGCCGGTCCAGCGCGAGCGGCCCGCCCACCGTCTCCGGTGACGAACCGACCGTCGGACCCGGCCAGCGGGTGACGCTGACGGCCGAGGCGACGGACGCGACGGAGTTCCGGTTTCTCCCGCAGGTCCCCGAAGCGTACCACGAGTCCGTCTCGCTCGTGGAGACGGACGTCTCGCCCACGCCCTCGACACAGGCCGACAGTTTCCCGCCTATCTGGTACTGGGACCGGCCACGCGACGTGACCGGCGAACTGGTCGTGGAGGTAGCCAGCGACGCCCCCGACGGCGAGTTCGGCTACGACGTGTCCGTGGCGAACGAGGCGGACCGGGTGCGTGAGTCGTTCACCGTCAACGTTCGAGTCGCCTGACGCCCACGCGAACCTTATCTCCCCCTCCGGCCTTCGAGACGCCATGTCCTCCAGTGTGACCGAACGCGAGTCCGACACCGTCTACTGCCGCGAGTGCGGCGCGGAGATACTGAGAGCGGCCGAGATATGCCCCGAGTGCGGGGTCCGACAGCGCGCGCCGCCGAACTCGCAGGCCGTCGAGAGCCTGCTGGACGGCCGGAACCCCCTCGTCGCGGTGTTGCTCTCGGCGCTCTTCCCCGGACTGGGCCACGTCTACGCCCGCGAGGTGGAGATGGGGCTGTTCTTCGCCGTCTCGTTCGTGCTCTCGCTGCTCTCGCTGTTCGTGTTCGTCGGCTTCCTGCTCGTGCCGGCCATCTGGATCTACGCGGCCTACGACGCGGCCAAGACGGCCCAGCGCCGCGACGACGAACTGTCGCCACCTGCGGCGGCCTGAACCGGTCAGTCCTCGCGCTCCTCGGCCGCGTCGCCCGTCTCCACGGTCGGGTCGTCCTCACCCGGGAGCCCGTACACCCGGCCGAGCATCGCGACACCGACGACGGCGAGCCCCACGGCGCTCAGGAGTCTCCCCTCGAACCCCGCGAGCCCGGCTCCGAGCAGGGCCGGGACACCCACGAACAGGAACACGGTGGTCCCGGGTCGCCGGTCGAACGCGAAGTCGGCGAGCACGGCGAGCACGGCGACGAGGCCCGCGACGGTAGCGAAGGCCGCCACGGTACCGACTCCGTCGGCGGCGTCGATGGCCGCCAGCGCCAGCGCCGAGAGCCCCCAGACGAGCGTGAACGTCCCCGGTGCCGAGAGCCGAGTGCCGCCGACGGCCGCCACGCTCACGTCCGTCTCCTCGCCGGCCGGCTCCTCTGCCATCAGCGAGCCTACCGCCGGGGAGGTTATTGCCCTTGTGACGTGTCTCCGTGGGGATCCGGCGAGGGACGGGGCGCTACGCTTTTCCGGGGGACGCCCCAACTTCGCGTAACGATGGGAACGGGCTCCGACATGTACCGGCAGCAGATCCTCGACCACTACAAGAACCCGCGCAACTACGGGGAACTCGAGGACGCCACGTTCGAACACGTCGGCGAGAACCCGATGTGTGGCGACACGATCAAGATGTTCGTGCGGCTGGACGACGACGAGCGTATCGAGCAGGTGTCGTTCGTCGGCGACGGCTGTGCCATCTCGCAGGCCTCCGCGAGCCTCCTGACCGAGTCGCTCCACGGGATGACGCTGGACGAACTGGACGAACTCGACCGTGACGACGTGGTCGACCTCCTCGGGGTGGAGGTGACGCCGATGCGCCTGAAGTGTGCCGTCCTCGCCGAGAAGGTGGCACAGGACGGCGCCGCCATCCACCGCGGCGAGAAGGAGCTGGACGAGACGACGACCGAGTGAGTGCTGTCGCGGACTTTTGCTCCAGCTTTTGCGAGCGGCGAGGAACGAGCCGCGAGAAAAAGGTGGGGGCAGCAGGAGCTGGACGAGACGACGATCGAGTGAGCCGACCGGGGTCACCCGGCGGGTCGACGACCCCTCGACCGTCCGGTTCCCGTGAGTAACGTTTCGACTGAGCGACCATTTTAAGCCACTCGGTACCGTACCGCACGGTGCGATGAGCCAGAGTCACGAAGAGGCGGAGCGACGCGTCACCTTCGGCGAAGCGGTGTACGACGACGAGGGGAACGAACTCGGCAGCGTCCGTGGACTCGACGAACACGGCTTCTACGTGAGCACCTCGGACGGCGTCCTGGCCATGTCGATGGAACACGAGGCCAGCAGCAAGGCGGGGGTGAAAGAGCTCCACTGGCGCTGCTGGGAGTGTGGCGAACTCGGCAAACTGGAGGGGACCGACCTCCCAGAGACCTGCCCGTCCTGCGGGGCGGCGAAGGAGGAACTCTACTACTGGCAACAGGACTGAGTCGAGAGACGTGACTGTTTTCGTGGCGGGCGGCCACCCGCAGGTATGGACGTCCTCGTCTTCGGCGCCGGGAGCCTCGGGAGCCTCGTCGGTGGGTTACTCGCCCGCGCCGGCCACGACGTGACGCTCGTCGGGCGCGACCCACACGTCGCGGCGATCCGGGGGGCGGGCCTCCACGTGGGTGGCGAGTTCGACTTCACCGTCCACCCCACCGCCCGGACGACGGCCCCCGAACACGCCGACATCGCGGTGGTGACGGTGAAGGCGTTCGACACCGAGACGGCCGCCCGCGCCCTCGAGGGGGTGCCAGACGTGACCCTCTCGCTCGGCAACGGGATGGGCAACGAGGCCACGCTGGCCGAGCACCTCGACACCGTCCTCGCCGGCACCTGCACCTACGGCGCCCTGCGCCCGGAACCGGGCGTCGTCCACTGCACCGGCGTCGGCGAGGTGGTCCTCGGCCCGCGCGACGGGGGCGAGAGCGAGGCCGCAGACCGGGTGGGGCGGGCGTTCGCGGACGCGATGGTGACCACGGTCGCCGACGACATGCCCCGGCGGCTCTGGGAGAAACTGGCGGTGAACGCGGGCATCAACGCGCCGACGGCGCTCGCCCGGGTCGAGAACGGGGCACTCGTCGAGGGGCCGGGCAACGAGGTGGCCCGCGCCGCCGGTCGCGAGGTGGCTGCACTCGCCCGTGCCGAGGGGGTCGACCTCCCCGACGAGGCGGCCGTCGACGCCGTCGTACGGGTGGCCGAGGCGACGGCCGCGAACCACTCCTCGATGCTGCAGGACGTGGCGGCCGAGCGGCGGACGGAGGTGGACGCCATCACGGGCTACGTCGCCGACCTGGCGCCCGAGCGGGGCGTCGAGACGCCCGTGAACGCGACGCTCGCGTCGTTGCTGCGGGCGTGGGAACGGGAGCGCGGCCTGCGCTGAACCTGCGCCGACGGTCAGGAGCGCCCGACCACCAGCAGGGCCGCGCCGCCGCCGACGGCCAGCGCGAACCAGTAGGATGCGACCCGGTAGACGAGCGCGATGGCGAACGCCGCCGCCGCGCCGACGGGCGTCAGCGCGACGAGCAGGCCGACGAGCGCCACCTCCACGCCCACGAGGCCACCGGGCGAGGGCGTCAGGCCCGCGAGCGTCGAGGCCGGGACGATGAACAGCATCAACAGCGGGTCGACCGGGAGTTCGAGCGCGAGGCCGGCGAAGTACAGCGGCAGCGCGAAGAACACCCAGCCGACGTAGGCGAAGAACACCGCCTCGACGAGCGCGGCGGGGTCCTGCGCGATGCGGCCGAACGCGGTGTAGAGGTCGTCGATGCGCTCGCGGACCCCCTCGACGCTGAGGCGCGAGGTGCGGCGCGCGACGGGTGCGACCAGCCGCACGACCCCACCCCGGACCTTCTCGCGGAACCACCACCCTGAGACGGCGATGGCGGGGACGCCGACGGCGAGCGCGAGCAGGCCGAACGCGAGCGGCCGGGTCGCCTCCGGCAGCTCCGCTCGCAGCAGGAGGAACGAGAGCCCACCGGCCGCGAACGTGAAGAACGGCAGGAGGTTCAGCAGGTCCGCCGTCACGACGCTCGCCAGCGAGTCCTCGTAGGACGCGCCCGTGTCGCGGGAGAGCACGTAGGCGATGAACGGCTCGCCGCCGGCCTGCCCGAGCGGGGTGACGTAGTTGGCGAACGTGGCGGCGAAGTAGGTGACGACGAGCTGGCCGAACGGCACCTCGATGTCCACCTCGCGGAGCACGACCTGCCACGCCTTCGCCCAGCACCCGAGACAGACGAGCGTGGAGACGCAGGCGACGGCCACCCAGCGGAGTTTCGCGTCCGCGAGCGTCTCGGCCAGCTGGTCGATACCCAGCCCCGTCGCCACGAGGTAGAGCAACACCGCCGCGACGAGGAACCCGACACCGGTCTTCGCGAGCGTCTCGCGCGTGGCGAATCCCCCGAACCCGTCCCCGGCCATCGACTACTCCACGTACCCGAGGTCCTGCAGACGCGCCTTCGCGTCGTCGCTCATCGCGTCCAACCCGTCCCCGTCGACGTCCATCGAGTCCCAGTCCCCGCCGTAGCGGTCCTCGAACGCCGCGAGCGTCGCCTCCACCTCGGCGACGACCTCGTCCTCGTCGGGCGAGACGGGGTCGGTCTCGCCGGGGTCCGAGTCGACCCGGTAGGCCTCGTCGGCGATGCGCTCGTTGCGGATGTACTTCCCGTCCGTGCGGCGGGCCGCGCGCATCCGGGAGTAGTACCGCGAGTCCTCCGCGAGCGTGATCCCGGCCTCCCGCGCCTTCGTCTCCAGTTGCTTCAACTCGACCACGGGCCGGTGGTACTCCACGAAGCCGTACTCGCCGTCGGCGAACTCCCGGTAGTCGGCCGAGAGGAGCGAGCGCGTCTCGTCGAACGGCTCGCCGAGCGCCTGCGCGTCCGTCGCGTCGAGGACGGTGTGGTACAGGTCCAGCAGTTCGACGGTCCGCTCCTCGCGGCCCGATTCGAGGTCTGGGTCCTTCACGATGAGCGGGACGTTCACGAGCGGGTCGTAGATGCAGAACTCGTGGCCGTAGAGGCCGTGTTCCCCGTGGAGTTCGCCGTGGTCCGCACAGACGACGACGGTGGTGTCCTCCCACTTGCCGTTCTCCTGCATCCACTCGAACAGGCGCGTCAGTTGGGCGTCGATGTGCCGTATCTCGGCGTCGTAGAGCCCGCGGATGTCCTCGAACTCCTCGTCGCTGATGTCGCGCGCGCCGGAGTTGTACTCCTTCGAGTTCTGGCACACCTCGGTTGGGTCCACCCCAGGCGCGAACTCCTCGCGGTACTCCTCGGGCGGGAAGACCGGGAGGTGCGCGTCCATGAGGTTGACGAACGCGAAGAACTCCTCGTTGGCGTCCATGAACTCGATGGTCTGGTCGACGACCTTCGGCGTCTTCGAGTCGGCCCCCTCGCCGTCGGCGAGGTACTCGTGGACGTCGTTGCCGAGTTCGACGAGGCGGTTCGCCACCTTCCGCAACCGTGGCGAGTCGTTGACCTTCTGCCAGAGGTCCGCCAGCGTCCCCGAGAGGAAGTCGCCGGGCATCACCTCGAAGAAGTTGTCCTGCGAGTCGAACCCGGCCGTGAGGCGGGTGTAGGGCGTGATCCACGCGTTCGAGGAGTAACACGCCGTGGCGTAGCCCGCGTCCGAGACGGACTGGGCGAGCGTCCCGATCTCCTCGGGGAGGTACGGGTCCTCCTGCGTCGCCTTGTGGTCGCTCGGGTAGAGCCCGGTGAACATCGAGGCGTGCGAGGGGAGGGTCCAGGGCGCCTGTGCGACCGCGTTGTCGTAGACGCGAGCCTCCGCGGCGAACTCGTCGAGGCCCGGCGTCGTCGGCCGGTCGTAGCCGTACGGCGTCAGGTGGTCCTTCCGGACCGTGTCCATGACGACGAACAGGACGTTCCGGCCGGGGTCGGTCATGTGCGGTGGGTCGCGGTGCCGGAGAATAAATCCCGTGATACCGTCGGCAGTGGGGTAGCGATTCCGTGATAGGTCACGGTGGTGACGGTGTCGAGCGGGACGACAGCGGCGGACGAGGGCGGACGCACGACTCTCGGGGGGAGAATCGAGGGAGGATGGCGCGGCTCTAGAACGGCGCCTGCGGGCCTTCGTCGTCGTCGCTGCTGGACTCGCCGGGGAACGACGGGGACATCGGGCCGCCGCCCATCCCGTCGCCGGAGCCGCCACCGCCGCCGCCCATGCCGGTGTCGGCGTGGACCGTGTTGATCTCCGGGATCTCCTGCACCATCCGGGACTTGATGGCCTGGATGGTCATCGGGGAGATACCACAGCCCGAGCAGGCACCGCCGAGCATGACGGTGACCTCGCCCGTCTCCATGTCGAGGTCGCGGATGGCGGCGCTGCCGCCGTGCATCTGGATCTGCGGGAAGTTCCGGCGCAGGAAGTTGCTGACGCGCTCGCGCAGGTCCTCCTCGCTCTCCGCTTGGGTGCTCATGGTGGCGCTTGGGGATGGAACGGCTTATGCGTTCTCCTCGGGGGGCTCGCGCAGGCCGAACTGGACCTCCAGTTCCTCGGCCAGCGTCTCACGGTAGTCCGCCAGCATCGCGTCCAGTTTCGACTCGTCGACGACCACGCCGGCGCTCTCCACGCGCTGGGCCGGCGTCGGCTCCGCCGGGACGTCCACGCGGAACGTCTCGCGTTCGTCGTCCCAGAATGGCTCCGACTCGTTGAGCACGAACTGGTCGACGGCGTGGACGAGCGTGGAGTCGTAGCCGAGGTCCTCGCGCATCCGACCGAACGCAGCCTTGTACGCCTGCTGGAGCTGGGTGAGGTGGTCGCGGTACTTCTCCTCCTCGAACCGCTCCGGGTCGAACTCGCTCATTGGACGGTGGTGGGTGACTGACGGGCAAAAGTGCGGTGGGTCTACCCGGACAGGCCGCGTGGGTCGCACCACCGGACGAGGGACACGGCCGGCGAGGGCCGCGGCGCGAGCAACGCCGCGTGCCCGAGTCGGGGGAGGGGAGGCACGGCGTGTGCGCCCTCGTGGGCGCACGGGCACGACGGCTGTGCGGTCCACTCCGTACCGCGCGAGTCACCCTGCTCCCTCGGGCAGCGACCGACGCACGACCGCCGGTCGACTCGAATCGTCTAGGCCGCCATCCCCTCGTTGTAGGGGACCTCCAGCAGCCGCGACCCGCACTCGTCACACGAGGCCGCGACCACCTCGTAGGACCGACAACAGGACGCGACCGTCTCCTGTCCGGCGACCACCGGCCCGCCACAGTCCGGACAGGTGTCGAGGAAGATGCGCAGGCCGCCGAGCAGTTGCGAGCGGGTCTGCGTGGGGAACCGTGTCCAGTCGTCGAGCCACACGGGGAGTTCCCGACCGGCTGCCAGGTCGGCGAGGAGCGCCGCACGCGACTCCCACTGGCCGACGCGGGTCCCGTCGACGAACGCCGAGAACGCGCCCCCGGCGTGCTCCTCGAAGGTCACGCTCTCGGGGGCGACGTCCAGTTGCCCGGCGAGTTCCTCGCGCTCGGCCTCGCCCTCCCGGAGCGCCGACATCCGGCCGCGCCACGCCTCGCGGAACCCCTCGGCGAGACAGAGGTCGTCGACGTCCGCGCAGGGTTCGACCACACCCCCGTCGACCAGGAGCGTCTCGGGGTCGACCGGGCCGTCGTAGGCCCCGGTGTCGTCGTCGACGAGACCGCTCGCCCCCGGCTCGGGCGCCTTGTCGAACCGCGCCAGCAGCCAGTCGGGGAAGTAGCGTTTCGTCAGTTCGGGCGTGCCGGGGACGAGGTAGCCACGGAGCCAGATGGCGAGCGCCGAGACGACGAGGACGGCGACGGCGAGGCCCCCCGCGACGGCGAGGCCGCCGACGAGCGCCAGCCAGCCGGAGCCGACGACGGCCGCGAGGACGAGCGCGATGGCGGTGTTGGCGAGCGTGCAGGGGACACACCGGTTCTCGCCCGTGTACTCCGGCCGCCGGAGTCGAGCGAGTGGGCCCTGAGTCATACCTCCGGCTAGACGTGCACCGACAAAACGTCGGCGGCGCTCGGGGGCCGCGTGAGGGTGACAACCGGAGTTATTTGTCAACCGGGGCGGGAGTGCGGCGCATGGACAGAACCTACGAGTCGGTACAGGCGGCGCTGGACCCGACCACACGTAAGGCCGAGACGATGGGCGAGGCCATCGCGGCGGCGCGGTCGGTCCGGCCGGACGCCCCGTATCTCACGTTCGCCGAGACGGGCGAGACGTACACCGTCGCCGAGATGGACGACTGGGCGACCCGCGTGGCCGGCGGCCTCGCCGACCTCGGCGTCTCGAAGGGCGACCGGGTGGGACTCTACCTGCGGAACTCGCCGGCGTTCGTCGCGAGCGTCTACGCCTGTGCGAAACTCGGCGCCGTGCAGGTCCCCATCAACCCCGACTACCGCGAGCGCGAGGTCCGCCACGCGTTCGAGACGGCCGGGCCGGTCGCCTGTCTCGTCGGCCCCGACACGGACCACCACCAGAACCTCGGGGCCGTCGAGGGGGAGTTCGACGCCTTCGAGCACTGCGTCCTCGTCGAGGACGCCGTCGCGGAGCCGGTGGACGAGCCCGAACCGCTCGTCGACTGCGCGCTCTCGGTCCACCGCTTCGCCGACCTCGACGGGACGGTACCCGACGTCGACGTTGGGCCGGCGGACCCGTTCACCATCATCTACACCTCGGGGACGACCGGCCTCCCCAAACCCGCCCTCCTCCCGCATCGCTCGTACCTGCTCTCGGGCAAGTCGTTCCTCCCGGCGCTCCCCGACGAGGACGTGAACTACAACCCGTTCCCGCTGTTCCACGGCAACAACCAGTACTACTCGATGGTCGGGCCGCTGCTGGCCGGCACCGAGTGGCTCCTCGGCCGGAAGTTCACCGCCTCGAAGTTCCGCGAGTACGTCGACCGCTACGGAGTCACCTCGTTCAACATCCTCGGCGGCACCCCGAAACTCCTGCTCTCGACGTACGACTCGTTCCCCGAGACGACGCTGGAGGTCGCCATCGGCCCCATCGGCACCGAGACGTGGGACCGGTTCGCGGACCGCTTCTCGCTGCGGGTCCTCCAGATATACTCCCAGACGGAGTCCCCGACGCTGCTGATGAACCACCCCGAGCCCGGGAAGGTCCGGAAGGGCGCCATCGGCAAGCCGATGTTCCCGGACCGCGGTCACGAGGTGACCGTCCTCGACCGGGACGGGAACCCGGCGCCCGCGGGCGAGGAGGGTGAACTCACCCGCACGGACCCCGGCGCGATGCTGGAGTACTTCCAGATGCCCGAGAAGACCGAGGAGACGCTCCGCGACGGCCGCATCTTCTCCGGCGACGTCGTGCGCGTCGACGAGGACGGCTACTGCTACTACGTCGACCGCGTGAAGTTCATGATCCGCCGGTCGGGCGAGAACATCGCCCCCCGTGAGGTCGAGGAGGTCATCGACGAACTCGAGGGCGTCGAGGAGTCCGCGGTGATACCGGTCCCCGACGACCTCCGCGGCGAGGAGGTGAAAGCGATGGTCAAGCGCGCGAGCGTCGACGGCGTCACCGAGCGCGACGTGGTCCGGCAGGTCGCCACGACCCTCGCCGCGCACAAGGTCCCGCGCTACGTCGAGTTCGTCGACTCGTTCCCGAAGACGCCGAGCGAGCGCATCCAGCGCGTGCAGTTGGCCGAGCAAGAGAAGGAACGTGACGAGTTCGGCTGGGACCGCGAACGGGAGTATCCGGACTGGGCGGACGCGGTGTAGGGCGGGTCAGTCCTCGCTGGACGCACGCACGCTCCCACCGTCGCCGCCGGAGGTGAGTCGTGCGCCGGCCCACTTCGCCACCGTGGTCGCGCCCAGTCGGTCCCGGACCGTCCCGAGGATGCCGTTCGGGACGTAGAGGACGAACAGGACGAACAGGATGCCGATGTAGAGCGCGGCGTGGCCGTTCAGGAACGCGCCGATACCCTCCTGGACGGTCAGCCCACCGATGGTCTCCGTCTGCAACACCCCCTCGGGCAGCGTGTTCCGGAGGTACGGGAGCAGCCCCCCACCGGCCCCTTCCTTCGACAGGAACTCCCGGACACTCTCGTCGAAGAGACGGCCGTAGAGCGGCCCGGCGAGGGTGCCGAACCCGCCGATGATGGACGCGAGCAGCGCGTCGCCCGTGACGAGGAAGAACAGCGAGTTGTCCGGCGACACCGACCGGCGGACGCCGGCGAACAGGCCGCCGGCGACGGCGGCGAAGAACGCGCTCACCGCGAACGCGGCCAGTTTGTACCGGAACGGGTCGTATCCCACGGCCTCGGCACGCTCCTCGTTCTCGCGGATGGCGACCATCACGCGCCCGAACGGGGAGTGGACCAGCCGTTGCATCGCGAAGTAACACACGAGCACGACCAGGCCGGCCATGAAGTACGTCACCTCCGTCGAGGAGAGGTTCACGACGCCGAACAGCCCCTCTATCGAGTCACCCGCGAGGCCACCGATGGCGAGGTTCAGCGCGTCCACGCCGGGGATGCCGACGTTGAACGACGGCGCCACCGCGTCCGGCGGGCCGACCACCGCGGGGCCGTCCCGCGGCGAGGAGCCCACGTAGTCCCAGTCGCGGACGAACACGTAGAGCACCTGCGAGAACCCGAGCGTGATCATCGCGAAGTAGACGCCCGAGAGGCGGAACGAGACGACGCCGATGAGCAACGACAGCACCACCGCCAGCACCCCGCCCAGCACCACCAGCAGGAGGAACGGCGCGTCGTAGGGCACCAGCGGCACCTTCCCGTTGGCCGCGAGGACGACGAAGTACGCCCCCGTGCCGTAGAAGACGGCGTGGCCGAACGAGAGGTAGCCGGTGTACCCCGAGACGAAGTCGAAACTCATCGCGAACAGACCGAAGTAGAGCACCGCCGTCATGGTGTCCACGTCCGGCAGGAACATCGTCGCCTCGGCGGCGACCGGCGACGAGAGCAGGAACGCGTGGACGAACGGGTACACCGCGAGCAGGGCGACGACGACGAGGTGCGGGACGTGCTCGGCGGCGTACTGTCGGGGCCACGAGAGGCCCGTCCCGTAGTCTGTCGGGCGGTCGGACTCGGTGGCGTCGGCCGTCTCGGTACCGCCGTCGGCCTCCGTCCCGCGGCTCGCGTGTCGTTCGCTCCGCTCACTCCCGCTCGCCCGCTCCGAGGACTCGCTACGCTCGTCCTCGCGGCTCAATGCCCGCCCACCTCCGCTAACCCGAACAGCCCGCGCGGTTTCACCACGAGCACCAGCACGAGGATGGCGAACACCACGACTTCGGGCAGGAACGTCAGGTCGACGACGTTGATGAACCACCACGTCGTCACGGCGTCGGCGAGCCCGACGATGAGCGCGGCGTACACCGTCCCGCGGAAGGTGCCGAGTCCGCCGACGATGACGACGACGAACGCCGGCAGCAGCGTCTCCGCCGCGAGCGGCACGCTCGCGCCCCAGTTCTTGTCCCACATCAGGAGCATCCCCGCGACGCCCGCGATGCCGGCCCCGAGCGCGAACACGACGGTGAACACCCGCCGGACGTCGATACCGAGCGCCTCGGTCATCTCGCTGTCCTCGCTGCCGGCCCGGACGACGAGGCCGTACCGGGTCCGGTTCAGGAACGCCCAGACCGCGACGACGGTGGCGACGCCGAACAGGATCTCGAACAGCGCCAGCCCCCGGACGGAGGCCAGCCCCAGATCAACCGGGTCGGTGAACCACGTCGGCTTGGTGCCGAGCGCGGCCTGCCAGTCGGCCACGGGCTGGATGTCGTAGAACAGCGTGACGATGCGGACCAGTTCGTCCAGCACCAGCGTCACGCCGAAGGTGAGCAGTATCTGGTAGATCGGTGGGCGGTCGTACAGCGGCCGGATGAGCCCGACCTCGATGACGCCACCGAGCGCCGCCAGCACGCCGAAGACGACGAACAGACCGACGAAGAACACCGCCAGCCGCGTCCCGTTCGGCGTCCCCTGCGAGACGGTCAGCACCATGATGAGGCCGCCGAGGTACGCACCGATCATCGTCAGCGAGCCGTGCGCGAAGTTCAGCACGCCCATCAGCCCGAAGATGAGGGTCAGTCCCGTGGCGATCATCAGGAACAGCGCCGACTTCGCCAGCCCGTCGACAAGCACCGAGAACAGCGTCGAGGGGCGGAGGAACTGCCCGAGGCCGTCGACGAGCGACTGGGCGACGACGAGGTCGATGCCGAGGCCCGTCATGCCGAGAGGTACCTCCGGAGTTCCTCGTCGTCCGGGCTCACACCCTCGGTGGAGCCCTCCTTGACGACCTGCCCGTTGTCGAGCAGGTAGAAGCGGTCCGCGAGGTCCATCGCCAGCGGCAGGTTCTGCTCGACGAGCAGGATGGTCGCCTCCTCGGCGGCCGCGGCGATGGCGTCGGCCACGTCGGCCACGATCTGCGGGGCCAGTCCCTCGCTCGGTTCGTCGACCAGCAGGAACTCGTTGTCGCCGACGAGCCCGCGAGCGATGGCGAGCATCTGCTGCTGGCCGCCCGAGAGCGCCCCGGCTTTCGCGCTGCTTCGCTCGTCCAGCGCCGGGAACGTCTCGAACGCCCGGTCGATGGCCGCCTCCACGTCACCGCCCTTCGGCACCGCGATACGGATGTTCTCGGTGACGGTGAGTTCGGCGAACATCCGGCGTTCCTCGGGGATCCAGCCGACGCCGCGCGAGGCCACCTCGTGAGTCCGGAGACCGACCAGTTCCTCGCCGCGGTAGCGGATGGAGCCGCGACGAGGCGGCGTCAACTGGAGCACGGAGCGGAGCGTCGTCGTCTTGCCGACGCCGTTCCGGCCGATGAGCGCGACCGTCTCGCCCTCCTCGACGGCGAGCGAGACGCCCTCGAGGATGTGGCTCTCGCCGTAGTAGGTGTGGACGTCCTCGACGGTGAGGAGGGGGTCGGTAGCGGCGTCCACCGCCGTGCCCGTGTCCGACCGACTGCTCATGCGACGCTCCCCTCCTCCGAGCCGGTGTCCGATCCGGACCGACCGGCCGTCCCCGGCTCGTAGCCACCGAGGTACGCCTCCTGCACGGTCGGGTCGCCCCGAACCTCGCTCGGCGGCCCGTCGGCGATGACGCTCCCCCGGTCGAGGACGACGATGTGGTCGGAGACGTTCATCACGATGTCCATGTTGTGCTCGACGAGCAGGACCGCGTGGTCGTCGGCCACGTCCTCGATGAGGTCGATGATGTCACCGACCGACTCGCTGGAGACGCCGGCGTTCGGTTCGTCCAGCAGGAGGACGTCCGGGTCGCCGGCGAGCGCGATGCCGACCTCCAGTTGCCGTTTCGCGCCGTGGCTGAGCGTCTCGGCGACGGTGTGGGCCTCGCCGTCCAGCCCGACCCGTTCGAGGATGCGGTGGGCCTCCTCGGCGTAGTCGGTGAACGCGTTGACGTTGCGCCACGCGCGCATCGAGTCCTCGCCGTGGGCCTGCGCGGCCACGCGGACGTTCTCCAGCACCGTCGAGGTGGGGAACAGGTTCGTCACCTGGTACGAGCGGTGGACGCCCAGCCGGGCCGTCCCGTGGGGGGCGGCCTCGGTCACGTCGCGCCACTCGTCTCCCGCCCGGAGCTCGATGGTCCCCTCCGTGGGCTCGAGCACGCCGGTCAGCAGGTCGAAGAACGTCGTCTTGCCGGCCCCGTTCGGCCCGATGAGCGACGTGAGCTCCTCGTCCAGCTCGAAGTCGACGCTGTCGACGGCGGTCAGCCCACCGAACCGCTTGGTCAGCCCGGCCGTGCGGAGCAACGACATCGCCTACAGCGAGCACCCCATCTCCGAGGAGTCCGCGGGGATGGTCGTCTGGTCGGCCGGGATGCGCTCGACGGCCTCGCCGGGCTTGATTGCCGCGTCCCAGTTGTCCTCGTCGTTGGGCGCGACACCCGCGATGGTCATCTCCGAGCGCGCCTGGTTGTTGTACTCCTGGAACGTGTAGGCGCCCTCACCCTTCGGGGTGTCCGTGACGGTCATCCCCTGCAGCGCGGAGACGAGGTCTGCACCCTCGGTAGAGCCGGCTGACTCGACGGCCTGCACGAGCGCCGAGGCGGTCGTGAACAGCCCGGAGCTGAACAGGTCCGGGACGATGCCGTACGCCGAGGTGTAGCTGTCGACGAACGCGCTGTTGATGTCGTTGTCGTACTGGTTCCAGTGGTAGCGCGAGGTGAACGGCCCGAGATTCGCGTTCTGCAGTTTCTCCTCGGTCAGCGGCGTCCCCAGCTCGTTCTGCAGGGTCTGCCCGACGATGCCGGTCGTCACCTGTGTGGCGAAGCCGCCGAACACCTTGAACGAGTAGTCGCCGTTCAGGAACGTGGTGAACAGTTGCGGGAGCGTCTGGACCGTGAATCCGGCGACGATCCCCCCAGCCCCCGCGCTCTCGGCGTTGTCGAGCAGGCCCTCCCACTCGGAGTAGCCCCGCGGGAGGAACTGCTCGCCGACGATCTCCACGCCCTGCGACTCGAGTACCGAGCGGTAGTTGTTGACCACCGCACGGCCGAACGAGTAGTCCGCGCCGAACAGGTACACCGACGAGACGTCCGAGTTCTGCGCGACGTATGTGCCGCCCGAGCGGGCGTCCATCGCGGTGTTCTCGCTGGCGCGGAACACGTTCGGCGCACACGTCTCGGCATTCGCGGTGATGTCGGCCGACGCCGCCGGCCCGATGAGCGTCGGGATGTCGACCTGCGTCGAGACGGTCTGGATGACGCGGTTGGCCGCCGCAGAGGAGCTGCAGCCGACGATGACGTCGACGTCCTCCTGCTGGACGAAGTTCGTCGCGATGGTCTGCGCCTCGTCGGCCGAGAGCTGTGTGTCCCGGACGACGAGTTCGTAGTCCACGTCGCCGACGCTGACCGTCTGGGTCCCCGTCTCGGCCGGCGGGGCGAACTCGCTCTCGCTCTTGTAGTTGAACCCCTGGAACAGCCCCCAGAGCGACTGCTGGCCGTAGTACTGCAGGCTCCCCGACACCGGCTGGAGGACGCCGATCCTCACGGTTCCAGAGACCGGCTGTGGCGTCCCCGTCGCGGTGTCGGTGCTCCCGCCACCACCCCCGCCGCCGGGGGTGTCCGTCGGTTCCTCGGTCGGGGTCGGCGTGCCGTCGCCACTCGAACAGCCCGCGAGGCCGGCGATGCCGGCCGCACCAGCCGCGGCGACGAACCGTCGCCGCGAGATGTGATTTCGTTCCATGACACGCTAGAGGAGTACTGTCACACCACGCTAACACGTCGGGTTGACATGTGAACCGACGAGACGCTCACGAGCCGGTCCACCAGAACCGGTCGTCGAGACGGGTCTCCCGCCCGGTTAGCGGTTCGCCTCGAACCACTCGACGGCGACGTCGACCATCGGTCGCTGGTCCAGCAACGCACACTCGGCGACCCCCACCTCGCCGCGCGAGACGGCCTCGGGGTGGGCCGCTTCGAACGCCGCACCGCACTCGGGGAAGTCCTCGTCGTCGATGGCGAGGTCCTCGAACGTGACCCACTCGCGCTCGCCGTCGCGGACGACGGCGCTCCCCTTCGACTCGCGCTCGAGGCCGAGGTCGGCGCGGTACTCCGCGAGGTGGAGCGACGTGTTCGTCGCGTGCGTGGTGCCGAGGAACAGCACCCGTCCGTCGCGGTCGTACACCCGTGCGAGCGGCGAGTCGTCACCGAGCGAGTCGTCGAGGGGGTGCCTCTCCGTGACGAACGCGCTGTCGGTCCCCCACGCCGCGAACGAGTGCATCGGGTGGGCGCTCCGCTCGACGCCGGGGTACGAGCGGAAACACTCGGCGACGGCCCCCATCCCGCGCGTCGGAGTCACCGCGGGCCGGTAGGCGGGCATCGTCTCGCGCACCGTCGCGTACCAGTCCTCGGGGACGGGTGGGTTCTCCCACCACTCCGGGTTCGAGACGTCGGGCGAGTGGGTCGGCATCACGAGCGTCCCGTCGGTGAGAATCCGCTGGAGGGCGTCGACGACGGCCGGGGCGGCGCCGTTGACCCACCCCAGCGAGGAGAGCGAGGCGTGGACCAGCAGGCAGTCGTCCGACTCGACGCCGAGGGCACGGAGGGCCGCGGCCATCGACTCGACCGTGATCGGTTCGGACGAACGCTCGACCGGGAGGACCCCGTCGGAGCCCGTCTCGTCGCTGTCGCTCATGTGCCGTCGTGCCAGCGGCGAGGGATAAGCCTCGTGGGGCCGTGTCAGGCCGACTCGTCCTCGTCCATCTCCGAGAGCGCCTCGCTCACCCGACCCATCGCCTTCCCCTCGGCCCGGCGGAGGTTCTTCGAGACGGCGGTCTTCGAGACGCCGAACTCGTCGGCGAGGTCACCGAGCGACGCCCCGCGCGGTGACTCGAAGTAGCCCCGGTCGACGGCGGCCTCGAGCGTGCGGCGCTCGGTGGGTGAGAGGTCGCGACACCCCTCGACGAGCGTCATCGCCGCACCGACGTTCTGGACGAACCCGGTGACGGAGTGCGGCGAGACGCGCTCGCGCTCGACCACGTCGAACTCGTTGGCCCGGTCGAGCGCCTCCAGCGTCTCGTCGGCGGTGGCCTCCCGGTCGAAGCCGACGTGCCAGAGCTCCGCTCCCTCGCGGATGTGGAACGGACCGGTGATGTACCCCTCGTTGGCGCGGATGGTCCCCATCGCGTCCGTCTCGTCGATGGTGGTCCGTATCTGTGCCGCCTCGCCCTGTTTCGAGAGCAGCGTGCACTCGCGCATGTTCTCGTGGTCGGCGAGCGCCCCCAGCCCGTTCTCCAGCGCCCCCCGGTCGGCCCCCTCGACCAGCATCCGCGTCTCCAGTTCGTGCCGGGCGCTGTCGAACTCCCAGTGGACCGCCGCGAACGAGACGTCCGTCGCCTCCGTCGTGTCGATGAACGGGCAGTCGTACTGCTCCATGTCGAGGGTGAGTTCTAGCATGGTCCTGCCCCTGCGTGGCCGGCACGTTTCGTGTGACACAGCAAAAGACTTTCGCGCAGGGCGTCATTCGCCGGGCGATTGAAGCCGTTCGGTCGCCGCCGTGCTCACCACGCCCGCTCCAGCACCCCGAGGACGTCCTCGGCCGTCGGGTCGTACCCCTCGGGTCGGTTGCGCATGAACCCGTCCTCGACGACCACGTCGGCGATCTTCGGGAGGTCCGACTCGTCCATGTCCTCGACGTCGCGCAGGCGGGTGGGGAGGCCGAGCGCGTCCCGGACCTCCGTCACGGCCTCGACGACCCCCTCGGCCGTCGCCTCGGGGGAGTCGGCCGCCACGTCGAACGCCTCGGCCAGCAGGTCGCGCCGGGCGTCCACCTCGCCGAACAGGTGTTCCAGCGCGTCCGGCAGGACGATGGCGTGAGCGCCACCTTGCTGGACGGCGAACCCGCGGGCGACCCCGTGGCCGTAGGCGTGGATCACCGAGAGCGTGGTCCCGTCGGAGCGCGAACAGCCGTACTGGACGAGCATCGTCCCGACGATGCAGTCGTAGAGGGTGTCCGCGTCCCACTCGCCCGCACCGAGTTCGGGGAGCCCCCGCCGCAGCAGCGAGAGCCCACGCATCGCCGTCGCGTCCGTGACCGGCGTGGCGTTCCGGGCGTACACCGTCTCCAGCCCCTTGTCGAAGCCGTTCATCGCCGACGCACAGAGGACGCCGTGCGGGGTGGTCTCGAACAGCGACGGGTCGTAGACGACGGCCGCGGGCATCAGCCGCGGGTCGAACACGCCCCCGCGGACGACGAGGTCGCCCTCGCTGTCGGGCGCGTCGGTGATACCGGCGACGACCGAGAGTTCCGCGCCCGCGAGCGTCGTCGGGACGGCCACGATGGGCGTCGGCGTCGCCTCCTGCGGGAGTGCCAGCCCACCCTCGCGGAGCGCGGCCCGCGCCTCGTCGAGCGACTGGCCCGTCTCGCGGAGCGTGGCCGCGACCTTCGCGACGTCCAGCGAGGAGCCACCGCCGACCGCGACGAGGGCGTCGGCGTCGAGGTCGTCGGCGAGTTCGGCCACCTCGTGGGCCGTCGCGATGCGCTTGTCCGTCGTCGTCTCGGCGAACGTCTCGACCAGTCGGTCCCCGAGCCCCGCCTCGACGCGGCCGCCGACGGCGTCGCTCGTCCCGGTCGTCTCACCGGCGACGACGAGGGCACGCTCGACGTCGATGGCAGCCAGTTCGGCCGCGAGGTCCTCGACCGCGTCGCGGCCGTAGCGGACCGTCGGTGGGTCGTAGGGGAACCGGAACTCCGGGATGCGGTCGTCCATAGGTGCCGTGTCGCGTGGCGGGCGTATGAATCCGGGTGGCGGTATCGGGGTACCGCGCTGTCGGTCTCCGAGTCGGGACGGGGTTAGCGTCGGCCAAGCAAGTGATAACTAACGGTCAACATATCCGTACTCCGCATGGTATCAGACGATATCACTCGACGCACGGCACTCCGACTGGGCGGCGCGACGCTCGTGGCCGCTGGCCTCGGCACGGCCACCGCGAGCGCACGGCCAGGCGCGAGCCCGAACGCGGTGTTCGACCTCGACTTCTCGACGGCGGCCGACGTTGCCGGGAACGGTCCCAACACGGCAGGATGGGTCCTCGACCGATACAACCCGAGTCTCGGCTACGACCCCGTGGCGTTCACCCGTGCATCGTTCGACGGGGACGACCGACTCTGCATCGACATCAGCGAGGACGGCCCGACCTCCGGGTTCTACGGCTATCAGGGCAAGAAGTACCAGGACGCCGGGGGCAGTTACTGGAACACCGGCACCGGGTCGCGGTTCTCGTACCGGTTCTACATCGACCCCGCGTGGGAGGGCGACGGCGTCGGCCAGCAGACCGGCGTGTGGCCCGTCCTCGGCAACGAAGGTGGCAGCATCAGCGCGTACCCCATCCTCGAGTACCAGGACAGCGACGCGAACGAGGACGGCGAGGCCGGATTCCGGGTCTACGTCTACGAGGCCGACGAGAACGGTGACTTCGCCGGCGCCCGCTGGGAGTCCATCGGCCTCCCCCGGAAGCTCGGCATCGACCCCGAGGAGGGTGGCTGGGTGGACGTCGAGGCACAGCTCCAGCAGACCAGCGACGGCGCGGCCATGAAGTGGCGCGTCGACGGCAAGCTCGTCGCCGACGAGCGGAACTACAACGTGTTCGCGCCGAGCACGCAGTTCCTCGAGTTCATCTTCAACAGCCCCAACTTCGGCGTCGACCAGCAGTACTACTACGACGACGTCACGCTGACCGAACCCGGCCGCGCCGGCAAGGGCCAGTAGACCGTCAGTCGTCCCCGTTCTCGTCCTCGATACCCTCGCCGCTTCTTCCCTCCCCACCGGCGAACCGCTCGGCGCCCTCCATCGCCGTCTGGAGCGCTCGGGAGCCGTACCACCCCTCCAGTCCGAGTCCCTGCTGGAGCGGGGTGCCGACGCCGTCGTAGACCGCCTCGCGGTCGGTGAGCATCGTCTCCTGCGGGAACTCGGCGAGTCGCTCGCCGAGTTCGACGGCGGCGTCGAGCGCCTCCCCCTCGTCGACCAGTCGGGTCGCCAGCCCCCAGCGCTCGGCCGTCTCGGCGTCCACAGCACGGCCCGTGAGGATCATGTCGAGCGCCCGGCCGAGGCCCACGACACGCGGGAGTCGCTGCGTGCCGCCGTCGACGAGTGGGACGCCGAAGCGGCGTTCGAAACAGCCGAACGTGGCTCCGCGAGCCGCGACGCGGATGTCACACCAGAGTGCCATCTCGATACCGCCGGCGACGCAGTGGCCCTCGACGGCCGCGATGGTCGGCTTCTCCAGCCGACGGCGGGTGAACCCCAGCCAGCCGTCGGGGGTGTCCTCGAGGTCCATCGCCTTCAGGTCGGCACCGGCGGAGAAGGTGCCCTCGCTCCCGGTGAGGACGGCGACGTGGGCGTCGTCCTCGTCCTCGAAGCGGTCGAAGGCGTCGCCGAGCGCCTCGCTCGTGGCGTGGTCGATGGCGTTGCGTCGCTCGGGTCGGTCGACGGTGACGACGGCCACCGGCCCCTCCCGGTCGTAGTGGACGGTCATGGCACGGCCTGCGTGGGCGAGGACCGTCAACCGTGGGGTCGGCCCGACGGGCCCTCGTCGGCCGTCCGGGCGACGACGAGGTAGTTCGTCCCGAGCGCGAACGACCGGCCCTCCTCGACGGAGTCGAACGTGCGTCGGAGCTCCGTCAGCACGTCCTCCTCCGTGTTCCAGTTCCCGAACGCCCGGTAGAACCGCTCGACGAGCGGGTTCAGGACCCGAGCGGGACCCGAGGGGACCAGTCGGATCTCGTAGAGCGCGAACCGGGCCCCGGGGACGAGTGCGTCGTGGACGCGTTCGACCACGCCACGGACGTCGGGCATCGCGCTCACCGCCGTCGTGGCGAGTGCCCCGTCGAAGGGACGACGGTACGAGAGGCGGGTGGCGTCGGCCTGCACCACCTCGACGTTCTCCCAGCCACGCGTCTCCACGCGTTCGCGGGCACGCTCGACCATCCCGCGGGCGAGGTCGACACCGACGACCAGTCCCTCGGGCCCGACGGCCTCGCGGAGCGCCTCGAAGTTCACGCCCGGACCGCAGCCGAGGTCCAGGACCCGGTCGCCGGGCGAGAGGTCGAGGAGGTCGACCGCCTCGCGGCGAACCCCCACGGTGTCGCGTTCGACGAACCCCCACCGCGAACTCAGGAACTCCCAGCGGCGGCGACTCCGCTCGATGGCGGCCCGGTGTTCGGGGTCCGGGTCCTCGTCGGTCGTCTCGGTGGGCATCGTCCCGGCTCTCCAGCCGCGACGCTCCTGTTTCTTTCCCCGGCACGCACGGCGCCGCCGCTCTCCGGGCGGGGTTCGAAGGGAGAGTAGTGCCACCGGGAACTGCCCCGGAGGACGGTTCGACCGACGCGTCGGTGTATAAAAAACCCGCGCACGTTATCGCGATTTGAACTGTCTCGACTCGCGAACGTAAACCGGATGCCGCGATAGGAAATCACCCGTGGGAGTGTGGCTGGTGACCTCCGAACGCCGGGGCGGACTCGGCAGGTCGAGTCCACCGGACGGGGCGTCGAGAACGGGACACCACCGGATTCGGACCCCTCGGCGGCCAGAGCGCCCGCTATCGGCGGTTCAGTCCAGCAACTGTGCGGACTCGTCGCGGTCCAGACGGAACGTCTCCAGTTCCTCGAGCATCTCCTCGCTCGTGGTCCCGAGTTCGACGGCCGCTTCGACGATGTTCTCGCTCGCCTCGGACTGCTCCTCGATACCAGCCGACACCTGCTGGACGCCGCCGGACACCTCGTCGGCGACGCCGGCCACGTCCTCGACGACCCGCTGGACGGCCTGGGTGTCCTCGGCCTGCTCCTCGGTAGCGTCGGCGATCTCCTGGACCGCGGTGTTGGTCTCGGCGATGACGTCGGCGACCTCGTCGACGTTGTCGACCACCTCTTCGACGGCCTCGACGCCGGCTCGGACCTGCTCGGTCCCGTCGGAGATGGTCTCGCTCGTCTCGGCGATACCGGCTTTCAGTTCCTCGATAGTCTCCGTGATCTGCTTGACGGCGTCGCCCGACTGCTCGGCGAGGCTCTTGACCTCGTTGGCGACGACGGTGAACCCCTGGCCGTGTTCACCCGCACGAGCGGCCTCGATGTTGGCGTTCAGCGCCAGCAGGTGGACCTTGTCGGAGATATCGCTGATGAGGTCGGCCATCTCGTTGACCGTCCCCATCTGCCCCTCCAGCGAACGTATCATCTCGAGGTTACGCTCGCCGGCCTCGTTCGCCTCGCGGATCTCCTCGACGGCGGTCCGGCCGTTCTGTGCCCCCTCACGGACGGCCTGGACGGCCTCCCGCGAGAGTTCCTCCATCCCGGTCGCGCTGGCGGTTATCTCCTCGATCGACCCCGAGAGCGACGCGATGTTGGTCTCGGCGGCCCCGGCACGCTCGGCCTGTCGCTCGGCCGCGTCGGCGATGCTCTCGGCCGACGCGCTCACCTCCTCGATGGCGGCGGCCGTCTCCTCGCTCAACGCGCTCATGTCCTGGCCGATTGTCTCCAGCCGATCGGCCCGCCGGCGACTGCGTTCGAGCGAGTCGCGCATCCGGTCGACGGCCGTCGTGAGGTTGCCGGTCATCTCGACGAACTCCGCGTGGACGTTCTCGATGGCCTCGAACTCGGCGGGGGGGTCGGGGACGGTCGGGTCGACGGTCAGGTCGCCCGCCCCGAGTTTGACGAGGTTCGACTGTAGCCGGTCCATCACCTCGCGCTGGTACGCTTCCAGCTGTGCCTCACGCTCGTGGAGCGCCATCCGTTCGGAGATGTCACGGTCGATGGCCATCGCGCCCCGGACCGTCCCCCGAGCGCAGGTGATCGGGACGACACTCCGGGAGACGTGAGCCGTCCGCCCCCCGAGTTCGAACGCGTCCTCGTACTCCTCGATGCGCTCGCCGTCTTCGAGCGTCCGGTCGAGCAGGGCCGTCCCGCCCGCCTCGGCGTAGAGGTCGGCCGCCGCGCTCCCGACGAGCGAGTCGGCCCCGCGCCCGAACAGGTCGGCGGCGTTCGCGTTCGCGTGTGTCACCTCGCCCCGCGCGTCCGTCACCAGCACCGGGAACGCCAGCCCGCCGAGGATGCTCCGAACGAGGTCCTCTCCGTCGACGGCGTCGAGTTCGTCGGTCACGTCGGCGCCCGCGTGGTCGGCCGCGGCCGCCCCTCGATTCCCGTCCGACGCCGACGTCAGCACCCCGCCGTCGGTGACGGGTCGCCCAGTGTCTGTACCACCCCGCAGCCCCCGCAGCATCTCGCGCAGCATAGGTGTCGTCCTCCGGTCGCCAGCGCGGGGACATAAACCGACGGTCCAAATTATCGGAGCATAGAATCTCGGTTCGGTGGATTATAGCCGCATTTTCAACCCAACTGTTCGCCCACGATGCGGTCGGCGACCTCGACGAACTCCCGCTCGCGGCCGGCGGGGATGGTCGCGCCCGCCGCCACGTCGTGGCCCCCGCCCTTCCCGCCGACGGTCTCGCTGGCCTCGCCCATCACCCGCGAGAGGTCCAGTCCCGCCCGGACGAGCGTGTGGGTGCCCCGGGCCGACACCTTCGTCTCCTCGTCGTTCTTGCGGGCGAAGGCGAGTATCGGGGTGCCGCGGTCCACGCCGTCGCTCCCGACGGCCATCCCCGCGACGATGCCGACGATGGTCTCCTTGATGCGGTCCTCGGCGTCGAACCACTGGAGGTGCTCCTCGCTCGTGACGCCCGAGCGTTTGACCCACTGCAAGCCCTCGGAGAGGTTCCGCCGGTGGTTCGAGAGGAGTTCGCGGGCACGCTCCAGCCCACCACCCCGGTCGCCGAGACAGACCGCGAGGCCCACGTCCGCGCGGTCGTACCGCGCGGTCGCGTTCAGCAGGGTGGAGAACTCGCTCGCGTCGCGGAGTTCCGTCCCCTCGGGTTCGGCGGTGAGGGTGTAGCTCGTCCCGACGAGGCGTTCGACCTTCGAGGCCGGGACCCCGCGCTGGATGGCCCGCCGGACCAGCGCCGAGGCGACCGTCTGGCGCTCCGACTCGGTGAGGTCCACCCATCGCTTCCACTCGGAGCCCGACCGACAGTCCACGTCCAGCCCGTCGAGGAACTCGATGGCCCCCGACTGGGAGTTCGAGATGCCGGGGACGAACACGTCGGTGGCGTACTCCAGCAGTTTCGGGAGTTCGCGCGTCTGTTTCCCGTAGACGGCGAGGTCCTTCGCCTCCTCCAGCACGCCGGCCTCGACCCCCTCCGCGACGATACCCTCGTTGGCGCCGTGGAGCGCGCCACCCGAGGCCTGCATGTCCCCGACGGCACCCACGACGGCGAGCGCCGCGAGGTCACGGTTGGCGGTGGCGTCGTGTTCGGGGGGCGCGCCGGCGGCGGCAGTTCCACCGTCCGTGGCGGGGCTCGTCCGTTCCCCCAGCGCCCGGGCCAGCACGTACGCCGCGCCCGCACCCGAGAGCTCGCTCGCCCCGTCGATGCCGAACAGGAGCGGGTTGAGGTGGAACTCGGTCTCCGCGTCCGCCGGCTGGTGATGGTCGGCGACGACCGGCGTGAACTCCCCGGCGTCCTCGTGTTCGACGATGGCGTCCAGTTGCCCGCTCCCGAAGTCGGTGAACAGCACGGTGTCGTAGCCCCGCATGGCGATGCTCTCGACCTCGTGGGCGTCCAGTTGCTTCTTGAACACCGTCTCGAACCGGATGCCGGCCCGTCGGAGCGCCGTCGCCGCGACGGCGGCGCTCGTCAGCCCGTCGGCGTCGATGTGCGAGGCGAGCAACACGCGGTCGGCGTCGAGCAGCCGCTCGGCGCAGGCGTCGGCACGATCGGCGAGTTCCGGGACGGGCACGCTCATACCCCGGCGTTGCGCTCGTTCGGATTTGAACCCTCGCACTCGCCGACGGTGATTCGATATCGTGGCTATCGGTTTACGGCTCGCGAACGGGCGACCGTTCGCTCGATCACCCGAACTGCCCGTATCCGGCCCGAGACCCCTCTGAGCGGTCGTTTCACCGGACGGAGTCCGTGAAAATGGAACGCTTATACGTTCACGCCACCCACGGCGACGGGTGAACACCCCATGACAGCCATCCGAACGGAGGGACTGACGAAGTTCTACGGCGACGTGCGGGGTATCGAGGACGTCTCCTTCGAGGTCCGAGAGGGGGAGGTGTTCGGCTTCCTCGGCCCGAACGGGGCCGGGAAGACGACGGCGATGCGGACACTGCTGGGGTTCCTGAAACCCACCGGCGGCGAGGCGTGGCTGCTCGGCCACGACGTGTCCGACCCCGACGAACTCCGCGCGGCGAAGGCGCGGGTCGGCTACCTCCCGAGCGACCCCGGGCTCGACGAAGGGGTGACCGGCAAGCGCCTCCTCCGGTACTACGGCGCCCTGCAGGGTGACGAGCGGAGCGACGAACTGCTCGAGCTGTTCGACCCGCCGCTCGATCGGAAGGTGGGGGAGTACTCCCGCGGGAACAAGCAGATGCTGGCGCTCGTGCTCGCGTTCATGCACGACCCGGACCTGCTGGTGATGGACGAACCCACCTCGGGGCTGGACCCGCTGAAACAGGAGCGGTTCAACGAGTTCCTCCGACACGAGGTGGCCAGCGGGAAGACGGCGTTCCTCTCCTCGCACGTCCTGAGCGAGGTCCAGAAGACCTGCGACCGGGTGGGCATCATCCGGAACGGCCACCTCGCCGAGGTGGAGACGGTCGACGACCTGCTGACCCGCGGGGGGAAGGTGGTCACCGCGCGGTTCGACGAACGCGTCGCCCGCGAGGAGTTCGACCTGCCGGGGGCCGACGACCTGCGGGTGACCGACGAGGACGGCACCACGAGCGTCTCGTTCACGTTCACCGGCAACTACGACACCCTGCTGGCGCGGCTGACCGACCACACGGTCCTCGACCTGGACGTCCGTGACGCGCCGCTAGAGGACGTTTTCATGCGGTTCTACGGTGAGGGGCCGGAGAGGCCGGCGAACGGACGCGACCCGGCGACCGAGGAGACCGGAGACGCCGGCGAGGTGACCGCCTGATGTTCGAGGTCGCTCGCTACGAGGCCGAGCGCCGGTCGGTGGGTGCGTTCGTCGCCGCCGCCGGGCTCTCGCTGTTCGCCGCCCTGTTCCTCGCCATCGGCCCCTCCATCATCTCGGAGGTCGACTTCACCGCCTACTTCGAGGCGCTCCCGCCCGCGTTCCAGCAGGCGTTCGCGGTCGACGCGATGGGCTCGTTCGCCGGCCTGCTCGCCGTCGAACTCTACCAGTTCGGCTGGGTGATCATGCTCGGCATCTACTTCGCGTACCTCGGTGGCGGGAGCATCGCCGGCGACGTCGAGAGCGGCCGGGCCGACATGCTGCTCTCGACGCCGCTCTCGCGGAGCCGACTCGTCGGCGAGAAGTTCCTCTCGCTCGCGTGGCCCGTCCTCGTCGTCAACGTCGTGGTCGGGGCGGTCGTCTACGTCGGGTCGCTCCTCGTCGACGAGGCCATCCCGCTGGCGGACGTCCTCGCGGTCCACGCCCTCTCGATCCCGTACCTGCTGCTGACGGCCGCGCTCGGCGTGCTCTGCTCGACCGTGTTCGACGGGGCGGCGGCCGCCCAGCGGGTCGCCGCGGGGCTGGTCTTCGCGCTCTTCCTCGTCGACTCGCTCGTCGCCGGGACCGACTTCGAGTGGCTCGGCTCGCTCAGCCCCTCGCGGTTCTACGACCCGAGCGCCATCCTCGTCGAGGGGGAGTACGACCTGCTCGGCGCGCTCGTCCTGGCCGAGACGGCCGTGCTCCTGCTCGTGCTGTCGCTGCTGGTGTTCCAGCGGAGGGACCTCTGATGCACGCGCGCGCCACCCGCGCGCTGGCCGTCGTGTTCGTCCTCCTGCTGGTCGTCCCGGCCCCCGCACAGGCCGTCGTCCAGGGCGAGCCCAACCTCACGGTGGGGCTCTCCGACGACACCGTCCGGCCCGGCGAGACGGCCACCCTCTCGGTGGTCGTCGCGAACGACGCGGAGCTCGAACAGGCCTCGCTGTCGAACCCCGCGCTCAACGAACGCGTCACCACGGCCCGCGCCGTGGAGGTGTCGGTCGACGACGAGGGGCCCATCGACGTCCGGACCGGGACCCACCTCGTCGGGAGTATCCCGGACGGCGGTGCCGCCACCCTGCCGGTCGCCGTCAGCGTCGACGCGGACGCCCGGCCGGGCACCTACGAGGTACCGGTCGAGATCTCCTACAGCTACACGTCGCAGGTCTCCGAGCTCATCGGCGCGGCCCAGCAGAACACCGAGACGGTCACGCGAACCCTGACGGTCCGCGTCGAGGCCGCGCCCGTCTTCCGCGTGGTCGAGACCGACGCCGACCTCCGGGCCGGTGAGTCGGGCGCCGTCTCGGTCACCGTCGAGAACGTCGGGCGCACGGCCGCAAGCGACGCCCAGTTCACGCTCCGGTCGCCGGACCCAGCGCTCTCGTCGGGCGAGGGCGCGACCCGGTTCGCCGACGGCTGGGACCCCGGCGAGCGACGGACGCTCGAGTACGCCGTCGGCGTCGCCGAGGACGTCCGTCCGGCACCCTACACGCTCGAGCTGGCACCGACCTACCGGGACGGCGCGGGCCGCGTCGTCACGCCCGCGACGCTCCTCGTCGGCGTCACGCCCGTCACCGACAGCCGGTTCGCGGTGGTCGACGTCTCGAGCACCGTCGTCGCCGAGGGGGCCGGCACGGTCGACGTGCGCCTGCGCAACGACGGGGCGGAGCCCCTCCGCGAAGCGACGGTCCGCCTGACCACAGACGGCGGGCTGGCCGTCGACGGGGGGCAGGGGAGCACCCGCTTCGTCGGCGAGTGGGCACCCGGCGAGACGCGGACCGTCAGTTACGACGTGCGCGCCGGCCCCGACAGCACGGCGGGCACCTACACCCTCTCCGCGGCCGTCACCTTCACCGGCAGCGACGGCGTGGGCGAGACCACCCGCACGGTCCCGGTCGGCGTCGAGGTGGCGGCGCCGCCGACGGTCGCCGTCGAGACGGTGGAGAGCGACGCCGTCACGGGCGGTTCGGGCACCGTCGCGCTCACCCTGCGCAACACCGCCGACCGTACGCTCCCCGGAGCGACCGTCGCGCTCGCCGCCCCGGGCACGGGCCTCACCGTCGACGGGGGGGAGTCGGGGACCCGGTTCGTCGGCGAGTGGGCACCCGGCGAGACGCAGACCGTCACCTACGACCTGACGGCCGCGCCGACCACCGCCGCGGGAACCTACACGCTGTCGGCCACGGTCGGGTACGAGAGCGGCACGACGACCGTGGCGGGCCGACCGCTGCAGGTGGGCGTCCCGGTGAACGACCCGGTCGCCTTAGACGTACGCGACCTCTCCGGCGACCTCTACGTGGGTGAGCGTGGGACCATCCGCGGGACGGTCACCAACGACGGCGACCGGGCCGTCCGGAACGCACTCGTCGTCCTCGGGGCGCGCTCGCCGCACGTCTCGTTCCCGGAAGGGGCCGTCAGCGTGGGTGACCTCGACCCCGGCGAGTCAGCCACCTTCGCCGTCGAGACGGACGTGGGCGCGGGGACGACGGCCGGCGACCGCTCGTTCTCGCTGACCGTCGAGTACGAGACCGAGGGAGGGGCGGCCAGGACGAGCGACGCCGTCTCGTTCACCCGCACCGTCGGAGCGGACCGCGAACCGCTCTCGGTCGACCCGGTCGACGCGGCGTTCGAACCCGACAGCTCCGGTCGGCTGATGGTGAACGTGACCAACACCGGAGCCGAGCCGCGGGAGGAGATCACCCTCCGCATCGCGCCGAACGCACCCCTCTCCAGCGCCGCCCCGGAGGCGTACGTCGAGCGACTAGCGCCCGGCGAGGCCACGGAGGTGTCGTTCGAACTCACCGTCGACGAGGACGCCGTCCCGAGTTCGCTCGCCGTCCCGCTGAACGTCACGAGCGAGGCGGCCGGCGGCACCCCGTCTACGGACACCTACCGGGTCCCGGTGACCGTCGCGCAGCAACCCTCGGGCCCGGCGGACTTCACGACCCTCGTGGCCGCCGCGGGCATCGGCATCGCCATCCTCGTCGCCGGAGCGTACTGGTGGTTCAACCGATGAGCACGGTGGAGGGCCACTGATGCCCCGCGAGTTCACCGACGCCGAACGCGAGCGCATCCGCGAGCGACTGCGCGAGACGGGCCGTGACCTGTTCGCTCGCTACGGCCTCGCCAAGACCACCATCGCCGACCTCACGGACCCCGCGGGGGTCGCCGACAGCACGTTCTACACGTTCTACGACTCGAAGGAGGCGCTCTACCTCGAACTGCTCGAGGAGGAGGGTGAGGCCATCGCCGACCGCGTCGTCGGTGCGTCCTTCGAGCGCCACGACGACCCGGAACGCGCCATCGCGGCGTTCCTCCGGACCATCTGCGAGGCGGTCGAGACGGACCCGCTGGTCAGGCGGCTCGTGGTCGAGGACGAACTCGACCGCCTGCGCGACCGACTGAGCGACGCGGAACTGGCGGCCGACCGCCAGCAGTCGGTCGGGTACTTCCTCCCCTACGTGGAGGCGTGGCACGAGGCGGGCCGGTTGCGCGGACCCGACCCGGAGACCGTCGCCCACGCCATCCGTGCCGTGACCTTCCTCACGCTCCACGAGGAGGACGTGGGCGAGGAGCGCTACGCCGCGGTCCGCGAGCTGCTCGTGGACGCGGTGGCCGCGGGGTTGGCGACACCCGCAGACGGCTCGCCCGCGGACGGCTGAACTGAAGTACCGCGCCACCGTCGCTCCCTCCATGAAGACGCGACTCACCAGCCTCGACGAGGTCCCCGAGCGGGGTTCGTGGCTGTTCACTGTCCGCCAACACGGCGCCGACGAGGAGTACATCCTCGTCCGTTGTGGCGACGACGAACACGGTCCCGTGCGGGCGTTCCGGAACGTCTGTCCCCACGAGCCACAGCGCCTCGACCGGGGGAACGGACACGGCGCGGCGATGCGCGACGGCGAGATCATCTGCCCCCGACACGGCTCCTCGTTCGACACCTGCTCGGGCTACTGCGACAACGGCGACGCCCGCGAGACGACACTCCCGGACCTCGACGTCGAGGTGGAGGGCGAGGACGTCTACCTCGTCGACGACTCGGCGACGTTCCGGCACGACGGCCCGAAGGAGGACGACGACGACATGCCGAGTTCGACGTCGCACCTCGGGTTCTGAGTCGGTTCGGTCGATCTCGGAGGGTTCGAGCCGTTCTCGTCTGGATTCCCCGTTCGAGTCGAGACGCTGGCGTCTGACGCTGTAAACGGCTGGGCACGATACGAAATCGGCAGCCCGTGGGGACGGCCAGCCACAGATTCCGTGGCCGTAGAGCGCTTCTCCTGCCCGTCTGCGTGCGACTCGACCGTGTGGCCACTCGTGGGGGGGAGAGAGTGCGCACGAACCGGGAGCGCGGAGCGGTCCAGCCGTCAGTCGCCGTCTCGGGCCTCGATGCGGTCGACGACGGCCCGTGCGAGCGCGTCGAAGTCCGCCTCGTCGGGTACCACGTCCACCTCGACACCGAGTTCGCGGGCGCGCTCGCGCGTCGGGTTCCCGATGCAGCCGACGACGGCGTCGTTCAACCCCTGGAGAGCGGCCTCGCGGAGTTCGAGGTCGGCGGCGCAGTCCAGGAAGTGCTCGACGGTGAGCGAGGAGGAGAACAGGGCGCCGTCGAGGTCACCGCGGGCCGCGGCCTCGACGCTCGCGCCGGCGCTCGGTGGGCGGGTCAGCCGGTAGAGCACCGTCTCGTGGACGTACGCGCCGGCGTCGTTCAGCCCGTCCAGCAGGGTGTCGCTCCCGTGGTCCGAGCGCGCCACCTCCACGCGTGCGCCCGCGACCTCGTCTTCGAGCGCCGCGACCATCCCGGCCGAGGAGTAGGTCTCGGGGACGAGGTCGACCGCGTAGCCGTGGTCGCGGAGGGACTGGGCCGTCGAGGGGCCGATGGCGCAGACCGTCCCGGTGGGGGTCCACCCCTCGGCGTCGGCGCGTTCGACGCCGGTCTTGCTCGTCAGGATCGTGTAGTCCGCGTCCTGTCGGGGGGCCGCGTCCGTGGGGTCGACGGCCAGCATCGGGTCGGCGACGGGCTGGGCGCCCAGCGACTCCAGCAGGGCGACGGCGTCGGCGAGTCGGTCATCGTCCGGCCGGAACGCGGCGATAGCGACCATCACGAGGCCACCTCCCGTCTGCCGGCCGTGGCCCACCGACCGCGATTCGCTATCGCGGTATGCGGTTTATCCATCCGCACCCTCCTGCGGGCGCCCGTCACGGAGGAACGCCTTCACGCGGTCTCTCGTGGCCGCGACCTGGCCGATAACGGTGATGGCCGGCGGTTCGACGCCGTGTTCGTCGCGGGCCTCGACGATGGTGTCGAGCGTCCCCGTCACGACCCGCTGGTCGGGCCACGTCGCCCGCTCGACGAGCGCCACGGGCGTCTCGGGGTCCTTCCCGGCGTCGAGGAGCTCCTCGACGTAGAGCGGCAGTTTCCCGACGCCCATCAGGACGACGAGGGTGCCGCCGGTGTCCGCGAGCGCCTGCCAGTCAACCGCCGACTCGTCTTTCGTGGGGTCCTCGTGGCCCGTCACGAGCGAGACGCTGGAGACGAAATCGCGGTGCGTGAGCGGGATGCCGACCACACCGGGGCCGGCGACGGCCGACGAGAGCCCCGGCACGACCTCGAACTCGACGCCGTGCTCGGCGAGGTGTTCCATCTCCTCGCCCCCGCGGCCGAAGACGAACGGGTCGCCCCCCTTCAGGCGGACGACGTGCTTGCCCTCGCGGGCGAGTTCGACGAGGCGTGCGTTCGTGTACTCCTGCGGGGTCCACTCCCCGCCGGCGCGCTTGCCGACGTCCTCGCGCTTGGCCTCGGGGATGGAGCCGATGATGTCCGAGCCGGGGAGTTTGTCGTGGAGGACGACGTCACACTCCGCGAGCAGGCGCTTGGCCTTCACCGTCATCAGTTCCGGGTCGCCGGGGCCGCTCCCGACGAGCGAGACGAACCCCGCGGTGGCGTCGTCGGACCCGCTCATCGCGTCGCCTCCCGCTCCTCGTCCTCCTGCACGCGAGCCTCGGCCACCAGTTCGGCGGCGCCGTCGTCGGCCATCCCCTCGGCGAAGGTCCGGGCCGCGCTGGGGTGTTCGGCGACGGGGACGTCGGTCGTCGCGCGGACCTCCTCGGTGCCGTCACGCGAGAGCGCGCGGGCGACGACGTGGACGTACTCGCCACGGAGCGTCGCGTAGACGCCCAGCGGCGCGACACAGCCGCCGCCGAGCGTCTTCAGTACCGTCCGCTCGATGGTCGTCTCGACGCGGGTTCGGGGTTCGTCCAGGCGCTCGCGCAGGTCCTCGGCGAGGTCGCCGTCGCAGGCGGTCACGGCGATGGCGCCCTGTCCCGGCGCGGGGACGAACGTCTCGATGGGCAGACGCTCGTAGGGGACGTGCGGGAGCAGGCCCGCCCGCTCGAGGCCGGCCTCGGCGAGGACGATGGCGTCGAACTCGGTGTCGACCTCGCGACCGAGCGCCCGGCGCTCGATCTCCGAGAGCGAGTCGAACCACTCCTCGACCGACCGGTCGAACTGCTCGGCGTTCGCCTGGTCGTCCTCGCCCCCCTCCTCGGCGTCCATCCGGCGCTCGTGTTCGCGCTGGAGCGCCGGCGCGAGCAGTTTCTCGACGCGGGTGTCCACGTTCCCACGCAGCGGTTCGACGGTGAGGTCGGGACGCTCGGCCAGCAGCTCGGCGGTCCGACGGAGCGAGGCGGTGCCCACGACGGCGCCGTCCGGGAGCTCCGCGAGCGAGCGGCCGTCCGGGGTCAGGAGCACGTCGCCCGCGGCGGCCCGCCGGGGGACGCCGGCGACGACGAGTTCGGCCGGGAAGTCCGTGGGCACGTCCTTCATCGAGTGGACCGCGGCGTCACACTCCCCGTCGAGCACCTTCTCGTCGAGGGCGCGGACGAACGCGCCCGTCTTGCCGAGACGGTGGATGAGTTCGTCCTCGAGCTGGTCGCCCGTCGTCTCCACCTCGACGAGTTCGACGGCCGTCCGGCGGTTCTCCAGTCGATCTTTCACCGCCAGGGCCTGTCGCATCGCGAGGTCCGACCCCCGTGTGGCCAGCCTGAGGGTCTGCTTGTCGGTCATACGTCCGAGTCGGCGCGGGCCGTTGAAGTTCCCTTCGGGTCGCTCCGGGGAGCGAGGCCGCCGGAATCGGGCCCCTGCGGTGGTGTCGGCTGGACGAACGGTGACGGCCGGTCGGGAGACGGTAAACCGTATGGCGCGATAGCAAATCGTCGTGAGGTGGGGTTCTCGGGGGACGGGAACCAGCGCGCTCCTCTTGGCCGC
Source organism: Salinirubellus salinus (assembly GCF_025231485.1). Lineage (NCBI taxonomy): Archaea > Methanobacteriati > Methanobacteriota > Halobacteria > Halobacteriales > Natronomonadaceae > Salinirubellus > Salinirubellus salinus. Next base: position 3,459,249 of record NZ_CP104003.1, on the reverse strand, counting down.
CGGGCGTCTCCCCGTGAGGATGACTTGGCGGGACGTGCCGAGGCGGCTGACGTGGCGACAGTGGACGCTGCTGGCGACGCCGGTCGCGCTCGTCGCCACCACGCTGGTCACCTTCCAGTGGCTCGACGCCCGGTTCGGCTCGGTCGGCTACCTCGGGGGCTTCGTCTTCTACTGGGTGGGCTGGTGTCTCGCCGTCCCCACCGCCCTCCTCGGCCCGGCGGGGGTCAGAGACCTGTTCCGTGCGGGGCGGCCGCCGCTCGGGTCGCGGCCGCAGCTGACCGCCGTCGCGCTCGTCTGGCTCCTGCCGTTCCCGTTCCTGTTCTACTTCCTGCCCAACGTGGCCGGAGCGTCGGCCGCCGCACTCGTCGCGTCGCTGGTGGTGGGGGTCGTCATCGGCGTGACCGAGGAGCTGCTCTGGCGCGGGACGTTCGTCCGCGTGTTCCCCGACAGCCGCTGGCTGGGGTACGTCCATCCGACGGTCTGGTTCGCGCTCTGGCACGTCGCACCACAGTCTGTCAGACCCTCGCCCGTCCCGGGGGGAGTCGCCGCATTCGTCCTCTACGCCCTGTTGCTCGGTGCCTCGTACGGATACCACGCCCGCCAGACGGGGTCGATCAGATGGTGTACGGTCGCACACGTCGTCCACGACACACTCGGCCTCCCGGGGGCTACGTTCCTCGGGCTGGCCGGTGCTCTCTGACCCCTCACTCCGGTATCGAGGCGGGCACGAACTCCCGGAACCCGAGGTAGGTCACCAGCACGGCACCGATGCCGACCGTCGCACCCAGCAACACGACCACGTCACCGAGGGGGACGAACGAGAGGAGTTCGGCGGCGACGGAGACGAGGGCGACGCCGGCGGCGGTCGCTCGCGGCCCCTCGAGGCCGACGCGGGCGAGGCGGGTCCCGAGGAGGTACCCCAGTGCCACGACCCCGTAGCCGGCGACGAGGACCGCCGCGACGAGGCCGAGCACGGAGACCGGGATGAGGACCAGCGTGAACGCCATGAACACGAGCATGGCGATGGCGCTGACCGAGACGAGGGCACCCGCGGTCAGGCTGACGACCGGGTGCCGGCGGGCGGCACGCGCCGCCGTCGCCAGCGGCGTCGGCCAGCGTCGGGCGACCAGGTAGCCCGCGAGCGCGAGGACGCCCGTCTGGACGAGGAACAGCAGCGCCCGCGCCGCCGGGGAGGGGCCGGCCGTGACGTCGAGGCTCGTCACGGCCACCTGCGCCGCCGGGTCGACCGTCCGACGCCCGGCGAGCGCGTCGACCGTCCCGTCGATGCGGGCCGTGGGGCCGGCGACCACGCGGCCGCCGAGCTGGACCACGTCACCGCCGACCCGTCCCTGCACGTCGAGCGTGCCGTTCACGACGTAGACGGGACCGGGCGTCGTCGTGTCCGCGGGGACGGTGACGGTGCCACCGGCGACCACGAGGGGGTCCGTGCCCGCCTCGTTCGCGCCGTCGAAGGTCACGTCCGCGCGGGTCACGTCCCCGCCCGCGGTCAGCAGGAGGAGCGCCACGAGGAGCAGGGGGACCGTCTCGAGGTTCACGCCGGCTCACCCCGTGCGTACCGGGCGACGCGGTGCAGGTAGACGGCGACGGGCACCCCTGCGAACAGGAGGAGGGCGAGCGCGTTCACGAGGTTCAGGTGCGAGAGCAGTCCCACGCCGGACTCCTCGAAGGAGAGCGCCAGCGAGGTGGAGAGGAACGTGGCCAGCCACCCGGCCACTCCGACACCGAGCGCGGCGTGCGTGCCGACGGTGTCGGGCGTCGAGACGTCCGGCCAGAGCGCGAAGTTGAGCGTCGTGTAGAAGCTCACCGCGAGCGCGTAGAACCCCGGCATCAGCAGGGGCGGGGCACCCTCTGCCGTGCGGACGAAGAAGGTGTAGAGCAGGTGCGTGAACGCGAACAGGCCGAACACCCAGAGGAACAGCGCGCGTCGGGAGAAGTTGGCGTAGAGCACCCCCGCCGCGAGCGCTCCGAGGACGTGGACGACGCCGATGAAGACGTGGATGCCGAGGTCCGGCGACCCCCACGAGGCCAGCACGAGCGACTCCGTCTCGACGATGCGGAGGAACCCGAGGCTGTCGACGAAGTACGCGCCGAACATCAGGACGACGAGCGCCCAGAACGCGAGGCTCCACGTCCGGACCGGTTCTGGTCGGCAGAACCGGCCGACCGCGTGGCGTGGCTCGCCCGCGAGTTCGTCCACCAGCGAGACGCGGCCCGAGGCCAGCACCCCGAGGACGAGGAGGGCGGGGACGAACGCGGCGACCATCACCGCCGCGAACGAGCCGATGGTCCACTCGAGCGGGTAGACGGCGGCGACGAAGAACGCGCCCGCGGTGACGAGCGCCGCGACGTACCCCCGGTCCGGGACGGGCACGAGGTCCACGGCGAGGCCGAACGTGGCCGGGACCCCGACGCCGATGGAGACCGAGCAGAGGCCGACCCACGCGTAGAACGCGAGTTCGCTGGCGACGAACGGGGCGACGGCGGTCAGGGCGGTCTGGAGGACGGTCACGCCGAACAGGATGCGGAGCTTGGCGTAGAGGTCGCGGCTCACGCCGGTCCGGTCCATCGCCACCCCGGTGACGATGGCGACGGCGAGCGTGGCGAGCGCGAGGCCGGCCATCGCGACGGAGACGGCCCCGCGAGACATCCCGACCACGCGGACCCCGAGGTCGATGAGCCCGAGCTGGACGAACGTGACGTTGTAGTAGTAGCCCCCGGCGGCGAGCGCGACGAACAGGCCCACCCCGAGGAGGGTGGCGAGGTCTCGTTCGCGGAGGGCGTCGAGGGTGGTCACGTCCTCGTCGTGTCCGCCGAGCAGTATGAAACCGTACGCCGGTCGCGCGAGCGAGCGAACGAGGCCGCGGGGTGGACACACGGGCTCGTGTCGTGGCCCACGGGCCGTCCTCCCACGCGTGTGAGATGCGTTCATCCCGTCTGGGCGCCTCTGCCGGCCATGACATCGGAGCTGGACTACCGACCGCTGGGCGGGAGCGGCCTCCGCGTGAGCGAGTACGCGCTCGGGACGATGACGTTCGGCGAGGACTGGGGCTGGGGCGCCGGCGAGGCCGCCTGTGCCGAGATGCTCGAACGGTACGTCGACGCCGGCGGGAACTTCGTCGACACGGCGAACAACTACACCGACGGGACGAGCGAGCGCATCGTCGGCTCCCTGCTGGCCGAACACGGCCGCGACCGGTTCGTCCTCGCCACGAAGTACACGCTCACGACGCGGCCGGACGACCCGAACGCGGGCGGGAACCACCGGAAGAACCTCTTCCAGACGCTCGAGGGGTCCCTCGACCGACTCGACACCGACTACGTGGACCTGCTCTGGGTCCACGCCTACGACGGTCTCACCCCCATCGAGGAGGTGATGCGGGCGCTCGACGACGTGGTCCGGCAGGGTCGAGTCCACTACGTCGGCGTGAGCGACGCGCCGGCGTGGTGGGTCGCCCGCGCCCAGACGCTGGCCGAGGAGCGGGGCCTCACCCCGTTCGCCGCGATGCAGGTGAAGTACGCGCTGACCGAGCGGACCGTCGAGCGCGAACTCCTGCCGGCCGCCGACGCGCTCGGGCTCGGCGTCACCGCGTGGGGGCCGCTCGACGGCGGGGTGCTGACGGGGAAGTATCTGGAGGGGGACGGCGGGCGGCTGGACCAGCAGGGCCGCGACCTGACCGACCACCAGCGGCGCGTGGCCGAGACCGTGGTGGCGGTGGCCGACGACCTCGACTGCACCCCGGCGCAGGTGGCGCTCGCGTGGGTCCGCGAACAGGGGGCCATCCCCATCCTCGGCGCGACGACGCCCGACCACCTCGAGGACAACCTCGGCTCGCTCGCCGTCTCGCTCACCGACGCGGCACGCGAGCGACTCGACGCGGTCAGCGCGGTCGACCTCGGGTTCCCGACGGCGTTCCTGTCGGACGAGTCGATACGACGGCTACTGTTCGGCGAGGTGGGGGACCGCGTCCGTTCGACGTGACCTACCGCTCCGCCGACCGCTCGTCCAGCCGGTCGCGCAACTGCTCGGCCACGGGCGAGAGGGACGCCGCGCCGAAGATGGCCACCAGCACCCCACCGAGCGAGTTGTAGAACAGGTCGAGGATGGTGTCCTCCAGCCCGTACTGCGTGAGGATGGTGTCCGCCCCGAGCAGGCCCGAGACGACGCTGATGTAGAACTCGAGGAGCTCCCAGATGGCGCCGAACGCGAGCACGAACAGCAGCATGAACGCGAAGAGGAACTTCGGCGGCATGGCGATGAACTCGGTGTGCTCGTCCAGTGCGCGGACGATGGCGTACGCGACGGCCGCCACCAGCGACGACGAGAGCGCGTGGGTCATGTGGTCCCACCACCACGTCGCGCTGTAGGGACTGAGGAAGTCGAGGAACGGGAGCGGGACGGTCCCGAACGCGTGCAGGAACATCGCGAGCGTGATCCAGAGCACGATGCCGACGCTCAGCGTGAAGTTGAAGTTGCGCTCCAGGACGGCCGGCAGGAACGTCACCCCGAGGCCCACGGCCGCGTTCATGATGACGCCCATGTTGAACTGCCAGATGCCGAGCAGCAGGATGCCGACCATCACGGCCTGCAGGACGCGGACGAGCTGTCCCTGCCGGCGTGGGGTCAGCCCGATGCGGGTGACGACGCTCACGCCACCACCTCCCCGGCCCGTTCGGCGGCGTTGGCCTCGAGCTGCCGGCGGAAGTACCACCGGAAGGCGAGGGCCGATACGAGGCTGGCGAGCAGCGCGGCGGTGAAGACGATCATCAGCTGGTCGTTCGTCTCGACGAACGAGGTGCCGAGCCAGCGGGCGGAGGCCGCCGAGCCGAGCGCCCAGAGGCTGGCGGTCCCCATCGTGGCGATGACGACGAACCCGATGGCGAAGTTCGGGGTCATCCGGACGGCCGTCGTCATCTGCAGGACGACGACGACGAGGATGGAGAGACCGGCGATCGCGGCGGCGAAGACGAAGTCGCCGACGAACGACGGCCCCAGCCCGGGGAGGAGGGCCACGCCGGCGAGGACGAGCATCGGCCACGGGACGGTCGAGCGCCACGACCCGAGCACGACCGCCGGGACGATGGCGACGGCCGCGGCGACACCCGCGACGGCCATCACGACGAGCGAACCGAACAGGAAGTGGAGTACCGCGGTCACGCCGAGCAGTGCCGTCACCACCCACGCGAGGATGGCGTTCTGTCTCGACTCCGCGACGAACCACTCTGACGGTAGTGATTGACTCATGACATTCGTTCCTTCGGGAAGATTCGGGCACCGTGAGCGTTCTCGTACCCACGAGACGAACTTCCCCGGATGCCTATCGGACCACCTGTAGCCTAATCATATATAGTCGGGCGCACGCCAACTCGGGGCCCGGACGGACCGTTCGGCGAGGGGGTCGAGCGGACCGGCGGGCGGCGGTCCGCGGAGGCGAGCCGAGTCGGGGGTCGGCGTCGGGGAGGCGGTCTCGTTGGTCTCGTTCTCGACGACCTCGAACAGGCGGTTCGGGTCCCGTCCGGTGGCGTCCGAGACCTGTTCGTCGATGAACCCGACGCGGACGAAGTGCTCGCGACCCGTCCGCTCCGAGAGGAGGTCGTCGAACGTCTGGGCGAAGTCGGGGGGTCGCTCGACGGTGGGCGGGAGTCCGACGAGGATGTCCACCCGCACCGGGAACTGGGCGAGGTACTCGAGAGCGCTGTACTCGACGTCGACCTCGAGCAGGACGATCTCGGCCTCGTCGACGGTCGCCTCGGCGAACACCGACTCGACGACCGCCCGGCTCTCGGTCCTGACGGACTCGGTCTGGACGGAGGTCCACGTGACGGCCCCGAGGACGACCGAGAGGAGGAGGATGGAGACGCCGATGATGGCGATACGGGAGGCGAGCCGGCGGCGCGACCCACGCACCTGTCCGAGGTCGATGGGCTGGAACCCGGAGAGGGAGAAGATGACGAGCGCCGAGATGTTGATGGCGAGCAGGTTGACGACGACCAGCACCGCCGCGGCGATGGTGACGAGCGGGAGGCCCCACGCGATGCCGAGCCCTGCCGTCGCGGCTGGGGGGACGAGTGCGACGGCGATGGCGACGCCGACCAGCGAGGAGCCGGCCCCGCGCATGATGCTGATGGCCCCCGCGATGCCGGAGCCGAGCGCGAGGAACAACGAGAGGAAGTTCGGACTGGTCCGCTCGGCAATCTGCCCCACCTCCGTGATGTCGAGGTCGGGCGGTACCAGTACCGTCTGCTGGAACACCCAGCCGAGGGCGGCCCCCACGAGGATGGCGACGACGAGCCCCGAGACCTGCAGGCGGACGCCGCGACTCGCCATCTTCGCGTCGTCGAGGACGGTGCCGACGCTGGCGGAGATGGCCGGCCCCATCAGCGGCGCCACCACCATCGCCCCGATGATGGTCGCCGCCGAGTCCAGCAGGAGGCCGGTGGTGGCGATGACGGTGCTCAACACGATGAACGCGAAGAACGTGGAGTTCGCCGGAGCGAGGTCCTGCGCGCGAGCGTGGAGTTCCTCGCGGGAGATGCGGAGGCCGGGGAACCGTGCTTCGAGCGCCGGGAGCCGCTGGGAGACGACTGTCTCCGTCGCGAGAACGATGGTGTAGCTGTCCTCGCGGATGCCCGCCTCGGAGAGTTCTTCCAGGACGGTCTCGACGCCGCCCGGCGGGACCGGGAACTGGACCATCGCCTCGAACTCCCCCCGACCGATCTCGGGAAACACGGCGCAGTCGATGTCTAGCTCGTCGAGGGCGGTGAGCACCGGGTCGATCTTCCCCTTCGGGACGAGAACCTGGACGAGTCGCATGGCGAATGGACGCCTCCTCGACGGTTATTTATGAACAGGGAAACCCCGATGAACGGTTCCATCCGTGAGAGGGTACGACGCGGCTCCCGGGCGCCACGGCGGTGGCTGGCGAGCGTTTCTCTCCGACTCACGGTGACACACGCAACCGGGAGTCGGCCCGGATTTTTGAGTTCATAACCAACACACGACCCGCCCTCCCACGGGTATGGAGCACGAGATCTCCTACAGTCCGTCGTTCTCGATGGTGACCGTCTCGCTCGACACGGGAGAGTCCATCCGGGCCGAGTCCGGCGCCATGGTGAGCCACGACAGCACCATCGACATGGAGACGAACGCGACCGGCGGGTTCCTGAAGTCGCTCACCCGGTCGTTCGGTGGCGAGAGCTTCTTCCAGAACACGTTCCACGCGCGGGCCCCCGGCGAGGTGCAGTTCGCCTCGGTGCTGCCGGGCGACATCGTCCACCGTGAACTGGAGGACGAGACGTTGTACGTCCAGTCCACCTCGTACATCGCGGGCGACCCGAGTCTCGACGTCGACTCGTCGTTCGGTGGGGCGAAGTCGTTCCTCGGCGGCGAAGGCCTGTTCCTCCTGAAGGCGACCGGGAGCGGCCCGCTGTTCATCTCGAGCTACGGCGCCATCCAGGCCATCGACGTGAGCGAACGCGACGACTTCGTGGTCGACACGGGCCACATCGTCGCGTTCGAGGAGAGCCTCGACTTCAGCGTCAGGCGCGTCGGCGGGCTGAAGTCCACGCTCGCCAGCGGCGAGGGGCTGGTCTGTAACTTCAGCGGCGAGGGGACCGTCTGGATCCAGACCCGGAGTCAGGGGGCGTTCCTCGCGTGGCTCATCCCGAAGCTCCCGCAGACCTACAGCAACTGAACGAGTCGGCCGAGAGGGGCACGGGTCCGGTTCGGTATAGACGGGAACGGCCAGCGCCGCCCAGCGGCGAGCGACAGCCCCCACCGCCAGTGTCTCGTGACTCGGTCGTCGAGGCCGACCCCGGGTAGGTCACACAAGTGTCAAGTTCTCCGCCGGCCTACCTGTATCGTTCCGGCGACCCGAGCCACCGGCGCCGGGGGGCCGACCGACCACACGACCATGCCCACCGACACCACCCGGTACTACTTCGTCAGCGACATGCACATCGGGGGCGACGAGGCCCTCGCGGAGGTGGAGTTCATGGACGAACTCCTCGAGTTCCTCCGTGACCTCGAACGGAGCGAGGAGGACGCCGAACTGATCGTCAACGGCGACGCGTTCGGGCTCTGGGAGTTCACCGAACTGGAGGGGATGGCGAAGTTCGACGCGCTCGTCGAGCGCTACCCCGAGCTGTTCGAGCAGTTGCGCGCCACCGGCGAGCGGGTTCCCATCACGTTCATGCCGGGGAACCACGACTACGAGCTGGCCTGCTATCCGGAGTACGTCGAGCGGCTGGCCGAGTACAACGTCACGCTGGAACAGGAGGTGGTCCTGACGCGCGAGGTGGCCGGTCGTACCATCTGGATAGAGCACGGCCAGCAGCGCGACCCGAACAACGAGAGCCCCGAGTTCGGGAACCCGTACGCGAACCCGCCGGGCTACTTCGTGAACCAGCACATCACGGGGCGGGCGGGACAGCTCTCGAAGCGGGGGAAGTTCAACTGGCTGAAGGACATCCAGTCGGTGACCCCGATGACCCAGATTCCCGACTGGATGACGTCGATGTACTTCTACCGGGAGATGAGTCCGCTGTTGCGGTACTCGGTGGTCCCGTTCCTCCTGCTGTTCCAGGTCAGCCTGCTCTACGTGTTCGTGTTGCTGCTCGACCTCTTCGGCGTCTGGTCGCTCCCGAACGTGCTGGTGAACGACGCGCTGCAGTGGCTCGGCGTCCTCGGGCTGCTCATCGACGTGGTGCTCGTCGTGAACCTCGTCGTCATCTTCCTGCTAGTGCTGCTGGCGATACCGCTGTTCTTCCTCGCCAGGGACGTCCGGCGGACGCTCGAACGGTTCGGGCTCGTCGGCAGCGACGACCCACAGGAGGTCGAGGACCGGTACACGCAGGCGGCACGCGAACTGTTCGCCGAGCACCCCGACGTGGCCGTCTACGTCTACGGCCACACGCACCGTGCCGCCGTCATCGAAGTGGACGACCGACTCGTCGTCAACACGGGCACGTGGCTGAAGCGGTTCCACCGCAGGTCGGTGCTGCTCGGTCTCCTCCCGCGGGTCTACTACCCGAGCTACCAGCTGAACTACGTCCGCATCTCCGAGGCGGACGGCGACGTCCTCGTCGAGTACGAGGTGGTACCCAAGGCGAACCCGCGGGAACTGACCCGGCTGGAGAGCCTGCTCACGCTCACGCCGGACACGGAGCCACCGATTCCGCGACGGAGCGTCGTGGTGGGCGCCGACGGCCCCGTCGAGTCCGACCCCGAGCCGACGGTTCTCGGCTAGCGGCCCGCGAGGGAGACACGGTCAGTCCACGTCGTCACGGTGTCGTAGTTTCCAGCGCCGGGAGGCGTTGCTGACCACTCCGCCCGAGTTCGTCCAACTGCGTCAGTTACGACTGAAAAAGAAAATCATGAATTTATGGCCAACGGAAACATTAATATCTGAGATATCGACCGGTTGTGCATGGTCAAATGGATGGCAGTACTGTATGGAATCGTCGCGGCGTTCGTCGTCGGGTTGGTCAGCGGACTCGGCCTCCCGTTCACGGACGCCACCCTCCCCACAATCGGGGCGGGGCTCACGGGCCTCGTGGCGGGGGCCGTCGCCGGCTACTTCGCCCGTGAGGGCACCGCGAGCGGCGCGCTCCACGGGTTCCTCGCGACGACCATCGGTGGGCTCATCGTCGGCCTGGTGTTGCTGGTGCTGGGCACCCTCGCGGCGGGCCTGTTCGGCTTCGGCGCCGCCATCGCGTTCCTCATCCTCGTCGCCGCCACCGGCATCCCCGGTGCCGTCGGTGGGGCCATCGGCGGGATGATGGCGCCCGAGGAGACGATGGCGGGCCGCCCCGCCGCCTGAACGCCGGCCGAATCGCCCACCGAACCGAACGCGACCGCACGTCCCGTTCTTCGGACCGCCCGCGCCCCCGAGTGGGCACCCCGCACCCGGTGTCGGGTCGTCAGTCTCCGATTCGACACGCGGGCTTATAGCCCACTGGTGGGTAGTCCAAGACGAGAGAATGACCGAATCGCGGTTCGTGTCGACGGTTCACGGCGTACTTTCGAGGAGACCACCGGGCGAGGCGACCGGCACTCGCACGTCGCGTGACGGCGACGCCGGGGAGGGGTGCTGATGTATCGCTCACGGAACGTGGCTCACCTCGCCGGCGCGACGGGCCTCCCCGTCCTCCTCGCCGGGTGGGGACTGGTCACGCTGCTGGTCGGGGGCGAGGTGACCGCCTCGACGTGGGCGCTGGCGCTGGGGCTCGCCCTCCCCCTGAGCGTCTTCCTGCTCGTCGTCGTGCGGGACCGGCCCCTGCTCGGGCTGGAGACGGCGTACGCCGCCGGCTTCGTCGGGGGCGTCCTCGTCACGACGGCCGGCTACCTCGGTCTCGCGGTGGTCGCGAGCGACGCGCTCCGGGCACTGGCGCGCGTCGGCGCGCTCGAACTGGTCGTCGTCGCGGCCGTGTTCGGGGCCGGCGGCGGTCTCCTGGCCTTCGTCGATGCCAAGTACGTCGACCGGCCACGGTCGGCGGTGTTCTTAGAGGCGGAGTACCTCGAGGATCCGAACGAGGGGTCGTAGGGAACGAGAACGGCGGCGAGCAGACGCACGGCTCGGGGCTGTCTCTTCGTCAGTGTCGAACCGAGAAGACGCGCCGGTCAGGCCGCCTCGCCGAGGTCGTCGACCCGCGCCAGGATGAGGTCGCGCAGGTCGTCGGCGTCCTCGATGCGGGCGATCTCGTCACGCTCGACGAGGGCAGTCCCGTCGACGTGGTCGCGTTTCGCCTCGTCGACGACGTAGAGCGACCGGGTGCGAGTCACCTGCCCCACGGAGGACATGATACGGGCGCGCTTCTCGGCGGTCTTGGTGAACGCGGAGTGGCCGGTCAGGACCGACACCTCGCGGCGTTGCTTGGCGTCCTCGCTGACGGCCTTGAACGGGGCCCGCGAGGTGGGGTGGACGTCGAAACCCACGCGCGTCAGGGCGACGACGACCGGGCGGTCGTCCGGGTCGGCCTCGGGATCCTCGGGGGTCGGGTCGGCCTCACGCACCTCCTCGGCCCCCTCGAGGACGTTCACGGGGGAGGTGAGCGGTCGCTCGAACACCTCCTCCAGTCTGGCCGCGACGTCGACACTCGCGTTCATCCCGTCCTCGTACTTCGAGACGGTGCGCCGGGAGACGCCGAGTTCCTTCGCGAGTCGGCCGAGCGACCACTCGCGCTCGGTACGGGCGTCGGCCAGTATCTCCTCGTCGATGTTGACGTACAGCCCACCGGGCGCGGCGTAGATGAGCGGCGGGACCCCCTCGACGAACAGGTCCATCGCGGTGTCCGGTGAGAGCACCGGCACCCCGTGTCGGAAGTAGGTGACGCCGGGTTTCAGGTCCTCGTCGCGGGTCCGGAGGCCGAGCACCATCGGCGTCGCGCCGAGGTAGGTGCCGAGGCGTCGCATCTCGGCACCGGTGGCGGCGTCGAACGCGTCGACGTTGGCGAGCACCTTCAGCAGGAGGACGTCCTCGCCACGACGGGCCGCGAGGTCGAACGACCGGGGCCGGATGGCACACCGGTCGCTCACCACGAAGCCGGCGTCCTCCAGCATCGCGGTCACGTTCTCGACCAGTGCGGACCGTGACATGGAGGTACGTAAGTGATTCGACGCTCATATGCGTTGCGCTCGCACGGAGTGCCGCTGTCGGGCGATTCGGGGTTTCGAGGGGTGTCGCATTGATATAGCGGGTCGGGGACACCCTTGCCTCGGGGTAGTCTCGCGGCCGCCGACCGGACACCGAAAGACGCCTACCCGCCGATCCGGAACGCCCACCTAGTGACCATCGTCGGCCTCGACGACACCGACTCGCGCGAACGCGGGATGTGTACCACGTACGTCGCCGCCCGGCTCGCCGAGCGACTGCGAGGCGAGGCCGCGGTCGAACGGTGCTGCCTCGTCCGGCTGAACCCCGCCATCCCGTACAAGACGCGGGGGAACGCCGCCCTCGCCGTCCACACCGACGCCGACCCCGAGCGCGCGTCCGACCTCGCTCACGAGGCCGTCGCCGGGGCCGCCGAGACCGACGACCCGAACACGAACCCGGGACTCGTCGTCGCGCCGGGCGCCCCCGTCGCGGTGCCGGACCCGGTCGTCGAGTTCTCCCGCCGGGCGCTCCGCGAGGAGCTCACGCGGGAGCGCGCCCGGGAGCTGTGTGCCGAGCACGGCTACCACGTCGAGGGGTGGAAAGCCGGCCGCGGCGTCGTCGGCGCGCTCGCCGCCGTCGGCGCGTGGCGGGCGTGGCAGGAGGGTGAGGAGGGGCCGACCTACGAGGTCATCTCGTACCGCGAGCGCGAGCGGTGGGGGACCGAGCGGGACGTGGATCTCGATTCGGTGTTCGACGCCGCCGACCGCGAGTATCCGACCGTCTGGGACACCGTCGACGCGGTCGAGGGGGAGGCCGTCTGCGTGCCGCACACGCCCGGACCGGTCCTGCACGGTATCCGCGGGGACGACCCCGACGCCTGCCGGCGGGTCGTCGACGCGATCGAGGGTGAACCGGTCGAGCGGCGCGAGACGTTCCACACGAACCAGGGGACCGACGCCCACCTCGCCCCCGGCCGCCTCGGCGAGACGGTCGACGGCCGCGGCTACCTGCTGGACGGGACCGTCGCGTCGCCCCCGGAGACGCGTCGTGGCGGCCACGTCTTCTTCGACCTCTCGGCCGGCGACGAGACCCTCACCTGCGCGGCGTTCGAGCCGACCAAGCGGTTCCGCGACCGGGTCCGGGCGCTCCGGGTGGGGGACGAACTCACCGCGGTGGGGGAGTACACCGCTCGCCGTCGTGACCGAGCCGGCGGGGGGAACACCGCTCGCCGTCGCGACCGAGCCGGCGAGGGGGACTCGACCGGCACCCTCAAGCTCGAGAAGTTCGCCGTCCGCTCGCTCGTCCGGACCGAACCCGTCAACCCCACCTGTCCCGACTGCGGCCGGCGGATGGAGTCCGCGGGGCGAGGGCAGGGCTACCGCTGTCGGGACTGCGGGACGAGCGCGGCGGAGAAGGCCGAGCGGCCGGTCGAGCGGTCGCTCGAACGCGGCTGGTACGAGGTGCCGCCGGTCGCCCGCCGACACGTCGCGAAGCCACTCGTCAGGGGTGGGTTCGACGCGCCGACACACCCGGAGCGCTGAGGCGGTCGCGCCGTCGGGTCAGTCGGCGCTCTGGGCGGTCGGCGCCGCCTCCGGCTCCGGCTCGGCCGACGGGGCGAGTGCCTCGCGCGTGGTCGGCGCGAGGCTGTTCTCGACGGTGCGGCCGTCGCGTTCGCGGACGACGACGCCGTCCTCCTCGAGTCGCTGGAGGTGGTGCGTGACGGTGGAGGGGGACTTCCCGAGTTCGTCCGCGAGGGCTCCGACCGACGCAGGTTCGAGCCGTCGGAGCGCGTCGACCAGCGGGGCCGTCGCCTCGTCCGAGAGCGCCGCCAGCAGCTCCGGGTCCTGCGTGAACGCGGGGAACAGCCGCTTGCGGCCACGGACCGCCACGCGCATCAGCATGTCCTCCTTCTGGAGCACCCGGACGTGGTAGCGGGCCGTCGAGAGGTTCACGTCGGCCGCCTCGGCCACCTCGGTGATGGGGCGGCCGGGGTCGGCCTCCACGGCGTCCATCACGGCCGCGCGGGCCTCGTTCTCCAGCGGGTCCGAGTCGTCGTACCGGGAGTAACGGAAGAACGTGGCGATGCGGAACAGGCGGTCGAGGACGCCCGCGCCGGCCCGCCGGACGGCGTTCGCGCCGCCATAGCGGGCGATGGCGGCGGCGCTCCGACCCGCGCCGGTCCCGGTGACCGCCGAGCCACGGAGCAGGACCGTCCCGGCCGCGGCGGCCGCCCCCACGGCGAGGCCCGCGCCGGCCGCGGCCTGCCCGGTGACGGGGATGGACCCCGAGACCGGTTGCGGGGCCAGTGCCGCCAGCGTCCCGGTCGCCCCGTTACCGCCCGACGGTGCGGGCGTCGGCTCCCCGGCGGCTGCCGAGGAGTCGCCGTCGGGGGAGGTCGAGTCGCCCGTCTCGACGGCGGCCGAACTGTCCTCGTCGCCCGCGGGCGTGGTCCCACTCCCGTCGTCGAGTGCCGACAGCGTCGTGCCGTCGGTGGTCTCGAGCGTCGACCCGGAGACGAGGGTGTCGCCGACCGTCGTCAGCAGGCCGTCCTCACCGACGACGGTGTCGGTCGTCTCCGTCACGCCCGAGACGGCCGTGGTCGTCGTCTCCGTGAGCCCACCGGTGAGCGCGCCGGTCACCTCTGCGAGTTCGTCCGAGAGCGCCGACCCGTCGCTCGTCTCGCCGGTGTCCGAACGCCCGTCCTCGGTGCCCGAGGTGTCCGTCTCCGTCGAGGCGTCGGAGTCCGTCGACAACAGGCTGGTGTCGCCGTCGACGGTGAGCAGCGACCCCGAGTCGGTGGTGTTCGTCACCGCCTCGCCCGTCTGATTCGTCGTGTTCGAGACCGTGTCCATCGTCGAATCGGTCGTGTCGGAGACGGTGTCGGTCACCGCGTCCGTCGTCGACGTGTCCGTGGTGTCGGAGACGGTGTCGGTCACCGTATCCGTGGTGTCCGAGACAGTGTCGGTCACCGTGTCCGTGGTGTCCGAGACAGTGTCGGTCACCGTGTCCGTCGTGGAGTCGGTCGTGTTCGTCAGCGTGTCGGTGACGTTGGTGTCGTTGCCGTCGAGCGGCGCTGCGGCCCCACCGGTGCCCACCGCTAGCAGAGACAGCGAGAGCGCGCACAGGCCCAGCGTGACGAGTGCGACCAGCACCACTCGCGGATCGTCTGACCCCACGGTCGATCTGGTTCAAGCAGGACGCTACAGCGATATAAACGCCGGGGTGTGGACGACCTGCGTGTCCCCCAGTCTGCCGCTGGTTGCTCTTGATAGGCCGGCTATACCCGGAATTCACGCGTGACACACCGACGCACATTTGGACGGTGTTGCGAGAATCCCTTTTAGGAGGTCGACTGAACGCACTGGTACGCGATGACAGACGACGAAGACACGACGCGCTTCTCCCGGCGCACCTTCATGAAGGGTGTCGGCCTCACCGCCGCGGCGGCGATGGTCGGGTCGACCCCCGCGAGTGCCGCACACCCCATCGACCTCCGGTTTCTCAACTGGCGGGCCGTGGAGGCCCGGAAGGTCTGGGACCGTGGGTTCCGTGGTCGGCGCGACCGGACGCTGGCACTGACCGACTCCGGCGTCGAGGCCCGGCACCCCGACCTCGGGCCGTGGAACGGCGTGACCGCCCAGCTCGTCGAGGACTCGAACGGCGACACCGAGTTCAAACTGCTCGAGCGGACGGGACCCATCCCCTCGGACCCCAGCGCGGACGAACTGCAGGAGGGCTTCGGCACCCCTAAGGACCCCGAGGAGGTCGACGTGTTCGGCGACCCCTCGAACAAGACGTTCGGCTGGTTCAACCGCGACTCGCGCTACGGTCTCTACCAGAAACCCCGCGACGACAACGGCCACGGGACCCACGTCTCGTCCATCATGGCCGGCTCCGGCCGGGCGAGCACCATCGACTCGGAGAACGCCGAGGTGGACGAGCCGGACGCCACGCTCCTCCCCGGCGAGTTCCGCGAGTACACGGTCGAGGCCAACGCCGGCGAGAGCGTCTTCGCCAGCGCGTTCGGGGCGAACGTCAACGTCTACATCGTCGACGCCGACGGTCGCGAGATCGCCCAGTCCCCGGTCCGGAAGGACTCCATCGTCGTCGAACAGCCCGTCGAGGCGGCGGGCACCTACACGGTGCAGGTCCGGCCGCGCGAGACGGAGCCGGCGACCACGGGCGCTGGCGAGCAGGCGACGGCCGGCGTCCCCACGGCGGGGACGCTCGACCGCATCGCCTACGGCACGACGTACGAGACACCCACCGAAGCCGTGGCGAACGCGGAGGGCGTCGAGGTCGTCGGCGAGGGTGTCCGGGGCGGCGACAGCACGGACGGGCAGTACGCACTCCACCCCGGCGTGGCGCCGAACGCGGGTGTCGTCGGCCTGCAGGGCCTGAGCGACCCGACGGTCGCCCTCGGGAACTTCGGCGAGGAGTTCAAGGAGACGTTCAACATCCGCTCGGTCAACATGTCGTGGGGGCCGCTCCAGGGCGTCCCGCTCGGACAGGTCGAGCAGTTGGGCAACCGGGCCGACGTCCGCCGTATCACCGAGGCGGGGATGCTCGTCGTCGCCTCCGCGGGCAACTCCTTCACGCCCGCGAACGGGAACGGCGGGCCGGCGGCGGCCGACGAGGCCATCTCCGTGGTCGCCACGGACCCGTTCGACGGCATCTCGACGTACTCCTCGGGCGGTATCGGTGGACTGGACGAGACGAGCGACGACTCGGCGGAGTCGAACCCGCTCTACCTGAAGCCGGACGTGACCGCGCCCGGTGGCGACGTCGGTCCCGACTCCGCGGCGCTCATCGGTGTCGGCACCGTCACCGGCACGGTCGGCGGCGCGGCCCCGCTCCCCGCGGGCGTCGGCTACCCGGTCCCGTCGACCTTCGAACTCGCGCGGGCCGCGAAGAACGGCTCGTCGACGACCGCCGACAGCGAGACCCCGCGAGACTACACGGACAAGGCCGGTACCTCGATGTCCTCACCGTACACGAACGGCGTCGCCGGCCTCGTCGCCGAGGCGATGGAGTTCGGCGGCGACGACCGGCCCGCGGTGCTCTCGCTCCCCGAACCCGTCGAGACGGGCGAGGACGACGTCTACCGGCTGAAGCAGGTCCTGCTCTCGACTGCGAGCGAGACGGCGTTCACGGCCGCCCCGTACCACCTCGGCCAGAATCCCGGGAAGGCCCCCACCTACGACTTCGGCGGGCGCGACCCGTTCGAGGGGTACGGCCGGGTGAACCCGGACGCGGCCGTCGACGCGGTGACGCGCGACCTGACACCGGAACTGGTCGACCCCGACCCGAGCGACGACGAGGCCGTCGTCGAGGGCACGACCACCACCGAGGAGGAACTCGGCCTCTACGTCCCCGAGGACTCGCGGGCCACCGCGGGCTACGTGACGGTGCCGGCGGGCGGCACCCTCACCGCGAGCGTCACGCTCTCGCATCTCGCGGGCGGCAACAGGGGTCTCGCGGCGGGCGATCCGCACGTGGACCTGTTCGTCTACGACCCGGCCGCGACCGAGCGGGGCGAACCCGCCATCGCCGGCCGCGCCAGCGGGCTGACGGGCACCCCGTCGGTGTCCGTGAGCGCGCCGGCCGCCGACGGGGAGGACGCCCCCACCGAGAGGACGTACGTCGTCGTCGCGAAACTCGTGAACGTCCCGGGCTGTGTCAACGGGATGGACGTCCGGGGTCACTTCGACCTCGCGGTCGCGGTGTCGGCCGCGGCTGGTGCCGCCGGCGGCCTCACCGTCGAGGCCGGGAGCCGCGCCGACGACGGTACCCTGTTCACGGCCGGCCAGACGAACCAGGTAGACGTCGTCGTGAACGCCCCGAGCGAGGCCGCCGAGGTCCGGGACGTGGTCCCCGGGTCGTGGACCGTGAAGGCCGACCTCTCGGACGACGTGGCACGGGTCGAGCAGCCCGGCGACAGCGGCCCGCAGTACGTCTACTTCGAGACGCCGGCCGAGGGCGAGGAGACGTCCTACACCTACTTCGCGGAGGCACCGACCGGCCTGCAGGAGTCGAACGCCTACACGTTCGGCCCGGCCGAGGCGCAGCCGGTCGACACCGACGACGCGGCGCCGTGGACGGCCGTCCCGAACACCACCTCGGGGGACAAGTTCGTCCTCGGCGTCTCGCAGAGCGGCGAAGGGTTACCGGGTGCGGGCGACCTGCCGAGCCCCTGAGCGGGGGTTCGGCGGTCGACGCTGGCCCGACGGACGTGGTCGGCCACGACTGAACCCCCGGCTCAGCACGGGGCCGGCCGCCCGGCAACGACCGCGACGAGAGAAAGAGGTATAGCGGGGCACTCCGTGGCCCGGGCAATGAGCGAGGCAGCGGAGACGCGCGAATCCATCATGGAGGCGACGTTCGAGGCGCTCGCCAAGCACGGCTACGCCGGGCTGACCATCCAGACCATCGCCGACGAGTTCGAGAAGTCGAAGTCGTTGCTCTACTACCACTACGACACGAAGGAGGACCTGCTGGCGGACTTCCTCCGGTGGATGACCGACGGGTTCGTGGCGGAGGTGGAGCCGGTCACGGACGGCGACGTCGAGGCGCGGCTCGACACCACCCTCGACCTGCTGTTGCCGCGCGACCTCGACACCGAGGGGCGTGCCATCCGGACGGCGCTGCTCGAACTCCGGATGCAGGCACCCCACCACGAGGCGTACGCCGACCGGTTCGCCGCGCTCGACGCACAGCTCGAGTCGACGCTGGAGGCCACGCTCCGGCGCGGCGTCGAAGAGGGGATCTACGACGTGGACCCGGCACGCGGGGCGCGGCTCCTCACGGCGACGGCGAACGGCGAACTGCTCCGTGTCGTCACCGGCGAGACCGACGCCGCCGACGCACGCGCGGTCCTCGACGCCCTCCTCGAGCGGTTCCGCACCTAATCGTTCTCGTCGCCGAACTCGGCACGACCGCTCGTGGCGCTCCGGACGCGGTCCCTGAACGCCGCGGCGGCTCGTGTCGGGACGCGCGCGTCGAAACTGACCCGCGCCTCGTAGGTCGCGTCGAACTCGCTGGCGGTCGACTCGACGAGACCCCGGACGGTCCCCGAGTCGTCGTAGTCGACCACGATCCGGACCCGTTCGTGTGGCACCTCGGTGGTCACGCCGGCGTCCTCGACGGCCAGTTTCGCGGCCTGTCCGTACGCCCGGACCAGGCCGCCGACGCCGAGGTTCGTCCCGCCGTAGTACCGCGTGACGACCACCACGACGTTCTCGAGGTCCTGTCCCGAGAGGACGTTCAGTATCGGTTTCCCGGCGCTCCCGGACGGTTCGCCGTCGTCGGAACTGTACTCGCGGAACGGGTCGGCCCGGACCCGGTAGGCGGGGACGTTGTGGGTGGCGTCGGGGTACTCGTCGCGGACCGACGCGACGAACGCCTCGGCCGTCTGCACGTCCGGCGCGGGCGCGGCGTGCCCGAGGAACTCGGACCCATTCACGACGAACTCGGCGCGCCCCCGGCCGGCGAGGGTGCGGTAGGCGTCCGGGTCGTCGTGGGCGTCGGGCGCGTCGCTCGGGTCGGCCATCGGGCTACTCCAGTTCGATCTTCCGGACGAACGGGGCGGCCCGTATCTCGTTGATGAGGTCGCCCGGCAGGGGGTCGCTCACGACGATGTAGAGTTTCGGCTCCTCGGTGAACTCCGGGTCCTCGCTGATGATCTGTCGGATGGAGACCCCACGCTCGGCCAGTCTGCCGGTCACGTCCGCGACGATGCCCGATTCGGCCTCGTCGACCACCGAGACGGTGAGGACGGTCATGTCGAGGACGGGCGCGAGGCTCTTCAGCGAGGGGATGGCGGAGATGTTCTGGAAGATGCGCCGGAGCTGGTCGTCCTCGAGGATGGCGTCGGTGGTGGCGTCGACGACCCGGCGGTCCACGTCGATCTCACGGGCGATGCCGGTGTTGGGGATCTCGATGCCACCCGAGACCACCCGACCCTCGTCGTTGACGGAGAAGCCCCGCTCCAGCAGGAGCCGGACCACCGCCCGCTGGGAGGGGGAGTCGGCGAACTTCTCCATTATCGCCTCGAACATCTCGCTGGTCATCTACTCGCTCCGGAGTGTGTCGGGGGACGTGATATGACTGCTGGTGTCCCGGAGGAATGTGGGTCCGCCGGCCCTGTCGAACTGCTCGGCGACGGATCGGAGACGGGCGTGACCACGGAGGGCGTGTACCGCACGGCCGTCGGAACTGCCGATACCCCGGGAGTACCCAGTCGTTGTGACGGATCGACTACCGGAGCCGTGTCGAACCCACGCCGATGGACATTCTGTAGTATATCCCACTATAGAATAGACATTCGACTATTCTATCTCGCCGGTTCGAAACAGATACCCAAGCCTTAACCGTGGGAGGGGGTTCCGTCTACTCGCAATGGCAAACGGTAAGGTTGATTTCTTCAACGACACTGGCGGCTACGGTTTCATCACGACTGAGGACGCGGACGAGGACGTTTTCTTCCACATGGAGGACGTTGGCGGCCCCGATCTCGAAGAAGGACAGGACGTCGATTTCGACATCGAACAGGCCCCCAAGGGCCCCCGCGCGACGAACGTCGTCCGCAACTAATCTGGAGTTTCGGTCGTCGTCTCCCGACGGCGAGCTATCGACTCGATTCTTTCGACTGCTACAGCCGGTAGCCGGGGCCGTGAGCACGACCGCCCCGTTCGAACGCTCTCGGAACGCGTAAGCCCCGGGGGATAGCGGGCCGCTACGCACCGTCCCGGACCGGTGAACAACGACCTTTGGAATCGGTCGCGTCCTCCGAACATGGCACTCCCATTTCGTCGAGAGTCGAGCGAGACGGACCGGATGCTCGCGTTGAGCGACGGCGTCATCGCCATCGCCATCACGTTGCTGGTGCTCGAGATCACCGTCCCGGAGATACCCGCGGGGAGCCCGCTCTCGGTGCTCCCGGACCTCGTCTTCGCCCAGTGGCACGAGTTCTTCGGCTTCGTCCTGAGCTTCCTCGTCATCGGGTCGTACTGGGTCAACCACCGTCGCATCTTCATCCACATCGAGCGACACGACGCCGGGATCGTGTGGCTCAACCTCCTCTTCCTCCTCATGGTGGCGTTCATCCCGTTCGCGTCCAGTGTCTTCGCGACGTATCCGGACCAGTTCGGCATCATGTTCCTGTCCGGAACGCTCACGCTCACGGGTCTCACGCTCGCGCTCCTCTGGTCGTACGCGTCGCGGAGAGAGCTCCTCGAGGAGGGGCTCGGCTCCCGGGCCGTGGAGATCCAGGCAGCGAGGTTCCTCGCCTCCCCGTTCGTGTTCGTCCTCTCGATACTCGTCACCGCGTTCGACCCCGGTCTCGGTATCCTGACCTGGTTGCTCCTGATCCCCATCAACGGCGTGCTCCAGTCTCGCCTGGCCGAGAATCTCGAAGAGTCCGACGGCGAGTCCGAGGTCGAGGCCACCAGATGAGCACCCTGTAGCGACGACGGGTCGGACCCCACGCCACCGTGTTCGCGCCCTGCATTCAGCACGGCCGTCGAGACGTATCAGCAGGTGGGAAGCGACGGGAGCAGCGCGCTCCGCGCTCGCCCGTTTCGTGGCCTCCCTCCCGCTCGCCTCGACGTGGCCTCACTTCGTTCGGCCACGCTCTCGATACGCCCGATGGGCTTACGTTCGGTCCCCGTGACCGTCCGGATATGCGAGAGGTCAGAGCCTGTGACTTCTGTGGCGAGGCAGCCGCCGGCGTGTTCGAGGTGCTCCCGACCGGCGTCGCCGGCGACGAACCGAAGCGGATGGTCCTCTGTGGCGCCTGCGAGGAGACACTCGCAGGCGTCGTCGACCCCCTCCTCGACGCCCGCCCGGCGGCCGACGAGCCCCTCGTCGCCGAGGCCGAGCCGACGGGCGACGGCGAGATGGCGAGCGAGGCGGCGGCCGAGAACCACGACGGCGTGAGGGAGACGGAGGACGAGGACGCGGCGGCCGACGTCGACGCGGTTTCGGACGACGACGAGGACGTCCACGAGGCCGGTGGTCGACCGACCCGGAACCGCAGCGGGACGCCGAAGGGCTACTCGAAGGTGATGCGGTTCCTCGAGGGCCGCGAGTTCCCGATGGAGCGCGAGGCGGCCGAGGAGATGGTCGCCGAGGCGTACGAACTGGACCCGGCGACGGTGTCGGCGGCCATCGACCACGCCGCGAAGCACGGCCGGGTGCGGGTCGCCAGCGGGAAACTGTTCCGGTAGCCAGCACCACCGAAAGCGGTCGCTACGGGTCGGTTATGCAGGTCTTAGGGCCACGAATGAGCTGAATAACTATGTCTCGACCCGGTGACGCTCGGGCCATGTCCACTGCCGCGACCGGCGACGACTGGGAGCGCACCGACGGGTCGGCCCTGACGGAGGACGGACTGGTCGCACGGGTCGTCCACTACGAGTCCGGTGACGAGTTGACGCTGTTCCCGGCGGCGGCCGACGACGTCTCGCTGATGTCGCGGTGGCTCACCGCCGACGAGGGGTCGTGGGTCGAACTCGACGAGATGCGCTGAGTCGGCTCAGAGCTCGCCCTTCGTACTGGGGGTGTCGGTCCGTCGCTCGTCGACGCGGGTGGCGTCGTCGAGCGCCCGGGTCAGGCACTTGAACAGCGCCTCCACCTCGTGGTGGGCGTTGCGGCCCTCCACCTCGGCGTGGAGCGTCACGTTCGCGTGCATGGCGAACGACTCGCAGAAGTGCCGGGCCATGTCGCTCGTGAACCCCCCGATGGTGGGCTGTGAGAACTCGCCGCTCCACTCGAAGTAGGGGCGCCCGGAGATGTCCAGCACGACGCCGGCGACCGCCTCGTCCAGCGGCACCCGGCGGTCGGCGTAGCGCACGATGCCGCGCTTCTCGCCCAGCGCCTCGTCGAACGCCGCGCCCAGCGTGATGGCCACGTCCTCGACGGTGTGGTGGTCGTCCACCTCCAGGTCGCCGTCACAGCGCACGGTCAGGTCGAACAGGCCGTGCGTGGCGAACGCCGTCAGCATGTGGTCGAAGAAGCCGACGCCTGTCTCGATGGTCGCGTCGCCCTCCCCGTCGACGTCGAGGGTCACCTCGATCTCCGTCTCACCCGTCTCGCGGGTGACGGCGGCCGTCCGGTCGGTCATACCCGGCGTTTTCGGCCCGCGGCCAAGACCGTTGCGCTCGTGAGAGGAGGGGGGCGTGCCGGGGCGCCCCGTCTGACGGGCGGGACACGGCGGTCTGACTGGGACTTATGTCGTGTGTGACCTAAGCACACGACTCGCATGAGTTCGAGGTACCTGCTGCGGACGGGGCTGGCACTCGCGGCGCGACTGGCGCCGAAACTGTCCGCGACGACGCCAGCCGGGGCGCTCTGCGCGATGGCGCTGGTGTACGTCAGCGTCCGGCGCTAGCGCGGCGGTTCAGACCTCGTCGGCGGCCGCCTGCGCCTCGCGGAGCGTGAACTGCCCCTCGTAGAGCGCCGTCCCGACGACCACCGCACTCGCGCCGGCCCGCTTCAGCGCCCGGACGTCCTCGAGCGTCGCCACGCCACCCGAGGCGACGACCGGTATCGAGACGGCCTCGACCACCGCCCGGACCGGGGCCTCGCGCACGCCCTCCAGCTGCCCCTCCACGTCCACGTCGGTGAACAGGATGCCGCCCGCCCCCAGTTCCTCGTAGCGAGCGGCGGCCTCGGCGGGGTCGAGACCGGTGCCCTGGGTCCAGCCCGAGACGACCACCTCGCCCTCCTTCGCGTCCAGCGAGACCAGCACCGAGCCGGGGTGGGTCTCGCTTATCTCGACGACGACGTCGGGGTTCTCGACCGCGGCGGTCCCGAGGATGACCCGCGAGAGGCCCCGGTCGAGCAGGTCGCGGGCGCCCTCGGCGGTTCGGATGCCGCCCCCGAGCTGCAGGTCCACGTCCACGGCCTCGCGGATGGCCTCGACCGCCGGTGCGTTCACGCGCTCGCCCTCGAACGCGCCGTCGAGGTCGACGAGGTGGAGCGTCTCGGCGCCCGCCTCGACCCACCGCTCGGCGGCCTCGACCGGGTCGCCGTACCGCTTGCCGGTCCCTCGTTCACCGCCGACGAGCTGGACCACCTGCCCCTCCTGCACGTCGACCGCGGGGACCACCTCGAACCGTTCGAACATGGGCGGGTGTCGGTGGGTCCGGGCTAAGGGGTTGCCGGTCCGTGGTGAGAGCGGGGGACGGCGTGGCTGCCGCCTGCTACCGAGCCACGTTCCGAGCGCCATCGCTTAAGTTCGGCCACCCCGAACCCCCGGCAGTGATAGACCCGCTCATCGGTGCCGGCCTCCTCGTCGCCGTGTTCGTCGGATTCAACATCGGTGGCTCGTCGACGGGCGTGGCGTTCGGGCCCGCGGTGGGGAGCAACACCGTCTCGAAGGTGGGCGCGGCCGTCCTGATGACGATATTCGCGCTGGCCGGCGGGTGGGTGTTCGGCCGCGAGGTCGTGAAGACGCTGGGTGGCGACCTCGTCCCGCAGGGGGCGTTCGACCCCACGGTCACGGTGGCGGTGTTGCTGTTCATCGGCCTCGCGCTGTTCCTCTCGAACGTGGTGGGGGTGCCGGCATCGACCTCGATGACGGCGGTGGGGGCCATCGCCGGCCTCGGGCTCGCTCGCGGGAACCTCGCCATCGGGACGATGAGCGAGATCGTCGTCTGGTGGATCGTCTCGCCCATCGCCGCGTTCTGGGTGAGCGCGGTGGTCGGTCGGTACTTCTATCCCCGGCTGGTCGCGTGGTTCGCCGTCACGCAGACGAAGGGGTCGCTGCTCGCGCTGGACCGGTCGGGGACGGTCCCCCGACCGGAACTCGGGCCGAACACGACCCCGCGCGAACTCGTCGGGACGACCCTCGTCGTCGCCATCGCGTGTTACATGGCGTTCTCGGCTGGGGCGTCGAACGTCGCCAACGCCGTCGGCCCGCTGGTGGGCAACGGCACGCTCTCGGTCGAGGAGGGGGTCCTGCTCGGTGCGGGCGCCATCGGCCTCGGCGCGTTCACCATCGCTCGCCGCACCCTCGACACGGTCGGCAACGACCTGACGGAGATGCCGCTGATGGCCGCGCTCGTCGTCGCCACCGTCTCCTCGACGCTCGTGACCTTCCTCTCGGCCATCGGCATCCCCGCGAGTTTCGTCATCATCGCGACGATGAGCATCGTCGGTCTCGGCTGGGGCCGGGCGACCCGGACGGTCACCATCTCGGACTCCATGCGGGGGGAGTCCCCGCGGGTGTCGGTCGGGGCGCTGGCGGCCGAGTCGGCCGACGCCCCCACCGTGGGTGGCGACGGCGGGATGCCCACCGAGGAGCCGAAACCCATCGGCGAGGAGGAGGACGCCGACATCCCGGCCGCCTCGGACCTGTTCGAACCCGGCACGACCGCGCGGGTCATCATCCTCCAGAACGCCGTCCCGGCGGTGGCGACCGTCGTCGCGTACGCCGTCTTCGCGTTCGTACTCTGAACCGGGCATCGCCCGCTCGTCGTGTCACGAGAGTTTGACGCGCCAAAAAACCAACAGCAAGACCTTTCATACCGGCGCGAGTACCCCACGGTGATGCCCACGGTAGAATACCTCAACTACGAAGTGTTAGACGACCACGGCTGGTCGCTCGACGACGACGACCTCTTCGACAACGCGGCCGACGCCGGCCTCGACGCCGAGGACTACGGGTCGCTCGACGTCAACGAGGGCGAGTACATCCTCGAGGCTGCCGAGGCCCAGGGGTACGACTGGCCGTTCTCCTGCCGTGCCGGCGCCTGTGCGAACTGCGCGGCCATCGTCAAGGAGGGCGACATCCAGATGGACATGCAGCAGATCCTCTCGGACGAGGAAGTGGACGACAAGAACGTCCGCCTGACGTGTATCGGCTCCCCGACGGCCGACACCGTCAGGATCGTCTACAACGCGAAGCACCTGGACTACCTCCAGAACCGCGTCATCTGAGCCTGCCACGTTTCGAACTGACGCGACTGGCGTACTGAATCGGTTCACTTTCCTCGCGATGGACGACCGAGGTCCGGAGCGACGCGTCCGTCGGCCGACGGTCCCCGAACCCGGACGTCGGTACGTTTATCTGAACAGGTGCTAAATCGTTCAACCATGTCGCAAGAGACGGACCGCCTCCGGCGGTACATGACACAGCAGGTCGAGGACTGCTGTGCGGCCGACGTCGAGGCTCGTATCGAGACCCTGCGGGGATACCAGTCGGGCGTCGGGGCGACGCTCGATGGCGACCTCGCCGCGCTGAAGACGCTCGGCGACGAGACCCGCCACCGCATCGCCCGTCTCCTCGTCACGGCCGGGGAGGAGCTGTGTGTCTGTGAGATAACGCCTGCCGTCGACGTGAGCGACAGCGCCACCAGTCACGCGCTCTCGGACCTCCACGACGCCGGGCTCGTCACCCGACGCAAGGAGGGGCGGTGGCGCCACTACGAGGCGACCCCGCGGGCCGAGGCGCTGCTGGGCGCGCTCGACGAGACCCGGGGTGACGGCCGGTGAGCGACGCCGAGCCCGTCCGCGTCGCGTTCGTGTGTGTCCAGAACGCCGGCCGCTCGCAGATGTCGACCGCGTTCGCCGAGGCCGAGCGCGACGCCCGGGGCCTCACCGACATCGTCGAGATACTGACCGGCGGGACGCACCCGGCAGACCACGTCCACGAGGCGGTCGTCACCGTGATGGGCGAGGCGGGGTTCGACCTCTCCGGGAACGTCCCCCGGGAGATAGCCACCGAGGAACTCGAGTCGTGCGACTACGTCGCCACGATGGGCTGTTCGACACTGGAACTCGACGCCGATGCGTCCGAGGTCGACGTCCGCGACTGGGCACTGGCCGACCCCGACGGACGGCCGCTCGACGAGGTCCGCGAGATTCGTGACGAGGTTCGGGCGCGTGTGAGCGCCCTCTTCGACGAGATCGAACGGGAGGTGCTGCCGAGTGCCTGAGTCCGGCTCGGAGGGTGACTCGGGCGCTGCGCTCGCTCCCGAGACGCAGCGCCGGCTCGTCCGCGAGCGGTACGGCGCCATCGCGACCAGCGACGACGGGGAGGACTGCTGTTCGAGTGCGGCGTGCTGTGACCCGGCGGCCGCGCCGGGCGGCGAGGGGACCCGCGAACGGGGCGAACTGCTCGGCTACTCGACGGACGACCTCGACAGCGTCGAGGCGGGGGCGAACCTCGGCCTCGGCTGTGGGAACCCGAAGGCGCTCGCCTCGCTCGCTCCCGGTGAAAGCGTCCTCGACCTCGGCTCCGGTGCGGGCTTCGACTGCTTCCTCGCCGCCCAGGAGGTGGGCGAGGCGGGCCGCGTCGTCGGCGTCGACATGACCCCCGAGATGGTCGAGCAGGCGCGGGCGAACGCCGCCGCGAACGAGAGCGAGAACGTGGAGTTCCGCCTCGGGGAGATCGAACACCTCCCGGTCGCCGACGGCACCGTGGACGTCGTCATCTCCAACTGCGTGGTGAACCTCTCGCCGGACGAGGCGCAGGTGTTCCGGGAAGCCTTCCGCGCCCTCCGGGCTGGGGGCAGACTCGCCATCTCCGACGTGGTGCTGACGGCACCGGTGCCCGACGACGTGCGCGCCGACCCAGACTCGGTCGCGGCCTGCGTGGCCGGTGCCTCCACCATCGGCCGGCTGGAGGAGCTGCTGGCGGACGCCGGGTTCGAGGACGTCGAGGTCACCCCGAAGGACGACAGTGACCGGTTCGTCCGGGAGTGGGACGACGACCGGGACCCGAGTGCGTTCCTCGTCTCGGCGGCCATCACCGCCCGGAAGCCGCACGCGGAGCGCGGCGAGGGAGCCTGACCGTGGCCGTCTCGGAGCTGTGGGCGGTCGGGATGCTGCTGGCAGCGTTCGCGGGCGGCGCGTTCGGCGCGAGCGTCGGGGCACTCCCCTCGTTCTCGCTCGCGGGGCTGCTGGTCGTCGTCGGCGAACTCTACCGACTCGTGGGGAAGACGCTGGGTGCGGAGACGCTCCCGGTCGACATCACGGGGTCGGTCGCCTTCGGCGTCGTGCTGGGTCCCCACGTCGCGTTCGGTGGGGGAGCGGCGGCGCTGGCCTACGCGACGAAGCGGGGCTACCTCGACACCGACTTCGACTACCACCAGGCGAAGGAGGTGACCCGCGGCCTCGGGAGCGAGCCCGACGTCCTCGCCGTCGGGGGGCTGTTCGGCGTCGTCGGCTACTGGATCGCCACGCTCTCGGCCAGTCTGGCGATTCCGGTCGACCCCGTCGCACTGGGTGTGGTCGGGTCGGCGTTCGCACACCGCCTCGCGTTCGGCTACAGCCTCGTCGGTGCGCGGCCGAGCCAGTGGTTCGACATGGGGCCGTTCGAGCGCCGGACGACCGGCGGTGAGGAACCGGTCGCCGACGGCGGGCGCCGGGTCGAACCGTGGCTCCCCTACCAGTACCGGTGGGGGAACGTCCTGACGCTCGGGGTGGTCGTCGGCGTCCTCGGGGCGTACGTGGCGTGGCTCACGGCGAGTCCGTTCCTCGCGTTCGGTATCAGCGTCGTCGCGCTGGTGTTCGTCAACGCGGGCGTGGCCGAGATACCGGTGACACACCACATCTCGCTCCCGGCCAGCACGGCGGTGCTGGCGCTGGTCGACGCGCCGGTCGGGGCGCTGACACCGACGCTCGTCGCGGGGACGGTGCCGCTGTCGGTCGCGTTGCTCGTCGGGGCCGGGTTCGGCGTCCTCGGGGCGCTGTTCGGCGAGGTGTCACAGCGCGTCCTCTACGCCCACGCGGAGACGCACCTCGACCCCCCGGCCGCGAGCATCGTCGTCACATCACTGTGTCTCGGGCTGCTCGCCATCGCGGGGGTCCTCCCGTCGGCGGTGTGGGTACCGCTCCCCTGAGCCGACTGGCCCTGCGACCACAAGGCACAATCATCGACCCCACCTACGGTCGGTATGCGCCGTCGCGCCCTCCTCGCCTCCCTCGCCACCGGCACCGTCGTCGGGAGTGCCGGCTGTCTGACCACGCTCGGCCTCGCCGAGCGGGGGCCCATCACCGGGAAGTTCGTCGTCCGCGTCACCGACACGTCGACGGGGAACCTCTTCATCGAGACCGTCGAGGGCGACCGGCAGGTGGCGCCGGAACACGAGGACCAGTTCCCGACGGAGGGGCGCGTCTTCGTCTCGCAGGACCTCCACCGCGACCTCCTGCGCCGGTACCGCGACGTGCAGTACCGGGTCCGTCACGAGTGCTGTGAACCGGCCCGCAGGCCGCGGGTGTCACGGGGGGACTTCAACAGCCTCGGGCTGGGCGACACGGCCTCGCTCTCGTACTCCGAGAGCGGCGACCGGGCGACGGTCGTGAGCGTCTCGCAGGCGGACGCGGAGTGAGTCGGTCGGTGGTGCGGCCGACGCACGCGGGTCGGTCCGCAGCCGCCAGTCAGTCGACGGCCGCGAGCGCCTCGCGAAGTTCGTCGCGGGCGACTCTGGTCTCGGCCAGTTCGCGGGCCAGCGACCCGTCTTCGAGCCGCTCGCGCTCCCCGTCGCCGAGTCGGTCGAGCACGTGCGCGGCCTCGCGCAGGTCGCCGTAGCGCTCGGCGTCGCGGGCCGCGTCGCGTACCTCGCGCAGGCGAGCCACCGTCTCGTCCGGCGCGAACCCGCCGAGGACGCGCTGGTACTCCTTGGCCCGGAACTCCACCTCCGAGGCGGGTCGCGGGGGCCACGCGAACGTCAGCGGCTCGCCGTCGAGTCGGTCGAGGTAGCTCCGGTTGGTGGCGACGTGTCGCTGGAGTTCGTGTGGCGCCTCGACGTAGTGGCCCAGCTTCTGGTTGGAGTAGTCGGCGTACTCGAGCAGTGTCGTCACCGGCTCCTCGCCCACCTCGCTCTCGCGGACGTACTCCAGCAGGCGGGTCGGCGGGGCGCGGAAGTCGACGAACGGCCGGTCGGCGGCCTCGTCGACCAGCGAGAGGAGTTCGCGGGCCGACTTCTCCCGGCGGAACTGCTTGAACGCCTCGCGGACCGACGCGTTGTACGCCTCGACGGGCTCGCGCAACTCCTCGACGGGCACGTCGAGGTCCGTCGCGCCCAGTGCGAGCAGTCCCTCGAGTTCCTCGCAGCGCTCGTCCAGTTCGTCGGCGCGCTGGCGGGCCTCGTGTCGACGCTCGCCGAACCGCTCGCGTGCCTCGCGGTAGCGGTCCAGCAGCGTGGCAGCCTCGCGGGCGGGGGCGAGCGCCTCGCGGGCCGCCTCGAAGTCCTCCTCGGTGAGCCGGGACTTCTGGAACGTCTCGTCGGCGGCCTCGAACGCCTCGCGCTCGGGCAGGTCGTCGTCCAGCCCCTCGACGAACTCGACGAACGCGTCCTGGAACTCAACGAAACCGGCGAAGTCGTCGTAGTCTGTGGCCCGGTCCTCGTAGCGGTCGAGCAGTCGCTCGGCGCCGCGGTAGGCGTCGGCCAGCCGTTCGAGGCGGGTCTCGCCGCGCTCCTTGACGCGGGCTTCGAGGTCGGCGCGTCGCTCGCCGGCCTCGCGCAGGTCGGCGGCGAGGTCGCTCACGTCCGGCGCGGTGGCGTGCTCACTCGTAGACATCGTCGGGGTCGAACACCTTCTCGCCGACCGTCTCGCCGTCGACGGTCCGGTAGAAACACGAGCGGTAGCCGGTGTGACAGGCGCCGCCGTCCTGTTCGACGAGGTAGAGCAGGGTGTCGCCGTCGCAGTCCACCCGGACCTCCTCGACGGCCTGCGTGTGCCCCGAACTCGCGCCCTTGTGCCAGAGCTCCTCGCGCGAGCGGGAGTAGTAGTGCGCCTCGCCCGTCTCGCGGGTCCGGGCGAGCGCCTCGCGGTTCACGTAGGCGAGCATCAGCACCTCGCCGCTCTCGGCGTCCTGCGCGACGGCCGGGAGGAGTCCCTGCTCGTCGAACGCGAGGTCGACGCCCGTCTCGGTGGCCTCGCCCGCGTGCGTCTCGGTCATTGGCGGGGAGAGGCGGGCGTGGCCGATAGGCCTTTTGTCGGCTACGCCCCGCCGTCTCCGGCCTCGGGCGTGGCGTCCAGCACCATCGCCCCACCGAGGTTGAACGCCAGCACGCCGAAGCCGACGACGAGCAGGGAGATTGCGAACCGGAGGTCAGACGGGACGTGGAGCGACGGCGAGATGCCGAGCGTCGCGGCGAGCGTCAGCGTCCCGGCGAACGCGCCGCTCCAGCGAGCGACCGACCAGCCACCGCTCGAGGCCCCCATCGGCGAGTCGAGGTGCCGGAGCGTCAGCGCGACGCCACCACCCCAGCAGCCCCCCGTCACGACGGCGAGGGCGAGGTCGGCGACGAGCAGTTCGTGGAGGCCGACCGCCACCGCGAGGCCGACGACGACCCCGACGAGGCGGCGAGGACCGGGCGAGGAGAGGGTGACCATGGGTCACGTGCTCGGGCGGCGGCAAAGAGCGTTCGGCCCGCGACTACGGCACCAGTCCGGTCGCCTGCAACAGGACGAACAGCACGTCGCCGTAGGTCAGCGCCAGCACCAGTCCCACGAACATCGGGACGATGAACGGGATGCCCGGCGTTATCCACACCTCGTCCTCGTGGGCGACCACGTCGAGGCCCCCGCGGAGTTTGGTCGGCGTGGTGCCGTAGGCGGTGCCGTCGATGTCCTCGAGGAACGCCTCGGCACCCCACCAGTCGACGCGGGTGACGGCGGGCGTTCCCTCGCCTCGCTCGCTTCGCTCACTGGGCTCACCACCGATGGACTCACTCCGTTCGTCCATCGAGGATCGCGAACCGCCGGTCCGCTCACCCCCGTCTGCGATGGGTGCCCCGTCCTCCACCGCGCCGTCGCCCGGGTCCCCGAACGTCTCCGGGAGCGAGCGGGGGTCGCGGTACCGTTCGGGGTCGGCGCGCACCTCCGAGAGCGTCAGCCCCCGCCAGCGGAGGTACATCCGGAGCGCGTCGATGTCCAGTCCCGACCGGGTGTAGCCGTCGGGCGTCTCCAGCAGGCTCCCGTAGGCGGTGGCGAGTCGCGGGACGGCCACCGGCGTCCCGATGACCATCGGGAGCCCGACCTTCCCGGAGAGGAGGTTCCGGACCGAGAGCGCGACGGGGTAGAGCACCCCCGCGATGACGGTGTTCGAGAAGACCGTGAGCGAGAACACTCCGAGCGTGGCGTCGTGTATCGGGAGCGCCGCGTCCGGCAGGAAGTAGACCGGGTAGAGTGGGAACAGCAGCGCGAGCACGAGGACGGCCTTCGCGTCGGCGCCGCCGAAGCCGCCGATACGGTAGAAGATGTAGCCCAGCGGGGCGACCATCGCGACGCTCACCCCGACGCGGAGGTAGACGAGTTGGCGGTCGAACGGGTCGGCGGGGAGCCCGGTCGAGAAGTCGAGCGCGAGGGTGAGGACGCCGAGGGCGGCGAGGGGGACCCAGAGCCGGTTCGGGACCCGCCGGGTCCGGACGTCACGGTAGGCAGCCCACGCGAACGCGGGGACGGCGAGCAGCCGCAGGAGATCGGCGGTGGACGACCGGAGCAGCGCGTCGAGCAACACGCCGTCGTATGTTCAGTCCGTGGGGATAGTGGTTTCGAGGGAGTTGGAGCGCGGACCCACCCGCCCTCGTCCGCTGGTGCCTGTTCCCCGCGAGTCTCCCGTGGTCGATTCCACGGCGGAGAAAAAACTTTACGTCTCACAGGTACGTCTTGACACGGCATGAACCGACCGATGACGACGTTGGACTTCCTCGACAGGGGGGTAGACGTCTACGGCGACGCCGTCGGCGTGATCGCCCACGACGGGACCGAGTACACCTACGCCGAGTTCGGCGAGCGCGTCGACCGTGCGGCGGCGGCGCTCTCGGAGCTCGGCATCGAGGCGGGCGACCGCGTGGCGCTGCTCTCGCCGAACACCCACTGGTTCCTGGAGACGCTGTTCGCGGTCAACGTCCTCGGGGCCATCTCGGTCCCGCTCAACTACCGACTCATCGCCGAGGACTACGAGTACATCCTCGACGACTGTGGGGCCCGGGCGGTCGTCGCCGACCACGAGTACGCCGAGAAGGTCGAGGAGATCCGCGGCGAGGTCCCCGCCACGGCGTTCGTCGCCAACCCGGCCGACCGCGTCGACGGCGACTGGCTCGACTACGAGTCACTCCTGGAGGGGGCCGACCCCGACGCGGTGGAGCGAGCCGACGTCTCCGAGGACGACCCCGCGACCATCAACTACACGAGCGGGACGACCGGCGACCCGAAGGGCGTGGTCCGGACCCACCGCACGGAACACTGGCACGCGCTGGTCGCCGCGCACCACACCGACATCACCGACGACGACGCCTACCTCTGGACGCTCCCGATGTTCCACGTCAACGGGTGGGGCTACCCCTACATCATCACCGGCGTCGGCGGGACGCACGTCTGCCAGCGCCACTTCGACGCCGGAGGCGCCTTCGAGCGCATCCACGCCCACGACGTGACCTACCTCTGTGGCGCACCGACGGTCCTCGAGTCGATGATCGACCACTACAAGTCCCACGACATCGCGGCGACCGGGGACAAGCCGGTCAGGATCGCGACCGCGGCCAGCCCGCCGCCCGAGGCCACCATCCGGACCGTCGAGGACGAACTCGGCTGGAACATCCTGCACGTCTACGGGCTGACCGAGACCGGCCCGCTGATCACGACGAGCAACTCGCCGCGGCGGATCGAGAGCGAGGGTCGCTTCACGGTCAAGACCCGGCAGGGCCACGCCATGCTCGGGACCGAGGTGCGCGTCGTCGACGCGGACGGCGAGGACGTCCCGCGCGACGACGAGACGATGGGCGAGATCGTCGTCCGCGGCAACCAGGTCATGGACCGCTACTGGAACAAGCCCGAGCGGACCCACGAAGCATTCAACGACCGGGTGGAGGGGTGGTTCCACACCGGCGACTTCGCCACCATGGACGAACGCGAGATGATCTCCATCAAGGACCGCAAGAAGGACGTCATCATCAGCGGCGGCGAGAACATCTCCAGCGTCGAGGTCGAGAACGCCCTCTACGACCATCCCGACGTCGAGCGCGTCGCCGTCATCGGCGTCCCCCACGAGAAGTGGGGTGAGACCCCCAAGGCCATCGTCGTGGCCGCCGACGGCGCCGACCTCACCGAGGAGGGGGTCGTCGAGTTCGCCCGCGACAACCTCGCGCACTTCAAGTGCCCGACCGTGGTCGAGTTCGTCGACGGCCTCCCCGAGACGTCCACGGGGAAGATCCGCAAGGTCGAACTCCGGGAGGCACACGGCGACCCCGTCGCGTGACACCGTCCGTTCCGGTTCGCCCGTCGCCCTCGACCGCTTCGGTCCCGCCGGCTACGTGTCGGCCACGTGGGGCTCCAGTGCGGCCACGCACGGCTCGAACATCTCCGTCACGTCCCGGTCGTTCTCGGTCGCCGGCTGCCACTCCTCGGGTGTGAAGACGCCACTCAGCTCGTGGACGGACGCGGTGTCGACGCCGCGGTACCGACACACCGCCCAGATCGCCGCGGACTCCATGTCCAGCGTGAGGACGCCGTCGTCGCCGTACGCGCTGATCTCGGGGACGGTCTCGCGGTAGAAGGCGCTCGTCGTCCACGTCGGCCCGCGGCGCGTGTCGAAGCCCGCCGCCGAGAGGGCGTCGTCCAGACCGTCGACGAGCGACGCCGTCGGTGTCACCGCCTCCCCGTCGGGGACGTAGTGGTAGGAGACCCCCTCGTCACGGATGGCGTCGGTGGGGAGGATGGCCGCACCGGCTGGGATGTCCGTTCGCAGTCCCGCGCCACCACCCAGCAGGATGACGGCCTCGGCACCCGCTGCGACGACGTTCTCCGTGACCATCGCCGAGATGGGCGCAGCGGTTCCCCACTCGTGGACGGGGACGTACCCGACCGTCTCCGTCACCGGGTACAGGTGCTGCGAACGGACGATCTCGACCGGCGAGTCGGCCCGCTGTTCGACGAACTCGGTGAGTTTCGGCTGGTAGCCGAGGATCACGGCTGGCGGAACGTCCGGGAGTCCCTCACGCCCCATCCCGACCACCTCCGTCGGTGAGAACACGGCGTCGGCGTCGTACTTGTCCTCGTAGTTGGGAATCACGACCCCGCGTTCGGTTCGCCCCGTCAAAGTCCTTCTCCGCCCTCGTGGTGCGACTTCCGGGGGACCAGCGACCCGACCGACCACGCTTATACTCGCCCACCGGCTAGCCCCGCTATGGACCTCACAGACGCCGCCCTCGTCCTCGTCGACATCCAGCGGGGGTTCGACGACCCGGCGTGGGGTGAGCGCAACAACCCCGAGGCCGAGGCGCGGGCCGCGGCGGTGCTCGCGGCGTTCCGCGAGGCCGACCGACCGGTGTTCCACGTCCACCACCACTCCACCGAGGAGGGGTCGCCGCTCCGGCCCGATACGGACCACGGGACCGAGCCGAAGCCGGAGTGTGCGCCCCGCGAGGGCGAAGCCGTCCTCACCAAGCGGGTCAACAGCGCGTTCGTCGGGACGGACCTCGAGAACCGCCTCCACCGGGCGGACGTGGGGACGGTGGTGCTCGTGGGGCTGACGACGGACCACTGCGTCTCGACGACCGCGCGGATGGCCGAGAACCTCGGGTTCGACGTGGTCGTGGTGCGCGACGCGATGGCGACGTTCGACCGCTCGTTCGACGGCGAGCGGATCGACGCCGAGACCTCACACCGGGTGGCGCTGGCGCACCTCTCGGGGGAGTTCGCGACGGTGGCGACGGCGGCCGACGTCCGGAGCGCGCTCGAGGCCGTCGCTACGGGCTGACGACGGGGGTCGTGACACGCGATACCGCACCACGGCGGGGCGAAAACCGGCGAGGGTTTCCGATGGTTTATCCGGCGTGACCGCGTATACACTTCCATGAGCGAAGAGGAACAGGGCCGCCGGAACCTCCGGATGCCCAACGACGACGAGCTGTTCGGTGTGGTGACAGAGCACAACGGTGGGAACCACGTCCGCGTGCAGTGTGAGGACGGCAAGAACCGGATGGGCCGCATCCCCGGCCGCATGAAGTACCGCACCTGGATCAACGAGGGCGACGTGGTCATCATCGAGCCGTGGGACTGGCAGGACGAGAAGGGCAACATCGAGTGGCGCTACACCGGCCAGGACGCGGACCAGCTCCGACGCGAAGGCCACATCCAGTAGAGCCGACCGTTTCTCTTACTCCCGCGCCGCCAGCATCGCGGCCTCGAGCGCTCCCGCGAGCGTCTCCGCCCGGTCGCGTGACTTCGCCTCGGCGTACACCCGCACCAGCGGTTCGGTCCCCGAGGGGCGCGCGAGCACCCACGCGTCGCCGAAGTCGAGTCGGTAGCCGTCGATGGTGTTCAGCTCGGCGTCCGCGTCGGCCGCGTGTGCCTCGGCGGCCCCGAGCATCGCGGCGCGTTCCTCCACGTCGTCGTAGTGGAGGTTGAGCCGGACGTTCTCGTAGCCGGTGTGGGGTTCGACCACCTCGCTGGCGGGGCGGTCGGCCAGCAGTTCGAGGAACCGGGCGGCGGTGTAGGCGCCGTCGCGGGTGAGCCGGTAGGGCGGGAACAGCACCCCGCCGTTGCCCTCGCCGGCGACCGGGACCGAGCGCCCCTCGGCACGCAACTCGCGGATGCGCGTGACGATGTGGGTCGACCCGATGGGCGTGAGTTTGAGGTCTGCGCCACACTCCTCGGCCACGTCGACGAGCCGCTGGGAGACGTTCACCGCCGAGACGGTGGCGTCGCCCGGTTCGAGGTTGGCGGCGGCGAGCGCCGCGAGCGTGGCGTCCCCCTCGAGGTAGCTCCCCGTCTCGTCGAAGAACACCGCACGGTCCGCGTCGCCGTCGTGGGCGATACCCACGTCCGCGCCGGCCGCACGGACGAGGGCGCCGAGGTCCGGGAGGTTCGCGGCGACGGGCTCCGGGTCGCGGCCGGGGAAGTGGCCGTCGGGCTGGGCGTTGACGGTGACGACGCGACAGCCGAGTCGGCGGAAGAAGTCGGGAGAGGTGAGCGCACCCGCGCCGTGGCCGGGGTCCAGCGCCACGGTCAGGTCGGCGTCGGCGATGCGTTCGCGGTCGACCGAACGGAGCAGTTCGTCGACGTAGCGTCGCCGGGCGCCGTCGACCCGTTCGACCTCGCCGACCGTGGCCCAGTCGACCCGATCGTCGCTGGCGGCGGTGTCGGCGTGACCGGCGAGGAGTCGCTCCTCGACGCGTTCGAGTGCGGCCCGCGAGAGTTCACAGCCGTCGGCGCCGACGAGTTTCACGCCGTTGTACGCCGGCGGGTTGTGGCTCGCCGTCACCATCATCGCGGGGACGGCCTCGGCGTCGCAGTAGGCCTGCAGGCCGGGGGTGGGGATCACGTCGAGTCGTCGCACGTCACAGCCGACGGCGGCGAGGCCGGCGGCGGCGGCGTCGGTCAGCATCGGGCCGGTCCGTCTGGTGTCGCGGCCGAGCGCCACCACGCGCTCGCCGTCCGCCCGGAACGTCGCGCCCGCCGCCCGAGCCACGCGCGTGACGAACTCGGGCGTCATCTCCTCCCCGACGACCCCACGGACGCCGCTGGACCCGAATATCTCCATCGAGCGTCGGTGGGTTCGGCACGCTGAAAGCCGTTCCGGACGGCAGGGAAGGAGGCGAAGAGTGGAGGGCCGAAGCGGGGGAGGGCGGCCCCCGGTTCGCACCCGAACCGATGGACGGCAGGCCCTTGCCTTCATCTCTCGAAGAGCGTTCGGTGCCCCGAACGGTCGTTCGCACCCTCGGACACGTCCGAGGAGGGAAAACGCCTATGCCGCGTCCGCTGCCACGTCGTCGGTATGGACCCGGAGACGACGAACACGCGACGGGCGTCCGTGGCCGAGCGTCGCGGGGACGTGCTGACCGCGCTCGCCGCCGGCCCTCTCGACCAGCGTGACCTCCGTGACGCCGTCTCCGTCTCACGGTCGACCGTCTACAAGGCGCTCCGGGAGCTGGAGGCCGCGGACCTCGTCCGCGAGGGCGACGGCGGCCGCTACCACCTCACCCAGTACGGCCGGCTCCTCCGGCGCCAGCACGACGACTACGTCGCCCGGCGGGACCAGCTGGCGGCAGCCGCACCCGTGCTGAACGAACTGCCGGAGTCGCTGCTGGTCCCGCTGGCGTTCGCCGAGCGGGGCCGCGTCTACACGGCCGACCGCTACGCCCCCGAGCGGCCGTTCGCCCAGATGGAGCGCATCTCGGAGGCCTCGTACGACTACCGCTGTCTCTCGCCCATCGCCGTCCCGCGGTACATGCAGCAGATACACGAGCGCGTCGAGGACGACGGCCTCGACGTCGAACTGCTCGTCGAGCGCCCGGCCGTCGAACCGCTCCGCTCGTACGCCCGGTTCGACGACGCCGTCGACGACCCCGACTTCTCGCTGCGGGCGACCGACGGCGAACTCCCGTTCGGCCTGCTCGTCACCGAGGACACGGGGCTGGCGTGCCTGTTCACCTACGGCGACGGCGGCTCGCTCCGTGGGATGCTCGTGAGCGGGGCGCCCGCGGCCTACGACTGGGCCGTCCGGCAGTACGACCGGTTCCGAGAGGACGCCGAGGCCGTCACGAGCGACGCCTGAGCGGCACCGTCGCTCACGCGCCGCCCCTACCGCTTCTTCCGTCCGCCGGTTCAGCGCGCGTGGACGACGAACGCGAACTCGCGGCCCAGTTCGTGGTCGCTCGCCGGGCCCGACCCCGTGACTGCCAGCCGGATCCAGAGCCGTGCGAGGTCCTCGAGCGATGGGGCCGCGCTGCCGTCGCCGGCGTCCAGTGGGTGGAACCCGAGGTCCGCGGCCAGTCCGATGACCGTCTCCTTCGCGGCCACGTCCTCGCCGGCGACGAGCATCGTCGCCGCCACCCCGTCGAAGTCGGGGTCGGTCATCACCTCCGCGCCGAGGGTGTTGAACGCCTTCACGACACGCGCGTCGGGCGCGAGTCGGGAGACGACGTCATACTGGCTCTCCTCGCCCGCGGTCGGGTAGCGGTTCGTCGGGTCCACGAGGACGCCGTCGTAGTCGAGGCCGTCGAGGATGGCCGTGACGCTGTCGGCGGGGACCCCGAGGACGAGGACGGGAGCCTCGGCGGCCCACGCGACGGGACCGGCCTCGCTCCCCGCGACCGACGCGACGAGTTCCCGGACGTCCTCCCGGTCGGGGAGGCGGGTGCCGAACCGGACGGTGTGTCCCGCCCGCGTGAACCCGGTCCCCAGCGCGCGCCCGACGCTCCCTGTGCCGACGATGCCGATCTCCATGCCGGGCTGAACGTCGTTCCGAGAGATAACTCGCACTGTCGACAGCACGGTGGGCGGGGGTGGGACTCGGTCGGAGGTGGCCGGTAGGCCTTTGCCCCACCGTACTGGACGCCAGAGCATGAGCGCCGAGAAGGACATCACCCTCGACGAGAAACGGGTGTACGGGGCGAAGCAGGCCGAGACGGAGCTGTTCGTCGCCTGCGGGGTCGGGCTCCTTCGCGTATCGGTATCGGACGCGCTGGTCGGCGAGTTCGGCCTCGTCCACCGTGGCGACGTGCGAGACGTGGCCGCCAGCGACGGCGTCCTCGTCGTCGCGACCGACGAGGACGTGCTGCTCGGGGTCGCCGACGGCGCGGAGGGGGACGTGACGTTCGAGGCCACCGGCTTCGGTCCCGCGGTGGCCGTCTCCGCCCGTGGTGGCCCGACGGCCAGCGACGGGGGCCGTATCGCCCGGTACGTCGACGGGGCGTGGGAGACGACGGCCGAACTCGGGGGCGTCAGAGCGCTCGACGCGGACCTCGTGGCTGCCGCGGGGGGCGTCCACCGCCTCGACGGGACGCCGCTCGGATTGCCGGGCGCCCGCGACGTCGACGCCGCCGGAACGCCGCTGGCCGCCACAGACGACGGCCTCTACTACCTCGGCAACGGCTGGATGCGTGCCGTCGAGTCGGCGGCGGGTGGGTTCCGCGTGGTCTCGAGCGACGATACCGGCGAGCGGGCACACGCGGCGGGGGAGGTACTGTACGAGCGGGGCGGCGAGGGACTGGACGCGGACTGGACGCCGGTCGACGTGCCCGGCGAGGTCGTCGACATCGCCCACGCCGAGACGACCTACGCCGTCACCCGCGAGGGGACACTCTGGGCGTTCGACCCCGCCGAGTCGGTGTGGCGCGACCGGACGCTGGGGATGCCCGACGTGCGGGCGCTGGCGGTGGTGCCACGGACGGCGTAGCCCGACCACTCGCTTCTTGTCGCTCGGCCCGGAACGACCGGGCATGATAGACCTGCGCTCGGACACGGTGACCCAGCCGGACGAGGCGATGCGCGAGGCGGCCCGCGACGCCGAGGTGGGCGACGACGTCTACGGCGAGGATCCGACGGTGAACGAACTCGAACGTCGGGCGGCCGACCTCGTCGGGATGGAGGCGGCCCTCTACGTCCCGACGGGGACGATGGGGAACCAGATCGCGGTGCGGACCCACACGAACCGGGGGGCCGAACTGCTCTGCGAGCGCGAGAGCCACGTCTACAAGTGGGAACTCGGCGGCATCGCCCAGCACTCGGGCGTGCAGGCCCGGACCATCGACGGGGGCGAGCGCGGCGTCGTCGAACCCGAGGCGGTCCACGAGGGCTACGTCGAACACAGCGACCACCGGCCCGGGACCGAGTTGCTCTGTCTCGAGAACACGCACAACTCGAAGGGCGGGACGGCCATCGCGGCCGACCACATTGACGACGCCGCGGCGGCGGCCCACGAACACGACGTGGCGGTCCACCTCGACGGGGCGCGGCTGTTCAACGCCGCCGTCGCACTCGACGTGCCGGCCGAGCGCCTCACCCGCGAGGTGGACTCGGTGATGTTCTGTCTCTCGAAGGGGCTGGGGGCACCCGTCGGGTCGATGCTCGCGGGGAGCGAGGCGTTCGTCGAGCGGGCACACCGCAACCGGAAACTGTTCGGCGGCGGGATGCGGCAGGCGGGGATAATCGCCGCGCCCGGCCTGCTGGCGCTGGAGAACCGCGAGCGCCTGCACGAGGACCACGAGAACGCCGCGCGACTGGCAGCGGGCCTGGACGGCATCGACAGCCTGACCGCGCACGACCCGGAGACGAACATCGTACTGGTCGACCTCGACGAGCCAGCGGCGTCGTTCCTCGAACGCTGTGAGGACGAGGGGGTGCTCGGGGTCCCGTTCGACGACCGGCAGGTGCGATTCTGCACGCACTGGGACGTGAGCGAGGAGGACGTGGAGGCGGCGGTGGAGGCAGTCGAGCGGGCGGTCTGAGCGGTCCGGGTCAGTCGAGCGCGAGGAACCGGTCGGCCGCCCCCCGGAACAGCGCCTCGAACGCCCCCTCGCTCAGGTCACGCGAGAGCAGGTGGGACCGCTCGTCGGCGTACTCGTGGGGGATGTTCGGGTAGTCAGACCCATACATCACGCGGCCGGCGAACTCCTCGAACACGTCGTCTGGCACCGTCGCCGGGTCGAACCCCATCGACTCCGGGGCGGCGGTGGACATCGCGAAGCAGGTGTCGAGGTAGGCGTTCTCGTGGTCCCGCAGGACGTCGAAGAACTGCTCGTGCTCGAACGTCCCCATGTGCGCCGAGCAGGCCCGGACCGTGGGGTAGGACTCGCAGAAGGTGCGGAACTGGTCGACGCCGACGTGCGGTGAGTCCTCGAACATCGGCGCGGTGCCGGCGTGGAAGAGGACGGGCCGGTCGTACTCGGCGGCGAGTTCGAACGCCGGGTCGAGACGCGGGTCCGCGGGGCCGCACTCCTGCACCGGGCACTGGAACTTGAGGCCGCGCGCGCCCGCCTCGAAGGCGTCGCGGACCACCTCGCCCACCCTGTCCTCGCCGTGGACGGTGGCGAACGGGACGCACATCTCGGACTCGGCGGCGCGGGCGAGCACCCAGTCGTTCAGGTCGGCGGCGATGCCGGGCTTGTGGGCGTACGGGAGCGCACAGTAGCGCGCGACGCCGTGGCCCCGGAGGAACCCCTCCATCGACTCGCGGTCGACGGGGTGCGGGAACTCCCACCCGGCGACGTCGTGGAGCGAGTCGCGGATGGCCGCCATCAGTCGGGCGGGCATCAGGTGGACGTGGCAGTCGGTGGCACCGCGGAATCGGGAGTCCACGGTGTCGGGCGTGTCGGGGACGACCGCCTCGTTCGGGTCCGGCTGTGGGGCCGCGTCGTGGGGTTCCGGGTCGGCCTCCGGTGTCATCGTCGGGAGGTCGGTGGCCGCCCACAAGAGCGTTCCGTGGGAGGAGGCGTTCGTCGAGGACGAGGCGTGTCGGCGGGCGACTCGCGGTACAACCGAGACCGCGACAGC
This sequence comes from Salinirubellus salinus, assembly GCF_025231485.1. Classification (NCBI taxonomy): domain Archaea; kingdom Methanobacteriati; phylum Methanobacteriota; class Halobacteria; order Halobacteriales; family Natronomonadaceae; genus Salinirubellus; species Salinirubellus salinus. The sequence continues at coordinate 3,417,406 of NZ_CP104003.1, read as the reverse complement.
TGCTCACGGCGCGCGCCACCGCAGTCGTCCCGAGCCGCACGCGGGAAACGCTCTTGCCCGCGGCGCGAGAGCACCCCGGTATGAGCGAGGACTGCATCTTCTGTAGCATCGTCGCGGGCGACATCCCCAACCGAACGGTCTACGAGGACGACGAGGTGCTCGCGTTCCTCGACGTGAACCCGCTCGCCGAGGGCCACACGCTCGTCATCCCGAAAGAACACGGCGAGCAGGTGGCCGACCTGCCGGAGGTGGCCCCCACCGTCTTCCAGCGGGCGGCCGAACTCACCCCGGCCGTGCGCGACGCCGTGGACGCCGATGGCACCACAGTCGCCGTCAACGACGGCCCCGCGGCCGGACAGGAGGTACCCCACCTGCACGTCCACATCGTCCCACGCGAGGAGGGCGACGGGGCGGGGATGCTCCACGCGCTGGACTGGGCCCGACCCGAACTCGACGACGACACGTTCGACGACGTGCAGCAGGCCATCCGCGACGCGCAGTAGCCACCTGATTCCGAAGCTTTTTGTGCGAAAATTACACCAGGAGAGGTGTGAACGCAACTACGACGGCGCTCGTCGGCGCCACGGGTGGGGCGGGGACGACGCGCCTGTGCGTGGAGTTCGCCGCGCTGCTCGCTCGGGAGGGCGAGGACGTCTGCGTGCTCGACGCCGCCTACGCGACGCAGGGGCTGGCCCAGTACGTCACCGGCCGTATCGACCCCGACGTGACCGCACTCTGTACCGAGGAGCGACCGCTGGCCGACGGGCTGGCGGACCCGTTCTTCGACGCCCCCGGCCGGGTCGCGTTCTGCCCGGCGTTCGCCCCGTTCGAGCGCGTGGCACGCGCAAAGACGCCCGACGCCGCCCGTGAGTTCGAGCGGCTCGTGGGCGAGGCGGCCGAGCGGTTCGACCGCGTCCTGCTGGACGTACCACCGGTCGCGGCGAACCAGTCGGTGGCGGCGGTGACGACCGCCGACCGGCGGGTGCTCGTGACCCCCGACACGCGCCGTGGGGCCGACGCCCTCCCGCGGATGGCCGGGCGGTTGCGGGACGTGGACGCCCCCGCCGAGTTCGAACTCTCGAACCGGGGCGGCAGGGTGGTCGAGCGGGCCGACGCACACGTCCCCGCGGGACCGACTGGTGTGGCCGACGCGCCGGCCGTGTTCGACGACGAGGCGTTCGCCACGGGCGTGGCGGAGGCCACCGAGGTGGTGTTCGAGGTCGAGGTCGAGCGCGAGGAGTCCGGCCTGCTCGACGGCCTGCTATAGCAGGTCGCCCACGTCGCTCCGAGCGTCGGCCAGCGGGTCGGCCCGTTCGACGGCGAGCGCCCCCTCCAGCGCCTCGACGGCGCCCGGAATCGGGTCGTGCGTCTCGCAGTAGACGCCGAGCGCGAACTCGGTCTCGCTTCCGACGAGCGCGACGGCGTCGGTCCGACCCACACGGGCGTCGAGGAAGTCACGGACCACGTCGCGTTCGACCGGCGAGAGCGGGCAGACCGGTTCGCCGAGGCGGTGGAGCGCCCGCGCGCCGGTGGCGGGGACCAGTCCGGCGACCCGCGAGGCCGCACCGACCGACTTCCCACCGGCGTAGGCCTCCACGAGCGTGGCCGCCGCGCTCGCCGGACAGGGCAGCGCCGAGTCGTACGCGCCCAGTCGTTCGGCGAGGTCGGCCTCGGTGTCGTCGACGCTCGCCACGCCACGCTCGCGTTGCTCGGTGGTCACCTCGATACCGGCCGCGATGTCCGAGAGCCCCACGGTACGTTTCGCTTTGTGAACCGTGTAATTTAAATCTAGGGTGACGGGTCGAGCACATCGGGCGAGTCAAGTGCGCCCGTGGTCTACCTGTCGCCGTGTCACAGCAGGTCGCCGAGGTGGAGACGTTGTTCCTCCACGAGCGAGACGGGACGTACGTCGTCGGCGTCGAACGCGACGGCCGCCGGGTCCTCCACGGTTCGCTCGAGGTCAAGCAGACCGACGCCGGGCCCCGCCCGGCCCGTCTCCGCGTGAAGGCCGGCGACGACGAGGACCTGCGCTCGCCGGACCAGTTCGTCGACATCGCGCGCCGCGCCCGTCGCATCCGTATCTCCGAACAGACCTCGCGGGGGGGACGGGACGAACTCCGGGCGCTGCTCGACGGCTACCAGCTCGAGGCGAAGGTCGTCCGGACCTGCCGGTACTGCGCGAACGCCGGGCGCTACGCGCCCATCACCGACGAGACGGCCATCCGGGCCGACGGGGAGTTCATCTGCCCGGACTGCGCGATGCGGGAACTGGAGCGGGAGGCCGAGTTCCGCGGCCTGCGCTCGGGCGCCCGGAAGCGACTCGAGGAGCTCCTGCTCGAGGTGGGGGACCTCGAACGCATCAAGAACCTCCTCTCGGGGAACCTCGACCCGGACCTCACCCGGTTCGACACCATCTCCGCGACCACCGACGAGGTGGACCTCGTCGACGTCGAGACGCTCGACCTGCACCCGAACCTGATGCGCAAGGTCCGCGACCGGTTCGACACCCTGCTCCCGGTCCAGTCGCTCGCCGTCGACAACGGCGCGCTCGACGGCCGCGACCAGCTGGTCGTGAGCGCGACGGCGACCGGGAAGACCCTCATCGGCGAACTCGCGGGCGTGAACCGCGTGCTGGAGGGCGAGGGGAAGATGCTCTTCCTCGTCCCCCTCGTCGCCCTCGCCAACCAGAAACACGAGTCGTTCCAGGAGCGTTACGGCGACATCGCGAACGTCTCCATCCGCGTCGGCGCCTCGCGCATCAACGACGACGGCAACCGCTTCGACCCGAACGCCGACATCATCGTCGGCACGTACGAGGGGATCGACCACGCGCTCCGGACCGGCCGTGACCTCGGCGACATCGGCACCGTCGTCATCGACGAGGTCCACACGCTGGGCGAGGACGAACGGGGCCACCGGCTGGACGGGCTCATCTCGCGGCTCAAGTACTATACCGAACAGCGAAACCAGAACAGCCAGTGGATCTACCTCTCCGCGACGGTCGGGAACCCCGAGGAGTTGAGCCAGCAGCTCGAGGCGACGCTCATCGAGTTCGAGGAGCGACCGGTCCCGATCGAGCGCCACGTCACGTTCGCCGCCGACGGCCGCGAGAAGACCGAGATAGAGAACAAGCTCGTCAGGCGGGCGTTCGACTCGAAGTCCTCGAAGGGGTACCGCGGCCAGACAATCATCTTCACCAACTCGCGCCGGCGCTGTCACGAGATCTCCCGACAACTGGAGTACTCCTCGGCCCCCTACCACGCCGGCCTCGACTACGGCCGGCGGAAACAGGTCGAACGCCAGTTCGCGGACCAGGACCTCGCCGCGGTCGTGACGACGGCGGCGCTCGCCGCCGGTGTCGACTTCCCCGCCTCGCAGGTCGTCTTCGACTCGCTGGCGATGGGTATCGAGTGGCTCACGGTACAGGAGTTCTCCCAGATGCTCGGGCGGGCCGGCCGACCAGACTACCACGACGAGGGCACCGTCTACCTCCTCGTCGAGCCGGACTGCACGTACCACAGCTCGCAGGAGGAGACGGAGGACGAGACGGCGTTCCGACTGCTGAAAGGCGAGATGGAGCCCGTCGTCACGCGTTACGAGGAGTCGGCAGCCGTCGAGGAGACGCTGGCGAACCTCGTCGTCGCGGGCAAGCGCGCGAAGTCGCTCAACGACCGGATGGTCGGCGAGGTGCCGACCCGGCACGCGCTCGCCAAGCTCATCGAGTTCGGCTTCATCGACGGGCTGGAGCCGACGCCGATGGGGAACGTCGTCTGTCGGCACTTCCTCGCGCCCGACGAGGCGTTCGTGATGTTAGACGGCATCCGGCAGGGACGCCACCCCTACGAGGTGGTGGCGGACGTCGAGTTGATGGACGAACACTGAGTCGCGGGCGAGGGGGCCGGGGGGCCGAAGCGATGGGGACCAGCGCCAGTCAGAGCGAGAGTCGTTCGAGCAGTCGCCGTCCGAACGAGGGACGACGCGACTCGTGGGGGTAGACCGTGACCGTCGTACAGCCGGGGGTCGGGACGCGGTCCTCGAACAGCGCGTCGTGGAGCCGGTCGTCGCTCCCGCGGCGCACGAGGAGGTCCGGTCGGGTCGGTCGGCCGCCGTCGGTCCGGAGCCAGCGGGTCCGGACCGGGACCGAGAGCAGTCCGGAGAGTTCGGCGGCGTACGCCTCGAACGTCCGTCGTTGCCGGTCGGTCCCGGTCCCGTCGGGGAACCAGAGCGAGAGCTCGCCGTCGTCGCCCCGAGCGATGGCCTCGGCGGTGTTCACCGTCACGGGGGCGAACGTGCTGCCGTCACCCAGGAGCGAGACGTCGGTCGGGTCGTCGTAGCCTCGGTTGTCGACCAGCAGCACGTCACAGGGCGCGTGCCGGACGACCCAGTCGATGGGGTCACCGACCAGCCGCGAGCGGAGTCGGAGCGGTTCGTGTTCCGCGACGATGCTGTCGACCCCGCGGTGGGCGGCGGCGTTCACCACCGCGTGCTTGGTGTCGTGGCTGACCACCTCGTCGGCCTCGACGTCGACGCCGAGGTCGGCGGCGAGCGCGGCCATCCGGCGCTCGAACGAGCGGTCGGCGGCCGACTGGTCGGTCGCGGCGTCGAGCGGCACCTGGTCGGGCACCTCCTCGAACCTGACCGCGGTGACACGGCCGTCGTCCGGTCGGACGAGGTCGGCCGCGAGCGAGACGAGCGCCCGCTCGCGTGACTCGTCGACCCGTTTCGTGAACGCGACGAGCACCTCGCGGGGCGGGGCGCGCCGCTCGGACTCGACCTCACCGAGCGCCTGCCGGCCGACCTGTCGGCGGATGGCGTCGGTGGCGGCCCCCTCCCGGTCGACCCGCGGGCGGACGTACGCGAGGTACCAGAGCGCGCTCCCGACGGTGATGGCGACGGCGCCGCCGATGGCGACCGGCCCCATCTGGGTGAGCAGAGCGAGCCCCGTCACCACGCCGAACACCTGCACCCACGGGTAGAGCGGCGAGCGGAACTCGGGGGTGTACTCGTCGCTCCCCTCGCGGAAGGCGATGAGGGCGACGTTGACGAGCGCGAACACGAGAATCTGGAACGCGCTCGCCAGTTTCGCGATCTCGAGGATGGGGACGAACGCGATGAGTACCAGCAACGTCGCGCCGGTCAGCGTGATGGCGTTGACGGGCGTCCCGAACCGTCCGTCCACCGCGGAGAGCGCCTCGGGGACGAGCTTGTCGCGGCTCATCGCGAACGGGTAGCGCGACGAGGAGAGGATGCCGGCGTTGGCCGTCGAGACCAGCGCGAGCACGGCCGCGAGGATGACGGCGACCACGCCCACCTGTCCGAGGGAGACCTCGGCGGCGACGGCGACCGGCGTCAGCGACCCGGCGACGCTGCCGGGGTCCGTGATGCCCACGAGGACGGCGACGATGGCGACGTACAGCACCGTCGTGAACACGAGCGAGCCGAGGATGCCCAGCGGGATGTTGCGCCCGGGGTTCTCCACCTCCTCGGCGACGCTGGCGACCTTGGTCACGCCTGCGTAGGAGACGAACACCAGTCCCGTGGCGGCGAGCAGGCCACCGACGCCGGCGTCGAAGAAGCCCGCGAAGTTGGCCCGTTCGACGCCGGCCACGCTCCCGGCGGTGAACCAGCCCAGCGCCGCCAGCATCACGACGACGATGGCGAGCTGGAGCCGCCCGGTCTGTTTCGCGCCGACGACGTTGACCAGTATCAGCAGGCCGGCCAGCCCGATGGCGACGGGCTTCAGCGGCAGGTCGAACAGGAGGAGGAGGTACGGCACGCCGCCGACGAGCGCGAGCGCTCCCTTGAACGAGAGCGAGAACCACGTCCCGACGCCGGCGACGGTGCCGAGCAGCGGCCCCATCCCTCGCTCGATGTAGATGTAGGTCCCGCCGGCCTCGGGCATCGCCGTCGCCATCTCGGACTTCGAGAGGGCGGCCGGGACGACCAGCAGGCCCGCGAGGGCGTAGGCGACGACGACGAGCGGCCCAGCGATCTCCAGCGCCAGCGCCGGCAGGATGAAGATGCCGCTACCGATCATCGCTCCGATGCTGATGGCGAGCACCGACGGCAGACCGAGGTCGCGTTCGAGTTCCTTCATCCCGCACGCTCCCGGTCGGTCGACAGCCCGTCGAGGCGCTCGGTTACGGCCTCAGAGACGACGCTCGTCACGCAGACCGGTTCGTGCCCCGTCTCCGCGACGAGGTCACGCCGGTCCGGCGTGTTCACGAGCACGAGGACCTCTCGCACCGCGAACCGGGTCCGCACGAGCTGTGCGACGAGGAGGTTCCGGCGGTCGCGTCGCGTCGCCACGACGACCGTCGAGCGCTCGGAGAGCCCGGCCCGTGCCAGCACCCGGCGGTCGCTCGGGTCCCCACAGACGCCCGGCAGGTCGGTCGCGTCCTGTCGCTCGTCGACCAGCGTGACCGCGTGGCCGGCCGCCCGAAGCCGTCTCGCTATCGATGCCCCCAGTCGTCCGCCGCCGAGGACGACGTACTCGCCCGCCCCGTCGCGCGAGTCGCCGTCGAGTCGCTCCTGTCTGAGTCTCATGTCGTCGTCGGGTCCGGTGTGTATCCCCACTTGCAGACGGAACGCCATAAGTAGCCTGCTTTCTTCGACAGTTCGTCAATCTAGATGCCCTATTACACACTAACCGTCTCGAAGGGCGGTCGGTGAGGAGGGTCGGGAGGAGCGCGACGGGACGAGCGGCGACCGGACGACGGGAGACAAGAGTGATTACCGTCCGAGCGTGACCGTCGCTGTCGAATGAGAGACGGCGAACTCGACTCCACGGACCGATCGATCCTCTACTACCTCCAGCAGGACGCCCGTCGGACCTCCTCGAACGACATCGCCGAGCGGCTCGGCCTCTCCGCGAGCACCGTCCGGACCCGCATCAACAAGCTCGAGGACAGCGGCATCATCCGCGGCTACCACATCGACATCGACTACGACCTCGCCGGCTATCCGCTCTACACCAAGATCATCTGTACGGCGCCGGTGACCGACCGCGACGCGCTCGCCGACCGGGCCCGCGAGGTCCACGGCGTCACCGCCGTCCGCGAGATCATGACCGGCAAGCGGAACGTCTACGTGAACGCCATCGGTCAGACCCACGACGACCTCAACCGCATCGCGCGCGAGCTCGACGAACTCGGCCTCGACATCGTCGACGAGCAGATCATCCGGGACGAGTACGTCTGTCCGTACCACGGCTTCCTCGAGGAGGACGAGGGGGGCGACGAGTAGCGACCCCACGGGACCGAACCGACGAGGGCGGACGGCGGCGCCCTGCCGGGAGTTTTTTGCCACCCGGCGGCGTCCTCCGCCCGTGGCACTCGCTCCAGTGACCCCCGGCATGTTGGTCGTGTTCGCCATCATCGTCGTGGCACTGGTGCTGTTCGCGACGGAACCCGTCCCCATCGACGTCACCGCCATCGGCATCATGGTGGCGCTGATGGTCCTCGGGACGGACGGGCCGCTGAACCTCACGCAGATATCGGCCAGCGAGGGGCTCTCCGGGTTCTCCTCCTCGGCGACGCTGACGGTGCTGGCGATGTTCATCCTGAGCGCCGGCGTCCAGCGGACCGGCATCGTCCAGATGCTCGGGGCCCGCGTCGCCCGGTTCACGAAGGAGTCCGTCTCCCGTCAGCTCGGCGCGACGATGGGCCTGGTCGGCCCCATCTCGGGGTTCATCAACAACACCGCCGCCGTCGCCATCCTCCTCCCGATGGTGACCGACCTCGCCCACGAGGGGAAGACCTCGCCCTCGAAACTCCTCATCCCGCTCTCGTACGCCTCGATGTTCGGCGGGATGCTCACCGTCATCGGCACCTCCACCAACATCCTCGCCTCGGACATCTTCGCCCGCATCCAGGGCCGCCCGTTCTCGATGTTCGAGTTCACCGCGCTCGGGGCGCTCGTCTCGGTCTTCGGCGTCGTCTACCTGCTGACGGTCGGCCGGTACCTCCTCCCCGAGCGTATCCGCGCGGAGGACGACCTGACCGAGGAGTTCGGGATGGCCGACTACCTCACCGAGGTGGTCGTGCGCGAGGACTCCCCACTCGTCGGCCAGACCATCCAGACCGGACTGGAGGAGACCGACTTCGACGTCGACCTCGTCCAGCTCATCCGCGGGAACCAGGTGTTCCTCGAGCCGCTTGCGCCCAAGGTGATACAGGCGGGCGACGTCTTCGCCGTCCGGACCGACCGCGACACGCTCGTCGACCTCATCGACGCCGAGGGCCTGGACCTCGTCTCCGACGTCATCGTCGACGAGGCCGAACTGGAGCAGGCCGAGGGGGGCCAGAACCTCGTCGAGGTGGTCGTCGCCCCCGGTTCGTCTCTCGCGGGCGAGTCACTCGCCTCCACGAACTTCCGCCAGCGCTACGACGCGACGGTGCTCGCACTCCGCCGCGGCGGCGAGGTCATCCGCCAGCGGATGGACCGCCTGCAGCTCCGCGTCGGCGACACGCTGCTGGTGCAGGCGACGAGCGACTCCATCGAACGGCTGAACACCAACCGGAACTTCATCGTCGCCCAGGAGGTCCAGCGCCCCGACTTCCAGAAGTCGAAGATCCCCGTCGCCGTCGGCATCGTCGCGGCCGTCGTCGGCGTCGCCGCCCTGAACATCCTCCCCATCGTCGTCTCGGCGCTGGCGGGGTCGGTGGCGATGGTCGTGACGGGCTGTCTGAAGCCGACCGAGGTGTACGACTCCATCCAGTGGGACGTCATCTTCCTGCTCGCGGGCGTCATCCCGCTCGGCATCGCGATGGAGGAGACCGGCGGCGCGGACTTCATCGCCGACCTCGTGGTGGGGAGCGCCGGGTCGCTCCCCCTGCTCGGCGTGGTCGCGGTGCTCTACCTCGTCACGGCGCTGTTGACGAACGTCATCAGCAACAACGCCAGCGTCGTCCTGATGATCCCGGTCGCGTTCGAGACCGCCCTGCAGGTGGGCGGCGACCCGTTCGCGTTCGTCCTCGCCGTGACGTTCGCGGCGAGTACGGCGTTCATGACGCCGGTGGGCTACCAGACCAACCTCTTCGTCTACGGCCCGGGCGGCTACCGGTTCACGGACTACGTGAAGGTGGGCACGCCGCTCCAGCTGGTGTTCGCGGCGGTGACGACGCTGGGTATCGCGGGGCTGTACGGTGTGACGCCGTAGTCGGAACGAAACGCTTTGGTTACGCCGGCGATATACTCTATCTGCGGGGCCGTGGGTTAGTGGTATACTCCGAGCCTTGGGTGCTCGTGACCCCGGTTCGAATCCGGGCGGCCCCATCCAGTTTCTTCTCGCGCCGCACGTTCAAATACGAAACCGATAGCACAGTGCGTAGAGATGGAGAGTCATCGGAAGGGCGAACTCACCGAGGCCGTCGTCGTCGCAGAGCTGAAGCGGCGGGGGATACCAGTCTCGCGGCCGTTCGGCGACAACGAGCGGTACGACGTGGTCGCCGAGACACCCGGTGGAGCGCTACTGAAGTTACAGGTCAAGACCGGGCGGTTCGAGCGCGGAACCGTCGTGTTCGACGGCGTCTCGACGCACACGAACTCCCAGGGGAACGTCTACAAACCATACGAGGACGACGTGGACTACTTCCTCGTGTACTCAGACGACCTCGAGACGCTCTATATCGTCCCCGAGTCGAGGGTCGGGTCGTCGATGGCCCTCAGGGTAGAAGCGCCGAAGCAGACCGACCCGAAGATCAACGACGCGAGCGCGTACCTGTTCGACGAGAACTGGCCTCCGGACACCGACGAGCGCGTACAGCCTGTACCGGGCAACGGGGCGGTTCAGGCGGTCACCGAGGCGTTCGACGCACTCGGAGCCTCGGTCTATCGCACCGAGAGTGACGACGTGTACATCGTCGAGACGGGCGAAGGGAGGCTGATACGTGTCAGACTTGGCCGCGTGAGCGAGCAGGGCGGACGGCTGCGGGCTGGAGATCTCCAGAGTGGCCTCCGTACGACCGATTACTACGCGCTCTACGACCCCTCACGCGAGCAGACGTACCTCGTCGCGGCTGACGAGTTCGGTGCGTCGCTCTCGCTCCGAACCGACGAGCCCGAACAGATCCAGCACGACACCCGCTTCGCCGAGGACTATCGGCTCGAGGCAGTCTGGCCCCCGGACGGGGTGCCGAACGCCAGCCCGAGGCCGGCCGTCGGTGCCGCAGTCGCCCGGTTCGAGTCGCTCGGCGTCCCGGTCGGTGTCGTCCACGACGGGTCGGTCCCGTACGACCTGCTCGCGGCGGCCGAAGACGGCTTCCGGCGCGTCGCCGTCGTCCCCGGGTGGTGCTCGCGTGGCTGCCTGCGGTTGAAACCCGAGTCGAAGGCGGGTGTCGACGCCTACGTCGTCTACCACCGCGATAGCGACACCTGCTACGCCGTCGACGCCGACCGCTTCGCCCGGTCGATATCGCTCCGCGTGGAGCCGCCGGCGAAACCGGACCCGCGCATCAACGAGGCCAGCGAGTTCGAGCTCGAGCGGAACTGGCCGGTGTGAGAGGATCGAGGCCGAGACAGCGACCGCTCTACCTCACTCCAGGTCGAACCGGTCGAGCGTCATGACCTTGTGCCACGCGTCCACGAAGTCCTCGACGAGCTTCTCCTCGCCGTCCTCGGCGCCGTAGACCTCCGAGATGGCGCGGAGGCGTGAGTGCGACCCGAAGACGAGGTCGGTGCGAGTGGCCTCCCACTCGACCTCGCCCGTCTCGCGGTCGCGGACCAGGTAGACGCCGGCCTCGTCCTCGGCGGGCTCCCACGCGTTGTCCATCGTGAGGACGTTGACAAAGAAGTCGTTGGTGAGCGTCCCCGGCTCGTCCGTGAAGACGCCGCGGTCCGAGTCGTCGTAGTTCGCCCCGAGCGCGCGCATCCCGCCGACGAGCACGGTCATCTCGGCCGGCGTCAGGTCGAGCAGGTCGGCCTTGTCGACCAGCATCTCCTCGGGGGTGGCGTCGGCCTCGTCCGAGAGGTAGTTGCGGAAGCCGTCGGCCTTCGGCTTGAGCGCCTCGAAGGACTCGACGTCGGTCTGTTCCTGGCTGGCGTCGACGCGGCCCGGCTCGAACGGGACCGTCACGTCGTAGCCGGCGTCGGCCGCCGCCTGCTCGACGGCCGCGTTACCGCCGAGCACGACGAGGTCGGCCAGCGAGACCTGCGTCCCGTCCGAGCGCGAGGCGTTGAACTCCTCCCGGACCTCGCGGAGCGTGTCGAGCACCCGCGAGAGCTGTTCGGGGTCGTTGACCTCCCAGTCGCGCTGCGGGCGGAGGCGGATACGAGCGCCGTTCGCGCCGCCGCGCTTGTCGCTGTCGCGGTACGTCGACGCCGACGCCCACGCGGTCTCGACGAGGTCGGAGATCGAGAGGTCGGTCTCGAGGATCTCGGCCTTGAGCTGTTCGGCCGCCTCCTCGTCGATGGTGCCGTAGTCGGCCTCGGGGAGCGGGTCCTGCCACAGCATCTCCTCGTCCGGGACCTCCGGGCCGAGGAAACGGGACGGCGGGCCCATGTCACGGTGCGTGAGCTTGTACCACGCCTTGGCGAAGGCGTCGACCATCTCCATCGGGTTGTCGCGGAACCGCTCGGCGATCTCCCGGTAGTCCGGGTCCCGGATGAGCGCGATGTCGGTCGTGAGCATCATCGGGGTCTGCTCGCCGTCGCCGTGGGCCTCGGGGGCCTTCTCGATGGCCTCCTCGTCGGCGCCCTTGGGCTTCCACTGCCACGCGCCGCCGGGGCCCTTGTGCGGCTCCCACTCGTACTCGAAGAGGTTGTTCAGGTAGTCGAAGTCCCACTCGATGGGGGCGGCCGTCCACGGCCCCTCGATACCGCTGGTGATGGTGTCGTCGCCCTTGCCCTCGCCGTAGCTGTTCTTCCAGCCGAGGCCCTGCTCCTCGATGGGAGCGGCCTCGGGCTCGGGACCGAGGTTCCCCTCGCCCTCGGCGGCGCCGTGGACCTTCCCGAACGTGTGGCCGCCGGCGATGAGTGCGAGCGTCTCCTCGTCGTTCATCGCCATCCGGTCGAACGTCTGACGGATGTTCTTCGCGGAGGCCTCCGGGTCGGGCTTGCCGTCCGGCCCCTCGGGGTTCACGTAGATGAGACCCATGACCGAGGCGCCGAGGCCCTCCTGGATGCCGCCGGGCTCGTCGAAGCGCTCGTTGGCCTCGAACTCGCTCTCGGGGCCCCACCAGGTGCCCTCGTCGGGCTCGTAGGCGTCCTCGCGGCCGCCGGCGAAGCCGAACGTCTCGAACCCCATCGACTCCAGCGCGACGTTGCCGGTGAGGATCATGAGGTCGGCCCACGAGAGCTGCTTGCCGTACTTCTGCTTGACCGGCCAGAGGAGGCGTCGGGCCTTGTCGAGGTTGGCGTTGTCGGGCCAGCTGTTGAGCGGGGCGAGCCGCTGCATCCCGCCGGCCGCGCCGCCGCGGCCGTCGCTGGTCCGGTAGGTCCCGGCGCTGTGCCACGCCATCCGGATCATCAGGGGGCCGTAGTGGCCGTAGTCCGCCGGCCACCAGTCCTGCGAGGTGGTCAGGGTCTCCTCGATGTCCGCTTTCACCGCCTCGAGGTCGAGTTTCTGGAACTCCTCGGCGTAGTCGAAGTCGTCGCCCATCGGGTCGCTGTCACGGGCGTTCTGGTCGAGAACGGCCAGTTTCAGCTGCTCGGGCCACCAGTCCTTGCTGGTCCTGCTCATGTCTGTGGGGTTCGTGCTTTGGGCTGTTAAGATTGTCTAACGCGATATTGAAGTTCGTCGTGCCGAAAGCAATCTGCCGGCTCGGGGAACTTTTTTGCGCGAGAACGCACGCGGCCGCCCTCACGACGGCCACCGATCACTCGGTGTGCAGTTCGACGTCGCCGTCGGTGACGGCGGCGATAGCCCACCGACCGGCCAACTCCGCCCCGTCCGGCAGGTGGACCTCGGGGACGAGCGGGTCCGGCACGGGGACGTAGGCGTCGGCCTTCAGCTCGCGGATGGAGTTGTAGACCCCCACCTCGCGGCCCGCCTTCGTGACGTGGATGCGCTTGTCCGCGCCGCGCCGGTAGGCGTAGGGGAACGCCGTCGGGGCCGGGCAGGCGAGGTCGGTGTAGGCGTCGAAGGCGGCCTGTACCTTCCCGTCAGCCTCGAGGACGATGCGGGTCCGCTCCTCGGCGGTGACACCGCCCGCCTCGTGGGTCTCGCGCCAGACGAGGTCGCCGTCCGCACGGACGGCGCCGAAGCCGTCGCTCCCGACCCGGAGGCGGTCGGGGACGTGGTAGAAGGTCCGCAGGCCGTCGTCGTCGGCGCTCGCGGCGCCCGGCGGGTCAGTGAGGACGGCGTGGGCCTCGCTCGCGGTGTCCGGGTCCGCCGCGAGGAGGGCGAACCGGCCGCGCTTCGCGGCGGCGGCCACCGCGTCGACGACGACGGTCGGGTCCGCGCTCGGGAGTTCGTCGACGACCACCTCCCCCGCGCCGAAGCGTGCGGCCTCTCCGGTCGGCCGGAGGTGAAAGTCACCTTCGGCCCGGTCGTTCGGGCGGACGGCGGCGTACCCCTCGCCTGCGAAGTGGTCGGCGACGGCCGCCGCGAGTCGTGGCGCGGCGTCGCGCGGTCGCTCCCCGCCTCCCCCCGCCGGGTCGCTCGTGTCGGTCATCGGCAGTCCTAGGGCGTACAGGGGCAAGTACCCCGCGCCACCGGCAGTCGTGTCACGCTATCTCACTCCGCCCGAACGCTCTTGTGGCCCCGTCGACACGCTTCGGTCGATGATCCCCTCTCCTGCCCCCCGCTGACGGGGGCCGCTCGCGGGCCGGTGTCCGTCGGTACGAGCATCGCTCTCCAGCCGACGCGCCACCCGCCGCACCCGCGTGCCGTGGGTGGCGACCCACTCACGAATCAGATGTCACGACACGCGATACGCATCGAGGGCGGACGCGCGGTCCTCGCGGCACGAGTCGCGCGCGACGCCCACACGGAACCGGACACGACCGAACTCGAACGACTGGCCGAGGCGGCGGGGTACGACCCCGTCGGGAGCGTCACCCAGCGACGCCGTGAGGACCCGGGGACGTGGCTGGGCCGCGGGAAGGCCGAGACGCTGACCGAGCGGGCGGCCGAGACGGACGCCGACGCGGTACTGGTCGACGGCGGCCTGACGCCCGGCCAGTACGCGAACCTGCTCGACCGGCTCCCGGCCGGGACGGAACTGGTAGACCGGTACCGGCTCGTCCTCGGCATCTTCGCTGCCGGGAGCGCGGACCGTCGGGCCGCCCTGCAGGTGGAGGCCGCCACGCTGCGTTACGAACTCCCGCGGCTCCGGCAGGCCACCGAGGAGTCGCTGCTGAACGAGGCGACGGAGAAGGGCTCGCCCGTCCTCGACGCCGAGCGACGCGTCGACCGCATCGAGACGAAACTGGCCGCGCTGGCCGACGAGGCGGCCGAGCGACGCGAGGAGCGGCGGGCGGCCGGCCTCGGACTGGTCGCGCTCGCGGGGTACACCAACGCCGGGAAGACGACCCTGCTCCACCGACTCGCCGACGGGATGTCGGTCGAGGAGGCCGGCGGAACGGCGGGACACGACGACGCGCCCGACAGTACGCCCGTGGCCGACGACCTGTTCGTCACGCTGGAGACGACGACCCGGCGCGGCAGCCTCGGTGGCCGGCCCGCGGTGTTCACCGACACGGTCGGCCTGCTCGACGGGGTGCCACACGACCTGGTCGAGTCGTTCGGGACGACGCTCTCGGCGGTGTCGGGGGCGGACGTACCGGTGCTGGTGGTCGACGCGAGCGACCCGGTCGACCGGGTGCGCGAGAAGGTCCGGGTGTCGCTGGACGCGCTGGACGTGGCCGACCCGGTGGTCGCGCTGAACAAGGTCGACGCGCTCGAACCGGGGGCGCTCGACGCCCGCCGGGACGTGGTCGCGGACCTGCTCGATGGCGGCGAGGGCGTCCCCGTGAGCGCCCGTGACGGGACCGGGGTCGACCGACTGCGCCGGGCGGTCGCAGCGCGGTTGCCGACCGACCGGGCCACCTTCCGCCTACCGAACGCACCGGAGACGGAGTCGTTCCTCGCATGGGTTCGCGAGCGTGGGGCGTGCGAGGTGACCTACGAAGGGGAGTGGGTCGCCGCCGAGTTCGTCGCCCGACCCGCAGTGGTCGCCGAGGCACGGGGACGGGCACCGACCGAGTAGGGGTGGACGGGGCCAGCGGCGTCCTCAGCGGCCTCGTCGTCCGGCCGGGCGAGCGAGCGGCGTCGGCCGTCCCGTCCGACGGCGGTGCCAAACGGTCAAGACCGTCGCCCGTCAGGTCTCGGTAACATGTACGACCGGATCGTGATCGCCGTGGACGGCAGTGACGAAGCGAGACGAGCAGCACGGCGGGGCCTCCGCCTCGCCCGCGCCTTCGACGCGACGGTCCACGTGCTCTCCGTCGTCGAGCACGGCGCACTCCGACTCACGGAGACGGACGCCGAACGAGACCAGCTGCGTGCACGGGGAGCGGAAGCCCTCGAAGAGGTCGAAGGACTGGCCTCGGAGCTCGGGCAGCCCGTCACCACGCGTCTGGTGGACGGCAAGCCCGCCGTCCAGATCACCCGGGTCGCCGACGAACAGGACGCGGACCTCGTCGTCGTCGGCCGGCAGGGCGTGACCGGACTCGGGCGGCGACTCCTGGGCGGCGTCACCGAGCAGGTCCTCCACCGGAGTGACGTCCCCGTGCTCGTGGTCCCCGGCGAGGACCACGACGGCGGGGCCGGATACGGACGCGTCCTCCTGACGACGGACGGGAGCGAGAACGCCGAGGTCGCGGTCCCGCACGGAGTGGCCGTCGCCCGGCAGTTCGACTCGACCATCGACGTGCTGAACGTGGTGGACGTCCAGGCCGCTGGCGGCGCGTTCGGGGCCGGTGGGCTCGAGAAGGAGTTCCTCGAACGGCTCGACGCGAGGGGTCGAGAAGCCGTCGACAGCGTCGTGGAGCGAATCGAGGCGTCCGCCCCGGACCTGCCCGTCGAGACGGCCGTCGAACGGACGACCTCGTTCGACGGTGCCGCTGCCGGCGTCAGGGCGTACGTCGAGGAGCACGACGTCGACCTGATCGTCATGGGGTCACACGGCCGGTCGGGGCTCGGCCGACAGGTGCTGGGCAGTGTCGCGTCTGCCGTGCTCCGGACGGTCGACGTCCCGGTGCTCGTCGTGAAGCGAGCCAAGTGAGGCCGTCGGCAGCAGCGGTCTCAAGAGTGCTCGTGGCGGATGGCCCCGCCGATGGCCATCGCCGCGAAGAACAGCACCAGGTCCTTCAGCAGGTACTGGCCCTCCGGGGTCGGCACCAGCGGGAACTCGATGAACGTCACCTCGGGGAGCAGGACGAACGCCAGTATCGTCCCCGGTATCCGGACGAGCAACAGGAACAGCGCGACGCGGACGGTGGGTTTGTAGAGCATCGCGAGCCCGATGGCGACCTCCCACCAGCCCAGCACCACGACCATCGTCTCCGGCGAGCCCCAGTAGATGGTGTGGGCGAGCAGGGACGTCGCCGTCTCGTGGCCCATCGGCTTGAGCAGGCCCAGCCAGACGAACAGCAGTCCCAGCGAGCGCCGGTGCAAGCGGTGCCCGTACCGTTCGAGGAGGCCGACGACCCGGTCGTCGACCCGCTCGAGCCGTGCTCGTATCGACCAGTTCTGCTCCTCCATCGCCACGCCTAGCGTCTCCAGCCACATATCTCGGTCGGCGGAGGGGCGGTGGGGCGAGCGTTCGGGGCGGGGGCTGCCCCGGCCCCGGAACCGTCACGTCGCGTGGTCACTCACCCTCGGCAGGCCGGACCGTGACCACCGGTGCCGGCGAGGTCCGCACCGTCTTCTCGGCGACGCTGCCGAGGAGGTACCGTTCGAGACCGCTCCGTCCGTGGGTCCCCATCACCACGAGGTCGATCCCGTTCGCCTCCACGTACGAGCGAATCGCACCGTGGGGCGTCCCGTACTCGACGGCCGTCTCGGTCCCAGTGACGGCCGTGTCGGCCGCCCTGCGTTCGACGGCCTCGACCGCTCGCCGGGCCTCGGCTTCGAGTCGGTCGACGACGGCGTCGGAGCGAACGTCGAGTCCCATCGCCATCGTGTCGACGACCGAGAGGGCGTGGAGCCGAGCGCCGTAGGTGCTCGCGACGTCGACGGCGAGGTCGGTCGCCGCCGCCGCGCCGTCACTGCCGTCGGTCGGCACCAGCACGTCCTCGTAGGGGTACGTGACTGCGTCCTCGTCCATCGACTTGACCGTCAGGACGGGGACGTCGGAGAGCCGGACGACCTTCTCGGTGACGCTCCCGAGCAGATAGCGTTCGACCCCCGTCCGACCGTGCGTGCCCATCACGACGAGGTCGACCCCCGCTTCGGTCGCGTACTCGAGGATGGCGCGGTGCGGGACACCGGTCCTGACGGCCTGCGTGGCCTGGACACCGGCCGCGGCGAACTCCGCACAGGTCCGCTCGGCGAGGTCGGCCCGGTCCGCTCGCATCCGCTCTCGATGCGGCGCGTTCTCGAGGGTCCGGGCGTCGGCGACACACAGGGTGTGGACGGTCGCCCCGTACGTGTTCGCCAGATCGCTGGCGTAGCTGACGGCCGTGGCCGCGCTCTCGCTGCCGTCGGTCGGGACGAGGATGTCGTCGAGCATGGACTCATACGTCGTCCGCGAACGGAATCAATGCTTCTCCGACGGGGCGCTCGGCCGAGAGTCGTGACGACCCCCTCCACCGGAAGCCGAGGGGTGTCGACCACTTCCACCCCGGCTTGCCAAGGTTCTTAGCCGAAGGAGCACAAGCCCGTCCAACAGATGGCCATCGGGGACGACGCCGAACTCATCGACCGCTTCGAGGAGTTCTACCGCGACTACTACCGGAACGAGATCGGCGAACTGGCCCAGAAGTACCCGAACGAACAGCGCTCGCTCTACCTCGACTGGAACGACCTCTACCGCTACGACCCGGACATCGCCGACGACTTCGTCGCCAAGCCGGGCCAGATGCGCGAGTACGCAGAGGAGGCCCTGCGGCTGTACGACCTCCCGGTCGACGTGAAACTCGGCGGCGCGCACGTCCGCGTCGAGAACCTCAGCGAGGCCACCGGCATCCGCGACATCCGCGCCGACCACGTCGGCAACCTCGTCGCCGTCCAGGGTATCGTCCGCAAGGCCACCGACGTCCGCCCGAAGATGCAGGAGGCCGCGTTCGAGTGCCAGCGCTGCGGCACGCTCACCCGCATCCCGCAGTCGGGTGGCGACTTCCAGGAACCCCACCAGTGTCAGGGGTGCGAGCGACAGGGCCCGTTCAAGATAAACTTCGACCAGTCGGAGTTCGTCGACGCCCAGAAGCTCCGCATCCAGGAGTCACCCGAGGGCCTGCGCGGCGGCGAGACGCCGCAGGCCATCGACGTGAACATCGAGGACGACATCACCGGCCGCGTGACCGCGGGCGACCACGTCACCGCCACCGGCATCCTCCACCTCGAACAGCAGGGGAGCCAGCAGGAGAAGTCCTCCATCTTCGACTTCTACATGGAGGGCCTCTCCATCCGCATCGAGGACGAGCAGTTCGAGGAGATGGACATCTCCGACGAGGACGAGAAGGCCATCGTCGAACTCTCCTCGGACCCCGACATCTACGAGAAGATGGTCAAGTCGATGGCGCCGTCCATCTGGGGCTACCACACCGAGAAACTTGCCATCATCATGCAGCTGTTCTCCGGGGTCAGGAAGTCGCTCCCGGACGGGTCGCGGATTCGTGGGGACATCCACATTCTCATGATCGGTGACCCGGGTACGGGCAAGTGTCAGAGCTTTGATACAAGTGTCACACTCGGTGATGGAACCGAGCAACAGCTAGGGAAGTTGGTCGAAGAGCACCTCGACGATCCCGTTCCAATCGACGACGGGGTGTATCAGCCGGTCGACTTCGAGGTCCTGTCGGTCACAGACGACGGTCGAATCGAGCCCGCGACGGCGACGAAGGTGTGGAAGCGGGAGGCACCAGACCGGATGTACTGCATCACGACCGAGAGCGGTCGAGAGGTCGAGGTCACCCCCTCTCATCCGCTGTTCGCGAACCTCGACGGGACGCTCGATGCGGTTCGGGCAGATACGCTCGAAGAAGGGGAGTTCCTCGCTGTGCCGCGTCGAACTCGACCGGACGCTGACGACTCGCTGAACATCGAGCATCGTCGTATCGATCACCCCAATACGAACTCGCTCGAGACACCCAAGTCGCTGACACCAGAGTTGTCCCGGTTACTCGGGTATATCATCAGCGAAGGCTACGTCAACCGAGCATCAGGTGCCGGTGGAAGTGTCGTTATCACAAATGCCGATGAGGAGATACTGACGGACGCACGGACGTGCATCGAGTCGTTGGGACTGCGTAGTAAGCGTCGGGCTCACCACGACTCCCCGCACGTCGGGTTCGTTAGCTGCCACTCAGGCGAATTCGTCGACTTCCTCAGAAACATAGAACCCGCAATCCTCGAGCGGTCGGCAGGCCAACGCGTCCCACAGCAGATTCTGGGGGCGAGTCGGCCGATCCAGCGGGCGTTCCTGAGAGCGTACGTCGACGGGGAGTGCTCCGTCTCGGAGAAGGAGCGCGAGATCACGATTGCGTCGATGAGCCGTGAGTTACTCGAAGGCGTCCGAAGTCTGCTCCTCCGGCTCGGGATCGAGTCGCAACTCCACCCGCGGCACAACGACAGCTATCGGCTTCGAATCAGTGGCCGGAACTTCGAGAAGTACGTCACCGAAATCGGCTTCGTCACGGAACGGAAGGCACTCAGCGCAGACGAATACGAAGGAACCCCCCGGAACACGAACGTCGACATCGTTCCGGACATCGGGGACGAACTGAAGCGGATTCGGGAGCAGCTCGAACTCTCACAACACGACTTCGAACTTCCCCGGTCGACCTACCAGCACTACGAGCGCGGCGACCGAAATCCGAGCCGAGCGAGCCTCCGGTCGGTGCTGAACACGTTCGAGGCACGTCTCGACTGGCTCAGAGATCAGAGATCCCGGTTGGGCCACGGGGCCTACGACTGGGAGACGGTCATCGACCTGCGTGACGAACTGAACGTCTCTCAGGAATCACTGGCGGCCTCGATGGGGGTGTCACAGGCGTCGGTGAGCCACTACGAGAAGGGCCAGAGTGTGCCCGACGGCGGTGGGGTCTGGATTGCAGAACAGACGCTTCGTGAACGAATCGACGACGCGCTTGCCGTTACCGATGACGTGGCGAGGCTCAGGCAACTGGCCGAGAGTGACATCGGCTGGGAGCGTATCGACACGATAGAGGAACTCACACCCGACTACGACTGGGTCTACGACCTCGAAGTCGAAGGCACACACACGTACATCGGGAACAACGTCGTCTCGCACAACTCGCAGATTCTCCAGTACGTGAAGAAGCTCGCGCCGCGCTCGGTCTACACCTCGGGGAAGGGTTCCTCCAGCGCGGGACTGTGTGTGACCGGCGACACGCTGATCCACACGGAGGAGGGGTTCACGCCGATTCGTGACATCGCACGGGAAGAGCACCCCGATTCGGTGACGGAAAATACCGCCGCGGAGCGGGAGATGGGGCTGTACTCGTTCGATGGAGAGACGGGAAACATCGGAGAACGACCAAGCTCACACGTCTGGCGGATGCCGGAGAAACCGTGTCGGAGAATCGAGACCGCCCACGGGAAGGAGCTCGAAGCCTCGGTCAACACGCCGGTGCTCACCTGTGGAGACAACGGCCTCGAGTGGAAGCCGGTCAGCGAGGTGACGGCTGGTGAGTACGTCGCCGCCCCGAAGTACACGGACATCGACCGTGAGACGCCACCCATCGGCGACTACATCGAGTATACGAACGAGAAGCTCCGACTGAGCGAGGACTCCATCGAGTTCGTCCGGGATGGACTCCGGCGTGAGTTCGGCACTCTCAGGGATGCAGCCGCAGCCCTCGAGTTGACGGAGGACTTCATCTACGACTCGCTGAGCAACCGTTTCCTCGCACAGGAGAGGCTCAACCAGCTGCTGGAGGCTATCGGTGCGACCCGCGAGGACGTGACGGTTCGACGGGCGATGCTCGCCCACGGGTCCGACGTTCGGATTCCACGGGAGTTCGACGAGGAACTGCTCTATCTCATCGGGCTCGTATTCGGCGATGGCGACCTCTCGCTCGACGCACGTGGTGGGAATCGTGGGATGGTTCGAATATCGAACAGCGACGAGGCGTTGCTCGAGCGGGCGGCGGCCATCATAGAGCGGAAGTTCGACCGACAGGTCGAAATCGAGTATCAGGAGGAGAGAGTTCCCTGTATCCGGCTCAACAGCGCGACCGTCGCGCGATTCTTCTCGAACATCGGGATGGAATCGCCTAAAGAGGACCTAGAACTCGACAGTCGGCTCACCACCGCCGAGCACGCCGATGCCTTCCTCCGAGGGCTAATGGACGCCGACGGGTCGGTCACGAGGCGGGCGAGCGGGAGTTCGAGTATCCAGCTCTCCACCATCAGCGGGCCACTCGCCAAGCAGGTGCAGTTGATGTTCGAAACGTACGGTGTCGCCGCCCGTCGCCGTCGTCGTGACCGGCGGGGCGAACACACACTCGAGAACGGCTACACCATCGAGTCAAAGCACGTCCAGCACCACCTGACGGTCTACGGTCGGTACATCGAGCAGTACGCCGAAGTGGTCGGATTCGAGTCGGGCGAGAAGCGGGCTGCACTCGAGACGCTCGTCGGTGCGAGCCAGCGCCGTGAAGAGAAGATCCCGGTCGGGGGAGCCCTCCAGGCCGCCCAGATAGGCAGCGGTGGTGGCTCGTACTACATGAACTTCACTCGTGGCGACAACCCTGGACGCGGTCGCGCTCGTGAGATACTGGAGGCGTTCGACCTCGGCGGGATGCACACGAGTGTGGAGGAGGCCGTCGATGCAGACCTGGTCTGGGAGGAAGTTGTGGCCGCAGTCGATACTGGGAAGAAGGAAGTCTACGACCTGACCGTCCCCGAGACCCACAACTTCCTCGGAAACGGCCTCGTCACGCACAACACCGCTGCAGCGGTACGCGACGACTTCGGCGAGGGCCAGCAGTGGACGCTCGAAGCCGGGGCACTCGTGCTGGCGGACCAGGGGGTGGCCGCAGTGGACGAGTTGGACAAGATGCGGTGCGTGACGGGGGATACGCTCGTTCACTGCGCCGACGGACGGTTCGAGATTGCGGAGTTGGCCGACGAAGCCACGGAGGCAGGTACTACCGAGTCGCTCCCGAACGGCCGGACGATTCGGGACCTCGACCTGGAAGTGTGGACGATGGCCGAGGACGGACGGGTCCTCCAGCGGCCCGTGACGGCCATCCACGAGTACGAGCCACCCACCGAACTGACCGAGGTAACCCTCGATTCCAGCCGGACACTCCGGTCCACGACTGACCACCCGTTCTTCCTCGACGACGAGGGCGAGCGGATCGAGAGGCCAGCTGCGGAACTCGGGGCCGGGGACCGGGTGTACGTCCCACCGCAATCGCTGCGGACTGCGGCCGACGGCGGCGTCCTCCTGGATGACGTCGACAAAGGCGCCGAAGAGTTGTCCGTCGAGACGGCGCGTGTGGCTTCGGTCGAGACCATCGAGAACGAGGACGAAGAGCGTGTGTACGACCTCACGGTCGAGGACACCCACAACTTCGTCGCGAACGGGATGGTCGTCCACAACTCGGAGGACCAGTCCGCGATGCACCAGGCCCTCGAGCAACAGGAGATATCCATCTCGAAGGCCGGCATCAACGCGACGCTCAAATCTCGCTGCTCCCTCTTGGGCGCGGCCAACCCCACCTACGGCCGGTTCGACGAGTACGAGCCGGTGGGCGAGCAGATCGACCTCGAGCCGCCGCTCATCTCTCGATTCGACCTCATCTTCACGGTGACGGACAAGCCGGACAAGGAGAAGGACCAGCAGTTGGCCGAGCACATCATCAAGACGAACTACGCGGGTGAGCTGAACACCCACCGGGTGAGCGTCTCCACGTCGAACGTCTCCCAGCAGGAGGTGGACAACGTGACCGAGGAGGTGGTCCCGGAGATCGACCCCGAACTCCTCAGGAAGTACGTCGCGTACGCCAAGCGCAACTGCTACCCGACGATGACCGAGGAGGCGAAGACGGCCATCCGTGACTTCTACGTCGACATGCGGACGCAGGGGAGCGACGACAGCGCGGTGCCGGTGACGGCCCGGAAACTGGAGGCGCTGGTGCGGCTCGCCGAGGCGAGCGCGCGCATCCGGCTCTCGGACCGGGTGACCACCGAGGACACCGACCGCATCATCGCCATCGTCCAGTCCTCGCTGGAGGACGTCGGGATGGACCCGGAGACGGGTGAACTCGACGCGGACATGGTTGAGGCGGGCACGTCGAAGTCCCAGCGCGACCGTATCAAGAACGTGAAGGGCATCATCCGGGAACTGCAGGAGGAGTACGAGGACGGCGCGCCGTACGACCAGGTGCTAGAGCGGGCCGAGACGGGCGGCATCGAGCGCTCGAAGGCCGAACACGAGATACAGAAGCTCAAGGACCGGGGCGACATCTACGAGCCGAAGACCGACCACCTGCGGGTGGTGTGAGTCCCGTCCGGGGTGGGTAGAGCGGGACTCGAGCGTCCGGCCACTCGCCGTGGGTCCCAACCTCGTGCCTCGCGAGACCTATCTTCTCACAGATACCCCCCACTACACTTATACTAATATGTTAACAATTGCGTCCATGCCGAGTGCCGGGGAGGGCGGGCGCGAGGTGGGCACGATCCTGCTGGTGAGTGCCGACCGGGCGCACGCCGAGACGTTCGAGCAGGAGGTGCGTGCCCGGTCGCACTTCAAGCTCCAGACGGCCGAGACGGCCGCAGCGGGGCTCGCACGGCTCCGTTCGGACCCCCAGATCGCGTGTATCGTCAGCGACCACGACCTGCCCGACGTCGACGGCATCGCGTTCCTGGAGGCGGTCCGCGCACAGGACCCGGAGTTCCCGTTCATCCTCTTCACCAGCGAGGGGGGTGAGGAGTTCGCGAGTCGCGCTATCCACGCGCGAGTGACCGACTACCTCATCAAGGAGCGGTCGCTGGACCAGTGGGACCGACTGCTCTCGCTGGTCGAGCAGGCCATCGCGTTCCACGACCAGAGCCGCGAGGTCGGCGACCTGACCACGCGGGTGCGGGTCGTGCTCGAGGCGTTTCCCGACGCGGTGGTCGTCGTCAAGGAGGAATCGGTTGTGTACGCCACCCAGAAAGCACTCGGCCTCTTCGGGGCGAAGACTCGCGAACAACTCGACGGGACCGCAGCCGACGCCCTCGTCGAGTCCGACCCCGGGACCTACACGACGGAGATATTCAGTCAGATACAGGCGGGCACCGTCCACATCGAACGCGCCACCGTGGACGCCGTGACGCTGGACGGGCGGCGAGTCCCCATCGAACTGACCGCGGCGGCCATCGAGTGGGAGGGCGAACCGGGGAGTATCCTGCTTTGCCGGGAGATAACCAGCCGGATCGAGCGCGAGCAGCAGTTGGCGACGGCGAACGAGCAGTTACGCGTCGTCAACCGCATCGTCCACCACGACATCCGGAACGACCTGAGCGTGATCGACGGCTGGGCTCACCTCCTCGAATCCCACGTCGACGAGGACGGCGAAGAACTCCTCGCGCAGATTCACCAGGCCGCCGGACACGTGCTCGACCTCACCGAGACGGTCCGGGACTTCGTGCGGGCGATGGAGTCGGAGGGGTCGGTCGACCTCGAGGCGGTCGACCTCGGCGACCTCCTCGAGGCCGAGCTCGAGATGCGGTCCCGTCTCCACCCCGATGCGACGCTCGAACTCGAGGGCGACACGGACGTCGAGGTGCTCGCGAACGGCCTGCTCTCGACGGTGTTCCGGAACCTCATCAACAACGCCATCGTCCACAACGGCGAGGAGCATCCCGAGGTCCGGGTCACGGTCGAGGAGCAGGGCGAGTGGGTCGATATCAGCGTGGCCGACAACGGGCCCGGCATCCCGGACGCGCAGAAGGAGACGGTACTGGGCCGGGGGGAAGCGGGGCTGGACGCACCGGGCGCGGGGGTGGGACTCTACCTCGTCGACATGCTCGTCGACCGCTACGGTGGGACGCTCGCGGTCGAGGACGACGAACCCGAGGGGACGGTGTTCCGGGTGTCGCTCCAGCGGGCCGACTGAGTCGGCACCCCGCGCCCACGGACGGCCCGGGGGGCTCAGTCCCGTCCGTCCGGGTCGCGGGTCCGCCCCACCCGCTCGGCGGCCTCGACGACCGTCCCGAGCGTCCGCTGGACGTCGTCGTTCCGGAGTGCCGAGAGGAGGCCGAACAGGCCGACCGTCCGGTCGCTCGTCTCGTCGGTGAACGCGCTGGCGCCGGCGTCGAGCGTCTCGAGCACCCGGGGGTCGCTCGCTCGCTCGGCTACGTCGACGGCGTTACCGAGCTGTGTGCCGAGCGCGTAGTACTCCTCGGGCGTCCGGTCGGCCGCGTCGCCGAACCCCTCCAGCAGGGCGAGCAGGCCCTGCAGGGTGTCCACGTTCTCGCCGAGCGTGACGAGCGCGTCGACCGACTCGGTGCGGTCGAACGCCGCCGCGAGCCGGCGGACGTCCTCGCGTGCCGCCTCGGCGGCCGCGGCATCCTCGGGGGCGACGTCCGCGAGGGTGTCGCTGGCCACCTCCAGCGTGGCGAGCAGGTCGAGGAACGTGTCGGTGTTGTCGCCGAGCCGGCGCAGCAGGACGAGCGTCTCCTCGCGTTCGAACGCGACGCGGAGCTGGGCGATCTCTCCGCGGTTCTCCGCGGCCACGGCGCGGAGTTCGGGGACCAGCTCCGCCGAGAGGTCCTGTACCACGACGAGGAGGTCGAGGAGCTCGGCCAGCGAGTCGGCGTTGCTCCCGACGCGCTCGAGCAGGTGGAGCGTCTCCTCGTGCTCGAGGGCGGTGCGGAGGTCGGCCACCGGCTCGCGGTTCTCCGCGGCGGCGGTGCGCAGTTCCGGGACGAGGTCGTCGCTCAGCCCGCGGACGACCGCGAGCAGGTCGAGTAGCGCGATGAGGTCGTCGGCCTGCGCGTCGAGGCGGGCCGCGAGGGCCTCGAGGTCGGCATCCTCGCCGGTCGAGGCGGATGGGAACCCGTCGAGGTCTGGTGGTGCGTCGCTCATGTTGTCAGGGGACCGGGTCGTACCCGCGCATCCAGACGTTCCAGTACAGCGAGGGGATGACGTTCACGTCGAGGATCCAGTTGAGTCGGCTGACGACCGGCGCGGAGATGGACTCCTCGTAGTCGAACTCGGCGATCATCGCCTTCCCCTTCTCGACGAGGATGGGACAGGCGGTGTAGCCGCCGTAGTCGGGGCTGAGCGGCCGGTCGGCGAGGAAGCGCTCGACGTTCTCGACGACGACGTGTGACTGCTTGCGCGCCGCGGAGGCCGTCCGGGAGGTGGGCACGTCCGCGTTGTCCCCGAGCGCGAACACCTCCGGGTAGGTCTCGTGTTGCAGCGTGTGGTCGTCGACGGAGACGTACTCGCCGCCGTCGGTCAGCGGCGAGTTCTCGACGACGAACTCGTGGCCGTACTGCGGTGGGACGGGAGCGTAGAGGTCGTACTCGATGGATTCGCCCGCCTCGGAGTGGACGACCTGCCGTTCGTAGTCCACCTCCGAGACGGTGAACTCGGGGACGAACGTGATGTCGCGGTCGGCCCAGATCTCCTCGATGCGCTCCTGGTAGGGCGCCTTCGGTCCCGTGCCGAACACGTCGGGACCGGGCTTGGTCATGACGACCTCGGCGTCCTCGCGGACGCCGCGCTCGCGGAGGTACTCCTCCATCAGCATCGTGAGCTTCAGCGGCGCCCCGCCGCACTTGATGGGCGTGTCCGGGACGGTGACGAGGAACGTGCCGCCGTCGAAGGCGTCGACGGCGTCGCCGAGGGCGGCCGCCGCCGACTCGTGGTAGAAGGGGTAGACCGAGTCGGTCCGGTTCCACCCCTCGAGCATCCCGGGGACGCGGTCGGGCCGGCGGCTGTTGCCGACCGCGGAGACGAGGACGTCGTACTCGTACTCGTCGGCCTCGCCGGTGACGACGCGCCGCTCCGGGTCGACGCCGGTGACCTCGTCCTGGACGAACGCGACGTCGTCGTGGAGCAGGTCGCGGGTCTCGCGGACCTGATCGTCGAGGTCCATGTAGTCGAACGGGACGAGGTAGTACGCGGGCTGGTAGCTGTGCGTCGGACTCCGGTCGACGACGGTCACGTCGGCGTCGAGTCGTCGGCGGAGTTTGTTCGCCGTCATCGTCCCGCCGGCGCCGGCACCGAGGACGAGGACGGTCGGTCGTGAAGATGTCATGTCGTGAGGTTCGTGTCGTGTGTGTCTGTCGTGTGCTCGTCGTCAGTCGGTCCGGCCGCCGTCCGGTCGCTCGCCGGCCGTGCCGATGCCGCGTGCGGTGGCGACGAGGTAGCCCATCCCGGCCTGTACCTCGGGGTCGCGCAGTGCGCCGACCAGTCCGAGCGGGCCGACCGGGGTCGCCTCCTCGGCGCTCGCCGTGCCGACCCCCTCGAGGACGCGCGCGAGGCCACGGCGGACCTCGTCGTCGGACGCCGTGTCCGCGAGTTCGCCGAGCGAGGTGCCGGTCGCGGCGAGCGTCTCGACCATCTCGTCGTCCATCGCGTCGGTCAGGAGCGCCATCGCGTCGGCGATCTCGGTGAGTCGGTCGAGCGTGCCGGTCCGCTGGAGCATCGCGACCCGCTCGACGGCCGCGGCGAGTTCGGTCCCGTGCTGGCCGACGGCGGCGTCCAGTTCGGCGCGGTGCGTGTCGGGCACGTCACCCGAAGGGAGGTCCTCGACGACCGCCTCGTCGACCAGCGTCGAGAGCTGTCCCGACCGAGCCAGCAGCGCGGCGGCCGTCTCGGGGTCCTCCCGGACGGCCTCGGTGACGACCGACGGGAGTTCGCGCTCGGCGTCGTCCTCGTCGAGCGTGCTCATCAGAGCACCCCCCTCGCGGTCAGCCAGTAGGACTGGTTGTAGCCGAGTTTCGACCAGTGGACGAGCTTCGAGGGGACCTTCGGGACCGGCTCCTCGTCGTAGTCGAAGGCGATGTAGGTCGCCTCGTCCTCGCCGCTCTCGATGAAGCAGACGGTCTTGCCGTCGTACTCGGCGGTCGGACGCTGACCGCGGACGACGCTCGCCAGCCGGTCGGCCAGCGAGGTGGCCGCGTAGTGGGCCGCGCTGCCGGCCTTGCTCGTCGGCAGGTCGGCGACGTCGCCGAGCGCGTAGACGTCCTCGGCGTTCGCGGCCTCGAGCGTCGTCGGGTCGACGTCGACCCAGCCGTCGTCGCCGAGGCCGGCCTCGCGGACCACGTCGCTCCCGTCGTGTGGTGGGATGGTGACGAGGAGGTCGTAGTCGAGTTCGCGGCCCTCGACCGTGTGGACGACCTGTTCGTCCGGGTCGACCCGCGTCGGGTTGAAGAACGTCTCCACGTCGATGTCGCGGTCCGCCATCAGTGGCCCGGCCCACTCGGCGACCGACCGGATGCCGTGGGCGCGGTTGATGGGGTACGTGTAGGTGATGTCGACGTCCTCGCGCAGCCCCCGGTCGCGGAACCACGAGTCGGCGATGAGCGGGAACTCGAGGGGGGCGACCGGGCACATGTGGGGGACCCCGACGACCGACATCACCAGGTGGCCCTCGGTGAACTCCGCGAGCTCCTGCCGGAGTTCCTCGGTCGCCTCCGGGCCGTAGAAGTGGTGACCGCCCTCGGCGAGTCCAGGCGTCTCCTCCGGGGTGACCTGCGCGCCCATCGCGAGCACGAGGTGGTCGTACCCGAGGGGGTCGCGGTCGCTCTCGAAGGTCACCCGTTTCGAGTCGGTGTCGACACCGGTGACGCGGTCGATGCGGAGGGCGACGCGCCGGTCGACCAGTTCGTCGAGGGGGCGCTTCGCGTCCGCGGGCGTCTTCTCGCCGAACGGGACGTAGAGCCACGTCGGCTTGTAGACGTGCTCGGGGCTGTCGTTGACGAGGACGACCTCCACGTCGCCCCGGTCGATCTCGGGTCGGAACTCCTCGGCCAGGTTGTTGACGAGGACGGTCCCCGCGGTGCCCCCGCCGACGACGACGACGCGCTCAGTCATGGACCTGGACGTAGAGGTCCCAGTGTCCGTCGCGCTCGACCACCTCGAGCAGTTCGTTGCCGGACTGCTCGGCCCACTCGGCGACGTCCGGTTCCGTCCCCTCGTTCGAACTCTGTAGCCGGATGAGCGTCCCTGGGTCGGCCGTCTTGACCGCCCCGATGAGGTCCATCATCGGGCCGGGGCACGACGAGCCGACCGCGTTCACCGTCACGTCCGCTTCGAGTGTTGTCTCCGTCATCGTAGTGCTCCGTGGTAGAACGCGTGGAGTGTGAGGGATGAGTGTTCGTTTGATACACAGCAACCGGGGTGTCGACTCCGGTCGGCGCGAGGAGAGAGACACCGACTGTCGTATCTGGCAGCGTCCCCCGGACCACGTCGCGGCGTCGCAGTTCGTCGCACTCGATACAAGACTGCGCACGTGCGTGGGGCCAGACGAACGGGCGGAAGTCTCGCGCGCGGGCGACCGGCACCCGTCGTGTCGAGCGATAACCACCCGACGGCGAGGTTGGTCCACTGCAACTGAACCCGTAAGCCCCCGGCGACCCGAGTGCGATGCATGCCGTCGACAGCGCGGTTCGGAGCCGAACGGGTGCGGGAGATCGACTGGCGGTTCGTGGTCGCGGCGGTCGTCGTCGGTGGGTTCTCGCTCACGATGGCGTGGCACGGCCTGGAGAACGGGGAACTCGCCACCGCACTGGGGGCGCTGCTGTTCCTCCCGACCTCGGCCTTCTTCGTCCTCATCGGGCTCTCGCACCGGCGACCGGAGTACGGGTCGTCCTGACCCGCGGGTCGAGTGACGCGGTGGGGGCCCGCGACCGGACCGGGGGGGGCAGTTGGACCACACCGAACGCCCCCTTATCGGGACGGCCGCCGAACCTCGGGTGAGGTGTTGGAACGCAGCCGTCGCGGTCCGGAAGAGGACTGGTGTACCGCCGTCGAGCGCCGCTCGGCACCGGCGATTCCAGCCGGCGTCACTCGCGAGGAGGCCACCCATGCATGAGTTCTCCTTCTCCATCGAGTGGGCACCGGGGAGCGACCGGTTCGCGGACGCGTTCCGCGAGCGGTCGTCGCTGCAGGCGAGCGGCGTCTGTATCTCCTTTCGCCCCGAGCGGATGCTCCGCCTGGAGTCGGTGACCGGGGAGACCGGGGACCTGACGGCGCTCGACCGGCTGTTGCTGGACGAGTCGTTCGACCACGAGTCCATCAGCGACCGCGACCTCGACGCGAGACGCCACCACGACCTCCTGACGGACACCGCGACCAGACGGGTCGTCCACACGTATCTGGACGACATCCGTCGCCGGGACGCCATCCCGGTCATCGTCTCGCAGTACACCGAGGACGGGACGCTGGTGGAGACCTTCCGGAGCGGGCCGACGGTCCGCTACCGGGTGCTCGTGCGAGGCGATGAGAAGCTCGGGATGATGTACGACACCATCACCGCCCGACTGGGCGAGGGAGCGACGTTCACCTTCCACCACCTGGAGGAGGTCGACCGGTGGCAGAACGGCCTCCTCACGCCGCGGGCACTCCGTGGGTCCCAGCGGGAGATACTCGTCCACGCCGTCGAGCGGGGCTACTTCGAGGTCCCCCGCGAGGTGTCGCTCCAGGAGGTCGCCGACGACCTCGGCATCCCGCAGTCGACCGCCTCCTACCGGCTCCGCCGGGCCACCGCACAGCTCGCCGAACAGTTCACCGAGCAGTACCAGATAGACACATGACACCACGAGACGCCGCGGAGCGAGCAACGACGGAGGCGAGCGACCACCCCACGGACGTGCTCGTGAGCCCAGAGTGGGTCGAGGCGCGCCTCGACCAGTTCGAGGCCGACGACCCGGCCTACCGGCTCGTCGAGGTGGACGTGAACAGCGACTTCTACGACGACGGACACGCGCCGGGTGCCGTCGGCTTCGAGTGGCGGACCGACCTCCGCTCGGCGACGAGTCGTGACATCGTCTCGCCCGCCGAGCTGGAACGGGTGCTCGGCGAGGCGGGCATCGGACCCGACACGACCGTGGTCGCCTACGGCGACAACGCGAACTGGTTCGCGACGCACTTCTACTGGATGCTCCGGTACTACGGCCACCCGGACGTCCGGGTCATGGACGGGGGGCGGGAGTACTGGCTCGAACACGACTACCCGACCGTCCGCGAGGTCCCGGACTTCGACCCCGTCGACTACGCGGTCCAGGACCGCGTCGAGTCCGTCCGCGCGTACCGCGACGAGGTCCGCGAGGCCATCGGCACCGAGACGGCGTTCGTCGACGTCCGGAGCACACCGGAGTTCGTCGGGACGCTCACCTCACCGCCCGGTGACCGCGAGAGCGCCCAGCGCGGCGGCCACATCCCCGGCGCGACGAACGTGTTCTGGGCCGACAACGTCGGGCCGGACCGGCGGTTCCGGTCGGCCGAGGCGTTGCGCGAGCTCTACACGGACCACGGCGTCGAACCGGACCAGCGCGTCGTGACCTACTGTCGCATCGGGGAGCGCTCGGCCGTCACCTGGTTCGTGTTGCAGGAACTGCTCGGGTACGAGGACGTCGCGAACTACGACGGTTCCTGGGTCGAGTGGGGGAACATGATACGCGCCCCCATCGAGACGGGCCCCTGAGTCGGGCGCCGGTCCGGGTGGCGGCCACCGACGGCACACCCGCCGGCGGGACGAGAGATTAAGAACGGGGCGAAACGACGCCCGCGGATGCAACTTCCTGGTTCCCGTTTCGTTCCAGTCCGAGTTACGGAAGTGCGAGGAGAAAGCCCCGCCCTTTAGCGCGGGGAGGATGTCAAGGACATGTTGGACCAAATCTTTCGACAGACAGAGATGTCGTCGCTTCGTTTCGCATCCAAACTCGATTTGGAAGCCTATTCGCGGGCTTTCTGGGCCCTCTACGGTCAGATCGCCGAATCCAAACTCGGCCAAGTCTCCGGGAGGTTGTCCGTGGAAACTGAGTTTGGACTCGAATAGCGGGGGGTATCGCGTACTGCCGAACAGGGCTTAGGAGTGCTCCCGAACCTGTTTCGTGGCGATTCCCGAGACAGGAGTTGGCGTTCACCCGGGGCGAAACGGACCTGCTTTCTATCCAAACACGGTTTCCGTATGGCGGTTTTGCCCGCTGCAAGGGAGAGTGCTGCCCTAATATCCCCGTGGAGCAGTTTCAGTGAAATCCCATATTCGACACCGAGCGGGGTTCTCGTGGCTGTTTTCGTCGACACGCGCGAACTGGCTCGGCGACGGTCGATTCCCATTTCAGCCGAATCCAAACTCCGTTTAGACACCCTAAGTCCCGGATAGAAACGCAGTTTGGAAGATTTGGGGTGAGAATAGCCAGTCGTTCACCGGGGGGTCGTAGCGAGAAGGAGTAGTGTCTTCGGCAATCGGATAGGTGTGTTAGCCGATGATGGTTGAATGTAGCATCATCCAACTGGGATACCGAGGTCGTGAGGAGGAAGCGTCGTCTTTCAGGGCAGACGATGCTACTGAAATCCTATGCCGGGGTCAGATTCTATCGGTTATGCTGAATAGAGGGCGCGGGCCTTGTTTAGACGGGGTGTAGATCGCCCGAGACGGTCGTTGCTCAAAGAATGAAATCGGGAGGAGAAGCACTCGTCGATGGATTCTGTTCAGTCGATAGAATCACTGACCGACGCCTTCAGGAGCGTCTAAACAAGGCTGAGGGCGCGAGTCGGTCAGTAGTTGGCCGTATATTAGCGACATTGACAGTTTGTCGGCAGCGGCGGTACGGGCACATTAAATGGGCGCCAGACCGGTATGCCGAGCACTGTGTCTACAGATACCCTAACTCTCTGAGATTTTCGAGAATCTCCTCGTCTGGAATCGCTTCGTCAATTGCTTCATCTAAGTCTTCGTTGCGCTGTTTCAGGACCCTTAGGAGTTGCCTCGCACTTCTGAGTTTGTAGCTAGCGTCTGGGCCGTTGACATCCTGCTGAACCCCCTCAAGCAACTCTTCTATAGTTGAGAGTGTACCCTTGGTCATGCTGGCTAAAATTATATCATATACAGGTAATAGTGGTTATCATCCGAACAAGCAGTTCAAACAAGGCTTTAAATCTGTGATGTTACGACTACTGGACACAAGTGTAGTTCAGCAGATCACCGTAGCCTACTCAGGCTCAGCGTGACCGACCTGAGCTCGATGCTACTGCTGATTACACCCTCTGTATCTCGCACTAGAATCGGATAGTTCGCCTGAAATTCGGGGAGGTGCCGTGAGTTCATCATACGCACCAAAGCTGTTCATTAGTGTTGAGCCCAGACGAAGGCAAGCGACGGACAACCCTAGTTTATGTCGCCCAGAAAGGTGCGGGCGAGAGCGCCCACAGATACCGATGGGAACCGAAAAATCACCAGATGCGATGGGACGGATGGGCGTCTACAAGTGCGTATTATCAGTCCCAGAAACAGACCGATTCGACCAGTTGGCCGAAGCATACACCGACCGCGATGTGTGGGCGGAGTTCGTCGCTGCCCAATCGAACGCGTTCGACTCGAAACACTACCACCAGACGTTCGAGAAGGCCGAACGGACGTGGAAAGCCCATACCGCCAGTGAGGGTCGGCATCACGCGCTCGCAGCGCCACGCCACATCGAGAGCTACTGCCGGGCACTCGCTGAGACGCGGAAGCTCAATACAGTCTACAGCCAATACTGGGTTCGCTTGGAAGAATTCTACAGCTGGCTCCAGTGGCACACCGATCACCCCCACACCTACCAGCCGGTGTTGATGCCTGCCGCCAACCACCAGACGGCCAGCGAGATTTGGGCGGTGAAGATGGGCCGGTGGGAAAAGACCGATGAGTGACGAACTAAGCGAGGCACGAGTGTCGATTGCCGAAGCCTTCGGAAAAGAGATTGACCCGCTGTCGAGGTACGACGAAGCGTTCTGTGACCTCTCAGCCGACCCGTTCGAAGTATTCCTCAAGGATACACTCAGAGAGCGGGAGCCTGCCGTCGCGACTGTCGAGGCCTACGAGCGGCTCATCAGGCAGTGGCGGGCGTACATGGACCAGACCGAGCGTCACCCAGCGTGTCCGAACGAAGCGCACGTACGCGGCTTCGTCCAGCACTGCATCGACTCGCGGGGGAACAAGCCGGGGACAGCCCGGACGAAACTTCGGCGTCTCTCGGCGATCCTCAGAGCGTGGCAACTTGACCCGGTGTTTCCCCACGAACGGGGTTACGATCCGTTCGTGCGAGTCAGTGACCCACGACTGACGTCGTGGGCTTGTCAGTGGACTCCCCTTCTGCCGTCGTGGTGACGGAGGCGGTGTACTCGCCGTTCAGGTTCAGCGTCCCTGACGTCAGCGCACACTGACAGGGTGCGCCTCCACCCGAAGACGTCTGCCCCGAGTGGAGTCGCTTGAGCAGTTTCCGAGCAATATTCTTGCTCGCATTATAATCCGCGTTCAGTTCATACTCGCACTTCTGACAGACGAACTGGTGTTTCGACCGCCGATTGCTCTCGTGGGTAAACCCACACGACGAACACCGCTGAGACGTGTACGCGGGACTCACCTGCTCAACCTCGATGCCGTACATCTCGGCTTTGTACTCAGTGTACTGGTAGAGGCGCCGGAACGCCCATGCGTGGAACCGCTTTGCACCAGCCATTCGGTCACGAATCCCGGTCAGATTCTCGAACGCGACATGGGTACAGTCGTGGTCGCGAGCTTCGTCGAGAATCTGGTTCGAGGCGCGGTGGAGTTCGTCTTGCATCCAGCGGTGTTCGCGGTCGTTCATCGACTGCATCGACAGGTGTGCCGACCGCGTTCCCGCCTGTTGCATCGACCCACGAGTCTTCTCGAACTCTCGGCGTCGATGATTCATCTCGTCAGCGTTCCCAACGAACGCGCCCGTCGACGTCACGGCGAGCGAGCCGTCCACGTTCAGGTCAACGCCAAGGACTGTTCTGTGCTTGGCGTCTTCAGAAGGAGTCGTGGACTGCTCGCCCGTGGTTCGGCGCATTCGAGCGTGGAGGTAGAACGACTCTGTGGAGCGGTCGTACTGCAACGTGGACATACGGAACTCGTAGTCCTCGTTCAGTAGGTACTCACCAATCGGCGTTCCTTCAGGTTTGTCGGGAAGCACATAGTCACACTCGACGCGACCGTTCACGGTCGAGAGCGAAACGTGGTCGCGGTGGAACGTCGCACTTCGCTTGTCGTAGACGACGCTCCACGCATCGAAGTGCGGTTGACTGGTGTTCTCGCCGTTCTTGAGTCGGGCGACACCGCTTTTTGTGGCCTCGATAGCGCGTCGAATCCCCTTCTGGACGAGGTTCGCAGTCAACTCCGTCTCGTTGCGGAGTTGGTCGTAGAGGGCGTTCTCGGCTTGCTGTTTCGAGGTCACGCAGTAGTCGTTCGGGTATCGCCACGCCCACTCAGAAGTGGTGTTCGCACAGTGGAGGAACTGATTTTTGGTCTGATGGAGGTCGTCGCACCGCTCGTCAGGTACGTCGAGTTTGACCTTGACGGTGCGAATCACGTCCATCGTTAGTTCACATATCGAAGTGCTTTTTTAATATAATTCGGGTTAGCGTGGGGAGTCGGACTACTATCGCTCGTGGGTTGGTTCGAGCCTTGTCGGATTCCTCCCACGGCTCAAGCCGTGGGCTTCCTCCTTGCATCTATGTGAAAACTGTCCGACTCGTCGCGATTCACCTACCGGTCACCGGTAGGTGGTGGCGTGGGGAGCGTCGTCTCGGTCGGGGGCGTCCATTCACGACTCGAAGCGGTCCACCCGCTCGACGAGACGCAGGTTCCGAGTTCGGCCTCGTGAGCACCTGAGGTGCAACAAACCGTCACGTATAATCTCCGAGGCGACCATCGTACCGGGGCGATGAGCGCACGGGAGACCGTCCGTCAGGAGTCCAGCACGGTCCGGAAGAACACCATCGGTCTTGACCAGGGAGCGGCCGAGCAGAGCATCGACGCGCTGAACGCGGACCTCGCCGCGGCGTACGTGCTCTACCACCAGCTCCGGAAGCACCACTGGACCGTCGAGGGAGCGGAGTACGGCCAGCTCCACGACTGGTTCGGCGACGCCGCCGAGGACGTAGAGGAGCACGCCGACGAGGTGGCCGAGCGGGTCGTCGCCCTCGGCGGGGTCCCCGTCAGCGGGCCGGCGGAACTCGGAGCGCACGCGCCCGTCGAGTTCGAGGGAGCGGACGTGTACGGCGTCCGGACGACACTGACGAACGACCTCGAGCTGTACGGTGACGTGATCGAGCTCGTCCGCGAGCACGTCTCGCTGGTCGAGTCGCTCGGCGACTACGGGTCCGGCGAACTCCTTCGCGCGTACCTCGAGACGCTCGAGGGCGACGCCGACGACGTCGGGAACTACCTCGCGGACGACACCCTCGTTCGCGGGTCCGCGGCGCGACAGGGGTGAGCCATATGACGACGAGACGGGGCCCCATCGTCCGGGAGCCCGAGACGGGTGAGCGCCGACAGGCGTGGGGCACCGTCGAGGGGAACGCGGTCAGGCTCGACCCCGAGGACGCCGCGGCAGTCGTCGACGCGTTGCACGTCGACCACGCGGGGTCGTTCAACCTGTTCTACCTCCTCCGCAAGCACTACTGGGTCGCCAGCGGGGCCGAACACGAGGTGGTGGCCGCGTTCCTCGAAGGAGCGTACACCCGGGTCCGCGAACTCAACGACGACCTCGCGGTCCGCATCGTCGACCTCGGTGGCATCCCGCCGAACACGCCGCCGACCATCCAGGAGCGGGCCGCGGTCCACCTCGAGGCCGAGGACGTCTACGACCTGCGGACCTCGCTGGAGGGTGATCTCGAGGGGTACAGGACGCTGATAGCGGGGATTCGCGAGCACGTCGCCGTCGCGGCGTCGCGCGGGGACCCGACCACGGCGACACAGCTCCGCGAGCACCTCGCGGACCTGGAGGCGGACGCAGAGGAGATACGACGCTTCCTCGCGGACGACACGCTGGTCCGGGGCACGGCGGTGACGGACCGATGAGCACCCCGCACCTCCGGCCGGTCGACTCGGGACACGTCCGGCAGGCGTGGGACACGGTCGTCGAGAACGCGCTCGGCCTCGACCGGCCGGTCGCGGAACGACTGGTGGCGGCACTGAACGACGACCTTTCGGGGCTCTACCTCCTGTTCAACCAGGTGCGAAAGCACTACTGGCTGGTCACAGGGGCGGAGGCCGGGCCGGTCGGTGACACGCTCCGGGACGCGGCCGACCGGCTCACGGCCGTGACCGACGACCTCGCCATCCGGGTCCACGCGCTCGGCGGCGTGCCCGTCTGCGGACCGATGGGGATGCGACAGCACGCGCCGATGGAGATCGAAGCGCCCCACCGCTACGACGTCCGGTCCTCGCTCGAACGTGACTACGAGGGGTACGTGACCCTCTGTGTGCAGTTCCGGGAGCACGTCGCGCTGGCGGACCGCCTCGGCGACACCGGGACGAACGACCTCCTGCGCGGACACCTGCTGACGCTCGAGCGGGACGCGGACACCCTCGCGCGATACCTCGCCGACGATGCGCTCCGCGAGCTGGACTGAGCGGGCCACTGACCCACTCCCGGGCCGGTCTTCTTGTCGGCCGCGAGCGAAGCCGGCGTATGGACCCCAGCGAGTTCCTCGAGGGGACGACCGTGCACGTGCCGACGACGCGCTACGCGGTCGCGCAGGTCGAGGCCGTGCCCGACGTCGACACGTTCGCCGTCGTGCGCGACGAGCGCGAGACGACGGTCGTGGTCGAGGAGGAGCGGGTCGGGTCGTTCGACACGCTCGCGGTCGAACGCGGCTGGCGCCGGCTCACCTTCGACGTCGTCCTGCCGTTCGACCTCGTCGGCTTCCTCGCCGTGGTGGCGGGCGAACTCGCCGAGGCAGGGGTATCGGTGTTCGCCCTCTCGGCGTACTCGACCGACCACCTGCTGGTACAGGCGGCGGACCTGGCGGCGGCGACCGAGCGACTGGCGGCGCTCGGGTGTGTCGTCCGCGCCCGTACCGAGGACGAGTAGGCGCGTCCGGGCGTCCGGACGAGCGCTGCCGGGGGCGCTCGCGCTGCGGTGTCGTCCCCTGTCGGGAGTGGGACACCGAGGGGGACCGTGCGGTCGAGCGGATCGGTCGCACACCCGACACGAGTTATTAATCCATTCGGTGTTCGATACTAGAACGTGTGATCAGAGCGAGCGTCTGTAGCAGTTAGGTTCACAATCCGTCGTCGACTAGTCTTCGATAATGGAACCCTCCGACGTGGACCGCGGGTCGGACCCACCCGACGAGCGGGCGCTCACGGCCCGGCTCTCTGTCCCCGACATGGACTGTGCCTCCTGCGCCGGGAAGGTCGAGACCGCCCTGCGCCGTGTCGACGGCATCACCGACCTGGAGACGATGCCGACGACCGGCCGGGTCGTCGTGCACTACGACCCCGAGCGGACGAGCGAGACGGCCCTCGTCGAGGCCATCGAGGGGGCGGGCTACGGGGTCGTCGACCGACCCGGTGCGGGCGCGACCGGTGGCGACGGGCGGGTCGAGGCCCGACTCACGGTCCCCGACATGGACTGTGCCACCTGTGCGGGAAAGGTCGAGACGGGGCTGGACCGGGTCGACGGCGTCACGTCCTACGAGACCCAGCCGACGACCGGCCGGGTCGTCGTACACTACGATTCCGACCGGACCACCGAGGCCGCTGTCGTCCGTGGCATCGAGGACGCGGGCTACGAGGTCGTCGGCCGTGACGGACCGGGTGGGGACGGCGAGCACGGCGACGACCACGGGAGCGCGAGCGGTGGCGTCTGGCGGAGCCGACGAGCGCTCGAGACGGGCGTCAGCGCCGTCTTCCTCGCCGGTGGCCTCCTCTTCGAGTTCGCCCTCGGCACGAACCCGCAGGTCGGGGCCGTCCTCGGGGAGTCGCTGTTCGTCGCGGACGTGCTGTTCCTCGTCGCCGTCGTGGTCGGTGGCCGGGCCATCCTGCGGAACGGCTACTACTCGGCGAAGGGTCTGAACCTCGACATCGACTTCCTGATGAGCGTCGCCATCCTCGGCGCGCTGGCCGCGAGCCTCGCGTTCGGCGAGGGGCT
Source organism: Salinirubellus salinus (assembly GCF_025231485.1). Classification (NCBI taxonomy): domain Archaea; kingdom Methanobacteriati; phylum Methanobacteriota; class Halobacteria; order Halobacteriales; family Natronomonadaceae; genus Salinirubellus; species Salinirubellus salinus. The sequence continues at coordinate 3,378,225 of NZ_CP104003.1, read as the reverse complement.
CTACTTCGAGGCCGCGACGCTCGCGGTGCTGTTCAGTTTCGCCGAACTTCTGGAGCGGGCCTCGATGGACCGTGCGCGCGACTCGCTGCAGGAGCTCGTCGACCTCTCACCGGACGAGGCGACGGTCCGCCGCGAGGGGGAGACGGTGACCGTCCCGGTCGAGGAGGTGTCGGTCGGCGAGGTGGTCCTCGTGCGGCCCGGCGAGAAGGTGCCGATGGACGGCGAGGTGGTCGACGGCGAGAGCGCGGTGAACCAGGCACCCATCACCGGCGAGTCCGTGCCCGTCGACAAGACCGTCGGCGACGAGGTGTTCGCCGGCACCATCAACGAGGCGGGCTACCTCGAGGTGCAGGTCACCTCCGCGGCGGGCGAGGACACTCTCTCGCGCATCGTCGAGATGGTCGAGGACGCTCAGGCGAACCAGACCGAGCGCGAGCAGTTCGTCGAGCGGTTCGCCGCCTACTACACGCCGGCGGTCGTCGCGTTCGCGGTCCTCGTCACGCTCGGGAGCCCGGCCGTGCTCGGCGTGACGGTCTCCGAGGCCGTCGTCTACGGGCTGACGCTGCTCGTGCTGGCCTGTCCCTGCGCGTTCGTCATCTCGACGCCCGTCTCGGTCGTCTCGGGCGTGACCAGTGCCGCGAAGAACGGCGTGCTCGTCAAGGGCGGCTCGCACCTCGAGGCGATGGGTGCCGTCGACGTCGTCGCGTTCGACAAGACGGGGACGCTCACGAAGGGGGAACTCACCGTGACCGACGTGGTCCCGCTCAACGGCAACACGGAGGCGGACGTCCTCCGGTGTGCCCGGGGGCTGGAGAAGCGCAGCGAACACCCAATCGGACAGGCCATCGTCGGCCGGGCCGAGGCGCGCGGCGTCGGCGACCGGTCGGTGTCGGCCTTCGAGAGCATCACCGGCAAGGGCGTCCGGGCCACGCTCGACGGGACGCCACACTACGCGGGCAAGCCCGGGCTGTTCGAGGAACTCGGCTTCGACCTCTCGCACGTCCACGCGACGACCGACGGGGGCAGTGTCACGCGGACGAGCCGGCAGCTCTGCGAGCGCCACGGCTGTCTCGACCTGCTCTCCGAGACGGTCCCCGAGCTCCAGTCGCAGGGCAAGACCGTCGTCCTCGTCGGGACGGAGGACGAACTGGAGGGGCTGGTCGCCGTAGCCGACGAGGTCCGGCCGGAGGCGCGCTGGGCCGTCGAGCGTCTGCGCGACCTCGGCGTCGAGCGGACGGTGATGCTCACCGGCGACAACGAGCGGACCGCCGCCGCCATCGCCCACGAGGTGGGTGTCGACGACTACCGCGCCGAACTGCTCCCGGACGACAAGGTCGCGGCCGTCGAGGAGCTCGTGGCCGAGTACGAGGGCGGCGTGGCGATGGTCGGCGACGGCATCAACGACGCGCCCGCGATGGCGACGGCGACCGTCGGTATCGCGATGGGGGCCGCGGGCACCGACACCGCGCTGGAGACCGCGGACGTGGCGCTGATGGGCGACGACCTCTCGAAGCTCCCGTACCTCTACGACCTCTCCGGGCGGGCCAACGGCGTCATCCGACAGAACGTCGGTGCCAGCCTGCTGGTGAAGGCCGGGCTCGCGCTCGCGGTCCCGTTCGGCTACGTCCCCATCTGGCTGGCGGTGCTCGCCGGCGACGCCGGGATGACCGTCGGGGTCACGGGCAACGCGATGCGGCTCTCGCGCGTCCGGGCGGCGGCGCCCGAGACGGCGGCCGAGACCGAGGCCGGGGCGTAGGACGGAGACCGCTCGGCGTCAGAACCGCGCCCGCTCAACGAACGCGATGGCCGTGAGGACGAACCACGCCATCCAGACCGAGAAGACGATGAGCCCGGCGCCGTAGCGCGCGCTCGGCGTGTCGACGAGGAGGGCGACGGCGACGGCCGAGAGCGCGACGACGAGCGCGGCACCGTGTCGTGGCCAGTCGGCGAGCGCCCCGCGAAGCGCCTCGCGGCCGGTCGGTCGGTCGCGCTCGGAGGGGGAGCGCTCCGTCGGTGAGCGGTCGGGCACGCGGCCCCGTTCGTGGGGGACCCGCTTGAGCGTCACGGCGGGTGAGCACTCTTGTCGCTGCCGGCCGTATCGAGTGCCATGGAGAAGATACTGCTCGTGGTCCCGGCGGTGCTGGGTGTCGTCGCGGTCGGCGCGGCGGCCGCCTCGGAGACGGTCCCGGTGACCGCCGTCGTGCCGGGACTGCTCGTGCTGGCGGTGTTCGCCGGCGGGATGTACGTCGTCGCCCGGCGTCGCGCGGGGGACGTGAGCGACGAGACGGTGACGCCGGAGACACCCCCGAGACCCGCGACCGACGGCGGTGACGAGGCGGTGGAGACGGAGGGCCCGGCGCCGCTGGTCCGGCGAGCCGACGAGGTGGTCTACGAGGACGTCGAGGCGGCCGACGGGATGCGAAAGGGCGTCCTCGTCGGCGAGGAGGACGGCGCGCCGAACCTCGCCATCCGGCGGTTCGTCCTCGGGCCGGGCGCGACGGTGCCGCGGCACACCAACGAGATCGAACACGAGCAGTACGTGCTCGAGGGCGAGTACACGGTCGGCATCGGGGACGAGGAGTACGAGGTGTCCGCGGGAGACTCGCTCCTGATTCCGGCCGGAGCGGTCCACTGGTACCGCAACGACGGGCCGGGGCAGGGGGCGTTCATCTGTGCGGTTCCGACCGGCGACGACCGCATCGAACTGGCCGAGTGAGGCCGCCGGGGGATTTATCCGTGACAATTCGCTAGGTTCAGGCGTACATGGGCTTCGGGAGCTACGACGAATCCGAACAGGAGAATCAATCGATGGACACCGACCTCGAGGACTCGGACGCGGTCAACACGGCCGAACACGAGCACGAGGGAGCCGTCGAGTACGAGTTCGGCGAGACGACGAGCGACGACCTGCTCGACCAGCTCTCGGACATCAAGGACAGACAGGGCGAACGAGAGGCCGAGTGAGGCGGTGACGTGAAGCCCGGCACGCGCGCTCTCGGCGTCGCCGAGTCGTTCGGCGACGGTCCCCGAAGCACGCTCGGGGGCGCGGTGGTCCGGGCCGACCGGGCGGTCGAGGCGTTCGAGTTCGGCACCTGCACCGTCGGTGGCACCGATTCGACGGCCGCCGTCGGCGACCTCTGGACGCGACTCGACCGGCCGGACGTACGCTGGCTGCTCCTCGCGGGTATCGCACCCGCGTGGTTCAACGTTCTCGATATTCGCAGTCTCGGCGAGCGACTGGACCGGCCCGTGCTGGCGGTCACCTTCGAGGCCAGCGACGAGTCGCTCTCCGCGGCGCTCGAGCGGGAGTTATCCGGCGACGCACTCGCCGAGCGTCGCGCGACGTTCGAGCGACAGCCACCCCGGACCCGACTCCATGTCGACGGCGAGACGCTGTTCGTCCGCGCGGTGGGGTGTTCCGACGACGAGGCACACGAAGCGGTCCGGGCGTTCACCCACGAGGGCGGCCGACCGGAGCCGCTCCGGGTGGCGAAGGAGGCCGCACGGGCGGCCCGCGCGTTCCGGGAGCGGGAGGGTGGCCGGCGTCGCTGAGGCCCGAAACCCACATCCCGACGAGGGCGCAACCGTCCGTATGGACCGGCCACGTCTCGCCCTGCTGAACGCCTCCCACGAGATACACCACACCCGGCGGAACTTCCGTCGGGAACTCCCCGCCGACCTCGTGGAGTTCACCCTCACCGAGGAGCAGTACCCCGACACGTTCGACGTGGACGGGTTCGTCGTCACCGGCTCTCGCTCGTCGGTCTACTGGGACGAGCCGTGGCTCCCCGAGACGAAGGCGTGGGTGCGCGAGGCGATCGACCGCGACCTGCCGGCCCTGGGCATCTGTTTCGGCCACCAGCTCCTCGCGGACGTCCTCGGGGGGACCGTCGAGGACATGGGCGAGTACGAACTGGGCTACCGCGAGGTGCGCAAGACTGCCGGGACGCCCGTGCTCTCGGGCGTCGGTGAGTCGTTCTCCGTCTTCGTCACGCACTCCGACGCCGTCACCGAACTGCCGCCGGGGGCGGAACTGGTCGCCGAGAACGACTACGGCGTCCACGGCTTCCGGGCGGGCCACGTCTTCGGCGTGCAGGCGCACCCGGAGTACGACAAGGAGACGGCCGAGCTCGTCGCGCAGGGGAAGGAGGGGTCGGTGCCGGACGAGCAGCTGGCGGCGGTGCTGTCGGGCATCACGGACGAGGCGTACGACGCGGCCTGCGAGTCGAAGACGGTGTTCGACGAGTTCGTGAACTACGTCGAGGAGGTGCGGGCCGGGCGGGCGCCGGCGGGGGACTGAGGGCGCCGACCGCGACCACTCCGACACGTCACGCTCTTTCCCACGCGACGCCAACACGGGACAGACACGCGAATGCACCCCGCCGACGTCCGCGACGCCGCCGCCGACCTCCCCCGGGAGCCGGGTGTCTACCAGTTCGAGCAGGACGACGGCACGGTGCTCTACGTCGGGAAGGCCGTCGAACTGCGAGACAGAGTGCGCTCGTACGCCGACCCGCGGAGCGAGCGCATCCGTCGGATGGTCGAGGGCGCCACCCGGGTCGACTTCGCGGTGACGGACACGGAGACGCAGGCGCTGTTGCTGGAGGCGAACCTGATCAAGCGCCACCAGCCGCGCTACAACGTCCGGCTGAAGGACGACAAGTCCTACCCGCTCGTGCAACTCACGGACCGCACCTTCCCGCGTATCGAGGTGACCCGCGACCCGAACGACGGCGCGACGGTCTACGGCCCGTTCACGAGCAAGGGCGACCTCGACGTGGTCGTCAAGGCCCTGCGCGAGACCTACGGCCTACGCGGGTGCTCGGACCACAAGTTCGCCAACCGGGACCGGCCCTGCCTCGACTTCGAGGTGGGACTCTGCACCGCGCCGTGCGTCGGGGAGATCGACGAGGCGGGCTACGACGGCGACGTGCAGTCCGTGAAGCGGTTCTTCGAGGGCGAGACGGGCGTCCTGTCCGACCCGCTGCGCCGGGAGATGGAGCGAGCGGCGCAGGCACAGGAGTTCGAGCGAGCCGCGAACCTCCGCGACCGGCTCGAGGTCGTCGAGTCGTTCCACGGCGGCGGCGGCGAGGCCGTCTCCGCGCGGGACGAGCGGGCGGTGGACGTGCTGGCGGCCGTCGTCGAGGGGAACCGGGCGACGGTCGCCCGCCTGCGGAGCGACCGAGGGCAGCTGGTCGACCGGGAGCGCCACCGGGTCGACGCCCCCGACGGGAGTGAAGGAGCGGGGGAGTCCGGACGGGTGGCCGAGGTCCTCTCCGCGTTCCTCGTCCAGTACTACGCCGAGCGGGAACTCCCGGACGCCGTGCTCCTCAGCGAGCGTCCGGACGACCCGGACGTGGTCGCGTGGCTGGAGGCGGCCGGAGTCGCGGTCCGGGTGCCGGGGGCGGGCCGCGAGGCCACGCTGGTCGACCTCGCGCTCAAGAACGCCCGCCGGCGGACCGGCCGCGACGACGCGACGGCCGCCCTGCGCGACGCCCTGTCGCTCCCGCGGCGTCCCGAGCGTATCGAGGGGTTCGACGTGAGCCACGCGCAGGGGAAGGCGGCGGTGGGCTCGAACGTCTGTTTCGTCGGCGGGAGCGCCGAGAAGTCCGGCTACCGGCGGCGACGCCTCACCGACGAGAACGACGACTACGCCAACATGCGCCAGCTGGTCCGGTGGCGCGCCCTGCGGGCCGTCGAGGGTAGAGACGACCGGTCGGACCCCGACCTCCTCCTGATCGACGGCGGCGAGGGGCAACTCGGCGCCGCGCTGGACGCGCTGGACGAGGTTGGCTGGGACGTGCCCGCGGTGGCGCTGGCCAAGCAGGAGGAGCTCGTGGTGACGCCCGACGGGGTCAGAGACTGGCCGGACGACGCCCCACACCTCCACCTGCTCCAGCGGGTGCGCGACGAGTCACACCGCTTCGCCGTCCAGTACCACCAGCAGGTGCGCGACGAGGTGAAGACGGCGCTGGACGAGGTGCCGGGCGTCGGGCCGGCGTTGCGGAAGCGACTGCTCCGGCGGTTCGGGAGCGTCGAAGGCGTGCGAGCCGCGAGCCTCGAGGAACTGGCGAGCGTCAAGGGCGTCGGCGAGTCGCGAGCCGAGACCATCCGGTCGGCACTGTGACGGCCCCGTCGCGACTCCTCGATGGGTCACTCGGAGGCTCCTCGGGAGAGCGCTCGCCAGCGTCACCCCGGCCAGCACGGGCGCGTACCTCCCCGTACCGGGGGAGGTCCGGAAACCACCCCGACTATCACGCACCGCATCCTACACGAACGTTGGTGTAGGACATGGCCTACCAGATGGTGACGGCGACGGTGGCGGCGTTCGAACGGTGGAAGGCCGCCTTCGAGGAGAACCACACGGCCCGCGAGGAACACGGGAGCGAGGGGTACCACCTCTTCCGTGGGAGCGACGACCCGGACGAGATAACGGTCCTGATGGAGTTCGACACGGCCGAGAACGCACGGCGCTGGGAGTCGTACCTGCGCGAACAGGACGACATGGACGCGGCAGGGATGTCGGACGTCGACATCACGTACCTCGACCTCGTGGAGCGACAGACGGTCGGCCAGCAGACGGCCTGACCGGCGGTCGACCCTCTCGGTGCGGTGGAAGACGGGAGCGGGAGCAAGAACGGAGGACGGGGGAGAACAGGAACGAGGGAGTGCCTACGGCGACTCGCGCGTCTCGAGCGACAGGTCGCTGATGGGGTAGGCCACGCAGGTCAGCGTGTACCCGTCGTCGAGTTCGGGTTCGCCGAGCATCTGGTTCGTGTAGTGCTTGACGTACTGTTCGGAGTTGCCGCCGTCGGCGATGTGGCCGGCACACGAGATACACTGGCCCTCGCGGCAGGCGTAGGGGAGGTCCCAGCCCTCGTCCTCGCCGGCCTCGAGGAGCGTCTCGTTCTCCTTGACCTCGATGGTGGTACCCTCCTTGACGTACTCGACCTCGAAGACCTCGGCCTCGTCGTCCGGGATGGCAGCGGGGTCGTCGTCGACCTCCTCTTCCGCGGCCTCGCCGAGTTCGCCCTCGGCCTCGGCGCCGCCAGCGGTCACGGCACCCGCGGCCACGGCACCGCCCCCGATGGAGCGGTTCATCGGCTCGGGGAAGTCGGTCTCCGGCACCGTCGCCGCCCGCCGCTCGATGACCTGCTGTGAGATGTCGTCGGGGATGGGCCGCTCGGCACCCTGCGAGAAGTGCAGGACGACCACCACGAGCGTCAGGGCGAGCCCCAACCCGACTCCGAGTGGGTCAACCATACCGACGGGTATGGAAAGCGCCGACAATAGCGTTGTGATTGTCGGACGGGCACGCGAGGAGAAGCGCATCGACCGGTGGGCACTCCCTCGGCTCTGCGTGAGAACGTCCAGCACACGACCGGAACGGAGAACACTTCACGCCCGCTGACGTCCGTCAGGCAAGTGACTGGAACCGAGACCGAGAGCAGCATCACGCAGGGGAGCCTGGTCCGTCCGCTGTTCACCCTCGCGTGGCCCATCGTCGTCACCCAGCTGCTGCAGGTGGCGTACAACATCGCCGACACCATCTGGCTGGGCCGTCTGTCGACGGCGGCGGTTGGCGCGCTGAGCCTCGCGTTCCCCATCATCTTCCTCCTGCTCTCGGTCGGCGGCGGCTTCACCGTCGCCGGCTCCACCCTCGTCGCGCAGTACACCGGCGCCGGCGGCGAGAAGAGCGCCGGCAGGGCGGCCGGCCAGACGCTCTCGTTCGTGACGCTGCTGGCCGTCGTCCTCGGTGCGCTGGGCTTCCTCGTGACCGGCCCACTGCTCTCGCTGCTCCCGACGGACCCCGAGACGGCGCTCGACGTCGTCCCGCTCGCTGCCGACTACATGCGCGTGTTCTTCCTCGGGACGCCGTTCCTCTTCGGCTTCTTCATCTTCTCGGCGCTGATGCGTGGCTACGGCAACACCCGCACCCCGATGCGCGTGATGCTGCTCTCGGTGACGCTCAACGTCGTCCTCGACCCCGTCCTCATCTTCGGGTGGGCGCCGCTGGGCATCCCCGGACTGGGCGTCGAGGGGGCCGCGCTCGCCACCCTTATCTCGCGAGCCGTCGCCACCGCCGTCGGGCTCTACGTCCTGTTCTACATGCCGACCGGGCCGAACATCGAACTCGGCCACCTCCGCCCGGACCCCGAGGCCATCAAGAAGATCGTCGACATCGGCGTCCCCTCGGCGCTGGAACAGTCCACCTCCGCGCTCGCGATGCTCACGCTGACGGCGATGGTCGTCACGTTCTCGCCGCCCGTCGTCGCCGCGTTCGGCCTCGGGAATCGGCTCATCTCGCTCGTCTTCCTCCCCGCGATGGGGCTGGGTCGGGCGACGAACACGATGGTCGGACAGAACCTCGGGGCGCGGAAGGCCGAGCGGGCCGAGCGGGCCGTGAAGCTCGCCGCCGGCGTCGGCGCGGGCGTGATGTTCGGCGTCGCCATCGTCGCCGTCGTCGCCGCCCGCCCCATCGTCAGCGTGTTCATGGCCACGGGCACCGCCGAGGCCGCCCAGACCATCGAGTTCGGCATCGAGTACCTCCGTATCCGCGCGGTGGAGTTCGCGTTCATCGGCGTCCTCCAGGTGGTGCTGGGCGCCTACCGCGGCGCGGGCAACACCCGGACCGCGCTCGTCTTCTCCCTGCTCTCGCTCTGGGTCGGCCGCGTCGCGACGGTCTACCTCCTGACGTTCGTCCTGGGCTGGGGCGTCACCGGCATCTGGGTCGGGATGGCTGCCGGGAACGTCCTCGGTGCCGTCGCCGCGGGTGCGTGGTTCACCCGGGGGACGTGGAAGGAGAGTGTCGTCGAGGAAGCGGAGGAGGACGAGGTGACGCCGGCTGACGGGCCCGGTCCCGAGCCGCCGAGCGAGAGCGTCACGGACGGCGGCGCCAAGCACTGAGACGACCGGCGCGACCCCCGCCGAGGCGGAGACCGACAGACACAAAACCGACTCGGCGGTATCTCGGGTGAGGGCCCGTAGCTCAGTGGACAGAGTGCCAGGTTCCGGACCTGGTTGTCGGGGGTTCAAATCCCTCCGGGCTCGTCACGCTGCGTGACAGTTCAGAACCAATAGACGGCAGTACATTGTATATAAGATGTCTACCGAGCAGCGTTCTGAACTCGTCCTGTTACATCACGGTGGTCGCTTGCGTCGCGTGGTTAGGTGGAACTACAGCGTCATTTGACTTATACACGTAGTGTGGTTCAGCTCAAATAGAGTTGTGAGCGTCGAGGTATCTGTCATCCTCAACAGCCCCCTTCATCGAAGATTTGACGCCAGAACAGGGAGTCATAGGAAATAATGACCCGGCTCGTCAGCATCGATGTAGTCTGTGACCGCGCAGAGAGCGGTGGGACAGAGGTTTTTGGTGTCGTCACAGAGCATCGTCCAGACTTACCGAAGCCATTCGATGAGGAACTTCAGCGGTGGGTCAGGAGTACCTTCTCAGGAGAACTTGAGGAGGGACAGTCACTCAGCGAGGCGGCAGAGATGGAGTACGAGCCGGAGGGCGAGATAGTGGATATCAGAAAGAAAGCGTAACAACATGCCAACGGCGTCGGCAGTTCACTCGACAAGACGGTTATTCGAAGACGGTTTTCAGTGGGCCCGCCTGTTGCACTAGGTCGAATCGTTCGCGGACACGTTCGAACGACAGGTAATTCAACGAGGAATATTTGGCAGGCTCCAAGATGTGCTGAAACGTTGGGCGGTCTATTTGTTTCCGAACCAGTGCCTCGTCGTCTTCTGCGGCGACGATATACATATCGACAGCGAGGTTCGGGACTTTGACGATGAAATCAGTCATCCTGAGAATCCCGCTATAGATGCTGGTCGTGCTCTCTACTTCGAACATCTTCACGATGTACTCGCCATCAAGCCAGATGACATCTACGTACTCGATGATGCTGCGTGCCGCCGCGCTGAATCCTGTTAGAGGAAGATTCTCGATGCAATCCTCTCCTAAAGTCTCATTCTGGTACGTCTCGGACTGGTCGTTCTTAGCCACGTAGACATCGTAGTCATGCATCAGACCCAGTTGAATGAGGCTCCACTGAATCTCAACATGCTCTCGGACATCATCTTCCCCTGTTTCCTCTTCACCGCCGCCGGTATCCTCGGAACCATCTTTCAGCTCTTGATACGCGACCTCAACGGAGGGGTATTGCTGTCGAAGCGTATCGAGGGCGTCGTCTGAAACCCGAGAGAAACCACGTACGAAGTAGCCGCTACTGTACCCGAGAACATCCCACAGCTGGTCTCTGCTAATCGAGATGGGCTCGTAATCAGTAACGGTGAATATGAAGCTGCTTTCGCTGTTATCCCATATCCAGTCACCAGCTGCTGAGCTCCGGAACGTGCGCCCGACTCGGCCAGCAGCGAAGAATTCACCTTGACGATAGAACATCAGGAGGTCGCCAGAGCGCATCGCCTCGTAGGCAGACTCTTTCTTGGAACTCTCCGTAGTTGCCCAGATTCGAACCTCTTGAAAATCGTCAAGCTCCGCAGGAGCATCGCTGTCCCCGATAGTCAGCGGTTGTTCGACCGTTCGTTCGAAGTGGTCAATCCAGTTGTCTCCAACAGGGATGAGATAGACATTAGTCATTCAGAAATCACTCAGTGTCGTGCTTTCTCGCGCCTCCGAAACCCCCTCCAATTCAATCACTTCTCGCTCGTCTGGGCGAGTGACTAGAACTTCAGTATTGTCACCAGCGTCCCGCTCCCGCATTGCGACCAACCCCTCGATTGCACGTTTCAGTTCATCCAGACGGTCGCTCATCCCAAGGGTAGCAAGTACTGCTCGGTCGAGCTGGTCGCGTGCCTCCTCGGTGTTGGCGACTGTACGCTCATCCTCGTCCAAAGCGTCCTCACGCTCCATTAGCGCCTCAAACGCTTCTCGAATCCGCTGCTGTTCTTCAGCAGACATCTCTGATGGGTCAGGGAGAGGGAGCTCTTCAGCTTCGTAGACCTTGATTCGGGCTCTGGTCATGCCCTGTCCACCAGCCCATCGACCTCGGAGCTCAACCATCAGCCACGACAAGCGTGAGTTGAGTAACCCACCCAACAGCTTCTCGTCAACCTCATCAGAACAGGTGATATTGTAGAATTGAGCGTCGGAAGTGGCACTTGCTTCATTCCAAACGGCTCGGTATATGCGCCAAGTGAAGTCAGTCATCAAGAGTGATGGCCGCTCCAGTTCTCCGAGGTCAAACCAGATATCACGGGCGGAGGTCGTCGGGCGGTCATGATATCCGTTGTCCTCACCCCATTCGATGTACTCAACGAGCGAATTGTGCCCGTTCTTACCCAGCCACTCTTTCACCTGTTCAGTTCGGTCAATATCCGCATACTGGTCAGCAACTTCGTCTAGCGCCTGTTCCACCAGTTTATGAATATCTAACACCCCCCACTCCTCAGCGTCTTCATCGTCAAATCGGATACGACTGAGTTGGCCGGTCGCTTTGAGTAGGGGCGTTGTGTATTGCGTAAGACCAAGTTCTTCCCACTCTTCCCGGCGAGCGTAGTAGAAATCGTTAGCTCCACTGGTCAGTCCTCTGTTCACATCAGCTACGTCCTGAAGTTCAATCACGTCGCTATGACCAGCAGCGTCAAAGTACAGCGGTGGAGCGAGGAAATGTACGCTCCATTTATCCTGTTCACGTAAGTCACGCTGGGATTGCGTAATCAGACGGTATTCCGGGTCGTCAACCATCTGGTTCGCGGGTACGTCGTCCTTCACAAGTGATTCGATGTCGTCAATCCCCAGCGATTCTCTGACTCGTAGGAACTTGACCACATTCTGCTGGCGTTGCGACGGGTCCTCCTCTTTCGTCATTATCACAACGCTTGCACCGACGAGTGCATCCGAGAACGTCTGGCGGTCGAACCGGATGACGGCATCAAGCTTGTAGTGGTCAAGGATGAACTGCTGGAGGTCTGCACCGTACCCGGTGTCTAGCCAGCGGTCACTCGTGATGACGCCGAGTCGGCCCCCATCTCGAAGGAACTGGGTGCTATGAGTGATGAAATAGCCGTAGATGTCCATCCGTTTCGAGATGAACTCACCATCAACGTTCGAGAGGTGCTCTCGAACACGTCCTTTTTCATCGATATTCCGCGACCGGATGTACGGAGGGTTACCGACAACAGCGTCAAGTCCACCCAAACTGTCGACGAGACCATCTTCACTGCCCCCACCTTCTGCGTCGGCTATCTCACGGGAGAACCGTAGTGTGTCTGGCTGAATGTTGAAGAAATCGTTAATCTCCACGTTGACGCTCTCGGTGTACGAAGAGAGGTCTTGGATAGCGAGGTTGATTGCCGTCAAGTGGGCCGGGAATCGGTTGATGTCTATCCCGTGGAGTTGGTTCAGAATGCGCGAGTGGCTCCCTGCTGGTTCCGGTAAGAGTTCCTGCAGGCGGTGGTACGCACTCACCAGAAAGCCCCCGCTCCCGCAGGCAGGGTCCAGAACGGAGTCAGACGCGCTGTCGACTGTTAGCCGAGTGATGAGGTCGCAGACTGCAGGGGGGGTGTAGTACTCCCCCATCTCACGCCGCCGCTCATACGGAATGACTCCCTCGTAGATACGCCCGATAACGTCGCTATCGAACTGGGTGAGGTCTTGGTCGTCCAGCTCGATGATGAACTCGCGTAGCTTCTCCGAAATCGGGTCCAGCGGGATTTCACCGAAGATGTCGTCGTGCTCAAAGATGGCCTCGAAGTCAACCTCAGATACGACCACGTCGAAGTGGTCTTCCAAGTCTTCCTGAACCCGATGGATACTGACCGCTAGTGGTGGTATCTCATCTTCGTAAGCGGGAGAGTTCTCAAGGAGTTTGTAGAATAGAACCTTGTTAATGAGCAGGTAGGCGGCCTGTTCGGAGAATTCTGAGATGACTTCTCGCTTTGCGTCATCGTCCGCACTTGCATACTCGATTCCTTGCTTTGCCGCCCACTGGCTGAACGAATCGCGGAACTCAGAATCCGCTTCGAGGTAGTCAGTGAGTGATTCTTCGAGCCGTGGCGTGACGTAGTCGTGGAAACTCCGGACCCGGTTGACAAATGCATCATCGAGGCTATCCCACGTGGCGTCTTGCTGCTGGAAACGGGCAAGCTCGTCAAGGAACTCGTCTGCGAACTTCTCCGTACTCGTGATTTCGTAGGACTTGGTCGACCGTTCGAGGAATGCTTTTCCGGGCTCAAGCGTGCGGAAGAGGACGAGTCGATTACCGTTGTAGGTCGCACAGTACGGCGCACCAATTTTGGCACCGTATTCGAGTGCCTGTTCGATAACAGCAGGAGAGTAAGGGTCGATGTCTCTAGAAGAGTCCTCACCGGGCTGCTTCGCTTCGATGACGGCTATTGGCTCGTTCGAGGAGTCGAATACAACGAGGTCAGCTCTTCCGCTAAGACCGTCACTGTACTCAGGGCGAACAGCACCGTATTCGGTGCTCCCCCGTTGTGCCTGAGAAGTAATCCCGTTCGTGAGATGGCGGTAGAATTCGAAATGGATATCTGCCTCACTCATAGCACAAGTGTCACGTTCATGTATCGCCTCTCAGTTGTACTTTTCTGACGCCCGGTTGGGGCCCGAGAACTTCAGATAGGCCGGAGGTCTCGCCACCGGACAGTCACGCTTGCACCGGTATCAAGCTCCACCGCAAATCGATAATTGTCGCGGGAATCACCCGAATAGTCGGCAGCGTCGTCTTCTGTGATGCTTGTAATCGTACCAGTCGCGCCGTGAAGTCGGTCGTGGTCGGGGTCGGTTTCGTCAGGTATGTCGAGCCGAACACGGTCGCCTTCGGTGAACCTTCTGACCATATTATTCAGCAACCCGGGCTACAGAATGACTCTACGGGCATCGGAGTATGCCATACTAGCTTAGGGTGCCGCCATATCCAGATTAAACGACTGGTCACCACGAACAGAGTACACGAACAGCAAACACTCGCCATTGCCCAGCTGCAGCGAAGACAGCTGGATTGACTCATGGTGTCCGTTCATGTCCCGAACGGAGTCACGGATACGACCGTTCCGCTCCGAGTCCCATTTATTCCGAGAGAGGGGACGAATCCGCTGTTCTTCTTCTTCGACCCCAACGAGCAGCAGCTTGGACTCTGATTGAATCTCTCCGGAGATTTTCGTGGCGATGTCGTCATCGTCGTCCACGTCAGCCAGCCATTCTCGTCCCTTGAGCTCCATCAAACGGTCCTCGTCACGCAGAATCATCCCTTCTGCACTCAGTTCGTCTTCGAAGCGGCTAGTCATCTGTCCGAAGAAGTGGCCAATCGGGCCTGAGCACCACTCGGAGAGAGTATGGAACATAACACAGAAGATGATATTCGAGAGCTGGTCTCCCGTCCCGGCTTCCTGCGTGACGCTGTAGAGACGGTTCAGATACTCCGCATCAATATCGAGGGGGTTGTAGACCTCGAACGGGCCCACCTGTACCGGTTCCTCGGTGAAATCATTCCCGACGTGGTGTAATTGAGCCGTCTCTCCAGCCCGGAGTTTCTTCGAAAGCTGTAGCCGCCACTTGGCGGAAAGTTCGATGTTCTTGTCGGCGAAGACGACGGTGAATTCGGAGTCATTACCCTTCACGACCTTTTTCGGCCCGTTTGGTCCGCCAGTCGTGACCTTGTCTGCGTGGTCCACGACGGTCGTCGTGTGGGGAGTCATCGATTCAGCGATGGTCTTGTACTGACTCTTCAGCGTGTTGAGGTCGTAGTAGAGTGCATAGAACTGCTGTTCAAACTCGTCGACGGTGTCGTATCGCCGCCGCCCCATCTTGATGTGGTTCACTGGGTACTGGTCGTTCGGCGTTTCGAGTATCTCGGTGAGCAGCCGATGGTCGTCGCCTGTGATGAATTTTTCTTCAAATTCGTCCTGAGTAAACTCGAACCGGGCCGTTGACCCGTCTATCTCGGTGAAAATTTTGATGTCACCCGCTTCCTCGTACGCGATTTCCTCCGGGTTGAGGCCGAGAAACTCAGCGAACGATTTCGACGAGCTACGCTCGAAATGTAACACCTCGGTTGTATCCTCACTCTGGCGGAACCGAGCGTATTTGTCGACGTTGTCGGTGTCCAGCAACCGTTCGAGGACTTCCGCGTCTTTGGTGATGGTCTTCTCTTCGGAGTCGGTGTGGCACAGAACGAGAGAATCTTCGTAAAGGACGAGGACGGCGTACTTCCCCTCCTCGCGTGCACGCGTCTTCATACTGCTGCTGAAGTCGTTGATTAGGGAAGTGCAGAAGGCCTCTTCGTGGTCGGGATAGTTCTCCAGTAGATTGTCCGCAAACATCCGGGGGTTTTGGTCGATATCGAGTTCATCGACGGGATGAACGGAGGTCTGACGGTCAAGCCCCTCGATGACATCGTAGATGTTCCGGACGCGCTCGGCGCTGTCAATTGTCCAGCTGTTGAGACTCTCAGATTGTATCTCCTTGTAGTAGAAGAAGACAGGGTCGAATTCCTCCTCAACCAGATGCTCTTGCTTCATCCCGGTTTGTCACAACGGGAATTTACAACGAATCGTCAAAAGCGTGCGGGACGCCCCGGCACCCAAGCGAACCGTTGCGGCAATCACTAATAAGAATCACAAGACATCAACAGGTAGACCATTTAATCGTACATCAGTATCGAATTTCCTCTCTCATCTGGGAAACCACCGGAATGGACCATTTTATTTTTAATTGTCATTTCACCGTGAGGGGAGTCGTTCACTCGACCACTAGTGGTATTAGCATACAAATAAAACTGATATATTCACCAAGCATACAGTTATGCGGAGATGAGCGTGAATAACGACGGAACAGCTTCAGAGCGTACACAGCCAGACCCCATTCGACCGAGACATGACCCAAAGGTGAGCTGTCCAGTCGTCTGCGGGCAGTCTATGCGTGCGAGCGGGTTCTTTTTTGAATCTGGTTCAGGCAAATACCTCATCACGGCACGGCACAATCTACGGCCGACCGTAGTTGAGGTGAAGACCCCGTACGGCAACCGGATTCTCAGGTACTCATTAGGAGACCGATTTTCCGAAGTTGATGTCTACCTCAGGGCAGATGACGGATGGCATTGTGAGAACCTCAGCGTAGACGACCGGCTTGATAGTACTCTGAATGCTGTGGACACCGACGTTGTCGCGCTCAGAGTTGATTTCGACCCTTCTGCATACGACTATCGTATATGGACCATTGACGACATCGGCACCCCCGAGACGGAGGGCGAGGAGCTCATGCTCATCGGATTCGATGGAGCATCGTTTCCCGAGGTTACCAAATACGCGGTCAGTACGTACCGAGAGGGGATAGACGGTCCACGGATAGTGCCGTTCGAAAATAGTCTGAGAGGGATGGACGATTTCGGAATAAGTGCAGGTATTGGTCTGGACCTTGAGGCAGCCGGTGGCTACTCGGGTCTCAGCGGTTCCCCGGTCCTCGGTGAGGGACTTGTTGGGGTCCACGTCTCGAATGAAGAGGTTCCAGCGAACGTCGCCGAAAAAATGGGAGTGGCGAATCCGCAGCGTCTCGGATACTTTCGCGCAGAGTTGTTGAGGCGACTCCGGTGAGTTAGACTCGTTGACAGGGGCTCGAAACACATTGGCTTCTCGACCCCTAACTAACCGCATGACTACCGAGGAGTGGGTAAGATGCCCAGACTGCGAGGAAACTGCCGATATCAAGATATCACTCACGCCGGGACAGGCCATTGGGGATGGGGTGGAGACGTACCAGTGTTTAGCGTGTAGTCGCACCGACTCCGGAGGTATCGAGGAGTTTCCGCACAGAGAGTGGCTCAGCTGTCCATCGTGTGACCTGCCGCATTACGTGCGCCTACAGGTAATCCCCGGGATAGGGCGTATCGAAGCTGCGTGTCACGAGTGCGGCGCGACTTCTGACAGACATTCGTGGCTCATCGTCAGCCCGTATCTTGACGCAACTGGTGGGGACGAGCGATACCCTAGTGCGTAGGTTCCGGGTCACTGGGTTCGAGTCGGTAACTCTCGATATGAACGTTCGGGGAGAGGGATTGAGTGGGGTCCCTCATAGAGAGGGGTCGTAGAGGCCGCCATCACGCTGTTGTCGACTGTGCACCCGGATTGCTTGAACAGGGCCGCCACGAGGCTGCCACGGGTGTCGCCACAGCACCAAAGCAGTCAGTCTGCGCTCGGGTACATATGGTCAATCTCACTGACACAGACGGGATGGAACCGAGCCAGTTGACGAACTCGATGTACGACGAGTACTCACTATCGATACTACGAGCGCTCGCGGTCAGAGGACCGATAAACTCGCATGTGCTTCGGCGCGAAACAGGACTCGAAAAGCACCTGATTGAAAACCGAGTCCGGGCGGATGGAATCTTAACACGAGCTGGGCTCGTCGAGGTCGTCGGCTACGACGAGAACACACGCTTCAGTACAGCTCCAAAAGTCCTCGATTTGACCGAGTACGCACGCGAAGCGATGCAGTACGGGTTCCTCTACGACGCAGAAGACGAGGGGCCTACCGAGGTTGTGCTCGACCGGGAGCAGATAGAGGAACTCAGTATGGAGCTGTATCGCCTCCGGGGTCGGTTCGACCAGCTCGCCGAGAGACAGTCCGAGCACCTCGAAGAGTACGACCTGCTCTCAGATTTCATCGTCCAAGAACTGTACTTTGAAGTCGCGATGCTCCGGGTTGTGCTGGAGGAGCTGGGCGTCTCTATCGAGTACATGGGCGACGTGTACGACCACGTTGAATCGCGCTACAGTGAGGGCATCAACCTCCGCGAAGACTTCTACCAATGACGCGTTCGCACAGATTCGGGTTGCTGTCTGGCCTTGACAAAGCCATATACTCGGATGCATGGTTGGCGGACTGTATGAGCAATAGAGCTCACAATGACGCAACGCGCGTAGCGGTCGGACAGGTACAGAATCGCGGTCGAATAACCGTGCGGGAATTGCAAAAGGAGGTCGGCTGGGTAACAGCACGGAGCGCCTTGTACGACCTCGAACAGCGGGATTGGGTTGTCCGGTCAGGTCCCGACGCGTCGGTGTACTGGCTGGGCCGGACGCTGGCAGACCTACTGTGGATGGACAGTCAGCCAGTAATGATGCCACGTGAGGCCATCGAGTGCTACGCCGACGAGCCGCTGGGTGATGTCGATGAGTGAGAGCGAGTCAATGAGCGGCCTCAAAGCGCGAGTCTCGGAATTGGAGTCCGAGCTGGAGGAGCTATCAAATGAGCTGAGAGATGTGCGTGATAGCGCCCTTCAGCAAATAGCACAGAACCGTAAGCGAATCAACACATTAGAGAACAGGGCTTTGAATTCGAGTATTGGTATCGAGTCAAAATTAAGCCGGCTGGAGCGTATGCTGTGCGGTATTGACGATGAACCAGAGCCCGGGACGAGTAACTCACGAGCGTATCTCATCGCCCAGTTGTTCGAGCAGGGAGGAGGGACGAAGACTGAAATGGGCCACGGGATTAAAATGGGTGAGAACGGTCTTAAAGCAGTCATCCAGCGTGCTGAGCGTCAAGCTCGGCACAGGGACGATATTCAGATATCGAACAAGCAGATTGTAAGAGCGTTTGACGCCTTCGTGGAGTTGAGCGATGGCAAGGCACGGCGCGACAAGAGCAAAGACGGTCGTAACCGACTAATAATCCTGTCTGAATACTATGACGAGATGGTCTGGAGCCGTGAGCAGCTGCAAGAGCGTATCAACCGTGAACTTGAGTCGGCTTCACTGGACGAAGAGTAGACGATAGTCGTCTAGCGGGCGGCTCGTTTTTTGTCAAGCCACACGACCGCAGAGTGTGTACAAGCGGGTTTAGCGAGTAGTTGGTTACACTCGTGTTGTGGCAATATATTTATACACCCACATCGAACTAGTATTCGGAGCGACGGGTATGTTTTGTGGAGAGTAGTGTAGTGTAACGGAGCTACTCGGCCTTTTGTATTCTCAGGGACGAGGAGGGTAGACGACGAGTGTCTAGCTAAAGCACAACTTACGCTCACGGAGCGAATACCCAAGAACCAATCGCAGGGTAGGAGGAGACGGAATTGGGTTACATGGTCGTTTCCACGTACTGCTCAGGTGCGCCATCGTTCACGCTCATACTGAGTGTGCCCACCATTCCACTAATGTCTTTGTCAAACGCGTAGATGGCCACAAATTCGTGAGTAGTGGTACACGTGTCGGCACTCTCATCTACAGCAAAGTTCAGGAGGAGGTCAAACGTGTTCGCCTCATCATCGTACGACTCCTCGATGTCTGATAGCTCAACGGAGTTGGCTGGCGCAGAGACGTACGCGAGCATCACCAACTGAGGCTTGGACGAGACTCGCGCAAGTTGAGAATCAAACTCGTCAAAATTTCCAGTACAGGACGTATCAACACTGGATTCGATTCCTGTCCGCGTATATACTTCACCGGGGGCCGGAGTTGGAATCTCATTAACGAACCCACTACTGTTCGGCGTAGCCGTTGGTGTTTGATTGACTGAGGCCTCTGTCGAAGTACCTGCCCCTGATGAATCCCTGTTCGGGGTTGGTTCCGCGGATGCTTCTGGTGCTGCTTCGTCTTCTCCTCCGCCGAGGCAGCCTGCCAATCCGGTCACGATAGAGACACCTGCTACTGTGAGCAACTGACGCCGGTCTATTCCTTTCACGTACCAATATCAGATTGTTGGATAATAAATATGTACACAAGTTCGACATATTATCAAAGATAACAGTCTTGAAACAGAGACAGTAAACTCTGGCACTACACTCGTTTTGAACAGGCAGGCTCGACTAACCGGTTCGGCTAATTTACCGGTGCTTCTCAAAAATACGGGCCCGCTGCTGGTCACGCAGCCATTTGAACTCGTTATGCGCGGCGTGGACGACTGTCCGAAGGTCGTCGGTTTCGCGTCCGATTACTTCGACTGCTGTCGACCCACACTGGATGCGGACTGCTGGGCTATTAGACTCGTATACGCATCTCTTTTCCTCATCATCGACAACTAGAACCATGTATGAGATAGGGGTTTAGCGTTCCTAACTGTTCTGATTTCGGTAATTCGGTGATGTTGTCTAGTCAATATATTACTACTTTATACGCACTGTTAGGAGCAAGTGAGTGCTCCGGGGCAAGCCGCAGTACTACACACAGCTGGAGCATTCTTCGGCCAGTGGTTCTGCATCGCCTCCTCAGACCGCACACCACCTTAGATTGGCCATTGTATGGAAACACCACTACTAAGCCCACTAAATTGGACAAAATATTGTATGTGGACCATACTACTGCTTATATGTACACTTCAACACGAAGGTATATTTACGCAGCTCGCCCCAGTTGCGGTATGGTCAAACGCAGTAGCGCACACGGCCCGCTCGGAGAGTGGGCACGTCGAATCTGGTTCCGGGCCACTGGTCTGGAGCCCAAGCACATTGACTCAGCGGTAGAAGAGTTCCTCACCGCTCGAAGCGAGGAAGGCTACCGGTCAGTAAACGACCACCGAAGCTCATTGGGCTTCTTCAGCCGTTGGTGCGCCGAGGTCGGAGTACAAACGACGGCAGGGCTGACTTACGAGAGTTTGAAGCAGTATCGAAACTGGCGGCGCTATGAGGCCCCAGTTCGGGTTGATGAGCTGGACATCACGTCGGTCAACACCCAGATGAAGCGGGTTAAAACGTTCTTACAGTACTGTGAACGGGAAGGGCACGTGGCTGAGGGCTTCCCCGAGGTGATATCGAAACTTCGGCTGAAAGACGATGGTGATGCACGTAGCACGATACTTGAGCCCGAACGAGCGGTTGAGATACTCGAATATCTTGAACAATACCACTACGCGAGCAGAGAGCATGTGGTGATGGCCTTGATTGCGTTATCGGGAGGTCGACTCGGAGATGTCCGTGCCTTGGACCTCTGTGACGTGAACTTCAGTAGTGAGCCGCCACGGTTGGAGTTCAACCATCGACCGGAGGAGGGCACGCCGCTTAAAAACGATAAAGAGGGAGAGCGGTATGTTGCACTCTCCGAGAAAGGTGTCAGCCTGATACGCGACTACAGGGATAAGAACCGGACGAAGGTTAAGGACGAGCACGGTCGGGACCCGCTCATCACGACATCTCATGGTCGAATCAGTGGCTCTACCATCCGAAAGTACAGTTACATGTGGACTCGCCCGTGTGTTGTCTCAGGGGAGTGCCCCATTGGTCGCAAACCGGCAACTTGCGAAGCCATAGACAACGCAAAGGCGTCGAAGTGTCCTGAAAGCCGCTCGCCGCACCCGGTTCGTCGGGGTTACATTACGCACGAAGCGACTGTTGGGACAGCCCTCCACGACATCAGCGACGAGTGTGATGTCTCAATTGACGTGATGGAGAAGCACTACAACCGAGCCACGAAAGAGCAGAAGTTGACTGGACGGCACGAACGCCGCTCACAAAACAACAAGCCCACATACGGGGAGACATCTGCCGAGGATTCCCCGGATGACGGGTCCGATGGCGACGAGGGGGCAGCTCCCGCCGCAACTGTTTGAGTGTCAGGCTCGTATTGAAATCATCAAGTGTTGAGGGGTTTCTTTACCCGTGCTGAATAGAGGGCGCGAGTCGGTCACGAGCAGGAGGTCAGAACCAACCCGATTGGCGTGATTGATACAGTGCGCGATTCGGCCACGAGCGAGAGCCACTTACGAGCCGATTGGGGCGGTCGATGCAGGCGCGGCTCGTTCGGTCAAGAGTCCTCAAGAAACGTCTCCAACGGCGCGTACCGGTACACCCCTCCAACACCACTAGCGACCAGCAAGAGCCCAAGGAGCAAAACCGGCGTATTCGATGAACAGTAGGTCACCGAGCGTCCCTCTATCGCTGGACTTGTACATTCGACGGCGACAACCCCATACAAAATCAATCCAGTACCGAGAAAGAGCGAGGCGACAGCGATTGTCGCAATCGTTTCCCGGCGATGGCGCTCCATACCTCACCCCTGTATGCGCCGCGCAAAAGCATTCTGGCGAATTCTCGACGGTTGCGTCAACTACGCCACACAGAGATGCCGTAATCTGAACGAGTAACACACCATCACCTCGTGCTGAACTCAGCCTCTAAGTGTTGCACGGGACTTCTGACAGAGACTGGTGACGTTTCTACGAGCGTGCTGAATACATAGCGCGAGTGTATCCTACGCAGGAGTGTCCCAGCCAGTCCTACAGGCGACGGTTTTATCCCCGGTGGCCACCTTGTCAATTTGACAATAAGTGAGTTCGGTCCCGGTCGCACAGGGACCGCTTACCGGGGCACCAGCAGCCGATGTTGGTCCTCGTTTCTCTTCGCGTGGCGCCATGCGAGAACACACCCCAGTCAGCCCACGCATCCCATGCCCGACGTTACTATCATCCGCGTCACGGACGAGACACTCGAAGCACGCATCCGCGAGTTCATACGGGATACCCCCGAGGCGGTCACTATCGAGACGATATCTGTCGTTGACGACCCGTTTTCGGAGCCGGAAGACGACGGAACGGGTGGACTCGTTCTGTCGGCCAACGGCTCTGGTATCTCTCTCGGAGGTGACGCTGACGAACCATCCCAACAGAGCGAGCAAAGCCAGACGTTCGATGCGGATATCGCACACGACCTTCGGGGGCCACTCTCGGTGGCTGGTGGCTACATCGAACTGGCTCGCGAGACGGGAGACCTATCGCATCTCCACAGCGCTACCGAAGCCCTCAACCGAGCCAACCAATTGCTCACCCATCTTCAGGAACTGTCCAGCGAGGGGCGAATGGTCGCCGACCCAGAACCCGCCGACATAGCAGTACTGGCGAGAGCGGCGTGGCGTGCCGTCCCAACCGGCGACGTGACGCTGGAGGTCACATCAACACGGACACTCATGGCGGATAAGACCCGGCTCCAAGAACTGTTCGAGAACCTGTTTTGTAACGTGGTCGAGCACGCTGGCTCCGGTATCACGGTCAGGGTCGGCTCCACGGACGGTGGGTTCTACGTCGAAGACGACGGCGTTGGCATCTCGGAATCCGAGCGTGAGGCGGTATTCGAGACGGGGTACTCGGGCGGTGTCGGGACGGGGCAGGGGTTAGCCATCGTTGAGCGCATCGCCGAGGCGCACGGCTGGCGTGTCGAGTTGCTGGAGGCCACAGACGGTGGAGCACGCTTCGAGTTCGCGAACGTCGAGATGGCCTGAGCCGGCAGAGAGTGGGCCGAGATGGTAGCGGTTCACGGCTTACTGGCGTTGAGACGAGCGTTATCGACCTCGGGCGAGGAAACCACACTCAGCGCCCCGTGCTGAATACACCCTCTGTATCTCGTACGCTGGTTCTGCCAGAATCAGAGCAGGTTCCGGCGACCGTGCTGAATACAGGGCGCATATTCAGCAGTCTTCCCCAGTTGAGTGATGGCCAGTCCATGGGCCCCAACAATCGACTACGCACCCGATTGCGGTGGCTTCCCGGATGGCACCGATTGGACGCTCGAATAAGGAAGACGTGTAGCTCCGTGTCCGTCAGGTAGTCTACGTGACGAGCGGGGTCACCGAATCAGCTCCCTCGATGGGTGTCCCGTCGGTGAGCTCGCCGGTCACGACCAACTCCGTCGTCGATTCGGTCAGCACGCCCGCATCCACGAGGGTCTCGACCTCGACGAACAGCACGAGGTCGGCGTAACCGTCCTCGTTCACGTCGTCCGTGGTCACGCGCACTGGCGCGACGCCCTCGACGGCGAGCGAACTCGTGTCGATAGTCGTCACGTCGAATTCCGCCGAGCCGAGGATGGCCACGGGAAGGCGTCCGGGGCGGTCCAGTTCGACGGGGTTCTCCTCACTGCCCGGCAGCACGTCAACCTCGGCCGGGATGGTGGTCTCGAGTGCCTCCAACTTCACCAGCCACGGCTCAAAGCCAGACTCCTCCGTGGTGGTCTGGCCCTTGACGGCATATCCCCCGTCAGTCATCTCTGCGATTGAGAACCCTGCATCGAAAAACGGTGAATCCCTGTACAGGTCACCGTAGATTTCACTCCATTCGACGCCTCCAGTGGAATCGAGTTTGACGACCCACATATCGGGCTCTGCGGAGGAGCTGGTCGGCAACGGTTCCGGTGTAGATCCAGTAAACGCGAACCCACCGTCACTCGTTCCGATGATAGACCTCCCAATATCGAATGCGGAGTCAACGAAGTCGTCGCCGTAAGTCTGGCTCCACTGTACAACACCATCACTGTCGAACGTCACGACCCGCACGTCCCTGTTGAAGGTCGATTGGTCGATTTGTGACGATAGCACTGCAAGGCGGTCGTCACTCGTCACGGCCAACGGCTGTGGAGCGAAGAATCCCAGAGGGAAATCATAGGTCTGTTGCCAGAGGATGTTCCCGGTCGCATCGACCCGAACCAGCCACGGCTTCGTCTGGAAGAGTCCCGAGTCCGTTTCGACTTGCTTTGACCCGTAGAAGACGACGCTATCGTCACTCAGCGCCTCCACATCAACGGCTTGGTCAAATCCCTCGCCGCCAGCAGTGGTACTCCACACAACGTCTCCAGATGTATCCAGTTTGACCACCCACGCATCATCATCGTTAGTAGCTGTTCTAGTGACACCCGCCAGCACGACGCCACCGTCGCTCGTGGCAGTCACCCCACGGAATCCGTCTGATCGTTCGGCGGTGGTATCAGCGGTGTACGTCCGACTCCAGAGTTCAGTTCCGGACGCGTCGAGGCGGACGACCCAGCCATCAAGTTGGGTACTGGTTCCATCCGCTGTTTGAGCGACTGTATAGCCGGTGATGACGATGTCTCCGTCACTCGTTTCCGTGATGTCCCACACAATATCCCGGTCGTTTTCGGACAGCGTGGTCCGCCAGAGTTCGGTCCCGTCACTCGCGTACTTCACGACCAGCGCGTCATAGAGGAATCGTCCATCACTTGTGCGGGTCGTGGTTTGACTCACGGTAACGACGCCGCCGTCCTGTGTCGCCGCAACCGCTCCGAAGAAGGAAATTCCTGACTCCAGTGTTTCCCATTCGATGTCTGGAGCGTTACCAACTTGCGCGGCCACAGGCGTGACCATGGCGAGTGGGGTGAGGACGAGCGCGACGGCGAGCGCGATCACGAAGAGGCGGGTGCCTCGCTGTTTGGTCACCTCCGAGCGCCGAGTGGGTCTCGACCGTGGGGTGGTGGCTGGCGATACGGCTGTTGGTCCGGTTCGAGTTGGCTGCATGAGATTCCTCCAGCGGCGGGCCGCTTCCGCTCTCCAGAGTATAGCCTGATTGACATGCAGATGTATAATGATTTCTCACGGGAAACTGACTATGCAGTGAGAATCAACACGGCAGGAGATTCAGGATGGCCCGTCGCTTCCGGGAGCGCGGAGCCGTGCTGTATACACCCTCTATATCTCGCAAGCCGGTTGTATCAATTCCAAAGGGTCTCAACGGAGCCGTCGCCTACTAATTCGGTTAGTAGCTAACCCAAAAGAGTAGTCTGTGGCTCGTTCATAGCCACAGCGCTTACTGCTCAGTCGCTCTCGGCTGGCTATCTAGAGACTGTCCAAGAACTTACGACGCTGCTCCATCTTCTCTCGGTCGCTCCGACGGTCGTAGTGCTGTTCCAGTACATCCTGTGAGACATCTGCGCGGCCTCCGACTACGTTCTCCGGGACATTCGAGTTCAGGTGGTGTGTAATCGCCCCACGACGAATCGCGTGCGAGGACACGCTCGACGGACACTTGGAGGCCGAGTCGGGGCCGGTGGCTTCGCAGCTGTCGATGTCGCGGTCGTGTGGACACGCGCCAGAGTACACGCACGGTCGGGAGAGCCGATACACGTAGGTCGAGATGGTACTCTGATGAATTCTACCGTGGGTTGTCGCCAGTAGGGGTTCCCGTCCAAACTCGTCTTCGACGTTTGGTCTCTGCATCGCTATCCAGTCGTCAAGCAGGTCGCACATCCAGTCTGAGAGGGCGACAAGTCGCTCGCCGTTGTGTCCGTTCTTGAGCGGGGTGTCAGAGTCGGGTCTGTGCTGGACAGCGATGGACTGCTCCTCAGCATCGTAGTCAGAGAGGTCGAGGGCTCGGGCGGACCCGCGCCGTAGCATCGTGTGCCACAGCAGCGCGATGGTAACGTGTTGGAGTGAGGCGTAGCTATACTTCCCGAGGTATTCGAGGATGCCGTCTGCTTCGGCCGGCGTCAGAAGCACGTCACGACTGTTCTCCTCGGCGGTCAGCGTGACAGCCCGCACTTTCATATGCAGGTCGGGGGCAACGCCTTCGATGGATTCCAGCCAGCGGATGAATACTCTGAGTGTGTCCATCTGGGACTTGAGGCTGGGTTTCGAGAGGTTACCGTCTCGTCGACGCCAGACCCGGTACTCGTAGAGCAGCCGCCCGGTCAGTTCGTTCAGGTTGTCGATGTCTCGCTCATCGCACCACTGGATGAAGTGGCTGAGTCGAGAGCGGTGAGTACTGTAAGTGAGGTCGGCGAGCTCCTCGCGGCGGTCGTCGAGGTACAGTTCTACGGCGTGTTCTGGTTCGATTGGTTCGAGGTTCATTGTTTGTTCTCGAACCACGCGCACTGCGACCTCGTCCGGTGCCCGTTCGACCCGAAGGCGGGGGGTTGCCGGACATGGTCCGTGACGACTTGGCGGACAAAGTCCGGCTGTGCGTCACGTTACATGATGGCAGAACGGGTTAAATTCGGGCACAGATACCCTTATGATTGTCCCCCTCCGGGCTCGTGTTGCGTGTCGCTCGAGGAGTGACCGCAACCGCACGCCGGAGGATTTGAACCAGGGGGGGGGCGCAGCGAAGCGAGCACGTCCGACCGCACATCGAACCCCACCGGAGCCGCCGGCGATCACCTCACAGCCGCCGGTCGAGGAACCCCTGCAGCACCCGGAACATCCGTAGCTTCTGGCTCGCGTCCGTCGAGGCGTGGCCCTCCTTCCCGAGTTCGACGTACTCCACGTCGGCGCTCGAGTCACCGTCCGCGTCCGGGTCGCGTTCGTCGACGGAGTAGGCCAACTCGAGCAGTTCGTCACGGAACAGCCGCGCCTGCGAGACCGGCACCCGGCGGTCGTTGACACCGTGGATCATCAGCATCGGGCTATCCACGTTCTCGGCGTGCTCTATCGGCGAGCGCTCCCGATACAGGTCTGGATTCGTCTCGGGCGTCCCGAGGTTCTTCTCCATCAACTCGGTCCGGAAGTGTGGCATCGTGGTCTCGAACATCTCGCGGAGGTCCGTCAGGCCGATCCACGCCACGCTCGCGTCGTAGCGGTCCGGGTACTGCACCGCCTGCCAGTAGGCGCTGTAGCCGCCGTACGAGCCGCCGAACACGCAGACGCGGTCGTCGTCCAGCCAGTCGTACTCGTCGAGGACGTGTTCGACGCCGGTGGCCACGTCACCCTGCTCGGCGCCGCCCCAGTCCTCGTAGATCTCGCGGGCGAACTCGCGGCCCCGGCCCGAGGAGCCGCGGTAGTTCACGAGCAAGACCGCGTACCCCTGCGAGACGAGGAACTGCGTGTAGAGGTCGAACGTCCGCATATCGGCCGCACGGGGGCCGCCGTGGACCTTGACGACGAGCGGGGCCGGTCGGACGTCCTCGCCGGGGTCGTACAGCAGCGCCTCGACGTCGAGTTCGTCGGATGGGCCGACCTCGGTCGCCCGAGCGGGCGTCTCGGGGACGCCGTCGGAGGCGAACGTGAAGAACTCGGCGTCGGCGAACGCGTCGGACGAGAAGGGGCCGTACTCGGCGGCGTGGAGCGTCTCGGTCGACCCGTCGGTCAGGTCGTAGGTCAGGAGCGATGGTCGGGTGGAGGGCGTCGACTGCGAGACGACGACGCGTTCGTCGTCGACGACAGGGTTCCCTGCCATCGAGAAGCCCGTCACCCCGTCGGGGAGGTCGAACGCCTCGCTGTCGCCCGTCTCCAGGTCGTAGACGGCCTTGGTGACGGCCATCTCCTGCTCGCGGGTGGCGAGGAACCGCTCGCCGTCGGGGAGGAACGCCCGTGGTGACTCCTCGGCGTCGCTCGCGTACCACGTCACCTCGCCCGCTCCGAGGTCGTAGACACCCGAGCGACCGAGGTCCGTACTGTTGTCCTGAACCAGGAGGCGGTCGCCCTCGGGCGAGAACTCGACGGGGGCGGTCTCGGCACCCGTCTCCGCGACGTCGAGGCGCTCCGGGTCCGAGCCGTCGGTGTTCGCCACGTAGACGTCCGTGTTCTCGTAGACGTCCGTCTCGTTCGTGGCGTAGGCGATGC
Organism: Salinirubellus salinus; assembly: GCF_025231485.1. Lineage (NCBI taxonomy): Archaea > Methanobacteriati > Methanobacteriota > Halobacteria > Halobacteriales > Natronomonadaceae > Salinirubellus > Salinirubellus salinus. The sequence goes on along the minus strand of NZ_CP104003.1, from coordinate 3,349,965 downwards.
GCTCGCCGTCGGGGGAGAAGCAGGCCGCCCCGACCGCCCGCTCGTACTCGGTCACCTTCTCCGTCTCGCCCCCATCGCCCCCGTTCCGGTCGTGGACGTAGAGGTTCATCTGGCCGTCGCGCGAGGACGCCAGCAGCAGTCGCTCGCCGTCGGCGGTCACGTCGGCCAGCGCGACCTGTCCGTCCATCTCGACGACCGGTTCGACCTCGCCGTCGGCCGTGAGGACGTGGACGTCGTTCTGCTCGTTGCCGTCGTCGTCCACGTGGACGAACACCTCGTCGTTCCCGCCCCACTTCAGGTGCCAGGTGGCGTCCCGGGGGACGTCGCCGTCGCTCCACCGCTCGCGCTCGCCGGTCGTCAGGTCCTGGACGTAGAGTTCGTTCCGGCCGGTGCCGTCGTAGTAGTACGCCACCTTCGAGCCATCGGGCGAGACGGTCTGGTGGAAGAACGACGGAAGGCTGGCCAGTTCCTCGAGGACGTCGACGTCCGCGTCGGTCTGCAGGGTCGACATGGCCCGAGGTTCCGGCGCGCGGTGCAAAGGCCCTCTGCCACCGGAAATCGGCGGTGGACGTTACCTCGAGAGGTAGGAGACGCCGGTCAGGTCCTCGCTCACGGCCCACAGTCTGCGGGCGGTCTCGCGGTCGTACGAGCGCTCGCTGGAGCGCTGGCGCTCCGGGCCGCCGCGCATCCCCATGAACCCGCCGGGACCGTAGTACTCGCCGCCGCGGACGTCCGGCATCGTCAGCGCGTAGAGCATCGGGAGTGCCCCGTCGTCGGCGTCCTGTGCGAAGACGGCGTTGGCCGCCTCCATCGCCACCTTCCGGACGGTGCTCCCGGCCATCTCCGGGCCAGCGGTCTGGAGGTTCGTCGCCGCGTACCCGGGGTGCGCACCGACGCTCAGCACGGCGTCGGCGCGCCGGTCGAGTTCGTACGCGAACAGCAGGTTCGCCAGTTTCGACTGGCCGTAGGCCGCCCACTTGTCGTAGTCGCGTTCGCGCTGCAGGTCGTCGAAGTCGATGTGGCCCCGTTCGTGGATGCCCGAGGACATCGTCGCCACCCGCGGCTCGTCGGCCCCCTCGATGGCCGGCAGGAGGTGACCGGTCAGCGCGAAGTGGCCGAGGTGGTTCGTGCCGAACTGCATCTCGAAGCCGTCGGCCGTCTCACGCCGCGGGAGCGCCATCACGCCCGCGTTGTTCACCAGCAGGTGGAGGTCGTCGTGCGCCTCGCGGAACGCGTCGGCGAACGCCGCGACGGAGTCGAGGTCGGCGAGGTCGAGTTCGAGCACGGAGAGCGAGGCGCCCGGCACCTCGCGTTCGAGGTCGCGTCGCGCCGACTCACCGCGGTCGATGCTCCGACAGGCCATGACCACCTCGGCGCCGAGGTCGGCCAGTCCCTTCGTCACCTCGTACCCGAGGCCGCTGTTCGCGCCGGTGACGACGGCGACCCGGCCGGACTGGTCGGGGGCGTCCGCGACGGTCCACTGACTCATACCGAGCGTAGTGGCCGACCGCGCAAAAACGGGGCGTTTGCGGTGAACGGGTCAGTCGCTCGCGACGACGCCGGACGCCTCGGCGGTGGCGGTGGCCTCCGTCTCCGGGTCGAGCGCGGCCCGTGTCTGCGCCGAGAGGCGGTTGACGACCGCACGTCCCTCGCGCTCGCGGACGACGAGGCCGTCCTCCTCCAGCCGCTGGAGGTGGTGGGTCACGGTCGAGGGGTGCCGCTCCAGCTCGTCGGCGAGTTCCGACACCGAGGCGCCACCCAGCCGCGAGAGCGCGTCGAGGACGACGGCCGTGGCGTCGTCGTTGAGTGCCGCCGCTAGTTCGATGTCGCTGGAGTAGGCTGGGTAGAACCGGCGCTTGCCGCGCACCTTCGCGCCCATCAGCAGTTCCTCGCGCTCCAGCACGCGGACGTGGTGGCGGACCGTCGACAGCGGGAGGTCGGCGCGCTCGGCCACCTCCGAGAGGTACGTGCCGGGCGTCTCCTGGACGACGTCGAACACGTCGGCGCGAGCCTCGTGTTCCAGCGGGTCGGAGTCGTCGTAGCGCGAGTAGCGGAACGCAGTGAGCATCCGGACCAGTCGCTCCAGCGCGGTGGAGCGACCCGGCAGCGCCGGCGCGACGCTCGCCGCCACCGTCGAGACCGTCGTGACGGCACCGGTGCCGGCCGTCGCGAACAGCCCCTGCCTGACGGCGGCGAGCGCCGCGACACCCCCGAGCCCGACCGCGAACCCGGTCACCGGACTCGAGTCGGCCGGAAGCGGCGTCCCGGAACCGGCCGCACCCAGTCCTGCACCGGTGTCGACGAGCCCGTCGGCGGGGACGAGTGCGGATCGCACAGGCGTCTCTGCCGGCGCCTCGGCCGGGCCGGCGGACGGCGCGTCGACGTCGACCGGTGGCGCGGCCCCGTCGGTGCCGGCCGGCACCGAACCGGTCGTGGTCACCGCGACGGACTCGGCGTCGACGACGGCCGTCAGCCCGGTCACCACGCCGTCCGTAGCGCCGGATACGGCCCCGGAGAGAGCACCAGAGAGGGTCTGCGTCCCGTCCGTCCTACGCTCGGTCGACTCGGAGAGCGAGACCTCGGACCAGTCGGTGCCGAGCGCCGGGGACGCTCCCGTGTCGGACAGCGCCGACGCCCCGGTGGGGTCGGTGGCCGTCGTCCCGTCGGTCCCGGAGCCGTCGGCCCGGTCGTCGAGCGACGACCAGTCCGGCCTGTCGCCCGCATCCGTCGTCGCCGCGACGGTGTCGGTCGCCGTCCCGACCGTCGTGTTCACGCTCGTCGCCAGCGTCGAGCGGAGCAGCGAGTCGTCCTCGGCTCCGGGGAGCGTCGCGGAGTCATCGTCCCCGTCCGCGCCGTCGTCGGAACTCGTCCCGTCGTCCGAGTCGGTGTCCGACGTAGCATCGTCGCCGTCGGCCGACGTGGCGTCGCCCGCGCCGCCGCCGTCGCTCGAGGAGGTGTCGTCGGAACCGTCCAGCGCGTCACCGAGGCCGCCCTCGGAACTCGTCCCGTCGGTGCTGTCGCCGTCGAACGGGTTCTCCGGCGTCGCCACGGCTGTCGTCGGGGCGGCGAGCAGGCTGAGGACACAGAGCGTGGCCAGCACTACCGTCCGGAGACGCGTCGTTCGTCCTGACATTCGAAGTGGAACCGTGAAGTCGACTCGTGTTTCGTTCGACCGGCCAAAGCGGTTGTCCAGTCGATGCCCGGCAGTTTATCCCGGAACTGGGCAGCCGAGCGAGTCCGGTGTTCGCGCCCGGACTCAGAGCGGCAGGTCCGACTGACTCGCGCCGACGACGTACTCGGTGCTCGCGGTGCCGCCGACCTGGACCATCGCCTCCACGCCGACGTCCGTGCCGCCGTCGTTGGTCTCGGCGGTGAGGACCCGGGCGGGGCCGAACTCGTGCGAGCCGTTGCCAGCCGGCGCCTCCACGAAGTAGGTGAACGAGACGGACCCCTCGCCGGCCACCTGTTCCGTGGTGATGGGGTCGGCCACGCCGTCCCCGTTCGCGTCGTAGTAGACCGCCGTGATGCCGTCCTCGCCCTCGTCGGTGGCGACGGAGCCGTCGCCACCGACGACTGCCCACGTCTCCGGTATCACGTCGTAGAGCGCCGTCACGTCGTGTGAGAGGTCGGTGATAGTGATGGTGACCTCGTTGGTCTGGCCGGCGGTGAACACCTGCCCGTCGTCGGTCCGGGTCCCGAGCACGTCCAGCAGTTCGGGTTCGTCACCGAGCGTCGCGAGGCCGATCTCGTCGTACGGCGGGACGTAGCCCATCTGGACGTACTCGACGGAGCGCCGGGCGTTCACGAACCCGGCACCGGCGTTGTACGGCGTGTACGCCGGCTCCGCGTTACGGGTCGCGCCACCCTCCATCAGCCGGATCATCTCCTCTGGTTCGGGGTACCGCTCGTACGTCTGGAGGAACGCCTCCATCACCACCGCACAGCTCCCGGAGGTGACCGGACAGGACATCGAGGTGCCCGAGACGGCCGCGTAGAGCGCGCCGGTCTCGGCCGGCGTCGGGCCGTAGGTGGCCTCGAGCGCCTTCAGCGCGGAGGCGCCCTGCGTCGAGACGACCGCGTTCCCCGGCGCGACGACCGACGGCCGGTAGACGCCGTAGGGGCCGGACGGGCCGTCCTCGGGGACGGAGAACTCCGTCACGTCGATGGTCCCCGTCGCCTGCGCCGCGGCGAACGGGACGATCTCGAACGTGTACTCGGTCCCCGGCTCGACCGACGTGGAGAGTTCCTCGGGGTTCGACAGCGACGCGGCGCTGGCGACCACCGTCCCGTCGTCGCCGCCTCTCAGGAGGTTCACGTCGAGGTCCTGCCCCTGCGGCGTCCACGAGATGGTCGCCTCGAGGAACGCCGCGTCGGCGTGCGTCTGGAAGGGGACGTACGTCGGCTCACCCGCCGAGAGCCCCTCCGCGGCGATGCCCGCGTCGACGCCCGGCCCCGCGGTGAACGAGATGGGTTCGGGGTCGGCGACCTGCTCGAACGAGTCGGCCCCGTCGTCCGGGTCGTGGAACGCTTCGACGTTCCGGAGCGCGCTCTCGCGGTCCTCGGCAGTGAACCCACCGTTCCCGTCGGGGAACTCATTCCACCGCGCGCCCTCGCCGTCGGTGTAGACGGCTGTCCGGCCGCGCGAGGAGAAACTCGTCGGCCGCAGCGTCTCGGCACGGCTCTCGAGCGGCGACTCGACCGGCGCCCCCTCGGACCCGAAACTGTCGTGGCTCGCGGCCACGCAGAGGATGTGTGGGGCCGTCTTCGCCCCGCCGAGCGTGTTCGTGCCGGGCCCACTGTTGCCCGCCGAGGAGACGACGAGGATGCCCGCGTCGTAGGCCTCGAACGTCGCCGTCTCCTGTGCGCCGGCCGGGTTGAAGTCGTTCCCACCGGCCCCGCCGTAGGAGTTGGAGGTGATGTGGACGACCTCGTCGTCGTCGACGGCGGTCTCGCGCGTGTGGTTCTCCAGGAGGTGGTTGTACGCGCCGACCGCCTGGAGGATGGAGATGGCCGCGCCGGTGGAGTAGGCGGTCAGCCGAGCGTCGGGCGCCATCCCCGCGTGCTGCGGGTTCCGGTTCCCCTCGCCGGCGACCGAGCCGGCACAGTGAGTCCCGTGGCCGATGTCGTCGGTGTCGGCCACCCCACCGGCCCGGTGGAGGTCGACCCACATCGTCCCCTCATCGAGCGGGTCGACGAAGCGGTAGTTGTGGACGACCCGGTCCTGCAGGTCGGGGTGGTACTCGTCGATGCCGCTGTCGATGACCGCGACGTGGACGCCGTCGCCGGTGTACCCCATCCCGAGGTCGTCCTGGACGCCGTCGCCGAACCGGTCGGCGTCGTTCCGGTTCTCGACCCGGGCGGCCGTCGCCGCGTCGCCGTTGTCCCACGCGAGTCGCTCGTTCTTCTCGACGAACTGGACGGCGTCGAGCGAGGCGAGCTGCTTCAGGACGGCCGGGGGCGCGACGGTGTAGGTGGTGCGGACGCTCGACAGCTCGAACGTCGCGTCGAGGTCGAACCCCTCGAGCAGTCCGGCCATGTCCGCCCCCCGGCGGAACACGACGAGCGCCTCCTGTGGTCCCCCGTCGAGGTCGAACGCGTCGTCGAGGTAACTCAGCGGGCCGGCGGCGGCCGCACCGGCGCTACTCGTGGGCAGCAGGGAGGCACCGGCGGCCGCACCGGTCGTCTTCAGCATCGTTCGGCGGTCCAGGTCCATGCGAGAGCCTGCCGTCCCTGCACGTAATGGGATTCTGGCAAACTCGTCAAAACGTCGGTCACACGGGGACGGGTCGCACGGGCCTGCGGACGAGGGGACGGGAGGCGCGGACGACGGGTGGGCTAGTTCAGCGAGACCTCGCCGAAGTCGGCCCAGTCGCCGGCCTCGGCACGAGAGACGGCGTCGACCGCGTCGACGAAGCCCGCACCCGCGTTGAACGCGTCGTAGTCGCCGTCGTTCCGTGCCGTCGCCTCGATGGTCAGCAGGACGTCGAGGGGGTCGGCGTCCCCGCCAGCGGCCTCGTACAGCAGCGCCGCGATGCCGGAGACGGCCGGCGTCGACATCGACGTCCCCGAGATGGAGGCGTAGAACAGGTCGGTGTCGAGTGCGGTGGCCTGCAGGACGTCGCCCGGCGACATCGTCGAGCGGACCTGGTTCCCGGGGGCGGCGACGCCAGGGCGGTAGAGGCCGGTGCGGTTCGCCAGCGCCGTCTGCCGGTCGTGAGCACCGCCGGGGCGGCCCCGCGAGGAGAAGCCCGTGATGGCCGTCGCGTCGTCCGTCGCGGCGACGCCGAGGACCCACGGCGCCTTCGCGTAGTCGTTCATCGTGTCCGGGCCGGGACCGCTGTTGCCCATCGCGAACACGGAGAGCAGCCCCTGCTCGTAGGCCGTCTCGGTGGCGACGTTCTGCGGGAGACTCGGGTCGAAGTCGTCGGCGCTCGCCGCACCGTAGGAGTTGCTCACGACGTCCACGTCGTCGACGTGGTTGGCGAGCAGGTGGTCGTAGGCGGCCGTGGACTTGAGGACGGAGACGGCGGCCCCGGTCGAGTAGCCCGTCAGCGTCGCGCCGGGGGCCATCCCGCCGTCGGTCTCGCCCTGCCCGGCGATGGTGCCGGAGCAGTGCGTGCCGTGGCCGACCTCGTCCGTGTCGAGGTCGTCCGCCGGGACCCAGAGGGTGGGCGAGCCGACCGGGTTGCCGACCCACTGGTAGTTGTGCTCGACGGTGTCGATGTCCGGGTGCGTCGCCGCGATGCCGCTGTCGACGACGGCGACGTGCACGCCGCTCCCGTCGTAGCCCGTGTCCGCGCGGACCGAGTCGACGCCGGTCACGTCACGCACGTCCGCGTTGAAGTACTCCAGGTCGCGGTTCGCGGCGACGTACTCGACGCCGTCGACGCGAGCCACGTCCTCGACGAGCGAGGCCGGCAGCGACAGGTAGACGAGCGGCAGGACCTCGTAGGTGTAGAACTCGAGGCCCAGCGCGGAGAGCGCCGACCCGACGGCCGCGTCGGGGTCGACGACGAGGATGGCCTCCTGGGCGAGGTCGCCCGTGGTCTCGAGCGCCGAGTCGATGGCGCCGCCCTCGTAGCCGGCTGCCGACCCGGTCCCGAGCGCCAGCGCCGCGCCCGCGAGTCCAGTGGTCCGTACGAACGTCCGCCTGCTGTGGTCGTCCATCGGCCGGTCGTGTGGACCACGACCTAATCGGCGTACTGCAGGCACAACGCGGGGGTTTTTGTTCGCGGTCGGTTCGTCGAACGGAGCGCACGGCTCACCACGGCCCGCCGGCGGGTGCGCTCAGAGCCGTTCGTTCTGGTAGTCGCCGTCGTATGTCCCCTCGTGCTCGGCGCGCGCGAGCACCAGCTGGGCGATGCGGGCACCCGCCTCGATCTCGATGTCGTGGCCGACCTGCAACAGCCCCTCGCCCTTGCCGGAGTAGCCGGCGTCCCAGACGGCCGTGTTCAGCATACAGGAGTTGCGCAACAGCGACGAGCGCGGGTAGAGGAACCCGACGTGGTCCTCCGGGATGGTCACGATCTCGGCGTACTGGACGACGTACGCGTCGGGCGGGAGGTAGTAGACGTCGTTCCCGCCACCCGGTTTCTCGAGGTCCTCGATGGCCTCGACGTCGTGTTCGTCCTCGACGACCGGGTTCCCCATCCGGTGCTGGCGGTCGCCAATCTCCTTGCCGTCGATGCCGATGCGGCCGGGGTCGCGCTGGTCGTACACCGCCTCCAGCGTCAGGTCGACGCCGTTCGGCTGGACCTGCTCGTCCGTGACTGGCGTGACGTGCTCGGCGACGAACGACCCACTGCGGAACATACCGTGGAGGGGGGTGGACCCGTGAAATAGCTGTCCGTCAACCCGGGGCCGTGTGGCGCTCGCCCACACCCCGACCCCTTATGCCGGAGAGACCCCAGAACCGGATATGGACGAGGAGATATCCGCCGAGGAGTTACGCGAACTCCTCGACTCGGGCGACCCGGTCCGGGTCGTCGACATCCGGTCGCCCGCCGCGTTCGAACACGGCCACATCCCCGGCAGCGAGAACGTGCCGTTCGGGGAGTTGACGAGCCGCATCGAGTCGTTCGACGGCGCGGAGTACGTCGTCACCGTCTGTCCGCACGGGCAGGCGAGCCAGCAGGCCGCCCGCCTCATCGGCTCCTACGAGGGGTTCGACGGGCGGGTCGTCTCGCTGAAACCGGGGCTGCAGGGCTGGTCGCAGACGTACGAACTGGCGGTCGGGACGGAGACGACGGCCCCCGACGGCGGGAGTGAGGGCGAGCCCGACGAGGGACCGGAACCCCCCTTCTGAGTCGGCACCGACCGGGCGTCACTGCCGACGGCGCGGCCCCACCAGCACCCCGCGCAGGTCGAACGAGTGCGCGAGTTCACGCACCGCGACCAGCAGGACCAGCGTGCCGACCGCGCCCACCGAGAGGCCGAGGAGCGTGGGACCGACGAGGAGGGCGACGACGACGGCCGCGAGACCCGCGAGGGCCAGCAGCGAGAGCAGCACGGCGTGCGCGACGGTGTGCAGTACGTTCCAGACCGCGTCCTCGATAGCCCGGCGGACGGGGTGGTACATCTCGTCCGTCCGGGCCGAGTTGGATGGGCATGCCCGAGGCTCAGAGGGTGTGTGGATACGGCTTGTGGCCGTGACATCCGGGGACTGCGGCGGCCCGTGGGCGGTCCGAGCGTGGCGACCACGCGACGGCCGGTCGGGTCAGCGATCCCGGGCCACGAGTTCGATGGGCTCGGCGGGCTGGAGCGTGACGCTCATCCGCAGGTCCGGGTGGGCCGACTGGTCGGCCGGCAGGTCGAACCGGACCCGGCGGGCGAGCGTCGCCAGCGCCAGCCGGAGTTCCAGCGTGGCGAACCGGGACCCGATGCAGGCCCGTGGGCCGCCGCCGAACGGGAAGTAGGCGTACTCCGGGCGGTCGCCGTCGTCGCGCCACCGGTCCGGGTCGAACGTCGACGGGTCGTCCCACCACCGCTCGTCGCGGTGGACGGAGTACGACGGGAGCGAGAGTTCGGTCCCCGCCGGCAGGTGGTACCCGCGAATCCGCACGTCCTCGGTCGGTTCGCGGAACAGGGCGAACACGGGTGGGTAGAGGCGCATCCCCTCGTCGACGACGCGCTCGGTGTGGTCGAGCGAGGGGAGGTCGGCGACGGTCGGGTCACCGTCGAGGGCGTCGGCCTCCGCGAGCAGTCGGCCGTACGCCGACGGCGACCCCGCCAGCGAGCAGAGCGTGTACGCGAGCGCCATCGACGTGGTCTCGTGGCCGGCGAACAGGAAGGTGAACACCTGATCGCGGAGTTCCGCGTCGTCCAGCGCCCCCTGCTCGCGGGCCGCGACGAGGCGGCCGAACAGGTCCTCACCCGGCGCGTCGCGGTCGCGGCGCTCCCTCACGAGGTCCGCGATGACGTCGTCGAGGGCGTCCATCGTCCGCCGGAACCGGCGGTTCGTCGGCGTCGGAACCCACGGGGGGAACAGCCGCGAGACCGACCCGACGTCCAGGCGGTCGTCGATGGCCTCTGTCGCCTCGGCCACCTCGCTGGCCACGTCGCGGAAGTCCCGGCCGAACATCGCCCGGCCGAGCACGTCCAGCGTCAGGGACCTCGTGGCCGCCGCCACGTCGATGCGCTGGCCGTCCTCGAGGCCGTCGGCGAGCGTGGCCGCCTCCTCGACGACCACGTCGGCGTACGACTGGACGGCCCGCGCGGTGAACGCCGGCTGGACCACCTCGCGGATGCGGCGCCACTGCTCGCCCTCGACGGCGAACAGCCCCTCCGGGGCGATCTCGCCCGTCGCGTCCCGGAGCAGCGCGGACTTCCGGTAGCGGTCCTGGTCCTCGACGAGTATCCGCCGTATCGCCTCCGGGTGCCGTATCTGGACGACCTCGCGACCGAACGCCTCCATCCGGACCACGTCGCCGTACGTCCCGGCCCGGTCGTAGAAGCCGAACGGGTCGCGCATGAACTGGACGGTGTTGCCGACGACGGGCCACCCGTCCACGGCCGGTGGGACCGCACCCGTCGGCCCGTCGCCCGTCGCGTCGGTGTCGTCGGTGTCGCTCATGGACGGGACCACGCCGCGGCCGTCGAAGCCGGTTGTCGCCAACTGGCTAGGGGACTTATGAGTCGCCGTGTGCTGTGCCCGGCCGTGAAGTCGCTCCGGCTGACCGTCGAACACACGGCCGAGACCATCCACCCGGTCCACCGGTTCGTCTGCGAGTCCGACGCCGTCGAGCGCGAGCTGCTGCTCCAGGGGAACACGACGGACGACCCGGAGACGTTCCTCTTCTACGTCGAGGGGGACTGCGAGGCGTACGAGGCGGTGCTGGACGGGGTGCCGGCGCTGGCCGAGTACGACATCACACCGGCCGACGGCGACGGCTTCTTCCTCTACGTCCGGGAGGCGAGCGCCGACACCGACCGGGCGATATTCGAGGCGTTCCAGCGCGAGACCGTGGTGGTCGTCCCGCCCGTCGCGTTCCTCCCCGACCAGACGATGCGGCTGACGGTCATCGGCCACGGCGACCAGTTGCAGGCGTCGCTCGGGGCGCTCCCCGACGAACTCGCCGTCCGTATCGACTACGTCGGCGAGTACGCGGGCGAGCCGGGGCGGTCGCTCACCGACCGCCAGCGCGAGGCCGTCGCCGCCGCCCACGAACTGGGCTACTACGAGGTGCCGCGCGAGGCGGGGCTGGTGGCCGTCGCGGCTGCGCTCGACTGCGGCGAGGGGACGGCGTCGAGACTCCTCCGGCGGGCGGAGGCGCGACTGGTGGCCGAGGCCCTCGAAGGCCGCCACGTGGGTCCGGAGCGGTCGCTCGACGGGTGAGAAACGGTGAGGATGCGACTGCTCGACGCGACGGTCAGGCGACGTTGAACCCCTTGTCGCGGAGGAAGTCCTCCACGCGGCCTGTGTGGTTCCCCTGGAGTTCGATGGAATCGTCCTCCACGGTGCCGCCACAGGCGAACTTCGACTTGAGGTCGCTGGACAGGCTGTCCATGTCCACGTCCTTGGGGTCGAACCCCTCGATGACCGTTACCTCCTTACCGTATCGGCGCTCGTCGATGCGGATGCTGATCTCCTGGGACTCCTTCGCGACGTCCTCGCAGACGCAGAGTTCCTCGGGCAGCCCGCACGTCGAGCAGACTTCCGACATTACGATTCGAAGGTACCGTGGCCTCCCTATTAAACCCTGTCGGGAACCCACATCGGGGGTTCCGAACGAGGAGAGCGTCGTTACGGCCGGTTCCGAAGCGGAGTCAGTGCCGGCGGTGGGGTGGGACTACCGGAGCGCCGGGCGCTCGGCCACGATGTCGTCGACGAGGTCGACCGCCTCGTCGGCCGTCGCCTCGCTCGCCTCGCCGGCGTAGTGGCTCCGCTCGTAGAGTTCGAGCACCCGGCGCGCCCGCTCGTCGGTCACGCCCCCGAGGAACTCTCGGGGGGTCTGGCCGGGCTGTCTGGACGGCCCCTCGCGTTCGAGCAGGTAGACCAGCCGCTCGTACGCCCGTTCCACGTCGCGGGTCGGGTCGGTCCGTGGCTGGTAGCGGAGCCACACCTCGCGGTAGGCCCGGCCGGTCAGCCCGGAGCGCCGGGCGGCGACGGCCGCGCCGAACAGCACGATGGCGCCGAACCCCATCTGCTCGCGGCTGAGGTCGGGGAGGCTGAACCCGCCGTCGTCGCCCCCGGCGGGCGCCGCCGTCCCGTTGACGGCGGCCGACTGCAACTGCCGCTGACGGATGTCCGGCGTCGCCGTCTGAACCGTGACGTTGCCGTTCTGGACGTCGTCGGCCGACTCGAACGACGGCGGCGTCGGCGTCGGCGTGAGCGACTCGTTCTGTGTGTCCGGGATGTCGACCGACTGCTCGCCCCCGTCGCGGGCCGTGTCGATGCGTGACTGCTCGGCCGCCTCGCGCGGGCCAGCGGGCGTCGGGTCGAACCGGACCCAGCCGACGTCCGGGAAGTACACCTCGACCCACGCGTGCGAGTCGAGTCCGCGAGCGACCCAGCGGTCCTCGGCCACCTGCTGGCCGGGCGTGTACCCCACGACCAGTCGGGCGGGGATGTCCTGCGTGCGGAGCATCGACACCATCGTCGTCGCGTAGTAGGTACAGTAGCCCGCCTCCATGTCGAAGAGGAACGCGTCGGCGATGTTCCCGGACGGCCGTTCCACGGAGAGCGAGTACTCGCGGTTGTTCTCCAGCCACTGCTCGACGACGCGGGCGGTGTCGTAGGGATTCTGCGCGTTCGCCGTGATGCGGGCAGTCCGTTCGGCCACCCGATCGGGCTGGTTCGCCGGCAACTGCGTGTAGCGCTCCTGCAGCCCACCGGGATAGTCCGTCCCCGCCGTGCGGAGTTCGCCCGGCGAGGCGACGACGACGCGCGACTCGACGGTGAACGTATCACCGGCCGAGAGCGACTGTGCGGGCTCCAGCCCACCCGCCGACGTGACGCTCACCGGCACGTCCGAGGCGCGGACCCGCCGTGGCTTCCACGCCGCCGGCATCACGTCGAGTGGGCCCTCGGCCCGCACCGTCTGGACGACGGTGCGCGAGGACCCCGGCGGGGTCTGGAGGGTGCCGTCGTACGGCCGCGAGGGGCCGGTCCGTACCCACCCCGCCCCGGTGAACCGGTCGTAGGACCCGACGCGCCAGTAGGACTCGCGCTCGCTCGTGACGGTGAACCGCACCTCCGGCGAGAGTTCGATGGAGCCGAGGATGCCGATGTTGGACCCGGCGCTGATGAGGCTCGCCTCGACGGTGCCGTCGCCGCCCTCGCCACCCAGGAGCGGACTGCTGCCACCGCCGCCGCCCGTGACCGTACCGGCGACGACGGGCACGACCGAGAGCGTGAGCGAGACGACCACCACGACCGCGAGGACGATGGCGACGGCCTCGGCGGCCCGCAGACCACCGCCGCGGTGCTCGGCGTCGCCGAGCCCCACCGCGGCCGCCCCGCCGAGGACGCCGAACAGCACCGTCGGGACGGTCGCGTCCCCGGTGAGGACGAACACCGACAGCGTGGCACCGGCCACGGCGACGGCCAAGACGTAGCGCCGCCGGAGCGCGAGGTAGACCGTGAGGAACGTCGGGGCGGGGGCGGCGGCCTGCGCCCAGACGCCCGCGTTGACGATACGGATGACCGACAGGCCGGTCAGCAGCGAGATGCTGTCCTCGACGACGGTCTCGCCCTGTGCAACGACGTCGAACCCGCCCGGCAGCGTCAGGACGTACAGCACCCCGCCGCCGACCAGCAGACCGGCCGCGAGCAGGAACGCCGGGACGACCGAGAGGAACCGGGCGACGACGACCGCCCCGAGCACCGAGGCGACGACGATGGCCGCGAACACGGTCGGGTCGCCGGCGACGTTCGAGACGAACCAGAGCACCGACAGCGGCGCCAGCAGGACGACGGCGACGCCGGTCACCGCCAGCACCCGGACCGGGTCGACGCCGAGTCGGTCGGCGAGCGACGCGAGTCGGCTCTCCCCGCCACCGAGCCGACCCGAGAGGGTGCTCACGCGACCACCTCCGTGCGCGACGGGGTCGTGTACGGCGCTCGCTCGGCGTCGACCAGGCCCTCGAACGGGTGCTCGACGCCGTCGACGGCGACCCTCGTCCCGTCGGGGCCGGCGACGACGTGGACGTCCGCCCGGTCACGCTGGGCGTCGCTCACCTCGCCGGCGTCTGTCCGGGCGAGCAACCCGAGCACCGCGTCGCGCTGCTCGTCGCCGCGGCCCTCGTCGACGACGCCGTCGGGCGCGGCCACGTCCACGACGAGGTCGGCGTTCAGCAGGTAGACGGCGACGCTCGCGGCGGCGCTCGCCATCGCGTCGCCGTGGCCCGGCTCGGCCTCGCAGACGACGCTGATACCGCCCTCGTCCTCGGCGGCGAACTCGGTGACGACGAACTCCGCGTCGGCGCGGCGGGCCGAGGCTTTCCAGTTGATGTCGCGCAGCGAGTCGCTCGAACTGTACTCGCGCAGGCGGTCGAACGCGTCCCGGTCGCGGCTGCCGGCCCGCTCGACCAGTCCCGAGAACGCCGCCCGGTCGGTGATGGGCCTGACTGCGGGGTAGACCAGCACGGGCGTGGTGCGGGCCGAGTCGGTGGCGTGGGACACCAGCCCCAGCGTGTCGCGCTGGCTGACCGTCGCCGGTCCGAGGGTGCGCTCGCCGCGGTCGAGTAGCTCCACGTCGTACTCGTACTCGGTGCCCTCGGGGAGCTGGGCGTCGGCGTCGGGCGCGCGCAGGCCGGGGCCGACTCGCTCGTGGACGTCGCACGAGAGGTTCGACTTCACCGTCAGCGTCACCGTCCGCGTCTCGCCGGGGAAACCGGGGAGCGGGTGGCTCCGGACCACGGAGGGCTCGGTCCGGCGGTAGACCTGTGCGGCCCCGACCGCGAGCGCCGCGATGGCGGGGACGACGAGCGCGTCGAGCGACCGGGCGCCGAACTGCGCGCCCATCGCGATGGCGACGAGCGTGACGAGCGCGAGACCGTAGCCGCGTCGGGTCGGGCGCATCTCAGGGGACGTCGACGCTGGTGAGCGCCGCGTCGACCAGTTCCCGTGCGCTCTGGGCGCCCGCGGCGGTCCGGACGCGGTGGGGGAGGACGGTGAGCGCCTCGGCCTGCACGTCGTCGGGGAGGACGAAGTCACGGCCGTCGAGGACCGCACGGGCCTGCGCGGCCCGCAGCAGGGAGATGGAGCCACGGGGCGAGACGCCCAGTTGGGCCCGCTCGCGGGTGTAGTTCGCCAGCGCGGTGACGTAGTCGCGGACGGGTTCCTCGACGGTGACGCTCGCGGTTGTCCGGCGGGCGGCCCGGAGGTCCGCGACGGTGGCGACGGGTTCGAGCGTGTCGATGGGGTGGTCCCCGACGACGTTCGCGAGGACGCGGGACTCCTCCTCGGCGTTCGGGTAGCCGAGTTCGAGTTTCATCTGGAAGCGGTCGAGTTCGGCGGCCGGGAGTTCGTACGTCCGGTCGCGCTCGACGGAGTTCTGCGTCGCCACGACGAAGAACGGGTCCGGCACCCGGTGGGTGGTCCCGTCGACGGTCACCGTCTCCTCCTCCATCGCCTCCAGCAGGGCGGCCTGCGTCTTCGGCGGGGCGCGGTTGATCTCGTCGCCGAGGACGACGTTCCCGAACACCGGGCCGGGGCGGAACTCGAACTCGCGGGTCTCCTGGTTGTAGACGTTCGTCCCGGTGATGTCCGCCGGTAGGAGGTCGGGGGTGAACTGGACGCGTTTGAACTGACACTCGAGCGACTGGGCGATGGAGCGGGCGAGCATCGTCTTCCCGACGCCGGGGACGTCCTCCAGCAGGACGTGGCCACGGCCGAGCAGGGCACAGATCAGGTGCTCGATAGCGTCGTGGTGCCCGACGATGACCTCCTCCGTGTTCTCGACGACGCGGCGGGCGATACGTCCCGCCTCGTCGACGCTGAGGGCGTCGAGGTCGGTCTCGTCGTCGGGCGACGCTGCGGCTTCCGAGGTAGAGTTGGCGTCGGTCATGTGGCGTGGGGGAGGGCGGCGGCTACGCGGAGCGAGCGGCGGCCCGGACAAGTGCTTTCCGGCGCCCGGAGAGGCGTGAAAGCGATTGACACGCGTCTCGGTACGGGCGCGGGGAGTGTAAGTTTGCTGGGTGGGAGCGTGAGCGGGGCAGGAACGGTATCGAGTGGGACGTTCGGGTACGTTGGGCAGGGGCCACGAGACGGTGGACTGGCCGGCACGGCACGCCGACCGACTCCGAACACGCGGCAGTGGGACCGCCTGCTCACTCCGTCACCCGAACCGTACCCTCCATCCCCGACTGGCGGTGCGGGTAGCAGACGTAGACGAACTCGCCGGGCGTCTCGAACGTGTGTTCGTAGGTCTCACCGCGGGGGACGAGCTGCCGGGCGGGGGACTCGTCGGGAGCGTAGCTGGCGAACGGGGCCCCGTCCTCGGGGACCGAGGCCGTACTGGCGTCGCTCGGCCGACCGCAGACGTTGTGTCCGGCGCTCTCGAATCCCCAGCGGACCGTGTCACCGACCGAGGCGGTGAGGTCAGCCGGCTCGAACCTGAGCCGTCGGTCCGGACCAGCGACGACGTCGGCGTCGGGAACCGACGGCTGGCCGAGACAGCCGGCGAGACTGCCGACGACGCCGACTGCAGTGGCGAGTGCGGAACGCCGGGAGACCGCTGTCCACCCCTCCTCGGTCCGCCGGCGAGTCATGCCGTGGAGTCGGCGGGCACGTCGGTTCCCGCCCGGTCGGTTCCCAGCGAGACGAGGAGGCCCCCGATGCCGAGATTGATGCCCGTGTGCAGGAGGTCGATGGCGTACGGGGGGACGAGTCGGGTGGCGACGAGCAGGAAGGCGGCGACCTCCAGCAGCATCAGCACGCCCACGGCCGTGGGGAGTACGTCGGTCCGGAGCGTCGTCGCGCCGAACAGCAGGTAGGTGAGTATCATCAGCACGATAGTGACGAGCGAGAGGAGGGGCGGGAGGCCGCCCGCACCGGAGAGGAGCCCGGCGTACTCGGCGGTTCCCCCGACGATGATGAGTGTCCAGGTCACGACGGGGAGCAGCGCAATCCCTCGCGCGACACGAGCGAGCGTCCCGCCGGGCCCCACGAGGTCGGCCGAGAGCCCGAGCAGGCCGACCACAGCGAGCAGGAACGCGGCGGGCGCGACGAGTATGCCGACGAGCGGGTACGACGTGCCGGTGAAGGCCGTGAGGGCGTTGTCGATCGCGAAGGCGAACGCGCCGACACCCGCCAGCAAGAACAGTCGTGGGCTCCACGGTCGGAGTCGCGCGAACGCGCTCCCGGCGGTCACGGGCGACCACCCCCGGTGGCGCCGCTCGTCGGCCGGTCGTCCGTCGATACGTCGGTCGGTGTCGTCGTGCGTGTCATGGGTCGAACCGTCCCCCGCGTCAGTCCGGCGCGGGACACCGGGAGCGTGGAGAGGCCCGGGGATAAGTGTAATTTGTACGACAATACAACAATCGAGTTGACACGTTCTGGGCGGCGACAGTCGGTGGCCAGTCGACTGGTCGGCGCGCTCACCCGCGTGTCGCGTCCACGAACTGGACGTCCTCGTCGAACGTCACCCGGATGGCGTCGCCGTCGTGTCTGGCGGTGACCGCGACCCGGACGGGGTCCTCGGCGACGAGTTCGACCTCGTGGTCGAGCACGAGGTCGTAGACGGCCTTCGCTCGCTCGTACTCGTCGGCCCGGAACCGGGTCGAGACCCCGTGGTCGTCGTAGAACGAGACGACGGCGGGGTGAAACAGGGCGAGTCGCCGGGGGGAGGCCCCGCCGTAGTTCTCGCAGGTGCGACACCGGAACCGTGCGCCGACCCGCCAGCGGAGCCCACACGCGTGACAACCGTCGGGGTCGTGGTCGTCACACCAGTCGAAGCGGGCGTCGACCTGGCCGGAGCAGGTGGGACACAGCCCCTCGAACTGTTCTCGGGTGCGCCGCCGTCCACGGACCGCCAGCGCGGCCCGGAGCTCCTCGGCGGTCCACTCGTCGAGGCCGGCCGGGTCGAACGAGACCGCAGCCAGCGGTCCGGGCGGGTCGAAGGAGGCGAAGTCGCGGCCGGGGGTCATCCCGTCGCACTCGTGACAGGCCCAGAACAGGATTCCCTCGCGGTAGCTCACCTTCGTCCCCGCACCACAGAACGGACACCGCTGGTCGATGGGGGTCGGTTCGAGTCGTTCGTCGTGGTCGCCGACGCCCGCGACGATGTCCCGCACGAGCTTCTGGGCGGGAACGCGGAGTGCGTAGCCGTCGTGCTCAGGCGCCCGTTCGATGAACTGCCCCTCCAGTTTCCCGAGGTGGTAGCGGAGGTTGCCGGGGTCGTCGTAGTCGACCCGTTCGAATATCTCCGAGAACGAGAGGCTGTTGTCCTCGTCGGCCGGGTCGTGTGCCTCCCAGATGGCGAGGAGGACGGCCAGTCGCGTCCCGTCACCGAGCAGCCCGAAGGCGTCGGTGACGGCGCTGTCGTGGGGGCGGGTCGCCGCGGCGTGGGGCTGGGCTCCCGACCCGGTGTCGCTCACGAGCAGTCACCCCCGGACGGCACCGGGGGCAGTGGCCCTACGGCCCGTCGGCTCCCGGTGTCGAAGTGCGGTCCCCAGCCCCAGTTGCGCCACCGCCAACCCGGTGGCGACCAGCAGCGTCCCCACCGGCGGCGCACCGAACACCGCCCCGTTGACCACCAGTGCGACCAGCATGCCCGCCGGTGCGGCGACCAGGCTGGCCACCACCGGCCCGTACGTGCCGGCCCGGTACCCCGCGAACGCGACGAGTCCGTAGGTGAGCGTCGTCAGGGCGAGCAGCGCCATCGCCGCGGCATCGGGGAGCGGCCCCGTCTCCGGTGCGATACCGAGGAGCTTGCTGGCCTGGGTACCGGTGAGGAAGGTCCACCCAGCGAGTGACGCGAACCCGAGGGCACGGAGTCCGCGACGCCAGCGGCGGCCGACGGTCCCCGCGAGGCCGACGAGTCCGAGGACGGCGAGCAGGTGGCCGGTGGGGGCGAACACGTCCGGCGGCACCGCCACCGCCCCGAACGTCTCGACGGCCAGCATCGCCGCGTGGCCCACCAGCAGGAGACCGCCAGCGAGGAACAACCGCGGTGACCACTCCCCCAGCGACCGACGTCGTGTCGCGCTATCGACACCCATGACACGCGGTGTCGCGCCCGGCTGTCATAACGTTGGGGGGGCGGTCCTCCCGCTGGCCGGACGCGTCGTGGACCGAGCGTGGAGCTACCACCCCTTGCACTCGGCGCACACCATCCCCACCTCGGGGTCGTGCCACCGCGTCTCGACCGTCTCGCCACACGACTCGCAGGTCGCCCCCTCGGGCGAGAAGTCGTAGGTCGGCGTGGCTTCCTCGACGGTGAGCGTGGGTTCGTCGTCGGTCGAGTCCCCCGTGTCCGTCTCGGCATCGGTGTCGGATTCGACCGCAGCGTCGGCGTCGCCCTCGTCGACCTCCGTCTCGGTCGCGTCCAGTTCGGACTCGGCCTCGGACTCGGCCACCTCGTCCGCATCGCTCGTCGGGTCCTCGTCCGTCTCGGTCCCCCCGACGAAGTCGTCGAGCGAGCGGTTCGGCATACCCGGTCTCCGGGCGCCGCTCCCTTAGCCGTGACGCCCCACGGGAGAAGGGTAGACACAAGTGGCACGGCCCGAACGTGAGGGTATGGCAGTCACGCCCGCCGGGATACTGGAGAGCCTGCAGATGATGGTCCAGCGGTTCAGCGAGGTGGCGATGGTCGACCCCGTCGTCGCCGCGATGCTCACCTCCGGCGCGATATTCGTCACCGTCTCGGTCGCGGTGTTCGGCTACCTCACGCTGGGCGCCGTCGTCGACGCGCTCGTCTCGCTCGTCCCGTCCAGCCGACAGCCGCCGAGCGACCGGCGGTAGCCAGGCTTCGACTCAGAACCCCGCTTCTCGCGCCGCCTCGCCGGCCAGTTCCACCGCCTCGTCGAGCGACGGCCCCAGCGGCGACCCGACGACGAGCCCGTCGACGTACTCGCGTAGCGCCGCCATCCGCTCGGTGACGGCGTCGGGCGTCCCCGCGATGCAGAACGCCTCGACCATCGCGGGCGTCACCGCGGCGTAGGCGTCGCCGAACCGACTGTCCGCGAGCGCCTCCCTGACCGATTCGACCGCCGCCGAGTCGATGCCGTGACGGTCGAGGACGGGCGGGGCGGCCCCGCTGACGATGAACGCGACGGGTGCACGGGCAGCCTCGCGGGCCGCGTCGCCGTCCTCCGCCACCGAGACGGCGGCGTACGCCGAGAGCGTGAACGTCCCACGCGAGTCGGGGCGGTCGGCCTTCCCCTCCTCGACGCGGTCGCGAGCCCACGCGAGGTCGTCCGGGTGCGAGCCGTTGAACAGCAGGCCGTCGGCGTGCTTGCCCGCCATCCGACACATGTGCGGGCCCTCGCCGCCCACGTGGACCGGGATGTTGCCCTCGACGTCGAACTTCAACTCGGCGCGGTCGGCCTCGAAGGTGCCCTCGTGGCTGACCGTCTCGCCCGCCCAGAGCCGCCGAGCGGTCTCGAACGCCTCCAGCACCGGCCGGAGGCCACGGTCCTCGGCGAGGCCGAGCGTCCCGAGCGAGGATGGGTCGCCCGGCCCGATGCCGTAGACCGCGCGGCCGCCGCTGGCCTCCTGTAGCGAGGCCGTCCGGGCGGCGAGGGTGACGGGGTGGGTCTCGAGCGGGTTGACCGTGCCCGGGCCGACCCGCATCGCGTCGGTCCGCTGGGCGATGCGGTCCAGTGCGACCCACGGGTCTCGGTTGAAGTGGTGACAGGAGACGAACGCGGTGTCGAAGCCGCTCTCCTCGGCACGGGCGCCGAGGTCGGCGATACGGGAGACGGGGTGTTCGGGGGTGAGTTCGATGCCGAGCATCATCCTTCGTGGTGTGTCGTGTGGTCCGGGGTCCAGGTCCACTCGCGGAGCGCGGACCGGACCACGTCGCGGTCCGTGCTCCGGAACAGCAGGTCGCTTCCCTCGTGGTCGCCGAACGCGAAGCCACGGACGACGGCGACCGGGGTGCCGCCGTCGCCCTCGCCGGTGACGAGGTTGGCGGCACCCGCGAGCTCGTCGACGACGGCCTGCACGGTGACGCCGAGTTCGCGCCCGTCGCGGTCGGACTCGCCGCGCCAGTCGCGGGCGGCGGGCATCCCGGCCCACCCGAGCGCGACGCCACGCTGGCCGTGGCGGAACGGCCGGCCCGACGTGTCCGTGACGACGACGGGACAGCCCAGCGACCCGGAGAGCGCCTCGGCGCTCGCGGTCGGGTCCTCGGGCAACAGCAGCAGGTCGTGGTCCGGCACGTTCGACTGATCGATGCCGGCGTTGACCGTGATGTGGCCGAACCGGGTCACTGCGAGGACGAACGGCGCGTCGAGGATCACCTCCTCGCTCTCTTCGAGGATGGCCTGTGCGAACCGGGGGTCCTTCTCCTCGCCCGCGAGCTCCGAGAGTCGCCGGGCGACCTCGTGGGCGCGTTCGGAGGCCGGGAAGTCGTCGAGTGCCGCCCCCCGGCCCTCGGCCTTCGAGACGACGGTGCTCGCCACGCAGACCACGTCGTCCGGGCGCAGATCGACGCGCTCGGCGACGAGCGCCGCGAGGTCGTCACCCTCGCGTATCTCGGGCAGTCCGGGGACGGCGAACACCTCCATACCCGGGCTTGGGGGGTGGACCTGAAAAAGGCGCGCGGTACCGGAGAGCGAGACGGCACCACCTCTTTTGTACTGCGTCGGGTCCGCGCCTACGGCGCGAACCACTCCTTGCAGAGAACACGGAGAAAAACCTGCGCCGTTCGCGGCCTTCGGCCGCTCACGGCGGGTGAGCACGCTGGTGGATACCGTACAGCCGTAGTGGCCCCCTCGGGCAGAGCACGAGCAGGTAGCCGAGGAGACGGACGACGGCGGGGCCGGGGAGCGAGACCCGAACCATCGAGCTGTCGTGGGGCGAGAGACGACAGTCTTCCCGTGACCGGCTCCTCGCCGCCGGGTCAGATAAGGCCGGCCTCCTCGGCCAGCAACAGCCCCTCGATGGTCGCGTCGTTCGCGGGCGGTCGACGGGCCAGTTCGAGCGCCTCCGCCACGGGCACCGTCCGCACGGCGAGGAACTCGTTGCCGTCGAGTTTCCGCTTCGCCGGTTCGAGCCCCTCGGCCCAGACGATGCCCCGCTTGTGCCGGAGCACGCCCGTCGAACACCAGAACTCCTCGAGTAGCGCGGTCGAGTTGGGCTCGAAGCCCGTCTCCTCGCGGAGTTCGCGCGCGCCGGCGGTGGTGAACGACTCGCCGTCCTCGACGATGCCGGCGGGCAGTTCGTAGCAGAGTTCGCGGATGGTGGGGCGGAACTGCTCGACCATCAGGACCTGGTCGTCGTCGGACTGCGTCCGACGGCCCGCAGAACGGAGTTCCGCGCTGTCGACGACGGCCACGATGACGGCCGCGGGCGGCAACTCCGCCCAGTAGTACTTCTTCGTCCGACCGTCCGGGAGTTCCACGAGGTCGTAGCCGCCGGTGTACCAGCCGGTCTCGTACTCCGTCCGGGACTCGACGACGTTCCAGTCGTGGTCGGTCCCGTCCGGGCGACGGTCGGGTGACCCCTCGCCCGTCATCCGCTCGCCTCCCTGATTATCTCCAGTCGGTAGCGAGTGCCGTTCTCGCTGACGTACACCACCGACCCGTCCTCGGCGGTGGCGTCCACGTACCGCTGGCCGATGGCGTCGAACTCGTCGAACGGTGAGTGGCTGAACCCCTCCTTGAAGCCGAACGGCCCCTCGTAGTAGGCGTTCGAGCGGCCGTCGGCGAGGGCGGCGTCGATGTACCGGTACTGGCGCGGCGGGAGCTCCGTGGCGTTCACGCTCGGGCCAGTCTCGTTCGTCGCCTCGGCCGTGACGTAGTACGGGTCGCCGCTCCGGAGGAGCGAGGGGAACGCCCCGAGTGCGAGCAACAGCACCACCACGACGAGGATGGCGAGGATGGTGTTGCGCGTGACCGGCCTCACTCCTCGGTCACCTCCGGCGGCTCGCGCTCCTCGTAGAGGTGCTCGCGGTAGAGCCGCCCGAACGCCTGCCGGCGGAGCGTCGAGACGGCCGCGTCGGGTTCGTTCTGGAACGTCGCGGCGACGGCCGCGCCGTCGAAGGCGTGCCACGCCACGTTGTCGACGTGCTCGCTCCCGACGACGTGGACCTCGCCGTCGAACGAGTCGCACCAGTCGTCGAACTCCTCGCGGGTCCCGACGCGCACCTCGAGTTCGGCGGCGAAGAGGGCGTCTCGCGCGGTGGCGACCACGTCGGCGTCCACCCGGTCGCGGTACTCCTCGCGGTCGAGATCCATCGCACGGGCCGTCTCGCGGACCACCTGTCTGGCCGTCCCGGCGAGGTCGGCGTAGCGCTCGCGGGCCGCCGCGACCGAGGCCGGGGCGAACCTCCCGTCGCTGTCCATACCTCGAGTAGCCGGCGACGGCCGTTAGGCGTTGTTATCGCCGTCGCTCGCGGCCGGTTCCTCGTCGGTGGCCTCGTCGTCGGCGTCGCCATCCTCGTCCGCCTCGTCACCTAACATCGTCCGTGTCATCTCGCGGGCCTCCTCCAGCGCCGCTCGAGTCTCGTCGTCGAGGTTCTCGCTGTCCACGCCCGCCCCCGCGAGGTGTGCTTCGGGGGGCGTGTGCTGGTGGCCGTGGGCCCCCGCGTGGTCGTGGTCGTGCGGGACGTCGTCGAACAGCGCGCCGCCGCGCTCTGAGAGCGGGTCGTCCGGGTCCTCGCCCTCCTCCAGTCCGCCCACGGTGTCCTCGAACACCTGTGGGAACTCCTTCTCCGTGGCGTGTTCGGCGACCCGCGGGGCGAGCTCGGCCTCGCCGGCGTCCGCCCAGCCGGGGGCGTGTTCGTCGAGCCACGCGGCGTGTTCCTCGCGCCCCATCATGGCCACGATGGCCATGTGGTTGGCGAGGTGGCGGGCGTCGGCCTGTGGGGTGGAACAGACGGGACACTCGTAGCCCATGGCGGAGGGAGGAGCCGACGCGGGAAAACTCGTCCGGCATCGGAGGCGGCGGACGGCCCCACCGCCGCGGGGCTTTTGGTCCGTCCGCCCCTCGGTCCGGGCATGCGACCCCTCGCGGCCGTCGCCCTCGCCCTGATGCTCGTCCTCGCCGGGTGTAGCGTCGGGCTCCAGCAGGGCGACACGCCCACGCCCCCACCCGCCTCCACCCCGGGACAGACAGCGACGCCCGCCACGGACACGCCGACCGCCACGACGACCGGCGGCGGGACGACGACCGCGACGCCCGCGTCGACGCCGACGGCCGCACCGAACGCGACGATGCAGTCCGACCTCGCGGACCCGCCGACCGACCGGCTGGGCTGGGAGGACGGCTACTGGTACAACGAGACCCTGTCCGTGAACGGGACCGACGGGCTGAACGAGTCCGAGCTGTCGGCCGTCGTCGGCCGCGCGATGGCTCGCGTCGAGCACATCCGACAACTCGAGTTCGAGGAGACGGTGCCGGTCACCGTCATCAACCGCTCGACGTACCGCGAGCAGTACGTCGACGGCGGCGCGAACTACACCGAGTCGTTCCGCACCTTCGACAACGTGAAGTTCGAGACCCTGTTCCTCATCGGCGAGCGACAGGACTCGCTGGCGGTCCAGAACACGAACCGCGGCTCGAACGTGCTCGGCTTCTACTCACCCGCGAACGACACCATCGTCGTCGTCTCGGAGTCGGACCAGCCCGTGCTCAACGACGAGTTGACCCTCGGCCACGAACTCGTCCACGCCCTGCAGGACCAGCAGTTCGACATCTCGCGCTACGACCGGCCCACCCGCGAGGTGTACAACGCGTACAACGGTCTC
This sequence comes from Salinirubellus salinus, assembly GCF_025231485.1. Taxonomy (NCBI): domain Archaea; kingdom Methanobacteriati; phylum Methanobacteriota; class Halobacteria; order Halobacteriales; family Natronomonadaceae; genus Salinirubellus; species Salinirubellus salinus. The sequence continues at coordinate 3,325,608 of NZ_CP104003.1, read as the reverse complement.
ATCGAGGGCGACGCCCGGAACGTCGAACTTCGCTACCAGGAGCGCTGCGGGGTCGAGTGGGACTGCCTCTCCGTCCCGAGCGAGGGGAGCGGCGGCGGCGGTGACCTCCACTTCGGCGTCTACATCCTCAACTACTTCCCGTACGCCGACGGGCCCGGCTTCGTCGGCTACCACGAGAACCGCGGCGGCTGGGACGCCGTGAACGCGATGTACGACGCGCCGCCGGCCTCCGCCGAGCAGGTCATCCACCCCGAGAAGTACGGCGAGGACGCCCCGACGAACGTCTCGCTGACCGACTCGAACAGCGGCGACTGGGAGCGCGTGCGGCCCGACGCCCCGCGACCCTCGCAGACGCGGCCGGCCTACGCCTCGTTCGGCCAGTCGGGGATGGTGGCGATGTTCGCCTACACGCTCTACGACTCGGCGAACCGCTCGCGCGTGGTCGAGCCGGACGAGTTCCTCAACCTCGAGGGCGGCCAGGTGAACAGCACGGACCCCCTGAACTACGCCATCGACTACGCGGACGGCTGGGACGGTGACCGGCTACACATCTACGACACGCCAGGCGACGACAACGAGACGGCGTACGTCTGGCGGAGCGTCTGGGACTCCCCCGCAGAGGCCGAGGAGTTCGCCGCCGGCTACCGCGACCTGCTGAGCCACTGGGGCGGCGAGCGCGTCGGCTCGCCGAACCACTGGGAGGTGACCCGTGGCCCGTTCCAGGACGCCTTCTACATCGAGGTCGAGGGCGACACCGTCACCATCGTGAACGCGCCGAGTGAGTCGGACCTCGGCGACGTGTACGCCGACTACGAGCCACCGAGCGCGGGGAACTGAGCCGTGCGCCGGTGGCCGGCCACGTTGGCGCTCGTCGGATTGCTCCTCCTCGCCGGCTGTAGCGTCGGGTACCAGGGGGTCGGGACGGACACGACCGGACCGGTGACACCCGGCACCACGCCGACAGACGATGCCGGGACCCCGTCCCCGACGCCCGACCCCGACCGCCTCGGCTGGGAGGCTGGCTACGACGCGAACGCCACGCTCGCGGTGAACGCGACGGACGGCCTGAACGAGAGCGAACGTGAGGCCGTCGTCGCCCGCGCGATGGCTCGCGTCGAACTGATACGCGGGCTGGAGTTCGAGGAGCCGGTCCCCGTCGAGGTCGTCAGCCGCGAGGCGTACCGCGAGCGCGGTGTCTTCGAGAGCGACGGGACCGACCCGGTCGCCGAGCAGGCCTACGAGGCGCTGTTCCTCGTCGGCGAGGACCGGACCACGGACGAGGTGCTCTCGGAACTCACCGGGTCGGGCGTCGTCGGCTACTACTCGCCCGGCGAGGGGATCGTCCTCGTGAGCGACTCGCCCACCCCACAGGTGAGCCGCGGGACGCTGGCCCACGAACTCGTCCACGCCCTGCAGGACCAGCAGTTGACCCTCTCGTACCGGGCGCCGACCAGCGACGCGCGACTGGCCGGGCAAGGACTCGTCGAGGGCGACGCCGTCACCGTCGAGCGCGAGTACCAGGCCCGCTGTGGCGTGGACTGGAACTGTATCGACCGGCCGAGCGGCGGCGCCCCGCCCGCCGGCGCCATCGCCCGGAACCCCGGCGTCTACCTCACGCTGATTCAACCGTACATCGAGGGGCCGCAGTTCGTCGCGACGCTCCGCGACCGCTCCGACGGCGGCTGGGACGCCGTGAACGAGGCGTTCGGGGACGTCCCGACCTCCACCGAGCAGGTCATCCACCCCGATGCGTACCCAGAGGACGACCCGACGAACCTGCGCGTCGAGGACCGCTCGACGGCCGACTGGCAGGCCGTCGGGAACGACACGCTCGGCGAGGCGCAGGTACACGTGATGTTCTGGAAGCAGCGGTTCGTCCCACGGCCGGACGACGCCATCCGGACCAACTACGACCACCGCCTCTCTGCCGGGTGGGGGAACGACCGTCTCGTCGCCTACCGGCACGCCGAGACGAACGAGTCGGCGTACGTCTGGCGGCTGGTCTGGGACTCCCCCGCGGAGGCCGCGGAGTTCCACGAGGGGTACACCCGGATGCTCCGGCTGCGCCTCGACGCCGAGCGTCGTGGCGGGCGGACCTACGTCGTGCCCGACGGCCCGTTCGCCGACGCCTTCCGGGTGACGCTCGACGGGGACACCGTGACCGTGGTGAACGCCCCCGACGTGGCGGCGCTCTCGGAGGTGGGCGGCGAGTGAGACGCGTGGCAGCCGCGGTGGTGCTGGCGCTGCTCCTCGTCACGAGCGGCTGTACCGGGCTGTTGCCGGGGTTCCGCGAGGACCCCGGCGACGACCAGCTGGGCTGGGAGGACGGCTACTGGTACGACGACCCGCTCTCGGTGACGACCGAGGACGGCCTGAACGAGACCGAGCGCGAGGCCGTCGTCGCCCGGACGATGGCCCGCGTCGAGGAGATACGCGGGCTGGAGTTCGAGCAGACGGTCCCCGTCGAGGTCATCAGCCGAGAGGAGTACCGCGAGCGCCGACAGAGCGACGGGACCGACACGCCGGGGGAGCCGTCGATGTACGACCGGTGGAACGAGCAGGTGTGGGAGGCGCTGTTCCTGAACGGCGAGGACGAGTCCATCGCCGACCGGTTCGACGCCGTCTTCTCCGAGTCGGTGGTCGGGTTCTACTCGCCGGGGCGCGACGAGATCGTCATCGTCAGCGACTCCGAGACGCCGACGATCGACCGGGCGACGCTCGCCCACGAGCTCGTCCACGCGCTGCAGGACCAGCACCTCTCGCTGGGCGGCAGCCCCGACACGCAGGACACCCAGCTCGCCGTCGACGGCATCGTCGAGGGCGACGCGAACTACGTCGAACGCGAGTACGGCGCGCGCTGTCGTGGCGAGTGGGAGTGTCTGGAGCGCCCCCCGAGCGGCGGTGGTGGCGGGACGCTCGACGGCGTGTTCCTCACCATCTTCACCCCCTACGCGGCCGGGCCGGGGCTGGTCGACGACCTCCGCGAGCGCGCCGGCGGCGACTGGTCGGCCGTGAACGACGCCTACGAGGCGTTCCCCGCCTCGACCGAGCAGGTCATCCACCCCGAGGCGTACCCGGACGAGGAGCCGGTCGAGGTGCGCGTCGAGGACCGGACCCGGAACGGCTGGGCGCGGTTCGACCTCGAACAGGACGCCGACACGGTCGGCGAGGCGTCCATCTACGCGATGCTCTGGGCCAACGGCGTCGTCCCCGACGAGAACCGCTCGCCGTACCGCTACGACTTCGAGGCGAGCGACGGGTGGGGCGGCGACACGCTGGTCCCCTACCGGAAGGCGACGGACGACGGGGAGCAGTACGGCTACGTCTGGCGCGTCGAGTGGGACACCACCGCCGACGCCCGCGAGTTCCACACGGCCTACCGGCAGGTGCTCGAGTCGAGGGACGCTCGCGAGGTGCGCGACGGCGTCTACGTGATAGACGAGGGGAGCTACGCCGACGCCTTCCGGGTCGAACTGGAGGGCCGGACGGTGACGGTGGTGAACGCCCCGACGCGGGCGGACCTGCGCGACGTGCGGACACCGGCGTAGGCCGTTCGACCCGAAGCGAGGGTGCCGGGACGGCGCGCGACAGGCTTAGGTGGCCGACCCGACACGTCCCGCGTATGCCGTCCCTCCACGCCCTCCGTGAAGTGCCGACCAGCCGCGAGTGGCGCTACCCGCTGCTCGCCGGCCTCGTCGCCGGCGCGTCCATCGCGGCCCGGTACTGGCAGTCGTCCACCCCCTCGGAGCCAGTCGACGCCACCGCCGTGTTCCTCGCCGGACTCCTCGGTGGCGCCCTGTTCCACGGCACCGGCGCGAGCACCCGAGTCGGACTGCGGACCGGACTCGTCGCCGGCGTCGCGGCGATTCCGGCCTTCTCCTCCCACGACATCTTCGCGTACATCGCCGGGTTGTCACAGCCGGCGTGGTTCGCCGTCGTGCAGGCTGTCGGCGTCGTCGTCGTCCTCGCGATCGTGGTCTGTCTCCTGGGGCTCGTGGGTGCGCTGGGGGGGAGAGTCGGTGACTGGCTGGCCGCGAAGACCGGTCCGGAGCGCCCGGCGTCGACGGCCGACTGAGCCGGGACCGCGCCGGCCAAGCGGAGCCCTCTTGTAGCGTGCCCGACGACGGTTCGGTAGACGGCACGGTCGGTGGCTACCTTTCGACGCGCGTACTCTGCACGCGTAGTCAACGCCGGCGGCCTACCCCGTCTCTCTACCACCCGAGAGCGGCGGCGCTGGCGCTCGCCAGTGCGGTCGGTGAGAGACGACGGGAAGACGTGCTTCGGACCAGACGAGCCGCGGACGGACCGCTTACGCCTTCCGGGCGAACGCCAGCTCCCCGGAGACGTTCTCGATGTAGACGTCCACGACCTCGCCCTCCTGCGCGCCGGGGACGAAGATGGTGTACTTGCCGCGCTCGGCGACGCCGTCGCCCTTGCGGCCGGTGCCGGTGATCTCGACGGTGTAGGTCGAACCCTTCTTCACCTGGTCGCGCTGGGTGGTGGTCGAGCGCTTGCGCTTGGCCACCGGACGGAACGCACCACAGGCGTCACAGCGGAGCATCGGGGTGCGGTTCTCGCGGACGAGGCGGGTGTCCGGCAGGCCACACTCCGAACAGAGGACGTACTCCTCCATGTAGTCCTCGAGGACGGCGTCGAAGTCCGACCCCGAGAAGCGGCCGTTGTAGCGGCCGACGCCCTCCTCGAGCTTCCCGGCGGTACCGAGGGCTCGCTGGATGAACGAGTGGACGTGGTCCGGTTCGCGGGAGATGGTGTCGGCGATGCTGTCGAGGTTGGTGAGTCGGGTGAACGCGCCGTCGGGCTGTGCGGTGGCGTCGGGCACGCTGAGTCGCTCGCCGCTCGTGGAGCGCTCGGGGAGCGCGTCCATCGCGCGGGTGAGACTCGCTTCGTAATCCATACCGTCCGAAAGAAGTGGAACCGTAAAGGGGTGTCGTGACGTGGATTGACACGTGAGAACGGGCCTACGCGCCGTTCGCGGGGGCTCGGTCGGTCCGGCGGTCGTCGTCCGCGTCGTCCCGGTCGCCCCGACGACGCCGGGGGAGTGCGGTTACCGCGAGTGGCCGACCCCGTTGTGTGACAGCGCCAGCCGCGGGCGAGCGCGTGTGGCGAGACCGACGGACGTGGCCGGCACGGTTTACCCGTGGGCGGACGAAGCGGGGCCATGAGCGAGTCGAGCGACGAGGCGAGCGGTGCGGACCGAGCGACCGACCGGGGACCGACGGGCGACGGCGACGAGTCGCCGACCGACGCCGAGGTGGCCTGTTTCGAAGCGGGCGTGAAGTTCGGCACCCTCTATCACCAGTTCGCGGGGACGCCGCTCTCGCCGGCGAGCGCCGACTCGCTGGCCCGCGCGATGGAGGCGGCCATCGAGAACCAGCCCCACTGCGAGTCGGTGACGGTCAGGCCCCGGGTCGACGCCATCGAGGCGGCGCTGGCCGAGCAGTCGGCCGACTACACGGAGTGGACCGGGAAGTTCGCCGAGGTGGAGATGGAGGTCGAGTACGAGGGCTGTGAGGTCTCGACCCGGATGGCGATGGCGGGTGACTACCCGCTGATGTCGGTCGAACGAGTCCGCCGGCCCGAGCGCTGAGTGGGTCGGGCGTCGCGAGAGTCGGGGATGGTGCGTGACTCGGGCACACGCCGACCGTGAGGTTAAGCCGACGGACGGTCACCGGGTCGGTATGGCGCTACACGCGGTCGACGACCTCGGAGAGGCGTTCGAGGCCACGAAGGCGTTCCTCTGGCCGTTCGACGCCAGCCGCTGGCTGAAGCTCGCGGTGGTGGTACTGTTCGTCGGTGGCGTCGGCGGGAGTTTCCCGACGTCCGGGACCAACGTCTCGACCGACGCGGGCCAGTTCCCGACCGACGGGGCGACGTTCCCCATCGACCTCGGCCCGATAACGCTCGCCGACGCCGGTGACGTGTTCGCGCTGGTCGCCGTTGCCGTCGCGGTGGGCATCCTGCTGGCGCTCCTGTTCGGCGTCGTCGGGAGCGTGATGGAGTTCGTCCTGATAACCTCGCTCCGCGAGGAGGAGGTCCACGTCCGACGGTACTTCCGCGAGCACCTCGGGGCCGGCCTGCGGCTGTTCGGCTTCCGGTTCGCGATGGGCCTGCTGGCGCTCCTGCTCATCGCCGGGCCGATACTGGCACTCCTGTTCGCCGGCGGTGGGCCGGAGACGTTCGGTCCCGGTCGGGTGGTCGGCCTCGTCCTCGTGGCGGTCCCCCTGGCCGTCGTGTTCGGGACGGTGTTCAGTCTGATAGACGGGTTCACGACGTTCTTCGTCGTCCCCGTGATGCTCGTCGAGGACCGCGGCGTCCTCTCGGCGTGGGGACGGTTCTGGGGCGTCCTGAAGGGCGACTGGAAGGAGTACCTCGTGTTCGTCGTGCTGACGGCGGTGTTGACGCTGGTGGCCGCGACGGCCGTCGGGTTCGTCGTCGGCATCGTCGGCCTACTGCTCGTCGGCCCGGTCGTCGTCGCCGGCATCGCCAGCGCTGTCACCGGATCGCCGGTGTTGCTGGCCGTCGTCGTCGGTATCGGCCTCGTCGCGGGCCTCGCGGTGCTGTTCGTCGCGGCCATCGTCCGGGTGCCCGTCGTCACCTACTTCCGGTACTACGCGATGCTGGTGCTGGGCGACACGGAGACCGAACTCGACCCCATCCCGGAGCGCCGGAGCCGCATCCGGGCGGTGGGGAGCGACGAGGGACCGGAGACGCCCGACGACGCATCCGGCGCTGAGTCGGCCTGAACGGGCCCGAACCGACGTATTTCACTTCCAGTTTCGGGCACGCTTTTATACACGGTGCGGCTGAATCGCACGCTATGAGTCAGTCCACGTTCGACGACGACGAACTGTTCGGCGAGGCGGCCAGCGAGATGCGTGCGGAGGTCGAGGAGTCGCTCGCCGAGGCCCGGGCCGCGCTCCCCGACGCCGACGACGTGTGGGACGCCGAGGCGGACAACACGCTCGGGGTCCTGAACGGGCTGCGCTCGGCGCTCGACCTCGGCGACGCCGAGGACCACCTCCGGGCTGCCAAGAAGACGTACGTGATGGGCGAGCGAGCCGACGCGTTCGAGGACGCCGACGACCTCGCCGAGGCCATCGAGGCGGTCGAGGAACTGATGGCGACCATCACCGAGGCCCACGAGAAGGTCTCGGACCTCGCGAAGACCGTCCCGGAGCTCCGGTCGGCGCTCAAGGAGGCCGCCGAGGACGCCGACGAGGAAGCGGAGGAAGAGGAGTAACCGACTCTTTCGGACCGGAACTGCTCGGCGCCACGGAGGCAGATCCGTGTCTAAAGTGCACTCCTCACCACACTGAATCCCGGTCGGCGAGACTCGTGCGCCCACTTATTGTCGAGCGAGCGTCCACAGTATTGTATGTCCAGTTCAAAATCGAGCGTGCTCGAGGGGCAGTCCGTCAGTCGGCTCGGTTGGCTCGCGGTGGCCCTCGTCGCCGTGACGGGTGTCATCCACGTCTACGCAGGGGTCGTCGAGGGGCGGATCCCGGTGGCGCTCGCGGGCGTCGGGTTCCTCGCCGCGATCGGGCTGTATCTGGCGGACTATCGCCGCCCCCTGCTCTACCTCGTCGGGGTCGTCTACACGGCCATCCAGATTCCCCTCTGGTACGTCGTCAAGGCCGGCGAGTTCACGACGATCGGGTACGTCGACAAGGCCGTCCAGGTCGTCCTCGTCGTGGTACTCGCGTATCTCTACTGGCAGACGCGGACGGCCACGACTGACTCCCCGACGGCCTCGCACGCCGGGTGACGCCGACCGTGGCTCGCGGCGAGTGACAGCGGGACGGTGCGGACGACACCGCGCGACCGGACCGAGAGAGCGAGTGTCGGGGAGGTGCGGACACGGGTGGGCGATGGGCACCCGGTTCGCAGTACCGACCCGACGGACTACCGGGGGCAGTCGGGAGTGCCGTGCGAGCTACGGAGGGGGTAGTCGGCGACAGGAGAGGCATCGACGAGCGACGACGGCTCGAAACGGCTGGTCGGTGGACAGAGACCATCTCACCAGCGGTCGTCCGCTGTCCCTGAACGTACCCGACCGGCCAGTACAGGGTTCGGCGCCGACCGAGACCCGAATCGAGACACTGCACCATTTTTCGGCCGGCCTAAAATTCGAAACGCTTTCGTATCTTTAGGTGGGCCTAAAACACGTGTCCCGAGATCAGCAAAAGCGTTCGACACGGCGTGAGTGCGTGAAATACGGCGGCGGGCTCGTCACCAGTCTGGCACTGGCGGGCTGTATCGGTGGGAGCAGGTCCGGAGGGGCCCCAGGTGAGGCGTCACCGACGCCGACTCCGTCGCCCACTGCGACCGAGACGCCCGAACCGACACAAACGGATACCCCAGGACCGCACAGCGCGACGATCGAGCCAGCCGGGGAGGTCACGTTCGAGGAGCCCCCCGAGACCGTCGTTTGCGGGTGGGGGTTCGTCGGTGACGTGCTGATGGCCCTCGGTCGGGCCGACTCGATCGTCGGGATGGCTCGACCCGGGTTCTGGTACCAGGGGTTCTACGATCTCCTCCCGGGCGTATCGATGCGGAAGACGGGCGAGATTCCAGCCACCGTCTCGAAGAGTTACACCGTCGAAGAGGAGTTGCTGTACGAACTCGATCCGGACCTGCTCGCGACCGACCCCAACCGGTTCATCGCGTGGTACCGGCTCGAACCGGCGACGGTGGAGCGGATCCGCGAGGACATCGCTCCGTTCTTCGGGAACGAGAGCCGCTCGAAGCGGTCACCGGGCTGGCCCAACTGGCCCGACGGGGAGCCGTACTCGTACTACGGGATCCCCGAGTTCCTCGCTCGGTACGGCAGGGTCTTCCGCGAGGAGGCTCGTGCCGAGGCGATGATCGACCTCTACGAGACGACGATCGAGGACATCACCTCACGGGTGCCCGCGAAGTCGGAGCGACCGACGGTAGGGCTCCTGAGCGCGTTCACGAACCCGGAGAACAGGGGTTTCTTCGGGGTGAACAAACCGATTCCCGCACTGGACGTGACCCACGAGCTCAGACAGTACGGGGCTCTGGGCGTTGTCGACGCCTTCGAAGGGCACTACCCGGACGATAGTGGGCATTACGACCTGAAGACCGACTTCGAGGGGCTGCTCGATATCGACCCCGACGTCCTCGTGTTCAGTGAGGCGGTCAACGCGCTCGGCGGGCAGAACGTCTACGGGAACGCCGACGCCTACCAGCAGACGCTCGACGTGCTCCAGACCGACGAGGTCGGCAAACGACTCACGGCGGTTCAGAACGACCGGCTCTACCCCGGTGGGACGGGCTCTCAGGGACCCATAATCAACCTCTTCCAGACCGAGATGCTCGCCAAGCAGCTCTACCCCGACGAGTTCGGGCCCTGGCGAGGGCTGGGCGAGACGCCGGAGTCCGAACAGCTGTTCGACCGTCAGCGCGTCGCAGACATCGTCACCGGCGATATCTAACCCGGACGACGGTCTCTCACCTCCGGGACCTCGCGAGACGCCGACGGGTGCGTGACCGACTCACCCCCGCTATCCAGCGGGCGCGTCCGAACACCGTCCCCATCGAGACGCTCGACGAGTATCGGTGACTCACGCCCCGCCGTCGGTCCGTGCCGCCTCGGGCGACGGGACGGCCCCGTTCGCGTGCAGGAGCCCCGTCGGGTCGTACTCGTCGCGTAACGCCGCCAGTCGCTCGTAGGCGTCGCCGAACGTGCACGCCATCGTCTCGTCGTGGTCCTCGAAGAACCCCGGGAAGTTGAGGTAGACCGACCCGTCGGAGAACTCGCGCAGGTCGGCCATGCAGTCGCGGGCCCACTGCACGTTCGCCTCGTCGGCGTCCGGGGCCTCCCAGTTGGCCTCGATACCGAGCAAGAACGGGGCCTCGCGGGCCGGGAACGCGCTCCCCTCCGGCTCCACGTCGGCGATGGCACCCCCGAGTTCCCAGACGTCGACCGTCGAGAGCGGCGAGGGAGCCACCCGCGCCCAGTGTTCGACCCGGTCGATGGCCGCGTCGGGCAGTCCGTCCAGGTACAGCGAGGTCCAGTAGTAGCGCATCCCGTCCGGGTAGTCCGCGTCGAGGAGTCGCTGGAACTCGACGTAGGGCATCGACCCGCTCAGGTCGGCGAGCGGGTCCGCCAGTTCGCGGAGGGGCGCGAGTGCCTCGCGCCCCGCGTCGACGTCACCGGCGTGGGCGCCCATCACGGTGATCTTCTCCCGGTCCAGCGTCTCGCCCGAGAACAGTTCCTCGTCGGGGAGCGTCCCCGCGAACGTGAGCGTACTCACCTCGTCGGGCGAGTGGGCGACGAACTCGCGGTAGCCACGCAGGACCGCCCGGAGGTCGTCGGCCGGGTAGAACACGAGGAGCGTCGCCACCTCCGGACCGACCGGGTGGCAATCGAACTCGAAGGCGGTGACGACGCCGAAGTTCCCACCGCCGCCGCGGAGTCCCCAGAAGAGGTCGGGATTCGATTCGCGGCTGGCGACGCGGTACTCGCCGTCGGGCGTGACGAGTTCGACCGTGCGGAGGTTGTCGCAGGAGAGGCCGTACGCACACCGGAGGTGGCCGATGCCGCCACCGAGGGTGAGGCCGGCGACGCCAGTCTTCGAGACGACGCCGCCGGGCGTGGCGAGGCCGAACGCCTGCGTCTCGTGGTCCACGTCGGCCCACGTCGTGCCCGACTGGACCCACGCCGTCCGGGCCGCGGGGTCGACCCGGACCGCGTCCATCGCCGAGCAGTCTATCACGAGGCCGTCGTCGCAGACGGCGCTCCCGGAGACGTTGTGGCCGCCGCCGCGGGTCGAGACCGGGAGGTCGGTCTCACGGGCGAACGCGAGTGCGGCCTGCACGTCCGCGACGCCGGTGGGGCGGACGACGAGCGCGGGGTGGCGGTCCACCGTCCCGTTCCAGACGGCGCGTACCTCGTCGTAGCCGGGTGAGTCGGGCGTCAGCACCTCGCCGTGGAGACGCTCGGCGAACTGGTCGATGCCGTCGGTGTCGAGTGTCGCTCGTGCCATGACCGACCCGAGGGGGCCGAGAGCGTTGGCCTCACCGACGGCCGGGCGTCTCACGCCGTGAACCACCGCTCGGGGCGTGAGACGGGTTCGACGCCACGGCATAGAGTTACGTGGTACGCTACCGAACCGCACTGTGTCATGATCGACCCGGAGCACGGGGAGGACGGGCCAGCACCAGGGTCGCCGGTGCTGGAGGCACTCCTCGAGAACGAGCGGACGCGGCGGACGCTGGGCCGGCGACTGGCCGCGTCGGGTGACCGCGTCGACACGGACCTCTTGGGCGACATCGTCCGGCACGGGCCGGTGCTGGAGGCGCTGCTGGAGGAACCGCTCGACCGGCCGGCCATCGAGGAGCGGCTGGACGTCTCGCGGGCGACGAGCCACCGCTTCACCCGGTGGCTCGCAGACCACGACCTCGCGGCGAAACGCGACGGCCGGTACCACCTGACCGGGCGAGGCGAGGTGGTCGCCGAGGAGGTGCTCCGGTTCGAGGCGAACGTGCGGACCGCCGACCGACTGGCACCGCTGCTGGCGGCCGTCTGCGAGGACCACCGGGAGTTCGTCGTCGAACCGTTCGTCGACGCCACCGTCACGGTCGCGGACACGGCCGACCCCTACCGCCCGGTCGAGCGCTTCTGCGCGCTGGTGGCGGGGAGCGAGACGTTCCGCGGGTTCAACACGACCCACATGGCCCCGCCCGTCCTCGGTGGGACCGAGACGGCGGTGTTCGCGGACACCGACACGGAGGTCGTCTACCACCCCGACGTGGTCGACCGCCTGTTCGAGTCGTCTCCCGAGCGTGCCCGCGATGCCGTCGAGCGGGGCCACCTGCGCCTGCGGACCCGCGAGGCGCTCCCCTACGGCCTCGCCATCTTCGACGACCGGGTCGGTATCGGTGGCTACGACGACCGCACGGGCGCGATGGAGGTGTTCGTCGACACGGACTCGCCCATCGCCCGCGAGTGGGCCGAGCGGGTCTACCGGTCCGTGCGGGCCGACTCCGAGCCGCTGGAACTCGACGCCGAGGAGTGAGTGGCTACCGCTCGCGCTCGGCCACCGCCTCCAGCAGTTCCACGCAGGACTCGGCGGCCGCCTCCAGCAACCGCTCGCCCTCCGACACGCTGGCGGGCGTGGGGTCCTGCAGGTTGCCGCTCCCGCTGAACTCGTCGAAGTCGTACGCGAGGTTCGCGCCCGCGACGAACTCGCCGAACGAGTCACCCGCACCCTCGGCGGCCTCCGGGTAGCGGTCCTGCTGGATCAACTGCGGTGCGATGGCGAGCATCACGCTCGTCTCAACGGGGCCGCCGTGCCCGAGCGGTAACTCCGAGTCGACCACGTCGAACCACGTGAACGGCACCGCGTAGCAGTCCCCGTCCCGGCTCACTCGCATGCAGATCTCGGCGAGCGCGTCGGTGTTCCCCCCGTGGCCGTTGACGACCACCACGCGGTCGAAGCCGGAGTGCGCGAGCGACCGGAGGACGTCGCCCACGTAGTCGCGGAAGGAGTCCTCGGTGACCCAGAGCGTCCCGTCGAACGCCCGGTGTTCCTCGGCGATGCCGACGGGGACGGACGGCGCGACGACCACCTCGTCGTCGTAGGACTGGGCGGCCTGCGCGGCGATGGCCTCCGCGGTCATGAAGTCCACCCCGAGCGGGGCGTGCGGCCCGTGCTGTTCGGTGCTGCCGACCGGGAGGATGGCGAGGTCGGTGTCGGCGTCACGGGCGTCGGTCCACGAGTTCGCTGCGAGGTGCATGTCAGGGGGTGTGTCTCCCTGTGGCTTGTAATGTAGTGACCGAACGGTGCCGTGGTGGAGGACTCGGAGCAGAGTCGGTGGCGACGAGCGGCGTGCGAGTCACGGTACAACGGGGACCGCACCGCAGGTGTGCCGGGTCGCCGCGCGGGGCGGCGACCACGGCGGGCCGTCCCTCCCCCGGTTCGGGCACTCGCGGCGAGGCCGCGAGGCCCCCACCGGCCGGCCACCCCGGCCCGGTCGGCGTGTCGCTCAGGTCGCCTGTACGATCGCATCGCGGACGAACACCGGCAGTCGTGCCGTGTAGGTGTGGTCGTCGTACCGTGTGGTAGACACGACGGTCCGCGGGGCGGCCGCCCGGAGCGCCTCGAACGGCACCTCGGGCGCTCGGACCACGTCGCCCGAGCGGTCGAGGAGGACGTACCGCGAGACGAGCACGCGGTCGTCGCCGTCCACCATCTTCGACAAGTCGGACGCCTCCAACTGTTTTCGTGGAGTCGAGCCTCGTCGCCAGCGCGTCCATCGTCGCCAGTTCCGCGTGGCCGTGACAGTCCGCCTCCGGGCCGGTCTCGCAGGTCGTCTCCAGTCGCTCGCCGGTCGCCCGCACCGGGTCGCGGTCGCCGTACCACTCGCCGGGAACGTGGTCGGCGGGTGCCTCGGTGGCGGTGCCGCCGAGCGTACCACAGCCCGCGAACGCGGCCGAGAGTCCAGTTATCGAGCTGAGGACGGCACGGCGGGAGGACATACAATCGGGGTCCCGTCCCGCTGGTAAGTGTCTCGTCACGCTCGCCGCACCGAGAGCCCCCAGCATCCGAGCGAGCGAGCGAAGCGAGCGCGAGGGGACCCGACGAGTAAGAAGAGGGTTCTAGTCGTCGTCGGTCGCTTCCACTCTGGCCTGTCGCTTGCTCGCGCGCTCGACGAACTCCTCGGGCAGTTCGTCGATCTCGCCGGCCTGCACGCCCCAGAGGTGCGCGTACAGTCCGTCCTCACCGATGAGCTCCTCGTGGCTCCCGCGCTCGACGATGCGGCCGCCCTCCAGCACGACGATCTGGTCGGCGTCCTTGATGGTCGAGAGCCGGTGCGCGATGGCGAACGTGGTGCGGTCCTCGGTCAACTCGTCCAGCGAGCGCTGGATGAGCATCTCCGTCTCCGTGTCCACGTCGCTCGTCGCCTCGTCGAGGACGAGAATCTCGGGGTCCTTCAGGATGGCCCGGGCGATGCTGATGCGCTGGCGCTGGCCGCCCGAGAGTTTCACGCCGCGCTCGCCCACCTCCGTGTCGTAGCCGTCCGGGAGGTTCTGGATGAACTCGTGGGCCTCGGCGGCCTTCGCGGCCTCGACGACCTCCTCGCGGGTGGAGCCGAACGTCCCGTAGGTGAGGTTCTCCTCGACCGTCCCGTAGAACAGGAACGTGTCCTGGCTCACGTAGCCGACGTGCTCGCGGAGGCTCGGGATGGTCACGTCTCGGAGGTCCTGGCCGTCGATACTGATGCCCCCCTCGTCCACGTCGTACATCCGGAGGAGGAGCTTGAGGACGGTGGACTTGCCGGCCCCGGTCGGGCCGACGAGCGCGAGCGTCTCGCCGCCGTCGACCTCGAAGGAGATGTCCTCGACGATGGTCTCGCTGTCGTCGTAGCCGAAGGTGACGTCGTCGTAGACCACGTCGCCGTCGTCGACAGCGAGGTCGTCGGCGTCCGGGTCCTCCGCGATACGCGAGGGTTCGTCCATCAGGCCGAAGATGCGGGCGGAGGAGGCGTACGCCCGCTGGTACATGTTGATTATCTGGCCGAACTGCGCCATCGGCCAGATGAACCGCTGGGTGAACAGGATGAACCCGACGAACTGGCCGGGCGTGAGCTCGCCGCTGAAGAAGAACGGGGCGGTCCCGGTGGTCTGGTAGGTGATGACCCAGACCCCACCGAGGACGAACGTGACGACGAAGCCGACGCCCGCGAGCACCCGCAGGGCGGGGAAGAACTTGATGCGGGTGCCGATGGCGTCCCAGTTCGCGTCGAAGTAGTCCTGCGAGACGTCGTCCACCCGGTCGGACTCGTAGTCCTCGGTGTTGGAGGTCTTGATGACCTGGATGCCGCCGAGGTTGTTCTCCAGCCGGGAGTTGACCGCCCCCACGGAGGAGCGCACGTCGGCGTACTTCGGCTGGATGGTCTGGATGAACTTGTGGGTCACGTAGCCGATGACGGGGACGACACCGAGCGTGATCACCGCCAGTTGCCAGTTCCAGTAGAGGAGGATGGCGGCGATACCGATCACCATCACGCCCAGTCGGAACGCCGAGTTCATCCCGTCGTTGAGGAACCGCTCCAGACGGTTCACGTCGTTCGAGAGGATGGACATCATCTCGCCGGTCTGCTTGTCGGCGAAGAACTCCATGTTCAGCCGCTGCATCTTGTCGTATGTGTCGGTACGCACCCGGTGCTGGATGTGCTGGGCGAAGGAGTTCCACCCCCAGTTGCGGGTCCAGTGGAAGGCGGCCCCGCCGAAGAACGCCACGCCGATGAGCGCCGCCGAGAGGTAGAGCTGGCCGGTGGTCGTCGTCGGGAGCCACGCGTCGGGGACGAGCCAGATGCTGAACGCCCGCTCGTCGTAGAAGATGGTGTCGACGGCGAGCGCGAGGAGGACGGGCGGCATCAGGTCGAGGACACGTGCGACGATACTGGAGAGCAGGCCGACCACGAACGCGAGTTTGTTCTCGCCCCCGTACTCGGTGAAGAGCCGTCGCATCGGGTTCTCGGCCCGTTCGCGTTGTTCCTCGAACGGGTCGTCTTCGTCAGCTGTCGCTATTCCCATCGCCCAAACGTTCGGTGGTCGTCCGCAAAAGGGTTCCCTAAACTCGATATAAGTTATCACAGTGACACGACCAGCCCGGGCGTCCGCGCGCCCGGTTCAGGTGTCGTCGAGTCCGGCTATCTCGACGCGGTCACCCTCCTCGACGCCGTTGCGTGTCGTCCAGTTCAGGTTCACCTCGAGCACGTACTGCCCCCGGCCGGGGTAGCGGTAGTCGTTGCCGTCCTCGCCCTCGGGCGGTTCGGGCGCGTGGTGGATGGTCCGGATGGTCCCGTCGCTCCCGACGTAGACGATGTCGAGCCCGAAGTCCATCTCGCGCATCACGTAGGTGTGGTTCCCCTCGCTGCCGTAGGTGAACAGCATCCCACCGTCCTCGGGGAGGAACTCGGTGTCCGAGAGACCGGTGTAGCGCTTCTCGGGGGTGTCCGCGACGGCCGCACGCACCTCGCCGAGGACGGTCCCGTTCGCGTCGTAGACGGTCACGGTCACGTGCTCGTAGCGCGAGGGCGTCGGACTCGCGGTGGGGGAGGCCGCACCTGCGTCGGTGCCGGTGTCGCCCGTGGGCGTCCCCCCGCCCGCGGCGGCGGGCGACGGCGACGGCGACGGCGACACGTCGGGCTGGTAGCCCGGCCCGGCGGTGTACGGGACGAACGCGCCGCTCACCCAGAGGAGGCCGAGGGTGCCGACGACGACGACCGCGACGAACGCGATTCCCGTCCGGTTCACGGTTCGAATCGGGACCGGGCGGGCCTAAGGGTTCCGGGCGACGGCGGTCGCTCCCGTCACTCCTCGCCCGTCCGTGGGTCCAGTGACTCTCGCAGGAGGTCCTGTGCCACGGTGACGACGATGGCGACGACGACGAACGCGAGCGACGCGCCCACGACCACCGGCACGTCGCGCGTGTCCAGCGCGTCGAGCAGGAGCGTCCCCAGCCCCGGCACCCCGAGCACCGCCTCGACGACGAACGTCCCGACGAACAGGACCCCGAGCAGTTCCGCCGCGAACAGCGAGAGCAGGGGGAGCGCCGCGACCCGGAGCAGGTGGCGGGCCACCCGGAGCCGGCCGGCTCCCGTCGCCCGCACCGTCCGGACGAACGTCATGCTGGCTCGGCTGGCCGTCTCGCCGCGGACGTAGCGCAACTGGGCGGCCAGCAGGGTCGTCGTCAGCACGGCCGCCGCGAGCACGAGCGTCCGAAGCGGTACCGCCGTGGTCGGCGCGGTCGGCGAGGCCCGCAGGTCGAGACCCAGCGCCGTCCCGACGGCCAGCGCCAGCGCCGCGAGGTAGAAGTTCGGGACCCCGAGCGCCCCGTAACTCGCCACGGCGACCAGTCGGTCCAGCACCGGCGAGTCACGGACCGTCGTGTAGACACCGACCGCGCTCCCCACGACGGTGGAGACGACGACGGCCGGGAGGACGTACGCCAGCGAGACCAGCCCCGACGCTCCCACCATCGTCGCGACCGGCCGTCCCGAGTCCAGCGACACGCCGAGGCGGAGCGTGCTCAGGTCGACGAGGAACCCGACGTACCGCTGGACGACGGGCGTGTTCAGGTCACGGGCCGCGCGGTAGGCGCTCATCGCCTCCTCGGCCGACCCGCCCTCCACGGCGGCCGCGAACCCGACCAGCGCGGCGTTCGGGTCCGGCGTGAACGCGACGAGCGCGAACGTCAGCGAGAGGACGAGGTAGATGGTCGCCACGCCCCAGCCGACACGCCGGAGCGCGTAGCCACGACTCACCACCGCCGCCCACCGGCCCGCGGTGACCGTCTCGAATCCCGCGTCCGAACCCCGGTCCGGGTCGTGCGTCTGATCCCGTGCACCGTCGGGCGAGGTGGTCGGCTCGCGTGGACAAATCGTTTTGCCGAAGTCCAGATTTTAGCCTCCCTCGGCCTTATCTCCGTGCCGTCCGCAACCACCCAGCGTGTCTGCCGACGGGTCCGGGGACGTGGACGCCACCCTGACGAGCGGCAGTTTCCACGACGTCGACTGGGAGTCGCTCGACGCCGGCCCGGCACGCCCGGGCGTCGGCACGCTCGCCTTCGTCGGCGTGACAGTTCTGCTCACGCTGGCGTTCGCGTGGACCTGGGCGGGGTTCCCGTTCGACGACGCGGTAGGGGGACTGGAGACGCTCGACGGTCTCTTGCGCCCGTTCTCGCGAATCGACTGGGCGATGACGTTCGCCGGGATCGTGGCGTGCTATCTCGGCGTGACGCTCGTCGACGGACGCCGGCTGGGTGAGTACGCGACGCGGCTCCGGTGCCGGCCGGTCGGGCTCCTCTCTGTCGTCGGCGTCGGGACGTTCCTGCTGGTCGGCGCGGTGGCCCCGCTCGTCGTCGGTGACCCGGTCGTCCGCCCCGCGGCCAGCTACCAGCCACCGGTCGGGTTCGGCGTCGACGCCGCCAGGGTCTACTCCTGCGTGGGGCCGGTCGTCGAGGGGCGCTGTCTGGGGAGCCTCCAGCACCCGCTCGGGACCACGTTCGAGGGCCACGACGTGCTGAACTACGTCCTCGTCGGCACGCGCGTCGCGTTCGAACTCGCGGTGGTGACCACCGCCATCATCGTCCCTGTCGCCGTCACGGTCGGGACGACCGCGGCCTACCTCGGCGGCCTCGCCGACGAACTGCTGATGGGCCTCACGGACGCCGTCGGGACCATCCCCCCGTTCGTCGCGTACGTCGTCGTCCGGTTCGTCCTCGGTGAGGGCGGTGACATGCTCCTGCTCGTCGCGATGTTCGGACTGCTCGGGTGGGCGGGTGTGGCCCGCGCGGTCCGGTCGGCGGTCCTCCAGCGCCGCGAGTCGCTCTACGTCGCCGCCAGCGAGGCGGCGGGCGGGTCCCGCCGCTGGATCGCCCGCCGACACGTCCTCCCGAACGTCGGGGCCACCATCGTCGCGACGACGGCCAACCGCGTCGCCACGCTCGTCCTCACGGAGGCCGCACTCTCCTATCTCGGGCTGGGCGCGCCGCAGGTCACCTCGTGGGGGACGCTCGTCGCCGACGGCATCTCCGGGCAGACACTGGCGCGACTCCTCGGCATCTGGTGGGTCTCGGCCGTCCCGGCGCTGGCGCTGGCGCTCACCGTCGTCTGCATCAGTCTCTTCGGCGACACCGTCGAGGAACTGGTCGACCCACGTCGTGGAACGTAAGGGGTATCCCGGTCGGCCCGTTCGTTCCGGACGCGGGGCCGTGGTCTAGTTGGTTATGACGCGTCCCTTACAAGGACGAGGTCCCCGGTTCGACTCCGGGCGGCCCCATACCACGTTTTCACCTCCCGAGGCGCTCGCTCACGGATGCTGGACCGACACCACCGAGCCTCGCTCCGAGTATACGCCGAGCGACGACGGCCGAGCGCAGCGAAGCCACTGGAGCGAGGAGCGTTTTCCCCCACGTTTTTGCCCGAGCGCGGCAGCAGAGCTGCCGCGCGAGGTGCAAAGAGTGGTGGGTGAAAGGTGGTCGTTAGTCGTCGGCGGCCGCCGGACTGTCGGCTCCGTCCGCCTCGACCGGCGACTCCGTCGTGATCTCGTAGAGGTTCTGCCTCGCGTCGGCGAAGTAGACGTCCTCGACGACCACGTCGATGTTCTCGAGTCGCTCGAGCGCGTAGCGAACCGTCCGAGCCGACAGCATCGACTCCTGTACGATCCCCTTCTGGGTCATGGGTCCGTTGTATTCGAGCACTTTGAAAACCAGTTTCGCGCTCGGCGGAAGGTCCGAGATGTCCTCCGCGGTGGATTCAGCCATCGGTACCTCATAAGACGGGTGCCGACTGTATAAAGATTCACCCCGAGCGGGGCCGAGGGCGGACGATGCGGCCGTTTAGGAGTGTCCACACGGCACACGGTCGCACCTCGCTCAGAACGACCGCACCATCACGAGTGCGTCCTCGCCGTCGTCGTAGTAGCGCGGGACGGTGTGGTGGTGCCTGAAGCCGAACTGGCGGTAGAGGTGGATGGCCGCCTCGTTGCTCGCGCGCACCTCCAGTTTCACGCGCGAGGCGTCGGCCGCCCGGAGCACCTCGAGTGCGCGCTCGAGGAGCGTCGCACCGAGCCCCTCCCCACGTCGGTCCGGGTGGACCGCGATGTCCTTCACGTGCCCGAGCGGGCGGCCGTGGTTCGGGACGGTGTCGGCGACGACGTAGCCCACCACGCCGGTGTCGTCCGCGGCGACGAGGAACCCCTCCTGCCCGAGGAACCCCTCGAACGCGCCGTAGGGCCAGGGCTGGGGGAACGCGGCCTGCTCGATGCGGAACACCTCGAGCAGGTCGGCGCGACTGGCCGGGCGCACCTGTGGCGAGGCCCGTGGTGGGGTGACTGTCACGCCCGCCCCTTGCCACTGGGTGGACATATGTGTACCGCCCACAGGTCCGCTCGACGGGCTTAATCGGCCGTTAAAGACCTGATTTCAGCGTTTCAACCACCGATTAAACGTGGGGTGAGCGGGCCACAAGGTTCATATTGTCGGGTCCGCTACGTTCAGTCGCACCCAATTCGGGTGCATCCCCACCCCCCACCCCGCTTTTGGGAGACACCGACCGCAGAGCGGCCGCGCTCGCGCTCGATTTCGGACCGTTCATCCACACGTACTGCCCCGCGCCGGAGATGTTGCCACCGAGCCGAGGCACGCGGCCACGCGGCGCTGGGGCTGTCGGCCGCAAGAGAAGTGAGAAGTGTGTGGTTCGGACGAGCGCACTCACCGCCAGCGGAACGAGCCCCGACGGGTGTCGTGGTCCGAGGGACCGCTCACCCGCCGCGAGCGTCAGCGAGCGGCGCTTTCGTGGCTTCAGTCGTCGGCGGGGGCCGCGCCGCTACCGCCCTCTGCCTTCTTCTTCGTGTGGGGGAGCTTGCCACCGTCGGCGAGGATCTCGCGCTCGCGCTCGGAGGCGTCGAGGTGGGCCGTGAACTCCCAGTCGTCGTTCACACGGACCGTGAACTCCTCCTGACCGGAGCGGACGGCCTCGGCGACGTCGTCGACGATCTCGATGTCGTCGCCCTGCTCGAACTGCTCGTAGGTCTCCTCGTCGATGGTGAGCGGGATGAGCCCGAAGTTGAACAGGTTCGCCTTGTGGATGCGGGCGAACGACTGGGCGAAGACGCCCTGGATGCCGAGGAACATCGGACACAGGGCGGCGTGCTCACGCGAGGAGCCCTGGCCGTAGTTCTCGCCGGCGACGAGGAAGCCACCGTCGGAGTCGAGCGAGCGCTGCGCGAACGTGTCGTCGACGCGCGAGAGCGTGAACTCCGAGAGCTTCGGGATGTTCGACCGGTACATCAGGATGTCCTGCGTCGCCGGGATGATGTGGTCGGTCGTGATGTTGTCCTCCATCTTGAGGAGGGCCGGTCCCTCCAGCGTGGCCTCGAGTTCGTCCTTCAGCGGGACGTCGCCGATGTTCGGACCCTTGACGAGGTCGTCGTCGACGGCCTCGTCCGGCGCGATGAGGTCGGTCTTGGCGCCGTCGTACTTGTCCGGGAGTTCGACGCCCGGCGCCTCCATGTCGCCGAGTTCGTCGGCGAGGTCACGCGGGTCGACAATCTCGCCCGCGATGGCGGCCGCGGTGGCGACCTCCGGCGAGCAGAGGTAGACGTTGTCGTCCTCGATGCCGGAGCGGCCCTCGAAGTTGCGGTTGAAAGTGCGCAGCGAGACCGAGTCGGAGGCGGGAACGTGGCCGATACCGATACAGGCACCACACGTCGCCTCGGAGAAGTTCACGCCGGCAGCCATCAGCTCCGCGGTCCAGCCCTGACGGGCGAGGATCTCGGAGGCCTGCTTCGAACCGGGCGCGATGATCATCTCCGTCTTCTTGTCGACCTCGCGGCCCTCGAGCATCTTCGCGGAGGGCAGGATGTCCTCGTACCCACCGTTGGTACAGGAGCCGATCATGACCTGCTCGACGGACGTGCCGGCGACCTCGCGGACGGGCACGACGTTGTCGGGCATCGACGGCTTCGCGATGAGCGGCTCGAGATCCGAGAGGTCGATGGTGAGCTGGTCGTCGTACTCGGCGTCCTCGTCCGGGGTGAGCTCCTGGTAGACGTCCTCGCGGCCCTGCCGGGCGAGGTAGTCCTCGGTCTTCTCGTCGGTCGGGAAGATGGAGGTGGTCGCACCCAGCTCCGTGCCGAGGTTGGTGATGGTCGTCCGTTCCGGGACGGTCAGGTTCTCGACACCGGGGCCGGTGTACTCGAAGATCTTGCCGACGCCACCCTTCACGGAGAGGCGACGGAGCATCTCGAGCGCGACGTCCTTCGCGGAGGCCCACTCGGGGAGTTCGCCCTCGAGGTGGACGTTGACGACCTCGGGCATCTCGATGTAGTACGCACCGCCACCCATCGCGACGGCGACGTCGAGGCCGCCGGCACCGATGGCGAGCTGGCCGAGCCCACCGGGCGTCGGCGTGTGGCTGTCCGAACCGAGGAGCGTCTTGCCGGGCGCGGCGAAGTTCTCCTTGTGGACGTTGTGACAGATGCCGTTGCCGGGGCGCGAGAAGTGGGCACCGAACGTCCCCGCGGCCGAGCGGAGGAAGCGGTGGTCGTCCGTGTTCTTGAAGTCGAACTGGTAGGTCTGGTGGTCGCAGTACTGCGCCGCGATCTCCGTCTGGACCTCGTCGAGTTCGAGCGCCTCGAACTGGAGCCAGACGAGCGTGCCGGTGGTGTCCTGCGTGAGCACCTGGTCGATCTCGATACCGATCTCCTCCCCCGTCTCGAGTTCCCCGTCGACGAGGTGGTCAGAGAGGATTTTCTCCGTAAGCGTCTGTCCCATATCGTCCGAACGTGGTTGGTCCTGCGATATAAATCCGGCGTGTCAGGGCTCCCCGAGGCCGCACAGAACCGCTAGCCGTGGCAAGTATTGCTCCGCGCCGGCGCCCTCGCGTCACCCCTCCTGGCGTTCGACCGTCAGTTCCCCCGCCTCGACGCTCGCGCGCATCACGCTCGTCCCCGGCGCCGGGTCCGCGCCCGTGCACGACCCGGGGTTGAGCAGGCGGTAGCCGTCGACGGTCTCGTCCATCGGCTGGTGGGTGTGGCCCGAGACGCCGACGGTCGGGCCGTCGGCCGCGTGGTCGGCGACGATGCCGGCCACGCGTTCGCGGTAGTTCTCTATCGGTCCCGTACCGTGCGTGACGACGAATCGGACGCCCTCGACGTCGAGCGTCGCCACGTCCGGCAACCCGATGTCCGCGGGGTCGATGTTCCCCCGGACCGCGGTGAGGTCGTTCGCGGCCTCGCGGACCGTCGCGAGCGCCTCGGGGCTGTCGAAGTCGCCCGCGTGGACGGTGTACGGCGCGGCCTCGATGCGTTCGAGCACCCACTCCGGGATGGCCGGTTCGCGCGAGGGGACGTGCGAGTCGCTGACGAGGAGTACCTCGACCATACCGGCGGGAAGACGGGCGCCACCGTCAATGTACCCCCGGCCGTACGAGGACCGTCATGGCCGAACGAACGCCGGTCGTCACCGTCTTCCTGCGGCACCGCGGCGAGGTCCTCCTGTTCCGCCGGAGCGACGCCGTCGGCACCTACGTCGACCAGTGGGGGACCGTCGCGGGGCACGTCGCCACCGACGAGGGCGTGACACAGCCCCCGGAGACGGCCGCCCGTGCGGAGATACGCGAGGAGACCGGCCTCGACGAGGGCGTCGTGTCGCTCGCCCGCATGGGCGACCCGTTCGACGTGGACGACGGCGAGCGCCGCTGGCGCGTCCACCCGTTCCTGTTCGACTGCGAGACGCGCGCGGTCGAGCCGAACGAGGAGACCAGCGAGTACGAGTGGTGTGCCCCGACCGAACTCCTGCGGCGCGACACCGTCCCCCGGCTGTGGACCTCCTACGACCGGGTCCGACCGACCGTCGAGACGGTCGCCGCCGACACCGACCACGGCTCCGCCTACCTCTCCTACCGGGCGCTGGAGTGCCTGCGAGACGAGGCCGCTCTCCGGGTCGACGGGCAGGTCGAGCGTCCCGTCCGTTCGGTCGCGCGAGCGCTCCGCGGCGCCCGGCCCGCGATGGCCGTCGTCGAGAACCGGGTGAACCGGGCGATGGCCCGCGCGGGGGACGCCGACGACCCCGCGGCGGTCGAACGAGCCGCGAGCGAGGGGCTGGCCGAGGCGTTCGACGCGGACGAACGGGCCGCCGCGTGGCCGGACTCGCCGGACGCGCCCGACACGGTACTCACGCTCTCGCGGTCGGGCACGGTCTGCGGCGCCATCGAGTCGGCCGACCCGTCCCAGGTGTTCGTCGCGGAGTCGCGCCCCGCCCGCGAGGGAGTGGGTGTCGCCGAGTCACTCGCTCCCGAGCGCGAGGTGACGCTCCACACCGACGCCGCCGTCGGCCACGTCCTCGCCACCGAGATGGTGGACGCAGTGGTCGTGGGTGCCGACGCCGTCCTCGCCGACGGCTCGGTGGTGAACAAGACCGGCACCCGCCTCGTGGCGCTCGCGGCCGCACGTGAGGGGGTGCCCGTCTACGTCGTCTGTGCGGCCGACAAGGTGACCGCACGCGAGGAACCGCACCTCGAATCCGGGTCGCCCGGGGCGGTGTACGACGGGGACGCGCCACTCGACGTGCTGAACCCGACGTTCGACGTGACGCCGGCCGACCTCGTGACCGGCGTGCTCACCGACCACGGCGCGCTCGACACCGCGAGTGTGGCCGAGGTCGCCGCCGAGCACGCGTCGCTGGCCGCCTGGGACGAGCGGTAGCCCCGTCGGGTCGTCCCCGTCACCTGACCGTCCGGTACACGGCGCCGACGGCGACCGAGAGCAGGTAGCTCGCCCCGAGGCACGGGACCCAGAACATCCAGCGCGCGAGCGGCGTCGCCAGCCCGGTGTCGAGTGCCCCGGCGACCAGCGGGACCACCAGCAGGGCGACGGTGGCGGGCACCGCGAGTACACCCGCGCGCTGGGGGTCGCGGACCGCCTGCCCCCGCCGCTCGCTCGACTCGGGCGGGCCGTCGACTCCCCCTCGACGTACGAATCCACCCCGGAGGTGCCCGCGTCTGACTCGGGGGCCGAGCGGGAGGCGACCGGAGAGCCGAGTCTTTAGTCCCGCGGTCCCTGCACCGGGTATGGACCCGGACGAGAACCGCAGGGGGTGGGCCGAACGTTCACAGGACTACTCGCCCGCCTACTACGCCGACATCGGGCCGAACGAGGTGAGCGAGACGCTCGCAGCCGTGTTCGACCACTACGTCGACGAGGACGCCGCCGTCCTCGAGGTGGGGTGTAGCTCCGGCCGGCACCTCGCCCACCTCCTCGACGCGGGCTACGAGAACCTCACCGGCCTCGACATCAACGAGTCGTCGTTCGACGTGATGGCCGAGTACTACCCCCGGCTGGCCGAGACGGGGACCTTCCACCACGGCGCCATCGAGGACCTCCTTCCCGAGTTCGAGGACGACGCCTTCGACGTGGTCTACTCGGTCGAGACGCTCCAGCACGTCCACCCCGACGAGACCTGGGTGTTCGAGGCGCTGACGCGGGTCACGAGCGACCTGCTCGTGACGGCGGAGAACGAGGGCAACAGCCCACGGCGCGGCCGGGGCGAGGAACGGGTCAGCGTCGTCGACGACGGCGCCGGCGAGTTCCCCCTGTTCCACCGGAACTGGAAGGAGGTGTTCTCGGGGCTGGGGCTGGCACAGCTGCTGGTCGAACCGACCGACCGGGACACGATCCGTGTGTTCAGGGTAGTCTGAGTCGCTGGACGCGTCGGCGTCCGGTGTCACTCTGCCGGCCGTGACCGTCCAGTACCGAGAGGATACTCACCGAGTATGGACAGGAATACAATAGGTGGCGATCCTGTCCGCCGCTAGTGGTGTGTGAGTTACATGTCCGACAGACTGCCCCAGTTCCCCGGCGCGACCAGACGAGCGGTCCTCGGAAGCATCGGCGCGACGGTCGGCGGGCTAGCGCTCGCGGGGAGTTCGTCCGCCAGTGGCGGTGAGCCCTCGGTCGTGCTACGACAGGGCGACACCTGTGTCCCCGTGCCGGCGTTCAGCGGCGACCAGTCGGTCGAGGCGTTCTACGACTATCGCCTGCCCGGACAGTACGTGAGCGAGACGAACGGCGCGTTCCCCCAGGGCGATGGGACCCCGTACTCGTCCGAGGGGACCGCCGCCCTCCAGCGCGACGGGACGAGTCTCCTGCTGCTCTACGACGGGCCGGAGGGACTGAGTCTGGTCGTCGTCCACGGCAGTCTCGAGGCCGGCCCGACCGGCGGGGGTTCGGTCACGCTCGAACTCGAGGGACTCCCGGCCGACGGGTCATGGGCCGTCAGGGACGACTACTACGTCGACCCGGAGACCGGTGCGATCGCCGAGAGCAACTACGACGTCTGGCGGGTCGACGACCCGGTCCACGTCGTCGACTGGACGTGGGCCGACGGACGGACGGACGGGGGCGCCTTCCGTGGCCTCGGTGACGAGTTCTCGGTCACCATCACGCCGGGCTTCGACGAGGACGCGGCGCTGTTCGGGCAGCACTACGAGGGGACCGTCGAGTCGTGGGAACTCCTCAGTCCAGACGGTGACGGGGTGAAACGGGTGTCGCTGGACCAGACGACCGCCGTCACCCTCGAGACGGGCACCTGCGACGGCGGGGACGGACACGAGGTGGACGACGACGAGCGGTCGGTCGCCCCGGTCGAGACCGTCGAGTTCAAACGGTGTAGCGAGGCGTGGGTCGTCTTCGAGAGGTCGTTCGACGGGTCCGTCGGGGTGACCGTGAAGACGACGGCCGGCCAGTACGAGGTCGAGATCTCGGGGGGCCACCTCCAGCGGGTCCCCGGCCAGTTCGGCGACAGCCCCCTGTTCAAGTGGCGGGTCACCGGCGACGAGAAGGTCCTCGCCGTCGAGACCCCGGACGGCTGGTTCGAGAACGACCACCGGTGCACGCAGGACGAGGACGACAGAGACGACAACGACGACAGAGACGACGAAGATGACGAGGATGACGACGACGACAGAGACGACAACGACGACAGAGACG
Source organism: Salinirubellus salinus (assembly GCF_025231485.1). Classification (NCBI taxonomy): domain Archaea; kingdom Methanobacteriati; phylum Methanobacteriota; class Halobacteria; order Halobacteriales; family Natronomonadaceae; genus Salinirubellus; species Salinirubellus salinus. Next base: position 3,299,060 of record NZ_CP104003.1, on the reverse strand, counting down.
ACGAAGATGACGAGGATGACGACGACGACAGAGACGACAACGACGACAGAGACGACGAAGATGACGAGGATGACGACGACGACAGAGACGACGAAGATGACGAGGATGACGACGACGACAGAGACGACGAAGATGACGAGGATGACGACGACGACAGAGACGACGAAGATGACGAGGATGACGACGACGACAGAGACGACAACGACGACAGAGACGACGAAGATGACGAGGATGACGACGACGACAGAGACGACAACGACGACAGAGACGACGAAGATGACGAGGATGACGACGACGACAGAGACGACAACGACGACAGAGACGACAACGACAGAGGACGTGGGCGAGGTCCGGAGGGCGACGGCGAGGGAGGCCCTGGTCGGGGACCACCGAGCTGACACGGGCGCGTGAGTGGTCGTCGTGAGCCGTTCCGGAGTGTTTCACTGTCGCCGGTCGCCGCGATGGCCGCCGTGGCCCATGTCGCGAGCGCCACGGACGGACGAGTTTTTGTGTCCCTGCCTCCGAACGCCAGTCGGCGGCGATGATGACGGTTACCCCCACTGAGCCCTTTCTGATGATCAGCCTAAACTGAGCCGCCACCCATTCATTCCGGGCTCACGAACGCTTGAACCGGTCCCGCTTCCCAGTATCGCGAACCCCGACCTCCGTTCGTTCAGCGAACCCGTATTCCGCCAAGTACTCCACGCGCTGCTCGATTTCCGCTTCCGTAACCCCTAGTTCTTCAGCTACCTCCGTTATCGACTTGGGCTCGTCCTCGTCAAGCTGTACCCGGAGTTCGTAGCCATCCATGTACCGTTCGTAGTAGTCGTGGACCATGTCGTCGAGCGGGGTCTGGATGCCTTCCTGTTCGTCGAGCCGCTGCAAGGACTCGGCGACGATCGTCACAAACCGTTCGCCTCCGAGTAACTCCACTTGCGTGGCGATTTCTGCTTCAATTGCCTCGAAGTCGAGCCCAGTCTGGACGAGCGTCGCCATGTCACCGATGTCGTCGGGTCGCTCTGCGACGGATTTGAAGAGGAAGATATCATCTAGTGAGACGAGGCCGACCGACAGGTGTCGTGTCGAGAGGAACGAATCGCTTCGCTCGCGCATTCCGTCGCTGAAGAACAGTTTATCGGCAATCTGTCGGTGGAAGAGATCGAGTTGGCACCCCTCTGCGTTTCGCACGCAGTGCCGAGCGCCCAGTTCGTCGTACTCTTGACCGAGGTCAGTGACTTCTTCGTACCCGAGTTCCTGAAGCGTCCCCATGAGCCTCGTGAACGCCGTCTCGTTCGCGACCACGAGGTCGATATCCTTGGTCGTGTCCTTGAGATTTCGGAGGGACATCGCCCCTCCGCCGATGAGATATGCGTCGACGTCCGTCTGCAGGTGTTCGGCGATGCGGTTCAACTCGCGTTCGATGTACTCACGGTCGAACCGGGCGCGAGCAGTCATACGTCTATCTCGTAGTCAGCAGCGGTGTTCTTGAACTCTTGCCACGAGGGCAACTGGTCGGTCGGGACTTCACCCTCGGTCTCTAGGTACTCAATCAGTTCGTCAACTATCGACCGCAAATCCACCCCTGCTTCTGGACTGTAGTGTTCGGCGGTGTCTCTCAAGGTATCGCGGCCGACACGCTCGGCTTGGATGAGGAGTAGTGAATACGTTCGATAGCGAGCTCCGTCGTCGATCAGGAGTGTGTGACACACGAGGTCGGCAGCAGAGATGTTTGTGGTTCGGTCAGAGCGAAAGTAGTGCCGTCGCTGCCGCGTAAGGAGAGGGATATCGAACTCGGCGAAGAGCCCTGGTCCAGTCTCGTGGAACTGTTCAGCGACGAATTCGGTATCACACGCGAAGAGGTACTCGTCGTGCGTCTCCCACCGAATATTGACGCCGCTCGTGTAGCGCTCCGCCTCTCGTCGGTGCTCGTGGTGGGCCAGCCCGCGTGCGATTCTAGAGAGTGAGGAGAACGGCTCGTTGAGTCGATAGTGTGACTCGGATTTGCCGACGATGCCGACGCGTTGGAGCGTGTTCAGCCGTTTATATACCGTCGCACGGCTGACGCCACTCATCTCGCTGAGTACGGTCGCAGTCCGGGGCTCGTCGAGGTAGTAGAGCAGGGCAAGTCCAGACCCGGCGATGAGAGTAGGAAAGTCGACGTGATCGTACTCGAGCATGAGCGATTCGAGTCGCTCTATCGGTTCAATTTCGGACAGTGCGACGAGTTTCTGTCGTCCATCTCGCTTCGTGCGCACGTACCCGTTAGAGTCCAGTTCGGAAACCACTCGCGACACATATCCGTCGCTCCAACCGATCCCCTCGGCGAGGTCACTGATTGAGGTCTCTTCACCCGGTTCACCCACGAGATATGACAGGAGCTCTAATTGGCTTTCAGACATCATTTTGTCTCGAATTACGAAACTGGTTCATATATCGTTTTCGTACTACGAGACAACTAGTAAGCTAGTCAGAATATCTGGCTAGTCCCGTTCTAGTCTACCCTACCAGTTACAGCGACCGGGCTAGTTGCGAAGAAGAGTCAGATGTTCAGGAGCGGAGCGGCCGCTGAACCGCCGGGAATAAATGTCAGAGAGGGCCGTAGATTCACTAGTAGATACCGCGATTCCCCCACCGAGCCCCTTCTGACGAGGAACTCTGGCTGAGCCGCCACCGATACTCGAGCCGCAGAGTCAGCGGTCCGGAGCGCGGCGGCGCTCGGACAGGAATCGCTCCAGCACGTGTGCGGTACCGCGTCGGATGGTCTCGCTGACCGTCGACGTGTCCACGCCGAGTGCGTCGGCCACCTCGGCGAGCGAGCACTCACGTGGCACCTCGAAGTAGCCCATCCGCTCGGCGACGGTGAGACACTCCAGTTGACGGTCGGTGAGCGGGTCGCCTCCCGATCCGTCTCGACCGACGGCCGACAGCAGTTCGTAGCGCAGGCCGCTGGCGTCCAGTCGGTCGCCGAACGCCTCGAAGTCGGCCTGCGTGGCGGTGATGGCGAACGTCATCACGCCGTCCTCGACGACGAGCGGGAACTCGGGGAGGAGCGAACTGCCGCCGAGGAACTCGAACAGCGCCCGGTCGCGCGTCTCGTACTTCGAGAGCGAGCGCGCCGCGTCGCAGTGGAGCAGGTCGAGCGAGCGCACGTCGGGGTGGTCGCGGATGGCCTCGACGACGGCCCGCGGGTCGTCGGCCCGCGTCTCGCCGAGTTCGAGTGTCCGGTCACCCATCGGGACCGCCGTGAGGAGTCGGAGGCTCGCGTCCGGGAACGCTCGGGACACCTCGGCCACCCAGAGCCCCTCGGGGAGCCACAGGCGGAACCGCGCGCGTCTCACCGGCTGACCCTCGCGTCGACCGCGTACTCGCACGTCACACCTCCCGTCGAGTGGCGGTCGAGTATAGCGTTTGTCCACCCGGCGGCCGCTGGTCGCTCACGCCAACTCGCGACCCCAGAGTCGGAAGGAGTAGAGCGCCCCGGCGGCGACCACGAAGATCAGTGCGAGCAGTATCCCGAACGCGAGGTAGCCGAAGGCCGGGGTCGCGTAGGGGAGGACCACGTCCGTCGGCGGTTCGACTGCCCACGGACTCAGGTGGAAGAACACCAGCATCCCCGCCCCGAGCGTCATCACGACGGTCCAGTAGCGCGCCCCAGCCCGGCCGGTGAGCGAGAGCGTGAACCCGAGGACGACCAGCGGGTAGATGGCGAGGCTGTAGGTGAACGGGTTCACGTCGGGGGTGATGGGCCAGCCGACGTGGTTCCCGCGGATCACGTGGTCGAGGTGGTGGGCCAGTCCGAGCAGTGTCGCCACGGCGAACAGGAGGTACGCGCGCGGCGTGAGCGTGCTCGAACGGTCGGTCGTCGCTCGGGGCTGGTCGTCCATATCGCGTGGAGTCGCCGCCGTGGCGAGAGCGTTGGCCCAACAGGTTGGGCACGGTCGCTCGGCCGGGCGCGAGCGCGCCACCCGTCGCCCGCGACGTCGGCGAAACGGTCAGGTCGCTCCGCGACCGAGTCATCTGGATGACACGACGGACCGGTGGGGACCGAACGGACGAGGAGTCGAGTGTGGCCGTGTCGCGGTCACGACCGGCGGTGGGCGAGGACACGTCGCCGTTCGCCTCGCTCTACCGGCAGGCTCGCGCGGACCTCCTGACGGTGCCGGTGACCGACCGCGAGGTGGCCACGCCCGACGGCACGACCCACCTCCTGACGGCCGGGGACCCCGACGCGCCGCCGCTGCTCCTCCTGCAGGGGGCCAACGTGACGAACCCGGTCACCCTCTCGTGGCTCCAGTCGCTGGTCGACGAGTACTACCTGCTCGCGCCGGACACGCCCGGCGAACCGGCCGAACGAGCGACCGAGTCGCCGGCCGACTACGGCGAGTGGGTCGGGTCGGTGCTCGACGGGCTCGGTCTCGACAGCGCGCCCGTGGTCGGCGTCTCGCACGGCGGCGGCGTCCTGCTGGAGGCCATCGCGCACGACCCGGACCGGATATCGACGGCGGCGCTCGTCGTCTCCGCCGGTTTCGGCGTCTCGCCGTCCGCGACGCTCGCGCGTGTCGTCGGACTCTCGCTGGCGTACCGGCTCGTCCCACGCGACAGGCTGCTGGCGGCGGCGCTGTCGCCGCTGTTCACCAGCCCGGTCCCCCACGTCCACCCGGTGGTCCGGGAGACGGTCGCCCTCGCTCTCCGCACCGCCGACGTGAAGACCGGGTTCCCCGGGCCCGCCGGGCCCGAGGCGCTGGCGGCGTTCGACGAGCCGACCCTGCTCATCGGGGCGGCGGGCGACCCGTTCTTCCCGGCCGCGTGGCTCCACGAGCGGTCGCGGGGGTTCCTCCCGGCCGACACGGAGCGGGTGACGCTCGTCGGCGAGCGACACTTCCTCTCGCCGGTGGGACAGGAGCGGGTCACCCGGGAGGTCCGGTCGTTCCTCGCGGACGCGGTGGGTCGCTGACTCACCCCCGTGGACCGCCGGGACCGACGGGTACAGACCGCTGGCGGCCGAACGCCGGGCATGACAGTCCGTTCGGGCCGATTCCGCGTCTACCGCGTCGTGCCCGCGGTCCACCACCTGAACCTGCAGGCCGTCGCGGAGCCGACGGTCCGGACCGTCTACCAGTCCGGCTACGGCGACCTGCAGGCGACCGTCGACGCCCTCCGGACCGGTGACCTCGTCGACGCGACGCTGTCGGGCGACCCGGACGCCGAGGAGCCGTGGCACCTCGAGTCGGTCGAGCGCGTCGGTGGTGTCGACCTCGCGTTCGCGGGCGACGCCGACCCGCCCGCCGTCGCCCGCGACCTGTGGGGCGAGGGTCGGACGCACCCGACGTGGACCACGCTCACCGACGACGGCGGGCGGGCGGTGGGGGCCTGCGGCGTCCAGCCCCGCGACCCGCTCCCGAACGGGGCGTTCGTCCCGAACGTCCTCGCCGGGTTGCTGCCGCTCGAAGACCTGTTCGCGGCCGTCCCGGAGGTCGGCGACCCGCCCGCGGAGGTGCTGTTCGTCGACCCCGACCCGCCGGGGGCCAGCGCCTACTCCCACCCCTACGGCGTCGCCCTCGCGTTCACGGCGGCCGGCGAGTCGCTGGCCGACGCGTACCGCGAGTGCTACGGCCTGCCGCGGGGCGAGGACACCCGGCCCGACTTCGACCCGTACGCGCTCTGAACGCCACGCCGCACAGCCGACGCAGGCTTAGGTCGCTCAAGCCGAAACCGGGACGTCGGATGAACCGTCGTCGCCTCCTCGCCGCGGTCGGAACCCTCGGCACCGCCTCGCTCGCGGGGTGTACCCTCGGCTATACCGGCCCCACACCACGCCCCGACGCGGACGCGGGCGAGGACTTCGCCGAGCTGGGGTTCCCGAGCACCATCTGCGAGGAGGAGCTGAGACCGAACCTGATTCCGGCCATCGACGACCCGGTGTTCGCCGCGGACTGGTCTGACCCACGCATCCCCGAGAGGTTCCGCCGGACCGGCGGCCTGACCGACGACCGGCAGGTAGTCGGTATCGAACGCGGCGGCGTGGCGCGGGCCTATCCGCTGGCCATCCTTCGCCGGAACGAGGTGGTGAACGACACGGTGGGGGGACCCCTGCTGGTCACCTACTGTCCCCTCTGTCGCTCGGGACTCGTCGCCCGCCGCGAGGTGGACAGCGAGCCCACAACGTTCGGGGTCTCCGGCCTGCTCTGGAAGCCGCCGGACGCCTACGCGGCCGCGAGCGAGGCCGACGGCGACGTGTTCGTCGCGGGCGAGGGACTCGGCGAGGACCCGAGCATACGCAACACCGGCAACCTCGTCCTCTACGACGTCGCCACCGAGTCGAGATGGTCGCAGCTCGCCGCTCGGGCCATCTGCGGGCCGAAGACGGGCACCGACTTCGAGATCCTCCCCTCGACGGTGGCGACGTGGGGTGAGTGGAAGGCCGAGTACCCGGACACCGAGGTCCTCCTCCCGCCACCGATTTCGGGGACGCTCTGAGCGCCCGAAGACACTTGCCGTCGGTGCCGCACTCAGGAGTGTGAACCGTGAGTCGCTCCCTGCGTTGGCACTGCTCGTCGTGGGGAGCGTGTTCCTCTTGTCTCTCGTGGGGCGCGTCCCCTCGGCGGCGGAAGGCGGTCCGGCCGTCCTCTGGCAGTTCGCCGTCGTCGCGTTCCACGTCGGCGGGGGACTGCTCGCACTCGGAGCGGGCGCGGCCGGTCTGTGGCGGGACGCCGTCACCGACCCGGTGACCATGCTCGCGGTCTACCTCGCCGTCGGATTGGTGTTCCTCGTGATTCGGGCGCGGCTCCTGCGGACGCTCTCGGTGCCGGTCTTCACGCTACTCGCGACAGGGTTCGTCCTCGGGTCGGCGGTGGGAGCGTACCGACTGACGAGAACGAGAAACAGAGCGTCGGTGTAGAGTGCGGACAGAACGTACTGGCCGTCACGGTCCAGCGCGGAGTAAGCCACGAGCGAACTGACCGACTATCCGCTGCGGCGGGGGTGCTGTGCGGTGCTGTCGCGGACAAGCACACCCACCCGCGCCGAGCGCCAGCGAGGCGCGCCTTTTTCATGAACGTTCTTCGAGGAGCGGTGCGCCGCAGGCGTACCCGACGAGAAAAAGGTTCTCTAGAAGAACTTGAACAGGTCGTCCCGCTTCGCCTCGTGCAGGTGGTGCCTGACGGCCTCGTCGAACGCCTCGGTCTGCTCGCGCTTGGCGGAGATGGGGGCGATCACCTCCTGCCACTGTTGCCACGGCGGGAGCAGGCCGAGGCGGTCACAGAGGGCGTCCAGTCGCTCGTCCCGGTCGTCGACCTTGTCCATCTTGTTGACGGCGACGACGGTCGGGATCTCCAGTTCCCGGAGGAAGTGGAACATCTCCACGTCGTGGGGAATCTCGTCGGGGCCGGAGTGGCGGTCGATGATGTCGACCACGCTCTTGCCGTCGACGACGAGGACGCCCACGAGGATCTGCTCGGCGTTGGCCTCGACGTAGCGGACCACGTCGGTCTTGATCTGCTCGCGGCGCTCCTCGGGGACCCCGGACATGAAGCCGAACCCGGGGAGGTCGGTGACGACGAAGCTCTCGCTCACCCAGTCGAAGTGGTTCGGCTTCTTCGTGACGCCCGGCTTGCTGCCGGTGGAGACGCTGTGGCCCGTGATCTCCCGCATCAGCGTGGACTTGCCGACGTTGGACCGGCCGACGAGGACCACCTCCGCGTCGCGGTCCGGGCGGGTGTCGAACATACCGAGGGTGGGCCACGAGCGCGGTTAAGCCTCACGAGACGGCGGTCGTCGGCGTGACCGGGTCAGGCGTCGTCGACGAACACGTCGACCGGGCCGTCGCCGTCGACGGCCACCTCGGCGCCGACGGCGTTCCCGTCCGCGTCGGTCAGGTAGGTGGTCTCGCCGACGGGGCCGGGTCGCCGGCCGAACGTGAGTCGCGGAGGGCGGGCGTACGGCCGGTCGAAGCGGACGGTCACGCGCCCGTCGGCGTCGGCCGTCAGTCCGCGGTGGACGTCCACCGGGGGGGTGTTGGCCCGGGTGCGCGAGTCGGGGGCCGTGACGACCCACGGCGCCTCGCCCTCGGCGTGGTTGGCCTCGTACAGGTTCCCTCCGGCGGCCGGCCCCTCACGGACGGCGGGGCCGGCCCGGCGCCGGACGGCGTTGCCCCGGACCCGGACCCCGCGGGCACGGACGCGGATGACGGGCGCGCCGCCCGCGTGGCCCGTGCCGGCGACGACGTTGTCGAGGACGTCGTGGCCCACGTCGCCGTCACCCGCGACATCGATGCCGACGCCTGCGGCGCCCCGGACGTGGTTGTCGGCGACGACCACCTCGGCGGCGTCCTCGAGACGGACACCGTGGGCACCGGGGTCGACGATGCGGTTGTCTGCCACCTGGACGTGCCGGGCGTGGCGGACCCTGACGCCGGCCAGCGCGGGGCGCGAGAGCGTGTTCCCCCGGACGGTCACGTCCCGCACCGCGCCGTCGACGTTGACGCCGTGGCCGCTGTAGCCGTGGAACTCGTTGTTCCGGACGGCGAGGTTCCGGCCGCCGGCAGGGTCGATGGCGACGCCCGCGTACCGGGTGGTGCGATCGGTCTCGAGCCCGTCCGTCGCCTGCGTGCTGGTGTTGCTCTGGACCGTGACGTTCCGGACCGGTTCGGGGCCACGGACGTGGCAGAAGGACTTGTGCGTGCCGTAGCCGACGTTGCCGACGATCGCGACGTTCCCGTGGTGCTCGTCGACCGAGGCGTTGTGCGCGACGCCGGTGAGGCTCCCCTCCCGGACCTCTCCCAGCAGGTTCCCGGAGACGAGCACGTGCCGGGCGGTGTGGTTCGTCCCGCGTGGATACCACAGGTCACAGGAGATGGCGCGGTCGAGGCCGACGCGGAGGCGGTTCCCGGTGACGAGCAGCCGGGTACCCGCGAGCTGGATGCCACGGTCACCCCAGTCCTCGACGACGTTCCCGACGACCCTGACGCCGGTGGCCGCACGGGCCACGCTGATGCCGCTGCCGCCGTCGCCGTGTCGCAGCGGGCCGGTCCGGCGGACGTGGTTCCCCGCGAGCGTCACGTTCGTGGCGTCGTGGACGGCGAGACCGTGGCGTCGTGGCGCCCCCGACGTCCGGCCGCGGTTCCCGTCGAACCCGAGGCCCGCGACGAGGACGTTCTCGCAGGCGTCGCGGTGGCCGATACGGACGCCGCCGAAGTCGGCCTGGTCGACGGGGACGAGGAGCCCGGGGAGTCCGGGGCCGAGGATTGCCACGTCGGAGACGTCGACGTCCAGCCACCCTCGGGTGCGGTAGGGGGCGTTCTCGGGCGAGACGTAGAGCACGTCCCCGGGCGAGAGCGCCTCGAAGGCGGCGTGGAGGTCCGTCGTCGACGCCACCGTGACTCGCTCCGAGGCCCCGTAGTCTCCGCTGGCGGCACACCCCGCCAGCGCCGCCGCGAGGCCGGTCGCGCCCTGGAGCAGTCGCCGCCGCGGGACCCCGTCGGGTCCCGTCGGGTCCGGTGGGTCGGTCACACCTGCCTGTGCGCCGCCGCCGCGACCGCTTACTTATACGCCTGCTAAGACGGCAGGGCGCCCGGGTAGTCGCCTGCTACCCGTCACCTTCTTGCCCGGCCCCGGCGACTCGGGAGCGTGCGACTGCTCCACGTCTCCGTGCCGCGAGGGAAGCGAGACGCCGTCGTCGGCGTCCTCGAGGACGAGGGGGTCGACTACGTGCTCAACGAGGAGACGGGTCGCTCCGAGTTCACCCACGTCGTGACGTTCGCGCTCCCGACGGCCGCCGTCGAGCCGGTGCTCGACCGGCTGAAGGAGATAGGCGTCGGCGACTCCTTCACCGTCATCACCGAGGCGGCGAGCATCGAGACGACCGGGTTCGAGGCGCTCTCGGAGCGCTACGAGGAGGAACAGCAGGAGGACCGCATCTCGCGAGAGGAGCTCAGCGCGACGGCCGAGGGTCTGGCCTCGCCGCTCCCGACGTACCTGACGCTGACGGTGGTGAGCGCCGTCGTCGCGACGGCCGGGCTCCTGCTCGACTCGCCCGCGACCGTGGTCGGGTCGATGGTCATCGCGCCGCTCATCGGGCCGGCGATGGCCGCCGCCGTCGGCACCGTCGTCGACGACGAGGAGCTGTTCAGCCGCGGCGTCCGCCTACAGGTCGTCGGCATGGGGATGGCCGTCCTCGCCGCTGCCGTGTTCGGACTCCTCGTCCAGATGCTCAACCTCGTCCCACCGGGGCTGGACCCCGCGAGCAACGCGCAGGTCCGCGAGCGCCTCGAGCCCGACTTCCTCTCGCTGGCTGTGGCACTCGGCGCGGGCGTCGCCGGCGCGGTGTCGCTGACGACGGGCGTCTCCTCGGCCATCGTCGGCGTGATGATCGCCGTCGCGCTGGTGCCGCCCGCCGCGACCGTCGGCATCGGCATCGCGTTCGGCCTCCCCGCCGTGGCGCTCCCGGCCGCCGTCCTCGCCCTCGTGAACGGCCTGTCGGTCAACCTCGCGGCGCTGCTCGTGCTCTGGTACGCCGGCTACCGCCCGGAGTACTTCTTCCGGCACGAGGAGGCCCGCTCGGCGACCCTCAAGCGCGTGACCGTCCTCGTCGTCCTCATCGCCATCTTCTCGCTGTTCCTCGGCGGGGTGACCTACGACACCTTCCAGAACTCGCAGGTCGAGACCGAGCTCCGCGACGAGATACAGTCGCTGCTGGACGACGGCGAGTACGCCCGCTTCTCGCTGCTCTCGATGGAGGTGGAGACCGAACCGCAGTTCGACCTCCCGGTCCTCCGACAGATAGACCGCGTGGTCGTCACCGTCGGTGTCCCCCCCGGCGAGGAGCGAGGGAGCCTCGCCGAGGCGCTCGGTTCGGAGGTGCGTGACGTGGTCGGCCGGGACGTGCCCGTCGAGGTACGGTACGTGACCGTGGAGCGGAGTCCGTCGGTCCGGACGGCCGGGGGCGAGGACTCCCGCTCGCTCAGGCGGATAGCTCAATCACCCGTTTGAGACTACGAGACGTTCATATTCGCCGACATCCTCGGGAGCGACATGCGTCCAGACACCCGAATCGGAGCCGCGCTCGTGGCGCTGCTGGTCCTGCTGGCCGGCTGTGTCGGGGCCGGCAGTCCGACCCCGCTCGCCCAGTCGACCGCCGAGACGACCGAGCAGACGGCCGACAGCACCCCGAGCATCAGCGTCTCGGGGGCGGCCACCGTCGAGGCCGCTCCGGACCTCGCCGTCGTGCGCGTGGCCGTCGAGCGTGAGGCGGACACGGCCGACCGCGCCCGCGGTGACGTGGCCACGGCCGTCGAGGAGATGCGCGAGGCGCTCCGCGACGCCGGTGTGCCCGACGCGAACGTCACCACGGAGTCGTTCGGCGTCTTCCCGCAGTACCAGTACGACGACGGCGAGCGCACCCTCGACGGCTACCGCGCCGTCCACTCGTTCCGCATCGAGGTGAGCCCCGACCGGGCCGGTGAGATCGTCGACGTGGCCGTCGGCAACGGCGCCGACCGCGTCGCCGGCGTCGCGTTCACCCTTTCCGAGGAGAAGCGTGCCGAACTCCGACAGGAGGCGCTGACCCTCGCGGTGGAGAACGCCCGCACCGACGCGGAGACGATGGCCGCCGCCGCCGGCGTCTCGGTCGGCCCGGTCCAGTCGCTCTCCACGTCGAACAGTGTCGGACCGGTCTCCCCGGTCGAGTTCGCCCGAGGGGACGCCGCCGAGAGCAGGACCGTCCTCGAACCCGGCGACGTGTCGGTGACCGCGTCGGTCAGCGTGGTCTACGGCATCGACGCCGAACAGTAAGCGACCGCTCGGCCGGTCGAACCAGACGGCCTGCGTGGCCAGCGCGACCGAACGGGAGCGCGTGGCCGCGCGCCGGGGAAGGGCAGGGCTCCCGGGGCAGCCCGCCAGGGCTGACCGGGGCTACTGCTGCGCGGTCGCGGTCTACGTTGTACCAGCTATCGCGCTGTCGTCTGTGGTATCGAGAACCTCGGAACGGGCGGAAGTAGACCGGTGTTACTCGTCGAACGGCAGTTCCGGCTCGTACCCGACCGCCTCGACGGCCGCGTCGAGCACCTCGTCGACGCCCTCGCCCGTCTCGACGCTCATGAAGAAGTCCGCGGCCACGTCTGTCGACTGGTCCATCTTGTTGCAGACGGTGACGACCGGCACGTCGCGGAACCGGTCCTTCAGGTCGTCACGCAGGGCGAGCTGTATCTCCAGCGGGTAGCCACAGTTCCCGCTCGCGTCCACGACGAACAGCACCGCGTCGGCGAGGTGGGTGAGCGCCGAGACGGCCTGTCTCTCGACGTCGTTGCGCTCGTCGGCCGGGCGGTCGAGCAGGCCGGGCGTGTCGACGAGCTGGTAGCGGAGGTAGTCACGCTCGACGTGCCCGACGTGGAGTTCCGTCGTCGTGAACGGGTAGCTCGCGATCTCGTTGCGCGCGTTCGTCACGCGGTTGATGAACGAGGTCTTGCCGACGTTCGGGTAGCCTGCGACGACGATGGCGGGTTCGTCCGGGTCGAGTTCGGGGACGTGCTTGAGTTCGTCGCGCGCCGCACCGATCTCGAGCAGGTCGTCCTCGACCTCCTCGAGGATGCTGGCGAAGCGGGCGAACGCCTGCTTCCGGTGTTTCCGGGCCGTGTCGGTGTCGGCACGCCGTATCTTCCCCTGGTACTCGCCCTTGAGGTTCCCGACCTGCCGGGAGGCCCACTGGACCTCCGAGAGCGCCTGTCGGAGCGAGTCCACGTCGACGATGGCGTCGGCGAGTTCGTAATGGAACGGGTCGAGTTCGGAGAAGTCCGGCCACGAGGTGACCACGTTCTGGAGGTTGTCACTCAGGATGTTGCCGGCGGTCTGGAGCATCGACTCCTGTGCCTCGATACCGGTCTTGGCACGGCCGGCACGGGCCGCTCGCGAGAACGCCTTGTCCAGCAGCTCCTCGGACCGCGGCGTCGTCGGGAGGTTCTCGAAGGGCCCGCTCATGCTACCCGAGTTACCGTGTGGACGTTCATAAGGCCGTCCATGTGGGCCGGACGGTCCGTGAGACGGCGACGCACGGCCAGTGTGTCCCGCTCCCGTATCGAGGATATCACCGGCCACTAAACCCATATCCGGCGCCGGTCTACGGACGGGCATGACAGACTGGCGTGCGGTCGGCATCGGCTTCCTCGTGGGTATCGTCGCGGGACTGGTGGCGTTCGTGATCCCGGTCATCGGGCACGTCGGGGCCGGGCTCATCGCCGGCATCGCGGCGGGCTACGTCGCCTGCTCGGAGGGGCCGGGTGGCCTCCTCCGTGGCGCGTGGCACGGGATGCTCGCGGGGGCCATCGGCGGTATCCTGCTGGCACTGTTGTTCGCGCTGTTCGGCGCGGCTATCGGGGGCCTCGCCGGCGGTCCCGTCGGGAGCCTCCTCGGCGGGGGCGGCGTCCTCGTCGTCGGCGTGGTGCTGGCGTTCGTGTTCGCGCTCGACAGCGCCATCGGCGGTCTCCTCGGCGCCCTGTTCGCCTGAGAGTGAAGTGGGGAGGGGTCGAACGGTCGCTCGATGCCCTCCAGACGACGGCTGTTGGCACTCGGGGCGGGGTCGCTCGCGGCCCTCGCCGGCTGTTCAGCACTCAGCGGAAGCGACGAGACGCCGGCCCCCGATGACACGGCAGAGCCGACGGCGACCGTCACCGGAACGCCGGCCCGGACGGTGACCGACTCGCCGACGCCCACCGTCTCGCCCACGCCAGCCTACACCGTCGACTGGGAGGTGGCTACCGGGAGCACCGCCGAGTACGAGCACCTCTGGGCAACCTACGCCGAGGACGCCGGCGTCGTGAAGATTCGCGGGCGGGTGACGACGACCGCCGAGGTCGAGTCGGTCACCGTCACGTGGCGGGTGTACGCGGGCGACAGCTACGAGGCGCTGAACCGCTACACGAAGCCGTTCCTCGACCCGAAGCCGGCCGGTACCGAGGTGGACGTGAGCACCACGGTCGACGTCGAGAGCGAGGCCGAACGCCCGACGCGCTACGTGGTGGTGGTCGAACAGCGCGAACCCGAGACGCCCCGGCCGACCCCGACCCGGGTCCCGAGCGACACGTCGACCACCACACCTTCCGGCTGACCCGGATTTATGCGCCTCGCGGTCCAACACCTGGTATGGCAGAGATAGACGCCTCGGAGCTCCTGCCGAACGACCGCGTCCAGCAGATGGCCCTCTCCGGCGAGGTGAGCCAGATCCACCGCGGCGCGAGCCAGCACTACGCCGACGAGGGCGACACCTTCGAGGTGGACGGGACGACGTTCGAGGTGACGAGCGTCGACGACCGCACCCTCGGCGACATGACCGACGAGGACGCCCGCCGCGAGGGGAGCGAGTCGCTGGCGGCGTACAAGCAACGGATGGTGAAGGTCCACGGCGGCAACTTCGAGTGGGACGACTCCAGTACCGTGGTCCGCTACCGGTTCGAGAAGCAGGACTGAGACGGACTGACCTTTTTGCGGGCGGGGGACGCAGACCGCTCGATGGTGTCCCTCCGTGCCGTCGGCTTCGGGCTGGTCGCGTTCGTCGGGAGCGTCACGTGGGCGCTGGTCACCGACCCCGTCCTCGTCGTCCTCGCGGGCGGCGCCCCCGGCGTCGTGGCGGGCGTCTTCGGCGCGCCCGGCCTCCGGGGCGGGCTGGTCCACGGGCTGCTCGTGGGGGTGTGCTGTGCGGTGCTGGTGTGGGCGGGGCTGTTCGCGTGGCTCACGTTCGCGCCGCCGGAGCGCGTGGCTCCGGGGTTCGGCCTCTCCGTGGTGCTCCTGTTCGGATTCGGTGGTGTCGTCGCCGTCGAGAGTCTGCTTGCAGGCGGTGCGATAGGGCTGGCGTGGCGCTGGGGCTAACGACGCGCCGCCAGTTCCTCGCGCAGGTCCGCGAGGTCCATCCCCTTCATCGACAGCAGGACGAGCAGGTGGTAGACGAGGTCGGCCGACTCCGCCGCGAGTTCCTCGTGGTCGTCGTCCTTCGCCGCGAGGATGGTCTCGGTCGCCTCCTCGCCGAGTTTCTCCAGCACCCTGTTCTCGCCCTTCTCGTGGGTGAACAGCGAGGCGGTGTACGAGCCCTCCGGGAGGTCCGCCTTCCGGGACTCGATGACGGCGAACAGTTCCTCGAGGATCGCGTCGGCCGACTCGTCCGTCACTGTTCGAACGCCTCCCTGATGTCCTGCAGGTCCGCGAACTCCTCGGGCGCCTGTCGGCCCTCCTCGAACACCTCGGTCGCGACCTCGATGGGGGCGTTCGTCCGCGAGGCGAGTGCCAGCGAGTCGCTCGGGCGGGCGTCCACGACGGCCTCGCCGCGCGGGGTCTGGAGGTGGAGTTCGGCGAGGTAGGTCCCCTCGTCGAGACCGGAGACGACGACGTGGTCGACCCGACTGCCGAGTTCCTCGACGATGTCGAGGGTGAGGTCGTGGGTCAGCGGTCGGCCGATGTCGACGGCGTCCATCCCGTGGGCGATGGCGCGGGCCTCCTCGATGCCGATGAAGATGGGGACGACGTCCGTCTCGCCCTCGACTGCGAGGATGACCACGGGGACGGGACCGTCTGGCGTGCCCGCTACCCGGACGGCGTCGATGGTCGCGTTCATACGCCGAGGAGGCGCGGCGCGTGGAAAAGTGAGTTGGTCGCGGCTAGCTGCTGACGGGGCGGCGTGTGTCGGCAGCCCAGCGGGCGGCCCGACCGGAGCGGTTCGGCGGGAAGCGGTGCCCGACTCGGTTCGCTGGTGTCCCCGCGAGCGGAGCGAGCGGCGGCTCGGCGAATTGGCGGCGGTCGCCGCTACTTCGGCGGCGTCTCCGCTTCGACGTTCTCGAAGAACGCGAGGTCGTGGATGCGCGAGTCGCCGGTCAGTTCGGGGTGGAACGAGGTGGCCACGACGGGGCCGTCGCGGACCGCGACGGGACGGTCGTCCCACGTCGCTAGCACCTCGACGTCGTCACCGACCTCGTCGATGACGGGTGCACGGATGAACACGGCCGGGAAGGGTTCGTCCAGCCCGGCGACGTCCAGCGGTGCCTCGAAGGAGTCGGCCTGCCGGCCGAACGCATTCCGGTCGACGCTCACGTCGAGGACGCCCAGTTCCGCGACCCGGTCGTCCTTCGGGTCGCGCGAGCAGACGATGAGCCCCGCGCAGGTCGCCAGCACCGGCTTCTCGGCCGCGACGTGGTCGAGTATCTCATCGGCGATGCCCTCCCGCTGGAGGTGTCTGGAGATGGTCGTCGACTCCCCGCCCGGTAGGAGCAGGAGGTCGCACTCGGGGACGACGCCGCTGGTCCGTATCTCGCGTATCTCGACATCGTGGCCGTGGCTCGCCGCGGCCCGGCGGATGGCCTCGGCGTGTTCCGAGACGTCGCCCTGGACGGCGACGACGCCGGCGATGAGTTTCATAGCCACCGTAGGGACAGGAGGAGCAAGAATCCGCTGGAATCGGGCGGAGCGGTCGCGGTGCGGTGCAGTGCTGTAGCGGCCAGTGCCGCTACTCGCGGCGAGCGTCAGCGAGCCGCGCTTTCGAATCCAAAGTTTTCGAGGAGCGGTTCGCGCCGCAGGCGCGAACCCGACGAGAAAAGTTTGGGGTTACGCGACGGCGTTCAGGATCTGGATCAGCACGCCGAACAGGACCCCGAACGCGACGACGGTCTTCGGGTCGATGGTGGGTGCGTTGCGGTCCTCGCTGTCGAAGTAGCGGACCAGTCCCGCACTGGACATCAGTCCGCCGCCACTGCTGCTCATGTCCGCTGATGGGTGAGCACGGACCGTAAGCCTTCCCCCTCGCCGGCGTGGGTGACTCGCTGACGCGGCAGTGCGCCCCCGGGGCGTCGCTGGGAAACCCTTATGCGCGATGCTCCGCAACTCCTGACGTACCCATGACCGTCAGCCTCAAGGACTTCTACGCGGACTGGTGTGGCCCCTGCAAGACCCAGGACCCCATCCTGGAGGAGCTCGTGGAGGACTACCCCGAGGTATCGTTCGAGAAGGTGAACGTCGACGAGGAACAGGACGTCGCCAACGAGTACCAGGTCCGCTCGCTCCCGACCGTCGTGGTCGAGAACGACGACGGCATCGTCCAGCGGTTCGTCGGCGTCACCCAGCGCGACGACATCGAGGCGGCGCTGAAGGAAGCGGGCGCCGTGGCTACCGCCTAAGGCCACCAAAGTTTTCCGCTCGGGTCGGCTTCGCCTACCACTCGCGCAAAACTTTGGATTCAAAAGGCGCGCCTCGCTGACGCTCGCCGCGGGTAGGTGAACTAGCCTAACAGCGACCGCACCGCCCGCCACCGCCCCGCCAGCAGACACTTGTCCCGTCCCCGAAAAGCGCCTGCCATGTCGCTCGCCCGTGGCTGGTCCCCCACTCGACGACAGGCGATAGCCGCGCGGTTCGTCGTCGGGACGCTCCTGCTGGTGACGCCGCTCTGGGTCGGGTACGTCCCGCTCGACCTCGACGGCACCGAGTATCGCTACCGGACGACGGACGTGACCGTCGAGGACGGCGAACTCGCGTTCGGTGACGAGGACGCGCTCCGGCTCCACGGGGTCGAGGGGGTCGACTGCTCGAGCGACAACCCCTTCGAGTGGGGTCGGGTCTGTGGCCTAGAACGCGAACTGGTCGCCGACGGCCCGCGGACCGTCCCCGGCATCGTCGAGCGGGTGCCGGACCCCGAGTACGTGGAGGTCGGTGGCGAGTACTACGAGCGGAACACGACCCTGACCGACGACGGGACGCGACTGGCGCTCGAACGCGTGTCGGCGCGGACCGTCCTCGAGGATGTCGCCGTCCCACCGGGCACCCTCCCGCTGGCCGGCGAGTGGGCCGTCCGGACCGGTGGTGTCGCCGCCGACCAGCGACCGACGTTCGAGGGTCGCGTCGTCGAGACGGGCGACGGCTACACGCTCGTCTACCTCCGGGGGTACAGTCTGTCGAGTTCGGCGGGTATCGAGCCGGTCGTCTGGGTCGTCGGTATCGGGGCGGGAGTCGCCCTGCTGCGGAGCGGCTATCGAGCGATAGAGGAGTGAGAGCGCGGTACGGTCCGGTTGCGGTGCTGTCGCGGTGCGGGTGGGCTAGCTCACCCACCCGGCGCGAACGGAGTGAGCGCCGCCTTTTTCACGAACGTTCGGTAGAGCGGAGCTCTACCGGAGCCCATCAGAAATCTTCGATTTCTGAGGACGTTTTTCGAGGAGTGGTGCGCCGCAGGCGCACCCGACGAGAAAAAGGTTCAGTGGAAGCGGACGCCCAGCGCGTGCATCCCCTCGTTGTTCGCCGCGACGTTGATGAGCAGCGGCGTGAGCGACTCCACCTCGGCCGCGTTGGCGAGGCCGCCGGCGTCGACGGCACGGAGCCCCTCGATCTCCTCGGCGAGCGTCGAGACGAGGTCGGTCGCGTCGTCGTCGTCACCGAAGACGAGCGTGTCCCACTCGAACTCGCTGTCGAGGTCCGCGAGACGGCCGGCCGCGAGGTTGTGGAACGCGCCGACGAGCGGCACGTCGTCCGGCTTGGCGTTGGCGGCGAGCGCCGCGACGCTCCCGGCCGAGGGCGGGTTGTAGTGGAAGCCGTGGTCGTCCCGGCGCATCCCGACGGCCGGGGTGACCAGTACGGTTTCGTCGTCCAGTCGGTCCGCGACGTGTTCGACGGTGTCGACGAGGTGGTACGCGGGGACGGCGAGGACGACCACGTCCGCACGGTCGGCCGCCATCGCGTTCTCGAACCCCTTCACGGTGCACTCGACGCCGCGACTGTCGAGTTCCGTCTCGTACTCCTCGGCCTTCGCACGGGCGCGGTCGGGGTCACGCGACCCGACCAGCACCTCGTGGTTGGTGTGGTAGGCCCACCGCAGCGCCAGTCCCTCGCCGATATCGCCGGTGCCGCCGAGTAGCGCGATTCGCATACCCCACGGTCGGCCGTTCGGCAGGTAAGCGTTCCGAGAGCGGTGAATCAGGCCGCCGATTCGGCGCGAGAGAGCCGCGAGCGCCCGTCACCCCACCCGAGCCACGCGCCGAGGAGGAACCCCGCGAGGGGACCGATGCCGGTGACGGCCGGCGAGGTGGCGTCCGGAACGAACACCCCGACGACGACGGTCACGCCGAGGAAGACGGCGACCGTCCAGCCGTGGTCCTTCCCGGCGGGCGACCAGCCGAGGCGGTCGAACCCCCCGCCGTGGGTCAGGAGGGCGGCGAGACCGCCCGCGACGAGGAGCGCGGGCCCGCCGTACAGCACCTGCGTGTACGGGTCGGGCGGCGTGGTGAGCGCGAGTGTGACGAACGCGACCGTCAGGAGGACGGCCGTCGTCGGGAGGAGTTCGGGGTGGAGGCGGGACACGCGGAGACCGAGCGGCGGGACGGGCATAAGTCACCCGTCACCGGTCACCCGTCCAGCGCGACCAGCGCCCGCAGCCGTGCCAGCCCGCCGAAGTACGCCAGCCACCCGGCGGTCGCGAGGAGACAGAGGCCGGCGAACAGCCGCAGGAACGCGGCCGTCGGCGACGGGGTGGGGGACCCGAGCGTCCAGTCACGGAGCGACCAGAACCCGACGTTGAGGAGCACCAGCGACACGACGAAGGTGGCGTGCTGTCGCGCCTCGCCGCCGGGTCCCCACTGGCCGTTGCCGAACAGTGCCCCGACGACGCCGCCGAGGACGAGGACGCCGGTCAGGGTCACCACCCACGTTCCGAGGTTCCGGAGGGCGCCGAGCGCGAGGAGGACGGCGGCGGTGACGAGCAGGGCGAGTGCCGCCGCTCTCGCCGCCAGCCAGAGCAGGTCACCGGCGCGGCCGAGCGTCTCGTCGGTGCTGGAGGGCATCGCTCGAGAGTACGTGTCGGGACGGATGAAGCTACCGGGGCTCGACCACGTCAGGCAGGTCGTTCACGGTGTCGAGGACGACGTCTGCCCCCGTCTCGTGGTACTTCTCGCGACCGGCCTCGCCGGTCAGCCCACCGGTGAGGACGCCCGCGCCGTAGTAGGTCCGACTGTCGGCCTCGCGGGCGTTGACGACGGTCCGGACATCGTCCAGCGTGTCACCGACGAAGACCGTCGCCTCGCTGTCGAAGCGACGGGCGAGTTCGACCAGCGCGTCGGGTTCGGGCTTGCCCGGTTCGGGCGAGTCCATCGTGAACACGAACTCGTCGGCGAGCGAGAGGCCGACCCGCGAGAGCGCGATGTCCGCCTCGGCGGCGGGGCGGCCGGTGACGACGCCCACGTCGAACCGCTCGGTGAGGTCCGTGATGGTGGCCTCGGTGACGAGCGTCGGTTCGTCGTTGATGAACCCCTCGTGGTCGGGGAGTTCGTCCGGCTCACCCCCCTCGAGGTCGCGGTAGAGGTCGGCCCCGAGGTAGAGTTGCTGGAACACGTCGCGAAGTCGGTCCGGGTCCCACGCGGCCCGTGCACGTTCGCGAGCGGCCGGGCCGAGCAGGTCGGCGACGACGGCCTCGGCCCCCGACAGTCCACCGCCCGAGGCGGCCACCACGTCGGTGAAGGCGTCGACGTCGCGGTCCAGGCCCTCGCGGCGGGCGAGCAGGTAGAGCGCGAGCGCGTAGGTGAGTTCCCAGTCGTCGTTGAAGCCGCCGGCGTCCTTGAACGCCTGTATCGCCGTCTTCTCGACGGTCTCGCCGTAGACGCGTTCGAGGCTCTCGACGACCGCCCGGCGGTAGGAGTCGGCCACGTCGACGAGGACGCCGTCCACGTCGAGGACGACGGCGTCGACGGCGAACCGGTCGGAACCGGTCACGGCCGCTCACCCCGTAGCGGCGCGGGCGCGTCGGCGGCGGCCCCGCTGGCGTGGAACAGCGTCTCGCCGGGGAGCGACTCGCGGCTCGCGGGCACGACGGCCGGGTCCGCCCCGAGCGTGGTGAAGTAGCACTCGGCGCCGACCCGACGGGCCACGTCCACGAGCGGCCGCTGGAGTTCGGGCGGGCAGTTCAGCGCGTAGACGACGCCCGCACCCCGGTAGTGGGCGAGCGTGGGGTCGGTCACGTCGTCGCGGACGAACCGGACCTCGGTGGGCGTCGGGCGCTCGTGGACGTCGGTGGCGGTCACGTCGACGCCACGCGCGGCGAGCGCGCGGGCCACGTCGGGACGGCGGCCGACACCCACCTCGACGGCGCGGCCGTGGCCTTCCAGTCGGGCGACCAGCGCCTCGCTCGGCTCGGTAGACACGTCGGGATGTTTATGAACCGGCCTATCTAATGCTTTCTCATGCACGTCGACATCGTGCCGGTCGGCGACGTCAAGGCGGGGGTGAAGCGAGAGGCCTCCGCCGGCCTGCGGTCGGTCTACGGATGCGAGGTGACCATCCACGACCAGCAGGACGTCCCCGACGGCGCGTACGACCCCGGCCGGAAGCAGTACCGGGCCGAGGAGTTCATCGAGTTGGCGTCGCGGATAGGGTCGGGCGAGAAGAACATCGCTATCACCGAACTCGACCTCTACTACCGCCGACGCAACTACGTCTTCGGCCTCGCGTACCTCTCCGGGAACGGGTCGGTCATCTCGACCTACCGGCTCCAGACGTCCTCCGACGGCGGCATCTCACACACCTCCTCCGGCGAGGTGTTCTCGAACCGCGTCCGCAAGGAGGTCGTCCACGAGATCGGCCACACGCTCGGTCTAGAGCACTGCGACAACAACCGCTGTGTGATGAGTTTCTCCCCGACGGTGCGTGAGGTAGACGTGAAAGAGGAGAACCTGTGTGGCACCTGCAATCGGCAGGTGCTGTAGCGCGCTTACAGGTCCAGTTCCACCACCTCTAACCCCCGTTCTGCCAGCGTCTCCTCCAGCGCCGTCTTCCGCGGCCCCACGTCCGCCGGGTCGTGACTGTCGGTCCCCGCCGTCAGTTCGACGCCGTACTCCGCGAGCACGTCGAGGAACGTCGGGTTCGGGTGGAACTCCCCGTACTCCCGGAGCGCGCGCCCGGCGTTCACCTCCGGAACCGTCCGGGAGTCGGCGAACGCCTCGGCGGCGCGTTCGTACTGCTCGCGCGTGGCGAGCCCCCGGAGCGCGGGTGTCCGCTCGAACAGGTCGGGGTGTGCGGCCACGTCGAACAGTTCGGACTCCGCGAGCGCGACCAGTTTGTCGAAGTACTGCGCGACCAGTTCGCGGCGTTCGGCCTCGGGCTTGCGCTCGAAGTACGGCTGGATGTGGACGTTCACGTCGTCGAGGTAGTGGACGCTCCCGATGGCGTAGTCGAACCCCGCCGAGTCGAGGAACTCGCGGATTGCGGCCTCGTCCTCGGGTTCGTAGTCCATCTCGACGGCGTCGAACACCCGGATGTCGAACCGGTCGCGGACGAGGTCGATACCCTCGCGACGGCGGTCGTAGGTGGTGTCGAGGTTGAACCCCATCGCCTTCTTCCGGCCCTCCTGTTTCGAGTCGGGCGAGACGTTGCAGTGGTCGGCGAACCCGATGCCCTCGAAGCCGGCCTCCTCGGCGGCGCGGGCCATCGACCAGAGGAACGACCCGTCGGAGTAGGTGGAGTGGGTGTGGTAGTCGAACCGCATTCGGTGGTGGAGGGGAGGCGGCGAGCGGTTAACTATCTGTGGTGGACCCTCTCGGGAGAAGACACTTACCCGCAATTCGGGAAGCGCCAGTGTGGCCCCCGTCTCCCGTCGAACGCTCCTCCGTGCCGGCCTCGTGAGCGCCGGTGTCGCCCTCGCCGGGTGTGCCGAGTCGGACGGTGGGGCGTCGCCGACCGCCAGTTCGGCCCCCGCCTCGCCAACCGAGACACCGACTCCCAGACCGTTCGAGACGCCAGAAGCCGGCGAGTGCGAGGCGCTCGAGTGGCCACAGCCGACCCCGGTCGCTGGCTACGAACCGAGGTCGTACCCCGAGTATCCCGAGCCGCTCGACGCCGGCACGGCCGAGTCGTTCGCGACCGCGTTCGAGGAAGTGTACCGGTACAACCGCTACCTCGCGACCGAGGCGAACGGGGACACCGAGAACCTCGAACTGCGTGTCGACCCGCAGTCGAACCGGACAGAGCGGGCCGGCGAGGGGTACCTCGTCGCTGTCGACGGCTTCTTCTCGACCAGCGAGCGCAACCGGGAGGGCGACACCGTCATCACGGACGACTACCTGTTCGCCGTCTACTACGCCGGCCCGGACGTGGCACTCCGGCGGGGCTACGAGGGGACACCGCGTGACGCCGACTCGTTGCGGCGGTTGGCCGAAGGTGGGACGCCCGTGGTCTGTCGCTGAGCGCGAACGCACTCAGCGGACGTCTCGCATCCACTCGACCCACGCTTCGAACTCCTTCGCACGCACTGACGAGCGATAGACCGGTAGGTGTCCTGCGAGATGTGGTCGGCGTCCGTGAGTGGCACCGTGACGACCCGGACCTCGTCGGTCTCCGGATGTTCGTAGCGGAGTTTGACGTGGCTGCCGGCGCGTCTGACTGGTCGATACCCCATCCTTCGAAGCGCCTTCACCATCTCCCGTCCGGAGAAGTCCGCGTAGACCACGTTATTCGAGCCACGGTGGCGGCGTTTCGTCCGCGTCGACCTCCTCGGGGTCGATACCGACCTCACGGAGGAACGCCGCCTCGTCCTCGATGGGTTCGCCACCGCCCTCGTGGAGTTCCAGGGCCTCCGCGAGCATCGACAGGGCTTCGGCCTTCGACTCGCCGCTCGCCGCGACGCCGGTCTCGAGGTCGAGTGCCGTCACGAGGCCGTCCTCGTGCGTGAACTCGACGCCCTCCTCGCGGCGGTCACCGGCCGTGGTGCTCATCGGATACGAGTAGTGAGAGCGAGTGAATAAGCCTTCGGCCGCTCAGCTGTCGTCCTCGTCGTCCTCGGCCGTCGGTGCGTAGTAGTACTCGCCCGCCTTCTTCTGCTCGCGGTCCTTCTGCGAACCGGGCTTGTTGATGCGCGGGCGGCCCGTGCGCTTGTCCCGGCGGAACGTCACGTCGAGGTTCGAGAGGAACGTGTTCATCCCCTCGCGCATCCCGACGGGGGCGCCGGCGTGCCCGTGCTCGGCCGGGGTACCCTCGAACACCTGCAGCCGGTCGGCCAGCAGGTCGATCATGTAGATGTCGTGGTCGATGACCATCGCCGTCTTGCCGTGGTTCTCCGTGTAGCGGCGGATGGCGCGGGTGGCCATCACCCGCTGTTCGACGTCGAGGTGGGCGCTCGGCTCGTCGAGCAGGTAGAGGTCCGCCTCGCGGGAGAGACAGGCCGCGATGGCGACGCGCTGGCGCTCACCGCCCGAGAGGTCGGTCAGCTGCTGCTCCATGATGCGCTGGAGCTGGAGCGGCTGGGCGATCTCGGTGTTCCAGTACGAGGAGCCGAAGTCGCTCGTGATGGACGACAGGAACGCGTCGACGCGCATCGGCTGGTCGACCTCGACGTACTGCGGTTTGTAGGAGATGTCGAGGCGGAAGTCCACCTCGCCCTCGGTGGGGTCGAGGCGGCCGGCCAGTAGCTTGGCGAACGTCGACTTCCCGATGCCGTTCGGGCCGACGATACCCAGCACCTCGTTGTTCCGGATCTCGCCGGCGTCGACCTCGAGCGTGAACTCGCCGTCGCCGTACGACTTCGTGAGTGCCGGGTAGGAGACGAGGGCGTCCTCGTTACCGCTGACGGTCCGGGGCGCGTGCTCCTCGAACTTGATGGCCTCCGGCCGGATGCGCATGTTCTCGTTCTCCAGATACCCGGAGAGGTACTCGTTGATGCCGTTCCGGGTCGACTTGGGCGTCGTGACGACACCGAACGCGCCCGGCTCACCGTAGGTGACGTGGAGCGTGTCGGCCACGAGGTCGAGGATGGCGAGGTCGTGCTCCACGACCATCATCGAGCGGTCCTCCTCGTCGGCGAGTTCGCGGATGAGGCGCGCGGCGGTCACGCGCTGGCCGATGTCGAGGTAGGGCGTCACCTCGTCGAGGAAGTAGAAGTCGGCGTCCCGGACGAGCGTGGCGGCGAGCGCGACGCGCTGGAGTTCGCCACCGGAGAGCGTGTCGATGGGCTGGTCGTAGACGGCCTCGAGTTCGAGGCGCTGGACGAGTTCGTCGGCCACGCCCCGCTCGTCGACGCCAGCGAGCAGTTCGTTGGTCGCGCCGTCGAACTGGTCCGGAATCTTGTCGACGTACTGTGGTTTGCGCGCGACGGTGACCTCGCCGGCCTCGAGCGCTTCGAGGTAGTTCTGGAGCGCCGTCCCGCGGTACTGGTCCAGGACGGCCTCCCAGTTGGGCGGCTGGTCGTACTGCCCGAGGTTCGGGGTTATCTCGCCCGAGAGCATCCGCACCGCGGTCGACTTCCCGATACCGTTCGGACCGAGCAGGCCCGTGACGCGGCCCTCTTTCGGCGCGGGCAGGCCGTAGAGGCCGAACGCGTTCTCGCCGTAGCGGTGGGCCGGCTCCTCCTCCAGCTCCTGTGGGAGGTTGATGATCTCGATAGCGTCGAACGGGCACTTCTCGACGCAGATGCCGCAGGTCTCGCCCAGACAGATCTCCTCGCTGATGACGATCTGGTCGGGCTTGCCCTCGAACGGCTCGTTCTCGCCGTGGGCCTCCTCCCGTGTGACGATGCACTCCTTGCCCGTCCGGTTGGGCGGGCAGTAGTTCGCACACTCGTAGTTACAGCGGTCGGGCTGGCACCTGTCGAGGTCGACCACCGCGATACTGTCGTCGGCCATCAGAAGGTGGTCCCCGTCGTGAGGATGATCGTCCAGCAGACGAACCACAGCGAGAACGTCATGAACGCGACGTAGAGGTAGTCCTTCGCGCCGAACTCCTCGACGTCGACCGCCACGAGCCCCGTCTTGCCCAGCACCTGCAGGATGGGGAGCTGGACGAGGATCGCGGCGGCGAGGACGTAGAGCCCGAGGGTGTCGGTGGCCGGGTTCGCGGCCCCCTCCGTGACGATGGAGGAGACGACGGCGGCGACGACGCCGGCCAGCGAGGCCAGCGTCGTCACCGTCACGCCCCGGATGTGCGAGGCCCGCGGACTCGCGGTGTCTGTCGCCATATAGCGTCTGGTCCGAGACGTGGCGGCAAAAGCGGTTCGCTTGCTAGGTGTCGTCGGGTACGGGACGTTCCCCCGTCTTTCGCTGTTTCTCCGTATCCTGTGGAGGTGAGTGGCGGAACGGGCGCCGCGACGACGAGCAGAGTGCGAATCGCGGGACACGGTAGACAGCACAGCAGAGTGGCCGGTCGCCGCTGTCGCGGGGTGGTGCTGTGCGGTTCAGTCGTACCGCGCTAGACGCCCCGCTCGACACCACAGAATCACCACACACGCTCGATACCATGGGAGGCAGAACCACGCCCGGACCCGAAACGCACCCACCCTCGCGACCAAACGCTCATCTCCGGGAGGCTCCAACACACAGACATGCCGACAGCACTCGACGCCGAGAGCACGGCCCTCGTCGTCGTGGACATGCAGAACGGCTTCTGCAAGCCCGACGGGGCGCTCTACGCGCCCGGGAGCGAGGCGGCCATCGACCCGGTCGCCGCACTCGTCGAGCAGGCCCGTGACGCGGGCGTGCAGGTCGTCTACACCCGGGACGTCCACCCACCCCAGCAGTTCGACGGCGCGCACTACTACGACGAGTTCGAGCAGTGGGGCGAACACGTCCTCGAGGGGTCGTGGGAGGCCGAGATCGTCGGAGAACTCCCGGTCCGACCCGAGGACCACGTCGTCGAGAAACACACCTACGACGCGTTCCACGAGACCGAACTCGACGGCTGGCTCTCGGCCCGCGGCATCCGGAACCTCGCCATCTGCGGGACGCTGGCGAACGTCTGTGTCCTCCACACGGCCGGGAGTGCCGGGCTCCGGGACTACCGGCCCGTCCTCGTCGAGGACTGTATCGGGGCTATCGAGGACGACCACCGCGAGTACGCGCTCTCGCACGCCGAGTGGCTGTTCGGCGAGGTGACGACGAGCGACGACCTGAGGTTCGCGTGAGCCGCGAGCGTGCGGCCTCGCTGCGCGAGGCGACGAACACCGACCGCGAGGCGCTCGTGGCGCTCCACCGGCGGGCCATGGCGAGCGTCGGGAGCGACCCGGAGGACGTGCCGGGGAACTACCTCGCCGACGTGGAGGGGACGTTCCACGACGCCGGCGGGACGTTCTACGTCCTCGAGTCTGACGACGAGGTGGTGGCGATGGGAGGGGCGAAGCGGGTCGACGACCGCACCGTCGAACTCGTCCGCATCGCCGCCGACCCGGACCACCACCGCGAGGGGCTGGGAGACCGAATCGTCGCAGAACTGGAGGCGTTCGCCCGCGACGCGGGCTACGAGCGGGTCGAACTGGAGACCACCGAGCAGCAGGCGGCGGCCCGCGAACTGTACGCCTCGCGTGGCTACGCGGAGACGGGGCGCCGGCAGGCGATGGGGTACACCGTCCTCGGGTTCGAGAAGTCGCTCTGAGTCGGCTCAGCGGCCGCTGAACAGCCGGAACGCGCCGGTCCCGTACGCGATACCCTCCTCCGCGCCGTCGGGCGTCTCGCTCGTGACGAGGACCTCCGAGACCCCGACCGACCCACCGGCTCGGACGACCTGTGCCTCAGCACGCAGGTCGCCCGTCGCCGGCCGGAGGTAGTTCACGTTCAGGTTGATGGTGGCGAGGCTGTCCTCGAGCGGGTCGTCGAGGTACGGCCGGAGCGCCATCCCGCCGGCCACGTCGACGAGCGTGGATGCGACCCCGCCCTGGATCGGGTCGCGCCCCTCGCTCTCCTGCCCGGAGGGCGGCTTGTTCGTCAGTTTCGTCTGGTACGGGATGGACATCACCGCCTTCCCGTCGCCGAGCTGTTCGACCTCGATGCCGAGCCACGAGAGGAACTCGTGTTGCGTGTCGAAGTAGTGCTGGAGCGCGTCTACCGAGCCCTCGGGGACGTCGTGGGGTTCTCTGTCGGTGACCATACCCGCCGCCTCGCACGGGGGCGGCTTTAGTCGTTCGTGGCGAGTGCCGACCTACAGCGCGTTCTCCACCCGGCTCGCCACGTCCCGCGCCTTCTCCGCCAGCGCCTCGGGGACGTAGCCCGCCTCGACGGCCGCGTCGAGTTCGTCGTCGTCGACGCGCTCCACCGTCCCGTCGGCGTGCCGCACCACGTCGACGTGCAGGTCCACGTAGCGCACGCTGTCGGGGAAGATCTCGAGCGGCGTGCAGACGTTGACGTAGGTCCCCTTCGTCTCGCCCGCCTCGTCGCGGTAGACCGTCGCGTACCACCAGCGACCTTCGCGGAACTTCGTGACGGCGACGTCGCCGGCCTCGCGGCGGACGCCCAGCGCGTCGTAGCTCCCGCCGGGGGACATCTCGCGTTCGAGCGTGATACCGCCCTCGGGGTCGTACGCCGTGACCTCGCCGCGCCCGAGCGTGATGAGCCGACCCTCCGGTTTGCCGTGGCCGATGCCGACCCGGTCCCCCTCCCGGGGGCCGAACTGCCGGGTGACGGCCGCGAACGGGAACTCCCCCTCCGGCTCACAGACCGCCTCCGCGAAGTCGACGGCGGCGCTCGCGTCACTGTGGGCCGCCTTCGTCCGGTGGTGGCCCGGCATCGTCGTCGTCACCGCGCGGCGGTGCCCGTCGAGCGCGAACCGTGACTCGCGGCCGAACCAGTACCACCGCGTCGCCCGGGGCGCGTGGCGGCGTGCGGGGGCGGCGTCCGGGTCGGCGTCCACGAGCGCCGTCTCGAGCGCCTCGGTGCGCTCGGCGGCCCGTTCGAGCGAGGTGCGGAGCGCGTCCATCCCCGCCTCGTCCGAGCCGTAGGCCCAGCGCGGCCCCCAGCCCTCGGGGGGGTCGACGTTCAGCAGCGAGGCGAGGCGGGCCGCCTCACCCGTGTCGGCCGAGCGCCCCTGCCGGAGTTCGACGAGGCCGCCGTCCACGCGGAGGTCGGTCGTCAGGCCGGCACGGTCGCTCTCCCAGGGCGGCTTCGGGTCGTCGACCTGCACCCGGATGACGGCCCCCTCCTCGACGTAGTCGTCGGCCGCGTCGTACGGCAGGAACCCCTCGGTGTTCTCGTCGTCGAGTTCCAGCACCGCGCCGCTCCCGAGCGTGTCGGTGACGACGCCGTCGAACACCGCCCCGGCGGGGGCCGGGTCGTCCCACGCGAGCGTGTCCACGCCGACCCGGAGGTGGTCGTCGAGGGACGCGACGGCGTCCGGGTCGCCCGTGACGCCGACCCCCTGCCGGTCCCCGGTGGTGTCGACGACGACGTCCTCGGGGTGGACGGCGAACTCGGCGTCGAACCGGTCGCGGATGGGTTCGCTCGCGCGGACCACGCGCGTCTCGCCGTTCGACTCGAACAGGTGGGTGAGGGCGGTAGTGTAGATACCGCGGACCTGTACGGAGACAGGCGTCTCAGGGTCGTCATCCCCGGCCATCACAGCTCACCGGGGTCGGTGGCGAACTTCACCCGGTCGTGGACCGTCGGGCCGAGCGTCAACTCCACCATCGTGTCGGTGAGCGTCCGGCCGTCCTCGACGTAGACGCCCCAGTTCTCGAAGCGGACCCACCCGCGGAGGTCGGCCGCGTGGGTGTAGAGGTCCAGCGTCGGGGCCTCGTGAGTCTGGTAGTCGTTCGCGGAGTGAGCCGTCGACAGGTCCGAGTAGAGCGTGTCGTGGGCGTCGAAGAACGCCTGCAGGTCGGCGGCGTCCTCGCGGACGAGCGCGGCGACGTGGTCCGAGGCGGCCTGGAGGTCCTCGGTCGAGAGGCCGGCGTCGCGGAGCGCGGCCTGTTCGCGCTGGTCGAAGTGCATACGCCGAGTTCGGGCGTGGCCGACCCAAACCTTGTGGTCGGGACCCGGAACGCAACCGGTTTGACGGTCGCTCGCGCACCCCTACCATGCTCGAACCCGGCACCGACGCCCCCCAGTTCACGCTCCCGAACCAGCACGACGAGGCCGTCTCACTCCCGGAGTCGGGACTCGCCGTCGTCTACTTCTACCCCCGCGCGGACACCCCCGGCTGTACCACGGAGGCCTGCTCGTTCCGCGACCACTGGAGCGAGTACGAGGACCGCGGCGTCCCCGTCTTCGGCATCAGCGACGACCCCGTGGCGGACCTCGCGGCGTTCGCCGAGGAGTACGACCTGCCCGTCGACCTCCTCTCGGACGAGGACGGGACCGTCTCGACGGCGTACGACTCCTACGGCGAGAAGAACATGTTCGGCAAGACCTTCGACGGCGTCTTCCGGAACACGTACGTCGTCCGCGACGGCGAGGTCGTCCTCGCGTACGAGGGTGTCGACCCGGAGGGGCACGCCGAGGAGATTCTGGCCGACTTGGATGGCACAGACGACCTGTAGGCACTGGGGTTGACACTGTCCCGTCCGGAGATCAGGTGGTCGCCGGTGGCTCGGCCTGCGGGAGGAAGAACTCGACCCGGTTCCCGAAGCTCTCGTCGTACTCGATGGACAGGCGGCCGCCCAGCGTCTGGACGATGTGGTTCATCACCCAGAAGCCGGTACCGATACCGTGGTTCAGTTGGTCGGAGGAGTACATCCCCTCCAGGGCGTCGACCTCAATCTGTGGGATCGGCTGTCCGGTATCCTCGACGCGGAGGACCGCGAGGCCGTCCTGGGACGTCTCTCGCACCGTGACCCGGACCTGGAGGCTGTCGGGGGGATTGTGCTCGACCGTGTTCTGGACCACCTCCTTGAACGCGAACCGTAGCCCATCGTCGGTCGTCACCCAACAGTCGTCCTCGTAGTGGACCACCCAGCCGACCTTGGGGTACTCGCGCCGGTAGGCGTCGATTACGTCCGAGACGAGCCGCTCGAGTCGAACCGGTCGTCGGACGGTCTTCTCCTCCTTGGTGAAGGACTTCAGCCAGTCGACGGTCTCCGTCAGGTTCAGCAGGTTGTCGGTCGCCTCCCCGATTAGCTCGATGTCGTCTCGGTGCTGTGGGGAGTCGATGTCGGTGAGCAACTCCTCGGTCATCCCGTGGATAACCTGGACCTGATTTCGGAGGTTGTGGCGCGTGATCCGCTGGAGGAGCTTCAGCCGGCGTTCACGGACCTTGAACTCCGTGATGTTCTGGACGTGGCCGACCACGTACGGCGTGTCATCTTGTGTCGTTCGAACGAGTCTGACCCTGATCCAGAGAATCTCGTCTGACGCCCGCTGTATCTGCCACGTGAACTCCTGTGAGTCCCCCTCGCTGGCAGCGCGGATGCGTTCGAACGCTTCGCTATTCGTGAACCCCTCCGCACTCAGAGTGCCCACCGACATCGTCCGTAACGTGTCGGACGAGTAGCCGTAGAGGTCCTCGATGACGGAGTTCGCGTAGACGAACGCACCTGTCTCGGGGTCGTGGGCCACGATCCCGATATCCATGTCTTCGATGAACTGGGGGGGTGAGAACATTCTCGGGAGTCACCCGAAGAGTATGGTAACGAGATACACTTTTCACTAAAACGTAACTAAGCAGCCATCAAAAGTATTGGGGAAGTCAGTGCGTACGCTCTGTACAGTAGAGGGATTCTGAGAGATGCTACTCGGACAACAGCGGTTCGTCCAGCATCCAGAAGGTGCCGATCACGTGGGGAGAAGGTACCGTAGCCCCTCAGGTAGTTCGCTCGCGTTGATACGACCCCGGCACGCCGGCCGAACCGCACGTTTCTTACTCGGCCTGCCCGTCTCCCCGGCCGAGAGCCCACATGGACGAGGAAAGCGTGCTGTTGACGGGGGCCAAGGGGCGCGTCGGGAGAGCCATCCTCGACGGGCTGGCCGACGAGTACGACTGGCGACTCCTGTTCCACAACCCGCCGCCCGAGGAGCCGGACCACCCCTACCTCGTCGGCGACGTGGTCGACGAGGAGCTGATGGCCGAGGCCTGCGAGGGTATCGACACCATCATCCACCTCGCTGGCGACCCGCGCCCGGAGGCCCCGTGGGACTCGGTGCTCGAGAACAACATCCACGGCACGAAGGTCATCATGCAGGCCGCGGTGGACGCGGGCGTCGAGAAGTTCGTCTACGCCTCCTCGAACCACGCCGTCGGCCACTACGAGACCGAGCGCAAACCCGACCTCTACCGCGCCCACGACGAGTTCCGACTCGACGGCACCGAACTCCCCCGACCGGGTAACTTCTACGGCGTCTCGAAGGCCGCCGGCGAGACGCTCGGGCGCTTCTACCACGACGAGCACGGCCTCAAGGTCTGCTGTATCCGCATCGGCAACCTCACGAAGGGCCACCCACCCATCGACTACGAGCGCGGGCAGGCGATGTGGCTCAGCCACCGCGACTGCGCGCACCTCCACCAGTGTGCCATCGACGCGGCGTACGACTACGAGATCGTCTACGGCATCTCCGACAACGACCGCAAGTACTACTCCCTCGAGCGGGCGAAGGAGGTCCTCGGCTACGACCCGCAGGACAACTCCGCGCACTTCGAGGGCGAGGAGCGGGTCGTCGACGGAGACTGACCGTTCGAGGATTCCTACCGGCCGTTCAGCACTGAAACGGAACACTAAACTCATTGTGACCGTTGGCCTACCCCAGCGAGAGATGGGTGGAGCGCAGCCGACGGTACTGCTGGTCGACGGCGACCGCGACGAGGTGGAACTCGTCGCCGAGTACCTCGAGCGACAGGGGAGTGGGATCGACGCGCGTGTCACGACGGCGACCGACCCGATGGCGGCGCTGGAGCGCTTCGAAGGCGGCGAGCGGTTCGACTGCGTCGTGAGCGACTCGCGGCTGCCGGGGATGGACGGCATCCGATTCGTCGAGACCGTCCGCGAGTACCAGCCGGGGGTCCCGGTGGTGCTGTTCGCGAGCGGGGAGGCCAGCGACGTGGCCGGCCGCGTCGTCGAAGCGGGGGTGACGGACTTCCTCGAGAAGGGGTTCGGGGCCGACCAGTACACGATGCTGGTCCGGCGGGTGAACCACGCGCTGGCGGACGGCGACGGCGCGTTCGACGACGAGGCAGACGTGGAGCTGGACCGGGTGGCGGTCATCGGCCGTGACGAGCGGTTCGAGACCGTCGACGAGGAGTACGCCGCGCTCTACGGCTACACCGCCGAGGAGGTGAGAGGTCGACACTGGGCCGACCTCCACCCCGAGTCGGCGGCCGAGCACGTCCGCTCACATATCCTCCCGGTTGTGCAGGCGGGCGGACAGTGGTCGGGCCGCAGTGAGGGCTGCCGCGCCGACGGGACGAGGTTCACCGAGTCGAAACTGGTGCAGGCACTCGACGACGGGCGACTGCTGGTGGCCGTGAGCGAACTGCCGGCCGGGCAGGAGACGACCGAGCAGGGGACGGCCGAACCGGCCGAGGCCGGACGGGAGCCCGACGCGGCTAGTGGTCCGGACTCGGGCGCTGGGGCCGGGGCCGAAGTCGACACGGAGGCCGAGGTCGACTGACCACGGCTGGCGAGTGCAACCACTACGTCTACGTAGCCCCCCGTCCTCCGCCGAGCCATGCAGGTCGGCACGCGGACGCTGATCGTGAACCCCGTCTCGGGGACCGGAACCCACGCCGAGTGGGTGCGCCGGAAGGCTCGGGCGAAGGGGTTCGCCGTCTGGGAGACCGAGGGTGCCGAACACGGCGTCGAACTGGCCCGCGAGGCGGCCCGCGACGGCGTTGGCGAACTCGCCGTCTGCGGCGGTGACGGCACCATCAACGAGGTGCTCCGGGGACTGGCCGCCGAGGAGCACCTCGGCGAGGTGACCCTCGACGTGGTGCCAGCGGGGACGGCGAACCTGCTGGCCGGCACCCTCGGCATCCGCGACACGCGACACGGACTCGACCTCACCGACGACGGCGAGGTCAGGAGCGTGGACGTGGGGGTCGCCGGCGGCGAACCGTTCCTCGTCTCGTGCATCGCCGGCCTCCCGGCCGACGCGAGCACGGCCGCCTCCGGCGACCTGAAGGAACGACTCGGCACGCTGGCGTTCGTCGTCACCGGCGTCCAGGAGGCCCTGGAGTTCGACGGGCTCCACCTCGAACTGGAGGCCCGCGCCGGCGCCGAGACGGAACACTGGGAGGGCGACGCGATGTGCGTCCTCGTCGGTAACGCCCGGAAGTTCGTCGAGGAGGGTGGGCAGGCCGACATGGAGGACGGCCTGTTCGACGTGGCCGTCGTCGAGCGGATGCCGGCGGGGAACCTCGCCATCGAGGCGGTCACCCACCGCATCCTCGGACGCGGGACCGAGGGGGTCGCCCACTTCCGCGCCGACGAGGTGGACATCGTCAGCGATGGGCCGGTCCGATTCTCGCGAGACGGCGAACTCTCCGAACACGAGTCGCTCCACCTCGACTGTCGGCGCCAGACGCTCGACGTGCGGGTCGGGCCGACGTACGAGCCCTCGCCCTAGTCGGTGTCGAACAGCCCCGAGACGTCGTCCTCCTTCGCCTGTCGCTCCTCGACCCGTCGCCGGAGGCGGTCGTACGCCACCGTCCGCGGCGCGCCCGTCCCGGCGACGAACGCCAGTATCGCGTCGGCGAACGCCGAGGTGGGCGAGTCGGCGAGGTCGGCCCACGCGAACGTGACGGCCCGTTCGACGGGCGACTCGTCGAACCCCTCGTCCTCGGCGAGGGCGACGGCCGCGGGACCGGCCGCCGGGAGTTCGAGGTCGGCGAGCGTCCACTCGCGGCCGTCGATGTGGAGCGGCGGCGGGGTGCCCGCCGCGTCGAGCGACGCCGCGAGGCCGGGGAGGAACGCCCGTATGGGGTCGAGGTCCACGTCGCGATGGTCGTCGGGGACTCCGGCGAGGTAGTCGGCGGCGCTCCCGGCGAGGCCGGTCGCCCCTTCGCGGTTCCCGGCGCGGGCGTGGTGGAGCGCGGCGGTGGTCTGTATCAGCCCCTGGAGGAGGGCCGCGTCGTCGGGTGCGGTGTCACGGACGGCGAGCCACGCGTGCTCCCACGGGTCGTGCGCAGCGTGGAAGCGGCCGGCGGTGTAGAGGGCGGCCCCCGCGCGCAGGTGGGCGGGGACGTCGACGGCGTCGGTCACGGTTGGCGAAGCGCTGGCAGGAAGAAAGGCGTGTCGCCAGGGCGGTCGAACGGAGTGAGACCGCCGAGACAGCGAGCGGCGAAGCCGCGAGTAGCACGGCCGGACTCAGACCCGTGCCATCGACCGCTCGACGTCCTCGCGGATGCGCTGGAGGATTGTGGCGGTCCGTGCCACCGTGGCGAGGACCGGGTAGGTCACCTCGTGGTCCTGGTAGACGTAGGTGGGGAGGTCCGGCGCACAGTCGGGGAGCGACAGGTCGTCGGTCTGCTCGCGGAGGGTGGCCTGCCGGTCGGCACCCACCGCCTCGGCGTGTCGTTCGAGCGTCTGCAGGCGGGTCCGGATGGCGTCGAGCGACCCGAACCGGAGGTCCTCGAGCGGTTCGGTGTCGAGTTCGGCGGCCTCGGCCAGTAGCTCGCCGAGGCGGTCGTCGGCCTCACGGAGCGTCTCGTCCTCGACGTCGAGCGCTTCCACGAACCGGGCGCGGTCCGCACGGGCGTTCAGTGCGGCGTCGACGAGGCCGGACTTCGCGGCCGCGGTCAGACGCGGGCCGGTCGCGGCCGCCGCGACCGTCGGCCCCAGCTCCGCCTCGAGGCTCTCGGCGTAGGTGTCGTCGTACTCCTCGTGGTAGTGTGGGACGGCCATCACGGTCCGTTCGTACGCCTCGCGGACGGCACGTGCAGCACTCGCGGCGTCGGGCGTGGCGAGTCGCGCCCCGACGCGGACGCCGGATTGCGGGCCGTCGACCGGGATGTCGCGGACCGCGTCGGCGAACGCGTCGAACGCCTCGCGCTCGTCGACCGTGCGACGGCGCTCGCGACGCACCGTCCGCCGGGCCTCGGTGATCACGGTTCCACCCGGTCTGCGCGGTGGGGTGCCTCTCGCTTCGGCGGCCCTGCGCGCTGGACGAGCGGTGGGCCAGCCTCCTCGGCCAGCAGGAGTTCGTCGAGCAGTCGGGAGTCCGCTCGGGCGGCCACGCCGCGGCCGTGTGCGGCCCCCTCGCGGGCGTGGACGTACGCCTCCTCCAGTCCGGCACGGTCGGCGAGCGGCACGAGTTCGGCCGTCGTGCCGTCGGGACCCACGTGGAGACAGACGTACGCCTGCGGGAACGAGCAGACGGCGGGGCAGACGAGTTCGTGGCCACCGGCGAGCGGGGCCACACCCGGCCAGTGGAGGTGTCCGGAGAGCGTCAGCGGGACGTCGTGGCGCGCCAGCAGCGCCGCCACCGCGTCGGCGTCGTTCACCTGATAGAGGTCGCTCTCGGGGAACCCCTCGGCGTGCGTCGAGGGGTGTGAGACGTTGTGGTGGACGGCGACGACCGGGGTCTCGAGGTCGGGGAGGACCGAGTCGAGCCACGCGCGCTGGTCGGCGCCGACCTCGCCCTCGTGGGTGCCGCCGAGCGACCCGTCGGCGTTGGAGGCCGAGTCCAGCCCGACGAGGTCCACGCCGCCGACGCGCTCGACGAACGGGAGGTGGCCGCTCGCGTACCGGCGGGCGAACGACTCGCGGTCCGGCGCGTCGTACGGGTCCCAGCGGGGCTTGGGCACGTCGTGGTTGCCCGGAATCGCCACGAACGGCGCGTCGAGGCCCGCGAGCACCTCGTCTGTGAGGGCGTACTCCGTGGGCGCGCCGTCCTTCGTCAGGTCGCCAGCGACCAGCACCGCGTCCACGTCGCGACGGTTCGCGTCGGCGACGGCCGCCCGCAGGCGCTCCTCGGTGCGGTGGAGGACCTTCCACGTCCCGCTCGCCTCGGCGGTGAGGTGGGCGTCGGCGAACACCGCCAGCGTCGTCCGCTCGGGCGTCCGCGGCCGGTCGAGGTGGGCCAGCACCGGCCCCGACCGACCGACGGCGTGCGTGTCAGGAACCATAGGCGAAGCGCCTCGTGGCCCCCACATAAGCCGTCGTATTTGCTATATATCGGGCTTCGAACGTCGCGGACGACTGGGGAGCGGTATATAGAGGTGGCACGGGTCGCTCCGCTGGGGGTAGCAGCCCCCGGCGGAGTCGTGCGCCAGGCGGGGCTCGAAGGGGTGCTGGGAACAGAGACGTCCCGCCGACGCGAGCACACGCTACGCGGTGCTCGCTGGGTGGCTCGAAACAGAAACGTCCCGACGGCGATTTGAACGCCGGTCCCTGGCTCCGCAAGCCAAGAGGATAGTCCACTACCCTATCGGGACTCAACTACACATTCCGGGTTTCGTCGTATATGGGTTGCGGTCCACGCGCGCCCCCGCCGAACCTTCACATAGCATGCCGACACACCCCGGCCCACGATGCCCACACGACAACACTTAATCGCGGCAGTTCCCACCCTCCGCTAACTATGGGTGCTATCGAGGACATCTACGAGGACCTCGAGACCGAGGACGTCTCGCTGGAGGAGTTCCGCGAGGCGGTCGAGGCCAAGGTCGAACAGATGGGGGGGCTCGCGGACGAGGAGACGGCGGCGATGCTCATCGCCCACGACCTGACCGAGGGTGAGGTGGAGACCATCGCGGACATCGAACCCGGGATGGAGGAGGTGAAGTTCGTCGGCAAGGTGGTCTCCATCGGCGACGTGCGCACCTTCGAGCGCGAGGGCGAGGACGAGGACGGGATGGTCCTGAACGTCGAGGTGGCGGACGAGACGGGGCGCGTACGGGTGGCGCTCTGGGACGAGCAGGCCGCGGGCGCCGACGAGACGCTCGAACGCGGGCAGGTGCTCCGCATCGGCGGGCGGCCGAAGGACGGCTACAACGGCCTCGAGGTCTCCGCGAGTCGCGTCGAGCCTGACGACAGCGTCGACATCGACATCTCGCTCGACGGGAGCGCGACGGCCGACTCGTTGACGATGGGCCAGTCCGACGTGAACCTCCGCGGGATCGTCCTCGACACCGACGCCATCCGGACGTTCTCGCGGGACGACGGGAGCGAGGGGCGGGTCTCGAACCTGACGCTCGGTGACGAGACGGGGCGCGTGCGGGTGACCCTCTGGGACGAGCAGGCCGACCGTGCCGAGGAACTCGAACCGGGCACGAGCGTCGAGGTCGTCGACGGCTACGTCCGCGAGCGGGACGGGAGCCTCGAACTCCACGTCGGGGAGCGCGGGGCGGTCGAGGAGATCGACGAACCGGTCGACTTCACGCCGGAGACGACCGACATCGCGGCGCTCGAACTCGACACGACCGTCGACATCGCGGGGGTGATTCGCTCTGCGGACCCCAAGCGGACGTTCGACCGTGACGACGGGAGCGAGGGGCAGGTCCGGAACGTCCGCGTGCAGGACCAGACCGGCGACATCCGCGTGGCGATGTGGGGTGACCTCGCCGACCGCGACCTCGGGCCGGGTGACGAGGTGTACCTCGGCGACGTGGAGATACAGGACGGCTGGAAGGAGGACCTGGAGGCGAGCGCCGGGTGGCGCTCGACGGTCC
This sequence comes from Salinirubellus salinus, assembly GCF_025231485.1. NCBI lineage: Archaea > Methanobacteriati > Methanobacteriota > Halobacteria > Halobacteriales > Natronomonadaceae > Salinirubellus > Salinirubellus salinus. Next base: position 3,260,775 of record NZ_CP104003.1, on the reverse strand, counting down.
TCAGACTGGAGGGCGACGCGACGACGGCTCGGCGGTCGAAGGCGGGTGACGCCGGCGAGTCCAGCGACGACGCAGGCGAGGACCCGGCCGGGCTGGACGCGTTCGCGGACGGGACGAACGCGGACGCGGACGCGGAGGCGAGTTCGGGCACCCAGTCGACCGACGGGACGGCCGCGACGGCAGAGGAGTCGGCAGACGGTGAGGTCGAGGAGTTCACCGGCGTCGTCGTCCAGACGGGCGACCCGGTGATGCTGGACGACGGGGAGTCGACGCGCATCGTCGAGACGAGCGCGACCGTCGAACTCGGGCAGGAGGTGACGGTCCGGGGCAAGCGCGACGGCGAGCGCATCGTGGCCGACGAGGTCCGGTGACCGTGACCGTCCAGTGGAGACGGGAGTGACCGGGGGATTTAAGCGCGCCACGGACCCGCACACGGGTATGAGCGTCGAGCTCCCGTTCGCCCCGGTGGACACCATCATCCGACGGAACGCAGGGGACCTGCGCGTGAGCGCCGAGGCGGCGGAGGAACTCGCTCGACGGATACAGGAACACGGCGCGGCGCTGGCGGCCGAGGCCGCCGAGCGAGCCACCGACGACGGCCGCAAGACGCTGATGGCCTCGGACTTCCCGGAGGGGGCCGACGCCACCCGCGACGGACTCGAACTCCCGATCGCCCCCGTCGACCGCATCGCTCGCCTCGACATCGACGACCGCTACCGGGTGTCGATGGACGCGCGTGTGGCGCTGGCGGCGGTCCTGGAGGCCTACGCCGACCGGGTGGCCGCCGCCGCCGCCGTCCTCGCCCGACACGCCGCCCGGCGAACGGTCAAGGCCGAGGACGTCGAGACCTACTACGAACTCCAACGATACTTCTGATGCGATTCGGCTACGACGACCGCTGTCTGGACCACGACACTGGCCCGCGGCACCCGGAGACGTCGGACCGGCTGGAGGCCATCCGCCGGCGCCTCGCCCGTGAGCACGCCGTCGAGTACGAGTCGACCGACCCGGCCGACGAGGAGACGCTGGCGCGCGTCCACGACGCGGAGTACGTCGCGTCGGTCAAGGAGTTCTGTGCGAACGGTGGCGGGACGTGGGACGCCGACACCGTCGCCGTCGAGTCGACGTGGGACGCCGCCCGCTACAGCGCTGGGCTCGCCATCGACGCGTGTGAGGCCGCCCTCGACGGCACGGACGGCCGGATGACGCCGTTCTCGCTCGGGCGGCCACCGGGCCACCACGCCGTCTGGGCGAACGCCATGGGCTTCTGCTTCTTCAACAACGCCGCCGTCGCGGCCGAGGTGGCGCTCGACCGGCCGGACGTGGACCGCGTCGCCATCTTCGACTGGGACGTCCACCACGGCAACGGCACGCAGGACCTCACGGTCGACCGGGGCGACGTCCACTACACCTCGTTCCACGAACGCGGTCTCTACCCCGGGACCGGCGACGTGGAGGAGACCGGCGAGGGTGACGGCGAGGGGACACTCGTGAACGCACCGCTGCCGGGGGGGAGTGGCGACGCGGAGTACCTCGACGCCGTCGAGCGACTGCTGATGCCGGCGCTGGAGCGGTACGACCCGGACCTGTTCATCGTCTCCGCCGGGTTCGACGCCCACCAGCACGACCCCATCTCCCGGATGCGCATCTCGACGGAGGGGTACGGTGTCATGACCGACCGCTGTCGCGAGCTCGCCGACCGGACCGACGCGGCGCTCGCGTTCGTCCTCGAAGGAGGCTACGGGCTGGACGCGCTGGCCTCCTCGGTGGCGATGGTCAACGACGTGTTCGACGGGCGCGAACCGGTCGAACCGGACGGCGACCCCTCCGAGCGGGCGACGAGCGTGGTCGACCGGGTGCGCGAGGTCCACGACCTGGACTGAGACCCGCTCGCACGGCAGCACAAACGCTATCTCGGGGGCTCGCCTGCGGGTGCCATGGCCGAGCGACCCTACGAGGTGGCCGACGGCGCCGAGTTCTACCCGATGGCGCTGTTCCCGCAGTTGGCCGTCTCGGACACGGAGCGCAGCACCGCGTGGTACGAGCGACTCGGGTTCGAGCCCGTCTTCGCGTACGGCGAGACGGTCCACCTCCGGTACGCGACGGGGGCCGACCTGATGCTGGTCGGGCGCGGCGCCCCCACCGGGGCCGGGGCCGGCGTGACCGTCTACGTGAACGCGAGCGAGCCACTCGAGGACGTGTTCGAGCGGCTCCGCACCACTGGTGGCACGGCCGAGGAGCCGACGGAGACGCCGTACAACACCCGCGAACTGCGGCTCCGCGACCCGGACGGCTACCAGTTCGTGTTCAGCGAACCCGTCGACACGGACCGGTCGTTCGACGAGGTGCTGGGTGGCGCGTGACGGAGCGCGGGGTGGGTCCCGCCGGTCACGGGACGGGGGCGAAGTACCGCGCCAGTTCGTCGCCGAACTCGGGCGCCAGCGCCCCGAGCGTCTCGCCGGCGAGCACGTCGTAGCCGCGCTCCAGCGAGGATTCGACGTGCGGGCCGAGCGCCACGCCGAACAGCGCGTCGCTCTCGCAGAAGGCGACGGGCGTGCGGAACTCGCGTTCGCGCTCGACGACGTAGCGCCCGTCCTCGATGTAGGGGCCGTAGACGTCCGGGTCGTCGTCGTACTTCCCGTAGAACCCCTCGGCGTGCGCGCGCACCCCGACCGGCGGTCCGTCGTGGCGCTGGACGTGCGGACGCTCGGCGACGCCACACTCGACGAGGAGGACCGCGTGCTCGTCGGTGGCGAAGCGGGCCGAGCGGAGCGGGTCGAACCCGCGCCGGGCGAGTTCGTCGCGGAGGCCGGCGAGTGACTTGTCGAGCTGTGGGTAGAGCTGGTCCTCCACGACGTCTGGCGTCTCGAAGCGCACCGCGACGGGTTCTGTGGCCCGTTCGCGGACGGCCTCGCGGACCCCCGCGGCGTCGAGCGGCGCCGGGTCGTGCGGCTCGAACAGCGACTCGCGTGGGCCGGCGAGTAACGCTCGGCTGTAGTGCTGGAGGCGCGCGACGTTGGTGGCCGAGCAGGCGGCCGCGACGTTCCGCTCGGGGTCGGTGGGGTCCACGACGACGAGGTCGTCGCCGTACTCGCGGGTGCCGTGGTCCTCGGGGTCGAAGCGGACGGGAGGGTTCCAGTCGGCCGCCGACTCGACGAGTTCGCGGAAGCCGCCGAACTCGAGGATGAGGAGTTCGACGAGGTAGCCCGAGAACCCCTTGGTCCGGAGGTTCGAGCCGTAGGCACCGACGGCCTTCAGGAACGCCTTGGCGACCCTGACCTCGCCGGCGAGGGCGTCGTCCAGTCGCTCGGCGAGGTAGGCGTTGTGGAACGGAGTGCGGTCGACGGCCGACTGGATCTCCGCGGCGCTGTCGACGTCGTAGCACGGCACGCAGTCCACGTCGAAGCCGTCGTACTCGCCCTTGACGTAGGGGTGTTCGGCGTACTCCTCGTGGCCCTCGGGGAGGACGTGGCTCCCGACCTGCAGGCCGTAGGCCTCCAGTCGCTCGCGCGAGAGATCGTCGGGGAACCGGACGAACAGGTCGATGTCGCGGTCGCCGGCGAGCCACGTGCCGCGGGCGGTGGAGCCGACCCGGACGATGTCGGCGTCGACGCCGATGTCCTCGACGGCCGCCTCGGCGCGGGCCGTGAGTTCGGCGGCCACCGACTCGAGGCGGGCGCGCTCCTCGGCGTCGGGCGTGACCCGGTCGTGGACCGCTCGGACCACCGCGTCGAACGCGTCCTGCTCGTCGCTCATCGCCGGCGATTCGGGGGAGTGGCGTGAAAGCGTGTCGATGGCTGGTGGGGGAGTGACACGCCGACGCGGAAGCGAAAGCCCTATGAAATCAATCCGACTACGGTGGAGTGTAAGCCGCCTTAGCTCAGTTGGTAGAGCACCTCGCTGTTACGGCCGCGCAGTCTCGCGCTGTCGGCCGCAGAGACGAGGTGGTCCCAGGTTCGAGCCCTGGAGGTGGCGTCCCGCGGATACCTTCTGCGAGCAGTCTCGGCTGCGAGCGACCGCTACTCCTCCCGCCCCAGTTCCCGCGCCAGCGCCACCAGGTACCCCATCCCCCGCTGGACCTCCTCGTCGCGGAGCTCACGGGCGAACCCGACGAGGCCGAGTCGGGTCTCCGGGGCCGCCTCGGCCGCCTCGAGCGCCCGGAGCATCCGCCCCACCTCGCCCGCCGTGGTCGGGTCCTCGAGCAGGTCGGCCGTCTCCTCGCCGAGTTCGGTCTCGAACTGCCGGAGGGTCTCGCCCGCCTCGGCGAGGTCCCGGAGGGTGCCATCGCGTTCGAGCGCCGCGAGTTTCCGGAGCGCACGCTCCATGTCGCCGGCGTTCGTGCCGACGGCGGTGGCGAGTGTCGCGAGGGCGGCGGGGTTCTCGGTACCCGTCCCGGCACCGAACAGGGCGGAGGTGGTCTCGGCGAACCCGTCGAGGAGTTCCTCGGCGGGCGTGCGCCGCGGACGGCGCTCGCGGTCGGTCGACCGGCGTGTACCGTCGAGTACGTCGTTGGCCCGGTCGAGTCGCTCCACGAAGGCGACGACCTCGGCGGGGCGCTCCTCGATGGCCCGGTCGAGGGCACGACGGGCGTCCTCTGGCGTGGGGTCGTCCGCGTCGTCCATGGCCTCCGGTGTGGGCCGTACCTCCTAAAACGGGCCGCTCTGTTCGCGTGGCGTCGACCGCCCGCGAGCCGTGAGGTCGTTCACTTCGTCGTCTCGACGAAGACGCTCCAGTAGTCGTCGTGTTCCTCGACGCCGAGGAGGTCGTGACCGGCCTTCTCGACCCACTCGGGGACGTCGTGGCTGGAGGAGCTGTCGCTCGTCTGGAGTTCGAAGACGGTGCCGACGTCCGCGTGTTTTATCTCGCCGATGAGGTCCATCAGGGGCCCGGGGCAGGTCGCGCCGCGGGCGTCGATCGTCACGTCAGGGTTGATCTCCGTGCTCATTGTCTCGTGTTGGGTTCTGTGGTCGTGATACGCTGCTACAGGACTGGCCGCAGCGCAGGGTCAGACGAACATCACCTGCTTGTCGGCGGCGTGGGTCAGGAACCCGGAGACGCCGAGGACGTCGTCGAACACGTCGACGTAGTCGTCGAGGTCCTTGTCGAGGGCGTCCATCGAGAGCTCACACGCGTAGACGTGGATGGGGCCGAGGTCCTTCGCGCGGGCGAGGTTCTCACTGAACAGCGACATGTTCATGTGCTCGGCCTCCAGCATCGCGCGGCCCACGGCGCTCATCTCGAAGTCCATCCCCGCGACCACGTCGCGGTCGAAGGCCTCCAGTCCGTCCATCGTGGCGAACACGTCGACGGGGATGTCGGACGCCGCCGCGATGGACGCGATGTTGCTCACTGCCTGTAGTCGTTCGAACTTTCCGGACGCCAGTACGATCGCGTAGCCTGTCATCGTCGGTTCACGGCGACAGAGACGGCGAGCACGGGGATAGTGAGGTGCGATGATTACAAGACCGTGAGAAAGTGCGTTTCGAGTGATAGTTCTGACGGGGCCGTCCACACGCCGACCGGGGGAACCGTCGCTCGAGGGCGAGCGACCATCTCGGCCGTTCTACTTTCACCGAGGGGGCGGCGAGCGTTGAAGTGCGACGTCGGAGTGAGAGGTCGCATGGGCGAGTTCCACGGAAACCAGCACACTGAAACAGAGTACGAGGGGTACACGCACGAGGAGTTGGTCGCATCACTACAGATGCTCGCCGAGGAGATGGGCCAGCCACCGACCACACGAGACGCGCAGGCTGACGACCGATTTCCCTGTCTCGAGCGGATGTACAGCGTAATCGACTCCAGCTGGTCCGAGGTGCTCCGGGAGGCCGGGGTGACGCCGGACGGGATGCAGGTGGGGGAGTACGGCGAGGCCGAGCGGGATGCGATGGTGGTGGACGTGCAGTCCGTTCACGAACGGGTGAGTACCGACCACCTGACGATGCGACAGTACGACGAGTACGGCGAGTACGCTAGCAGTAGCGTGAAGAAGCACTTCGGGTCGTGGCGCGAGGCGTGTGAGGCGAGCGGAATCAGCCCCGGAGAGCGACACGGAACGTCCACGATGGGACCCGGAGGTGCGAGACTCGACAGTCGGCACGAACTGGCCGTCGCGATGTATCTACACCAGAACGGCATCGAGTACGAGGTCCACCCGCCGCTCGGAGAGAACAACTGGTACGGTGATTTCTACCTCGCGGACCGGGACCTCTGGGTGGAGGTGAACGGGTACGCCTCCGGCGAGCGCCCCAACGCCGAGCAGTTCGAGCGAAAACTGGCGCTCTACGACCGGACCGGCAAGGAGTGTGTGGTGGTCCGGAGCGTGGAAGAATTGGAACAGACACTGGGCGGGCGAGGTGATGCGTTAACCCGACAGGTTCAATAATCCGGGCCGGGCAGTTCGGTACACAGGGCCCTTAGCTTAGTCTGGTTCAAAGCCCCCGGCTCATATCAGTTTCCCGACATTTTTCGGGACTGTGGGACACCGGGTGATCGCTGGTTCAAATCCGGCAGGGCCCATGCAGATCCCGAGCGACTGCGAACTGAGAGTCGGGGGAATTGAGCGGCTGTTCCCACTACGCTGCGTCGCTACTCGACGTCCACCGCGATGGGGGGAACGTCACTCTGACCACGGTCCCTTTCGGCTCGTTCTCCGTCATCTCGAGGGACCCGCCGAGTGGGGTCAGGAGCCACTTGACCACCCACAACCCGATGCCGCGCCCGTGCTTGAGCTGGCTCTCTTCCCCCTCCGTGAGCACCTGCCGCTCTAGCTCGGGGAGGCCACGTCCGTGGTCGGCGATGGAGATCTGGAGCGACCCGTCTGCCGTCTCACGGAGTCGGACAGTGACGGTCGGAGCCTCCTCGTCGGTGTGTTCGACCGCGTTCTCGACGAGTTCCTCGAGCACGAGCCGGAGGGCATCGGAGTTACCGAGCAGGACCGGCTCGAGCCCCTCGACTCGAACGGTCGCGGCCGGCGTCACCGCTCGATGCTGTGCGGCGACGGCGTCGGCGAGTGGGCGTATCTCGACCGGCGTGGTGTCGTGGAGCTGTCGGTAGACGCGGTCGAACTCTCGCGCGCGCTCGGCGGTGCTCAGGAGGCCGTCGGCCGCCGCCTCGATATCCTCGAGGGCGTCCAGCGCCTCGGTCCGTGAGAGTGTGACGGATGCGTCGCTCGCGCCGAACGAATCCCGAAGCAGGCCGGCGTGACCCAGCACGACGTTGAGTTCGTTGCGGAGGTTGTGTCGGAGGATCCGGTTGAACACCATCAACTGCTGCTGGCGCGTCTGTTCGTCCGTGATGTCCGTGATCGTTCCCCGCAGCAGCGTGCCGCCGTCGTCGGGGGCGACCGGCGTTCCCGTCGTGCGGACGACTCTGGTACTCCCCTCCGCCGTGACGAGACGTGCTTCCACGTCGTAGGGGAGGTTCCACTCCAGCGCTTCGGTCACGGCGTTCTCGATGCGCCCACGGTCGTCGGGGTGGTAGAACTCGAGGGCGTCGTCGACCGTCGGCTCGTACGCCGACTCCACCTGGTGGAGCCGGCGTGTCCCGGCCGTCCAGCGAAGGGTATCCGTCTCCGGGTTCAGCTCCCAGCCCCCCACGTTCGCCTTCGCCTCGGTCCGCGTCGAGAGGTCCTGTTGCCGTCGTATCTCCCGCCGGTACTCCCGCTGCGTCGTGACGTCCGTCTGGATCGCGACGAAGTGAGAGATAGTCCCGTCCTCTCGGTCTGCGACCGGCGCGATGGTCTGGTTGGCGAGGTACGTCTCCCCGTCGCGCCGACGGTTGACGACCTCCTCCTCCCAGACGTCGCCGCTCGCTATCGTCTCCCAGAGCCGCTCGAAGTACTCCGGGTCGTGGTGGCCGGAGTTGAGTATCGCCGGGGTTCGACCGATCGCCTCCTCGGCAGGGTACCCGGTCATCTCCTCGAACGCCGGGTTGACGTAGACGATCTCGCCAGAGGCGTCCGCGAAGAAGATGGCGTGTCCGGCCGCCTCGACCGCTCGCCTGAACGACGACGGACTGGTGATCGCTCGCTCGGCCCCTGTCACGGGGTCGGGCCCTCCGCCGTCGAACCGGGCTTCCCTGGTGGATTCATTCGAACAGCCCGGTCGTTGGGGCCACGTACGCAAATAAGCCCGTGTCAGTCCGGCGTGATTTCACCCGTCTCGAGAGGCGCCCACGTGACCGGAACGTCGTGTCTGTGAGCTCCCGACGGCTGTGAACCGCGAATCTGTGATCGTCCACTCTCCCCGTGCGTATCAATTCGAGTCGACACTTCCCCGACGAGACTCGCCGCTCGCGGGGCGACCGGCTCAGCGGCCGCCGGCCGGTCCTCGCCAACGCTTTTGCCGCTCCCTCCCCCACGTCCGACCATGACCGACGACCTGCCGGCCGAACTCGACCCCGCGGACCTGCCCGACGACCCGGAGCTCCTGAAACAGCTCGTCTGTGACCTCTACGCGACCGTCGTCGCCTCCGAGGAGTTCATCGACCAGCTGGACGGGGCGGAGCTGGACGACGAGACGGGGATGGGGTGGCTGACACACCACCTCGCCGAGGGGAGTCCCGTCGGCGGGGAGCGCGAGGACTGAACACGGCCCACCCCCGACGTGAGTCGACGGGGCGCGATGTCCGTGCCGACTTGAACCCACCCGTGCGCGACGGGGGAACTTTCTTGTTCGCCGACCGCCCGTGCCAGTCCATGCCAGCCGTATTCCTGACCGGATTTCCGGGCTTCCTCGGGTCGGCGCTCGTGAAGCGACTGCTCGACAGACACGACCAGGAGACCACCGTCACCTGTCTGGTCCAGTCGAAGTTCCGCGCCGAGGCGGAGGAGCGTGCCGCGACCATCGAGGCCGACCACGGGACCGACGGCCGCATCGACCTCGTCGAGGGAGACATCACCGAGACCGACCTCGGCCTCGGCGACGCGTACGACGACGTCGTCGCCGACACCGCCCACGTCTACCACCTCGCGGCCATCTACGACCTGACGATGGACCGGGCGCCGGGGAAGGCCGTCAACATCGAGGGGACGCGCAACGTCACCGAGTTCGCCGTCGCCGCCGGCGTCGAGCGCTACCACTACGTCTCCACCGTGGTCGTCGCGGGCGACTACGAGGGCCGTTTCGAGGAATCGATGCTCCAGGAGGGACAGACGTTCTTCAACTACTACGAGTCCACGAAGCACATGGCGGAGGTGGCCGTGCGCGAGCGGATGGACGAGGTCTCGACGACCATCTACCGACCGGGGGTCGCCGTCGGCGACTCGGAGACCGGCGAGACCCAGAAGTACGACGGCATCTACGCGTTCGTGGAGGGGCTGGTCGACCAGGGGAACACCGCCGTCGTCCCGGTGCCGCGCGGCGCCTCGGCGGCGGAGTTCAACGTCGTCCCGAGCGACTACATCGTCGACGCCATCGGCTACCTCTCGGGCATCGACGAGAGCGAGGGGAAGACGTACCACCTCGCGGACCCGGACCCCCCGTCGACGACCGAGATGGTGAGGCTACTGGGCGAAGCGGCGGGGAAGGACCGCACCATCGTCCTGCCGTACCCGAAGCGCCTCGTGGAGGGGCTTCGCGGGTCGCTGACGCCCCTGCTGGGCGAGTCAGACCTGCTCAAGAGCGGGGGGCTGGAGTACCAGACGTGGCCGGCGTCGTTCGACTGCACGAACGCCGTCGAGGACCTCGAAGGGTCGGGCATCGAGTGTCCGCACTTCTCGGAGTACGCGGAGAGCCTCGTCTCGTTCTACGAGGCGAACCCGGACATCGGCACCGAAGGGATGAACTGAGCCGGGGGGCGGGCTCAACGATAGTGCTTGAACAGGAGCCGTTTCACGTCACCCTTGGTCCGGACGGCCTCCGTCGTCCCGTCCGGGAGGTCGACCTCGTAGGGGGCGTCACCGCCGGACTTCCGCCAGACGTCGTCGTTCTCCTCGAGGAGCGCCGCGGCCGCCGTGAGCGGCGAGCCGCCACCACCCGACCCGGACCCGCCGGTCGAGGCCGACTCGGTCGCCCCCGTGTCGGCCTCCGTCTCCTCCGCCTCGTCCGTCTCGTCGGCTCCCCCGTCCGCCGAGTCGCCGTTCGACGGGGGCGCGGCGTCGGCCTCGACGGTGGCGCTCGGTGGGGTGTAGGTGTCGAGCAGGTAGTCGATGGCGTCGGTGGGGGTGGCCCGGCCGTAGCGGCCGACGTAGGCCGCCTCGACGTCGGCGGTCACGGCCTCGAGGCGTTCGAGTTGCTCCTCGGTGAGGCGAATCTCCGGCATACCGGACGCTGGTGACCGAGGGGCCATAGCGGTTCGCCCCGACTCGGCGCTCAGACAGACCCGGAGCCGAACGCCGCGGTGGGGGCCTCGTCTCCGGCCGGGCCGCCGGGGAGTTCGCTCGCACAGCCGCGACAGAACGCGTACTCGGCGGCGTTCTCCGCGCCACACACCTCGCAGTCGACGGTGGGCGTGTCGTCGTCGAACTCGACCTCGGGTGCCGGCGAGTCGAGGGCCTCGAGCGCCTCGTGACGGGTCCCCGTCGCTCCTTCGGCCTCCGAACGACGCCAGTACGCGTACCCCAGCGTCAGGAGGTGGACGACCACCAACCCCGCGAGTAGCCACGACGGCTCGATGCCCAGCATGTGCTATGCTATAGCACGGAACCACTTCGACTTTTCGCCAGTGACGGCCACCCACGGGGAGACGAGAGCGGCGGTGCTGGGTGGTGCAGAGCGGTGAGGTCTCACGGGCGCACCTGTCCGCCGCGAGCAGAGAGCGGTTCGCGCCTGTGACACGAACCCGACGAGGAGCGTTCGGTCGCGGCTAGGTGGTGAACTCCTCTCCCTCGTACTCCTCCAGTACCCACTCCAGTTCCTCGATGGCCCGCAGGATGGCCACCTCGGCCTCGTCCTCGAACGCCGACGAGGGGGGGTCGTGACTGTCGTACTCGGCTTCGAGCGCCGCGATCCGGTCGCGGATGGCCTCCTCGCTGCGCATGTCCGGTCCTCCGGCCGCGGGGTATTGATGGTGTCGGTGAGGCCGCCGCGCGGCGGCCTCGCTCCCGGTGGACTCCCTACAGTCGGCTATCGAGACTCGCCTCGCTACGCTCGGCTCACCCACAGTTTAAATCCGAAACCGCCCAACCCTCCCTCAATGGAACTGACGGCGGTCGACGGTATCCCCGAGTGGCTCCCCGGGCACCTCTCGGACGAGGGAATCGAGGCGCTCTACCCGCCGCAGGCGGAGGCAGTCGACGCCGGCGTGACGCGAGGGGAGAGTCTCGTGGCGTCGGTACCGACCGCCTCCGGCAAGACGCTCGTCGCCGAACTCGCGATGCTCGCCAGCGTCGCGGCCGGGGGGAAGGCGCTCTACATCGTCCCCCTGCGCGCGCTCGCGAGCGAGAAGAAGGCCGAGTTCGAGCAGTTCACCCCCTACGGCGTGGAGGTCGGGGTGTCGACGGGGAACTACGAGTCCAACGAGCGGTGGCTGGGCGAGAAGGACATCGTCGTCGCCACCTCCGAGAAGGTGGACTCGCTGGTGCGCAACGGCGCCTCGTGGCTCGACCGACTCGACTGCGTCGTCGCCGACGAGGTCCACCTCGTCGACGACCCGAACCGCGGCCCGACGCTCGAGGTCACCCTCGCCAAACTCCGGCGCATCAACCCGAACCTGCAGGTGGTCGCGCTCTCGGCGACCATCGGCAACGCCGAGGAGCTGGCCGGGTGGCTGGACGCCGAACTCGTCGACTCGGAGTGGCGGCCCATCGACCTCCGCAAGGGCGTCCACTACGGCCAGGCGCTCCACTTCGACGACGGGAGCCAGCGGGAGTTGCGGGTGAAGTCGAGCGAGCGGGCGACCGAGGCCATCGTCCGCGACACCCTGCAGGACGACGTGGACGAGGACGGCGAGGTCGTGGAGGCTGGTGGCTCCTCGCTGGTGTTCGTCAACTCCCGGCGGAACGCCGAGTCCGCAGCGAAGCGCCTCGCGAACACCACCGTCGACCACCTCGATGGCGACGAGGTAGCGCGCCTGCAGGCGGTCAGCGAGGAGATACGCGGCGTGAGCGACACCGAGACGAGCGACGACCTCGCCGACTGCGTGGCGAAGGGCGCGGCGTTCCACCACGCCGGCCTCGAGTCGCGCCAGCGCTCTCTCGTCGAGGACGCGTTCCGCGACCGGCTCATCAAGTGCGTCTCGGCGACGCCGACGCTCGCGGCCGGGGTGAACACCCCTTCTCGTCGCGTCGTCGTCCGCGACTGGCGGCGCTACTCCGGCGACGCCGGCGGGATGACGCCGCTCTCGGTGCTCGAGGTCCACCAGATGATGGGCCGGGCGGGGCGGCCGGGGATGGACCCCTACGGCGAGGCGGTCCTGCTGGCCAACAGCCACGACGAACTGGACGAACTGTTCGAGCGGTACGTCTGGGCGCAACCGGAGCCGGTCCGGTCGAAACTCGCGGCCGAGCCGGCGATGCGGACCCACATCCTCGCGACGGTGGCGAGCGGCTTCGCCTCCTCGCGGGACACCCTGCTCGAGTTCCTCGAGGAGACACTGTACGCCGCCCAGACGGACGAACAGGGACGCCTCGAGCGGGTGATGGAGCGGATGCTCGGCTACCTCGAGGCGAACGGGTTCGTGGAGCGCGAAGCGGACGGCGGGCTGAAGGCGACGGGGCTGGGCCACACCGTCTCGCGGCTCTACCTCGACCCGATGAGCGCCGCGGAGATCGTGGACGGACTGCGCGAGGCGAGCGAGGCCGGGCGCGACCCGACCGCGATGGGCCTCTACCACCTCGTCTCGCGCACGCCGGACATGTACCAGCTCTACCTCCGCTCGGGCGACCGCGAGGAGCTGACGATGGAGGCCTACGAGCGCGAAGGGGAGTTCCTCGGCGCGATGCCCAGCGAGTTCGAGGACGAACGGTTCGAGGACTGGCTCTCGGCGCTCAAGACCGCGCTCCTGCTGGAGGACTGGGCCGAGGAGGTGGACGAGGACCGCATCACAGAGAAGTACGGCGTCGGCCCGGGCGACATCCGGGGGAAGGTCGACACGGCGGGCTGGCTCCTCGGGGCGGCGGAGTCGCTCGCCGCCGAACTCGACCTCGGGAGCGCCACGGCGGTCCGGCGGGCGAAGAAGCGCGTCGACGACGGGGTCCGCGAGGAGTTGCTCGACCTCGCCGGCGTTCGCGGGGTCGGTCGGAAGCGTGCCCGGCGGCTGTTCGAGGCGGGCATCGAGACCCGCGCGGACCTCCGAGAGGCCGAGAAGGCGGTCGTGCTGGGAGCACTCCGGGGGCGCCGGAAGACGGCCGAGCGCATCCTCGAGAACGCCGGCCACCAGCACCCCTCGATGGAGGACGTGGAGGCCGACGAGTCCGCGGCACCGGTGGTGGACGAGCGTGACGGTGCGGAGGCCGAGGACGGTGCGGAGAACCAGGCGACGTTCGGGGACTTCTAGCGGGGCGAACGGCCGCGCCGAACCGCTCGCGCGAGCGAGCGTGTGCGGTGGGACGGTGAGCCGAGCGTAGGGACGAACGTCGGCAGAGCTTGCGCTGCCGGAAGGGGAGGGCCACGCCGTGTCGGCTCGACAGAGCCGACCGGCCGACAGCGGTGCGGTCTCGGTTGTACCGCGACCCGCGTCTGCACACCCGCCAGCACGTCGACGAGGCCGGTCTGGCCACGGGGACGACCTGCAACTGGTCCCCGAGCACGGACCGAAACGTGTAGGCCCGCGCGGTTTCGAGGCCGGGTATGGAACTGGTGGAGGGCGTGGTCCACGTCGGCACCGACGCCGAGCGGAGTCACCCCTCCGTCGGCGCGTTCGTCGAGGCGCTCGACGCCGTCGGCGACGAACACGGCGTCACGGCACAGGCGTTCGACGCCCGGTACGTCGTCTCGCGTCGGCACCTCGAGCGGGCACTCGAACTCGCGGACCGGGAGCGCTCGCGGGGGGCGGGCATCGCCCGCGACCGGGGGGTCGAGGTCCTGCTGTACGCCGCCGGCCGCCGACAGATAGACCGAGCACTGGAGCTGGGCGTCGGCGAGGGCGAGACGCCCGCCGTGGTGCTGGTGGCCGCTGACGGGGCGGGCGACGAGGCCGGGGCGGCCGAGGCGGTGCGCGACCTGCTCGAGCCGGCCGCGACGCTCGACGCGTTCGACGAGACCCGCGTGCGCGAGTTCTTCGACGTGGGCGAGCGGGAACTCGCGGCGACCGACGCCAGTCTCGAAGAACTGGTCCTCGAGCGCGTGGCGCTGCTGGTGGTCGACCGGTAGCGGCAAAATTTGCAGATTCCTATGACGAACGTGACTCGGAGACAGTGACGGTGTCCCGTGTTCGGTATTGCGGTAACATTTGTCGCAGACAGCGGTGACGGTGGCTGCTACCCATCAGGGTAGTATGTCACACAGTGACTTGCAAAGGCATGAGCGACGCAGAGAACCCGGACGACGCACACGCGGGCCACGACCACGCACAGCACGACCACGAGGGACCGGGCTACGCGACCCCGCAGGCGGCCATCGAGGAGTCCGAACCCGAGGAACTCGCCTACGTGATGTGCCTGTACGTGGGGACGGACGTGGAGGCCCCCGACTTCCTCGGGGTAGTGGACCTGGATCCCGACTCGGACACCTACGCCGAGGTGGTCGACCGGGTGGAGATGCCCAACATGGGTGACGAACTCCACCACTTCGGGTGGAACGCCTGCTCCTCGTCGTGTCACGTCGGGGGGCTGGAGCGACGACACCTCGTGATCCCCGGCCAGCGCTCCTCGCGCATCCACATCGTGGACACGGAGGACCGCCGGAACCCGGAGCTGACGCACGTGATCGAACCCGAGGAGGTGTTCGAGTACGACCTGAGCGCGCCACACACGGTCCACTGCATCCCCGACGGCCAGATCGTGCTCTCGATGCTCGGTGACGCCGACGGCGACCTGCCGGGGGGCTTCCTCCAACTCGACGAGTCGGACTTCTCGATCGTCGGGCGCTGGGACGCGCCGGGCGACATCGAGATGAACTACGACTACTGGTACCAGCCACGGCGGAACGTGATGATATCCAGCGAGTGGGCCGCACCGAAGACCTACTACCCGGGCTTCGACCTGGACGACGTGGAGGCGGGCAAGTACGGCCGACAGCTCCACGTCTGGGACTGGGAGGCCGGCACCGTCGAGCAGACCCTCGACCTCGGCGAGGAGGGGATGATACCGCTGGAGGTCCGGTTCCTCCACAGCCCCGACCACGCCCACGGCTACGTGGGGGCCGCGCTCTCCTCGAACGTCTTCCACTTCCAGGAGACCGAACGCTCGCCGGACGAGCGAGTGGGCCACTTCGAGGCGGAGAAGGTCATCGACATCGAGCCCCGTGAACACGAGGACTGGGACATGCCCGTCCCGGGTCTGGTGACGGACCTGCTGGTGTCGATGGACGACCGCTACCTGTTCTTCTCGAACTGGCTCCACGGGGACGTGCGGATGTACGACATCTCGGACCCGTCGAACCCGCGGCTGGCCGACCAGCTGTGGGCGGGCGGGAACTTCGGCCCGAGCCACCCCATCGAGGGCGAGCGGGAGGTCATCGCTGGCCCGCAGATGCTCCAGCTCTCGCTCGACGGCGAGCGGCTCTACTGGACCACCTCGCTGTTCTCCTCGTGGGACAACCAGTTCTACCCCGAGGAGGCCGAGCAGGGGTCCGTGATGCTGAAGGCCGACGTCGACCCCCGGCGCGGGACGATGGAACTCGACGAGGAGTTCCTCGTCGACTTCGGCGAGATGCCCCACGGCCCGTCACGCGCCCACGAGATCCGGTGGCCCGACGGGGACTGCACGAGCGACGTCTGGCAGTGAGTCGGCGACGGGTGACACTCGTCCGCGAGGGCGACGGCGAGCGGCGCGAGACGACGGTGCGGGCCGAACCGGGCGAGACGGTGCTGGAGGCGGCCGGGCGGGCGGACGAACACGTCCCGTTCGGCTGTCTGACCGGTGCCTGTGGGACCTGCACGGCCGAACTACTCGACGGGGAGGTCCGGTATCGCCGCGCCCCACGGGCGCTGAAAGCGCGGCACATCGAGGCGGGGTTCGTCCTCGCCTGCGTGGCCGTGCCGGAGACGGACTGTCGCCTGCGGGTGGGCGCGAACGTGCAGGCCGAGCTGGTCGAGAACCCGTGGAAGTGAATCGGGCGGGACCGAAGGCCCCGCTGGAAGCCGGCGCTTCGCGCCGACGACGACGCGAACGAGGGTGGTGGTGGTGGACGAGCGAAGCGGGGCGACCGTCCCCCGCCGATTCGTTCCGAAGGTGTATCAGTCACGCCGGTGCTATCCTGAGGTATGGACGGTGAGTCCCACGGGGGCGGTACGCGCGACCCCGTGGACCGCGAGACTGGACGGACGACGTTGACCGCTGGAGACGGCCGCGGCGGGCGACACGAGGTGGAGGTGGCCTACGACGTGGCCGGCGACCCCGACGCCCCGCCGGCGCTGTTGCTCCACGGCTGTGGGCTGGACGCCGCCTCGGTGTCGTACCGCTACCTGCTGCCCGAACTGGCCGCCGACCGGCGAGTGTACGCGCTGGACCTGCCGGGTCACGGCCGGAGCGAGAAGCCGAGCGTGCGCTACACGACCGACTACTTCGAGGGGGTCGTCGACGCCTTCCGCGACGCGCTGGGGCTGGAGTCGCCCGCGATGGTCGGCATCTCGATGGGCGGGGCGGTGGCTCTCGGCCACGCGCTCGACCGGGAGGTGGACCGTCTCGTCCTCGTCGACAGCTACGGGCTGGGTGGGGACGCCGCGTGGCGCCCGGCCGCGAGCGTCGGCCTGCGGGTGCCGGCGCTCCACCGCGCGTGGTGGTCGACCTTCGCGGCCAGCGAGGCGAGCGTGCGGGCCCACCTCCGGACGCTGACCGGCGCGGCACCCCCCGGGGAACTGGTCAGCGACGTGCACGGCGTCGTGGGCGACCCGGCTGTGGGCCGGACCGTCCGGTCGTGGCAGCGCTCGGAGTTCGGCGCGACGGGGTTGGCGACGGACCACTCGTCGCGGCTCGCGGGACTGGAGGTGCCGACGCTGCTGGTCCACGGGAAGCGCGACCCGCTGTTGCCGGCGGCGTGGGCGTCGCGGGCGGCCGAACAGCTCCCCGACGCGGAGGCGCGGCTCTACGACGGGGTGGGACACTGGGCCCCCAGAGAAGTGCCGGGGCGGTTCGTCGCGGACGTGACCGGGTTCCTCTCCTGACTACTCGATGAGGACGACGGCCTCGCCGTCGATGACGGGGTCGTCGTCGCGGAGCACCTGCGTCCGGAGTCGGAAGCGGTTGCCGCCGAGGTCCTCGACGGCCTCCACGTCGGCGGTGACACGGTCGCCGATGCGGACGGGCGCGCGGAACTCGGTGTCCTGCGAGAGGTAGACGACGGTACCGGGGAGACGGGCGAGGGCGGCGGAGATGAGACCGGAGACGAGGCTGCCGTGGACGATACGGCCGCCGAAGCGGGTCTGGCTGGCGGCCTCGTCGTCGAGGTGGAGGGGGTTGGTGTCGCCGGAGACGGCGGCGAACTGTTCTACGTCCTCGGCCGAGAGGGTCTTGCTGAAGCGGACGCTGTCACCGACCTGCAGGCCGCCGTCGGTGGCGTCGAGCTCGACCTCCCATCCGGGGAGTGTCGCGTCGGCCGCGACCGTCGTCTCCACCTGACCGTTCCCGAGCGTGGCGGCGGTGTCGCCCCACGTCTCCTCGGTCGAGACCCCCATCGCGGCCATCGCGGCCCGGTTGGCGGCCAGGTAGTTCTCGAACGCCCGCGTCGACGCCCGTGACCAGGCGTCGAACAGCGACGAGTAGGAGTCGGACATCACTACCACGTATGAAGGTACACGGCGTCTTAAAGGGTGTGGTCGGTTCGGGGCTGGAAACCACCCGATACCATCCAGAACCATCAGACACCACTGAGAGTAACACTTATCCTCGTGCGGGGCATCACTACCAGTACGCGATGAGCGAGGACGACGACGGGCTGAGTTTGCCCCCGATGTTCAAGGCGTTCCAGCAGGCGACCGAGTCGGCGACCCGCAGCCAGCAGGAGCTGCTCCAGCAGCTCTTGACCGGCACGGCGGGCGGCGACCGGGGCGGGCTGGCCCCCCAACTGGGCAGCATGAGCCAGATGGCGATGTTCAAGACGCGCGTCCAGAGCGGCGGGCGCATCAGCATCCCCGACGCCGAGCGCGAGGCCCTGGACATCCAGGAGGGCGACATCGTCCAGACCGTCGTCATCCCCGTCAAGCGGAACCGGAGTGATTCAGATGAGTGACGATTCCCCCTTCACGACCCCCGTCAGCACAGTGTTCGAACTCCAGCGGAACCTGATCGAGCAGAGCCAGGAGGCCGTCGGCCGTAGCCTCGAGTTCCAGCAGCGCCTGAACGCGATGGCGATGGACGGCATGGGCTCGACGGAGACGGCCCAGCGCTCCACGGTGGAGCTGGCCGAGTCCGGCATCCACAGCTATCTCGACGCCGTCGAGGCGACCGTCCCCGGCAGCGCCGAGATGGTCGCCGAACTGCGCGAGAACGTCGACGAGGCGTTCGACGGGCTCTACGAGGCCCACGCCGACGCGTTCGACGCCGCCGGCGAGGGGATGGAGCAGGGCATCGAGAACTACGACGAGTTCTCCGAGGAGTACCTCGCGACGCTCGACGAGCAGGTCGAGGCGCTCCTCTCCGCGCACGCCGACGCCGAGGAACAGACGATGGAGGCGTTCGAGCGCCTCGAGGAGCAGTTCGACGAGATGAGCGAACAGATGACGGAACAGAGCGACGCCTTCCAGGCGCGCTTCGAGGAGCAGCTCGAGGCGTTCGGCGGCCAGCTCGAGGAGGTCCAGGGTCGCATCGAGGAGATGCAGACCCGGATGACCCAGCCTGCCGACTGAGCCCCGGTCTCCGCCGAGAACCACCCACAGAAATATTCACCTACACCGAGACATGTCACGTATGACCGAGCGCAACCGCGGGATGCAGGAACAGTGGACCGAGATGTTCGGTCGGATGAACGAGGCGATGGCCCGGACGATGGAGCAGAACGTGGAGGCACAGGCCGCGTTCGCCGAGTCGTGGGCCGACGCGATGGACGAGTCGATGCCGACCGAGGAGGCGATGACCGAGGGGTTCGAGGGCGTCGCCGGCGCCTACGACGTCTGGATGGACGCCGCCGAACAGCTGTTCGAGCGGACCGCCGACGCCGCCGAGGGCGAGGACGTCGAGCTCGGCGAGATGCGTGACATCTGGCTCCAGAGCGCCAACGAGGCGTTCAAGCAGGTGATGAGCACCTCCGCGTTCGCCGCGGGCAACGGTCAGCTATTCGAGGCGCTGATGGACCTGCAGGAACAGAGCCGCGAGGCGAGCACCGAGGCCCTCGCCCAGATGGGGATGGCCAGCGCCAAGGAGGTCGACGAGGTGGCCGAGCGCCTCGTCGAACTCGAGCGCCGCCAGCACAGCGTCGAGAAGAAGCTCGACCGGATCCTGGCGGCCGTGGAGGAGTGAGATGTCCCGCGAACAGCGACCCACCAACCCGTTCGCCCTCGCGTTGAACACCCAGCGGGAGCTGTTCTCCTCGGCCACCGAGGCGCTGGAGAAGTCCACCGTCATCGACGAGCAACTGGAGCGGGCCGAGAGCGTCGACGTCGGCCAGACACCGAGCGAGGTCGTCTACACGGAGAACAAACTGGAGCTTCTCCACTACGAGTCCCAGACCGACGAGCAGCACAAGGTCCCCATCCTCGTCGTCTACGCACTCATCAACAAGCCGTTCATCCTCGACCTGCAGCCCGACCGCTCGGTCGTCCGACGGCTGCTCGAGGCGGGCCACGACGTCTACATGATCGACTGGAACGAGCCCTCGCGCCTCGACCAGTACCTCACGCTCGACGACTACGTCAACCGCTACATCGACAACTGCGTCGACGTCGTCCGCGAGCGCTCCGGCCAGGACAGCATCAACATCCTCGGCTACTGCATGGGCGGGACGATGACGGCGATGTACGCCGCGCTCCACCCCGAGAAGGTCCGTGCGATGGGGCTGATGGCCGCGGGCCTCTACTTCGAGGACACCGGCGGCGTCCTCGAACTCTGGGGTGACGAGCAGTACTACGACCCCGAGACGGTGCGTGACGCCTACGGCAACATGCCCGCCGACGTACTCGCCATCGGGTTCGCGCTGATGGACCCCGTCTCGAACTTCGTCTCGAAGTACGCTCGGTTCTACGACAACATGGAGGACGACGACTTCGTCGAGAACTTCGCGCGGATGGAGCGCTGGCTCGACGAGGGCATCGACGTCGCCGGCGAGGCGTACGTCCAGTTCCTCGAGGACATCTACCAGGGGAACAAGCTCTACGAGAACGAGCTCGAACTGGACGGGAAGCACGTCGACGTCTCGAACATCGACATGCCGCTCCTGTTCATCATGGGCGAGTACGACCACCTCATCCCGTGCGGGGCGAGCGAACCGTTCGGCGACATCGTCGGCACCGACGACGTGACGAACATCAAGTACCCGACGGGCCACATCGGCCTCTCCGTCTCGGGCTCCTCGCACAAGGAGGTCTGGCCGCAGGTCGCCGACTGGTACTACGAGAAGTCCGGAGGGTGCGAGGGCGAACGGAGCGAGCCCTCGGAAGGGGCGAGCGACGCAGCCGCGAGCCACGAGGCCGAGACGGACGACTCGGAGGTCGCCGTCGAGGTGGAGACCCCCGCCGACACCGACACCGAGGTCGAAGTCGAGGCCGAGGCCGACCCCGCCGCGTCCGAGGGCGACGACCTGGAGGAGCTGAACGGCATCGGGCCGACCTACGCCGAGCGCCTCCGGTCGGGTGGCGTCGCGTCCGTCGCGCAACTGGCGGAGGCTGACGCGGAGACGCTGGCCGAACTCGCCGAGGTGCCCGTCTCCCGCGCCGAGGGCTGGCTGGAACAGACCCGGTAGTCACCGGGACAGACGCTCGGTTCCGTGTTTTCGTTCGACGACCCGTTTCAGATGTCCGAGAGCCGTGCGGCCGCGAACGGCACCAGCATCTCCCGTGGCGAGAGTCCCCCGTGGAGACTCCGGTGGGCCAGCGACTCGTGCCAGACGCTCCCCTCGCGGGGCACGACGACCACGTCACCACACCGTTCGCGCGCCCGGAGACCCGGGTCGGGGCCGAACAGTTCGAGATCGGAGAGCACCGTCTCGCGGGTGAACACGTGGGCGTCGGTCGACTCGCGGAGGTGACCGGCGACACGGTCGGTGGTCCCCTCCCGCAGGTGGAGATACACAGACCGGGGGCCGCCGGAGGGGGCGAGCGGTTCGCCGTCGACCCGGACGAGGGCCTCGGAGACGACCGGGTCGGCGGTGAGGTCGGTGCGGGTGTCCGGGGCCGTCGGGACGTGGCCGTGGTCGGCGAGGGCGAGGACGAGCGTGCGCTCCGCGCGGGCCTCGGGGACCGCGTCGAGTGCGCGCTCGACCCCCTCGCAGGCGGTCCGGAGTCCAGCCCGGTAGGCGTCGCTGTCGGGCCCGTGGTCGTGCGAGAGCGCGTCGACGTGCGGCAGGTAACAGTACGTGTAGTCGGCGTGTGCGAGGGCCTCGGCCAGGGCCGCGTCGAGGGAGGGGCCGTCGCTCGCGCTGGCGTCCGCGCCACCCTCGGTCGGGTCGACGGCCTCGTACGGGTGCCGGTCGCTCCCGGCGAGGACGCTCGCGGCGTACCCCGTCCTCACGATGGACCGCGGGACCACCGCGGCACTCGACCGCCCCGCGTCGGTCAGTCGCTCGTGGACCGTGGGACCGTCGTGGAGCGTCTCGCGGTCGGGTCCCACCGCTCGGGCGTCGGTCCCGCCTCGGAGCCGGAACGGGAGCGACTCGAGGACTGACGCCCGATCGGGGAGCCAGCAGTTGTCCGAGACGAGGCCGTGGTCGGCCGGGGTCCGACCGGTGTTGAGCGTCACCAGCGCCGTCGCGGTGGCCGAGGGGAAGGTGGCGGTCAGCGGCGTCACCGTGGCCGCCGTGTCGACCCGGTGGAGGAGGGAGACCTCGGAGGAGTCCCGTCGCCACCGTTGCAGGCCGAGGCCGTCGAGGAGGACCACCACGACCCGGTCGACCCCGTTCCTCGGGACGGGGACGCTCGCCGGGAGCGCCGGGCCGAGGGGGACGTCGAGGACGTCGCCGACGGTACCGGGAACGTTCGAGGTGCAGTACGACTCGTAGTCTGGGCGGACCACGTCCTGGGGACCAGGGGCCCGGAGGCGACGTTCGAGGGCGCCCACATTGGTTACTCATATTTCGAGTAAATAAATTTTGGCGCGTCGCGGACCGACCAGTCGTCTCCGGGGACAGTCCCGCGAACCGACCGTCGGCGGTGGAGTTTTGTCGTCAGCCGTGAACCCCCGGCTATGGACGCAGGACGAACCTGTCTGATAACCGGTGGATCGCGGGGTATCGGGCGGGCTATCGCCGAGGAACTCGGCGGCGAGGGCAACGACGTCGCCGTCAACTACCGCTCCTCGGAGGCCGAGGCCCACGAGGTCGTCGACGCCATCGAGGACGCCGGCGGCCGTGCCATCGCCGTGCAGGGTGACGTCGCAGACCACGCCGAGGTCGAGGTGATGTGCGAGCGCATCCACGACGCGTTCGGACCGGTGGACGTCCTCGTCAACAACGCGGGCATCACCGTGGACAAGAAGTTCGAGCACATGACCCGCGAGGACTGGGACCGGGTGATGCAGGTGAACCTCGGCGGCGTGTTCAACTGCACGCACTGCCTGTTCGACGACATCAAGAAGGCCGAGAACGGCCGGCTCGTCAACATCTCCTCCGTGGTGGGCCAGCAGGGCAACTACGGGCAGGCCAACTACGCGACGACGAAGTCCGGCCTGTTCGGGTTCACCCGGACGCTGGCGCTCGAACTCGCGCGGCACGACTCCACCGCGAACTGTGTCGCGCCCGGCTTCGTCGCCACGGACATGCTGGAGACGGTGCCCGAGCGCGTGAAGGAGAAGATCCTGGACCGCATCCCACTGGGCCGCTTCGCCGAGGTGGAGGACGTCGCCGGCATCGTCCGGTTCGTCGCCAGCGAGGACTCGAGCTACATGACCGGGCAGATCCTCGCCGTCAACGGCGGGATGGAGTGGTAGGCGGGACCTCGTTCTAAGCCACCCGCGTCCGAACCACCGCCCGTGAGAGTCAGCGTCATCGGCGGGAGCACGGTCGACGAAGCCACCTACGAGACGGCCCGCGATGTCGGTCGCCTGCTCGCCGAGCGGGGCCACACCGTCGTCTGCGGGGGCTACGGCGGCGTGATGGAGGCGGTCTGTCGCGGCGCCCGCGAGCACGACGGCGAGACCATCGGTGTGCTGAAAGGGACCGACCCGGCCGAGGGGAACGAGTGGATCACGACGCCCATCGCGACCGGGATGGGCGACGCGCGGAACGCGCTGGTCGTCCTGAACGGCGGGGCGTGTATCGCCATCGACGGGGCGGCCGGGACGCTCTCGGAGCTGGGGATGGCGTTCGTCTACGAGCGTCGCGTCGCGGGGCTGGACACGCACGACTGCTCGGCGTTCGAGGGGTTCCGGGCGGTGGAGACACCGGAGGCGGCGGTGGCGTACGTGGAGCGAGCGGTGGAGTAGCGGGGCTGTGCGGGGCGGTCGGGCTAGCGCACCTACTGGCGGAGGCCCGAAGGGCCGGAGCCAGCGCGCGAGGCGCTCACAGAGCGCCGAGCGAAGTGCAAAAAGTGGCGGTTAATCTTGCGCGATCTGGCTCCCGAACTCCCCCGACAGTCGCTCGGCGTCGCCCGCCTGCACCGCCCACAACCCGGCGTAGAGGCCATCTTGGTCCAGCAGTTCCTCGTGGGTGCCACGCTCGACGATCTCGCCGTCGTCGAGGACGACGATGCCGTCGGCGTCTTTCACCGTCGAGAGGCGGTGGGCGATGACGAACGCGGTGCGGTCCTCGCTGAGCGCGTCGAGCGACTTCTGGATGAGGTACTCCGTCTTCGTGTCGACGGCCGAGGTGGCCTCGTCGAGGACGAGCACCGCGGGGTCCTGCAGGACGACGCGGGCGATGGCGATGCGCTGGCGCTGGCCGCCCGAGAGCTTCACGCCGCGCTCGCCCACGCGGGTCTCGTAGCCGTCGGGGAGCTGGGTGATGAACTCGTGGGCCTCGGCGGCGCGGGCGGCCTCCCGGACGGCCTCGTCGCTCGCGCCGAAGCGACCGTACTCGATGTTCTCGGCGATGGTGCCGTCGAAGAGGAACGTGTCCTGTCCGACGTAGCCCACGGCGTCGCGCAGGCTCTCGATGGAGACGTCGCGCACGTCGTGGCCGTCGAGCGTGATGGCGCCCTCGTCCACGTCGTAGAGCCTGAGCAGGAGCTTCAGCAGGGTTGACTTCCCCGCCCCGGTGGGACCCACGACGCCGACGGTCTCGCCCGGTTCGGCCCGCGTGGAGACGTCACGGACGACCGTCTCCTCGCCGCGGCCCTCGGCGCCGTCCGCCCGGCCGGGGATCCCGTCGTAGGCGAACGAGACGTCGTCGTAGACGACGCGGCCCTCGGGGTCGGTCAGGTCGACGGCGTCCTCGCTGGACCGGACGCGGGCCGGGATGTCCATCAGTCCGAACACGCGCTCGCTGGATGCCTTTGCGTTCTCGTACTGGTCGACGATGTTCGACACCTCGGCGAGCGGCGTGACGAACCGCTGGGTGAGGAAGACGAACGTGACGAACGTCCCGATCTCGAGTTCCCGGCCGACGCCGAGCGGCGGGCCGTAGACGAGCCAGTAGCCCCCGACGCCGAACGTGGCGACGAACGCGACGCCGGCGAGCAGTTCCATCCCCGGCCGGTAGAAGTAGGCGAGGCGGAGCATCGACATCGTGTCCTCGAACAGGCGGTAGGAGGCGTCACGGACCCGGCCAGTCTCGTACGGTTCGCTGGCGGTGGTCTTCGTCAGTTCGACGCCGGAGATGGCGTTCTCCAGTCGCGTGTTGAGGTTGCCGACGCTGGCGCGGCGGCGGGCGTAGCGTGGCTCGGCGACCCTCATGAACCAGACGGTGAACACGAGCATCCCGGGGACGATTATCAGGGTGACGGCGGCGAGGACCGGGTTGAGGTAGAGGAGGATGCCGGCGATGCCGAGCACCATCGCGCCCAGCCTGACCGAGTTCGTCAGGGCGTTGTCGAGGAACATCTCGAGGTTCTCCGTGTCCGACGAGAGGATCGACATGACCTCGCCGGTCTGCTTGTCGTCGAAGAAGGCCATGTCGAGCGCCTGCATCTTCTCGAAGCAGTCCACCCGGACGTCGTGCATCACGCCGTGGGCGAACTCGTTGGCCGCGACGCCGTAGACCCACGTGGCGAGGGCGGTCAGGACGAACGCGCCCCCGATGACCCCGACGGCGAAGAGGAACTGGCCGTCGGTGCCCGTCGGGATCCAGCCGGCGGGGACGAGCGGCAGGGAGAACGTGCCGCCCCGGAGGACACCGTCGATGGCCGCCCCGAGGACCACCGGCGGGGCGAGCGAGGCGAACTGGGCGACGAGGTTGCCGAGCAGGCCGACGACGAACCACTCCTTTCGGGGGGTGCCGTAGGTCCGGGCGAGCCGTCGCATCGGCCGCTCGACGTCGGCGCGATAGCGGTCGAAGACGCTCTCGTCGGAACTCACTGCCACCACCGACGGCCGGCGGGCCGATAGGGGTTACTCTCGCTCATCGAGGGGCCTGTGCGGGCGGATTGTCGGGCCCTCCGGGCCGGGACCGACACTCGCCTCGACGCCGAACACGTCGGCCAGCAGGTCCTCTGTCACCACCTCGTCCGGCGGCCCCCAGTCGTAGGGCGTCCCGTCCCGGAGGGCGACGAGGTTGTCGGCGAACCGGGCCGCCTGCGAGATGTCGTGGAGGACGACCCCGACCGTGACCCCGCGCTCGCGGTTGAGTTGCCGGACCGTCTCCAGCACCCCGAGCTGGTGGCGCAGGTCGAGGAACGTCGTCGGCTCGTCCAGCAGGAGGACGTCCGTCTCCTGTGCGAGCGTCATCGCGATCCACGCCAGTTGCTTCTGCCCGCCGGAGAGGTTCCCGAGCTCCCGCTCGCGCAGGTGGCCGACACCCGCGAGGTCGATGGCCCGCTCGACGGCCTCGCGGTCGGCCTCGGTGACGGCCTCCATGAACCCCCGGTGCGGGTAGCGCCCGTGGAGAACGAGATCCTCGACGGTGAGCGAACCCGGTGACTCCCGTTCCTGTGAGAGCAGTCCGAGTCGGCGGGCGCGTCGTTTGTCGGCCATCCCGTACACGTCCTCCCCGTCGAGTTCGACCGCACCGCCCCACGGTTCGAGTTGCCCGGAGAGCGCCTTCAGCAGGGTCGACTTGCCCGAGCCGTTCGGGCCGACGAGCGCCGTCACCTCGCCCGCCGGGAGGACGACCCGCTCGCACTCGACGACGGGGTCGTCGGTGGCCGGATAACCGACCTCGAGGTCGCGGCCGACGAGGTCGATGGGGTCCGTCGACGGGGTGCCCTCGGCCTCCGTCTCCTCCGCCCCCTCCGTCTCGCCCGTCTCGGGCGCGTCGCTCCGGCTCATAGTTCACCGAGTGACTGGCGTTTCCGCATCAGGTAGAGGAAGTACGGCCCACCGACGAGACCGGTGACGATGCCGACCGGGAGCTGGGTGGGCGAGGCGAACACCACCTCGAAGAACAGTCGCGCACCGAGGTCCGCGCCGACGAGCAGGGCCGGCCCGAGGAACGCACAGCCCACGAGCAGGCGCTTGTGGTCACCGCCGACCAGCACCCGGACCGCGTGCGGGACGATGAGGCCGACGAAGCCGACGATGCCGGCGACCGCCACGGACGCGGCCGCGGCGACGATGGCCAGCGCGGAGAGGAGGAACCGGGTCCGCTCGACGCGCATCCCGAGCGCGCTGGCGGTCCCCTCGCCGAGCAGGAGGACGTTCAGTTGCCGGGCGCCGAGGACGAGGCCGGGGAGGACGACGAGGACGGTGGCGGGCCACACGGTGCGGACCTGCTCCCAGTCGACGCCGGTGAGCGACCCGGTGGTCCACGCGATGGCCGCCTGCACGGTGCCGATGTCGCCCGCGAAGAAGAACAACGCCGTCTGCAGCGAGTTGAGGACCGTCCCGACGATGACGCCGGCGAGGACGAGCCGGACGGGCGAGGTGCCGCCCTGCCACGCGATGGCGTAGACGACGAGGAACGCGAGCGTGCCGCCCAGCGCCGCGGTCAGCGGGAGGAACGCAGCGAACGTCGGCACGAGCACGAGCGTCACCAGCACGGCGAACCCGGCCCCGGAGGAGACCCCGAGGATGAACGGACTCGCCAGTTCGTTCCGCGTGACCGCCTGGAAGATGGCTCCGGAGATAGCGAGGTTGAAGCCGACGAACGCCGCGACGAGCACCCGCGGCAGGCGGATGTTCCAGACGATGAGCGTCTCCTTCGGCAGGTCCACCTCGGTGGCGAGGCCGAGCGACTCGGCGAGGCCGTCGCCGAACAGGAACGAGACGATGACGCCCGGGTTCGTCCAGACGAGCGGGTCGAGCACCGCGCTCCACGCCTGGAACACGGACATAGAGAACGTGCCGTAGCTGACCTGTATCAGACCAGCGAGGCCGGCGACCGCGAGGCTCCCCGCACAGGTCAGCGCGAGCGAGCGGTCCAGCCAGCCGAACCGCTCGCCGTAGCGAGCCCCCGTCTCGGTCTCCGTCTCAGTCGCCACCGTCTCCCTCCATCTTGATTTTAGGCCGGCCTAACACGACTTGTGGGTTGCGGTCCCCGTTCGCTCCGACGGTCACCGGCGCACCCGGACGGGGTTCCCGGCCGAGAGGAACCGCTCGCCATCCTCACCGAACGCGAGGGTGCCGTCCGCGTCCCGGTAGACGGTCCAGTCGGGGAGTTCCGGGATGTCGTAGTCCGACGGCTCGCGATAGTTCGCGGCGATACACCACCGGCGGACGCGCATCGCGCCACCCGCTGGCGGGCTGGTGGCGTCGTCGTCCGCGTCCACCGACCCCGACCCGCGTTCGCCGTCAGTCGTCACCGCTCGCCTCCACGCCGTCGAGTCCGGCGGCGTACTCGCGGATGCGCTCGTCATCCACGGCGTCCAGCACCGCCTCGGAGTCGAGGCGTCGGGCCAGTTCGCGGTGGCCCGTCTCGCGCCGCCGCTCGACCTCCGCTTCCGGAATCTGCCAGTCCTGCTGTTCCTCGGCGAGCGCGCGGGCACGCTCCCGGGCCGTCTCCTCGTCCATCGACTCGGGGGCGCGCTCGGCGTAGTACCCCGTGACGGTCTCCAGCCACTCTTCGCCCGCGTAGCGACCCTGCTTTACCACCCAGTCGGTGTGCGAGGCCGCCTCGGCCCACAGCCCCGCGGCCTCGTTGCGGTCGGTGAGGAGGCCGACGCCGACGCGCGCCCCGTGGCCGACGGCGATAGCGACCTGACTCTCGACGCCCCCCAGCGGGCCCGCGACGTAGAGTCCGTCGACGGCGGTGCGGCCGTGCTCGTCGGGGTGGTCGTAGTCGAAATGTCGGCTCTCCTCGCCGTCCTCGTCCGTCTCGACCACGGCGAACGCGTCGTGGAGGTCCAGTAGGTACGAGTCGTCGTACGTGCTGGCCGCCACCACGCGCTCTGTGGTCAGTTCGCGACCCTCCTGTGTCGTGACCCGGAACCCGGTCTCCAGCGGCTCGACCGACGCCACGAGGTCGTCGACGACCTCGCCGCCGGCCTCACGGACGTGGTCGTGGAACAGGTCGTAGGCCGTCTCGACGTCCACGCCCGCCGGGAAGCCGAGGTAGTTCTCCAGATAGGCACACTGCCGGAGCGACGAGTTCCCCCGGTCGAAGACCACGGTGTCGAGCCCCTCGCGAGCGGTGAAGACGGCCGCCG
Organism: Salinirubellus salinus; assembly: GCF_025231485.1. Lineage (NCBI taxonomy): Archaea > Methanobacteriati > Methanobacteriota > Halobacteria > Halobacteriales > Natronomonadaceae > Salinirubellus > Salinirubellus salinus. Next base: position 3,231,918 of record NZ_CP104003.1, on the reverse strand, counting down.
AACTGCCGGCCGGGCCGCCACCGACGACGCAGACGTCGTGGTCGAACGCGATGGTCATCCGTCTCCGTTCACGATGTCCGCGACCCGCTGGCGGTCGAACAACCGCTCCTCGGTCGGCAGCTCCGGGTACGGCCCGTTCTCGTAGTCGGGCCACGCGCCGAACCGCTCGGGGTAGAGCTGTTTCGCTGTCATCTCGAGCTGGAACAGGTTCAGTATCGGCCCCTGGTATCGGGCGCCCTGTGCGTGGACCCGGCCCTCCGCGACGGCGGTCATCTCACCGGCGACGGGGTTCGAGGCGAGCGTCTCGCGCACCGTCGCCATGTCGGTGGTGGGGAGCATCCCGCCGAGGTAGAGCACCACGTCCGGGTCGGCCTCCAGCAATGCCTCGAAGTCCACCGTCGACCCCGACTCGACGGAGCCCTCGAAGGCGTCCCGTGGAGCGAGCGGACGGGTGTGAGCCGTCAGGAAGCCTGGAGTGCTCAGCGTGTAGGCGTAGATGGTCTCCAGGTCGGCAGAGGAGAACATCACCGCGCTCGGGCGCTCGGACTCGGGCGGCAGGCCGTCTTCGATGGTTTCCAGCAGGTCGTTGTGGACCGCGGCAAGCGCCTCGTATCGCTCGCGTTCGCGGAACGCGTCCGCGACGAGGCCGAACTGCTCCCACAGGCCGTAGTACTCGTAGCCCTCGGCCCACTCGGCCGATGGCTCCTGGTGGCGGTCACTGAGCGAGTTCCCGAACCACGGGCCGACGTTCTCGGCCACCTCCTCGATAGCCGAGCGGTCCCAGTTGTCGAGTTGCGTGACCCACGCCGGGTCCGCGAGGTGGATATCGCTGTCGAGTTCGTAGAGCTGCTCCTTCTCGGCCTGCCACGAGGAGTACAGCCCCGTCCAGTCGAGCGTGACGCCCGGTAGTCGCTCGACGAACTGGTTCCACAGCGAGTCGTAGTAGTCGGGCGCGTGCATCGCGTTGATACCGTCGCCCTTCCCGAGCGCGAACGCCATGTCGGCGTGGTGGGTGAGCCGCGTGAACACCGTCTCGGGGGGCTCCTCGAACTCGACGGTGCCGACGGGTGACATCGTCACCGAGTAGCCCGCTTCGGCTGCCGCGTCCGGTTCGGTCGTGGTCGCTTCTCTCGGCGTTTCGGTTGCCGTTCCCTCGGCGGAGTCAGGGGTCGTCCCACCAGTACAGCCGGCGAGCAGACCCGCACCACCAGCGATACCGCCGTACTTGATGACGTCACGTCGCGTGGGTCGCTCGGGCATCAGAGATCACCCGCGAGGATGTCCACCACCCGCTCACGTGAGAACAGCCGTTCCTCCTCCGGAACGTCCAGCGGCGCGTCGAGGTCGAGTTCCCCGAACTCCTCGGGGTAGAACAGCCGCGCGACGAGTTCGGTCTGGAAGGCGTTGACGAGCGGCCCCTGCTCGGCGGTCGGCCCGGGGAGGACGCGGCCCTCCTGCACCGCGGTCAGTTCGCTCCCGGTGTCGTCCTCCTCCATCGGCGCGACGAACTTCTCGTGGAACTGCTCGGCGTCGAACGCGCCGTCGCCGCCCCACGTCACCGAGCCCTGCGTGATACCCCAGTGGACGAGGATGATGTCGGGGTCCACCTCGAGCATCGTCTCGTAGTCGGTCAGGCCGTACTGGCCGGTCTCGACGCCCTCGAAGGCGTCGGCCTCGACGAGCCCGAGGTCGCGATACGGCTTCATCTCGTAGCCGTCCTGCGCGAGGTTGAGGACGTAGAACTCGCCGTTCGCCGGTGCGGACCCGCTGTTGATGAGCGCGATGGACGGCGTCTCGCCGTCGGGGATCCGTGGCTGTACTGCCGACTGGAGGTCGTCGTGGAGGTCGAGCCACGCCTGCGCTCGGGCCTCCTCGTCGAGGACGGTCCCGACCGTCTCGAACGCCTCCAGCATCGTCGGCGCCCCCTCGGGGTAGCCGAGTTCCTGCTGCCACTCGCCGCGGATACGGCGGTTGTGACAGCCGAAGAACGGGGCGACGTTCTCCTCGATCTCGGCCGTATCTTCCTCGGCCCAGTTGTCGTCCCACTGGGTGAGGAGGTTCGGGTCGAAGAGGAACACGTCAGGGTCACGCTCGTACATGACCTCCTTCGACCAGCCGCCGCTCTGCCAGAGCGCCGGGTAGTCGTTGTCCCACTCGACGTCGAACCGGTCGTAGAACAGCGTGGGCGCGCTCAGCCGGTTCGTCCGGAGCGTGTCGGCCTGCCCGAGCGAGACGACCATGTCCGCCCAGCCCATGTTGTAGGTGGTCACGGACTGGGGGACCGACTCGAACTCGACCTCGCCGACGGGGAACAGTTCGGCCGTGTAGCTCGGGTCCGCGGTCGGGGTCGCGGTCTCGGTCGCGCTGTCGGTCTCCGTCCCCTCGGGCGTCGCACCCGAGTCGGACTGGCTCGCACAGCCAGCCAGCATCCCGGCACCACCCGCGATACCGCCGTACTTGATGACGTCTCGTCGCGTGGGTCGCTCGGGCATCAGAGCTCACCCCGCGCGATGGCCGCGACCCGGGCGTGGTCGAACAGCTGTTCGTCCTCGTCGAAGTCCGGGTATGTGTCTCCCTCCTCGAAGCGGGGCCACTCGCCGAACTGCTCGGGGTAGAGCTGTTTCGCGGTCATCTCGACCTGCAGGAGGTTCTGGAGCGGCCCCTGGAACGACTGGCCGGAGGCGTAGAAGCGGTCGTTCTTGACCGCGGTCAGTTCCTTGCCCACGTCGTTGTCTGTGACCTCCTCCTGGACCTTGGTCCAGTCGTAGAACGGCGTCACGGCGAAGTTGTGGAGGATGACGTCGGGGTCGATCTCGAGGAGTCCCTCGAAGTCGTATGCCGCGTTGTAGTTCTCGTCGTACGTTCGGTCGGAGTCGGCGAACGCGTCGATGGCACCCATCGGCCGGGTGTGGGCCTTCCCGAAGCCCGGCCCGGAGATCTTGTAGGGGTAGAACTGGCCGTCGTAGTACGACAGCAGGCCGACCTGTGGCCGTTCGTCCTTCGGGGGCAGGTTCGCGCGGATGGTACCGTAGAGTGACTCGTACTCGGCTTTCAGCGCCTCGAATCGCTCGGGTTCCTGGAACACCTGCGACACCTTCCCCGTCAGTTCCCAGAGCGTGTAGTAGCGGTAGCCCTCGCGCCACCCCTCCGGCGGTTGGGTGTGCTGTCGGCTGTAGCGGTTCGCGAAGAACGGCCCGACGGTGTCCCGAATCTCCTCGGTGTCGGCCTTCGACCAGCCTTCGAACCCCGAGAGCCACGCCGGATCCATCAGGTGGACGTCGCTGTCCAGTTCGTAGAGCAGTTCCTTGTCGAACGAACCGTTCGAGAACAGCTGCGTGAGGTCGTCCGTCGGTGGAATATCGACTCCGTCAAGGTGCGTGAAGAAGTAGTCCATCGTCTCGGCGTAGCCGAGAAAGCCCATCGAGTTCAGCGAGTCCGCGTGGCCGAGCGCTGCCAGCATGTCGATGTACTGCGGGCTGTAGGCCATCACGTTCGACGGCACCTCCTCGAACGTGACCTCGCCGACCGGCGAGAGTTCGACCGTGTAGCTCGGGTCTTCGGTGGGGGTCGCGCTCTCGGTCGGCGTCTCCGTCGGGTCGTCGCCCGGTTCGGGCGTCTGGTCCGCGTTCCCGGTACAGCCGGCGAGCAGACTCGCACCGCCAGCGATGCCGCCGTACTTGATGACGTCGCGCCGCGTCCGTCCTGGTGACATATGTTTTAGGCTCGCCTAATCAACCATCAATCCACCGATTTTTAGGCCAGCCTAAATCGAGCGTGAGTGGCTAGTCGGGCGTTCAGAACGGCCTGCCACCGGGACCCACTCCGGGCGGGAGTCCCGGCGGGCCGTCCGGTTCGTCGGGCACACCGACACGCTCGGCCACGGCGTCGTGTCCCCCTCGGAGGTCGGCGCCCAGTCGCTCACGGGTCGACGAGTCGGGGTCGCGAGCGAACGCGGCACGCTCGGCCGCGAACGCGTGGGCGTCGTCGCCGTCTTCAGCTGGCGTCGGCGGGTCACAGTCGACGCCCGCGTACCCGAGTGCCTCGGCCGCCCGCCCGGCGACGTGCGGGTCCTCGTCCTCAAGTCGCTCGCGCAGGCGGTCGGCCACCGCCTCGACCCGGCCCGGGTGCGCGACGGCGAGCGCCGCCAGCGCCGTGGCGAGGTGGTAACGTACCCGGACGTCGCCGTCCCCGAGCGAGTCGGCGAGGTCGGGGCTCACCGTCCGGAGCGCGTCGGGCACGCCGAGCGCCACGTCCGCCAGCGCACCCGCGTAACGTTCGCGGGACTCCTCGCGTTCGAGTGAGAGCCCGTTGAGCAGGCGGGCCACGAGGGTCGGGTCGGCCCCGCCCGTCGCGCGAGCGACCCGTCCGAGCGCCTGTGCGGCCCGGCCGCGGACGTAGTAGAACTCGTCGTCGAGCGCCGCACGGAGCGGCTCGGTCGGAACCGCCGTCGGATCTGCCTCGGCGACGGCGAGGAACGTCTTGGCGGTCAGCAGTCGCACCGTGTCGGCCTCGTCGTCGAACAGGACCGCGAGTCCGGGGAGAGCGTCTGCCACGCTCGCCGGGTCGGCCTCGGCACGGTCACGGACGGCGCGGATGGTGTCGGCACGGGCGTCGGGGGCGGCCGGAAGCGCCGCCGCGAGTCGGTCGGGCCCCTCGCGGGCGGCCAGCAACGGGGGGGTTGACTCCTCGTCGGTCACGTCATCCTCCGGGTGCGGCGGGGGCATCAATCCCGGTGGCGCGCGAAGCTCGCCGGGCACGCCCCCGGTCACGTCGTCACCGCTCGCGCCCCATCGCCTCCAGTTGCCGCTCGACCACCTCGTCGTCGAGGAGCGTCTCCGGGCCGACGAGGTCGACCACGGGTGCGTTCTCGACGCGGAGCCACTCGTCGGAGCCGGCACCGGCCAGCGTGACCGTCCGGCGCGTCCGCGGGAGACCGTTCGCCCGCCGGTCGGCCGTCGTCTCGCGGACGCTGGCGAACCCGAGCGACGTGTCCCGCGCCTCGCAGACTGCGAGGTCGTAGGAGGGGAGCCCCGGGTCGAGGTTCCGGAGCGCCGTCCGGTAGTCGACCGCCGCGTCGCGGGCGCGTTCGGCGTCCGCGAACGACGCGAACCGGGCGTCCGAGACGGGCGGCGGACTCACGCCGGTCTCGGCGCAGGCGACCGTGAACGGGCCCTCGTCGGCGACGAGCGCCGCCACCCGGTCGCGAGCCCGGAGCAGCGGTGACTCGTAGGCGGGCGTCTCCGTCGACTCGTCGCTCGCGGGCGGCATCTCAGTTCTCGCCGGCCACGATGTCGCTCACGCGGCCCCGGTCGAACAGTTCGCCCGAGAACGTCTCGGGGAAGAACCCGGTCGCGTACCGCTCCAGCAGGAACAGGTGGTGGAGCGGGCCGGCGTAGATGGGCCCGCCGCGGAACACCTGCCCCTCCTGGACGGCGGTGAGGTCGCTCGCCACGCTGTGCTCGCGCATGAACGCGAGGACGGTGTCGCGGAACTCCTGCTCGGTCTTGGTCTCGTGGCCCCGCACCAGGATCGAGTCGGGGTCCACCTCCAGCATCGTCTCGTAGTCGATCTGGCCCCGGTCGTTCGTCGAGAGCCCCTCGATACCCGTCCCGGCCAGCGCGTCGGTGATGCCGAGGTCGTGGAACTGCTTCTTGTTCGTCCCCTCGTCGCTCACACGGTAGGGGTAGAACGCCTCGGGGTCGTCGGCCGCGGCGAACGTGAGCAGCGCGTTCGGCCGGTCGCCCTCGGACGGGAGTTCCGACTGCACGCGCTCGACGTACTCGTCGTGGAGTGCGCGGAAGGCCTCGAACTTCGCCTCCTCCCGGTGGACCTGTGCGACCTTCTCGAACGCCTCGTACAGCGTGTAGTAGCGGTAGTCGTGCCACGAGTCGGTGCGCCGGAAGATGGTGTTCCCGAGGAACGGCGCGACGTTCTCGCGCACCTCCGCGACGTCGGCCTCGTCCAGGCCGAAGAAGGAGTTGTGCACGAGCCACTGCGGGTCGACGAGGTGGAGGTCCGCGTCCAGTTCGTAGAACACCTCCTTGTCGATGCCGCTGTCGCCGTTCAACTTCGTCAGCGAGTCGACGTCGAAGCGCACCCCGTCCAGTTCGTCGTAGTGGCTCGTGTGGAACCGGGAGGGGAGCCCCATCGAGACGACCGAGTCGCCGTGGCCGAGCGCCACCGCCATGTCGCCGTAGTCGGGGAAGTAGTGCGTGACCGACTCGGGCGGGGCGTCGAACGTCACCGTCCCGGCCGGTGCCATCTCGACGTCGTACGACGAGTCGGGTGTCGCCGTCTCGGTCGCCGTGTCCGCGGGTGTACTCGTCGGTGTCCCGTCGTCGCCGGTGTCGGTACTCGTACAGCCAGCGAGGAGCGCCGTGGCCGCCGCACCACCGGCCAGCAGGCCTCGTCGCGTCGGTCGTTCCATGAGTTTTAGGCCAGCCTAAGGATACAAGAATCCGTCGAATTTTAGGCCGCCCGAAAGCACGGCTCGCGAGGGACCCCGCCCGGGTCGCCCGCTACTCCTCCAGCGGCACGAGGAACAGCAGCGGGACCAGCAGACACGAGAGCACGCCCAGCGCGCGGACCCGCCGGTCCGTCTCGTCGCGCGGGACGAACGAGACGTCGAGCGCCGCGTCGTACACCATCCGTACGAGGTCGGTCAGCAGGCCGGGGAAGGCGAGGTGCGCGAGGCCGTTCAGCAACGCCCCGACGGCGAGCACTCGCCGCTCGGTCCGGGTGAGTCGCAGTTCCATGCCCCACCGGACGCGGGGCGGCGGCATAACTCCCTGTCCCCCGGCAGCCCCGAATCCATTTCCGGGAGCACGTCGCAAGGCCGCCATGGACAGCCCTCCCACCCTCTCAGTGGGCTACACCGTCGGGCTCGGCCTCGACTTCGAGACCAGCGTCGCGTTCGCCGCCCGGGAGGGGTTCGCGTTCGTCGAGATACTGCTCGACGGGCCCTACGCCCGCCACCGAATCGAGTCGCACGCCGACGCGATGCGCGAGACGCTCGAGGCGCACGGCGTCGACTGCGCGGTCCACCTCCCGTTCGCCGTCGCCGTGGGGTCCCCGTTCGAATCGGTCCGCGAGGGCGTCGTCCGAGAGTTCGTCGCCGGGATGGACCTCGCCGTCGACCTGGGCGCGGACCGGGTCGTCTTCCACCCCGACTCGGACGCGTGGGAGCGCGGCTGGACCGAGGCCGAGACCCGCGAGTTCGTCCACGCCGGACTGGACGAACTGGTGCCGGCGGCCCGCGAGCGCGGCCTCACGCCGTGCGTCGAGAACATCGTGAACGGCTACTACGACGTCCACGGCTTCCCGGACCTGCTCGAGCGCTACCCGGAGATGGCGATGACGTTCGACACCAGCCACGCCCTGCTCGCCGGGATGGACGAGGCCGAGATGGCCGCGTTCTGCCGCGAGTGGACAGACCGCATCGCCCACCTCCACCTCGTCGACACCCGGAGCGGGGACGAACACCTGCCGGTGGGGATGGGCCGCATCGACTTCGCGACGGTGTTCGAGGGGCTGGCAGGGTGGAAGGGGACGGCGACGCTCGAAGTCGGGACCCACGACTACGACACCATTGCGCTGGGGAAGCGCCACGTCGACGAACTGGTAGGGTGAGACGTGGCCACCGAGGGCGTGTGCCACTAGCAGGTCCAGCGGACGCGTACGAACCGCGGCGTGACAGCGGTTCGACCGACGAGCAGACCCACGAATCGCGGTACAACTGGACCGCCAAGCACGGCCGCCGGCGGCGGTCGCGCTGCGGTGCTGAGCGGTGGCGAGCCGAACGAGGTGAGGCGAGCCTCGCTGGCCGAGCGTAGCGAGTCCAACGGTGGGGTCCAGTTGTACCGCGCTCGGCTCCCCGCTCGACTCCACGCACACCCACGTACACTCCGACTCCACGAGCCAACAGCGAGACGCTGTCCTCTAGAACTCGTCCACCGGCGCCGGTACCCCGTCGTCAGCGTCCATCTCGAACTCCTCTCGGAGCTTCCGGATACGGTCGCGGATGTCCGCCGCGAGTTCGAACTCGAGGTTGTCCGCGGCCGCGCTCATCCGCTCCTCCAGCTGCTCTATCAGTATCTCGGCCTCCTCGGGGTCGTCCGCCTCCAGCCCGGAGACGCCGCCCGTGTCCGTCTTCGAGCCGGGGAGGTTCGTCTCGCCGATGGCCTTCTCGATGGTCGTCGGCTCGTGGCCGTGTTCCTCGTTGAACTCCGTCTGGATGCGGCGACGGCGCTGGGTCTCGTCGATGGCCTCGCGCATGGCGTCGGTCACCTCGTCGGCGTAGAGGACGACCTCGCCGTTGACGTTCCGGGCGGCCCGGCCCATCGTCTGGATGAGCGTCGTTCTGGAGCGGAGGAACCCCTGCTGGTCGGCGTCGAGGATGGCGACGAGCGACACCTCGGGGATGTCCAGCCCCTCTCGCAGGAGGTTGATGCCGACGAGCACGTCGAACTCCCCCTTGCGCAGGCCGCGGACGAGTTCGTGGCGTTCGAGTGTGTCCGTCTCGTCGTGCATGTACTCGACGGCGACGCCCGCCTCCTCGAGGTACTCGGTGAGGTCCTCGGCCATCCGCTTGGTGAGGGTGGTGACGAGCGTTCGCTCGCCGCGGTCGATGCGCTCGTCGATGCGCTCCATGAGGTCCTCGACCTGTCCCTGCGCGTCGGTCACCTCGACCTTCGGGTCGACGAGGTGCGTGGGCCGGACGATCTGCTCGACGATCTGCTCGGAGTGCTCGCGCTCGTAGTCCCCGGGCGTCGCGCTCACGTAGAGCATCCGGTCGGTCTTCGCCGTGAACTCCTCGAACGACAGGGGTCGGTTGTCGAACGCGGTGGGGAGCCGGAAGCCGTTCTCGACGAGCGACTCCTTGCGGGCCTTGTCGCCGGCGAGCTGGCCCCGAACCTGTGGGAGCGTCTGGTGGGACTCGTCCACGACGGTGAGGAACTCGTCGGGGAAGTAGTCGAGCAGGGTGTAGGGCGCTTCCCCGCTCTCGCGGTCGCTCAGGTGCAGCGAGTAGTTCTCGATACCCGAGCAGTAGCCCGTCTCGCGCATCATCTCGAGGTCGAACGTGGTGCGCTCCTCGATGCGCTGGGCCGCCACGAGATTACCCTTGCGCTCGAAGTAGCGGACCCGGCGCTCCATCTGCTCCTCGATCTCCTCGATGGCCCGCTCCAGTCGCTCCTCGGGGATGGAGTAGTGCTCCGCGGGGTGGAACAACACCGCGGGCTCCTCGGACTTGAGTTCCCCCTCCAGCGGGTCGAGCTTGCTCATCCGGTCGACCTCGTCGCCCCAGAACTCCACGCGGACAGCGTAACGGCCGTACATCGGGAACACCTCGACGGTGTCGCCCCGGACCCGGAACGTGCCGTTCGTGAAGTCCACGTCGTTGCGCTCGTAGTTCAGGTCCACCAGCCGCGAGAGCAGTTCGTCGCGATCGATCTGCTGGCCGACCTCCAGCCGCATCGCCATGTCGACGTAGTTCCGCGGGTCACCCAGCCCGTAGATGGCCGAGACCGAGGCGACCACGATGACGTCGTCGCGGGTCAGGAGCGACCGGGTCGCGGAGTGGCGCAGGCGGTCGATCTCGTCGTTGATGCTCGCGTCCTTGTCGATGTAGGTGTCCGTCTGCTCGACGTAGGCCTCCGGCTGGTAGTAGTCGTAGTAGCTGACGAAGTACTCGACCGCGTTGTCCGGGAACAGGTTGCGGAACTCCTCGTAGAGCTGTGCGGCGAGGGTCTTGTTGTGGGCGATGACGAGCGTGGGCTGCTGGGTCTCCTCGACCACCCACGAGACGGTGTTGGTCTTGCCCGACCCGGTCACGCCGAGCAGGGTCTGCTCGCGCATCCCGGACTCGTAGCCGGAGACGAGTTGCTCGATGGCCTCGGGCTGGTCGCCCGCGGGGTCGAACGGGGCCTCGACCCGGAACGGTACCGCCGCCTCGGGCCGGTCCGGCTGGAGCGCGCCGCCGGTGTTGCTCATTGGTGGAACGCAGGGGTCGCTCGCACTTGAGGAGTCGGTTCGCGGTGGGAGTGGTCGGCCCGCTCAGTCCGCACAGCGGAGGTCCCGGAGGTCGGCGAGGCGCTTGCCACCCTCCAGCGGTGCGCGGGTCGCGTCGGCCGCCTCGACGGCCCCTATCGCCGCCTCGAGGCCGTAGCCACGCTCGTGGACGAGCCACAGCGCGAGGACGTGGCCCGTCCGCCCGATGCCGGCCGAACAGTGGACGAGGACGCGTTCGCCCGCGGCGTCGGCCTCCTGGAGGAACGGCAGGACCTCGTCACAGAACAGGTCGCGGTCGATGGGCTCGAAGTCCGTCACCGGGGCGTGCAGGACGCGGTCGGCCCCGAAGTGGTCGCGGTAGGTCCCGAGCAGGTCGTCGTAGTGTGACAGGTGCGCCCCGTCGAGGAGACAGCAGACCCGGTCGATGCCCCGGTCGTCGGCGAACGAGAGCCAGTCGACCACGGTGTCGTCCGGCGGCGCGCGGCGGTGACCGGGCCGGCAGGCACCGAACACCGTCGGTTCGTCGGGCGTGGCGGGGGCGAAGTTGTACGGCACGGTGGGCCGTGGGTCCGGCGGGACAAAGCGGTGAGGGCCCGTCGCCGACACAACAGTAAGGTGCGTGGACAGCTAGCACACGGCTATGCCACTCATCGAGGCGAAGGTCCAGCGTGGCGCACTGAGCGACGAGCAACTGGACGACCTCGCCACGCGGCTGACCGAGGTCGCGAGCGACGCCGAGGGCTCGGACCTCGAGAAGGCCAAGCCGGTGACGTGGGTCACCGTCGACGAGTACGACCGGGGCCACTGGCAGGTCGGAGGCGAGCGCAGCGACGACCCGCGGTACCTGATACACGCCCACCTCGCCGCGGGTATCGCCGACGAGGCGGGGAAGGACCACCTCGTCGCGGGGATGACCGACGCCGTCCGCGAGGTGGTCGGCGAGGACGCGTTCGTCCCGATGGCCTGCTGGGTCGTCGTCGACGAGGTGCCGTCGCGCCACTGGGGCGCGGGCGGATCGCGGCTCTCCTCGGCCGAGATCGCGAACGTCGTCGGGGCGGAGCTGGCCGAGGCGGCCCCCGAGGAACTGGAGGCCGACGACGACTGACCGGCCGCGCGACACCCCGCTTTACACTCCCGCACCCCGTACCGGGTGGTATGTCCGACACCCCTCGCGTCGTCACGCTCCTGCCGTCGGCGACGGAGCTCGTCTACGCCCTCGGCGTCGAACCGGTCGCTACCTCCCACGAGTGTGACTACCCGCCCGAGGCCGCCGCCCTCCCGGCGGTCAACCGCTCGAACGTGGACCCCGAGGCCTCACCCGCCTCCATCGACGAGCAGGTCGTGCAGGCCGAGCAGGCGGGCGGCGTCTACGAGATCGACCTCGCGGCGCTGGAACGCGCCGACCCCGACATCGTCGTCTCGCAGGGCATCTGTGACGTGTGCGCGGTCGACGCCGTCCTCGTCCGCGAGGCCGTCGACGAACTCGGCCTCGACTGCGAGGTGCTCACGACGGACCCCCACTCGCTCGAGGACGTGTTCGACGACGTCGAGCGCATCGGGGCGGCGCTCGGACGCGAGGCGGCCGCCACGGAGCTGCTGGCCGACCTCCGGTCACGCGTGGAGGCGGTGCGCGAACGCGCCGTCGACCTCGACCGGCCCCGCGTGGCCGTCCTCGACTGGACGGACCCGGTGATGGTCGCGGGCCACTGGGTCCCCGGTCTCGTGGAGACGGCCGGTGGCGCGTACGGACTGGAGGAACCCGAGGGGCGCTCGCGCCCGCGGGAGTGGTCGGAGATACGTGAGTACGACCCCGAGGTGCTCGTCGTGGCGCCCTGCGGGTTCGGGCTGGACCAGACGCTGGAGCACCTCGACACGCTCACCGAGCGCGAGGGGTGGGCCGACCTGACCGCGGTCCGCGAGGGCCGCGCGTACGCGATGGACGGACACCACTACGTGAACCGGCCGGGACCGCGGCTCGTGGAGACGCTGGAGTACCTCGCGGGCGTGATACACCCGGAGCGGTTCGACGCTCCGGCGGACGAGGCGGTCCGCTCGCTCGGGCGGCCCGCGCGACACCCGTCGGATGACGACTGACCTCGTCTTCGAGCGGTCGGCGTGGGAGGCCGTCGTCACGCACGCACGCGAGGGCGCACCCGAAGAGGTGTGTGGGGTGCTGGCCGGGACGCGGGAGGGCGACCGGGGGCGCGTCACCGAGACGCGGCGGGTCCCGAACGTCGCGGCCACGCCGGAGAGCCGGTACGAACTCGACCCGGCCGAACAGGTGCGGGCGATGGACGCGCTGGAGGACGCCGGCCACGAGGTGCTCGGGTTCTACCACTCACATCCTCGGGGCCCGGCCCGGCCGAGCGGGGTGGACGAAGCGCAGGCGACGTGGGTGGGATACGCCTACTGTATCGTCTCGCTGGCGGACGCGGAGCCGACGGTGGGGAGCTGGCGGTGGACGGGGGAGGAGGAGGGATTCGTGGCCGAGACGGTGCGGGTTCAGTCGGCCTGAATCCCGCAGGTGGACTCGTAGGTCACGTCGTGGATGGAGTCGATACCCCCTTCCTGACAGACCGGGCAGTCCGGCCGGGGCTGAATCGGGATCTCCTCGAAGGTCGTGTCGGCGGCGTCGTAGACGAGGAACCGGCCGTCGAGCGTCTCGCCGTACTCCAGCAGGAGCTTGATGGTCTCGGTGGCCTGGATGGTGCCGACGGTCCCCGGGAGGACGCCCAGTACCCCGGCGGTCGCGCAGTCCGGCACCGTGCCCGGTTCGGGGGCGGAGGGGAACAGACAGCGGTAGCAGGGGCCACCCTCGTTGGCCTCGAAGGTGGTCAGCTGCCCCTCGAAGCGGAGGATGGCGCCGTGGGAGAACGGGACCCCGGCGAGCGTGCAGACGTCGTTGACGAGGTAGCGGGTGGCGAAGTTGTCCGAGCAGTCGACGACCACGTCGTAGTCGTCCACGAACCCCTCGGCGTTCCCCACCTCGAAGCGTGTCTCGTGGGTCTCGACGGTCACGTCCGGGTTCTGAGCGTTCACGAAGTCGCGTGCCGACTCGACCTTGGGGCGGCCCACGTCCGCGTCGCGGTGGACGACCTGTCGCTGGAGGTTCGACCGCTCGACGGTGTCGTCGTCGACGATACCGAGCGTCCCGACGCCCGCGGCCGCGAGGTACTGCAGGACGGGCGAGCCGAGCCCGCCGGCGCCGACGACGAGCACCCGTCCGTCGAGCAGTTTCGCCTGCCCGGCCGGCCCCACGTCGTCCATGATGATGTGTCTGGAGTAGCGGTCGAGTTGGTCGGGCGAGAGGTCGAGGCTCATACGCGGCGTTGGCGGGCCGCCGGCATAAGCCGACGGGGCGGGAGTGGAACGGGGATGTGCGAGGAGCGCGCGTGAGCGCCGGACCCGGCACTGTACAGCACAAGGTTTATCACCTAGTACGAGAACTTCCGGACGCACACGCCGGGGTGTCACCCGACAGCCACTGCTTTGCCGGTTCTTTCCACCTGCTTTTATACTACCTTGGTGCGTACTTGGAGATGCATCATGGCGCAACCTGCACCAGGCTTGGAAACCATCGCGCTGGGGATCGGGACCCTCGGGATGGCACTCGGTACCCTCGCGTTCATCGCGATGGGCGCGGGCGAGACGAACGAGAAGAAACAGGAGTTCTACATCATCACCATCTTCATCGCGGCCATCGCCGCGGTGTCGTACTTCTCGATGTTCATGGGGTTCGGCGTCATCGAGGTGGTGGTGGACGGCGAAGCCCTGGTGATATACTGGGCTCGCTACGCCGACTGGCTGTTCACGACCCCGCTTCTGTTGCTCGACCTCGCGTTGCTCGCGGGGGCGAGCCGTAACACCATCGCGACACTCGTCGGGCTCGACGTGGCGATGATCATCACCGGCCTCGTCGGTGCACTCGCGACCGAGGGCGCGGCGATGCGCATCGCGTGGTGGGGTATCAGCACGGGCTTCTTCGTGGTCCTGCTGTACTTCCTCGTCAGCACGCTGAGCAAGAACGCCGCCCAGAAGTCGGGCGACGTCGCTGCGCTGTTCAGCACACTCCGGAATCTCGTCATCGTCCTCTGGACCGCCTATCCCATCGTGTGGATCATCGGGACCGAGGGGACGCTCGGACTGATTCCGCTGGGCGTCGAGACGGCCGCGTTCATGGTGCTCGACCTGGCCGCGAAGGTCGGGTTCGGGTTCATCCTGCTGCGCAGCCGTGACGTCCTCGACCAGGCCTCCGCTCCGTCCGCACAGGCTGCGGACTGAGCGGGCGGCCGTGCGCTTCGTGAACCGACGACGACCATTTTTCGGCCGACGACGACCCCACAGTCACGACTGACGATGACACTCACCTACCTGCAGTTCCACGCGCTGTTCCTGCTCCCCGCACTGGCCGTGCTCGGGGTGACCGCCCGACGGGCCCGGACCAGGGTCGAGGTGCCCTCGCTCTACGGGTTCGACGCCCGTGCGGTCGGGATTGGCATCCTCGCCGTCGCCGCGTTCGTCTACACCACCCCGTGGGACAACTACCTCATCGCACAGGGCGTCTGGGGGTACGGTGAGGGGGCCGTCTTCGCCACCTTCGGGCACGCGCCGCTCGGCGAGTACCTCTTCTTCGTCGTCCAGACGGTGCTGACCGCACTCTGGCTCTACACCGTCGGGGTGGACGTCTCGGACCTGCGCATCACGGCGCCGCAACGAGCCCTGGGTGTCGGCGCGGGCGGTGTCGTCAGCGTCGTCGGCTGGTGGTTCGCCGCCACGGACGCCGGGTTCTACCTCGGTACCCTGCTTATCTGGGCCGGGCCGGTGCTCGCGCTCCAGTGGGGGTTCGGCTGGACCTACCTCGTCCGGCACTGGCGGACCGTCACCGTCGCCGTCGGGGTGCCGACGCTCTACCTCTGGATACTGGACACCTACGCCATCCGGACGGGTATCTGGCACATCTCCGACCGCTACACCCTCGGGGTCGACCTGCCGGGGCTCGGACTCCCCATCGAGGAGGCCGTGTTCTTCCTCGTGACGAACGTGTTCGTCGTCCAGGGGCTCGTCCTCTGGGAGTGGGTGATCCGCCGGTGGCGCTAGTCGGGTCGGCGTTCGACGGCCGGTACGCCGCCGTCCGAGAGACGCTCGACGGGACCGCCATCCGGCCCGTCTGGGTGCTCCACGCGCTGGTCGTCCTCCCGTTCGCGCTCGGCCTCGAGGTGCCGCTCGTCGTCCAGTACGTCCCGCTCGCGGTGAGCGCGCTCCTCCTCGGCCTGCCCCACGGCGCCGTCGACCACCTCGCGCCGACGCGCGTCCGCGGTGAGGCACCCACGCTCCGGTCGCTCGCCGGGGTGGGCGTGCTCTACGGCGTCCTGGGCGGCGCGTACCTCGCCGCGTGGTTCCTCGCACCCGTCGCCTCGTTCGGCTTCTTCATCGCGATGACGTGGGCACACTGGGGACAGGGCGACGTGCACGCGCTCGTCGCGCTGGAGGGGGTCGAACACCTCCGGACGACCGGGCAGCGCGTCGCCACGCTGGTCGTCCGTGGTGGGCTGCCGATGCTCGTCCCGCTCCTCCTCGGCGTCGACCAGTACCGCGAGGTGGCGACCCTGCTGGTCGGGCGATTCGGCGTCGAAGCGGCCGCGCTCGACCCCCTGTTTCGTGTCGAGACGCGACTCGCGCTGGGGGTCGGGTTCGCGCTGCTCACCGTGGCGACGCTGGCAGTCGGCCTCGCGCGGGCGCCGGGCGGCCTCGCGGACGCCGGGTGGCGCCGCGACGCCGGCGAGACCACGCTGTTGTGGGCGTTCTTCCTCGCGGTCCCGCCGATACTCGCTGTGGGTGTCTACTTCTGTCTCTGGCACGCGGTGCGACACGTCGCTCGGCTGGTGACGCTCGACTCGGACGGCGAGCGGGCGCTCCGCCGGGGGGACGCCGTCGCGGCGCTGGCGGGGTTCTACCGCGACGCCGCACCGCTCACGCTCGTCTCGCTCGCGTTCCTCGCGGGGTTCTACTGGCTCGTCCCCGTCCGGCCGGGGACGCTCCCGGAGACGGTGGGGCTCTACCTCGTCCTCATCGCGGTGCTGACGCTCCCACACGTCGTCGTGGTGTCGCTGATGGACCGGGTGGAGGGCGTCTGGCGGGTGGCGTAGTCGGGCAGACGCGCTCGGAGCCGACCGGCAGTACAGCGGTGCGGTACAGTCGTACCGCGACTCGCCCGTCTGCTCGCCGGTCACGACAGGGGCGTTCGAGCGACTGGAGAACGTTCCCTACTCCTCGCGGTCGCGGTAGACGAGCGAGAGGACGACGGCGAACACGATGGGCGAGAACAGCGCCATCACCATCGCGAGCATCGCCAGCCCCGCCGGGCCGCTGACGAGGTCGGTGATGGCGAACTCGCCTCCTTCGCCGCCGCCCTCACCACCCTCGCCACCCGTGCCGCCATCGCCGCCCTCGCCACCGCCGCCACCACCGCCGTTCCCGCCCGGCGCCTCGGTCGCCGCCGGGGGTTCGACGGCGCTGCCGGTGGCGTCGCCCTCGCCGCTCCCGACGACGACGGCCCCCTTCATCCCGAGGGTCTCGTGGGGTTGACAGACGTACTTCGAGATGCCCTCGCCCTCGAACTGGACGGCGAAGTGGACGCCGGCCTCCTGTATCAGTTCGGACTCGTAACCCCCGCCGTCCTCGAGGACGTTGTGCTGGCCGCCCTCGCCGGTCCACTCGAAGACGACGGTGGTGCCGGGGTCGACGCGGATGGCCGGCGGCTCGAACGCGAACGCGCCGCCGTTGCCCTGCGCGCCCACCTCGACGCGGACCGTGTCCTGCCCGGTGAAGTCCTCGGTCCCCTCGAAGTTGGAGACGTCGTCGAACCAGCCACCGTAGTCGACCTCGTCCTGTGCGGCGGCAGTCCCCGCGCTCGCGGCGGCGGCCGTCGCGGCCGCGGCACCCGCGCTCGTCCGGAGGAACGCCCTCCGACCCATGTCGGCGTCCGAGTTCATGCATCGCGTTTCCGGGGCGGAGATAAAGGGCCTGTCGAATCGCCACACCGGGAGCGCACGGGGGCAGCACCGCGAACCACAACCGCCTTGCCCGGGCCACCCGCCGTTCGAGCCGTGTCCGACACCGACCGCCGCTTGCAGTTCCTCGCGCTCTACGTCACGCGGTTCGCCGGCGGCTTCGGCCTCGTCACCCTCGCCACGCTCCTGCCCGACTACATCAACCTCTTCCAGCCCTCGGACTTCGTCGTCGGGCTGTTCACCGCCGGGCTGACGCTGGGGCAGGCCGCCGCCATCGTCCCGCTGGCGTGGGCCGGCGACCGGTACGACAAGCGGCTCGTCCTGCTCGGCTCGCTCGCGCTCTCGCTCCTCACCTACGTCGCGTTCGCGCTCGTCGACGGCTCGTTCTCGTTCGTCCTCGTCCGCGGCCTGCAGGGCGCGGCCATCACCGGCACGTCACTCATCGCGCTCTCGACGGTGGGCGAACTCTCGCCGACGACCGAGCGGGCGAACCACATCGGGAAGGCCAACGCCGCCCGGCTGGCCGCCGGCGTCGGTGGCCCCATCGCGGCGGGTGCCATCTACTCCGTCTACGGCTTCGAGGTCGTCTACGCCATCCTCGTGGCCCTGTTTGCGCTCGCGTTCCTCGGCGTCGCGCTGTTCGTCCCCCGCGACGAGACGCGCATCCACGGCGCGCCGTTCACCGGCCTCGCGTTCAACGACCGCATCCTCACGCTCACCGGCTTCCGCGCCCAGTACGCCGTCGCCGTGACCCTCGTCCGGACGTGGGTGCCCATCTACGCCGGCGTCGAGGTGGCTCGCGGCGGTCTCGGTTACTCCACGCTCGCGGCGGGCGGCCTCGTCGTCGGCGTCGTCATCGCCGCCGAGAAGGTGACGAACATGCTCGCCCAGCCCTACACCGGGCGGCTCTCCGACCGCTTCGGTCGCTCCGTGTTCGTCTTCGCCGGCGGCGGGGCCTACGGGCTGGTGGCGCTGTGCGTGCCGTTCTCGCCGGCCATCGGCGCGGCGCTCGGCGCGCCCGTCGCCTTCCCCGTCGTCGGTGCGCTCTCGCCCGCGTTCCTCCCCCTGCTCGCGCTGAACGGTCTGCTCGGTGTGGCCGACGCCTTCCGCGAACCCGCGAGCATGGCGCTGTTCGCCGACGAGGGAGCCGACAGCGACTCCTCGGGCGTGGCCTCCTCGTTCGGCATCCGCGAGATCGTCTGGCGCCCCGGCAGCGTCGGCGCGCCCATCCTCGGCGGCCTCCTGATGGCCGGGCCGGGGATGGCGTGGGTGTTCTTCGTCGGCGGTGCCGCGGCGGTGTCGGCTGCGGTGACGTTCGTCGGCCTGCTGACCCGGACCTTCGGCCGGCAGGCGCTCACGAGTTGGTGAACGGAGAGCTGGCCGGCCGAACCGGTGCCCGCTCAGCTCGACACCGTGTCGCAGGTCCAGCCGGGGTCCTCGCCGGTGTGCCGGATGCGGTCGACCCGGCAGGCAGGGCAGATGTCGGGGTCGGTCGACCCGCGCGGGACGTACACCGCACCGCCGCAGTCCACACACGCGTCCGGGACGATGGTCGTACAGTCCGCACAGAGGTTGAAGTCGTCGACCGTCAGGTCGCGCAGGGGCTCGAGTTGTTTGTCCAGAGTGTACTCGTCGACGACCGCCAGACAGCGGTGACACTGTTTCATGTCGGTACAGATTGTACTATGTGAACACAGCACATATACCTACGTGATCGAACAGGACGTGGTTGCCGGTACCGCCCCCGCTCAGTCGCCCGGTTTCCGGTGCCTCGCGGTGGGCCGGCAGGTGCGTCGAAGCTCCACCGCCCCGGTGGCGGGTCGTGGTACCTCGACCCTCGCAAGCGTTATCCCCCGGACCACACAACGTTCGTCTGTAATGGCAACCGGTAAAGTTGACTTCTTCAACGACACAGGCGGCTACGGTTTCATCTCGACTGACGACGACGCGGTCGACGACGACGAGGACGTGTTCTTCCACATGGAGGACGTGGGCGGTCCGGACCTCGAGGAGGGCCAAGAGGTCGAGTTCGACATCGAATCGTCCCCCAAGGGACCGCGCGCGTCGAACGTCGTCCGCCAGTAACACCGACACTCGTCCGTCGCGTCACGCGATAGACGACGATACCGTTCTTTCGAGGCAGCACGTCCCGAGCGGCGGCCGCGTCTCGGCCACCCGCCGAACGCTCGACCGGCCCACCCGAGTGCCTATCTCCACGGGCGCCGTCGCCTCTCCCATGTTCACGCTCGACATGGACCGGTTCCTGTTCGAACTCGACGAGGGCGCGCTCAAGCACGTCGGCCCGTCGAACCAGTCGGCGACGGCGAAACTCTACGACGTCGACGAGGTGGAGGTCCGGGAGTTCGGCGACAACCGGGTGAAACTCGCGTTCGCCGACGCGGACGGGAACGAGGTGGAGGTGGCGCTGTTCCCGGAGCAGGCGAGCGAGGTGGCTCGTGGCATCGAGGAACTGGAGGCGGAGAGCCGGGTGTTCGAGTAGCGCGTCAGGGTTCGCGGTAGCGCTTCACCGTCAGCACGCCGCCGAGCAGCGACAGGACCCCGCCGATACCCGCGAGTGTCAGCGGTGTGTCCGAGCGCTGGGCCCGGAGGAACGCCCCGTCCGGGTCGTCGGGCACGACGTACGCGGTGACGTTCTCGCCGGCCTCGTACTCGCGCACGGCGTCGCGGGCGGCCGACTCGGTCTCGTACTCGGGGGCCGTCGTCGCGGGGAACAGCCGTGTCCCCTCGTAGGTCTCCCCGTCGTACTGGTACGTGAACCGGACCTGCGGTTCGTAGTTCACGCCGCGGGTCGAACTGCTCGACTGGCTCTCGATGCCCACCTCCGTGACGGTGGCGTCCACCTCGACGGCGTCGTCGATGGCGTCCGACTGCTGGGTGTAGTCGTAGACGCCGTAGCCGGTGATGGCGAGGCCGACGAGCAGGAAGCCGACGGCACCCGCGAGCGTCTTCGGCCCGCCGACGCTGTCGATCTGCAGGCCGGAGTCACGACCCATCTACCACACACCACCGTGGGGGGAAGGGGGGAACTGGCGGGCGGACGATACTGGTCGACGGGGGCGACGGTGCTCGTGGAGGGCGACAGGCATCGGATAGTCGCTGACCGGGCGTTCAGAAAAGCGTGGTGGGTCGGGGGAGCGTGCCCGACGTCACTCCTCGACGTCCAGCGCCGCCCCGTTGATGCAGAACCGCTGGCCCGTCGGGTTCGGCCCGTCGTCGAAGACGTGGCCGAGGTGGCCACCACAGTTCGCACAGAGGACCTCCGTGCGGACCATCCCGTGCGAGCGGTCCTCCTCGAACTCGACGGCGCCCTCCTTCGCGTCGTAGAAGGAGGGCCACCCGGTTCCGGAGCCGAACTTCGTGTCCGAGTCGAACAGTTCGGTGCCACAGCCGGCGCAGGTGAACGTCCCCTCGCCCTCGTAGTCGATGAGGTCCGAGGAGAACTTCGGCTCGGTCCCCTTCTCGCGGAGGATGCGGTACTCCTCGTCGGTCAGCAGTTCCCGCCACTCCTCGTCGGTCTGGGGCATCTCGCGCGGTTCGTTGCTCATACTCCGAGTAGGCACTGCAGGCTCTTGGCCGTTGGCCTCGCGGACGTGCCCACCGACCACGAAGCCACACCGACTTGTACGGGCCCCTCCTACGGGCGGGCGTGACCGAGCAGACCACCGAGGGAGAGTACCGCGTGCTGGAGTCGACACGCGACCGGGCGGAGTGGCTCCTGCTCGACGTCGAGAGCGCCGACCCAACGTACGTGGCCCGCGAGGGGTACGACGAGCCGTTGCAGTCGGCCGTCGACGGGGTGACGGCGGGCAACCGCCTCCGGGCCGAGCTCGTGTGGGACGACGGTGACCCGCGGTTCGACGACCTCGAGGTCATCGAGGAGACGACGGTCGCGTTCACCCGCACGCGGGAGGACCTGTTCGGCGACGCCCACGGAGCGTGGCGCGACGCGGAGGAGGCCGGCCAGCCGATGGGGTCGCGGGTGCTGGTCGGGCAACAGGGCGGCCAGCCGGTCGGCGTCGTCTACACCTTCGCCGACCAGCCGGGCCAGCGCGACCTGTTCGAGGAGTTCCGCGACGGCGTGAAGCCGCTCGAACCCCTGCTCGAACGACTCACCGAGGCCGAGGACCCGCCGTTCGCCGCGTTCGTCGTCGACCACCACGACCTGCCGTTCCTCGCGGTGGTGCTCGCGTTCGACCGGGACGGCGTCCTCGCGACGACGATGCGCGAGACGTACTTCGGCGCCTCGCTGTTCGACTCGGGCGCGCTCGACGTGGACGTGGCCGGCGGCTACGAGGGGGATTTCGACTTCGACGCGCCCGGTGGCAGCGGTGGCCACGACCACGACCACGACTGACGAATCCGCCGGGGGGCGTAGGCTTATCCGCACCCGGCGACCCCTCGGGGTATGGCAGACGAACTCGATTCGAGCGACGCGGACGAGGCGGCCGATCCGTACCACGACGTGTGGGAGACGCGGGTCCGGTTCGCCGAGACGGACGCGCAGGGCGTGGTGTTCTTCGGCGAGTACCTCACCTACCTCGACGAGACGTTCGCGGCGTTCCTCGAGGCGATCGACTACCCCTACGACCAGCTCGTCGCGGAGGGCTGGGAGACGCACGTCGTGAACGTCGACGTGGACTACCACGGCGCCGCGAGGTTCCCCGACGACCTCGTCTGCGGTACCTACGTCGGCGCCATCCGGAACAGTAGCCTCACGTTCGAGTGGCGGTGTCGTCGGGGCGAGGAGACACTCGCGTCGGGGACGGCCACCCACGTCGCCGTCGACGCCGAGGGCGGAGGGTCGGTGCGGGTTCCGGACTCGTTTCGCGACGCCGTCGTCGGCTTCCAGTCGGTCGCACCGGACCCGGTCTGAGCCGGAGGGAGTGCCGCCAGCGGGTCCAGTGTGAGTGACACAAACACACAAGACCACCGAGCACATACGCTCCCCATCCGTCGGGGCGGCCCGACGCTCCCCACGCCATGACGACAGAGACGCCGGCCAGACGGAAACCGTCCGACGGGTCCACGACACCGATACACGTACTGGTGGTCGACGACGACCCGCACCTCCTCACCATCGCCGACCAGTTCCTGTCGCGCGAGGACGGGTTCGAGGTGGCGACGGCCGAGAACGCGCTGGACGCCTGTCGCGTCCTCCGGGAGGAGCGGGTCGACTGCGTCGTCAGCGACTACCGGATGCCCGCCGTCGACGGCATGGACCTGCTCGAGACCATCCGGGAGACGGAGGACGTCCCGTTCGTCATGTTCACGAACAAGGGGTCGGACGAACTGGAAGACCGGGTGGGGCGTCTCGACGACACCGCCTACGTCCGGAAGGGTGTGGGGACCGAGCGGTACGACGAACTCGCCTCGACGGTCCGGGGGGTGGTCGAGGCACGCGACGGGAACACCGAATAGCACGGAGCCCCCAGGGAGCGGTATGAGTGTCTCGGACGACGAGCTGGCCGAACGACTGGAGGAGCGACTGATGAGTCACGGGGTGTACGTGGTCGACTACACCGAGTCCGAGGGGGCGTTGCACGTCGCCTACGAGACGGCGACGAAGGGAGAGGGCGTGGCGAAGAGCGAGATCGGGCGCCTGCTGAACGTCCTGCTCGACGCCCGCGAGGACGGCTGGGAGCCGCGCGACGTGAACGCGTGGGTGTACGACATCGAGGACGGACCGGTCTCCGACCGGGACCCGAAGGGCCGCTGGGAGGCCCGCGAGGGGTGGCTGTACGCGCTGGAGGAGGGGTACCTCTCGGAGACGGACTTCTCGACGCTCGTCCTCTCGACGGTCCGGACGTAGGTTGAAGTGGGGAGCCGGGACCACTTCCGGCTATCACCAGACCGTCGCCGGGGGTCGGTCGAGGTCGTTGTGCGGGGCGCCGCCTCCGGAGAGCGACCGAGCGGGTCCCGCCTGTCAGCCCACCACGCCAGCGCTAGCAGACCGGCTTCGGGTCCAGTCCCATCCCGGTGAGCGTCTCGGCGTAGTCGTCGTACGCCGTCCCGATGGCGTCCTCGGCGGCCTTCTGCGCGCGCACCCAGTCACCGTCGGCCACACAGACCGCGTCGAGCACCTCCGCGCCCGTCTCGACGGTGGCCTGCGTCTCGCTCCGGATGGTCCGGAACTCGTCGGCAGCGGCGTTCTCCGCCTCGTTGACGAAGAAGTTGACCACCTGCAGGAGCGTGCGCTCGGCCGCCAGCGGCCGGCCGATCAGCCCCGCGCCCGCCCGCTCGGCGGTCGACTCCAGCCCCCGGAGGTACCCGTGGAGTGGGTCCGGGTCCGGGTCCGGGTCCGGGTCGGCGACCGACTCGCCGAGCAGGGCCTCGATGCGCTCGCGGTGGTCGGCCTCCGTCTCGGCGACGGACTCGAACACCTCGCGGGCGGTGTCGTCCGGCTCGTCGGCCGCCCACGCCGCGAACGTCGCCTCCGCGCGCGCCTCGGCCGCGGCGGCCGCCCGGAGCACGTCGCCCCGCTCGAGCGACGCGTCCGTCTCCGCGATGAGTGCCTTCTCCTTCCCGAGTCGCTCCAGTGCCGTCGCCTCGCTCTCACGGACCGCGTCCACGAGTGCCTCGCCGTTCATGAGCGACCCGTGGTCGCCGAGCCGGGTAGCCTTTCCCCCACCCGAAGTTATCCGCCTCGGCCGCCTACCGGAGGCCATGAGCGACGACGCCATCACCGCGGCCGACCTCCAGCGACGGCTGGACGCCGGCGAGCAGGTGACGCTGCTCGACATCAGGAACCGCGAGGAGGTCGACGCCTGGAAGCTCGACGGCCCGACCGTCGACCGGGTCGAGGTGCCGTACGTGAAGTTCGTCTCCGCGCAGGTGACCGGCGGTGTCACGGACCTCGTCCCCGACGTCGAGGGACCGCTCGTCGCGGTCTGTCCGCGCGGCGAGGCCAGCGACGAGGTGGCCGCGATGCTCCGCGAGGCCGGCGTCGACGCCGTCAACCTCGCGGGCGGGATGGAGGCCTACGCTCGCGTCTACGAGGCGACCGAGCTGCCGAGCGACGCGACGGGCGACGCCACGGTCGTCCAGTACCGCCGGCCCTCCTCGGGGTGTCTCGCGTACCTCGTCGTCTCGGGGAGCGACGCGCTCGTCGTCGACCCACTGCGCGCGTTCGCCGACCGCTACGCCGCGGACGCGACCGACTACGGCGCCGAGCTCCGCTACGCCGTCGACACGCACGTCCACGCCGACCACGTCTCCGGCCTGCGCGACGTGGCCGCGGCGACCGGTGCGGCGCCCGTGATGTCCGCCCGCGCCGTCGAGCGTGGCGTCACCTTCGACGTCGAGACGGTCGGGGACGGCGACACGCTCCGAATCGGAGAGACCGAGGTCGAGGTGGTCGCCACGCCCGGCCACACGACCGGGATGGTCTCGCTGCGGGTCGGCGAGGTGCTCCTCACCGGCGACGGCCTGTTCGCGCGTGGCGTGCCGCGGCCGGACCTGCAGGAGGGCGCGGAGGGTGCCGAGGAGTACGCCCGCGAACTCCACCGCACGCTCACGGAGCGACTGGCACGGTTCGACGACGGAACCCTCGTCGCGCCGGGGCACTACACGCCCGGCGACGTGCCCAGCGCGGACGGGAGCTACACCGCCCGCCTCGGCGACCTTCGCGAGTCGCTCTCGGTGTTCTCCGAGGACCGCGAGGCGTTCGTTGAGCGCGTGCTCGCGGACGTACCGCCGCGGCCGGCCAACTTCGAGGAGATAATCGAGGCGAACCTCGGCCGTGCGGAGCTGGCCGCCGACGAGGCGTTCGAGGTGGAGCTGGGACCGAACAACTGCGCGGCCGCCGCGGACTGAATGGTCGACCCCGCCGGCGCCCGCGAGCACCTGCTGGGCGAGCGCCGCGCGTTCGTCGAGGGGGTGCTGGCCTGCGCGGACCGGGTCGCCGACGGCTGGGCCGGCGACGGGACCACCGACCGGACGGCCGTGGTCGACCCGTTCGAGTCGTTTCTGGAGCGGTCGGGGCTGGCCGAGGCGTCGCCGGCCCTGCTCGCCGAGTGTGTCGACCGGGCGGGTACCACGCTGTCGGCTCCCCCCGTCGCGGCCCCACCCTACGTCGTCGTCACCAGCGAGGGGGTGGTCCTGCGCGCGACGCTCGACGGGGGGCGACTGGTCGTGACGCTCCGGGCGTTCGCGGTGGACCGGACCGGCGAGCGGCCGCGCTACGTGCGCGGGCCGACCGACCCGGAGTCGGCCGTCTCGGTCGAGTTCAGAGCCCGGTGAGCTTGTCGCGCTCGTAGAGGCTCAGTTCGTGGACCATCGACGGCGACTGCTCGGCGGCGAACGCGATGGCCTCGGCCACCTCGGCGGGTTCGACCACCTCGCCGGGGGCGAACCGTTCGGCCTGACTCGTCCCGTCGAGGTCGAACTCCGTCCGCACCGCGGCGGGGTTGACGACGGTGACGCCCACGTCGTCCTCGCCGACCTGCCCGGAGACGGACTTGGCGAACCCGCGTAGCCACCACTTCGTCGCCGCGTACACCGGGTTGTACGGCCGTGGGTACTCGCCGGCGTACGACCCGACGTAGATCAGGTGGCCACCGGACTCCTTCAGGTACGGGATGGCCGCGCGGGTGAGGAAGAACACCCCGTCGGTGTTGGTGTCCTGCATCGCGCGGTACGCCTCGCTCGTCATCGACTCGACGTCGCTCCCGCGGGCGAGCCCGGCGTTGGCGACCACCACGTCGAGGTCACCGAACTGGGCGGCTGCGGCGTCCACGAGGTCGGCGACCGCGTCCTCGTCGCGGACGTCCGTGGGGACGACGAGCGTCTCGGCGTCGTGGGCCGCCTCAAGGTCGTCGGCCACCTCGTGTAGGCGCTCCTCACGACGGGCCGCCAGCACCACGTTCGCGCCCTCACGGGCGAGGACGCGGGCCGTCTCCCGCCCGATACCGGAACTCGCGCCCGTCACCACCGCCGTCTGCGCTGAGAGGGGTCCCTCGGTCATGTACGGGGCGACGAAGCCGGGGCGTATCCGTCTTGCCCCGACGCCGGAGCGGCCCGTGAGTCCGGGGCGGAAGTGGAGCCGTCGGGCGCGAACGCGACCCTGACGGTCGGACACCCCGGCGGCCGGGGAGTTCGACCCGAAGGCGAGGGGTCCGTGACCACGGCGGTCAGTTCCGGCCCGGAACCCACACGTTCTTGTCCGCCGGCCCGCGATTCGGTCGGTATGGCAGACGGTATCGTCGGCGAGTTCTTCGACCTGAAACAGGGGGCCGAGGCGGACCTGCTGGCGATGCAGATGGGCGACTTCTACGAGTTCTTCGGTGACGACGCCGAGACGGTCGGCGCCGAGTTGGACCTGAAGGTGTCGAAACGCTCCTCGGGCGGCGAGAACTACTCGATGGCCGGCGTGCCGGTCGACGACCTCACGCCGTACCTGAAGGCGCTGGTCGAGCGTGGCTACCGGGTCGCCGTCGCGGACCAGTTCGAGGACGGCGGGGACATCGAGCGCCGCGTCGCACGGGTCGTGACCCCGGGGACGCTGGTCGACCCCACGGACACCGACGCGCGCTACCTCGCCACCGTCGTCCGCGAGGGCGACCGCGTCGGTCTCGCGTTCCTCGACGTGACGACAGGGCAGTTCCGGGCGACGGCCGTGACCGGCCCGGACGCCCGCGAGCGCGCCCTGACCGAGCTCTACCGATTCGCCCCCACGGAACTCCTCCCCGGCCCCGAGTTGCGCAACGACGACGCGTTCCTCACTCGCGCCAGAGAGCGCGTCGACACCACCCTCACCCTCCACGACGCCGAGGCGTTCGCGCCGGGACGGGCGCGTCACACCCTCCGCGAGCAGTTCGGGGCGGCCGCCGAGAGCGTCGGCCTCGACGACGCTTCGGGCGCCGATGCGGTGGCGACGCGGGCCGCCGGCGCGGCGCTCGCGTACGTCGACGAGACGGGCGTCGGGGTGCTCGCCTCGGTCACCCGCATCGGCACGTACGACCCGGACGAGCAGGTGACGCTCGACGCCACCACCCAGCGCAACCTCGAACTCGTCGAGACGATGACCGGGGCGGGGCAGTCCCTCCTCGACACGGTCGACCACACCGAGACGGCAGCGGGCGGTCGCCTGCTGAAGGAGTGGCTCACCCGGCCGCTCCAGCGTCGCGGTGAACTCGCCCGCCGGCAGTCCGGCGTGGCCGCGCTGGCGGCCGACGCGATGGCCCGCGAGCGACTCCACGAACTCCTCTCGGGGGCCTCGGACCTCGAACGACTGGCCTCCCGGTCGGTGAGCGGGAGCGCCGACGCCGGCGCGCTGTTGCGGGTCCGGGACACGCTGGCGCTCCTCCCAGAACTGGACGCCGCGCTGGACACCGAGCGACTCCGCGAGTCCCCGGCCGCGGGCGTCCTCGAATCGGTCGACCGCGAGGCCGCCGCCGACCTGCGTGAGACGCTGGCCGAGGCGCTGGCCGAGGACCCCCCGAACACGGTGACGCAGGGTGGCCTCCTGTGCCGCGGGTTCGACGACGAACTCGACGAGCTGGTCGAGCGCCACGAGAGCGCGCTGGAGTGGGTAGAGACGCTCGCCGAGCGCGAGAAACGCGAGACAGGCCTCTCGCGGCTCTCGGTCGACCGGAACAAGACGGACGGCTACTACGTGCAGGTGGGCAAGAGTCAGGCCGACGACGTCCCCGAACGGTACGAGGCCATCAAGACGCTGAAGAACTCAGAGCGGTTCGTCACGCCCGAACTCCGGGAGAAAGAACGCGAGATACTCAGGCTGGAGGAGGCCCGCGGGGAACTGGAGTACGAACTCTTTCGGGAACTGCGCGAGCGGGTGGCCGAGCGGGCCGACCTGCTCCAGTCGGTCGGTCGGGCCGTCGCGGAACTGGACACGCTGGCGTCGCTGGCGACCCACGCCGTGCGCAACGACTGGACCCGCCCCGAGTTGACGGACAGTGACGACCTGGACGTGACCGCCGGTCGGCACCCGGTCGTGGAGCAGGACGTCGAGTTCGTGCCGAACGACCTCCGGATGTGTACGGATACCGACGACGAGCGCCGCTTCCTCGTCGTCACCGGGCCGAACATGAGCGGGAAGTCGACCTACATGCGCCAGTCGGCGCTGATCGTGCTGCTCGCGCAGGTGGGTAGTTTCGTCCCTGCCGACCGCGCGACGGTGGGGCTCGTCGACGGCATCTACACCCGCGTCGGCGCGCTCGACGAACTCGCACAGGGCCGCTCGACGTTCATGGTCGAGATGCAGGAGCTCTCGAACATCCTGCACTCCGCGACCGAGGACTCACTGGTAATTCTGGACGAGGTGGGCAGAGGGACCGCGACGTACGACGGCATCAGTATCGCGTGGGCCGCGACCGAGTACCTCTCGTCCGCCCAGTCGAACGTCGCCTCGCCGAAGGTGCTGTTCGCCACGCACTATCACGAACTGACCGGGCTCGCAGAACACATCGACGGCGTCGAGAACGTCCACGTCGCCGCCGAAGAGCGCGACGGGGACGTCACCTTCCTCCGGTCGGTCGTCGACGGGGCGACGGACCGCTCGTACGGGATTCACGTCGCGGAGCTGGCCGGTGTCCCCGACCCGGTCGTCTCACGAGCCCGCGAGGTGCTCCGCCGGCTCCGCGAGGACGAAGCGATCGACGTCCTCGGCAGCGAGCGCGAGGGCGGTGAGACCCAGCAGGTCGTGTTCGACCTCGGGACCGGCCAGTTCTCGGGCGGCGGGCGGCGCGACGCGCCGCCGGACGGACGAGCGGCGACCGCTGATGGGGGGAAAGATGACGCACTCGACCCGGCGACCGAATCCGTGCTAGATGAACTTCGTGGGACGGATGTCAACGAAACACCCCCGGTAGAACTGCTCGCAAAAGTGCAGGAGTGGCAGTCCCGGCTAGAAGAGGAGTGACGACGTGTCTCCTCTCGGCTGGAAGAGGCGATAGATTCGCTCACGGTAGCGTGACTCGATGTCTTCATGACATCCTCCTCGTCGTGAACGACGAGGGTTCCCCATCCGCGCTCGGGGCCGCTCCGGCCATCGCACCACTGAAAACGGTGCATGGGACTCCGGTGCGTCCGACGGGGGCAAATCCACCCGCGTGAGCGGGGTGTCTCGGTTTGTGCGCGATACGTGAGTCCCGTGAGGGATGTGGCGGGTTGCGCGTCCCGAGGGACGCGGTATCTCCTTGCACCGTGCATCCCCGTCGCCCGCGAAGGGGTTGGGGGATGCCCCCGGACGCCGATTGCTCCGCGTCCGGGCACGGGTCGTGCCATCGACACGCCTGTCCTTTCTGCCACGGTGGACAGGCTCAATCGCGGCAGGCTCGCGTTGTTGATACCCGCCTTTCGGCAGGTGCGTCGGTGGGCGTGGCCCGGTCGAAGGTCTGTTATCGACCACGCCGACGGGAGGAACGCCAAACCACCTCCACTTTTCCGCGTTGAGTTACCGGAGAGATGACCCAGGCGGGCATAAGCGCGTGGTTCGGACTGTAAGTGGTTGGATTCACGCCCGCCGTGAACGGCGGGACTCTCTCCTCGAATCAGGTAGTACGCGTGGAGATGCGCGCCGGTGGAGGAAGCCGAGAGCGATTCCGCCATTAATTCCAGGTAGGAGAGGCGCGATGGATGTGGCCGCGGAAACGGCCGTTCTGTGGCGCTACCTGCGTATTTGGATACTACTCGTGTAGACGAATATCTCGCCCTACCGGAAAAGAGACTGTTACTATTTGCCCCATTGTTACCAATGATAGCTAATTCTACATGAAATATTAATACTTCGAACTCGGGACTGCGTACATGAGCTATCGGAAGGTGAACTACGAGGACGTCGAACAGGTTTCGGATGCGAAGCATTTCCTCAGTGAACCGCTCGGCTGTCGACAGGTTGGCGTGACGTTCTCTCGATGCCCTCCAGGATGGAACAGTGAACCGCACGACCACGTCGATGATGAGCACGAGGAAGTTTACGTGCTGGTCAGCGGGGCTGCAGAAGTCCAAATCGATCAAGAATCGGTGCCTGTTGAAGAGGGAGATGCCGTCTGGATCGCGCCCGAGGCAACGAGGCAGATCAGGAACGGTGAGGAAGAAAGTGCCTTCGTCCTGATTAGCGCCCCCGAATTTGATTCCTCCGGGAGTTCGGGTGATGCCTGGGACATCACTGGGGTCAACGGATAGTTCCGGACGTAGGATCTCTGATACTCGATTATCCCCACTCTTGAGGCACTCTCCTACCGGTATCTCTCATCCTAAGCTCCTGAGTACACGAGCCAACCAGGAGGTCAATTGTATCCGTGACGTGGTTTCTTTATTCTCGATTTCCCAGCCAGCAGCACTCGCAGCGTCTGCGAGAGCGAAATACTCCCAGTGATGCTGAGGGAGGTAATCGGGACGGTCGGGAGCCTCTCCGACCAGAACATGTCTCTCGGTCGTGTGCCGGCTAGAGAGGTGCTGGAAGCTCGAGGTGGTCGGCGCGACCTGGAAGTCTCGACGAATGAGGTGCTCGGCACTGAAGGCGTGAGCGGTGCAGGACCCGGTCGAGACGAGACCGACGTTTCGCGCCCATCGGCGTGCATCGACGACCACCGCCTGTGGCTCACGAACCTGCCGAAGCGCCGCAAGCTCGAACGCGAGCGTCATAGTGTCGGTGGTCATCGACTAGAAGAGGACAGCACCGCCCCATCCGATGAGTAGCGAGAAGCCGGTCGCAGCTGCTGCCTGCCGGAGCAGCATCCGACCAGCGTACCTCGGGGAGAGTTCCTTCGCGACCGTGATCGCCGTCACCAGACACGGAAGCAATACTCCCGCGAGGTAGACGGCCGTCAGTACCTGCACGGGCGTCATCGCGGACAGCGTCGCGCTGAGGCCATCCGACTGTAACAGGAGCAAACCGTCCTTGCGGATCGACCCCAGAACCACGACGAGTGCTGTCTCACCGGGGAGGTTGAACAGCCCCATCACTGGTCCGAGTGCCTCTCCAATCACGTCTAAGACGCCGAGATAATCGAGCAGTGATGCGGCGAGGACGATCCCGGCGAAGACAGGGAGCGCCTTCAGGAAGAAACTCCGAATCACGGTTCTGGTCTCGCGCCATACTGACTGCCAGGTCGGCCACTGGAGGAACGCACGGTTCTCGGTTGCGAGTGACGACGTTCGCGCACGCTCGGGTGCGATTAGACGCGCGTAGACGAGCGTCGTGGTCGTGAGAACCCCGAGATACGGGAGGACGAGCCACGGCATCTCGACGGCTGCGAACACGGCGAGCGTCGCTGGGAACTGGTAGGAACAGGCCGACCCGAACCCGATCGCCGAGACGGTCGTTCGGCGCGTACAATCCGAACAGCCTCGAGTGCTGGTGACCGCCGGGACGTTACACCCGAATCCCATCACCACACGAACGAGGTCCCGACCGGTGAGCCCCACGCGCCGAAGGTGTGGATGGAGTGAGGCGGTGATTCGCGTGACGAGTCCGCTCTGCTTGTAGACGGCCATGAAGACCGCGAAGATGAGGATGGTCGGCCCAGCCCAGACGAACAGGAACGGTCCCATCGAGAGCAGGCCGTAGTCGCCACCCAGAACTGCTGCGAGCGGTCCTGGAAGAGCGTTGGCCCACTGGACCGCGGGTTCCAAGAGCGTACCCACTCGGGGGGAGAGTTCGGCCGCCGCAGCGTTTGCGAAGTGGACTGCGGCCGCGGCGGGCAACAGGAGCAAGGCAATACTGACTAACGGGCCGAGAAGCGGATGCTCGAGAACCGTCTCCGGGGGATCGAGATGAATTCCCGTTTGCCGGTCGACCCGACCTGGGAACTCGTCGGCGTCGTGAAGCACGCTGACCAGTTGATTTCGGTCACCTCCGTCGATCGCAGCGTCCCCGCCGTCAGTTGCGACGGGGGAGACGTTTCGCGCGTCCACCGGCGCGAGCGGGACGCCGAGATCGTCGGCGAGCGCGTTCAATTTTTCACGCGCCTCTGGCTGATTCTCGACCTTGTCCCAGAACGTCACCGCGATCGCGCCGACTTTTCCCTGCACCAGCGGCAGCAGGTCTCCGAGGTCGTCGTCGATGTTCGTCGCGCGAACGACGAGTAACACGGTCTCGGTTGCTTCGACGGCGCTGATCGCCGTTCGGGTGGTCTCGGTGTCCGTCCCGAGCAGGATGCCGGGTGTATCGACGAAGACGAACTCGTCCGACTCGTATCGCTCGACGTCGACGGTCGTTCCCCGGAAGTTCCCAGTCTTCGGCGTCGTCCCGGAGAGGCCAGCGACGAGTTCCGACTTCCCGACGCTCTCTTTACCGACGACCACGACGGTTTCCTTTCCGTCGTCGTCCGTCGATGGGACGTTACCTGTGAGGCCCGGTGTGTCAGTCATATTTTGTGAATCCCATCTTCGGAGCCAGTTCACGGAACGACTGCCGACAGAGCCAGATGTCGTACTTCCCGACGAGACCCTGTTCGCGGCCCGTCATCCGACAGACGTGTCGGTCGTCGTCTCTCGCCTCGTTTGCTTGCTCGGTTCGGCTGTCTCTCTTCGGAGTATCTCGGGTCATGATTAGCAGTCGCACATGTCGGGTTCGCAGCAAGACAAATCGTCGAGGAACATGCTCTTCTCACGATACTCGTCGAGAGGAGTTCGGTCGACGTCGAGTCTGGTGGCGATTTCGTCGGCGACGACGGCGAAGCGCTGTCTGAACTTGTAGATGAAGCAGAACTGCTGGCCGTTGTGCGCGACCTGTGGACCGGCAAGGAACAAGCCGGGGGTAATGGTCGACTCGTCCCGTTCGGTCAACCGTAGCTGGCCATTCTCGGATTCGAAGTGTTCGTCGACGAGACCGAGTCCGCGCTCGAATCCAGTTGCGAGCACCGGTCGATTCCGTGTCGTAAACGAGCTTCCGTCGGTACCGAGTAGATCGAACGTCCCTTCCTCGATGTCGACGCGCTCGACGCGGATTCCGTCTTCGAGGGCGATCGGTGCGTCGTCTTCGAGTGCCTTCCGCAGCCGCTGGCTCGTATACGGGGAGAGCACTTCGCTCGGATCTGGTCCTCGGAACTGCCACGGCCCGTCCTCGTCGACGACGAGCACGTTCTGACCCAGGTCGGCGAGTGCGAGGGCCGCGTCGATACCGCTCTCGTACCCGCCGACGATGACGATGGGGTCCTCGACACACTCGTCGACGAACGTACTCCAGGACTCGACTCGGGCGTTGTGGACGCAGTGACTCGCGCCGGGGAACGGCTCGTCGTTCGGTTGCCCGAACTGGCCGGCCGCCCAGACGACGAACCTGCTCTGGATGACAGCGCCAGTCGACATATGAAGGACGAACCCGTCGTCGTGTCGCTGTACCGACTCCACTTCGACACCGGTCCGGACGGGTAGGTCGTGAAACTCGGCGACTCCTTGGAGATATTCGGCGTACTCTCTGCCGGTCGGGTGTTCACGGTCGAGCGCAAATGCCGGTGAGGTGTCAGTAGTGACGGCGTTGAGATCCCGGCAACCGAAGTTGTTGCTGGGAAACGATGGCGTGATGAACCGCATCTCCGCTGGCCACTGTTGGAACGACGCTCCGACTTCGTCTCGCTCGAGGATGGCGTACGAGTCGAGACCAAGGTCCGCGAGGACGGCCCCAACACCGACGCCAGCAGCGCCTGCACCGACGATTGCGACGTCGAGCGACTCGTGTTTACGTGCTTCTTCTGCTGTCACTGTTAACAACACGAGGTAGTAGATAGCCAATTATAAATAATATACGCTCTAGTCTTAATAACAGATGAGTCGAGATACGATTCCCGTCACCGTGCTGAGCGGCAACCTCGGTGCGGGCAAGACGACCGTGCTGAACAACCTCCTGAACACGCGAACGGACCTGGACGTCGCGGTCCTCGTCAACGACATGGGGGAAGTGAACGTCGACGCCGAGCGTGTGGCCGAACACTCGGACATCT
Organism: Salinirubellus salinus; assembly: GCF_025231485.1. Taxonomy (NCBI): domain Archaea; kingdom Methanobacteriati; phylum Methanobacteriota; class Halobacteria; order Halobacteriales; family Natronomonadaceae; genus Salinirubellus; species Salinirubellus salinus. Next base: position 3,197,975 of record NZ_CP104003.1, on the reverse strand, counting down.
CGGAGGACGACGAGGATCTAATCGAACTGTCGAACGGCTGCATCTGTTGTGAGTTGCGCGGCGACCTGCTGGACGCGCTCGCGAAGCTCGCACAAGCTCGCGAGTTCGACTACCTGGTCATCGAGTCGACTGGCGTCGCCGAACCGTTGCCCGTCGCCCAGACGCTCACCATGGGATTCGACCAGGGCGACCTCGATCCCACGGAGTTCTACGAGGAGACCGGTATCGAGGCGATGGACTACTACGACCTCGATACGACGGTCACCGTGGTCGACGCCCACCAGTTCTGGACGACGTTCGATTCGAAGGAATCGCTGATGGACGGCGACACCGAGAAGGAGCTTGGAAGTCTCTTAGTCGAACAGATCGAGTTCTGTGACGTCCTCCTGTTGAACAAGTGTGACCTCGTCGACGAGGAGACGCTCGAAGAAATCGAAGAGATGATCGAGGTGCTGCAACCACGCGCGGAGATCCTCCGAACCGAACACGGCGCCGTCGACCCCGAAGCGATCGTCGACACCGGTCGGTTCGATTTCGAAGCAGCGAGTCGGTCCGCCGGCTGGATACGCGAACTTCAGGAGCCGCACGCCTCTGCGGAGGAGGAACACGGCGTCACCTCGTTCGTTTTCGAATCCCGCCGACCGTTCCACCCCGAACGATTCGCCGAGCTGCTGGACGAGTTTCCGACGAACGTCGTCAGATCGAAGGGCCACTTCTGGCTCGCGGGGCGTGAGGATATGACACTCGGGGTAGATGCTGCTGGCCACTCTATCCGAATCGCACCTGCAGGCGGGTGGATTGCGGCCCTTCCGACCGAGGAGCGCGAGGTCTACTTCGAGACGAACCCTCAGCTGGAGGAAGCGTGGGACGAGGAGTGGGGTGACAGAGGAACACGACTCGTCCTCATCGGCACCGACATGGACCACGACGCGCTCCGAACAGATCTCGATGCAGCGACGCTGACCGACGAGGAGATGGACGGCGACTGGGGCGCATTCGAAGACCGCTTCCCGACGTTCGACTCCGACGATGAAGCGGCGGAGAGCGACGACACCGAAGCGGCCGAGAACAGTGCCGAAGAGGTCGGCCTCGCCGACTGACGATGTCCTCACCACGCTCGCTCTTTCAGACAGTCGTCGGCAAGAACGTACCGCGGGACGCTCGGGAAGACGCCGTCGACGGACTCGCGGCAGCAAGGGCAACCACTCAACTTCGCCTCGTCGTCGTCATGAGTGGCCTCGACGGGCGGTATCGCCGCCGAGCACTGAATGCTCTCGGTCAGTGCCGAGCGAAGAACGAACTCGAGACGCTGGCCGACGACAGAAGCCTCGCACAGCCCCTCCGTGAACGGGCAACAGAGCTGACTTAGCTCTGGTCGGGCCGGGCTTTTTGGACGTCCCACCCGGTCAATCTTAGTTAGCTGGAGAGTCGATTTACTAGTCCGTATCAATCACTCTGGCCCCATTTTTAATAACCCTTTTAGTGTCTCGGAGACTCGGTTGTTAATGTAATGTCGTACACCTGCTCCAGCTGCGATGCACAGTTCCAGAGCGCTGCTGGCGTGACCCAGCACGTCGCGCTTCACCACAACACGTGTGCCGAGTGCGACGAGAAGTTCGACGACACCGATTCGCTGCGCAACCACATCCACGAGAATCACTGAGCAATCACTACGCCACGGAACAGATCTGTCTCGGCCACGATACTGATTTTTCGGTGCGAGACGAAGCCACGAACGTGCCCGAAGACACGTTCAACTACGAATCGATTGGGGTGGTTCGGACGCCGTTCGAATCACCAGAAGGAATGCCGATTCAACCGATCGGAGCGGATTCAGTCACAGGAACTGTCGAGATCAAGGCGTCGTATGCGGATGGATTAGCGGATCTTGCCGAGTTCTCGCACTGTATTCTATTGTACCATTTTCACGCATCTAGCGATGACGCTCCTCTGCGGGTCGAACCGTTTCTCGATGACGAACGACGAGGAGTCTTCTCGACACGGGCGCCACAACGTCCGAATTCGATCGGCCTCTCTGTTGTGGCAATCGAGTCCGTCACCGAACAGGAACTGACCGTGAGCGGTCTCGACGTCGTCGACGGGACACCATTGCTGGATATCAAACCGTTCGTTCCCGAGTTCGATATCCCGTCCGAGGTGCAGACGGGCTGGCTTGATGCGTCGGAATCGACGATCCGATCAGAACAGGCCGACAGGCGGTTTCTCTGAGGCTGCCGGCCGCTACTCGTGGATGACTTGGACCGGACATTCGGTCCCAGAAGTGACTCGCTAAGGCCAGTCGTCGCTAGTTGACGGCGTGGTCCCAAGCTGCCAGTCCGCAGCCGTTGCAGCGTCGGTCACTGATTGGAAGGTCCACTCAGGCACTGTCTCTGCGATCCCGTCGGTCTCGTCCGTCCCGACGAACACATACCGGTCCGTCTCAAAGTGACTTCGAATACTCGAGAGTGCCTCTTCGATCGAACGCGGACCCGATAAGAAGTCCTGCTGGTATCCCGCCTCACGTACTCGCCGTCGTTCGACGAAGGACGATTCGGAGGAAACGATTCCGATGTAGCTGCTCCACGTTGCGGCGTCGTCGAACGCTCGTTCCGGTCGTGTGAGCTTCTCGAGTGCCTGTAGCGAGAAGGCGAGCGTGAGGTCGTTCGAAGGCATTAGGACTTTCCTCTGGGAGCCGACAGCGCTCTCTTTGAACCGGCCCGGGCTCGTGATTCGAGGAGCCGTTCTGCGACTCGACGAGCGCCGACGACGTTCCGGGCAAACGGACCGACACTGAGTTCTGCGAGCGCTCCCGAAACGTACACCGCAGAATCGGTGCCATCGGTCCCTCGCCACGCGAGCGTCCGGTCGTCGAGGACCGGAAAGCCGCCGGCCCCGCGTTCGAGTGACAACGACTCGGCGACGGATCCAACTAGTGGGTGCTCTGGGACCGGATCCAGTCCGGTCGCGAGGACGACTTGCGCATTCGTTGCGGTCGTACCGTCGTCGAACCGCACCAGTAATCCCTCGTCTGTCGCGTATGCAGACGCGATCTCGCCGCGTTGGATATCGAGGTCGCCACAGTCGCGGGCCTCGTCCAGTCGACGCTCGACGTACGGAGGGATCGTCGCGTCGTTGCGGGCGGCCCGAATCTGGTCACGACGGGCCTTCGACCCCGGCGGGAGCGTGTGGATCTCCTGTTCGATGTGTCGCCAGTTGATCCAGTACGGGTCGGCTTCGGTCAGTTCGATATCGATGTCGTGACGCGAGAGGAGTGTCACGTCAGTGTGTTCCGAGAGGCGACAGGCAAGTTGCCCAGCGGTGATACCGCCCCCAACGACGAACGTCGGCCCCGAAAATTCCGCTGCTGTCGTCGGGTCGAACTCGTCGTCCCAGACGTGAACGAGCGGAGCGTCATCGGGAAGTGACGTCCCCCACGTGGGGAGCGTTCGCGAGCCACCGAGTCCGATGGCCAGCACGACGTGGCGAGCGTCGAGCGACCCGACATCCGTCTGGACTTCGAGTCGGTCACCTGCCCCAGTCCCGGTAACTCCCGTCGCCCTCGACTGGCGGTGACACTCGTCGATATCACGCCGGCCGATGACGTCTCGAGCGTGATCGAGAAAGAGTTCGAGTGTCGGTCGGTTCGGGTAGTTCTCCGTCGAGACGAGTTCGTCCTCTCGATTCGCACCTTCCGCGAACGATTCGAGCGAGAACGGCTCTGTGCCGATGTGGTGAACGAAGGTGGATCGAAGCGTTTGCATTCCGCACTGGCGAGCCTTCGTCTCGAACGACGCGAGCAACTGCTCTCGAGGTTCGACGAGACAGAGGTCCTGGTGCGTACATCCACCTTCGGCGAGGAGATAGTTCGCCAGGCAGGTTCCGTGAATACCGCCACCGATAATCGCGTACTCGTAGGACTGTGGCCCGCTCATCGTGTGATTGGTGTCCAGTCCATCGACGGTCACTCTCGCTCGCCTCCGTCGGCTTCGAGTCCTTCTCGGGTCTGTCCGAGCCGTCGGCTGCGGAGTCGCCAAACGGTTAGGAGACGTTGCACCACCCCCTGGAAGCCGAAGGTGGCGGCGTACACAGCAATCGCCGCGACGACGATCGAGCCACCGGCCGCGATCCCGTAGACGTACGATAGTGTCACACCGGCTATCGCCGCGAACTCGGCAGCGAAGATCGCCAGCAAGATGGACTGCTTGAAACTCTGGGCGACCTTCGCCGCGGCGGCGACCGGAACGACGAGCATCGCGGCGACGAGGATGACGCCCATGATCTGCATCGCGCTGACGACGACCAGTGCCGTGAGAACGACCATGAGGCGTTTGTACAGGTGAACGTTCAGCCGCGCCGCGCGAGCGGCCGTCGCATCGAACGTGACGTACAGGAGTGGCCGATACGCCAGCGTGACGAGGCTGCCGACGATGACGCTCATCAACACGAGAATCCCGACGTTCTCCGTCGAGACGGTCGCCAGACTGCCGAAGAGGTAGGCGTCGATGCCGACCGCGATGCCGCCGTCAGTCGCCGTGATGAGGATACTGCCGACGGCGAATCCTCCTGTCAGGACGATCGCCAGCGAGGTGTCACTGTACGCCCCGGCGTGTTCGACGAGCAACTCCACGAGTAGTGCCGTGACGACTGCGACCACGAACGCGGTGAGCAGCGGGGACAGCGTGAGCGAGAGGGCCGAATTGAGGAACAGGCCGACGGCGACGCCGGCGAAGGCGGTGTGTGCGAGGGTGTCGCCGATCATCGCCATCTCTCGATGGACGAGGAACGTTCCGACGACTGGCCCGATGACGGCGATACACACCGCAGCGAGATAGGCTCGCTGCATGTAGGGATACCCGAGCATCGGCGTGCCGAGCAGGTCGGCCAACACGTCCATTCCGGCACCGAAGACGTGGTCGAGGAACCACTCGATGCCATCGAGGAGTAAGCCACCAATCCATAGAACGGCGATCGATTCGTCGAATAGCACGCTGGCGTCCAGAGAGGAGGATTGAATCATGGTCAGTGGTCGTGGTGGAGGACGTGCTGATTGGTCCCGTACGCTTGCGTGAGGGCGTCCGTTTCGACGAACGTACTCGGGTCACCGTCGAAGTACAGTTCGCGGTTGAGACACGCGATGTCCGTCGCGTAGGTGGTGACGACGCCGATGTCGTGTTCGATGAGGATGACGGTCAGCCCAGTCGCATTCAGATCGTGCAGGAGGCTGTAGAACTCCTCTCTGGATTCGGCATCGACACCGACCGTCGGTTCGTCGAGTGCGAGCAGGTCGGCCTCCGAGGCGAGCGCACGGGCGATGAAGACCCGTTGGCGTTGGCCACCGGACAGTCGGCCGACCCGCCGAGACGCGAGGTCTGTGATTCCGACCTGTTCCAGGGCCCCCTCGACCGCTCGCCGGTCCGCTGTCGAGAATCGGCTGAAGAGCCGCCGCGGGTACCGCCCCATCTCGACCACCTCCCGAACGGTGACCGGCATATCGCGCGCCGCCTTCGTCGCGTCCTGTGCGACGTATCCAATCCGCTCACCGGCGTCGAACTCGTGGGCGGGGTCGCCGAACAGCGAAACCGTCCCACTGTCGGGCCGTCGGAGACCGAGCATCAGGTCGAGCAGCGTGCTCTTGCCGCTGCCGTTCGGCCCGATCAGTCCGAGGAAGGATCCGGGTTCGACGTCGATCGACACCGACTCGAGAACCGGAATCTCTCCGTAGCCGAACGTGACGTCTTCGACGCTGATGAGAGGGTTCCCCGACCGTTCCCTCTCCGTCGTTGCTGTCGTCATCGGCAGTCGTCGAGGTCGACGAACGAGTTCCCGTACGCCGTAATCCAGGTCGTCGTCCGATACGGAACGGCCACGTCCGGCGGGAAAATCGTACAGACGGGCCTCTCCGCTGGGCCGACGACCAGTGCCATCAACCTCGAGCGAGGGGTCTCGGACGGACCGGGCTCGGCGTTCCCGTCCCACTCCGGTTCCGTGTCGCCAGACGTGGTGTCGCTCATGCTGCGTCGAGGGCCTGCGTCAGCGTCTCGAGGTTGATATTCTCCATGATCTCGACGTAGCCCCAGTCCTCGTCGGCCCACTCCTGAGTCTGTCCGGGGATCGGCGTCAGCGGCAGGACTTCGGTGGCGTCGGTTTCTTCGACGAGCTGGTTCGCCGCCGTCTGGGATTCGAGCGGATCCGCACAGACGTACTGGAGGTCGTGCTCGGCAATTATCTCCTGGGCCCGCTCGATGTCCTTCGGGGTCGGCTGGTCGTCAGGTGACAGTCCCGTCAGCGTCTGGACTTCGAAGCCATAGCGCTGGCCGAGGTACTGGAAGGCGTTGTGGCCCGCGACGAACACGACGTCTTTCGAGGCGTTCTCCAGCGCGGACTGGAACGACTCGTCGAGTTCGTCCAGACGATTACGGTACGACTCGGCGTTCTCGGCGTAGGTACTGGCATTGTCGCTGTCGACATCGACGAACCCGCTCCGGATGTTGTCGACCGCCTGCTTCGCTCGCTCCGGGTCTAGCCAGAAGTGCGGGTCCGTTCCGCCGGAGTGGTCGTGGCTGTGTCCCTCCTCGCCTTCGTGTTCGCTTTCTCCCTCGTGCTCGTCTTCGTGGTCGTCCCCACTCTCGTGGTCGTGCTCGTCTTCGTGGTCGTCCCCACTCTCGTGGTCGTGTTCACCTTCGTGCTCGCCATCACCCTCGTGTCCGTGTTCGCCGGCAGTCTCGGTCACTTCGGGTTCGATGGCCGACCCACTGCCGTCGGTGAGCGTCGCGTCGAACTCCGCGGGAACGTGCTGGGCGAAGAAGACGTAGTGGCCCTCCGTTTCGATGTCGAGGGTAAACGTCGTCTCGCCGGAATCCGCGAACAGGAGGTGATAGAGCGTCTCGCTGGAGGGTGTGAGCGCCCCGTCGTTCTCGACCTCCGTGTGCGAGTCGTGGTCGGTGCCATAGAGGTGCGTTGCCGTCTCCTCGACGTGGTGAATTCCGTGGTCACCGCCCTCTTCGGTCTCGAGGACGGCGAGGTGCATCTCGGGGTCTGGACCCTCGTGGAACGTGTACGTGTAGGTGCCAGCTTCGAGGTGGTAGAGACCGGCCCACTCCCACGGAGCCGATTCGCCGTTGTGGTCCTCGTGGTCTCCCTCCTCGTGTTCGTCGTGGTCGTGTTCTCCTTCACTGTCGTGGCCTTCCTCGTGACCGTGATCGTGGTCGTGTCCGCCTTCGATGAGGTCGATACCAGCACCGGCAGCGACGATGTCGACGTCGGCGTCGTCGTCACGGAGACTCGCCACGAGGTCGTCAGCCCACGGCTGGAAACCCTCCATCCCGTAGAGGAAGAGGTCAGATTCGAGGACCGTTCCCTGTATTTTGGAGCCTGGTTCCCACCCGTGGCCGTGTTGGCCAATCGGGACGAGCGTCTCTGCGGTCGCGGTGTCGCCTGCAACCTGGCTGGCCAAGTCCCCGAATACGAAGAACGAAGACTGGGCTTCCGGCCCGCCTCCACCTGAATCATTGGAGCTGGCGTCGTTCGGGAGACAGCCAGCGAGGGAGCCGATGGTGGTGAATCCGAGTCCAGTTGCGACGAGTCGTCGTCGGGTGTATCGAGACATCTGTTGCTAACACTAGTAGACTAGATAATAAGAGCTATGATTTTTTACAATGGTTTTAATAACATTTGACTAAGCGAGATAGATTCTTACTAACCGTTGCCGGGGTAACTAACGTGGGCCCCGGAATTGCTAATCGTTGCTACCTCAGATTCCGTATTACGGAAAATTCGAGGCGAAAGCCTCGCCCTTCAGGGCGGGTAGGAAGCCGACCAACAGTATTCAACCGCCGTCGATGGCATAGACGGGGTTTCAATCATCAAGACATTTGACCATGATAGTATGCACAAATGGTGAAGAGTACCCGTCACGCGAAATACGAACGCGAAGCGTGGCGGTCGTTCTTCGCCCTCAAAGAGAAAGGCGAGGACGCCAACCCACCGTCGTACTGGGGTAACCGGCGAGAGGCGGCCCCACCTTCGAGGGTTACGTAGTGATCCAGGATTACCTCCTGCTACATTTTAGAACCCTGCATCTACTCCACCTTGTGTCGGGTTGCGAGTCCGGCGAGATGCGGGGCTTCTTCGACGATAATCTCTGCCGTGGCGAGCTTGACGGCATTCACACTTCCCGGTAGGACGAACACCGGTACGTCGCGGGCGATGCCCGCTGTCGCACGAGTCGAAACGATACGCGTCCCAACCTCCTCCCACGAGAGCCATCTGAACGCCTCGCCGAAGCCCGGCAGTTCGCGGTCGAAGAGCTCGCTCACCGCGTCCGGAGTAACGTCGTCGACGGTGACGCCCGTCCCGCCCGTGGTGACGACGAGGTCGACGTCCGGCCGATCCAGGCACTCGCTCACTGTGGTCTTGATCCGGACGTAGTCGTCCGGAACCATCTGGCGTGACGTGACGACGTGACCCGCTTCGATGAGGATACTCGCAGCGGCGTCACCACTGGGATCGGGTGGCGTCTTTTCGACGCTATCCCCGCGGGACGAGGACACGGTTACGATGGCCACGCCCAGCGGATCGAGACAGTCGTGACCGTCGGAATCCGTCGTCCGTCGGTCCTCCCGTGGTGGGAGTTCCCGACGATTCCGGATCACTGTCGTTCCCCCACGACGAAGCGCTGTTCCATCGGGGGCTGCGACCACTCCATCGTCCCTGGGAATGGATTCTCGAACGCCTCCCAGTCGTCTTCCATCTCCGTCTGTGAGACGAGGCAATCGTCAAGGCCGTCGGTGATACTGGATTCGTCCATCCCAGCCCCGATGAAGACGAGTTTCACTTCGCGGTCACCCCACTGTTCGTCCCAGTGGAGGTCCGACCGCGATTCGCGGTAGGACTCGCGCTGGAACTCGGGGAGTGTGACCGCCCACCGGCCGTTGACCCCGACGTGGGTCTGTGTTCCCGCCTGGCTCAGGTCGAGGGCGTAGCGCTCGCGGCCAGCGACCCACAGGTGGCCCTTGGCTCTGACGACGGAATCGGGGAACGAGCGGAGCCACTCGCTGAAGCGTTCGGGATGGAACGGCCGGTGGCGCTCGTAGACGAACGAGTCGACACCGAACTCCTCCGGTGGGTGACGATGGTCGTGTTCGTGGTCGTCGCCATGTTCGTGTTCGTGGTCGTTGTGATCTGTCTCTGCCTCGGTATGGTCATGCTCGTGCAACTCGGCATCCGTGCTGTCCCCGTGGTCGCCGGAGAGCACTTGTCTCCATCGGGCGGCGTTACTCGCCTCATCCTTGTCGAATTGCCCCGTTCCGAGGATTCGATCCGGGTCGACGGCGCTTTCGGTCGTCCGGACGATGTCTACTCCGGGGTGGAGTGTTCGGATGACGCGTTCGACCGCCTCACGCTCCTCGTTAGTGATGAGATCACACTTGTTGAGGATGACGATATTACAGAACTCGACCTGCTCGGCGAGTAGATCCGACAGTGGTCGAGTGTCGTCATCGCTCGATTTGAGAGGTTCCTCAAGGACGAACGCCTGATGGAACTGGTTGGCATCGACGACGGTGACCGTCGTGTCGAGCTCGTACAGTAAGGAGGCACGCTTGGGTGAGACGAACCGCTGTGCGATGGGGACCGGATCGCTAATACCCGAGGCCTCGATGACCAGATAGTCGAACTCCGCTTCGAACGCGAGACGTTTCAGCTCTCGATCGAGTTCGTTCTGTAGTCCACAGCAGATACAGCCGTTCGACAGCTCCGTGACCCCGTCGTCGTCCATCGAGAGCTTGGAGCCGCTTTCGATGAGGCCAGCGTCGATGTTCACCTCGCCGACGTCGTTGACGAGAACGGCGATGTCGTACTGTTCGCCGCCGACGGTGAGGAGGTGGTTGAGCAGGGTCGTCTTGCCGGCGCCGAGCCCACCACTGAGGATCGTGACCGGGGGTTGGTCGTCGACGGCCATCAGTCGTCGGCCAGCGCCAGTTCGCGCTGGTCCTCGAAACCGAACGGGTCCGGGTACACACTCCAGTCTTCCTCCATCTCTGCGTCCGAGAGGACACAGTCTTCCAGTCGTTCGATTAGTGTCTCCTGATCGAATTCGCGGCCGATGAACACGAGTTGGGTCCCGCGGTCGCCCCACTGGTCGTCCCAGTCCTCTTTGATGCCGGGACGAGCGGCGAAGTAGCGCTCCTGTTGGGCTTTCGGGAGCGTGGCGATCCACGTCCCTTTCGGACCGGCCCGGACCGACTGACCTGCTTTGTCAAGCCCCATCGCGATGTCTTCGCGACCGGCGGACCAGAAAAAGCCCTTTGCGCGAACGATGCCGTCGGGAAGATCGGTAAAGAGACGAGCGATTCGCTCGGGATGGAACGGTCGGTCGGCGTCGAAGACGAAGGACGTGACCCCGTGTTCGTCGGCGGCTGACTCGTGGTGGTGTCCGTGCTGGAGTTCACGCTTCCATCCAGCAGACTGACTCGCCGCGTCGAAGTCGAATCGACCCGTGTTCAGGATCTCCTCGGGATCGACGGCGCCGTGTTCGGTCCGGATGATCTTCGCTCGCGGTTGGAGCGTCTTCAGGACGGCCTCCATCTCCTCAAGTTCGTCGTCCGGGACGAGGTCACACTTGTTCAACAGGAGGACGTCGCAGAACTCGATCTGGTCCATGAGGGCTTCCTCGGGGACACGATTGCCCTGCGGCTCCATTTCATCGTCAGTGAGCACCTGTCCGGAGTCGAAACCCTGCCAGAAGCTGTGTGCGTCGACGACGCTGACCATCGTGTCGAGTTCGTACACGCCTGTGGGGTCGAACTCGGCGTCCTCGAATCCGCGGGCGAACGTCTGGGCGACCGGAATCGGTTCGCTGATTCCAGACGATTCCACGAGGAGGTATTCGAAGTCTCGCTCTTCGACCAGTCGTCCCACTTCGTCGAGCATGTCGCCACGGAGACGGCAGCAGATGCAGCCATTCGACAGCTCGATGATCTCCTCGTCGTTCTGGGTGAGCTCCGACTCGCGTTCGACGAGGTCAGCGTCAACGTTCACCTCCCCCATGTCGTTGACGACGACGGCGGCGTTCAGTTCTCGCTCACTACCGAGAATGTGGTTGAGCGTCGTCGTCTTGCCAGCACCGAGGCTTCCGCTGAGGATTGTCACCGGAATCGGGTCGTTGTTGAACGGCATACTGAAGTTATGAACTTGCTCTACTAAAATACTAATTATTACGTTTCAGTGTCGACAGTCATAACAGATACTAATAATCCAGAATAGAATCTTGGTATATGAGCGTCGTGAGCATCTCGATGCCCGAAGCGTTACTCGAGCGCATCGACGAGTTCGCCGGCGAACACGGCTACAGTGGCCGGAGCGAGGTCGTACGCGAAGGCACACGCACACTGCTCGAAGAGTTTCAGGGGCGAAATATCGACGGGCAGAAGCACATGTGTACAGTCACAGTGGTCTTCGAGTACTGTCAACCGAGGGTTCAACAGCGTCTCACAGGAGTCCGCCACGAGTACGATACTATCGTCTCCGCGACCACGCATGCACACGTGCAGGACCGGTACTGCATGGAACTGTTCGTCGTAGAGGGAACTACGGAGGTACTATCCGGATTCGTCAACACCGTCCGGGCAGTGCCGGATGTCCGGGCAGTGGATTACTCGATTACCTCGCTGGGCGAAGACCCCCTTGATCAGCCCATCGAGTCGTGATTCCGTGTTGAAATCCTCAGGAATTGAAAGGAGCCGTCTGCTGCATACAGAGGCTGAATTTAGCGCTGGGTTCCACGAGCTACCCGTGTCATCACGCAAGTAACTGGACCTTTCAGAACCAGTGTAGGTGTAGCAGTGACGGAACGGTTATCTCGAATTGCAGTGTACGATAACACATACCATGGAGTTTGACTGGCAATCGTTCGTTGAACCTGACCCGGAATCCGAACTCCGAGGCGTCGTCGGGTATCTGCACCCTTCACAGTACCGGACAGTGCCAAGAGTTCTCTGGCATACCCGGAAGATAGAAGCACAACTTGCGGAGTCGGGTGGGTTGGTCGGCTATGCCCTGCGCGCCAAATTAGCCCAGAAGAAGTTCTGGGCGGTTGCTGCCTGGGAAAGTGACGAGCCACTCCAAAACTTCGTGGAGAGCAACCCACACGCCGAGGTCAGGATGACGCTCAAACGAGAAATGAAAGAGAGTTGGTTCCAAAGGTTCGATGTGAGTGGCGAGGAAGTCCCGCTGACTATTGATGATGCTCTTGATCGGGTCTGATTCGCCAAAGACGTTCTACTGGACCCCCGGCAACCAGAGAAATTGAACTGCTGAAAATGCGCCCTGGGCCTTGTTTAGACGCGGTGTAGATCGCCCGAGACGGTCGTTGCTCAAAGAATGAAATCGGGAGGAGAAGCACTCGTCGGTAGATTCTGTTCAGTCGATAGAATCACTGACTAACGCCTTCAGGAGCGTCTAAACAAGGCTTGCGCCCTGCATTCAGCACGCTCGTTGGAAACCGCCATCAATCCAGGGCCTCAACAGAGTCAGCCGTGAGAACAGCTCAGTGCTCCGCGAGGAGCATCAGTTTGACCCGACTCACCGCATCGAAATCACGCAAGCGGTGACCTCCTCCCCGTCGTTTACGACGGGGATTCCCACGTCCGCACCGCAACGTTGGTTTGGGATAGTTGCTGGTTGACGACTCGTCGGCATGACGGGCCGATGGCGGGGCCACACCGCCGTTACTCCTATCCCCGGTAGGGGGACTCGGAGTTATCTTGACCGAGACACCACAGCGGTTCGAGAGGGTGTCTCGAACGTACTGGTTCTCGGAGTCCCGATATTGTGCATTTAGGTGGCGGTGAAACCGCCTCGGTGTACGTGATGCTACAACACGCATCTGCTTAAATATCCGTAGTAGCGTCAGAACGTGGTCCGTGTGTGCGTTGTCGGATTCACGCCCGCCGTTTACGGCGGGATTCTCTCCTTGTAGAAAGATAGGTGAGGTCCCGGACACGCGGTGCCGGTCCGCTGCAGAAGAGCGTCTCGAGACACCACTCTCCTTCGTGAATACGATTCGTGGTCGTGATAACGTCCTGAAACTGATGCTGTACGTCGTGAATCTCTTCGATAACCGCTTCGTGTTCGTAATCGAAAGCGATGATAACGACGACATCGCCTTCGATATCCTCCAGTCTGGTGTGGGCCTCGATGTACTCCTGCATCGCCTCGCGGACGCCACGGGAACGCGAATCTAATCCCTCTGCCTGCCACGTCTCATCGAACTCGGAGAGGAGGTCGTCGGGGATATTGAAGCTCGTGCGCATCGGGTATTAATCAGAACTGAATTCATATGAGTGTCTAGTAACTGTGGTGACTAGATTATGATTCGTTTCCGAAGTCATATATCCCGACCTACGGAACTCGGAATCGATGCACACACCAGATGGATTCTTACATCCGTGGATGGCAGGCGCGTTCATCCTGCTCACCGGCGCGGTATTGGCCGTCGCCACAATGCGAGTACGTGACTCGCTGACCGAGTATCGGATTCAATTGTTCGCCGTCGTCGCCGCAGCCGTGTTCGCCGCACAGATGCTCAACTGGCCGATCCCCGGCGGGACGAGTGCGCACTTCGTCGGCGGTGCGTTCGCCGCGATCGTACTCGGCCCTCACCTGGGGGCACTCGCCGTCGCACTGGTCGTTGCCGTCCAGGCGCTCGTCTTCGGTGACGGAGGGGCACTCGCACTCGGGGCCAACATCTGGAACATGGCGATCGTCCAAGCCTACGTCGGGTATGCAGTTTACACGACGCTCGCGGACCGCAACGAACTGCTGGCAATCGTCTCCAGCGGGTGGATCGGGATCACCGTCGCTGCTGCCTCTGCCGGGCTGCAACTGGGCGTCTCACCTGGCTTCACCGGTGAGTTCATCGCGGTCGTCGCCATCATGACCGGTGGGCACTTCATCCTCGGTATCGGTGAAGGTGTACTCACCCTCGCGGGAGTGTGGCTTCTCGACCGCGCCGGCGTCGAATCCGAACAGCTCCAGCCGGAGGGTATCCGCGCATGAGCGCCCGATCGTTTGTCCGGACACCGTGGCAACGACGCTCGCTTGCCGGGCTCCTCGGACTCGTGGTACTCGCACCAGCGTTCGCGTGGGCAGCTGGACAGACCAGGTACGCGGAGCCGATGGACAACGCCGCTGCGCTCGCCGGTGCTGCCTCCGGAGCTGTGCCGACCAGTATAAGCCTCTTTTCGGGATACGCACTACCGGGGCTCGGACCACACGCTGGAACACTGGGTGGTGCATTCCTCGGCACTCTGCTCACGCTCACCCTCGCGCTGGGACTTGGACGGTTACTGGCTGCCGGGCGCTGAAGCGGTTCTCGCCCGAATACGCTGTTTCTCTCGGCGAGTCAGAACTGCAACCACTGTCGCCAGCACCGTCAGCGCGACGGCACCCGTGGCGGCGATCTCGTGTGCTGGGGAGACGTGCTGGACGGTGCCGTTCACAATCGGTTCGACCGGCAGCAGGGTGTGATGCGGTGTCCCGACAATCGGAACGAAATAGTCGACGAGGTCGTTGAACCCGTACCAGAGCAGCGCAACGAGAATCGCTCGACTGGGAAAGTCACTGTAGCGATGGATGAGGAACGCCTGGACGACCATCCCGAGGTGCGAGACGAACAGGAACGCGTACATCGCGTTCGACGCGAACTCTCGTCCCAGTAGTGGAACGACCTGCGGTGGTGGCGTGACCGTCGCGAGAAACGCGTCTGCGAACACTGTCAGGACGTACGGCGTCCAGAGACCGAGCTTGATGCAGCCGAAAAACGCCAGCATATTCAGATACTCGTTCGACCGGCCGAGTTTGTACAGCGCCAGCGAGCAGGCGATGAACAGCGTAGCCGTCGGACTGTCTGGGACGACTGGCCACGCGACGACCGGTTCGAGTTGGAACTGTGGGATGTAGTACCAGAAGCCGAACGCCGTTCCCGCGACATTGATCGCGACAATCACCCACGCGTATCGCAACGCAACGGTCTCGATCCGCCGAGGAAGTGGCGCGAGATACCGGGGGAGCCGCTCAGTCGTGTCCGCGCCCATCTGGAGAGGGTGTCTGTGTGGTTGCCACGTCGGTGGCTTCCGTGAGGAGCGACACGAGATCCGCCTCCGTCACCGGCTGTGCCGTCGTCTCCAACCCCGCCTCGCGAGCCACACGAACTGCACTCGGTGGGTGGAGGTTCGCCTCCGCCAACAACGCGTCGTTGTAGAACACCTCTCGTGGCGTCCCGTTCCCGACGACGTTGCCATCAGTCATCACGCAGATACGGTCTGCAACGTCAGCGGCGAATTCGAGGTCGTGCGTCGACAGGACGACGCTGATACCGTCTCGGTGAATCTGCTCGATTCGCTCGGCGACCAGTCGAGAGCGCTCGGGGTCGAGGCCCGCGAGGGGTTCGTCCAGCACGATTACGCTCGGTTCGAGGACCAGCACGCCAGCGAGGCCGACGAGGCGTTTCTCGCCACCGCTCAGGTAGTGTGGGATTCGGTCTTCGAGGTGGCTCGCGTCGACGGTCGCGAGTGCCTCACGAGCGCGCTGTTTCGCCTCGTCACCGGGGACGCCGTAGTTCTGGAGGCCGAACATCACGTCATCGAGGACCGTGGGCGCGACGAGTTGCGTATCGGCGTCCTGAAAGACGAAACCAACTTCCGTCCGCGCGTATGCCTTGTTGTCTTCGGTAATCGGCGTGCCGTCGACGACGAGTTCGCCGTCGTCGGGAACGAGCGTGGCGTTCAAGTGCTCGAGAAGGGTCGACTTCCCGGCACCGTTGCCCCCGACGAGTGCGAGGACCTCGTCGGGATACACCGAGAAGTCGACATCGTGCATCCCGACCGTCCCGTCCGGGTATGTGTGGGCCTCACACCGGAGGTTCACCAGCGGCACCTGGTCTCGGCTCACAGTCCCACCCCGTAGACCGCGACCGCGGCGTAGCCGACGACGGCAACGTACGAACCCACCACGATGAACAGTTCGTGGACGGGGGGCCGCGAGACGTCGCCGTACAGCGTGATGTCGCCGTTGTAGCCACGGGCTTCCATGGATTTGACGAGTCGTTCCGACTGCTCGATCGCCGACAGCATCGTCATCCCGAGGATTCTCGCGTACAGCCGCTTGTTCGACCAGAACTCCGAGAAGTTCGCGCCGCGGGAGAGCGCGGCTTTGACCAAGTCCTCGAGTGTCTCGATCATCACGAACGTGAACCGGTAGGTGAGCAGCGCGATCTGGTCGATCGGCCGCGGGAGCAATCGACCGAGCATGTACGCGACGTGGGTGTATTTGGTCGTCATCGACGCCGTCAGGGCGAACGTGACGACCGTGAGTGACCGGCAGGTGAGTTCCCCGAAGAGCACGAGCCCTGCCCACGTGACAGAGAGTTCACCGAGCGGTGTCGCGAGCGCGCCTCCGATCGGCGTTCCCGGTTCGAGAAACGCCAGCGGCCCGGCGACCGAGACGATGAACAGCATCGGGAGCGTGTACCAGCCAGCGAGCCGCCGAAAGGGCAGCCCTGCGAGTCCGTAGACCACCAGTACGGCTCCGTACAGTCCGGCCAGGAGTGCGAGCCGGTCGAACACCGTGACGGCGAGGACGAGCGCGCCGACGACCCCGATCTTCGTCCATGGATTGACGCGGTGCAGCGGCCCGTCTCGCCGTTCGGCGAACGCCGTGATGAGCCGCGGGTCGGGAACGTGATTCGAGAGTGTCGTCACAGTTAAGCGGAGCGTTCCCCGTCCTCGAAGCCGCCGTAGCGGTCGACGTAGACGTACACACCGACACCGAGCACGACCATGAGGAGGACGAGCCCGCCGAACTCGAGCATCAACCCACCTTTGCGGATGGGGCCAGCGACGACGATGCCGCGCCCGAGGTCGACGAGCGCGCCGCCACTCTCTTGGACGCCGCGCTGGAGTGCTTTCGCGGAGCGCTTCGCCCACGGCAGGGCGCCGCCAGTCGCGGTGAAGCCCCAGTACCCAGCGGCGAGGAAGGCCGCGAACAGCCCGACGAGGCCGCCGTACTGCTTCCAGCGCTGCATCAGGCCGTCACCCCGGTGGTCTCCTCGCGGGTATCGCGGTCGGTGAGTCCGACGAGGTCGGGGCGGACAGAGGCGAGGAACTGGACGATGAATCCCGTGAGCAGGCCTTCGATGACGGCGACGCCGAGGTTGAGGCCGACGAGGCCAGCGACCGCGACCGTCAGGTCACCACGCGGCAGTGCACTCCCGTTCACACCGCTGATGACGATGATCGCTCCCATCAGGAACGCGCCTGCCGAGAGGCCCAGCGTCGCAGCACTGGCGCTGGCCGGGAAGACGTCCCAGTCCATCCCCATCAGGGTCTTGAACGCGTAGTAGGCGACGATAGCTTCAGAGGCGTTGACGAGCGTGTTCGCCCCGAGCAGGCCGACTGCACCGTGCCCGAGCGCTGCCGAGAAGATGTTCACCACCAGTGCGATGAGCGCGCCGAGTAGCGGGCCGGCGAGGATGCCGACGAGGCCGGTGAGGTTCATGTGGATGCCACCCCACACGGGGATGTTCAACTGGAAGATCGCGAAACTCGCCGCCGCGCCGATGCCCGCGAGCGCGATCTGATGGGTCTTGATACCGCCTTTCCGGACCCGGTAGACGACGGCGCTGATCAGTCCGACGCCGAGCAGCGTCCAGAGTACCAGTGCCCACAGCGGGAACGAGCCTTCTCCGAGGTGAATGTGCGCCATGCGTGGATTGCCAATTTTGGTACCAAATATAATAAAGTTGCTGTAGCTTCTCTTCGCAGATAATAATCATAGCATAGGGCGCTATTGTACGTTAACAGCAGTGCCCGACACGGCCTCTGGCCAGAGCAGTCTCACGTCTATCTTTCTTCGAGGAGAGAATCCCGCCGTTTACGGCGGGAGGGAATCCGACAAGTCCTCCACAGTCCACCGTCGATAGCAAACAGGATATTCAACGCTAATCCACACGATTAACTAAATCTACCTACATAGGCTATGTATGGCGATCTAGGTCACTCGCACCTACGTTGGTTCCATCCAGAACCACCGACAGGTCTACGAGGGCCTTGACTCGCTCGGAGACTCCGCCTCGAAAATCTGGAACGTCGCCCGATGGACAGCCGACCGCGTATGGGATGCAACCGGCGAAGTACCGGACGAGGGCGTGCTGAAATCGTATATGAAGAACCAGTCGTGCTGGAAAGACTTGAACGCACAATCCAGTCAGAAAGTCATCGAAGAACTTTCTGACGCTTTCCAGTCGTGGTTCGACCTGCGACACAAGCTCGACGAGGCGAATCCGCCCGGCTACCGCAAACACGGCGACACCCGACCCAAAAGTACGGTCACGTTCAAAGAAGACGGCTTCAAACACGACCCCGACAACAACCGCGTTCGACTCTCAAAAGGCTCGAACCTCAAAGAACACTTCTCGGACTTCTTGCTCTGCGAGTACCAGACCCGTCCCGAGGTTGACCTTTCGGAAGTCAACTCGGTGCAGAACGTTCGCGCCGTCTGGAACGGTGATGAATGGGAACTGCACTTTGTCTGCAAAGTCAACGTCGAAACCAACGACTCAGCAGGCAACGGTGTTGCTGGAGTCGACCTTGGCATCAAAAACATCGCCACGGTCGCCTTCCCCGACGAGTACGTTCTCTACCCCGGTAACTCGCTCAAGCAAGACAAGCACTACTTCAAACGTGCCGAGTACGACACCGAAGGTGAGAACGGCCCGTCCGAGAAGTCGATGGGGGCACGCCGGAAACTCACAGAGCGCGAAACGCACTTCTACCACACGCTCACGGACACCATCATCACCGAATGTGTCGAACGCGGTGTGGGCACGCTTGCGGTGAGTTGGCCCGAAGACGTGCGTGAGTCTGATTGGGGTAAGACCGGCAACAAGAAACTCCATACGTGGGCGTTCGACCGCATCTACCAGTACCTCGAATACAAAGGCGAGATTCGTGGCGTCGAGGTGCTGAAAGAAAACGAGTGGAACACGTCGAAGACCTGCTCAAAGTGTGGTGACGACACGAAATCGAACCGCAAGCACCGTGGATTGTACGTGTGCTCGTCGTGTGGGTTAGTCGGGAATGCGGATTGTAACGGGGCGGAGAATATGAGGCAGAAGATAACTCCGAGTCCTCGTGGCGAGGATAGGAGTAACGGCTGTGTGGCACAGCCATCGGTACACCTGTTCGATTCAGACAGTGGGGTGTTCGCCCCGCGAGAACAGGTCGTGTCGTAGACCGTCAAATATCCCAACTTGCGGTACGGGAAGCCCCGGCGTTTACCCCGGGGAGGATGTCACTGCTGGCCGATCTCCGCGCTCATGACATCGGCGGGCACCATCGTGTACTCGACCGAGACGGACTCGTCTGCTCCACGGACGGTCCCGATGAACCGTAAGGCGTCCTCGTACGCCGCTTCGAGGACGAACATCTCGACACAGCCAGCGTTATCCTCGAGGCAGTTGTGAGAGTTCGACCGGATCGACGCGTCGAACTCGTGGCGGATATCCATCATGCGGCGTTCGATCTCCGGTTCGTCGTAACCGAAAACGGCGGTAACTGTCGCCAATACCCGCTGCCCCTCGTAGTCCGTCTCCCGGTACTCGTCGAGCAGCGACTCGCACGCCTCACGGATGACCTCACTTCGTCCAGTGTAGCCGTGTTCTTCCGCGAACGTATCGAGGTCGTCCCGGAGTCGCTCCGGCATCGAGGAGCTCACGATTGGCATATATTAAAAACAAACTCAAAGATAATAGATATGGTGGTTAGATAGATTTAGGTTAATAATTTTCTCACAAGAGTTCGTCAGCTGTTAGTGTCGCCCGGACTCCCGAGTTCATCGCGAATGCGCGCGACGTACTCCACGAAGTCGTGGTCCGTTCGTTCGCGTGGACGTTCCAAGTCGATCGAGAACGTCGACTGCACACTCCCCGGATCAGTGCCCATCACGATGACCCGGTCGGCCAGCGTCACCGCTTCGTCGATGTCGTGCGTGACGAACACGACGGTCTGTTCGGTCTGTGTCCAGATATCGAGCAGTTCTGCGTGGAGGCGGTCACGAGTCCGCGCGTCGACGCTGGCGAACGGTTCGTCCATCAGGAGGGTCTCCGGATCGGGGGCGAGCGCGCGAGCGATCCCGACGCGCTGTTTCATACCGCCGGACAGCTCCTTCGGATACGCGTCCTCGAAGCCGCCGAGCCCGACGAGGTCGACCAGCTCCCGGACTCGCGCCTCGCAGTCCGCACAGTCGCACGCGGGCCGGTCGAGACCGAATCGGACGTTCCCACGGACGGTTCGCCAGGGGAACAGCGCGTACTCCTGAAAGACCATTCCCCGGTCCAGCCCCGGGCCAGTAACCGGGTCGCCGTCGATCAGAATCGACCCACTGTCCGGGTCGTCGAGGCCCGCGATCGCCCGCAACAGCGTCGTCTTTCCACACCCCGAGGGACCTACGATACAGCAGAACTCGCCTTCCGACACCGAGAACGAGACGTCGTCGAGCGCGCGCGTCGACTCGTACGCCTTGCTGACGTTCTGTACACTGATCTTCTCCGTTGACTCCTGACTGCTGGAGAAGTCCGTACTCAGCGCCACGCGAGCACCCTCCCTTCGACGAGTCGGAACCCGACGTCCATACAGAGGAACGCCAGACTGATCAGGAACATGTACGCGACGCTGGTCGCCATCGCGAGGTTGTTGGAGGCGTTGATAATCTCGTAGCCGACGCCCGGTGCGCCGAACAACTCGGCGCCGACGACGATCATCCAGCAGCGACCGATACTCGTCCGGAACCCCGTCAGGACCTGGGGCGCGGCGCTCGGGAGCGCGACGAGTTTCAGCATCGAGAGGTCGCGCTCCACACCGAGCGTCGACGCCGCATCGGTCAGGTCGCTGGAGACGCCTTCGACGCCACCGTAGGCGCCGTAGAAGTTGATCCAGAACGCCCCCACGAAGACGATGAACGCCGCGCCGGTGTGGTGAATGCCGAACCAGACGATGGCGAAGACGATCCACGCCAGTGGCGGAATCGGCCGCAGCACCCGGACGAGCGGCCGGAGCCAGTCGTCGAGTGCCCCGTTCCAGCCCATCCCCAGTCCGAGTCCGATCCCACAGCCCGCACCGAGGAGGAGGCCAGGCACGTAGTGAAACAACGTCTGGGTGAGATGTGCGAGCCCGGTCGGCAACACCAGACTCGACCCCAGTACGGGAACCACGATCGCAGTCGAGGTCGTGAACAGGTCGACGAACGCACGCGCCGAGTCGAGCGGTCCCGGCACCAGATACGATGGCTGGGTCGTCATCGCGCCGACCCACCAGATCAGCAGGAACACGAGGAGACCACCCAGGCCGCGCAGATACCGCCGCAGGTCCCCCTCGAAGCTGCCGGCGACGACTACGCTGGAACCGGTGTCGGTCTGCGTAGCCATTACTGGAGTGCGTCGTAGGGGTCGAACGCGAACAGGTCCTCAGTCGCGACCGGCTCCTCAATGTTGCCGACGTTGGCGACGAACTCACCCATCGTCGCGGCCTGATCGGTGATCGCGTGCGGGTCCGAGACGAACTCCGACGCCGTCGAGTCCATAGCGGCCTTCGCGAGCTCCTCGCTCACGCCGGATCCGATCACCGACGCGGCGTGGGCTGCGGCGACGTCCGGTGAGTCCGCCGTGAACTCGGTCGCCGAGATGTGCTGTTCGACGAGCGACTGGGCGACCGCGCTGTCGTCGAGCACTCGCTGGTTCGCGAACAGCACCGTGACGGGGTGGTTGTCCAGTATCTCTCCGGACCAGGCGAGTTCGCCGAACCCATCGTCCTGTCCGATGATCGTCGCGAACGGCTCCTGGATGATCGTCGCGTCGATGTCGCCCGACTGGATCGTCTGGACGGCCTTCGCGGGCGGAACTTTCGACTTGTTGATCGTGGACTCCATCTCACCGACCCCGAGGTCCTCCTGGAGCCAGTATCGGAGGACGATGTCGGGGACGCTCCCGTCCGGTGGGGCACCGAACCGGACCTTGCGGCCGCGCTCTTTTTCGAAGCGCTCGAACGTGGCCGCCCCCTCCTGTTCGTAGAGATCGGCGAGTTCGGTCGTCCCCATGACTTTGAAGCCGTTTCTCGAGTTCGCCGCGAGGACACCGGCGTCGGTGCCCTTGTCGACGAGGACCATCGCAGGGGTGATGCCGAAGAGCGCGACGTCGACGTCCCCACTGGCGAACGCCTTGACGACGCTGGGACCAGAGCTGAATCGTTCGATGGAGACGTCCGTTGGAACGTTCTCGTAGAAGCCCTCCAGTTCCATCACGTAGTGTTGCATGTTCGGATAGATCGGGACGTACGCGACCGTGACGGAATCGAGCGACCCGCCCCCTCGACCGAGCTGACCGAGACAGCCAGCGATTCCAGCCGTCGCAATCGTGGCCGTCCCCGTCTGGAGCAGTCTTCGGCGCGAGATTTGAACCATCAGTGTTGCTAACTTTGAATGCGTTTCTAATAATAGCTGTGATTTGGGTGCCCCAGATTAATATTCAAAAGGGATGAAGAGCAGAGATATTGCTAAAGTTGGCGTGAATGAAGCGAGAAGGGCGACCAGAATCAGTTCATATCGGCGAGCGGGCCGAAGTCGTCCACCGGCAGCACGGAGTAGTCGACCGTGAGCGTGTCCTTCGTCGCTCGAATCTTCCCGACAAACGTCGAGATCTCCTGGAGCGACCCTTCTAGCACGAACAGCTCCATACAGTGATGCCCGCCGACGTGACTGTGGAAGTTCGAAGCGACGATGTCCTCGTGCTCGTGACGGAGGTGCATCATCTTCTCCTCGACGCTCGTCGTCTCGTAGTCGAAGACCACCGTAACGACACCCATCAAGTCTCGATCTTCGAGTTTCTTATCCTCGAACTCACCAAGGAGGTTACGGCTCGCTTCCCGGACTACCTCACTCCGGCCCGTGTACCCGTGATCGTCCGCGAATTGGTCGATTCGTTCGAGCAGTTCTTCTGGCATCGAGACACTGACGACGCTCATATAGCAATACAGCCTTCAAAAAATATTAAGAGTTATTATTCTTCTCGGCTCCGTTGCGCAAGTGAGACTGCTTCGTCCACCAGAACGCTCATCATGCGTAGTCTATTCGCGCGGACGACCGGCCGTAGGTTTCGTACAACTCTGCTGCGGATAGCACGATTCAGTAGAGCGTGCTTAGGCCGGTGGACGCCTGTATGCTACTACTGATGACCGATTGGGGGACAGGTCGTTCTGACGGCGTCGGTGAGTCGCCTCGGGGTCGAGCCCCGAGGCTTCCCGTTTCCACGACGCGCTTTGCAGATACCGAGTGGGTAGCCGTAGGGAGCGCAGTCTCCACGGGCGTTGATTCGGGCCATCCCAACCCTAATTCAGAAAAACCTCTCTGCAAGACGTTCAACGAAGCGTTCGCATCACGGTCACACTCGAACCCACACGCCGGACACGAATGTTCACGCACCCAGACCAGTTTCGCTGTCTCTACACCACACGACGCGCACTCTTTGGTGGTGCCTCGGACTTCGACCTGAACGACGTGACAGCCGTACAGGTCGGCTTTGTATTCGGGCAAGGTGATGAACTGTCGCCACGCCGCAGCCTGCTTGTTCCGAGCATCCCCGTCGCCCTGAAGCATACTCTGGACGTTCAGGTCTTCAACGAACACGGCGTTATGCTCCTTGACGAACCACGTCGTGAGTTTGTGCTGGTAACAGGGCGGACGCTCCGCAGCAGGTCGCTCGAATCCGTTCAAACCGCGCCTTTGAGACGCTTCACGTCCGGGCATCGACCTCATAGTGCTCGGCTCACCGTGGTCGGATCGTGGGGCGGCCGAGTCCTCCCCACGATGCGTTCGGCCAAGCGGGGCTCCTCGGCGGCCAAAGAGACACCCGTCTCGAACCGACCCGCTGGTGAATGGACGAGAACGAACGGCAATTCCCACCCCAAATCGTCCAAACTCGGTTTCAATCCGGGACGTAGGGTGTCTAAACGGAGTTTGGATTCGGCTGAAACGGGCGTCGACCGTCGTCGACTCGCTCTGCACGTCTCGAAGAGAACAGCCACAAGAGCGGCTCACGAGGAGGAATACCGACTTTCGCGGAAACAGGCTCGCGGGGCGACGAGCGCAGCACTCCCCCTCGAAACAGGCAAAACCGCTATACGGCAACCGTGTTTGGATAGCAAACAGGCTCGTTTCGGGCCAAATGAACACCGACACCCAAACCAGTAATAGCCGCTTAGCAGGCCCGGCAGCCCTCCTAGGCCTTATTCTCTGGTATGGGATATCCTCCGTGCTGCGAATCCAAACACCGTATCCACAGACAACCTCCCGGAGACTCGTCCGAGTTTGGATTCGGCGTTCCGACCGTAGAGGGCTGAGAAAGCCCGCGAAGAGGCTTTCAAATCGAGTTTGGATAGGAGACGAGTCGACGACATCTCTGTCGGGGGACAGAGTTGCCCCGAAAGGTGTCGAGCGACGCGACCGGCGGTGGAAAGAAACACCTTGTCGACTCCGCCACCGAATCGGTGCTGGAGGAACTCCGCGGGCCGGACGTGAACGAGACGCCGCTCGTGGCGGCGATAGCGAAAGTGCAGGAGTGGAACCGGCGGCTGGACGGGGAGTGAGGCGGCCGGTTCCCGTCGGGGGGCGGACCGCTCACGGTTCGGTCGGCGTCGAAAGAAGCGGGTGGTGGTCAGTGGTCCGTTCAGGCGGCGATCTCGTCGGCGCCGAACGCCTCGCGGAGCCGGTCCTCGTCCTCCGGCGAGAGGTTCGTCTCGATGATCTCGAACTCGAACTCCGAGAGCTCCTCGGTGATCCGGTCCATCACGGCGTCGTGGGCGAGCAGGAACAGCGCGGAGGAGTCCGGTTCGACCGTCTCCCCCACCTCCTTGATGAACTTGTCGTCGATGCCGTAGTCGGTCAGTTTCCCGCTGAGCGCACCGGTCAGCGCACCGACGGCCATCCCGAGCCACGGCATCCAGAAGATGACGCCGATGAGCAGTCCCCAGAACGCACCACCGAGCGCGCCCGCCCCGACGAGGCTCCGGGCCTGTTTCACCTTCACCTGTCCGTTGGGCTTCCGGACGACGACGGCGGCGTCGTCGATCGTGATGAGCTCACGCTTCTGGAGGTCGAACATCTTCTCACGCATCTGCTCTGCGGTGTCTCTTCCCTCGAACGCCAGTACGACTAGTGAGGACATTGTGTCTCTCCGGGCGGTGGGACGTTTGACAACGAGTTAACCCTTTTTCGCGGTCCTCGGGACGGTCTCTCGCCGGATACGCTCCAGGCGGTCAGACGGCTACGAGCGTGTTCGGGCGAGGCAGTCGAGCTGTGACACCCTGGTCCTCCGTGGCGGTCTGTCCTTCGATGACGCCGACGCGGGTGACGACCTCCCGGCCGGTCTGCTCGGTCAGGTGGGCGTCCATCCGGTCGGCGAAGTCCTCCGGGATGGTGTCGCCGAACCGGACCCCGATGTAGACGTCGACGCGTGGGCGCTCGCCCAGCAGGATGTCGGCGGGTCGGTAGTCGACCTCGGCACGCTCGAACGAGACCCGCTGGTCCGCGGGGAGCTGGTCGACGAACGACTGTGCCGCGCGGTTCACGTCGGCCTCGTAGGCGGCCGCCTGGAACGAGGTGAGCGTGACGAGGCCGAGGACGACGGAGAGGGCGGCGAGTGCGCCGACGAGGAACGCGGCACGGGAGCGGACCGCCCGCCGGGTCGTCGCGCCGGCACCCTCGCCCCGGCCGGCCTCCTCCGGCCGGTAGCCCGCGAAGTAGAACAGCAACATCGCGGTGAGGTTGATGGCGAGCAGATTGACCACGACCAGCACCGCTCCGGCGAGCGCGACGCCGGGGAGCCCCCACGCGATGCCGAGCCCCGAGGTGGCGGCTGGCGGCACCAGCGCGACGGCGATGGCCACCCCCACGAGTGCGGAGCCGGCGTTGCGCATGATACTGATGGCGCCCGCGATACCGGAGCCGAGCGCGAGGAACAGCGAGAGGAAGTTCGGACTCGTCCGCTCGGCGATCTGGGCGACCTCGCGGATGTCGAGGTTCGGCGGGATGAGCTGTGTCCCCTGGACGACCAGGCCGAACAGGGCGCCCGTGGCGATGGCCGCGATCAAGCCGGCCACCTGCAGGAACACGCCGCGGCGGACGAGCTCCTGTCGGTTCAGGACGGTGCCGACGCTGGCGGAGATGGCCGGCCCCATCAGCGGCGCCACCACCATCGCCCCGATGATGGTCGCCGCGGAGTTCAACAGGAGGCCGGCGGTGGCGATGACGGTGCTCAGCACGAGGAACGCGAAGAACGTCGAGTTGACCGGGGAGGCGTCCCGCGCTCGGGCGAGGAGTTCCTCGCGCGAGATGCGCGTCCCGCCGAACCGTTCCGAGAGCATCGCCAGCCGCGAGGAGACGACCGTCTCGGTCGGCAGGACGATGGTGTAGGCGTCCTCGCGGATTCCCGCCGCGTAGATGCTGTCGAGTATCTCCTCGACCCCCTCCGGCGGGACGGGGAACTGGACCATCGCCTCGAACTCCCCACGGCCTCGCTCCTCGAACAGCGCGTAGTCGATGCCCTGCCCGTCGAGCGCCTCGAGCACATCCTCACTCTTCCCCTCCGGCACCAGCACCTGTACGAGACGCATAGGAAGTGGAAGCGAGGTGAAAAGATAAGCGACGTATGTAGTTCCGGGCCGAACGTCGTTGGAGCCAAAACCGTCCCGAAACGGGGGGATTCGGGGCGTTCGAGCGAGTGCTGCGGTCGTGTTCTCGCGCACCCAGCCCACTTCTGCCACGTGTTCAGCACCGAAGCTCGGCTCCCGATTCGTCGGTCGGGTCGAACCGGCTCCCGTGGTTCCTCGGTGGCGTGGCCGGCTGCGTGCCGCTCGCCATCTTCGTCTGACTCGCCGCCTTGGCCGTCCCGTCCGACGGCACGTTACCACGGGAGTCCGACGACTGTGGTGGAGCGACGATGGCCGACACGACGACCGACCCGCGGAACGCACTCCCGGACGACGGGATGGTCCGTGTCCCCGGTGGGACGTTCACGATCGGCTCCGACCAGCACTCCCCCGGGGAGGCGCCGACCCGGGCCTGCTCGTCCCGGGGGCCGCGGTGTTCACCCCGCCCGTGGAACCGGTCGACCGCCGGGACCCGAGCAACGGCGGACGTACGTCTCCGGCGCGGACTGGCGACACCCGTTCGGCCCCGACAGCGACGTCGCCGACCGGGCGTTCGAACCCGACGGCGAACCGATGGCGAACGCGTGGCAGGGGACGTTCCCGTGGGAGAACACCGAGGTGGACGGCGTCGGTCGTGACAGTCCCCCCACTGGTGGAAACGGCTAATCGGTCCGGAGGACTACGAGAGGGGACGATGCCGAGAGAGCGGCGCATTGGACGACGCGGTCGAGGAGAGACGGGCGAGGAGACACCACAGCGTGGTATTCGGGGGCGTCGAGGCCGGGGCGGCGGTGACACGTGGCACCGCTACCGACTCCAGCAGCGACTGGTCGCCATCGGTGACGACTTCTCCGTCGAGGACGAGCGCGGCGCTCGTGCGTTCGAGATCGACGGGAAAGCACTCCGAGTACGCGAGACACTCCTGGTGAGAGACCTGCGCTCGAACGACACCTACCGGATGAAAGAGCGCCTGCTCCGCGTGAAGGACACGATGACCATCGAGAAGAACGGGCGGCGGGCGGCGACGGTGAAGAAGGCGCTCGTCGCGCCGTTGCGCGACCGCTTCACCGTCCAGGTGGCGGGCGGACCGAACCTCAAGGTCCAGGGGAACGTCCTCGACCACGAGTACCGGTTCGAGCGTGACGGCGACCCCGTCGCGCGAGTCTCGAAGAAGTGGTTCCGAGTCCGGGACACCTACGGGGTCGAGGTGTCGCCGGAGATGGACGAGGGGCTGATTCTCACCGCGGCGGTCGTCATCGACATGCTGGCACACCCGACGCGGTAGCCGGCCGGACCGTCGAAACCACGCTGTTCGTGGCGACCAGTCACAGCCACCGACCGTCCTCGTCACCGCGAGCGGCCCCGAACCGAAGACCGACCGGCCGTTGAACCATCTTCTGACGGTCAGGATGTCATGAAGCAGGGTTTTCTGTTCTATCGACGTGAACTACTGTCTCCACGAGGAGTGCGGTGCGTCGGCGGCGTCCACGTCACGCGACCCGGACGATGGCCGCCGCACTCTCGGGGAGGACACCCATGCCGAGACAAGAGTTCCACGGCCGAATCGGCCGAACGTACGACGAATCCGAACCGTGGTGGCCCGAACAGACCCGCGCTCCCGAGGACGCCCCGAACGTCCTGACGATCGTCCTCGACGACGTGGGGTTCGGGCAGTTAGGCTGTTACGGCGGCCTCGTCGACACCCCCAACATCGACCGACTCGCCGAGAACGGCCTCCGCTACAACAACTTCCACACGACGGCGCTCTGCTCGCCGACCCGGTCGTGCCTGTTGACCGGCCGGAACCACCACTCGAACGCGATGGCCGGCATCACCGAAGTCTCGACCGGCTTCCCCGGCTACAACGGCCACATCCCCCACGAGAACGGGATGATCTCGGAGATGCTCGTCGAGCAGGGCTACAGCACCTACGCACTGGGCAAGTGGCATCTCACGCCCGCCGAGTCCACCAGCGCCGCCGGCCCCTACGACCAGTGGCCGCTCGGCCGCGGCTTCGAGCGCTACTACGGGTTCCTCGGCGGTGACACCGACCAGTACACGCCGAACCTCGTCCACGACAACCACCAGGAGGACCCGCCGTCGACGCCGGAGGAGGGCTATCACCTGACTGAGGACCTCGCCCAGCGGACCATCGAGTTCATCGGCGACGCGAAACAGGTCGACCCGGACAAGCCGTTCTTCACCTACTTCTGTCCCGGCGCGTGTCACGCGCCGCACCAAGTGCCGGAGGAGTGGGTAGAGAAGTACGAAGGCGAGTTCGACATGGGCTGGGACGAGGCCCGCGAGCAGATCCTCGAACGCCAGATCGAGATGGGTGTCGTCCCCGAGGGCACCGACCTCTCACCGCAGAACCCGGACGTCCGGGCGTGGGACACGCTCTCCGAGGACGAACAGCGCCTCTACAGTCGGATGATGGAGGTGTTCGCGGGGTTCCTCGAGCACACCGACGCGCAGATCGGGAAGGTGCTCGACTACCTCGAGGAGCTGGGTGAACTCGACGACACCCTCGTCGTGCTGGTCTCGGACAACGGCGCGAGTGCCGAGGGCGGCCCGACCGGCTCGGTCGACGAGAACCGCTTCTTCAACAACGTCCCCGAGGACCTCGAGGAGAACCTCGCGGCGATGGACGAGTTGGGTGGGCCGAAGTACTTCAACCACTACCCGTGGGGCTGGACGTGGGCCGGCAACACGCCGTTCCAGCGCTGGAAGCGCGAGACCTACCGCGGTGGCGCGAGCGACCCGCTCGTCGTCTCGTGGCCGAACGGCATCGAGGCGCGCGGCGAGGTGCGCGAGCAGTTCGTCCACGCCATCGACGTCACCCCGACGATACTGGAGGCGACCGGCATCGACGCACCCGACGAGGTGGGCGGCTACAGCCAATCGCCCATCGAGGGGACGAGCTTCGCCTACTCCTTCGACGAACCGGACGCCCCCGAACAGCACGTCACGCAGTACTTCGAGATGATCGGCACCCGAGCGATCTACCACGACGGCTGGCGCGCAGTTCGCCCGTGGCCGTTCGGCAAGGAGATGACCGCCGAGGACCTCTCTGCGACCTCGCTCGAGGACTCCGGCTGGGAGCTGTACAACCTCCGTGAAGACTTCTCGGAGGCCCACGACGTGGCGAGCGAACACCCGGAGAAGGTGCTCGAACTCGCCCAGCTCTGGTGGACCGAAGCCGGCAAGCACGACGTGCTGCCGCTCGACGGCCGCGGCGTCCAGCGCTTCGCCGAGGAGCGTCCCCAGCCCGGCAAGCCGCGCGACCAGTACGTCTACTACCCCGGCGGCCAGCACGTGCCCGAGAATGCCGCGGTCAAGGTGCTCAACCGTGACCATACCATCACCGCCGACGTGACCGTTCCGGAGGGCGGCGCCGAGGGAGTCCTGCTCGCCCACGGCTCACGACAGGGTGGCTACTCGCTGTACGTGATGGACAACCACCTCCGGTACGTCCACAACTACGTGGGCGTCGAGGAGTACGAGGTCGTCGCCGACGCCCCGCTCCCCGAGGGCGAGCTCTCCGTCCGGATGGAGTTCGAGACCACCGGCGAGGTGAACCTGCAGGCGGGGGAAGGTGCTCCCGGTACCGTCCGGCTCTACTACGACGGCGAGCAGGTCGGCGAGGGCGAGATCCCGATGACCGTCCCGATAACGACCGGCCTCACCGCTGGACTGAGCTGTGGTCGCGACGCCATCAACGCGGTCAGCGACCAGTACCGTGAGCAGACTCCCTTCGCGTTCACCGGCGACATCGCCCGCGTGGCCGTCGACGTCAGCGGCGAGCAGTTCGTCCACGAGGAAGCCGAGATGGACCGCATCATGGCAAGAGAGTGATATCCTCCTCGCTGTGAACGCCGGGGATTCCTCGCGCTGGGGGGTATCGCTTACCGACCCGCGGAGGCAACTTGCGGGTTCGTATGCTCCTCGTTGGGAACTGAGCGTAGTGACTCCGAGCATGAATGGTCGTCCCGCTTGAGGCATACAGGCCGTGCCATCGACCGTGGTACCGTCGTCTGCCGTTGACGAGACACTACGTGTCTCGTTCGCCGATCAGAACTCTCCGAGTTCTGATGACATCTCGAGAACGATTCACTTGCCACGAGGTCAGCGTGCCCCTCGAATCCACACATCCGAACCGCCCGGTGGTCGCCTTCATCGTCCGATTCGAGCCACACGGATTTATCCGGGGCCACCGGAGTGTGGGTGTGCGACCGCGCGATACCCCGCCGGAAGTGACGGCGAAGACTCGCCTCGACTGTGACCGGACGAGCGGCTACAACGTCCGTCCCGGCGCGCGATACTACGAGTACTGCCCGTTCTGCGGCCACCGGACCGACGGCGAGGAACACGCCGTCGTCGTCGAGTTCGCCGACTGAGGCGAGCGGATACCGGGACGGGGAGGCCACGCCACGTGCACCTCGGCCCGGTCAGTCGTCGTCGGCGCCGGTGACGGCGTCGTCGCCGGGGCCCTCCGGTGACTCGCCGGACTCGGGCTCCGGTCCCGGTTCGGATTCGGGCTCCACGTCGGGTGGCCCCGCCCCTTCCTCGGCGAGCCGCGCTTCCACCCGTTCGGGGTCGAGCAGCCACGGGAACACGATGCGGCCGAACTCGAAGATGACGACGAACAGCAGCGGGGCGAGGAAGATACCGTACCAGCCGAACAGGAGCGGCCCGAGCGTGTACGCGAGCATCACCGCGCCGACGTGGAGGGTGCGGCCACTGACGTACGGCCGGAGTAACTGGTCGGGGATGTAGTCGACGACGACGAACGAGACGGCGAGGAACACGACCGGGAACCAGACCGTCGTGGGGTCGAGGAGCAGCGCCCGGGCGAGGAGGTAGCCGGCGACCGGCCAGGTGACGAGTTTGATGCCGATGACGGGGACGAGGCTGGCGACGCCGACGAGGATGCCGAGGAACGCCGCCTCGGGGATGCGGGTGACCGTCGGGGCGACGAGGTTCAACAGGAGGTAGACGACCGAGGCGAGCACCCCGGTCAGGATGGCGTTCAGGATGTTGCCGAAGTAGACGTTGTGGAGGTCGCGGTCGACGGTCGTGACGTACCGGTCGACGACGCCCCCCTCCTCGAGGACCGTCGTGCGCGCCCAGCGGGCGATGCGGTAGTCGTCTCGGAGCAGGTAGAAGACGACGATGAGGACGATGAACGCGTGGATGCCGGCGTTGAACGCCGTCCCGGCCCAAGCGACGAGGGACCCCCAGACATCCCCGACGAGCGCCGGGATGCCGATGTCAGAGAGTGTGGACGGGTCCTCCAGCACCCCGGCGACGAATCCGGGGAGTTCGGTGAGATACGCTTGAACGTCGAGGTACGGTTCGAAGACCCCCCCGAGGTCGTCGAAACTGTCGGAGTCGAGGAACCGGGTCAGCGCGGACGCGAGGATGGCGAACGCCCAGCCGACGATGATCAGGAGCGGCAGCGCCACCGCGATCAGCGTCACGCCCACGGCGGTCGTCCGCCCCTCGATGCGCCCGTGGACGCGCCGGAACACCGGCCGGGTCACGTAGTAGACGAACAGGGCGATCGCCAGCGTGCCGACGTACCGCCACCCGACGTAGACGAGGGCGGCGACGAGCGCGAACGTGACGGTCCAGAGCGCCGCCCGTTTCCGGTCGACGAGCAGCCACGTCAGGGCCGCTCGCAGGCCGCCGTCTGAGACGTCCGCTGTCGGTGCCGAGCCTGGGGTAGCGGTCGGGTCGTCGCTCATGGATGCTACACGGCCGGGCCGAGGGCGCGGCTGTGCATCTGAGCTACAGGCGCGGCGGGAGCAAGACTGTTGACATGTTCCTTAGTTCGGGACGATGCCGTCCCGAGACGGGTCACATCCGCGTCGCTTCCTTCGCCTCCTCGGCGTGGGCGAGCGCCAGTTGCAGTTGCCGCTCGTGGAGCGCCTCCAGTTCCTCGAGGTCGGCGTCGGGCACCTGCGTGACGACTTCGACGCCCGGCAGACTGGTCTTCAGTCGGTTGCCACCGCTGCTCATCGCCTCGGACAGGTCGAGGTCCATACCCACCCCTCGTCGTTCCGGAACTTAGCCGTTCACCCGACGGTGCCGTCGCTCGCCGGCCGGCGCGCGAGAGAAGTGGGGTGTGTCGACCGCTCAGTTCCCGACCTGGATGGCCCGCTCGACGACGTCCTCGCTGTAGAGTTCCGCGAGGTCGTCGTGCTGGTCCGGGCGGTTGTGGTAGACGTCCTGGAACAGCGTGATGGGCGTCTGCATCGCCTGATACGTGGCCTCGTCCCACATGCGGTCCGAGGAGACGTCGACCTCCACGTCGTCGATGCGGACGGTGGCGGCCTGCGTGATGGCGATGGCGCCGCGGCCGGCCTCCTTGGCCGCCTCGAACTCCTCCATCGAGTCGACGATGTCGTCCATGCTCGGGACGTAGTCGAGGACGTCCAGCAGCGCGCCCGCGAGCTCCTCCTCGCTCTCGAGGAACTGCTCGTCCGCGCCCACTTCGAGCTCGTAGCCGCCGTCGACTTCCTCGAGTTCGACGCGGTCACCGCTGTAGACCTGCACGCCGTCCGCCTCAGTCAGCTCGACCGTGCGGCCGTCGGCGTCGATGGTCCAGTAGCCGTCGGCGGGCGGGAGCGGGGCCTTGTTGGCCTCGACGACCTGCCCGGGGGTGAGCGACCAGATACCGAGCATCCCCATCGCGTTGTTCGCGGTGATGCGGTCGTGGTAGCCCTCGACGTCGCGGATGTTGTCGAACGGCCCGTCGACGGCGATGAGACCGGCCGCCGAGGCGGCGCGCGAGGTGTTGTGACGGAGCTCCTTCCACTCCGGCAGCGCGCCCGTCGGCGTGATGGCACGCATGTCCTTCGTGTAGTCGACCTCGCCGTCGACCAGCAGGAACAGGCGCTGGAGGTTGTTCGACGCCTTGCCCATCTCCTCGCGGAGGTCGCCCATCGCGAGTTCGGCGGTGCCGGACTCGATGATGACGGACATCGCGAGCGAGCCCTCCTCGAGGCCGTGCTCGTTCTCGACGATGGTGATGAACTCGTCGGCCTTCTTCCAGTCGTCGAGGTCACCGACCTCGGGGATGACGAACCCGTCGATGTTCTCGACGGCGCCGTTCTCCGGGTCCGCGATCTCGAGCATGTGCTGGAAGCCCTTGTAGCGCGTCTCCGGGGAGTCACGGTGCCAGACGACGCGGGGGTGGATCTCGCCGGGGAACTCGGCGCCGCCCTCGGCGACGACCTCGGCGATGTTGCGTGCACCCTCGTCGCGCATGTTCGGCGCGGTGGCGTCCTCGTTGTCCGGGACCCACACGTCGGGGGCCTGCATCCCGCGGAGGCCGATGGCGCCCCGTAGCTTCTTCGCGGAGTCGTCGTCGCCCTGTTCGGCCGTGGGCGTCGTGAAGAACGTCCGGACGAACTTCCGGTCGTGGAGTCGCTTGTCGATCTGAGTCATCTCTGTCGGCTAGGCCGTCTCGTGTAGGAACCGTGTAGGTTTCGATAGTGGTCAGTATTCCCGCCGTGGCACCGCCTCACGCGAGAGAAGACGGGACACGTGCGGCACGTGCGGCTGTTCGGCTCGGGGACTCGTGCTGGCCGACCGGCGAACCCGGTCACGACGTGACCCTGTGTACAAAGGCTTACTTAATTTCAGGCCGAGCGCTAGCTCGTGAACATCACGTCGGCGCAGTTCGCCTACATCGTCGCGTTCGGACTGGCCGCCGTGGTGAGCTTCGCCACCGTCGGGTGGGTCCACGACCGCTACGACGCCCGCGGGACCCGTCCGTTCGTCTACACCTTCGCCGTCGTGGGCACGTCCGCGCTCGTCGCCGCCACCCACGTCGCCGCCGCGGCCTCGCGACCGGTGACCGAGGTGGCGACGGCGCTGGAACTCGCGCTCCCGGCGGCGGCCGCCGTCGGGTGGCTGTGGTTCGCCGCGCGGTACACCGACCACTGGCTGTGCGACCACCGGCCCGCCAAGGCGGTCGTCGCCGGCTTCCTCCTCGTCGCGGTGGTGGTCCCGCTGACGAACCCGCTCCACGGGCTGGTCTACCCCGCCTTCGAGCTGGCCGCGACCCCGTTCGTCCACTACGAGCCGGTGAAGGGACCGCTGCACTACGCCATCACGGTGGCCTCCTACGTCCCGTTCGTCGTCGGGACCGGCCTGCTCGTCAGGCTGCTCTACGACACCCGCTACCTCTCGCGGGCCATCCTCTCGTTGCTGTTCGGGGCGGCGGCGCTCGCCGGAGCCAACGCCCTCCCGTACCTCGTCACCGTCCCCATCGACCACAACCCGCTGTACATGCCGCTCGGGGCGACGCTGGCCGGCATCGGGGCCGCCGCGGCGCTCAACTACGACCTGTTCACCGTGACGCCCGTCGCCCGCCGGACCGTCGTCACCGCCATCAGGGACCCCATCCTGACCGTCGACAAGACGGGCCGCGTGGTGGACGTGAACCCGGCGTTCGTCGAGACGTTCACCGACGCCGAGGCGGGCGAGGCGGTGGTCTACGAGCCGGTCGAGACGGTCGCGCCCGTCGTCGCCGGGGCCGTCACCGAGGCGGTCGAGAGAGAGCGAGCGGAGGAGGGGGTGCTGGAGGTCACCGACGAACGCGACGACCGACGCTACACGCTGTCGGTCTCGCCGGTCGAGTCCGGCGCCCACCTGCTCGGCCACACGCTCGTGTTCCGGGACGTGACCGAGGCGGTCCGGTCGCGACGCGAACTCGAGCGGCAGAACGAGCAACTCGACGAGTTCGCCCGGACCGCGGCGCACAACCTCCGGAACCCGCTGGGCGCGGTGTCGGGGTTCACCGACGTCCTCGGGTCGCACCTCGAGGCGGTCGAGGAGGGGCGTGCCGAGTACGACCACACGCTCGTGTCCGAGAGTCTCGCGCAGGTGACCCGGCACGCCGAACGGATGGACGGTATCGTCGGCGACTTCCTGCGGGTGATGCGCGACAGCAAGACCGTCACCTCGTTCGAGCCCGTGGACGTGGTGGCGGCCGTCGAGTCGGCCCGCTCGCTGCTGGAGGACGACCCCCTCCGGGTGACGGTCGACCGGCCGGGCGTCGTCTACGGCGACCGGCTCCGGGTCGCCATCCTGCTCCGGTCGGTGTTCCAGTCGTCGCTCGACCGGGTCGACGAGGGTGAGCCGGTCGAGGTCCGGGTCCGCGTGACCGACGACGGGCTGGAACTGACCGACGACGCCGGGTCGATACCGCCGGGCGACTGCGAGATGCTGCTCGAACACGGCCAGACCAGCCACTACGAGGTGACGGGACTCGGACTCGTCGTGGCCCGCACGCTGGCGCAGGTCCACCACTGGGAGGTCGAGGCCGAACCCCACGCCGACGGGGTCAGGGTCCGGGTGACCGGGGCCGAGACCGCGGTCGAACCGGGGGCCGACGACCCCGACGCCCTCGACCACCCCGGCCCGCCCCATCCGGACGACCCCGGCGGCCGGCGCTGAACTGGACACCGGGTGCCCGTTCACGAGTCGGACCCGCCCCGGAGAGCCTTGCGTCCGTGGGTCGTCGGCACACGCGCATGTCCCGAACGGACAGTCAACTGGTGTCGCTGAGTACCGAGACGACCAGCCCGACGTACATCACGGACCCCGACGCGTTCCGGCCGTACGTCGAAGCAGCCGACAAGCACCTGTTCGTCCACCGCGAGCGGGCCGACGGCGTCCCCGGCGTCGTCGAGGTGACGGACGTGGCGGACCTCGAACGAACCGACTGGACGGTGAACGGCTTCGCCATCACCGGCCGATTCGACCGCGAGGCGTTCGACGACGAACTCTCGGTCGCCGTCGACGAGGTGCTGGCCCGGACCCCGCTCCGCGCGGCCGACTTCCCGGTGTCGTTCTTCAAGGTCATCGCGGTCGACCCGTCGATGCGCTCGCGCGGTATCGGAACCGAACTGGGCGCGAAGGCCGTCGCCCCGCTGTTCGCCGACCCGCCGGCGCTCGTCGTCGCGTGGGTCCGCGAGAACCCCGCCAACCGGCGGCTGGTCGACCAGTACGCGAACAGTCGCGTCGCCACGTTCGAGGGCTACTTCGGCGAGGAGTGGGACTGCCCAGAGTGCGGTTTCGACGCCGAGTGTACCTGCGACGTGGAGCTGTACGCCTACTTCGGCGACGAGCGCGACCAGGCGGTGTACGCGGCCAACGCGGGGGCCACGGTCGAGTAGGCCCGCCGCCGCTCGGTTCGCGGCCCGCGATGCATGGCTCGAAGGGTTGACGCTCCCCCGCGCCGACGGGTCGCGTATGCTGGAACTCTACCTCGCCGCCGGCGCGGGCGTGCTCGCCGTGGCGGGTGGCGCCGTGGCGCTGCGGCGCCGGACGAGCGACGCGAGCGAGTCGCAGCGCGCACACGAGGCCGCACGGGAACGCGAGCCGCCGGTCGAACTCGGCGAGACGTACGAGTTCGGCGTCACGGAGTTCACCGACCACCACTCCGGAGCGCGCGTCGCCGTCGGGAAGGTGGAGGGGTTCGTCCTGTTCGCCGAGGACGTCCCGGACGGCGTCGAGGTGGGAGACGTGATACGGGCGAAGGTGCTCTCGTTCAACCGCGGACGTACCTCCGCCGACGCTACGACGGTCGGGAGGGCGTAGATGCCCCGAACGTTCGTCGTCACGCAGAAGGCGCTGCTCTTCGACGGCCCGGAATTGCTCCTCGTCCACGACTCGAAGGCAGAGCGGTGGGAGTTCCCCGGCGGGAAGGTAGACGCCGGTGAGCGTGCCGTCGAGGCGCTGAGCCGCGAGATCCGCGAGGAGACCGGCCTCTCACCGACCGTCGAGGCACCCGTGTTCACCGCGGCCAAGCGCCGCTCGAAGAAGCGCGGGAAGTTCTTCGTCTACTACCGGGGGCGCGTGGAGGCCCGTGGCGTCGAGTTGAGCGACGAGCACGACGACCACGCGTGGGTCACGCCCGAGGGAGCACGGAAGCGACTGGAGCGGCGGCGCCAGCGCCGCGCCCTCCGTCGGGCGGTAGACGACCCGGCACCCTGAGGAGAGAGGGTTTTCTCACCGGCACGCCAGCAGGTGGCATGGCCCGCGTCCCGTACCTCGAGTCCGAGGACCTGCCAGACGAGTACGCCTCGCTGCTGGAGGACAACAGCCTCGGCCCGCTGCACATCTTCCGCGCGTTCGCGAACGACCCACCAGTCCTCCAGTCGTACATGCGCTGGGGGTCGACGCTGTGGCGCGAGGCCGGCCTCGACCGCCGCGCGGTCGAACTCGTCGTCCTCACCGTCGCGAGCGAACTCGACGCCGTCTACGAGTGGCACCAGCACGTCCCGCTCGGCCTCGAGTTCGGGCTGACCGAGACGGAGATACTGACGGTACGCGCGGGCGAGTTCGACGCGTTCGACGCTGACGACGAGGCGCTGGCGTGCTACGCCCGGGCCGTCGTGACCGGCGAGGTCGACGACGCGACGTACGCGGCGTTCGCCGAGCGCGAGTGGGTCGACGACCGGACGGTCGTCGGCGTGACGCTGCTGGCCGGCCAGTACCTCATGACCGCGCGGGCGCTGGAGGCGCTGGCGGTCGAACCGGAGGGCGAGTTCGTCGGCTGGGACCTCGAGGGACTGTAGGCTCCGGGATCGGCGGCTCAGGCGGCCGCGACGATGTCCAGCCACATCTCGAGTTCCGGCCCCTGTCGGTCGCGGAGGGTGAACCCCACCTCGCGGTAGAGTTGCACGGCGTCGCGGTTCGACCCCTCGACGAGCAGCCAGACCCGGTCGACGCCCCGGTCGCGACCCAGCGCGAGGACGGCGTGGGTGAGCTGGGTCCCTATACCGGCCGCGTGGTAGTCCTGGTGGACGAAGATGGCGAACTCGTGGTCCCCCTCGCCGTCGGGGACGAGGACGGCCTGACCCACCGCCCGGTCGCCGTGCCACGCGACGACGCAGTGGCCCCGGAGGATGGTGTCCTGCCACGCGCGGATGCGGTCCTCGTCGGTGGGAGGCAGGCCGAACGAGCGGTGGCGGGGGGCGAACGTCAGGTAACACCCGACCAGCGCGCCGTACTCGTCGTCGACGGGGCCGTCGCCGTACTCGCGGATGTCGATGGTGCGCCCGGTCCGGTCCTCGAAGCGGAGCGGCGGCGGTCGGGCCCGCGCGTCGAACGCCAGCGGCG
The DNA here is from genome assembly GCF_025231485.1 of Salinirubellus salinus. NCBI lineage: Archaea > Methanobacteriati > Methanobacteriota > Halobacteria > Halobacteriales > Natronomonadaceae > Salinirubellus > Salinirubellus salinus. Next base: position 3,159,087 of record NZ_CP104003.1, on the reverse strand, counting down.
GGTAGTGCCCCCCGTACATGTGGGCGGGCGTTCAGGGGGGAGTGTAGTAAACCCCCCCGACGACACCCGTCCGCGCACCCCCCGACGTACCTTTTTGACCCCCGCCGGCGACGGACGGACGATGACGATAGTCCAGTACGCCATCATCCCGATCGACCCGGACGAACGCGACGCGGCGATGGAGGCGCTCACCGAACTCGGCGAGGCCTCCCGCGAGGAGGACGGCGTCGTCGACTACCGCGTGACGACGGACGTGGACGACGAGCACACCGTCCGCATCTTCGAGGAGTACGAGGACGAGGACGCCGTGAACGCCCACATGACGAGCGAGCACTTCGAGGCGTTCCAGGGGAAGGTCGGAGGCTTCGCGGGCGGGCCGGTCGAACTCTACAAGTACGACGTGGCGGAGAAGTCGCAGTTGATGTAGGCCGCGAGCGGGACTGGGCGAAGCGACCGACACGCGGGTGTCGAGGAACCGTGCCGTGGCGAACGGCGGGGCCGAATCGCCGCCAGTCGCGGCCGGGGCATTGATGACGGACAGACCCATCTCTCCCGACGAATGGGCGAGTCCGAGTCCGACGAGCGCGAGGGGGAGGGAGAGATACGCCGACTGGACGACGCCACCGTCCGCCAGATAGCCGCCGGCGAGGTCGTGGAGCGGCCCGCCTCGGCGGTGAAGGAACTCGTCGAGAACGCCATCGACGCCGACGCTTCGCGGGTCACCGTCACCGTCGACGACGGCGGGAAGGGAGCCATCACCGTCCGCGACGACGGGCGCGGGATGACCGAACGCGAGGTCCGCGAGGCGGTGAAGGAACACACCACCTCGAAGCTCCGTGACATCGACGACCTCGAGTCCGGCATCGGGACGCTCGGCTTCCGGGGCGAGGCGCTCTACGCCATCGGCGGCGTCTCGCGGCTGACGGTACGCACCCGAAAGCAGGGGACGGCGACGGGGACCGAACTCACGGTCGAGGGCGGCGAGGTGACGGACGTCTCGCCCGTGGGGTGTCCCGAGGGGACCACGGTGGAGGTCCGGGACCTGTTCTACAACGTCCCGGCGCGCCGGAAGTACCTCAAGCAGGACTCGACGGAGTTCGCCCACGTCAACCGCGTCGTGACGGGGTACGCGCTGGCCAACCCGGACGTGGCGGTGACGCTGGAACACGGGGACCGCGAGACGTTCGCCACGACGGGGCAGGGCGACCTGCAGGCCGCGGTGCTCTCGGTGTACGGCCGGGAGGTGGCCGCGAACATGGTCCCCGTCGAGGGGAGCGGCGAGGGGCCGCTCGGGGGCGTGTCGGGCCTCGTCTCGCACCCCGAGACGACCCGTGCCTCGCGGGACTACCTCACCGTGTTCGTCAACGGGCGGTACGTGACCGCGAGCGCCGTCCGGGAGGCCGTCGTGGCGGCCTACGACACGCAACTCGCGCCGGACCGCTACCCGTTCGCGGTGGTGTCGCTCGACCTCGACCCCGGGTCGGTCGACGTGAACGTCCACCCCCGGAAGATGGAGGTCCGGTTCAGCGACGAGGACGCGGTACGTCGGCAGGTCCGGACGGCGGTCCGTGACGCCCTCCTCGATGCGGGTCTCGTTCGCTCGTCGGCTCCGCGTGGGCGCTCGCAGGCCGAGCAGACCGAGATATCGCCCGAGCGGGCGGTCAGGGAGTCGGACTCGCTGGCCGGGACGGGCGCGGAGCCGCGGCGGGCGGCGGGTCGGTGGCGTGACGAGTCCGTGGACGAGGACGGCGTGGACCTCGACCCCGCGCCGGGCGACGACGTGGACCGCCCCGCCCCGCCCGCAGAGCGCGAGGCGAGCGTCGAGTTCGGCCCGGAGACGCGGTGGCGAGCCGACGACGACGGCGACGACACGGGTGCGGACTCGGAACCAGAGCCGGCCCCCGCGTCGGAGCCGGCGCAGACGGCCGACCGGGACGGGACGACGACCACCGTGGCCGACGACCCGCACCGCCGGTTCAGCGAGCGTCCCGCACAGGCCACGCTCGGGGACGGTGCCGACACTTCGGAGACCGTCGAGACCCCCGCGTTCGACCGCCTGCCCGCGATGCGGGTACTCGGGCAGTACGACGACACCTACCTCGTCGCGGAGACCGACGACGGCCTCCTGCTGATCGACCAGCACGCGGCGGACGAGCGGGTGAACTACGAGGCGCTGCGCGAGCGCTTCGCCGGCGACGTGGCGACCCAGACGCTCGTCTCGCCGGTCGAGGTCGAGGTGACCGCGCGGGAGGCCGACCTGTTCCGTGACGGGCGCGAGGCGCTCTCACGGCTGGGGTTCCGCGCGGACCTCGTCGACGACCGGACGGTGGCGGTGCGGACGGTGCCGGCGACGCTGGCCGACGCGGAGGCCCCCGAGCTGGTCCGTGACCTGCTCTCTGACCTCGTGCACGGCGACCCCGCCGAGACCGTCTCGGAGGCGGTCGACCACCTGCTGGGCGACATGGCCTGCTACCCCGCCATCAAGGGCAACGAGTCGCTCGGGGAGGGGACGGTCGTCTCGCTGCTGGAAGAACTCGACGCCTGCGAGAACCCCTACGCGTGCCCGCACGGGCGGCCCGTGCTGCTGGAGTTCTCGCGCGACGAGATCGAGGACCGGTTCGAGCGGGACTACCCCGGCCACCAGGGCCGGCGCGACTAGCTCAGTCCCGGTCCCGTCGGGCGAGCTTCAGGACGTCCTGTTTCGCCAGGTTCGCGGCCGTCTCGAGGAACGCGGTCAGCGTGAACTGTTCGGGGACGACGCCGACCTGCTGGAGCAGGCCGAGCGAGTCCCACGTCGCCCACGCCTCGACGGCCTCGCCGTCCTCGATGCGGTGGACGAAGATACCGGGCGTCTCGCCGGACTTGCCGGTCGCGGGGATACCCATGAACTCCCCGTCGTGGGTGCCGCCCGAGGTGAAGCCGACGGCGATCATGTCGTCCTGACCGATCATGAACTCCGGTTCCATGTGGTAGTCGGAGAACCCCTCGTGGACCTCGGCGATGAACTCGCGGAGGCCCTCGCGGTCGACGTCCTCGCCGCCCTCGCCGGCCGCGAACCAGTGGCCGACGTAGTCCTCGGCCACCATCTCGTCGATGAGGTCCAGGTTCCGGCCGTTCCAGACCTCGTCGATGAACCGCTCTTCGTACTCGATCAGTTCCTCCGTGGCAGGCATCTTTGTCGCCATAGTCTGACACCAGTTTGAGCTCGGTCACAGGTCGAGGTAAATGTAGATTTGGCGCAATATTACCTATCGTGACTGTCTGTGTCCCGGGTATCCAGACACGTAGTGACGACGGGCGACCCGTGACGCACACGAAGCTATAGGCCCCCCGCCCTCCACGGCCCGAGTATGCTGGTGACGTTCGGGGAGACGGCACTCCGCCTCTCGCCGCCGGGGGCCGAGCGACTGGAGACGACCCGTCGGCTGCAGGTACAGGCCGCCGGGCCGGAGAGCAACGCCGCCATCGCGGCGCGACGGCTGGGGACGCCCGCGACGTGGATGTCACGGCTGCCGGACACGCCGCTGGGCCGGCGCGTGGCGAGCGAACTCCGGGGGTACGACCTCGACGTGGAGGTGTCGTGGGGCGACGGTCGACAGGGGTTGAGCTTCTTCGAGCACGGGCCGACCCCGCGGGGCGACCGCCGGGTCGACGACCGGCTGGACTCGGCGGCCACGACGCTGACGATGGACGACATCCCGGTCAACCGGGTGAAGGACGCCGACGCGGCCTACCTGACGGGCGCGACGCCGGCGCTCTCAACGGACCTCGCCGGCGCGAGCGCCCGGTTCCTGAAGACCGCGGCGGACAACGGGGCGCTGACGGCATTCTCGGTCTCGCACCGGCCGTGGCTCTGGAGCGGCGAGGAGGCGGGCGAGTTGCTCACCCAGTTCTTCAGCGCCGTCGACCTGTTCGTCGCCACGGAGGCCGAACTCGCCGCCGTCCTCGACCGGGGGGGGCAGCCGGCCGAACTCGCCCACGGCGTCGCGAGCGCCCACGACTTCGAGTACGTCGCCATCCCCCGCGAGCGGACGTGCGTGCTCTGGCACGACGCCACCGTCCACGAGTACCCGAACCCGGACGTGGACGTGACGGACCCGAGCGGCCGGGACGACGCCTTCGCCGGTGCGCTCGTCGCCGCGCTGCTGGACGACGAGGACCCACAGGACGCGCTCAGGCGGGCCATCGCCGCCCGGGCGCTGGCGACCACCGTCCCCGGTGCCGTCCCGACCGTCGACCCCGAGTCGGTCGCCGAGCTGGCCGAACAAGTGGATAAACCGCGGGGCTGAGGCGCGCGCACGCCAGAATCGGTGGCATGGCGGTGAACCTCGACGCCACGGCCAGCACGAACGCGACCGTGACCACCGAGAGCGGTGCCGAGCTGACGGCCCACGACAACGACCGTGGCATCCTCGTCGTCCGGGCCGGTGAGTCTGGACAGGTCGTCCACGCGAACGTCTCGAGCGACGCCGAGGCGGGCCCCGAGAGCGACGGCATCGCCGTCGTCTCGCTCGTCGGGGCGGCGCTGCTGGCGCGCTCCCGCGCCTGACGCCTCGTCACCGACCACGCTCTCCCCGGTTCTCTCCCGTTTTCGCCCGCCGAGAGCGGCAGCGCCGACGGTCCGGGCCCCGCGGATATAAATATCCGCGCGATGAGTGTCTGGGTATGCGACGACTCCCGGTCCTCACGTTCGTCGTCCTCCTGACCCTCGCGTCGGGGTTCGCCCCCTTCGCGGCGGCCGGGACGACGACACAGCAGGAACAGGTGACACTCACCGTCTCGGTGGTGAATCAGGACGGCGACGGCGTCGGCGGGGTGACCATCGAAGCGTCCTGGAGCGGTGGTACCACGAGCGCCGACACCGCCAGCAACGGGCGGGCGTTCGTCGACGTCCCGGAGGGGGCGGACGTCGAACTGACCGTGAGCGACGACCGGTACGTCCGGAACGTCCCCGTCCAGGTCGAGGACGCCTCGAACGAGGAGGTCACCATCGAGGTGGCCCGACAGGGACAGGCGACCGTCACCGCCTCCGACCAGGACGGCCGGCTGGCGAACGTGACGGTCGAACTGGTCGCCGACGGGCAGGTCGTCGACCGCGGTCGGACCAACAGCAACGGCGTGTACACCACCCGGAGCGTCGAGCAGCGGACCTACACACTCCGGACGGTCAAACCGGGCTACCTCATCAACGAGACGCGACTCCGGGTGACCTCGGGGAGCGTCATGCAGAGCGTCGACATGCGCTCCGACAGCGTGCAGATGACGTTCCGAGTGCTCGACGACCACTTCGAGGACCCACGCCCCATCAACCAGGCGACCGTCCGCATCGCCAACGTGGGGACCTCGAACACCACCGCCGACGGCCGGGTCGGCTTCATCCTCGGCGTGAACACCCAGCAGCAGGTGACGGTGACGAAAGACGGCTACGAGCGAGAGCTCGCTATCGTCAGCGTCGGTGAGTCCCCGAGGACCATCCAACTGACGACCCAGCGTGTCGACCGCATCACCGTCGAGCCGACGAACGAGCGGGTCGTGGTCGGCGAGTCGACCGTCGTGAGCGTGACGAACGCCTACGGCGAACCCGTCCGCGGGGCCGACGTGACCATCGACGGCGACGTGGTCGGGACGACCGACGGCGCCGGTGAGGTCCGGGTCACCATCGACAGCGCGGGGAACCAGACCCTCGGGGCCGTCGACGGGGACAGAGAGGCGGCGGGCGTGACCGTCGTCGGTGTCGAGGTCGGCGACGACACCCCGACCCCCACCGCGACGGTGACGGCCACCGCCACACCGACGGCCTCCGCCACGCCGACGGCCAGCGGGACGCCAACCGAGGAACCACCGACGACGACCACCGCCGTCTCGCTGCCCGGTTTCACGCCGCTGATGGGCGTGCTGGCGATGCTCGCGGCGGCGCTGCTGCTCCGCCGTTCCGACTAGACGGCCTCCGTCTCGGTCTTCTGGACGACGTAGTAGGCGACGACGAGCACCAGCAACAGCAGCGAGAAGGCGGCGGCGTTGACGAACAGTGCCTCCAGCGTCTCGAAGTCACCCGGTCGGAAACTGATTATCTTCCGTGCGACGGCGATGAGGCCCGCGACGATGACGATGCGGGTGACGCTCTCCTCGCGCGAGTAGGCGACGACGGTCTGGTAGAGCTCGACGATGATGAACAGCAACAGCGCCTTGTCGATGACCGTGAGGATAGCGTCGATCCCCTCGTCGGGGTCGAAGATGACGCCCGTCCGCACGAGTTCGAAGATGGAGATGAGCAGGTCGAGGACGCCGATGCCGAACAGGCCCACCAGCAGGTAGGCGGCGAGGATCTCGATGGCGCGGATGACCGTCTCGGAGGGCTCGACGAAGCGGTCGAGGTCCGTCCCGTCGTCGGACATACGCCACCATATGTCACGAGAGATGAAAGTCGCGAGGGTCGCGGCGACGTGCGGGGACTACGCGGAGGAGAAGCCGCCGTCGATGACGAGGCCGTGGCCCGTTATCCACGCGGCCTCGTCGGAGAGGAGGAAGCAGGTCGGGGCGGCCACGTCGTCGGGTTCGCCCAGTCGGCCGAGCGGGTACTGTCTGGCGAGTTTCTCGCGGCCCTCCTCCGGGTCGTCGGCCATCCCGGCGAACACCTGCGAGCCGAGCGGCGTGTCCACGACGCCCGGACAGACGGCGTTGGCGCGCACGCCGTCCCGACCCGCTTCGGCGGCGACGGCACGGGTGTAGTTGAGCACCGCGCCCTTCGTCAGCGAGTAGGCCGACTGCTGGGGCATCCCGAGGACGGCGGCGAGCGACGCGACGTTGACGATGGCCCCGCCGTCGTCGTTCGCCTTCAGGTGCGGGAGCGCGGCCTGACAGCCGTTCCAGACGCCGCGGACGTTCACGTCGATGATGTAGTCGAGCGTGCTCTGCGAGACGTCCTCGGCGAGGTTCGGCGGGTGGCCGATGCCGGCGTTGTTGACGATGCCGTCGAGGCCACGCTCCTCGGCGACGGCGTCCACGAGGTCGTGGAACGCGTCGGCCTCGGTGACGTCGAGGTGGTAGTAGGTCGCGCCACCGGCCCCCGCGGCGGCGTCCTCGGCCTCGGCGACGGTCTGCTCGCCGCCGTCGTCGTCCACGTCGGTGGCGACGACGAACGCGCCCTCGCCCGCCGCGCGGGTGGTGATCTGTCGGCCGAGTCCGGAGGCCGCACCGGTGACGAACACGGTCTGTCCGTCGAGTCGGAGTGACATACCCGGCCGTCGTACGGAGGTCGCTTAAGTGGTTTCCCGCGACGGCGGGGCCGCCCAACGACTTAACAGCGCCCCACCCGACCTCGCGGGTATGACCGACGAGACGACCTACCACGTCGACTGCGGGACGCTCCTGACGGGCGACGGCGAGACCATCGAGGACGCACGGGTCCTCGTCACGGCCGACCGCGTCGAGACGGTGGGGACACAGGAGGACGTGCCGGAGGTGGGCGACCGGGTCGACCACTCCGGCGAGACGGTGCTCCCGGGGCTGATAGACGCTCACCTCCACCTCCAGGGGAGTCGGACGATGGACCCGATGGACTGGGTCACCGAGTCGACGGCGCTCGGGACGGCGCGGGCGACGGCGGACCTCCGCTCGCTGCTCTCGGCCGGGTTCACGAGCGTCCGTGACGTGGGGTCGACGACCGGACTCGGCCTGCGCGACGCCGTCGCCGCCGGGGAGATACCCGGTCCGCGCATCTACACGAGCGGGCAGGCCATCTCCCAGACTGGCGGCCACGGCGACAGCCACTCGCTCCCGCACGAGTGGGTGGTCGACACCGGTATCGGCATCTCGACGCTCGCCGACGGCGCCGACGAGTGTCGAAAGGAGGCCCGAAAGCGGGTGCGCGACGGCGTCGACTGCCTGAAGATCATGACGACCGGCGGAGTCCTCTCCGAGCGGGACGCCCCGGACCAGAGCCAGTTCACGGACCGGGAGGTGCAGGCGCTCGTCGAGGAGGCCCACCGGGTCGGCATCCCGGTCGCCAGCCACGCACAGGGGACCGCCGGCGTCGAGCGGGCGCTGGAGAACGGCGTCGACACCATCGAGCACGGGTTCTACCTCGAGGACCGGACGCTGGAGCTGTTCGTCCAGACGGACGCGACGTTCGTCCCGACGATGGCCATCATGCACCGCATCGTGGAGTACGGCGCGGACCACGGCGTCCCGGAGCACGGCCTGCGGAAGGCCCGCGAGGCCTACGAGGCGCACGTCGACTCCATCACGCGGGCCCACGAGGCCGGCGTCGCCATCGCCACCGGGACGGACTTCCTCGGCCCGGCCCTCGTCCCGCACGGGGAGAACGCGCTGGAACTGGAGCTGCTCGTCGAGGAGATCGGGTTCGACGAGCAGGCGGCCATCGAGGCGGCGACGGGCGTGGCCGCGCGGACCGTCCCCGGCGACGACGTGGGAGTGCTGGAGGCGGGCCGGTACGCGGACTTCGTGGTGGCCGACGACCCCCTCTCGGACGTCGGATCGTTGCGGGAGCCGGTCGCGGTGTACAAGGGCGGGAAGCGAGTGGAGCTGTAGGCACCGCGACGGACCGGCCCCCGGATTGAAGCGCCGCCCCGCCGGAGCGGCGCCATGGACGCCAGCGAGACGTTCGGCACGGACGCGGAGGTGCGCTACGAGCGCGAGGGGCGGGTCGGTCGGGTGGTCCTGAACCGGCCCGAGCGGTACAACGCCATCACCGAGACGATGCCGGGGGCGCTCCGCGAGGCGGTGGCGTTCGCGGACGCCGACGACGCGCGGGTGGTCGTGCTGGAGGGGGCGGGCGACGCGTTCTGCTCGGGCTACGACCTGCAGATATTCGCGGAGGCCGAGCGCCCGGTCCCCGGCAGTCAGGAGCTGCCGTGGGACCCGATGGAGGACTACGCGCTGATGAAGCAGAACACGCGGGACTTCATGAGCCTCTGGCGCTCGCAGACCCCGGTCGTGGCGAAGGTTGACGGCCCGGCCGTCGCGGGCGGGAGCGACATCGCGCTCTGTGCGGACCTCGTGGTGATGGCCGAGGACGCGACGATCGGCTACCCGCCGGCGCGGGTCTGGGGCTGTCCGACGACGGCGATGTGGGTGTACCGGCTGGGGATGGAGGGGGCGAAGCGGATGCTCCTCACGGGCGACCTGATAGACGGCCGCGAGGCCGAGCGGTCGGGGCTGGTCCACCGGGCGTACCCGGCCGCCGAACTCGACGCCGAGGTCTCGCGGCTGGTCGACCGGATGGCCGGCGTCCCGGCGAACCAGCTGGCGATGGGGAAGCTCGCCGTGAACAAGGCCGTGGAGGCGATGGGCCTCGAACTGACCCAGACGTTCGCCACGCTGTTCGACGGGATGGCCCGGCACACGCCGGAGGGCGTGGCGTTCAAGGAGCGGTGTGAGGAGGTGGGATTCAAGCAGGCGGTCGCGGAGCGCGACGCGGGCACGCTGTTCGACTAGGCCGCCCGATTTATGTCGCTACGGCCGCTGTTCGGCGTATGGATCGACAGAAGGTCATCGCCCTCGTCTTCGCGTTCCTGATGATCTCCTCATCCGTGGCGTACTTCGCCGCGTTCATCTTCGGGTAGGGAGGAACCGAGCGCCGCTCGGTTCCTCCAAGTCGCGAGCGGGAGCGAACGCAGTGAGCGACACGCGAGCCGCGAGGTTTCGAGCGGAGTCCGCGCAAGGAGCCCTGCCCCCGCCTTCTTCACCCCCCGCCGCGACCCGCGGGTATGTTCGAACTCACCGACGACCAGCGGGCGTTGCGCGAGGCGGCCCGCGAGTTCGCCGAGCGAGAGGTTCGGCCACGGGCCATCGACCTCGACCGACAAGGGCAGTACCCGGCGGAGATACTCGGTGAACTCGGCGACCGGCGCTGGACCGGGCTGACGCTCTCCGAGGCGTACGGCGGGAAGGGCGGGAGCCTCGTGGACCTCGTGGTGCTGGTCGAGGAGCTCTCGGCGGCGCTGATGCCGGTGGCGAGTGCGCTCGCGCTCCACCTCGGCGTGGCAACCGTCGTCGAGCGGTTCGGTACGGGCGAACAGCGCGAGCGGTGGCTCCCCGAGATGGCCCGCTTCGAGACGGTCGGTGCGCTCGGGTTGAGCGAGGAACACGCCGGGAGCGACAAGTCCGGGATGGAGACGACGGCGACGAAGGTGGGAGACGAGTGGCTGCTGGACGGCCACAAGCGCTGGGTGACGAACTACCTCGACGGCGACGAGGTGCTGGTGTACGCCCGGGACGACCCGGAGGCCCCCTTCCCGGACGGCGTGACGGCGTTCCTCGTGCCGACGGCCGAGTTCGACGTCGAGGAGGTGTGGGACACGATGGGCGCACGACCGGTCAAGTCGCCGAAGGTTCGGCTCGACGGTGTGCGGGTTGCAGACGACCGGCGGATCGGACCGGTCGGAGGGGCGTACCGCCAGCGCTCGACGCTGTCGACGGGGGTGAACGTCCCCGCCCGTGGGGTGGGCATCGCCCGTGCCGCGCTGGAGGACACAGTCGCGTACACCGCCGAACGCGAGCAGGGCGGGTCGGCCATCGGCGACCGGCAGGGCGTCCGCTGGCGGGCGGGCGAGATGGCGATGCGGGTGGAGACGGCGCGCCTGCTGACGTTCCGTGCCGCGGCCCTCGCCGACCGAGGGGAGGACCACCGCCACGAGTTCGCGATGGCGAAGGTGGCGGCGACGGAGGCCGCGGTGGAGAACGCCAACGAAGCGATGCAGCTCCACGGCGGCATCGGTTACACGACGGAGAAGCACGTCGAGCGGTACCTCCGTGACGCCCGCCTGCTGACACTCGCCGGGGGGCCGAACGAGGGCCACCGGGACACGCTGGGCGAGACGACGTTCGAGCGCTACCGACGCGAGCGCTAGCAGTCGGCCAGCGCCGCCACCCGGCCGTCGGGCTGGCCGACGAACAGCACCGCACCGGCGAGGACGGCGGCGGTGGTCACGGGCTCGCGGAACCGCCAGCGGACGTCGCCGTCGTCGGGGTCGAGGACGACCACCCCGTCCGGACCGGGGGCGAACACGGCGCCGTCGCCGACGGTGGGACGGGAACGCGCCCGGACCCGCGAGTCGACACGCCAGCGCCGGTCCCCGGTCTCGGCGTCGAACGCGAACACAGAGTCGTCCGCGAGGTACGCCGCGTCGGGGCCGAAGGCCGCCGGACTCGTTCGCGACGAGACGAGCCCGTCGGCCCACTCGACCTCGCCGGTCGCCGTGTCGACCCCGGTCACCTGCCCGAACCGAGAGGCGACCGCCACTCGGCCGCTGGCCGCGGTGGGACCGGACGTGAACTGTGTGTTCGGGAGCGCGCGCCACTCGACCGACCCGTCGTCGGGCGAGAGGGCGTAGAGCCCCGCCTCACGGGAACTGGCGACGCCGACGAACAGCCGGTCGTCCGCGACGGCGAGGGTGTCGTAGACGCTCCCCTCCTCGCGCTCGTCGGCGAACCGGACCCGCCAGCGCTCGGTGCCGTCGTCGGCGTCGTAGGCGCGGACCGTGCCGTCCCAGAGACCGAGGTAGACCGTCCCGTCGTGGACCGTCGGCGCGGCGGTCAGGCGCGTGTCGAACGGTTCGCGCCACACCGCCTCGCCGGCGTGGTCGAACGCGGTGAGGAACCCGGCATCCGGGTCGGTGGGGCGACTGGGGAGGATGATCCGGTCGTCGGTGACCGCGGGGGTGCCGTGCGGGCTTCCGGGCGGCGTGGCCGACCACTCCGTGGCCCCCGTGGCGGCGTCCAGCGCGGTGAGCGACCCGACCCGTTCGCGGTCGGCGATCCGGCTGCCGGTGGCGTAGAGCGTGCCGTCGGCGTACGCGAGCGAGCCGACGGCGCGCTCCTCGCCGAGGCCGACACGCCACGCGATGCGGTTCGAGTCGGGGCCGGGACCGGTCCCACGGCCGGTGTGGGCGGGGCCACCACCCGCCTGCGACCAGTCGCCGGCGAGTCGGTCACCGACGGTGCAGTCGGTTCGGCCGAAGGGGTTCGAACAGCCGGCGAGGGTGGCGCTCCCGGCGGTGGCGAGCGAGGCGAGGAGGCCGCGTCTGGAGGGCGTGGACACGCGTGGGACGAGTCGGCCGACCGACAAGAGCGTTGCCTACTCGCCCCAGACGTCCGAGAGCGGGTGGTTCGCGTAGTCGTCGTCGGCCGACGAGGAGGACGAGCTCGACCCGGACCGAGAGCCCGAACGCGACCCGACGCTCGACGCCGACGAGCCGCTCGAACCGCCCAGCCCACCCGCACCACTGGCGCTCCCGCCGACGCTCTCGACTGCCGCGCTCGGCTGGAACGACGGCAGGTCCGGCGTCGAGACGCGGTCGACCTGCTCCGTGAACCAGCCGGGGGTGTCGGCCTTCGCGCGCTCGAACAGGTCGAGCAGGGACGAGTCGGCGAGGTACGTCGCGCCGTAGTCGTCGGGCGCACGGACGACGCGCCCGCAGGCCTGGATGACGGTCCTGAGCGCCGTGCGGTAGTACCACGCCCACTGCCCCTCCTCCAGTCTGGCGGCCACTCTCGAATCGCGGGTGTTGGGGTACGGTGCCTTGCAGAGCACCTGCCAGCGACAGAGGTCGCCCTTCAGGTCGAGCGCCTCCTCCATCTTCACCGAGACGAACAGGTCCGACCCGTCCGACCGTTTCCACCCCTCCAGCGCGGCGTCGCGATTCTCCTTGTCGTGGGTCCGGACCCGGTCGCCGACGCCGAAGTCGTTCAGGAGCGAGACGAGGCGGTCCGAGATGGCGTAGGAGTGGGCGTGGACCAGCCCCTTCTCGTCGGGGTGGTGTTGCATCAGGCGGACGATGGTGCGAGCCACCTTCGGGAGCGTCTCGTCGCGGTGCTCGTAGGTCATCTTCCCCTGTGTCACGTCGTAGAGCGGCCGGTTCTCGACGGGGAACGTGTGGGGCACGTCGACGAGCGCGACGGTCGACGGGTCGAGACCAGCCCCGCGACAGAAGGCGTCCTTGTTCAGGATGGTCGCCGACAGGAGCGCGAACTTCGACCCCCGGTCCCAGACCGTGTGGTGGAGGTACCGCGCGGGGTCCATCGGCTTGACCGAGACGGCGGTGCCGGCGCCCTCGTGCTGGTCGACCACCCACGTGGTCTGGGAGTCGAGGTCACGCAGGTCCTCGAGGAACCACCCGAGGTCGCGGACCAGTTCGGCCAGCCGGTCGCGCTCGCCCGCCTCCGCCGCGGAGAGTTCCACCTTCGACCGGAGCTCCTTCTGCCGGCGCTGGCAGGTCGTCCGCAACCGCTCGGCGTACCCCTCCACGTCGGCGATGCGGTCGACGTTCGGCGGTTCGCAGGCCTCCCAGACGACCTGCGGGATCGTCCGCGGCGAGAGGTCCAGTGTCGCGTACATCTCGGCCCACTCCGCGAGCCCGTGGGCCTCGTCGACGACGACCACGTCGCGCATCCCGAACACGTCCGACCCGGCCGTCTTCATGAAGTACGCGAGCGTCATCGCCGCGATGCTCCGGTTCGAGGCGATCGCCCGGTCGGAGAAGTACGGACACTTGTGCTCCACGGGGCAGTCGAACCCCCGCTCGCGGGCGCAGGGCGCCCGGTCGACCGGCGTGTTCGTCTCGCCCGGCAGGATGCAGTCGTAGTTGCCCTTCCCGCGGATGATGGAGAGGTCCTCCAGCAGGTCGTCACCGGCCACGTCGTCCAGTTGCGAGACCTGCGGCGTGGTGTAGTACGCCCCCACTGGCTGGTGGGGTTCGGCCTCGCCCGGCCGACGCGCACACCCCGCGATGGCCCGCGCGAGCAGGGACTTCCCGCTCCCCGTCGGCGCGCGGACGAGCACCACGTCGTTGCCGTCCTCGAACGCCTCGCGGATGCGCCCGAGGGCGGTCTCCTGCGCCCCGCGGTATGAGGGTGCGGGGAACTCCGATTCGATGCGGGAGGGGTCCACAGCAGGCGGAAGTGGTCGGCGGGCCTAAACCCACCGCTCTACTCGAGGGCTCGAACCCGTGCCCGGTTCAGCCGCCGAGCCGACGGCGGAGTCGGCCGACCACCCCCGGCCGGGTCGCTCACGGTCGCGTGAACGCACCCGCCCACGCCCGATTAGCGGGAGTGTCACCGCGAGGAACCCACCCGCTATCAGCGCGTCGATGACGACCACGGGCAGCCACGGGTGGACCGCGTGGAGCGAGCGGATGATCGGGACCGGCAACACCGCAAGGTAGCGGTGCTCGACGACGTACCGGCGGTAGTAGCCGGTCTCGAGTGGGGCCGAGAGGGTGATGGTTACCTCGGTGACCTGGTGTGGGCCGAGCACAATCTCGGTCGGTTCGACACGTACCCCCTCGCGGGGTTCGAGGAAGACGACGGTCGGCACCACCCCGCTGTTCGGCACCTGGTATGGCAGGTCGCTCGACCCGCCAGCCCTGATGACGTCCGGTCGCTCCGAATCGAACTCGGCGCTGACGACGCCGAACTCCTTGGGGCCTGCCGGTCCAGCCATCGCCGCGGTCGCTGCTGCGGCCAGAACCAGGGCGAACCCCAGGAGCAGCACTCGGGGGTCAATACCGGTATCCCGGCCCCGCGAGCGTTCGCGGCTCCCCCGCTCGTTCCGGTCGCGGTACTCCCCGAGGAGGTAGTAGACGAGTGTCGCGCCGAAGAACAGGTAGCCGAGCCACTGTGGGCCGAGCAGTGCACGGGTACCGAACAGTCCGACGGCACCTCGCTGGACAGCCCCGAGAGCCCCTTGCACCCCCTCGACGGCGGTGCCGAGATGGGGCACTACGACGACGCTTCCGCCGACCTGGAGGGCCTCTGCGACCACCTGCTCGCGCCGCACGGGAGGCTCACCGCCCTGCTGGTCGGTGAAGGGGTTTGCATCTCCACGGGTGACGTACCCACGGTCGGTCTCGCCGACGACCCGGTGGGTGGTGAGGCCACCACCCTGTATCTCCTCTGCGTGGAAGGTGATCACGTCACCCTCCTCGATTTCGGTGAGGTCACTCGGCACGGCTACGAACCCATCGCCCGGGTCGAGGGTGGGTGCCATGCTGCCGGTCTCGACGAAGCCAAGGACGGTTGGCTGTCCGAGGACGGCCCCGGCGACGATACTCAGGGCGACGGATACGAGCACGAGGAGGGCTACCCTCGCAGGTCCTCTCCTTCGATTCATACAATCGGTTTCGACGCTCGTTCGTTCTCTACCGCTGGCCCACTCCGGTCGCTTGGCCCGACACTCCTGTGCCGTGCCCGGTTCCAGCGGCTTCCGGCATGGACCAGCCGCTTTGGTCTCTTCTCGTGTACTCCCGAAACCGAAACGGGGAGATCGAACCCTCCGACTAATCGGGGTTCCGAGACTCGGCGTGTACCACCATCGTCCCGTCGACGTTGGCACTGGGAAGGTCGGCGGCGACGATTTTCACTCCCACCTTCGCAGGCTGCCCCGGGCTGAGTTGCTTCTTGTTGTTACTGTTGATGAGTGAGGTTCCACCGTTCTCCGTCCCCGTGTAGAACGTCACCCCAGGGATGCTCTCTTGGATCCAGACGTCCATCTCACCGACACCAGAGCCGGTATTGTTCGCCAGATTGAGTATGTCGAACACCTCGTCGAAGTAGTACGTCGAGTTCGGGTTCACACCCTGCCCCCCGAGCGAGTTACCCTGTGTGGGGTCACCAGAGCGTGAACTGGTCGGGTTATCCCCCGAGAAGTCGATTTCGAGCTGTTCCGGTGAGCCAGTGTACTCGACGAAGTTTCCGTGACGAGTCCCGTCGTCCGTCCCATCGAGACCATCCGAGCCGCCGTTGCGCTGGAGCGCGATGTACGCGCTCGCGTCTCCAGTCTTGTCGATGTTCACTGCACGGTCCCCCGAACTGAACTGCGAGACTGCACCGGTACCTATCACGGCACTGGCGCCAGCTGCGAGCGATCCTGCTCCGACCAAGAATTTGCGTCGTTGCATTGTCGTAGTACCTCTTTCGGGCGCACCCCCGGACACGCGTGGTGTCCGTCAGCACGCATCCAAGGACACACCGGCCACCCCCCTCAGAATAGAGCGCCTCCGAGAATCCAAACCAGCCCTCCACCGCTCAACAGGCCGCCTGCCACGCTCAAGAGCGACCCTCGGCCGCTCAATAGCCGGCCTTGGGCGAGCGAGTAACTGATTAACACGTGGATAGAACCGGAACCGGAATCCCGCGCCTGCAGGCGATTCGGCTATTCGTTACGCACCCACCGAGTTTGGTTCGACCGACGACCGTACCGACACGAATGATGTCTACAGAGACGACATTCATCGGTGGCTACCTTTGTACCCCCCACCCGCACACCACTTCAGGCGAAGGAGGGGAGTCAAGGATGGGAACGGCGGCACGAAACGGAGAGGGACAGCACGAGTCGGAGATCGAGACCGAGCTCCACGAGGACGACGTGTTCGACGTGCTCAGCAACGAGCGCCGGCGGTACGCCTACCGCTACCTCGACGAACGACCGGAGGACGCCGTCTCGTTGCGCGAACTGGTCGACCACGTCGCCGCCTGCGAGTACGGCAAGCCGGCACGGGAGCTGACGAGCGACGAGCGCAACCGCGTCTCGACCGCGCTGAACCAGTTCCACCTGCCGAAGATGGACGACTGCGGGTTCGTCGAGTTCGACAGCCTGCGCAAGGAGGCGACGCTCACCGAGGACGCACGGGACCTGAACGTCTACCTCGACGTCGTCCCCGGCCCGGACGTGCCGTGGGCGGTGTACTACGTGGGGCTCGGGGGACTGCACGCGGCGTTGCTCGGCGGGGTCCTGCTGGAGGCGCCGGGGCTCTCGCTCGTGCCGAGCGAGGGGTGGCTGGTGTTCGTCGTCGCGACGCTCGTCGCCTCCGCGCTGGCACACCTCTGGTACACCTACCGGGGGCGACTGGTAGACGACGAGACGCTCTCGGGCCGGCTTCCGGGTGAGTGAGTCGTGGCGCTCCGCCACTGGCTCCTCGTGCTCGCGGTGGTCGGCGTGGTCACGACCGGGGCGGGCGGGACGGGGGCGTTCTCGAGCGCCACGGCCGAGCGCGGGGTCTCGGTGGCCGTCGCGCCGCCGGAGGACGCCTTCCTCGGTCTGACCGACTCGCTGGACGCGACGGTACCCGAGAACGGCACGCGGGCGGACCTGTTGACCGTCACAAACCGGCTGAACCAACGGGTCGACCTGACGGCCGAGGTGTTCGAGACCGACCCGGACGGCGGACCGAACGTGACGAACGTCTCGGTCGTCTTGTCGCTCGAGCCGGGGGAGGGCGGTCCCGTCTCGGCGGACCTGGCGTGTGACTCGAACGCGACGGAGTCGGTGACGGTCACGGTGGACGCCGTCGGGACCGGGGTCCGAGTGGAGAACGCGAGTCGGCCCGTCGAACTGACCTGTTCCTGAGCGGCGCGTGTGCCGTCACTCCAGCGCCGCCACGTCCGCCTCGCTCGGGTCGTCGGGCAGTTGCTCGATGCAGTCGTAACACAGGAAGAACTCCGAGCCGTCCGAGAGTTCGAGCGTCAACCCCTCGGTCCGGTCGCCCTCGAACGACCAGAGGTTGGCGATGCCGCCCGCGATGCGGACGGACTGGCCACAGCCCTCACACGGTTCCTTCGCCATGGTCATCGTTCGGGACCGACGCGGATAGCGCTTTCTCGGTCGGGCCGAGGTCGCGGCCCGTGGTGATTCGGTCGATCGAGCGAGAGACACGGCCAGTGAGGGCCGCCGGCCATCGGGCGGCGTGCCCGAGCTCGGGGGACGGCAGGATACGCCGTGTCACCGCGACAGCGGTGGCCGGCGCGACGGCGGTGCGGGGCGATTCAGTTGGACCGCGCTAGCGTTCCCGCTCACCGACACAGAGACCACGACTCACCCCCCACCGACACAGTCTCACTCCGAGAGCGGGGGATTCCGGAACAGCCCGTCGACCACCGCGAGGAGCGCGACCAGCGACGCGCCCGCGAGGCCCGCCCGCGGCGGGAGCGCGGCGAGGTGACTCGCCACCACCCCCACGACGAACACGGCCGGGACCACCGCGAGCAACAGGTCGTACCTGGTCACGCCGGAGACGAGCGTGGTCGTCGCGCGGTCCGAGTCACGGTCGCTGTCGGCACTGCGGGTCATCGTCACACCTCTACAGTCGGGAGTACCGGAGGGTCCAGAAAGAATCTTACGCCGGAAAACCACGGGGGAACCGCCGGCGTGGTTCCCGGTCACGCCTGTGGCGGTTCGCTCGATTACGCACGAATAATATCGCTCACTACGCCGGGACGGTGTCGCCCGACGGCGCTCGGACGGGGTCCGTCGCCACCCAGAGCAGTCCCGCGAGGACGGCGACGGCGACGCCGGTGGCGGCGAGGAACTGCACCGGACCGACGGTGGCGGCCACCCGGCCGCCGACGACGTTCGCGGTACCGGAGACGAGCGTGAGCGCCATCGAGACCCCCGAGAGCACCGTCGCACGTCCGACACCCGAGATGTGGTCGTTGACGTAGCCGTTCCTGACCGGGCGGGAGATGCGCTGGAGACCGCGCCGGACGAACAGCGCCGGGAGGAGCAACAGGGGCACGACGGCGAAACTGGCGTAGGCGACGGCGACGACGGGGACCATGAGCAACAGGACGCCGTGGGTGCCCAGCCGGTCCTCGAGCGGCCCGGCGACCCCGGCGGCGGCCGCCGAGACCAGTTTGAACCCCGCGTACAGCACCCCGAGGCCGGCGACGGGGACGCCGACGGCCCGCATCGCCGGCTGTTCGAACACCCGCGTCACCGAGAACGCGAGGTTGAACAGCGCGGCGTAGACCACCACCCAGCGGATGGCCGGGCGGGAGAGTTGCGCCCGGAGGACGCCCAGCGCCTCGCGCACCCCGAGTTGGTCGGCCGCCCTCCGCTCGCCGTCTGCACCGGCGTCAACTTCGCTCCCACTCGTCTCTGGGAGGGTGAACAGGAGCGGGACGCCCAGCGACGCCAGCGCCGCGTTCGCCACGAACGGGGCGGCCGGGTCGACGGTGTAGAGCAGGCCGGCACTCAGCGCGGCGACAGCGGAGACGACGAGCACCGTCGAGTCCGAGCGGCCGCTGATGCGGGCGTACTCGTCGTCCGCGTCGCGCCGAGCGAGCAGTTCGTAGAGCCACGCGTCGACGGTTCCGGTGCGGAACGTCCAGCCGACGGCCCAGAACGCGTAGACGGCGACGAAGTCGAGCGGCGAGTCCGCGACGGTGAACCCGAGCATCACGGCGACGACGACGGCGTTCCCGAGCGCCAGCGCCGCACGCCGGCCCAGCCGGTCGCCGAGGTACCCCGTCGGGAGTTCCGAGGCGACCATCGAGAACAGGAACGCCCCCTGCGCGAGGCCGATGGCCGCGAGGCCCAGCCCCCGGGACTCCATGTAGACGACCGACACCGGGATGTAGAACCCCGAGGAGAGCGTGGCGCGGTAGAGGTAGTAGCGGCGGACCAGTGAGACCATATCGGCAGTTCTACGGCCGAGAAGAAGGGCGTTCCCGGAACTCGATTTGTGTAGGAATCACTACACACCGTCCGGCGCGGGGGCGGGCCGGTGGCGGGCGTCGGGTCGGCGGGAACGTTATGCGCTTCGCTCACAGTCGACACACCATGGAGGTGAACTGCGAGGGGTGTGCAGGGTGCTGCATCGACTGGCGGGCGGTCGCTCCCGCCGACGTCTCGCTGGACCACGAGCGCCGTGGCCCCTACCGGCCGCTCGACGACTCGTACAACCTCGTGCCGCTCTCGAGCGACGAGGTGCGGGCGTTCGTCCGGGACGGGCTGGGCGACGCGCTGACGCCACGTCTCTGGCGGGGGGAGGGCGGCCCCAGCGTCGAGGTGGACGGTCACTCGCTCGCGGCCGTCGACGGTCACCCCGTCTTCTTCGTCGGTCTGCGCAAGCCACCCAAGCCCGTCGCCCCCTTCGGCCTCGACCCGACGTGGCTCCCGACCTGCGTCTTCCTCGACCCGACCACGCTCCAGTGTCGCATCCACGGAGACGACCTGTACCCGGACGCCTGTGCGCGCTACCCCGGCGACAACCTCGCGCTGGACGCCGACACGGAGTGCGAGCGGGTCGAGCGGGCGTTCGGCGGCGAGCGGCTGCTGGACGACACGGCCGGCGACGCGACACCGCTGCTCGCGCCGAGCGCCGTCGGGGGACGCCTGTTCGCCCACCCGGACCACTCGCGCATCGAGGGGCGGGTCGCCCGACTCGCGCGCGGCACGGCAACCCACGAGGACCGCGCCGAGTTCGTCGCCGTCGCCGCGGGTGCCACCCCCGGCCGCCTCGACGTTGACGACGACCACTACGAACGGGCTCGCGAGGCGGTGCTGGCGGCCGACTCGTGGGTCGGTACCGCCGTCGAGGAGTGGGCGGCGCGGGCCGAGACCGAGCGCCCGGACCCGTCGCTCGGGGCCGTCGTCGAGGAGGACCACGGCGCCCCCACCACGCCGGGATGGGCCGGGAGTCGGGAGGAGAGTTAAGCGGTCGGCGCCCCTCCGTAGTGGTATGCGCGTTCTCGTCACAGGAGCGACCGGGTTCGTCGGGGGGCGACTGGTCCCCACCCTCCTCGAGGCCGGTCACGAGGTCGTCACCCTCGTCCGCGACCCCGAGGGGTACGACGCACCCGACGGCGTCGAGGTGCAGACCGGCGACCTGCTGGAGCACGGCTCGTTCGAGGCCGCCCTCGAGGCCATCGACGTCGTCTACTACCTCGTCCACTCGATGCGGGCCGGCGAGGACTACGCCGAGCGCGACCGTCGGGCCGCCCACAACTTCGCGCGGGCGGCCGAGGACGCCGGCGTCGACCGCGTCATCTACCTCGGCGGCCTCGGCGAGGAGCGCGACCACCTCTCCGAACACCTCCGCTCGCGCCGCGAGGTGGAGTACATCCTCTCGAACGCCGCGTTCGACTTCACCGCACTCCGGGCGGCCATCGTCGTCGGCGACGGGAGCGCCTCGTTCCGCATGGTCGAGCAGATGGCGAGGAAACTCCCCGTGATGGTCGCCCCGAAGTGGGTCCGCACCCCGGTCCAGCCCATCGCCATCGACGACGTGCTCCAGTACCTCGTCGGGGTGCTGGACGTGCCGGAGACCCGTGGCGAGACCTACGAGATCGGCGGTCCCGACGTGCTCACCTACGAGGACGTCATCCGGCGTACCGCGCGCCTGCTGACGGGGAGCGAACCGTTCATCCTCCCCGTCCCCGTCCTGAGCCCGCGGCTCTCCTCGTACTGGCTCGGGTTCGTCACCGACGTCCCCCGGAGCGTCGCCATCCCGCTCGTGCTGGGGCTGAAGAACCCCGTCGTCGTGAGCGACCACCGCATGGAGGAGCTCGTCACGTTCGAGCGCACGCCGTTCGACGAGGCGGTCCGCGAGGCGCTCGGCGACCGGGTGCGTACCGGGGAGCCCGGCGACGAGGACGAGCCCGCGCGGGTCCCCCTCGACGAGGACGAACCGGCCAGCGAGGGTGGGGAGGAGGCCACCGGCTCGGGGGGGGAGTCGGCGGCCGACTCGGAATCGGCTTCCTCCGAGCGACCCGAGCTGGGGTAGATGGGGAGCGCGAACGTCCCGGAGTACGGCGAGACCTGGGTGTACGAGAGCATCATCGGCGCGCTCCCGGGCATCTCGGTGTCGCGCCCGCTGGCGCTGGCCATCCAGCTCGTCGCGTTCGAGGTGGGCATCCTCGCGCTGGCGTGGTACTACGACCTCTGGGCGGCGGCGCTCGCCGGGACGGCGGCGGTGTTCGTCGCCGCCATCGGGAGCGTCGAGATGCTCCGGATCTCCACGCTGACCCGGTCGGTCGACGTCCCCGAGAGCTACCGGCGCCTGCTGTTCGGCTCCAGCGTCGAGGTGGTGCTCGCGGTGCTGGCGTACGTCGCGCTGGTGACCCACCTGTTCGTGTTCGACCCGCAACAGCGGGCGGGCGGGGCGCTCGTCGAGCAACTGTTCGGCCCGGACCCGCCGGTGCTGGTCGTCTACCTCACGCTGCTCGTGCTCTGGGACGTCTGTTATCGCATCGGCACGAACTGGTGGGCGGCGGTGACGGCGGTGTGGCGGGCGGCGACGTTCAGGCTGGACGCGGAGACGCGGCGCGCGTTCCGGCGGGCGGACCTGGAGACGATGGTGTTCGGGTTGTTGCAGGTGGTGCTGGTCCCGTTCGTGCTGGAACAGCCGGTGATACTGGCGGCGCTCGTGGGGCACGTCGCGGCCGTGACGGTGGCGACGGGGCTGGCCGTCGCGCTCTCGTACCGTTACGGATAGGGTGCCGGATCAGTGGCCGGCGTCGGACTTTATCTGTTTGAACTGGTCGAGCAACGCCTCGGTCGAGTCGCCGGAGTCGAACTCCACCCGCCCCTCGTAGTTCACGCGGTCGTCGTCCACGTCGGCGTCGACCTCGCTCATCTTCTCCTCGCGTCTCTCGTGTTCCGACTCGTCGTATGCACCCATCGACATGGTAACACACGTTCCTTGTGAAACAGTGACTATCAAGTTATCGGATATATGGACGGCTATTGATACCTCCGGAGCCGGCAGATGCCGGAACCGGTAAGCCAGCGGTTCACCTAGAAGGGATAGTGGCTGGCCCGCTCCGATTCCGCGTCTCCCGTTCGAACTGGTCACGTGACCGCGTGCGCCAGCAGTTGCTCTCCTCGCTCGACGACCGCTTCGGCGCCCGGATGACCGACCCGTGGTTCGACTGCCCCGGCTTCGAGGCGGTCCGGCTCGAGATGCACAACGGCGACCTCGCGCTGTTCTGCTGGCGAGAGGGCGAGGCGTACTGGCTCGGCAACACCGAGACCCCGCAGGCGCTCTGGCGGACGAACAAGGTGACGTTCGCCGAGGCACCCGCCGCCGTCTCGCGGTGGGCCGAGCGCGAACTCACCGCCCGGCTGGAGACCACCGACCCGTGGCTCACCGAGTACGCGTACCTGACGTGGTTCTTCCTCCCCGTCCTGTGTTCCAAGGACGGCCGGGACTCCACGAAGGAGTTCTTCCGCGACCACGCCGCCGGCTTCCCCGACGCCACCCGCGACGAGGCGCTCTCGTACCTGAACGACCTCCTGAAGACCGGCGTGCTCGACGACTACCGCTACACGATGGCGGCGAAACTCGGCACCTCGCACGGTACCGACCTCACGCGGATGGCCGCGACCATCGGGGAGTTCGTCGCCGCCGGCATCCTCGACGAGGCTGGCCTCCGGTTCGAACCCGAGATCGAGCTCGGGAGCGGGCACGCACTCGACTACCGCGTCGGCGGCGAGCACCTCGTCGAGGTGACCCGCCCGCTCCCGCCCACCCAGCGCGACCGGGCCAACACGGCCGTCGCCGCGGTGAAGGAGACGGGCGGGGCGAAGACGACGGGCCAGCTCAAGGCCCACCCCGGCACCACGCTGTTCATCGACTGCTCGTCGTTCCGCGACGACGAGTGGGCCGCCGTCCGCGGCGAGAAACCCGACGTGGGCTACAAGCCGACCGTCGTCTACCGCGCCCGGCCCGACGGGCGAGTCGAGGCCTACAGCTACGGGACGGTGCCGTTCGACCTCTCGCCCGCCGTGGAGTGGGTCTAGATCCCGCAGACCCAGGGATAGCGGCCGCCCTCCCGGAGAGATGTCGAGCAGACAGCGGTCAGTGTCCCTCGCTTGCGAAGCGACGTCCGTCCTGTCCTCGGGCGTGGGCTCGGTTCAGGGCTGGCTTCGTCCCGCGGCACGCATCTGCGCCCTCCCCGGCGAGTCGAGACGCCGAATCCCACCGATCGGGAGGAGTGCGGAGACGGCGAGCCAGCCGACGTGACCCTGGGTCGGCGCGGCGTACCGGGCCGTGCCTCCCGACGGCGTCCCGTCCGCGCCGAGCGTGATGATCCCACCGAGGTGTTCGACCTCGACCGCTCGGGCCTGCAGTTCGGCCAGCGTCTCGAACGACCGGTCGATGACCTCCGCTGGCGTCCCCAGGCAGTGACCATCGAACGTGTAGGTTACTTCGTAGGTCGGCATGGGCGCACTGCGGGAGTAGCGCGGCCGACACGGTAATGATTCCCGCTGAAACGCTCTCACGGCGTGTAACGAGTACACACCTCGAGTATCGTACCCCGCATGAGAGGGACGGCGTCACTGCGAGAAGGTGCCGGCGTCGATTCGCTCGGACTCACGACGACACGCCTCGATGGTCGACCTGACCCAGGTGCACACGTGTTCGTCGTCGGTCTCGATCTGCGCACGCTGGGATCCGTCCGGGTCGACATGGGTGATCGACGCGACTGTTCCATCCGCCACGCCCAGCGTCTGCGAGACGCTGCCGTCGTAGCGATAGAGCTCGGCTCCACCCGACTCGATCATCTCGCGGGTCGGGTCGCCGAACGCCGGCGAGGCACTGATTGTGTCGAGCAGTTCTTCGGTGACGACGCCCACGACGGTGAGTTCACCCTGGACGGTTCGCTCCCGGAGCGCCTCTGCGAGGGGGGAGACGACGGTGTTCGTCAGGAAGTGGAACTCGTCCGCCTCGAGGATCAGCTGCCTCGCTCGCCGGAGGGGGGCACCTGGGTCGGTCTGCGTCGGAGTCGTGATCGTCGCGTCGCGGAGGCGGACCAACTCGAAGTCGAACTCCGCGATCGGCAGGGAGTCGACGACGGGCTCGAGTCGCTGCATCGTCTCGACGGCCTCCTCGAGTGCCCTGAACGACTCGGTGAGGAACGCTCCCGACGTCGTGATCTCACAGTCCGAACCGTGTTGGGAGATCCACTGCCGTTCCTCCAGGCCGGTGAGGACTCGGCTGAGCGTCGGTCGCGAGACGGCGAGCTCGGCGGCGAGTTCCTCACGGTCTGCCGGTGTCTCGGACAGGTACTCGAGCACCCGCACGCGGTTCTTCGACGCCACGAGGAACCGGATCTCGTCGACTGGCCCGCCCATATCATGTTATTTGATAACAATAGACATGATACTTGTGGCGGCTCGTCGAGAAGCTCCAGCATGGTTGACAGAGACGGCAACAGGCGGGACCGTCGGTCGCCCGTCAGGTGGGGCGTCGAGGGACGGGTACCGCGACCCTCGGAGTCACAACAGCGACCGTCCACACGGTGAGACGATTGCGAACCGTGCAACGATTGCACGAGGAATCATTACGCGCTCCGAGGTCGAGCGGCAATCGTACTGACGATGGAACGTCGTACAGGCCGACCATGACGAACCCACTGACCGAGAGACGACTGTCCGACGAGGAGCCGTACGAGATAATCCACAACCCGGTCGTCGGCGAGGAGTTCCGATTGCTGGAGCGCGATTCGGACGCCGACGGTGAGTTTCTCCGGGCCGAGGTCCGCTATCGGTCGGACGCGACACGGTTCGTGGAACACGTCCACCCGCAGCAGGACGAGACGTTCCACGTACTCGACGGGGCGTTGCTCGTCAGCGTCGACGGCGTCGAGCGGTCGCTCACACCTGGAGAACAGGTCACACTCCCGGCCGGTGTCCCCCACGAGCACGGGACCGTCCAAGGCACGGAGACGCGAGTCCTGTGGGAGGCACGACCGCCGCTGGCCGCGGCGACACTCCTCCGGATGCTCGCCACACTGGCAGAGGAGGGGAACACCGACGCGAGAGGGACGCCGAACCTCCTGGCGATGGCAGTCTTCGCCGACACGCACTCGGATTTCATCTATCTGGCGCGCCCCTCCATCCCGACGCAGAAACTGCTGTTCAAACTCCTCGCTCCGGTCGGCCGCCTCAGAGGGTACTCGACGGACTATCCCGCACCATCGGGGGCGCCCTCCGCGTGAAGGGCAGGTCGACGAGGCCGTGAGCACAGGTGTCGCCGCTCCGTCTCCCTAGATCGACTCCGGCTCCGCGTCCTCTTTCGCCTCCTCGTGGCCGTTACCCGTGTGCTGCTCGTCGACCAGCTCCTCGATGTCGTCCAGCCCGAGCAGTTCGCGCGTCTCCGCGTCGAACTCGCGGCTCTCGACCCGTTCGGCCGGGGTCGCCACGTCGCTCCCCGAGAGGTGCTTGCCGTAGCGCCCGACGAGCGACGTGAGCTCCTGCGGGAGGACGAACGTCGTCGACGGACTGGTCCCGATCTTCGAGAGCGTCTCCATCCCCTTGTCGATGACCGCCTTCTCGCCCATCGACTCGGCCGCCCGCGCCCGGAGCACGGTCGAGATGGCGTCACCCTGCGCCTCCAGAATCTGGGCCTGCTTCTCCCCCTGCGCGCGGACGATGTTCGACTGCTTGTCACCCTGCGCCCGCTCGATGGCGCTCCGGCGTTCCCCTTGCGCCTCCAGGATCATCGCGCGGCGACGGCGCTCGGCGGCGGTCTGCTGCTCCATCGCCGCCTCCACGTCGCCCGAGGGTTTGACCTCCCGGACCTCGACGCTCTCGACGCGGACGCCCCACTCGTTCGTGGGTTCGTCTATCTGGGTCCGGATGCGGCGGTTGATCTCGTCGCGCCGCGACAGCGTCTCGTCGAGTTCCATGTCACCGAGGACGGCACGGAGCGTCGTCTGCGCGAGATTCAGCGTCGCCTTCCGGTAGTCGTCGACCTCGAGGAACGCCCGCTCGGCGTCCATCACGCGGATGTAGACGACGGCGTCCGCGGTGACCGGTGAGTTGTCCCGCGTGATGGCCTCCTGCCGGGGGACGTCCATCGCCTCGGTCCGCATGTCGAAGACGTAGGTCTTCGAGACGAACGGCGGGACGACGTGGACGCCGGGGTCGAGCAGGCCCTGCATGTCGCCGAAGACGGTGAGTGCGCGCTTCTCGTAGGCCTGGACGATCTCGACGCTGTCGGCGACGGTGACGACGGCCAGCGCCAGCAGGACGAGGCCGACCACCGAGGCGACGTTCAACTGGACGATGCCGGTGACCAGCCCGACGACGGTGGCGACGGCGAGGACGAGGAGGACCGTGTTGCGGGTCGACCGGCGCTGTGACTCCGAAGCGATGGAGGACTGGTCGCCCTCGAGGTCGTCGCTGGGGCCGGCCGACCGCTCGCGAGAGCGCCGCTCGCTCTCTTCGACCATCCGACCGAGCTGGTAGAAGATGCTGTCGCGGTCGGACATACGTGTCCCAACGTTTCGTGGGCGGCGGCTTAACAGTTGGCCCGTCGAGTGGTCGACCGCCGTGCGGGACGGCGGTGAGTCGTCCGGGGCCCGCTCAGTCCGGCGCGAGCTCCGCGAGCGGGTCACCCCGGACGAACTCGTCGTTCTCGCCGACGAGGATGGCGACCACCTCGCCCGCTGTCGGCGCCAGCACGTCGATGCTCACCTTCTCGACCTGTATCTCGCAGAGCACCTCGTCGGCCGCGACGTGGGCGCCCTCGCGGACGAACCAGTTGGCGACGACGGCCTCCTCGACGTCCATCGCGTCCTCCGGCCACGCGGCGGCGGAGTCGACGACGACGCGGCTGCCAGCCGCCATCACTGGGTGGCGCGCACGGCCGCCTCGATGTCCTCGACGCCGGGGATGACCTCGTCCTCCAGCGGCCGCGAGTACGGGATGGGGACGTCGGGCACCGCGACCCGCTGGACGGCCTCGAGGTCGCCGAGGGCCTCCTCCGCCACGCGAGCGACGATCTCACCGGTGACGCCGAACGAGCGGTAGTCCTCGTCGACGACGACGAGGCGACCGGTCTTGCGGACCGACTCGAGGACCGTCTCCGTGTCGAGCGGGACGAGCGTCCGCAGGTCCACGACCTCCGTGTCGATGCCGTCACCCGCGAGCGTCTCGGCCGCCTCCAGCGCCCGGTGGACGTGCAGGCCGAGCGTGACGACGGTGGCGTCCTCGCCGGTCCGTTTGACGTCCGCTTCCCCGAACGGGATGGTGTAGTCCTCCTCGGGGACGCCCGTCTTCGGGCCGGCCGGGGCGGGCATCCAGCCGATACCCATCAGCCGCTTGTGGAACATGTAGACGACCGGGTCGTCGTCGCGGATGGCGCTGTGCATCAGCCCCTTGGCGTCGTAGGCCGTCGACGGGACGACCACCTTCATCCCGGGGAGGTGCGCGAACGTCCCGTAGAGCGTCTGGGAGTGCTGGGCGGCGTCGTTGTAGGTCCCGCCGACCGCCGTCATCAGCACCATCGGGACGTTGAACGCCCCGCCGCTCATGTACGTGTTCTTCGCCATCTGGTTGTAGATCTGGTCCATGCAGACGCCGAAGAAGTCGGTGAACATCAGCTCCGCAATCGGCCGCATCCCCTGCTGGGCGGCACCGACCGCGGCCCCGATGAACGCCGTCTCCGAGATGGGCACGTCCATGATGCGGTCGTGACCGAACTGCTCCAGCAGTCCCTGCGTGGAGTCGAAGATGCCGCCGTAGTCGGCGACGTCCTCGCCCATCACGAACACCTCCTCGTTCCGCTCCATCTCCCACGCGATGGCCTCGACCATCGCTCGACTCATCGTCCGCTCGCGGTCGCCCATCGGGGGCGTCTGGGCCCTGGACATCAGTCGTCACCTCCGGTCGGGACCGCAGGACGACGTGGCTCCTCGGTCACGAACACGTCCTCGTAGGCCGTCTCGGGGTCGGGGAGTGGCTGCTCTTTCGCCCACTCGATGGCCGCCTCCACGCGCTCGCGGGCGCTCGCCGCGAGTTCGTCGATGCGCTCGTCGCTGACGCCCGCGTCGCGCATGTCGGCCGCGAGCTTCGGGATGGGGTCCTGCTTGTCCGCCCAGTCGATGTCCTCGTTCGTGCGGTAGGATTCGGCGTCGCCCATGAAGTGGCCCATCCGACGGTGGACCTGCAGTTCGAGCAGGGTCGGCCCGTTGCCGGCGCGGGCACGCTCCACCGCCGCCTCGGCCGCGTCGTACACCGCGAGGACGTCGTCGTAGTCGACTCGGACGCCGGGCATCCCGAATCCAACGGCCCGCTCGGCACCGTTCTCGATGGACGAGACCCGCTCCTTCGGCATGCTGATGGCCCAGTCGTTGTCCTCGACGACGAACACCACCGGGAGCCCCTGCAGTGCCGCGAGGTTCAGCGACTCGAGGAACCCACCCTGTGAGATGGCACCGTCACCGAGGAACGCGACGGCCACGGTGTCGTCGTTGCGCTTCTTCGAGGCGAGTGCCGCGCCCACCGCCGGTGGACAGCCCTGCGCGATGATGCCACTGCACGCGAAGTTCACGTCCGGGTCGAACAGGTGCATGTGGCCGCCCTTCCCCCTGCACAGGCCCGTCTCTCGGCCGAATATCTCCGCCGTCATCCGGTTCAGGTCCACGCCCTTCGCGATGGCGATGTGGTGGGGCCGATGCGGTGCAGTCACCGTGTCCTCGTCGCGCAGGTGGGCACAGACCCCGATGCCCGAGGCCTCGTGTCCGGCCGCGAGGTGCAACTCACCGGGGATGGGCCCCGCCGAGATGTCGAACGCCGGCTGTTTCCCCTCGAGGTACTCCTCCTGGAGTCGCTCCTCGTAGTACCGAGCAGTGACCATCTGCTCGTACATCTCCTCCATGATGGGTGTTGGTAGCATAGCTCACACTCCGGCGGACCAGTTGGGGAGGAAACAGCATAAACGTACGACACAGACTCCTCGAACCCGGAGCGTTCCGGTCCCGAGCGGCCGCTATCGTGCGGTCTCGAGGTCGACGAGGTGTGCCCGGTCGGTGACGACCCACGCCGCGTTCCCGATGGGCCGGGTACGGTCGGGGAGCAGTTCCACGCGGTCACCGTCGACGACGAGGTCCAGCGTACTGTCGGGGTAGCCGAGTCGGCGCGCTCGCGGGACGGTGACACCGTCCGGCGAGTCTTCGAGTCCGTCCATCACCAGCCCTCTTCGTTCCAGGGTCCTCCACCTCTCGGTACAGCACGTGATTGCCGGAAACCAAGTGTGCTAGCACGCCGGACTGGTCACGCGCCGACTACTCCCGCTCGACTTCGTGCCGGCCGAAGCCGTAGCGCAGCCGATTGGCCAGCCGCCGCGAGAACTTCGCCTCCGCCCGCGAGTCGAACCGCTCGCCGAGCGCCTGGTAGATGAGCGGGACCGCCACCTCGCGTTCGAGCGCCTCCTGCACCGTCCACGTGCCGGTCGAGCCGCCGGCGACGTGGTCGGCCACGTCGCCGA
Source organism: Salinirubellus salinus (assembly GCF_025231485.1). Taxonomy (NCBI): domain Archaea; kingdom Methanobacteriati; phylum Methanobacteriota; class Halobacteria; order Halobacteriales; family Natronomonadaceae; genus Salinirubellus; species Salinirubellus salinus. Next base: position 3,129,073 of record NZ_CP104003.1, on the reverse strand, counting down.
GGTCCGTCCCCTCCTCGCGGAACGCCTCCTCGCAGAGTTCCAGCAGCCACGAGCGGATGACCGCGCCGTTGTTCCACGTCCGGGCGACCGCCTCGAGGTCGAGGTCGTAGCGCCCCTCGTGGAGCAGCTCGAACCCCTCGCCGTAGGCCTGCATCAGCGCGTACTCCACGCCGTTGTGGACCATCTTGACGTAGTGGCCCGAGCCGGCGGGCCCCATCCGGTCGTGCCCGGCGGGGCCGGTGGCGACGGCGTCGAAGACGGGGACGAGTTCATCGTAGGCGTCCGCGGGGCCGCCGACCATCAGCGAGAAGCCGAGGTCCGCTCCCGCCGGACCGCCGGAGGTGCCGCAGTCGAGGTACCGCGCGGGGCAGGCCTCGGCCCGGCGCACGCTGTCCTCGAAGTGCGAGTTCCCGCCGTCGACGACCACGTCGTCCGCCGAGAGGTGCGGTTCGAGTTCGTCGAGCGCGGCGTCGACCGGGTCGCCGGCGGGCACCATCAGCCAGATCCGTTTCGCCTCGCCCGCACCGCCGAGCGACTCGGCGAACTCGTCGAGCGACTCGGCGGGCGTGGCGCCCGCCGCGGCAGCGTCCTCGACGGCGTCCGGGTCCACGTCGAACGCGACCACGTCGTGGCCCGCCTCCAGTACCCTGTCGACGACGATACGCCCCATCCGTCCCAGTCCGACGACACCCAGTTCCATGGCCGGACTCGGGCGGGCCGGCCCGTAGCCGTTGTGATTCGAGGGACGGCGACCGACCCCCGTGACGAGGTAACTTTCACATCTTCCAGTATCGACAAATAAACTCCCGGAGGACGGCGGCACCAGCTCTAACGGGGTGGCGTTGTGACGTCGTGACATGACGAGCCCCGTCTCCCGGCGGTGGCTCCTCCGGACACTCGCGGCGGGCGGTGCCGCACTGGGGGTCGGTGGGGCCACGGCCGACCCGCCGTACCCCTCCGCGGCGTGGGCCGAGCGCGAGGTGCGGAACTACGCGAAGACCCACGAGGCGCCCGCCGAGCAGGCGACCGACCCGGCGTTCTTCGAGGCGTGGCAGGCCCGCAGCGCCGCGAACGCCGCCGGCTACGCCGAGCGGCAGGCCGCCGAACCGGGCTGGAAGGCCCACGCCAACGCCTGCGCGACGTGGAGCGAGCAGTGCACCGGCGACCCGACGCGCTATCCGGACACCGACCCGTTCTACGGCACCGAGGGCGAGCGACGCCGCGTCGCCTTCCACGACCGGCAGGGGGCGCGGCTCTCGGGACACCTCTGGGTCCCGGTCGGGCGCCGCCCGAACGAGCGGTTCCCCGGCGTCGTCCTCACCAACGGCTCGGTGCAGGCCCCGGAGACGGCCTACTGGTGGTTCGCGCAGGCGCTCGTCCGGGCGGGCTACGTCGTCCTCACCTACGACCCGCGGGGGCAGGGCCGCTCGGACAGTTTCACGCCCGACGGCACCCCGGGGTCGAACGCAGCGCCCTCCGTGTTCGTCACGAACCAGGTGGACGCCGTCGACTTCCTCCACTCGACGCCCGAGGTGCCCTACCAGCCGAACGCGGACCGACTCGACACGCCCGCCCCCGTCGAGGCGTACAACCCGGTCCACGACCTGCTGGACCGCTCGCGGCTCGGCCTCGTCGGCCACTCGGCCGGCGCCATCGGCGCGAGCGTCGTCCAGGGGCTCGACCCGTGGCCGGGCGCGCTCGACTCGAACCCCGTCGACGCCGTCGTCGCGTGGGACAACCTCGGCAGTGTCGAGCAGACCGACCCCCACGAGGGCGCGGGGCTGGTCGACCTGCTCGGCGGCGAGATCGCCCCGGACCGGGCCGTCGAACCGCGCGTCCCCGCGATGGGCCAGTCGGCCGACTACTTCCTCACGCCCGCACCGAAGTCGAGCCTGCCGGACCCGGACACGAAGGTCCGCGGCTTCGAGGACTGGCGGGCGGTGGGCGTCCCTGCTTACGAACTCGTCGTCCGCGGCGGCACGCACTACGAGTGGTCGCGGCTCCCCACCGTCCCGGCCACCTCGTGGGCGTTCGGCAGCGCCCTCGCGGCGCACTACTCGGTGGCGTGGCTCGACCGCTGGGTCAAGCGACCCGACGAGGCCGGCTACCACACCGCCGACGACCGGCTCCTCGCCGACGACGCGTGGGCCGACCACCTCTCGTTCTACTACCGCTCGGCACGCGACTTCCCGACGCGGAACGGCCAGCGTCGGCGCGAGGACGACGTCCGCGCGGCGACGCTCGGCGAGCGCGACGACCCCGCGAGCCTCCCCGTGCGGGGCGACGCCGGCGGGCGACTCGGGGGTCAGTCCTCGCGTCGGCCGCGCCGGAGGTAGCGCGCCGCGCCGAGCCCGATACCGGCGAGCGCCGCCCACGGTCCGAACCCGGGGCCGCCGCCGCTCGACCCGTCCGGCGTGGGTTCGTTCGTCTCGGAGGGGGCCTCGGCCGTTCCCGTCGCCGTGGGCGTCCGTGACGGGGAGGCCGACGGGGACGCCGTCGCCGTCGCCGTCTCGGTCTCGGTCGGCGTGGCCGTCGGCGAGGGGGTCGGCGTCTCGCTCGGCGGCGTGGCCGTCGCCGTCGGGGTCGCCGTGGGCGAGGGGGTCGGCGTCTCCGTCCCGCCGGGCGTCGTCACCGGCTCGGAGACCACCGGGAACGTGATGACGGCCGCGCCCTGCCGGGCGTTCGAGACCGTCGGGTCGCGGCGACTCGAGGCGACGAAGAACTCGTCGGTGGCGGCCTGCGCGCTCCAGAAGGAGGTGTTCTCGCTGCGCCACGCGCCCAGCAACTGCGGGTCGGTCGGGTCCGAGATGTCGTGGAGGCGCACGCCGCCGTTGTACCACGAGGTGTAGCTCAGCCCGTCGCGGAACTCGAAGTTGTGCGAGGTGGTCCAGTTCCCCTCGTTCGAGTAGCTGGGGTCGTCCGTCTCCGGCGGCAGGAGTGCCGAGAGCTTCCGCGGGTTCTGCGGGTCGGACACGTCGTAGAGGTGGACCCGGCCGGGGCCGCCGCTGCCGTCGCCGCCGGCGTCCCACGACTCCACGCTGATGCCGAGCAGGTCGCCCGACGGGTCCGGCGCGGCGAAGTGGTCGTTGCCCGGCGGTTCGATGGCCTCGCGGCGGGCCTCGTCGCTCGCCATGTCGAGGAACGTCTCGACCGGGCGACCCCGGACGCGAGCGATCAGTTCGGGCGCGGTGGGGTCCGAGACGTCCACCATCCACGTCCCGGCGTCCCACTGTGCGAGGTAGGCGACGCCGTCCGTGACGTGGACGTCGTGGAGGTTCCAGTTGCCGAACGACGCCTCCTGCCAGCGCTCGTCGACGTCGACGACGGACCAGTCGCCCAGTCGCTCGCCGCTCCGGGCGTCGTACGCGACGATGCCGTTGCGTTCGAAGTCGTTGCCGCAGAGGTAGACCACCCCGGCGTCGACGTCGCAGTTGTGGTTGAAGAAGGGCGTCTCGAAGAAGACGACGCGTTCGGGGGCGGTGGGGTCGGAGACGTCGAACACGGCGACGCCGTCGAGCTGGCCGCTCCCCTGGGCCGCCCCGGTGGCGACGAGGAGGTCGTTCGCGGCGTCGAGTTTCACGTCGAATATCTGGCGGACCGGCCCGCCGTCCTGGTCGGCGCCGATGTCCGGCTGGTCGAAGACGACCGCTGGGGCGGCCGGGTCCGAGAGGTCGACCACCGCGAAGCCGTCCGTGGTGGCGACGTAGGCGTAGGCACCGGCCGGGTCGACGACCAGTTCCTTCGCCTTCGGGACGTTGACCGCACCGAGCGGTTCGAAAGACGACTGCCGACTCGCGGACTGGCCCGACACGCCGCCGGCGGCGAGCGTGCCGAACACGCCGAGGCCCCCGACCCCGGCCGTCGCGCGCAGGAGGGCTCTCCGTCTCATCACCCGTGGTCTGTGCCGGAGGTGCCTATCGCTTGTGGTGCGTCAGACGAGCGAGGTGAGGATGGACGGGGGTCAGTTCGAGGCGGACGAGGCGTTCGACTGGCCGCCGTTCGCGTTCTCGTTCTGTGCGCCCTGCTCGGCGCCCTGCCCGCGGGGCGCGAACACGGTCACGTCGCTGTTGAGGCGCGCGCCGTCGAAGTAGACGAACTCGGAGGCGCTCGACTCGTAGACGCCGTACAGGTTCAGGTCGGTACGACCCGCCCCCTCGGCGAGTTCGGCGACGGCACGGTCCTCGAACTGGACCTCGATGCGCTCGCCGTCGAAGTTGACGTTCTGCGCGACCGCACGCTCACCGTCGGCCGTCTCGAGGTAGAACGTCGACTCGTTGCCGAGCCCGGCGAAGTCCTCGGGCGCGTCGTACCGGAGCACGGTCGAGCCCTCGCGGTCGACCCAGACCATCCGGTCGGTGAGGTCGGTGTCGACGCGGTCCATCCGACCCTCGACCTCGGGGGCGACGGTCTCGCGCTGTTCGAGGTAGTCGACGACGAGTTCGGCGAGCAGGGTGTCCGTCTCGTTCACCCGCGTCGCGTTCGCCAGCGGGTAGCCCGACCCGCCGTCCGCGATGTAGGAGTTCACCGCGACGGTGTAGGTCTGGCCCGGCCGGACGGGGTCGCCGTTCACGTGCAGGTCACGGACGCGGTCCTCCGGCGCTACGTCCTCGTGGGGGACCCACTCGAACTGGACGCCCGAGGTCTGCTGGGAGATCTCCTCGCCGAACTGCTGGCCGGTCTCGGACTCGAGCGTGACGACCTGCGAGGCCAGCACGCGCTCCAGTTCGGTCCCGTTCAGTTCGACGGTGACGAGCGTGTTGGCGAACGGGAGCGTGTTGAACACGTCGCCGCCCGTGACGTTGCCCGGCCCGTAGATGCTGTTCGAGCGGATGCCGCCGGCGTTCGTGATGGCCACCTCGGCGCCGCTCGCGTTCCGCATCGCGTCGGTGACGAGGTTCCCGTAGTTCGATTCGCGGTGGTAGTTCGTGGCGAACCGGGCGTCCAGCGCCACCTCGCTGTACGCGACGGTCGAGTCGAGGCTCACCTCGCCGCGGTACTGGTCGATGATCTGGGAGGCCGTCTCGTTCTTCTCGACGCTGCTGTTGCGCACGTCGACGAGTCGCCCGTTCCACGCCGTCACCTCGCCGTCCGAGACGGTGAGGTTGATCTCGCCGAGGTACTCGGCACGGGCCTCGGCCTCCGTGATGATGGTGTCGGAGGTCTCGTTGGGCGGGTAGTATATCTCGTCGTCACCGACCGCGATGACGTCGATGTCACCGTCGTCGGCCTCGGCGATGGCCTTCGCGTCGGGGATGCCCGTGTGCGCGAGGACGACGACCACGTCGACGTCCTCCTCCTCGCGGAGGTGGTCGGCGGTGGCGACGCTGTCGTTCACGTATTCCTCGACGGTGACGCCCTCGGCGGCGAAGTCGATGTTCGTCTTGCCGTAGGTCGCCCCGCGGTCGACGACGCCGAGGAACCCGACGCGCACCCCGTCACGCTCGACGACGGTGTACTCCGCGGTGCCGCCGAACTGCTCGCCCGTGCTGGAGTTGACGAGGTTGGAGGCGAGCCACGGGTACTCCGAGGCGGCCGTGAAGTTCGACACCTCACCCAGCCCGAAGTCGAACTCGTGGTTGCCGATGACGTCCGCGTCCGGCTGCATGACGTTCGTCACGTCGACGGCCACCCGCCACTGGCTGACGGGCGAGAGCGCGTGCGGGCTCACCTCGTCGCCCGCTCCCGCCACGAAGACGGGGTTGTCGTGGGCGGCCCGCCGCTCGTCGACGAGCGAGACGAGTCGCGGGAAGGTGCCGTTCTCCGCCGCCGCCGTTTGCACGTCGTTGTACGTCAGCAGCGTGACGGTGGTGTTGGTGTGGTTCGTCGCATCCGTGGTGCCCGTCTCGGCCGTCGGGGCGCTCGGCGCGGTCTGTCCCTCCGTGTCTGCCACCTGGCCAGCCACGCCCACGGGGACCGTGGCGGTGACCAGACAGACGACGAGTGTCGCTACGAGTAGTCGGCGCATCGATGGACGCTGCCGGTCGGTCCGGCTAAAAAGTGTCTATCCCGGATACATAGCCCTCGTCTGATATCATAGTCGTCTCGACCGCTCTGTACTCACCGACAGCGCGGCTATCGCGAGTCCACGAGCCATGTCTGGAGTACGGAAGTTCACGCGAGCGCCACGCTCTCGCCGAGGCCGATCCACCGATCGGGTGCCGTCCGCTCACCGACCGCGGGAGCCCGAGCCACGCTGGTACGCCCAGCCGAGGAGTGCGTCGAGTGGCACGAGTACGACGACGGCGAGCGGACTCCAGTCGACGGCCATCGTCCGGGTGACGTCGACGGCCCCCTGCACGTAGCCGGGCAGGACGTGGAGGACGGTGTCCCACGAGGTGCCCGTCACGAGGCCGAGGAGGACGGGGAACAGGAGCACGTAGACGCCGGCCACGAACGGCACGGCCACGACGGTACCGAGCCCCGTCGCGGCGCCGGCGAGCGCACCCCGCCCCGGGGTCGACGCCCGCGAGACGAGGCGCCGCCACACCACCGCCCCGACGACCAGTCCGGCGAGCGTGGCGAACCCCGGCGCGTACCCGAACCAGTAGCGCGCGTCGACGGAGACCAGCGAGTCGACGGTCGGGACCGAGAGGGACACCAGAGACACGAGAGCGGCGACCAGCGCCGCGACGGCGGCCACGGCCCCCGCGCCGAGTTCGCGACGCGACAGTCCCGTCGTACGGCGGCGCGTGACGACCATACACCGACGGCCGGGCCGCGAGGAGATAACACCGCACCCCGGCGGGCGTCGTTCGACCGGAAACGGTGGCCGCCTCGGGTGGCTTCTTGCCCGTGGCGCGCCTCTCGTCGGTATGCTCACCCCAGACCTCTCCGGGCGCACCGCGCTCGTCACCGGCAGCGCGAAGGGACTCGGTGCGGGCCTCACGCTCGAACTCGCCCGCTGTGGCGCCGACGTGGCCGTCCACTACAACACCTCCGCGGACGCGGCCGAGACGGTGGCCGACACTGCCCGCGACGCCGGCGTCGCAGTCACGACCGTGCAGGGTGACGTGACCGACCCCGAGGCCGTCGACGCCATCTTCGACGCGGTCGAGGCCGACCTCGGGCACCCCGACGTCCTCGTCAACAACGTCGGCGCGTTCGCCCCGACCCACTGGGAGGACATCGACTGGGAGACCTGGCAGACGGTCGTCGAGACGAACTTCTACGGGACCGTGCTCTGCTCGAAGCGGGCGCTCGAACCGATGCGCGAGTACGAGTGGGGCCGCATCGTCAACGTGGGCTACGCCTCCAGCGAGAAGGGGCTCGTCAGCCCGAAGAACTTCCCGTACTTCGCGGCGAAGGCCAGCGTCCTGATGTTCACGCGCATGCTCGCGGCGGACACGCAGGACGACGGCGTCACGGTGAACGCCATCTCGCCGTACGTCGTCGAGAACTCCGACGAGTTCCCCGACCACGCGCCGCGGGGCCGGTGGGCGGGCTACGACGACCTCGCGCAGGCGATGCTGTTCTTCTGCGACGAGGACTCGGACTACATCTCGGGGGAGAACGTGGAGGTGGACGGGGGGTGGCTGCCCGAGAGCGTCTAAGAACCATGTTTTTACTCTCGGGTGCGCCCGCGGCGCACCGCTCGAGTGAAAACGTGGGTGAAAAAGGCGCGCCTCACTGCGTTCGGCGCGGGTGAGCGAACTCGGAGAGTTCGCGAGTCTCGTTGGACGAGCGGAGCGAGTCCGACGGTGGTGGGTGCGCTGGACCGTACAGCACCGCACCGTCGTTCGTCCCGGTCGAGACTGGTCGAACGACCGGCATCGGAGACCCCGGTCAGGACTCGTCCAGCTCCCGCGAGAACGCCACCGCGAACGCGACGCCGAGCGCCAGTCCGGTGGGGAGCCACAGGGCGACGTCGTCGAACGCGACGCCGAGTGCCGTCCCGAACATCAGTCCGAAACCGATGCCGACCGCGAGTCCCTTCGGGGTGAACACGGCGTCGTCCCCTTCGTCCGTGTCGGTGTCGGCCGCCATACCGGCAGGTGGACGAGCAGCGCGATAACTGTCCGGGTCAGCCGAGGCGCTCGGAGAACGCCACACCGAGTGCGACGCCCATGCCGAGACCGACGGGGAGCCACGGTACGAGGTCACCCGTGAGGAACCAGACGACGAGGGCGAACGTGACGCCGACGGCGAACCCCGCGAGGAGTCCCTCCGGGGTCAGCCGGGGGCTGGTCTCAGAATCCGCTGTTGCCATACCACCACTCGGACGGGCAGCGGCTTAGCGGTGCGGTGGGCGGACGCCAGCGGACGCCGCGCGACGGTGAGGGCGGAGCGGGGCGGCGAGCGTACCGCGGCGGAGCCGCGGTTCCACCCGCGCCGAACGCAGTGAGGCGCGCCTTTTTCCCCATGTTTTTGCGCCAGTGCGGGACCTTCGGTCCCGCAGGCCGTGCCAGCGGACGCTTCGCGTCCGCGAGCAGAGAGCGGTGCGCCGCAGGCGCACCCGAGCGCAAAAAGATGGTCTCTAGTTCTCCTCGAGCGCGTCGATGGCGATCGCGGCGGCGAGGATGGCCTCCCGCGGCGCGGTGCCGGTGTCGTCGAGTTCGACCGTGTAGACGTCCCGTAGCGTGAACTCCTCCGTTATCGAGCCGATGCGCTCGCCGCTCGGGGTGCTGATGGAGTAGGAGTGTGGGAGCAGCCCCAGTATCTCGAAGAACTCCTTGGCGGCCATGACCAGTGCGGACTCGGACTCGATGGTGGCCCAGCGCTCGCCCTCGGGCGAGCGGATGTGGTAGACGTGCTGGAACATCGTCCATTCCTTCTCGACGACGGCGAACGCGTCGCCGCTGGCCTCGTCGGCGAGGGTGTAGTCGCCGGCCACGTCGAAGACGTTCTGCGCCTCGATGCGGAAGACGACCTCCCCGCTGGGTGCGGTGAAGGGGAACTCCTCCTTGATCTTGAACCGCTTCTTCTTGCCCTTCAGGACGACGGTGCCGGCGCTGTCCTCGACGCTGTACTTCGAGCGGATGTAGGACTGCTTGATGACGTACCGGTCGTCGGAGAGGTCGATACCACCGATGACGTCCCCGCTCGGTCCCGACCCCGTGTCTGTCTCTGCCATGGGACGCTTCCGTGGGCACCCTACTTGAAAATTGTCGCCAGTGCGGAGGACAGAATCCAGCGACGGCGGTGGCTACTTCACCCCCCACGTGGTGAGCGTTGGCATGGAGTACTACGAGGACATCGAGGTGGGAGACGTGATCGAGTACGGGTCGAAGACGGTGACCAAGGCGGAGATAATCGAGTTCGCCACGAAGTTCGACCCGCAACCGTTCCACCTCGACGAGGAGGCCGCGAAGGAGTCGCTGTTCGGTGGGCTCGCCGCGTCGGGGTGGCACACCGCGAGCATCTGCATGCGCCTGCTGGTCGACGGGGTGCTCTCCGAGCAGGCGAGTCAGGGCGCGGCGGGCGTCGACGAACTCCGGTGGAAGCGGCCGGTCCGGCCGGGCGACACCCTCTCCATCGAGGTGGAGGTGCTCTCGAAGGAACCGGACCCGAACGACCCGACGCGGGGTCGGATGCGCTCGCGGCTGACCGGGTTCAACCAGGACGACGAAGCGGTCATCTCGTGGGTGGGCCTGGGGATGGTCGAGCGTCGCGAACCGGCCGAGGAGTGAGCGCGACAGTCCCGCCCGACCGACCGTCACGCACAGTGTGCTAGCAATTGACGCACATCCGTGACGTACCCCTCCGGGCGTCCGTGGGACGCAGGTGATTCCATGAGCGAGACGGAACTGGAGACGAACGAGGAGATAGCGAGAGCGTATCCGGAGCGTGTCGCGAACGAGCGGGCGCTGGACCTGCTCGACGAGCTGCTGACCGAGGATTTCGTCGAACACGGCCCGCTCGGGGACGAGAACGGCATTCCAGAGGCACGGGCGGGGATGGAGCAGTTGCTCGGGGCGTTCCCCGACTTCACGGCGACCGTCGAGGACCTCGTGGCGAGCGGTGACACCGTCGCGATGCGGGTCACCCTCCGCGGGACGCACGAGGGGCCGTTCGCCGGCATCGAAGCGACCGGGAACACCATTGAGGTCCAGAACATGGTGTTCAGCCGCATCGAGGGCGGCCGCATCGCCGAACGCTGGGTGGTCCCCGACACGCTGTCGATGTTGCAGCAACTCGGTGTGGTCGACTTCGAGTTCCAGACCCCGTAGTCGGCGGTCCGCCGACACCCGTTTTGCGTACAGGCTCGCCGCCAACCGACAGGGTTTCCCGACCCCCGACCAACTCCCGGCAATGACGAAGGACTACATCGAGGTCCGAGGGGCCGCGGAACACAACCTCAAGGACGTCGACGTCCGCATCCCGCGCGAGGAGTTCACCGTCGTCACCGGGCTGTCGGGGTCGGGGAAGTCCTCGCTCGCTTTCGACACCGTCTACGCCGAGGGGCAGCGCCGCTACATCGAGTCGCTCTCGGCGTACGCACGGAACTTCCTCGGGCAGATGGACAAACCGCAGGTGGAGGGTGTCGAGGGGCTCTCGCCCGCCATCTCCATCGACCAGAAGAACGCCGCGAACAACCCCCGCTCGACGGTCGGGACCGTCACCGAACTCCACGACTACCTCCGCCTCCTCTACGCCCGCGTCGGGACGCCGCACTGCCCGGAGTGTGGCCGCGAGGTGGGCGAGCAGAGCGCCCAGAACATGGTCCGTCGCATCCTCGAACTCCCCGAGGGGACGAAGGCCAAGATCGCCGCGCCGGTCGTCCGCGACCAGAAGGGCGCGTTCGCGGACCTGTTCGACGAACTCGTCGCCGAGGGGTACGCCCGCGTCGAGGTGGACGGCGAGGAGTTCGACCTCGCGACGAAGAAGCCGGAACTGGACGAGAACTACCGCCACTCGGTCGACATCGTCGTCGACCGCGTGAAGGTGAGCGAGGATGCACGCTCGCGCATCACCGACTCCGTCGAGACGGCGCTGGAGGAGGCCGACGGCCTGCTGAAGCTCATCCTGCCGGACCCGCCCGAGGGCGTCGGCGACGAGTTCGGGTCCCGGGAACGCCGCACGGGCGACCTCGCGGGCGAGGACGACGGCCGCCTCGTCGTCGCGTTCTCCGAGGACCTCGCCTGCACGCACTGTGGCATCGACCTCCCCGAGATAGAGACCCGGTCGTTCTCGTTCAACTCCCCGCACGGCGCCTGTCCGGAGTGTGAGGGCATCGGCGAGACGAAGGAGGTCGACGAGGACCTCGTCGTGCAGGACCCCTCGAAACCCCTGAAGGACGTGTTCGAGCCGTGGTCGTACAACCGGAAGTACTACCGCCGGCAGCTGGACAACGTCGCCGAGCACTTCGGCGTCAGCGTGGACACCCCGTTCGAGGAGCTGGACGACGACGTCCAGCGCCAGTTCCTCTACGGCACCGACCGTATCGTGGACTTCTCGTGGCGCACGAAGAACGGCACCCGGGAGAAGTCCGAGCGGTTCGAGGGCGTGATGGGCAACCTCTCGCGGCGCTACGTCGAGACGGACTCCGACCGTGCCCGGAACCACATCGAGAAGTTCATGGCCACGACCGACTGCCCGGCGTGTGACGGGACGCGGCTCAAGCCCGCCTCGCGGTCGGTGCTGTTCCAGGAGACGCCCATCACCGAGGTCAGTCGGCTCTCCATCGGCGACGCGCTCGAGCACTTCGAGGGGATGGAGGCCGACCTGACCGAGCGCGAGCGGGTCATCGCCGAGGAGATCCTGAAGGAGATCCGCGCGCGCCTCGGATTCATGACCGAGGTCGGCCTCGACTACCTGACGCTGGATCGGGAGGCCTCCACCCTCTCCGGTGGCGAGAGCCAGCGCATCCGGCTGGCGACGCAGGTCGGCTCCGGGCTCGTCGGCGTGCTCTACGTGCTGGACGAGCCCTCCATCGGCCTCCACCAGCGGGACAACGACCGGCTGCTGGACACGCTCTGTGGCCTGCGTGACCTCGGGAACACGCTCGTCGTCGTCGAACACGACGAGGAGACGATGTGGCGGGCCGACCAGGTAATCGACATGGGGCCGGGGCCGGGCAAGCGCGGTGGCGAGGTCGTCGTCGACGGCACCGTCGAGGACGTGATGGACACGCCCGAGTCCGTCACTGGCGACTACCTCGCGGGCCGACGAGCCATCCCCGTTCCCGAGGAGCGCCGCGACCCGACCGAGTTCCTCACCGTGCGGGGTGCCCGTCAGCACAACCTCAAGGAACTGGACGTCCCCGTCCCGCTGGAGGCGTTCACCGCCATCACGGGCGTCTCGGGGTCGGGCAAGTCCACGCTGCTCCACGAGATACTCTACAAGGGCCTCGTCAAGCGGATGAACAACACCGACGTGAACCCCGGCGCCCACGACGACATCGAGGGCATCGAGCACGTCGAGACGGTACGACTCATCGACCAGTCGCCCATCGGCCGGACGCCCCGCTCCAATCCGGCGACCTACACCAACGTCTTCGACCACATCCGCGAGCTGTTCGCCGAGACGAAGCTCTCGAAACAGCGTGGCTACGAGAAGGGCCGCTTCTCGTTCAACGTCAAGGGCGGCCGGTGCGAGGCCTGCGGCGGCCAGGGGACGGTGAAGATCGAGATGAACTTCCTCTCGGACGTCTACGTCCCCTGCGAGGAGTGTGACGGGGCACGCTACAACGACGAGACGCTCGACGTGACCTACAAGGACGCCACCATCTCGGACGTGCTCGACATGGAGGTGGACGAGGCGTTCGAGTTCTTCGAGGGGCACTCGGGTATCCGCCGGCGGCTCGAGCTCCTGCAGGACGTGGGGCTGGGCTACATGCGACTCGGCCAGCCCTCCACGACGCTCTCGGGCGGGGAGGCCCAGCGTGTGAAACTCGCGGAGGAGCTCGGCAAGAAGGACTCGGGCAACACGCTCTACCTGCTGGACGAGCCGACGACCGGCCTGCACTCGGAGGACGAACGGAAGCTCATCGACGTGCTCCAGCGACTCACCGACGCCGGGAACACCGTCGTCGTGGTCGAGCACGAACTGGACCTCGTGAAGAACGCGGACCACATCGTCGACCTCGGGCCGGAGGGTGGCGAGAACGGCGGCGAACTGGTCGCGTCGGGCACGCCCGAGGAGGTCGCCCGGACCGAGGCCTCCCACACGGGCCGGTACCTCCGCGACCTGCTCCCTGCAGTGGAACTGGAGGGGCCGCGCTCGGACCGGGAGAAGCGGGCCGAGGAGGCCGACACCGAGGCGGATACGGAGGCCGAAGCGGAAGCGACCGGGGACGACTAGAGACCGAACGCTACTCGTCGGGACCGTCCGACGGTCGGGGCACGAGCTGGGGCGGCGACCGCACCCGCCCCGCACGGCCAGTTAAACGACCGGTTATGCCCACCAATTTATATTACCCGAGAGAGTCATGGAACCATGGGATTGTTCGACTCGGTCCGGTCGTTGCTCGGCGGGAGCGGCCCCGAGGGCGGGAACGACGCGGGGACGGCTACCCCGTCGGACCTGTTCGGGCCGGTCGCTCGTGTCTACGTCGAGACGGGCGAGGGACCGGACGAGGAGTGGACCGCCGCGGAGCGCGAGGGGATGGTCGAGGTGCTAGTGGCGGCGGCGGGCGAGCCGACCCCGGAGGAGCCAGTCGACACCGAGACCGTGGAGGCGCACATCGAGTCGCTCGGCGGCGGCGTGGAACACGCTCACGGTGGCGGCACCGTCTCCGGGATGGTCCACAAGTCGAGGCTGCAGGAACTCGGCGACCACCCGGACGTCGTCCGGGTCGAGGTGACCCGGACCGGCGGCGACGTACGCGAGGACCCGGACTACCCCGGGAACACCCTGTAATCGACGCGGGAAGACCTCTTGTAACCCCGGCGTGAACCGCTCGGTATGAGCGACGCAGACGAGAGCGAGTCGGACGAGGCGCTCGACGAGGCCATCCTCGAGGCGCTCCAGTCGGCCGAGCGCTCGCCACTCCCGGCGACGGAGGTGGCGAAACGGGTCGACCGGACGTACGCGGAGACGCGAGAGCGACTGGTCGACCTCGCCGACGCCGGCGACGTGGAGCGGCGCAACCTCGAACACGGGACGTGGTGGCGCCTCCCCGGCCGCGAGGCCGAACCGAGCGAGGCGGACATCGCGGCGGCGCGGGAGTCCGGGCGACTCGTCGCCGCCGGCGTCGACGACGACGAGGCGTTCGAGGCGGAGCACCCGTCCGGGCCACCGCCCATCGAGCGCGAGAACCTCTGGTCCGGCGTCGAGGTCCACGTCGAAGTGGACCGGCGGGCGCTGGCGGCCGTCGCGGTGCTCGGCCTCTTCGTCGTCCTCGCGGTCCTCCGGCGCTGGCGCCGGCGATAGCGGTTTGGTCGCCGAGCGACTCGCTAGCGGTATGCACGCGTACGCCGCGATGCGGTCGACGGTCCACCGGGTCGGCGAGAGTGGGCACGAGGTGGTGTTCGACGACGCCGACGTGGAGTGTCTGGCGAGCGTCGGCGACACCCTGCTCTTCGGGACGCTCGACGACGGCCTCTACCGGAGTGCGGACGGGTGTGAGACGTTCCGCCGGGTCGACCCGCCGGGGATGGCTTCACGGGTCACCTCGGTCGCCGTCTCGGCACACGACCCCGACGTCTGCTGGGCCGGGACGGAACCCTCCGCGGTCTGGCGCAGCGAGGACGGCGGTCGGTCGTGGGCCGAGTGCGAGGGGCTGGCCGACCTCCCCAGCGAACCGGAGTGGTACTTCCCGCCGCGGCCCCGCACCCACCACGCGCGCTGGCTGGAACCGGACCCGCACGACCCGCAGCGCCTCTACGTCGGCGTCGAGGCGGGCGCGTTCGTGCTCGCGACGGCACCCGACGGCTGGGACGCCCCGATCGAGTGGCACGACCGCCCGCCGGGGTCGCGCCGGGACAACCACACGCTCGCCACCCACCTCGACGCCGAGGGGCGGGTCTACGCGGCGGCAGGCGACGGCTACGCCGAGTCGCTGGACGGTGGCCGGTCGTGGACCGCGCTGATGGATGGACTGGACCACCGCTACGTCTGGTCGCTCGCCGTGGACCCCGGCGACCCGGACGTGCGGGTGGTCTCGGCGGCCAGCGGCGCGAACGCCGCCCACCGCCGTGGTGAGAGCTACGTCTACCGGAAGGCCAGCGACGCCACGTGGGAGCGGGTCGGTGAGGGGCTCCCGACCGGCGAGGGCGTCTTCCGGGCCGTCCTCGCCCGCGGGACCGCGGTCGGGGAACTCGCGGCCGTGAACGACCACGGCGTCTACCGGAGTGGGGACGGCGGCCGGTCGTGGGAGCCGCTCGTCGAGTGGCCGGACGAGTACCGCGGGGAACCACCGCGGGGACTGGTCGTCCGCTGAGGCGGGTCGAGCCGCCCCGGCGCCCCACCTCGACTGACAAGGTACTTGAACGACAGGACCCGAGGGTGGGACGAAGATGTGGGACTTCGTCGTGGTCGGTGCCGGTCCCGCCGGGTCGCGGTTCGCCCGCACGGCCGCCGAGCGTGGCCGCTCCGTGCTGGTCCTCGAGAAGGGCGAGGTGGGCCGTCCGCTCGCGTGTTCGGGCCACGTCTCGCTCGACCTCTGGGAGTTCGTCCCCGAGCGATACCACGACGAACTGTTCCAGAACGCCATCCACGGCGCCCGGTTCCACCTCGGCGGACCGGGGTCGCGCGAGTACCCGTTCTACACCGACGACCCAATCTCGAACGCCGTCGACCGGGTGCGACTCGACGAGGTGCTCGCCGAGGTGGCGGGCGAGGCGGGTGCGGACGTCCGCGAGGGCCACACCGTCACGAGTGTCGCGGAGCGCTACGATCGGGTCGTCGTGGAGGCGAAGGGACCGGACGGCGTCGAGCGGTTCGAGGCCCGGATGGTCGTCGGTGCCGACGGCCCACGATCGCGGGTCCGCTCGGAACTCGGCCTCCCCGAACCCGAGGAGTTCCTCCACGGCGTCCTTGGGTTCGATTTCGAGCCGGACCACCAGGACTTCGTGGACGTCCACCTCACCGTCCCACGGTTCTTCGCGTGGCGCATCCCGCGGGGCGACGCGGGCGTCGAGTACGGGCTGGCGGTGGCGCCCGGCGACGACGCACCGGGCCGGTTCGAGGAGCTGTGCGAGGGCTACGGCGTCGAGATGGACGAGCGGTGTTCCGGGCTCATCCCCATCGGCCCGCCAGACCGGGTGACCGGCGACCGCTCGCTGCTCGTCGGTGACGCCGCCGCCCAGACCAAGCCGTTCACCGGCGGCGGCATCCTCTACGGGATGCGCGCGGCCGACATCGCCGCCCGCGAGGTGGACCCGAACGATCCCGCCTCGCTGGCGCGCTACGAGGAGGGCTGGCGCGCCGAACTCGCCCGCGACCAGTGGCTCGGGACGGTGGTCCGCGCGGGCTACTCGTTCCCCGAACCCGTCCAGCGGGCGGGGATGCGGCTGTTCTCCGGGAAGATCGCGGTCCACATGGACCGGCCGACGACGCTGTTCTCGCCGGCGCAGTTGCGGGCGTTGCTGGAGTGAGTCGGTTCGGTCGGGCGTCGGCACCGCTCGTGTCGAGAAGCGGAGCGCGAGTCGTGCTACAGCGGAGTCCGCACCGCCCGGTGGGGCGAGCGTGGCGGGTCAGTACCGCGGCCGACGGGCCGACTCGTCGGACCCCTCCACGAACGGCAGGGTGGCGACGGTGGCCGCGCCCGCGCCGTCGACGTCGACCGTCTCCCCCTCGAAGCCGTAGTCGGCGAACGCGAGCGCGACGGGCCGTTCCAGCGACGGACTCTCGGCGGCGCGGGTGACCGACCCGACCTCGTCCCCATCGTGGGTGAGCGTCGCGCCAGCCTCCGGCACGGCGTCGCCGGCCTCGAACTCGATTCCGACGAGTCGGCGCGACGGGCGCCCGCGGTTGTGGACCCGCGAGACCACCTCCTGCCCGACGAAACAGCCCTTCTCGTAGTCGACGGCGTTCCCGAGGCCGACGACGTTCGGGACGTTCCCTCGGAGTTCGGTGGCGAACAGCGGCGTCCCGGCCTCCAGCGTGAGCGTCTCCCACGTCCGGTAGCCGAACGGCGCGGCGTTCATCCCCCTGGTGAGGAGGGTGTCGAAGACGTCCTCGGCGTCCTCGGCGGCGCAGACCACCTCGTACCCCTCCTCCCCGGTGAGGCCGTCGGTCCGGACGACCGTCGCGCCGCTGTCGCCGAGCACCCCGCGCTCGAACGTGAGTTGCCGGTCCGGCGTCTGTGTCGAGAACACCGAGGCGACCTTCTCGGTGGCCTTCGGGCCGTGGACGCCGAAGACGCCGAAGTCGGTCGTCGCCTCGCGTACCTCGACGTCCTGGATGAAGGTGCGCTCGGCCCACTCGTCGGCGATCTCGCCGGCCAGCGACGGGGGCGTGAAGAGGAGCAGTCGCTCGCCGGCGGTGAAGCAGTAGAGGTCCGCCCGGACGCCGCCCTCGGGTTCCAGCAGGAGCCCGTAGACGCCCTCGCCGTCCTCGTCCGGGACGCGGTTCGAGACGACGTTGTCGACGTACTCGACGCGGTCCTCGCCGGTCACCTCGACGACGCCGTAGCCCATCTCGGTGACGCCGACGACGTTGCGGACCGCACGGTGGGTCCGCTCGGGCCGGCCGTAGTCCTCGACCACCCTGGCGCCGTCGACGTCGCGGAACGTCGCTCCGTGGGCCTCGTGGAGGTCCCCGACCAGTGTCATGGCTGGCGGTTCGCGCCGTGGCGGTAAAACGGTGTTACTCTCGTGCGCCGAGGTCAACCCAGTTCTGCCCGAGCAAGAGACGTAATCGCGTCAACGTACCCGTCACTGTAGTATAGAATATCCACATTCTGTTCGACCGTATCCATGACGTACCTATACATTCGACCGCCCACAGTATTCAGAATCACTAAAAACCCCAATACTGGAATCTTCTTTCGACTGTGGAGGCTACTGTTCCAGACGTAGAAAGAGAGCAGTTCGTCTCGTCTGCGTGTCCCCTCAATTCGGCCAGACGTTATCCTCAATCCGTCATTCATGCGTCTGATGAGGTCGCTATCTTGGCCAAGCAAGTAGAGATACAGCATAATAACTACGACAATTTCGAACGGTAGGAAACTAAGCAGGAGGTTCGGGATCTCATCTACGAATTGTAAGTAAGACTTGAACAGTGTATTGATCCCAGCAGAGAGGGGGAGAGCCAGTACGAAACAGAACGCGAGCACTGCCCAGAGAAATCGATAGGCACCGTCTAGGATTTTCAGTGGTTTGTGCACCTTAGCGTGAGGGTCATACTCCGGCGCAGTTCGACCATCTTCCTTCGATTGCTCCCTCAGTTGCGAGTTACTGAGGAACTCAACTTGCCCTCGTATCTCCGGGATAGTTAGTGCCGCCCGGTAGGTTCTGAGAAAATCCTCCCGGACAGATTTGTACCGCTGAATACTGATTGTCTGAAAGAGGAGTTTCGAGAGTACGTTCATCTTCACACCCACCCAGTTTATTATTCAGAACGGCAGTTTCCCCCGGAGCCACTCGAGGAACGACGGCTCCGCCTCCTCGTTCGGGTCGGGGATGACCCGCTCGTCCGGGTAGATGCGGGTCGACCCGCGCTCCTTCTCGACGCGGATGAGCCCCGCCTCCTTGAGTTCCGCGAGCGCCGACTCGATGGCGTCGATGTCGAGGTCGGTCCGCGAGCGGAGGCCGAACACCGTCATCCCCTCCTCGTGCCGGTCCACGAGTGCGTCGAGCACCGTGACCTGCGCGCCGTCGCGGTCGCGGAACTCCCGCTTGGCCTGCATGGGCGTTCGTTCGCCCGGTGGCCTCTTAACGGTTGACTGCGTGACCCACGGGGAGAGCGGTCACGGAGCAACGAGCGGGAGTCTGCCGAGCGCCGACACGCACCGACGAACGGGAGCGACACGCGAGCAGCGTGCCCACCCGACCGCGAACCCGGACACCCGCGTGCCCCGGCAGGTTTATACGCCGAACGCCACCAAATCCGCTAAATGGGGCTCAGGTGTTCGCTGTTCGGCCACACCTTCACCGAGACGGACGCCCGACGGGACCGAGAGGTCAGGGGTGACGAGGTCGTCACCGTCGTCAAGACCGTCGAACGGTGCAGCAACTGTGGGGCCGAGCGCGTCGTGAGCGAGAACAAGGAGGTCGTCTCCGTCGTCGACGCCGACGACGTCGAGGAGCCGGAGGCGCGGACGGACGAGACCGGGGCGGGGAACGAAGCCGAGGCAGCGGTCGACGCCGACGCCGAGGACGGGCCGGACGAGGAATCGACCCCGACGGACGGGGCGGCCGCGACCGACGAGCCGGCGACCGACGCCGGTGGCGAGGCCGGCGCCGAGGACGGAGCGGACGACGAGGAGTCGGCGACGGCACCGGACCTCGACCCCGACGCCGACCCCGAGGCGGAGGACGTGGAGTTCATCACGGAGACCGACGGATCGCTCGGCGGGGGCGACGAGGTGGACGTGGACGTCGACGAGGAGGCGCCGGAGGGCGGCATCGGGGGGATGGCCGCGCGTTCGGGTGCCTACGGCGACCCCGACGAGGCGAGCGGGGCCAGCGACCCCGTCCCGGACACGGGCGACGAGGCCGCCGACGAGGACGCGGAGATACTCGGCGAGGCGGAACAGCGTGGCGACCGCGCGCCGGGGCAGTGGCCGGACGACCCCGACGCGACGGACGAGCCGTGGGAGCCGGGCGAACTCGGCGGCGGCCCCGGCACCGAACCCGAGCCGGACGACGAGGTGGCCGAGCCGGCGCCCGTCGACCCGTCCCCTGCACCCTCGTCGGGGCCGGCGGCCGAGTCGGCCACCGACTCGCTCCACTGTCCGGCCTGCGGACACACGGTGTCGACGGAGGGTTCCTATCGGGCCGGAGACGCCTGTCCCGAGTGCCACGGCGACTACCTCGAGGCACCGTCGGAGTAGTCGAAATCGGTAAAGCCCTCCCCTCGTAATCCTGCCCTATGGAAGAGTACAAGATGCGGAGAGGGGAGTACCTCGAAGAGCGCGTACCGGACCTGGAAGGGACGATCGAGGACTACTTCGGCCCCATCACGAGCACGCAGGAGTTCAAGGGGAGCGACCTCTACGTCGTCGACGAGCCGAAGAACCCCGTCTTCGAGAAGGTCGTCGCCGGTGCCGTCGCCTACTCGGGCAAGAAGGACAAGCTCGCCGTCGACTTCGTCGAGCGGGACCTGCAGGACCTGATGGAGACGGGCGACGTCGACGCCGCTGGCGACGCCAACACCGCGAAGAACGAGTTCCTGCTCGAGTGTACCGGCCGCGACGCCAAGTCCCGCCGCGAGTCGATGAAACGTGCGGTCGAGGACGACGAGACGCCTGACAACGTCTGAAGCGACCGGAGCCGGGCCCTACATCACCGACGGTTCGTCCCCCTCGTAGGCGTGCTCGGTCAGGAGCGCCTCGAGGTTGGTGTAGGGGACGAACGCGAGCAGATCGCCGTCGTCCATGTACAGTTCGACGCCGTGCTCGACGTGTTCGTACGACGCTGCCTCGAGCTGTCCGTTCGGCAGGATTGCACGGAACATATCGCGGCTTGACCGCCGAGCGTCCTATGGTTTTCGCCGGGTGGCGGGAGTGTCCCCGCTCAGTCGATGATGCCGTAGCCGCGTCGGAACAGCACCACCGCGACGCCGAGCACCGCCGCCGTCAGGAGCGTCAGCACGACGAGCGAGGCGTTCGGGTCGACGTCGGCGTAGCCGAGGAAGCCGTAGCGCACCCCGTTGACCATGTAGACCATCGGGTTCAGGAGCGAGAGCGTGCGGTAGAGCGGCGGGAGGATGTCGAGCGAGTAGAAGACGCCACCGAAGAACGTGAGCGGCCGGAGGATGAACTGGTTGAGGACGGTGAGGTAGTCGAAGTCCCGCGCCCAGAGACCACCGAGGACGCCGAACCCGGCGAACAGCGTCGTGATGACGAGCATGAACGCGACGAGGTAGAACGGTCTCTCGACGCTCACGCTCCCGCCGTCGATGGCGAACGGGACGAACACGAGGCCGACGCCGACGATGATGAAGCCGACCACCACCCCGCGCAGGGCGGCGGCGGCGACGTACGCGAACACCTGCGAGGTGTACGAGAGCGGCGAGGTGAGCACCTCGTTGATGTACTCGTTCCACCGGCCGTGGAAGATGGAGAACGAGGAGTTCTCGAAGGCGTTGGAGACGGCGCCGAGGACGACGAGCCCGGGCAAGATGAACAGGATGTAGTCGAATCCCTGTATCTCGCGGATGCGTCCGCCGAGGATGACGCCGAACACGGAGAAGTAGAGGACGTTCGTGATGGCCGGCGGTAGGAACGTGTTCCGTGGCCGGCGGACGAACCGGAGGATCTCGCGCTTGAGCAGCGACCGGAAGCCGGTACCGAAGACGCTGTCGAGGACGTTCGTGGTGCCGGTGCTCATCGCTCGGCCTCCACGCTCTCGGCGTCGCCGTCGTGGCCGTTCCGCTCGTAGTCGGTCGTCGCCTCCTCGTCCAGCCGCGTCATGTCGACGAACACCTCCTCGAGCGAGGCCCGCCGGACGTCCATGTCCGCCACCGCGATGCCGGCGTCGTCGAGCGTGCGGATCACGTCCGCCGCCACCGCACCGGCGCTGTCGGCGACCACCCGCAGTTCGCGGCCGTCGACGCTCGCCTCGTGGACGCCGTCGAACGAGAGGTCGGGGAGGCCGACGGCGGGCGATTCGAGCGTCAGGACGAGCGTGTCCGTCCCCCGCGAGCGGAGTTCGTCCGGCGTCGCCACCTCCACCTTCCGACCCGAGTCGACGATGGCGACCCGGTCGCAGAGCCGTTCGGCCTCCTCGATGTAGTGGGTGGTGAGCAGGATGGTGGTCCCCTCGGCGTTCAGCCGCTCGATGAGCCGCCAGAGGTCACGCCGGAGCTGGACGTCCACGCCCGCCGTCGGCTCGTCGAGGATGAGCAGGTCGGGGTCGGTGACGAGCGCGCGGGCGAGCAGGAACCGGCGTTTCATCCCGCCCGAGAGCCAGTCGAAACGGGTGTCGCGCTTCTCCCAGATGCCGACCGTCTTCAGGGCCGTCGCGGCGCGCTCGGCCGCCTCGGCGGGCGGGACGCCGTGGTAGCCGGCCTTGTGTTCCAGCACCTCGTGGATGGGGAAGAAGCGGTCGACGTTGAACTCCTGCGGGGCGAGACCGATACGGTTCCGGGCCTCGCGGTACTCCGATTCGACGTCGTGGCCGAACACCTCGGCGCGGCCGCCCGTCGCCCGGGCGAGGCCGACGAGGACGTTGATGAACGTCGTCTTGCCGGCCCCGTTCGGCCCGAGCAGGCCGAAGAACTCCCCCGGCTCCACCTCGAACGAGAGCCCGTCCAGCGCCCGCACGTCGCCGTACTCCTTCACCAGCCCGTCTGCCTCGATGGCGAGTGTCACTGCTCGAGACGACGCCGCTCGGCCCGTTAAGCGTCTCGAAACGGGCGCCGAACGGGGGTACCGGTCACCGCGCGCGGCATAAACGCCCACGGCCTGACGGCAGAACCGACTTCGGAGCGACTCGCGAGGGGGCGAGCATGGACCGAGGCCGACTGGACAGACGTGGCTTCCTGCGAGCGACCGCGAGCGCCGGGGCCGCGGCGGTGTTCTACGCCGGCGGTGCGGGCGCGGCCCCCGAGGTGACCGAGACGGACGTGCGGGTCGCGTCGTTCGACGGCGCCGAGATAGCCGCGACGGTGTTCCGCCCGCCGGGCGACGGCGAGCACCCGGTCGTACTCTCGACGCACGGCTGGGGTGGCGACCGCGGGAGCGTCGAGGGGTACGCCCGCCTCGCGGCGGCGAACGGCTACGTCGCGCTGACGTGGGACCAGCGCGGATTCGGCGAGTCCGACGGCGAGGTCGGGCTCTCGGGACCGAAGGAGGTGCAGGACGTGCGCACACTGATCGACTTCCTCGCCGGCGACCACCCGGACGCCGACCCGCAGTTCACCGGGCGGGTCGACGCGAGCGGCGGCGGCCCGAGCGTCGGGATGATCGGGGCGTCGTACGGTGGCGGCATCCAGCTGAACGCGGCCGCCGTGGACGACCGCATCCGGGCGCTGGTCCCCATCGTCCCGTGGCACGACCTGACGTTCTCGCTGGCGCCCAACGGCGTGCCGAAACTGGGGTGGACCTCGCTGCTCTACGGGTCCGGCGTCGCCAGCGCCCGGGGGGGCACCTCCGGCGACGGGCAGCCGACCGCGGAGGACCTCCAGCGCGGGGTCTCGCCGCGACTCCACGAGATATACGCGACGACGATGGCGCGCAACGAGCTGCCGCCACAGGGGCGCTCGTTCCTGACGGTCCGCTCGCCGGCCGTGAAGCTCGACACCGTCGACGCCCCCGCGCTCGTGGTGCAGGGGTGGCCGGACACGCTGTTCGTCCCGAACGAGGGCCAGCGCATCGTCGAGGGGCTACGCGGCGAGGGGACGGAGGCGAAGCTCGTCTTCTTCGACGGCGGTCATACCGCCACCGGCGACACCGCCCCCGCCGACCAGGTCGCGTATCTGGAGGGGAAGGCCGTCGAGTGGTTCGACGAACACCTGAAGGGCGAGGGCGAGAGTTCGCTCGCGCCGGTCACCTACTACGAGACGCAGACGGCCGACGCGCTCCGGGCCGAGGGCGAGTCGGGCGCGTCGCTGGCGGCGAGAGCGTTCACCGCAGCGGACGAGTTCCCGCCGGCCGACGCCACCCCCGAGACGTTCGCGTTCGACGAGGCGACCGTCTCGCAGGCCGCGACGGCGACGGGGTCGACCACGCTCGTCAACAGCGTCGCACCCACCTCTGCCTCCCAGATATCGCCGCAGAACGGCGACTTCGCCGCGGGCGTGACGAGCGTCGACTTCGACTTCACGTTCGAGGCGGCGACGGAGGTGGTCGGCACCCCGTCGCTGTCACTGACCGTGACGCCGCTCGGCGCCCGGTCGTTCGTCTTCGCCAAGCTCTACCACGTCACCGACGCAGGCGCGACGTTGCTGGACAACCAGGCGACGCCACTCGCCGTCGAGGGGACGCCGGGGACGGCCCAGCGCGTCGACCTCGACCTGGTGAGCGTCCAGCGGTTCTTCGACGCGGGCGACAGCCTGCGGGTGACGCTGGCGACGACGGACGTGGGGTTCACGTCGGCCAGAGGGGCCGGCGGGGTGCAGGTGGACCACGCTGGCACCGACCTCACCGTCGGGACCCGGCCGGTGCCCGAGGGGGTGCCGGCCGTCTCGGTGGTCGCCACCCGGAGCGACGACGGGCAGGTGTTCACCGGCGGCGAGACGAACCAGGTCGACCTCTCGGTCGACGTGAGCGTCGAGCGGGACGGCGCCGCGCCGCCGGTGCTGGTGCGCGACAGGGTGCCCGAGTCGTGGACGCTCGTCGGCGGGGACGGGGAGCGCGACGGCGCACACGTCGTCTTCGAGGGGCGGGCGACGAGCCACGACCCGACGTACTTCGTGGAGGCGCCCGCGGCGCTCGGCGACTCGAACGGCTACACGTTCGGGCCGGTGGCGTACAGCCTCGACGGCGGGGCGACGTGGACAGACGTGGGCGGCAGTACGGACCAGAACGTCGTCCTCGGGACGGAGGCGAGTGGGGGCGATGGTGCCCCCGAGCCGCCGGAACTGCCGGTGCCGGGGCTACCGGGTGCGGGTGGCGACCTGCCGTTCTGAACGGCGGGAGGAACGACGTCTCGAGGAGCAGATCGGGGTCGACGGGGGCAGCTCAGCGGCCGAGTTTCTTGCGGGAGATCTGCACGCCGCCGGGCGTGATGATGATCTGGTCGTCGTCCTTCTGGACGATGTCACCGCCCACCTCGCGGGCGACCTGCTTGAGTTCGTCCGAGATGTGCTCCATCGTCCGGTCGGTCGTCGTGTGTCGGGTGATGTCCGCGATGACGACGTCGCCGTCGTAGACGGCGTCCTTGATGTCGATGACGTCCTGCTTGTCCGAGATGGTGGCGATGCGGACGGACGTCCCGGCGTCGACGGCCTGTGCGTCGAAGTCGTCCACGTCGAGTTTCACGTAGTCGTCGGCGGTGCGCTTTCCTCCCCCGAGGAGCTTGCTCATCAGTCCCATAGCGTCGAAACGGCCCGGTACGGGCATAGGTCTTACGTCAGACGCACGTTCGCCGTGCCGGTTCCACAGACGCTTTTCTCCACCCCCGCACAGTCGGGAGCGTGACCTTCAGCATCTGCGTCCACGAGAACTACGAGACCGAGACCGACGAGGGTGACCTCGAGGAACACGACCGGTTCGGCGTCGCCGTCACCACGCGACTCGCCGGCGTCGGTACGCTCTGTCCGTTCGTCTCCGAGAACGGCGCCGTCGCCACGCAGTCGCTCGTCAACACCCGGCTGGGGCGCAAGGGCATCGAGTACGTCGACGACGGACTCGCCGTGGGTGACGCTCTGCAGTCGCTGCTCGACGCCGACGAGAACAGCGAGAACCGACAACTGCACGGCGTCGACCGCGAGGGGACGTTCACCTTCTCGGGCGAAGAGTGCAAGGAGTGGTACGGTCACACCGCCGGTGAGGGGTACACCGTCGCCGGGAACCTGCTGACCGGGGAGTCGGTCGTGGCGGAGACCGCGGCGGCGTACGAAGCGAGCGACCCCGAGGAACCCCTGAGCGAGCGACTGATAGACGCACTCGCCGCCGGCCACGCCGAGGGGGGCGACAAGCGCGAGGACCTGCCCGTCCACTCCGCAGCCGTGATGGTCGCCCGGACCGAGGAGCGCGAACTGGCGTCGTTCACCGACGACCTGCGGGTCGACGCCACGGAGACGCCCATCGAGGACCTGCGCGAGACCTACGAACTGGCCGAGCGGTCGTTCGAGGACGCGATGGACCGCTACGAGGACGCCTACGAGGAGGACAGTGTAGACGGCGTGGCGGACGACGAGGGCGGGGAGGCGGCCACCGACGGGTAGTTCTTCACGGTCGACCGTCCCGAACAAGATTTACGCTGCCGCCGGCGAATCGACGGACGTGAGCCTCGACATCCTCGCCCACCGCGGGTTCGCGGGGACGTTCCCCGAGAACACGGTCCCGGCCGTGACCGCCGCGGGTCTCCACCCCGACACCCACACCGTCGAGGTGGACACGATGCCGGCCGCCGACGGTACACCGGTCGTGTTCCACGACTCGCGGCTGGACGAACGCGACGACGGGAGCGAGGGCGTCACGGACGCCGAGGGGGTCGTGTGGGAGACGCCGCTGGCGACGGTGACGGGCGCCGAGGTGCTCGGTTCCGGGTTCACCGTCCCCACGCTGGCCGCGGTGGTCGAGGCGCTCCCGCCCGGCGTCCGGTTGAACGTCGAACTGAAGAACCCCGGGACGCGTGACGTGTGGCCCGCCAGCCACCCGGACGACCTCGCGACGCGGCGCGAGACGTGGCGGCCGTTCGTCGAGCGGGTGGCGGCGACCTGCGAACCGCTGGAGCGGGTCCTCTACTCCTCGTTCTTCGAGGCGGCGCTGGCGGCGGCCGACGACGTGACCGGCGACCGGACCGCCCCCGTCGTCCCCGACGGCGCGGCCGACTGGGGACTGGACTGCGTGGCGCGCCACGGCTGTACCGCCTTCCACCCCGCGAAGGAGGCGGTGTTCACCGACGCGGCCCTCGTGGGAAGAGCGCGAGACCGTGGCTGTACGGTGAACGCGTGGACGGCCCGGACGTGGCACGACGTGAAGCGACTCCGGGAGGCGGGCGTCGACGGGGTCGTCGCGGACTACCCACTGTTGACGATCGCGGGCGACCGGTAGCGGGGCGGCACGGGCCAGCGCCCGCGAGACGCGGAGGAGTGGCTGTCAGTCGTCGGCGGGGGCCGACTGCTCCGGTTCGGCCTCCGCGTCGTCGGTCCCGCCCGCCGAGAGTTCGTGCCCGCACTCCGGGCAGTGGACGTGGTCGTGTCGGAGCGCCGCGCTCGACTCCCGGACGTCGCGCATCACGCTGCCGATGCGGTCCTCGGCCTCGAGCTCCTCGTCGACGGTGAGCTCGACGCCCTCGACCTCGAGGAGGAACTTCGCCACCTCGGTGACCTCGTACATCAGGTCGTCCAGTTCCTCGGCGGTGTAGAAGTCACACATCGCGCCGTAGAGGAACGTCGCGCCGGCCTTGCGGACCTTCTCCTTGAACGAGGCGCGGGCCTGGTTCACCGCCTGCGGGCTGTAGGTGTCGGTCATGAACGGGACGAGGTGCGGGAGGTTCTCACCGATCTTCGTCATCTCGACACCGGTCTCGGTACGGAAGTCGGCACAGAGCCGCGCGATGGCCCACTCGCGGGCGGTGACGTAGGTCCGGTCGCGGAGGAACTCGTTGGCCCGGTCGTAGGTCGCGCCGTCGATCTTCGAGAAGCGGGCGTACTCCCGGACGTCCGGCGGGACCTCGGCGGTGTCGTCCTCGGGGGCCGCGTCGTCCGCGAGTCGCGAGTCGTGTCCGTCCCCATCCTCGACCCGGCGGATCGCGGGGCGGAGGTCCCCGGCGGCGTCCCCCTCCACGCCCGCGGTGCGTTCGGCGTCGGGCTCCTCGGTCATGGCCGAGGGTCCGGGCCAGCGGGTCAAAAGGCCGTCGGCGGTGTCTGACGGCTGGCGGACGGGTCAGGCCGAGTCGCGCTCGGGGTCGGCCTCCTGCTCGCGGTCGGTGCGTCGCCGGTCGACGTACGCGGCCGCGGCGGCCTCGTCCTCGGTCTCCAGCAGACGCTCCAGGCGCCGCTCGAACTCCAGTTCGTCTATCTCCCCCTCGGCGTAGCGCCGGCGGAGCTCCGCCAGCGGGTCGCGTTCGGACTCGGCGGCCGGGTCGCGGTCGCGCCGCGACTGGTCGGACGGGTCGCGGTCGGCGTCCTCGTCCTCGTCGAGCGCCTCGCCGGTCGCGATGCCCACGAGGGGGAGGACGACCGCGAACCCGACGATCCAGATCACCCAGAACGGGATCGGCGAGAGCGTGGGGAACGCCATGGCGAGGAACCCGGCGCCGAGGACGAGGAGGGCGACGACGCCGGTGAGTTCCTCGCGCAGGTTCCGGAGGACGGACATACGCCGAGGTGGGGCGAGTGCGGGCAAAAGCGTTCGCCCGACACCGACGGGGAGCGTTCGAGGCGGGGTGGCTTTTTGTCCCGGCGGGGCCTGCCCCCGTCCATGAAGGTACTGCTGGGCGTCGGCGGCAGCGACGACGGGCTGACCGCCCTCGACCGGACCATCGAACGGACCCGAGAGGCCGGCGACGACCTGACCGTCGCGGTCGTCGAGAACCCCGCTGTCGACCGCTCCACCGAGTCCATCCGCGAGGCCGTCGAAGAGCGACTGCGCGAGGCCGGCCTCGAGGCCGAGGTGGTGGTCGTCGAAGGGCATCCGGGGAGTCGACTCGTCGAACTCGCGGAGCGCGAGGGGTTCGACCGTATCGTGCTGGGCGGCGGGGAGACCTCGCCACTCGGGAAGGTGAGCCTCGGGAGCATCGCCGAGTTCGTCGTCCTGAACGCTACCGTCTCGGTGACGCTGGTACGATGAGCGGATTCGTCTACCCCGACGAGGTGGCGGGCCCCTACGAGGCCCCGCCGTGCGTCTTCGAGGACCGGAACGGGCGCGAGATACGCGTCGAGCGCTACGACGACGAGTTCGAGGCCGTCGTCGAGATGTACACCGCGTTCGACCCGGCCGACCGGGCACAGGGGATCCCCCCGGTCAAGGACGAGGCAATCCGCAACTGGCTGGAGGCCATCCTCGCCGACGAGTGCGTCAACGTCCTCGCGTGGGACGGTGACAGCGTGGTTGGACACGCCACGCTGGTGCCGGACGGCGACGAGGCGTACGAACTCGCCATCTTCGTGCTCTCGGACTACCAGGACGCCGGCATCGGGACGGGCCTCATCGAGGCGCTGCTCGGGGCGGGCTACGAGGCAGGCATCGACCGCGTGTGGCTCACCGTCGAGCGGTGGAACAACCCGGCGGTGGCGCTCTACCGGAAGGTCGGGTTCGAGGCGGGCGACGCGGGGAGTTTCGAACTCGAGATGACTGCCGCGCTGACCGAGGCCGGGACGGGAGCGGGCGACACCGAGACCGACCTCGGTATCGACGACTCAGACCGATAGGACCGGCTGTGAGGCGTACGCCAGGACGTACTCGGCGGCCTTCTCGATGACCGCCTCCGGGTCGCCGGTGACGGGTTCTCGCGGCAGGACGACGAAGTCGGCACCGACGGCGTCGGCGGCGTCGAGGATGACGCTCCCCGGGTGCTGGGTGAGTCGCGTCGCCGAGAAGCCGTAGGCCGTCGAGTGAGACGTGGGCACGTCGCCGGCCATCGCCGCCACCTCGTCCATCAGGCGGTCGGACTCCGCGACGATGTCGTCGTCGGTGAGGTCGCCGTCCTCGATGGCGCGGGTGGTCCCCTCGCCGAGGACGTGCAGGACGTGCAGGTCCGCACCGTAGCGCTCGGCGACCGCCACGGCGTACTCGCAGGCCCGCATGGCGGCCTCGCTACCGTCGACCGGGGCGAGCACCGTCTCTATCTCCATGGGCGAGCGTGGGTCGGGGGCGGTGAAAAAGCCACCCCCCACACGTGGCGGCGTGGGCGTCGACCCCCCCGTTTAAGCCGCGGGCGGGGGAACGCACCTCCATGTTCGAGACGGTCATCATCGCCACTGACGGCTCGAAGAGCGGCGAGCGGGCCGTGGCGGCAGCCGTGGACCTGGCCGAGAAGTTCGACGCCACCGTCCACGCCCTCTGTGTCCTCGACGAGTCGCGGGTCGAACCGCTCCCCGAACGGCTCCACAACGAGGTCGCGGGCGCACTCGAGGAGCAGGCACAGGAGGCGCTCGACGCCGTGGCCGCCCGCGTCGACGGCGAGACGGTCAGGACCGTGCGGCACGGGGACCCCGCCCGCGAGATCGCCCGCTACGCGCAGGAGGTCGACGCCGACGTGGTCGCCACCGGGACCCGCGGGCGCGACGGCGAGCACTCGTTCCTCCTCGGGAGCGTCGCGGAGGCCGTCGTGCGGACCTGCCCGGTGCCGGTGTTGACGGTGCGGCAACTGGAGTCGTAGCGAGCACCTCGCGAGAGCGCCACGGAGAGCCGTGTAATCGGTATCCCCTTACGCCGCCGGCGTCTCACCGGCGTATGGACGACTTCCTCATCGACGACGACCGACTCCCCCTCTCCCGGAAGTCGGTACTCCCCGGTTCGGGCTTCTTCACCCCGGACTCGTTCGACGAGCTGGAGGCCGAACGCGAGGCTCGCGAGACGCTCGAGGGTGCCACCACCGTCGTGGTCGCCGACCCCGACGCCGACGGCCTCGCCTGCGTCGCCCTCGTTCGCGAGGCGTTCGGCGAGGGAGCCCTGCTCCCGACCGGCCCCCACGAACTGGAGGAGTCACTCGAGTACCTCGCGGCGTACCTCGAACCCGACGCCCGCGTCTTCGTCTGTGACCTGTGTCCCGACAGCGACTACGATATCCAGTACCTCGACGGCGTGGTCGAGCGCGCGGCGTCAGTCGCGTGGTTCGACCACCACCAGTGGGAGGACGACCTCTCCACCGCGGTCGAACGGGCGGGTGTCGACCTCGTCGTCGGTGACTCGGACGAGGAGTGTACGGCCGACGTGGCGCTTCGCTCCATCGACCACGCGTTCGACGACCGGTTCGCCGACCTCGCCGCGGTCACGCGCGACCACGACCTCTGGCTCCGCGAGGACCCGCGCTCGGACGACCTCGCGGACTACGCCTACTGGGAGGAACCCGAGGCGTACGTCGAGGTCGTCGGCCGCTTCGGTGCGGACCTCCCCGAACCCGTCGAGGCGTACATCGCCGAGCGCCGGATCGAGAAGGAGCAGCTCGTCGACCTCGCGGTGAAGCGTGGACGCATCGAGGAGGTCGGCCCGTGGACGGTCGGCATCACCTACGGCCGCTGTTCGCAGAACGAGGTGGCCGAGGCGTTCCGCGAGCAGGGAACCGACGCGGCGGTCGTCGTCAAGCCGGCCGGGAGCGCCTCCATCCGGGGGACCGACTCGTTCGAGCTGTGTCACGAGGTGGCCGGCAGAGTGAACGGTGGCGGCCACCCGAAGGCGGCCGGGTGCAAGCCCGACATCTACGACGACATGCTCGACTACGCGCACCACTGGAGTTCGCGCGGCGCGGTCACGCAGGAGGTCATCCTCGAGGCGTTCCGCGAGGTGGCCCGCCAGCACGCCGACGAGGACGACGAGGGGATCGCGGCCGACCGCTAGTCACCGTCCACGAACTCGGCCACCGCCTCGCGGTGGACCCGCTCGACCCGTGCTCTCCCCGCCCTGTC
Organism: Salinirubellus salinus; assembly: GCF_025231485.1. NCBI lineage: Archaea > Methanobacteriati > Methanobacteriota > Halobacteria > Halobacteriales > Natronomonadaceae > Salinirubellus > Salinirubellus salinus. The sequence continues at coordinate 3,097,849 of NZ_CP104003.1, read as the reverse complement.
TTTCTCCTCGTGCCAGAGCGGCAGACACGCCATCGCGTCACACCGCTTCAGCAGCGCGTAGGTCTCCATCCGCTCGGTGACGCTCGCGTCGAACCGCCAGCCCTCGCGTCCGGCGACGTACGCCCCGCGGAGCGCCCGGCGGTGGCGCTCGCGGGTCGCCTCGTCGTCGCCGTCGTGCAGGAGGTGGTACTCGACACACGCGAGGTTGTACGCCGGGTCCGTGGTGGAGAGGTTCGCCCAGTCGAGCACCGCCCGAGTCTCGCCCGTCGTGGGGGAGAGCAGGAGGTTCCCCCAGCGGTAGTCCCAGTGGCAGAACCGCGGCGGGTCGGGGGGGGGCATCGCCGCGAGTCGCTCGTCGAACGCCGCCCGGAGGTCGGGGACGAGGTCGGCGAACCGGTCGGGCTCGTCGGCCAGATCGGGGAAGTAGGTGCCGTCGGCCAGCGCGTCGAGCGTGCTGGCGACCCCGTCGCGGAACCACTCGCGGCCGTCCGCGTAGGGGCCGCCCTCGTCGTTCGGGACGACCGCGAGGCCGCCGTCGCGGACGCCCACGGAGCCGACCCGGTCGAAGGTGCGGAGACCGTGGAGTTGGGCGAGGTTCGCGCCGGCGTCCCGGCAGACCCGCTCGCGCACGTCGACCGGGAGTGCGGTAGGGTCGGACTCGACGTTCTCGCCGGCGACGCGTTCGAGCAGGTAGAACGGTGCGGGGTAGTCGGCGTGGGCGTCGACGGAGCCGTACACCGCGGGGACCGGAACCGACGTCTCGCGGCCCACGAGTTCGTAGAGCCGCGGTTCCGCGCGAGCCACCTCCGGTCGGACGAACCCCGCGGTCGTCGCCTTCAGGACGGCCTCGCGTGGGCCGTCCGGCGTCTCGCAGTCGACGAACGCGACGAAGTCGGTGCCCTCGGCGGCGCGTTCGTACCCGGCCACGCGCCACTCGGGACGGCACGCCGCGACCATACCGGCGACCGCCTCTGCGGTGACGGCGTCGGCCTCGCTGTCGCTCACGCCCCGGTTGAGTCGATCGCCCGGTAAAAGTCTCGTGTGTGCGTGTGAGCCGTCCTCAGGCCCCGTCCTCGCCAGCCAGCCACTTCTCGGAGTAGGTCTCCCCGCAGGCGCAGGCCGCGTAGGCGTGGAGCACGTCGCCCTCGGCGTAGAGCCCCTCCATCTCGGGATGGTGCTCCTCGGCGAACGCGAAGACGAACTTGGCGTAGTGGTCCTCGCCGTCACCGGCGGGGCAGGTGCCGTCGGTCAGGTCGCGGTCCACCTCTCCCTCGGTGTCCATCGCCATCCCGGCGAAGTTCATCGGGTTGAGCGAGGTGGCCCGCTGGAACGCGGCGCGGCCCTCCTCGCCCGGGAGGACGAGGAGGACGCCGTGGTCGGTCCGGACGCCCACGTCCGCCAGCGCCTCGACGTCGCCGACGCCGTCCTCGTGGAGGTAGAACGCCACGTCGTCGGTTCGCTCGCCGGCGAGGAAGGCGTCGAGGCGGTCGGCCATCCCCGTCACTCGTCGTCACCTCCGTCGAGCGACTGCGCGATCCGGTCGAGGCTCGTGTTCACCGTCGTCTCGGGCACCTCGTACACCGTGGTCTCGCCCGGCTTGCGGACGCCGTAGCGTTCCCCCTCGACGACGGTGTCGAGGAGCACCGACCGGCCGACGTCGACGCCCTCGTTCTTCGCCCACTCGACGAGGCGGTTCTCGCCGTCGGCCTCCCGTGCCAGCCGGCGGTTGTCGTAGGCCCCGCGAATCTCGAGCGAGTCGTCGAGCGCCACGTCGACGCGGGCGTGATAGACCGTCCCGCCGAGGACGAGCGTGACGAGCTCGTCGGCGGGGAACTGCTCGGCGGTCTCCTCGGGAACCGCGATGCGCGGTCGGCCGGTGGCGCCGGCGCTGGCGAGCGTGGCGCGGACCGTCTCGACGGACGCGTTCTCGGAGGAGACCCGGTCCGTCACTGCTTACTCGTCGTCCTCGCTCTCCTCGTCGTCGCCCTCGAGGCCGAGGAGTTCGGCGACGGACTGGTCACCGCGACCGGCGATCTTCGCGTTGATCTGGCGGGTGTCCTCGCTGACCTCGCGGCCGCGGACGGTGACGCGCTTTCGCTCGCCGTCGCGGGTCGGGTTGAACCCCGTGCCACCCGTGAGGAGGACGGCCTTGAGGTTCGGGCCGGCGACGTCCTGTCGCATCGGTCGGCCGGCGGTGTCGGAGCCGCCCGTGAGCTCGAGGTCGTAGCCGTCGAGACCGACGGCGCCGCCGTCGACCGTCTCGCCGAGTTCGCGACCGATGAATCGGTTCGCGTCCTGTCCCTCCACGTCGAACTGGTACGTCGTCCCGTCGTCGGGGTCGGCGACGGAGACCTGGAAGTCAGCCATACCCGGACTGACTGGGTGCCCGAGCAAAAGGGTGTTGAAACGGCCTGCAGGCCCAGTACCGCCGACGGGGGCGCGTGGGGCCGCCCTGCGACGTTCACGGCGACCGCCCCGAACGGGGGAGTCTTGGCCGCCGGGCACGTATCGAGGGGCGTGAACCGCGCTCGACTCGAAGCCAGCCTGCGCGAGACGTTCGGCCCCGAGCCGGGGTCGCTCCGCGTCGTCGTCCGGCAGGCGATGGACCTCGCCGAATCCGGGCAGTACGCCGACGACACCGGCACCGAACTCACCGTCGCCGAGCTCGTCGAACACCTCGGGGACGCCCCGGACGAGCGGCTGGTCGACCGCTGGAACTGGTGGGTCGGGTCGCTGGAACTGGCCTACGGTGGCTACGCGGAGTTCGAGGTCAGGCGCTGGCAGGCGGAGTGAGTCACTGGCGGACTCGCCCGGCGTGGACCACCAGCGTCCGGCCCGCCCAGTCGCCGAGGCGCTTGCCGTCCCCACGGAGGAGGATGACCGCGACGGCGACGCTCCAGTAGCCCAGCCCGTCGACGAGCCGGAGGGCGTTGCGGAGGAACGACCCGCGGAAGGAGAGCGGGGTGCCGTCGTCGCTCACCACCCGGAGGCCGAAGACGCGCTTGCCGAGCGTCGTCCCCGTGCGCCACTCGGCGAGCAGGTGATACACGAAGGCGACGGCCATCGCCGCGAGGAACGCCCACGTCCGTTCGGGCGGGGTGAGCAGTTCGGCCCGGTAGCCGAGTGCGAGCGCGGGGCCGACGACGAGGAGGGTGACGACCAGCTGGTCGAGGAGGAACGCGGGGGTGCGGACCCGGAGTGGGGCAGGCTCGGGGGGTGCGGCGTCGCGGTCGCTCACTCCTCGACGGCTTCGACGCCGTAGTGGAGCATGATCTCGTTCGTGGCGCGGGTGTCGGCCTCGCGCTTGGCCTCCTTGCGGGTCTCGAACGGGCCGGCGACGCGGTCCCCGTCGACGACGACGTAGTAGACGGTCACACCTGCAGTGGGAGACGGACGGACTTGAGCGTTCACCCGCTGTCACACTCCCGGTGGTGAGAGTGCCCCGCGGCCGGCCTCGAACCGACGGCCCCAAGCCCCGCCGCCGCGAACCCCGACCGAATGAAGGTGGAGTTCCTCGGCGGCGCACGCGAGGTGGGTCGGAGTGCGGTCCTGCTGGACGACTCGCTCCTGCTCGACTTCGGGATGCTGACGGCGAACCCACCCCAGTGGCCCGTCGGGATGCGCGACGTGGACCCCGACGCCGTCGTCGTGAGCCACGGCCACCTCGACCACGTCGGGGCGCTCCCGGCGCTCCTGTCGGGTACCTCGCGGCCGCCCATCCACTGGACGCCCCCCACACGCGAGTTCGCGATGCGCCTCGGCCGGGACACGCTGAAGCTCCACGGTGGCACCCCGCAGTGCCCGTTCACCGAGACGGAACTCCGTCGCATGACGCAGGTGTCGGTCGAGCACGGCTACGACGAGCCGTTCACCGCGGCGGGGTACGAGGTCACGTTCTACAACGCCGGCCACATCCCCGGGAGCGCACACGTCCTGATAGACGACGCGGGGCGGCGCCCCACGGGCAGTCGGACGCAGTCCGACGACGAGGGCGAGACGCGACTGCTGTACACCGGGGACTTCCACACGGACTCACAGCGGCTGGTGAGCGCCACCACCGACCGTCCCGACGCGGACGTCGTGATATGCGAGTCGACCTACTCCGACGTGGACCACGGACCACGCGCCGAGGTGGAACGGCGGTTCGCCGACGCCGTCCGCGAGACGCTCTACGAGGGCGGTACCGTCGTCGTCCCGGCGTTCGCCATCGGCCGCACGCAGGAGATGCTGCTGGTCTGTGAGGCCCACGACCTGCCGTGTTACGTCGACGGGATGGGGAAGGGACTCACGCGGATGCTGCGGAACTACCCCGCGTTCCTGCGGGACCCGGACGCGTTCGGCCGGGCCGTGGGGAACGCCCGGTTCGTCACGGGGCGGGACGGCCAGCGAAAGCGCATCGCCGACGACAACACGGTCATCGTCACCACGAGTGGGATGCTCTCGGGCGGCCCGGCGATGACCTACGTCCCCGAGATCCGCGGCCACCCGAAGAACCGCATCCTGTTCTCGGGCTACCAGGTGGAGGGGACGCCCGGCCGCGAACTGCTGGAGACGGGGAGCGCAGAGATCGACGGCCGAGTGATGCGTGTCGCCGCTCGCACCGAGCGGTTCGACTTCTCCGCGCACGCGGACCACGGCGGCCTCCGGTCGTTCCTCGACTCGTACGCCGACGCCCGCATCCTCGTGAACCACGGCGACCGCTGCGAGGCGTTCGCCGAGGAACTCCGGGCGGACGGCTACGACGCCAGCGCCCCGGAACTGGGCGAGTCGGTGACGGTCTGACAGGACCGCTCAGGGCGACAGCTGCTCCACGCCGTCGTGGGCGAGTTCGAGTGACTCGGTCGCGACCGCCCGCCGGGCGGCCCGGAGTCGTGGGCCCGTCCACCGCGTCGGGTACGCCCGCTCGCAGGTCCAGCGGACCGCCGGGAGTCCGTCGTGGTCGAGCAGGGCGACGACCACGGTCCGGCGCCCGACCGTCTCGGCCACCCAGTCGTCGAACCAGTCCCGGAGCGGCGTCTCGCGGGCGACACCACGGGTGAGCACGAGCGAGGGCGAGACGGCGTCCCGGACGGTCCGCTCGCCGACGAGCCACCGCGGGAGCCCCGGCACGCGGGACTCGGTGCGCGACCCCACCGTCGCCTCCAGCCCGGCCACCTCGGTGACGTCGATGGTCCCGTAGCCCGTCACCTCGACGGTGAACCGGTCTCCCGTGCAGGGGTCCGGCGGTAGGCCGCTCATCGGGCCTCGACGGTCACGGTCGCACGCGTTCGTAGCCCTCGTGGGTTATCTCGAGGGCTTCGATGGCCACGGCACCGTCGAGCGCGTCGAGCCGCGGTCCCACGTAGCGAGAGGGCCAGGCGTTCTCGGCCTCCCAGCGCGGCCCGGCCTCGCCCCCTTCGTCGAGGATGACGACCGCCACCGACCGGCGCGCCTCGGCTATCTGTCCCCGCTCGACGAGGCGACGCCAGTCCGCCAGCGCCGTCCCGTCACCGACGCCCCGCTCCAGCGTTATCGCCTCGTAGTCCGTCGTTCCCGGGATTTTTCGGGGCGTCGGTGGCTCGTTGCCCGCCCGGTACGAGAGGACCGCCGTGGTCGATGCACCGAGTCGGCACCCGCTGAACCCGGCCGTCGTCAGCCCCTCGATCTCGAGGAGGAACCGGACGTTGGGGTAGGGGTAGTCGCGTTCGTCCGTGGACCGCTCACGCGGCGCGGTCACGGCCACACACCCGCCTGTCGCCGGTCGGTCACCGGCGTGCGACGTGTCGTCATGGTCGAGTGACACTCGCGGACCGCGGGCTTGAGTGTTTGCGCCACCCGACCCGGTCCAGCCGCCAGTTGCGCCCGCCGGACGACGAGTGGGGTTGACCTGCACGAACCAGAGACTTTTGCCGTTTCGTGACGTACGGTGGCGCATGGCACAGACCGAACGACCAGACATCGACGAGGCGGAGCGCGAGGCGTTGCACGAACTCCAGTTGGGCATCGAGCACGTCCACCGGGCGTACGGCCACCTGCTGGCGTTCCACCACCAGATCGGGCGGGGGATGGACCGGTTCGCCGCCGCGGAGCCGCTGCTGCGCGAGACGGGCCACGAGGAACTGGCCGACAGCATCCGGGACGACGTCCTGCCCGCGGGTGTCATCGACGACCGGTGGTCGTACGAACTGGTCGAGGCGTTCGAGCGGGGCTTCCTCTCGGGGACGGTGGCGTTCGAGCGGTCGGTTCGGGAGGAGGTGGCCGGTGGCGTGGCGCACGTCGCCGAGCGTGAACAGCAGCGCGAGTGGCGCGAGCGGGCGCGGCGGTAGCGGACCGCTACGCTTAACAGCGGTTCTGTTCTAGTTTCGTCTGCGCGCCAAGGTGGCAGAGTCTGGCCCAACGCATCCGCCTGCAGAGCGGAACCCCCGCCGGTTCAAATCCGGCCCTTGGCTCTTCTCGCGAACGACAGTGAGCGAGAGAGCCATCTACGGCCGGATTCGAACCAGGGAGCGAGCGAAGCGAGCGACCGTGGTTCGGATCCGGCTCCGGCCCGTCTCTCGCGAGTGTCGAGCGCAGCGAGCGCTCCCTCTCGCTCCGGTTGGACTCCGACTGCCACAATCGAGAGCGGCGTCACGACCGCTCTGGACCACGAAAGATGAGAAAGCCAGAACGCCTGCACCCCAGACCGCCGACGCCGACTTACCCGCCGAGGTACGACTCGCGGATGTAGTCGTCGCCGCGCAGTTCCTCGGGGGTGCCGGTCTTGACGACCTCCCCGTTCTCGAGGAGGTACATCCGGTCTGCGTGTTTCAGCGCGAACGTGACGTTCTGCTCGGTGAGCAGGATGGTCACGCCCTGGTCCTGGATGGGACCGAACGCCTGCGAGATGTCGTCGAGGATGACCGGCGCGAGGCCGATGGTCGGCTCGTCGAGGATGAGCAGGTCCGGGTCGCCCATCAGGGCGCGACCGATGGCGAGCATCTGTTGCTCGCCGCCGGACATCGAGCGGGCGTTCTGCGAGACCCGCTCTTCGAGTCGGGGGAAGAGGTCGTAGACGAACTCCAGTTGCTGTTCGACGTACGACTCGTCCTCGATGGCGTAGGCGCCGAGTCGGAGGTTCTCGTCGACGCTCATGTAGCCGAAGAGGTCGCGCTTCTCCGTGCAGTGGATCATCCCCTGCTCGACCAGTTCGCGCTGGCCGACGCCGGAGACCTCCTGCCCGCGGTAGGTGATAGAGCCCTCGTAGCCGATGAAGCCGGTGGCGGTGTTCGCGAACGTGGACTTGCCGGCCCCGTTCGGTCCGATGAGCGAGACGACCTCGCCCTGGTTGACGTACATGTCCAGTCCACGCAGTGCCTGCACCTTGCCGTAGGAGACTCGCAGGCCCTCTGCGCGGAGGACTTCGGTGTTCGGTTGTGCCGGTTCGGCCTCCGTGGCCGACCGGGCTCGGTCCGTGCTCATAGTTCGTCACCCCCAAGGTACGCCTCCTGCACCTTGGGGTTACTGGTGATCTCGTCGGGGCTGCCGTCGGCGATGCGCGAGCCGAACTGGATGACGAACGCGCGGTCGATGAGCTGGAGCAGCCCGCGCATGTTGTGGTCGACCACGATGAGGGTCATCCCGTTCTGTCGCAGGCTCTCCAGTATCTCGGAGAGCTCCGTCACCTCCTGACTGGAGAGACCGGCGAACGGCTCGTCGACCAGCATCAGGTCGGGCTCGTTCGCGATGGCCTTCGCCAGTTCGAGCTTCAGCATGTCCGCGTGCGGGAGCTCGTCGGGCGTCTTGTCCAGCACCTCGCCGAGCCCGACGCGTCGGCAGATCTCCTCGGCCAGTCGCCGGGTCTCACCGCCCACACCCGAGAGCGTGAACAGTTTGTCCGGCGCGAGCGAGAGCTCGACGTTCCGGACGACGCTGCGGTCCTCCAGCGGCGCGAAGTCCTGGAAGGTGCGGGCCATCCCGCGCTTGACCATCTCGTGGGCCTCGAGGCCGGTGACGTCCTCGCCCTTGAACCAGACGGTGCCGCCGGTGGGCTCGTACGCGCCCGTGACGCAGTTGAACGTCGTCGACTTCCCCGCCCCGTTCGGGCCGATGAAGCCGAGTATCTCCTGTTCCTGGACCGCGAAGCTCAGCTCGTCGACGGCGGTGAGCCCCCCGAACTGCTTGAGCAGGTCGTTGGCCACCAGGATGCCGTCCCGCGGTCCGAACTGTCGGCTGACGTCGGTGTCGGCGTCGGTGTCGGCGTCGATGCTCATCTACTTGCCCTCCGTGATGTCCTCGATGTCCTCGCGGTACTTCGCGACGATCTCGCCGAGGACGCTGTCCTCGAACGACTCGAACAGTGGCTCCTCGGGCTCCTCGCCGCGCGAGGCGGCGAGGACGTTCCGGCCGGCCCGGATGCCGAAGCGGACCAGTCCCCCCGGCAGGAACACCAGCACGACCATCGCGGCGGTCAGCAGCGGGAGCGGCTTCAGGTTCGACACGGTGACGCCGAGCACCGGCACCGTCGCGTCGATGCCGGAGACGACGGCGGTCGAGGCGCCGAAGAACACCGCACCCACCGCGGCGCCGACGATGGTGCCGGTGCCGCCGAGGATGGACATGATGATGACGTTGATGCTCACCTGGATGGGGCTCCCCGTCGCACCACCGGGGATGCCGCCGAGCAGCGAGGCCGGCGAGGGGGAGTTCACCGAGGTGTGGACGAGCGCCGCACCCGCGAGGCCGCCGACTGCGGCGGAGAGCACGAACGCGAACAGTTTGAACTTCGCCGGGTTCAGCCCGGCGGCCGCGACCGCGTCCTCGTCCTCGCGGATGGCAGTCAGCACGTCACCCGCCGACGAGCGGGTGACCGCGACGAGCACCGCCGCGACAAGACAGAGCAGCGCGAACGAGAAGTAGTACTCCGCGAGTGCGCCGACCTGCAGGCTGGTGTAGGCCTCGGGGAGCGGGAGCAGGTCCACGATGGTCTGCGTGCTGAACAGGGCGCTCTGGCCGCCGAACAGCGAGTCCGGGATGCCGGGGCCGGTCTGGCCGCCGAATCCCTGCGGGGCGATCTGCAGGCCGAACGGGGTGAACCCGTTGTTGAACAGGATGAAGAACTTCGCGAGGATGATGGGCACGATGAGCGTGACGAGCGAGAGGTACGGCCCGCGCAGGCGCAGCGCCGGCAGGCCGACCGCGACGCCGCCGATGGCGGCGACGAGCATCCCGATGGGGATGGAGAGACCGGGGCTCATCCCGTGTTGCAGGTTCAGGATGGCCGAGCTGTAGCCACCCAGCGCGAAGAAGAACGCGTGACCGAACGAGAGCTGGCCGGTGTAGCCCGAGACCACGTCCCAGCTCATCGCGAACATGATGAGGTAGAGCAGGTTGGTGAACTGTCCCAGCTCGTTCGGGTAGAGCTGCGTGGGGACGAGCGCGATGGCGAGGAGCCCCACCAGGCCGAGCTGGTAGCGCAGCGGCATCGTCAGCGGGTTGAGCTTCTCGAGGACCAGCTGACGCTGCTCCTCGGCGGTGCGGTTCCGTCGGAATCCGGATTCGTTCGAGTTCGACATTATTCGGCAGCCTCCCGGCCGAACAGGCCTTCGGGTTTCACGAGCAGGAACACGACGAGCAACACCAGCGACGCCAGCCCGGTGAGTTTCGAGCCGTCCGGGACGAACGCGACGGTGAACGTCTCGACGAAGCCGATGACGTACGCGCCGACGATGGAGCCCCGGATGGAGCCGAGGCCGCCGAGGATGACGATGGAGAACGCGAGGATGAGCGGACTCGTCCCCATGTTCCAGTTGCCCGTCTGTTTCATCATGAGCAGGGCGCCGGCGATGCCCGCGAAGCCCGCGGCCATCACCCACGTGTAGAGGTTGATCTGCTCGGAGTCGATACCGACCAGCGAGGAGCCCTTCTTCGTCATCGAGACCGCGAGGATGGCCTGCCCGGTCTTGGTGTAGTTGACGAAGAAGAACACCGCACCGAGGATGGCCCAGGAGATGACGAAGATGGCGACGTCCCAGCGCTGTATCTCCTGCCCGAGCAGCATCGTCTGGCCGCCGATGGGCTGGGTCACGGAGATGGGCTGGTTCGTGACGAAGATGCGGAGCGCGTGCTGGACGAAGAATCCGATGACGAACGTCAGGATGAGCAGCGTCACCGGTTTCCCCTCGACGTAGCGGACGACGCCCTTGTAGAGGACCCCGCCGACGACCGCCGTGGCGACGGGCGCGACGAGCAGTCCCAGCCACGGGCTCATGCCGTACTGGGTGGGGTTTGCGACGATGTACGCGGCGAACGCGCCCACCGTCAACAGCGCCCCGTGGGCGAAGTTCAGCACCCCACCGACCCCGAAGATGAGGGTGAATCCGATGGCGATGATGGCGTACAGTGCCGAGATGAACGTGGCGTTGAGTATCGCGTTGAGTAGGCTGGCCATTACTGGGTGGCGGGGTGGCCGCTGGGGTAGTCGATCCAGTCCGGGTACGTGTAGTCCGAACTCTTGTTCTGTTCCGGCGCGAACGAGTGCATCGTCCCGTAGTCGTCGCGGACGTCCTCGTCGAGTTGCCACTGCTGCCAGACCGGCACGCCCGTCTCCTGCATGGAGGACCACTGCGGGTCGTGGGCGTACTTGGCGTCCCTGGGGGTGAACGAGAACTCGGGCAGGACGGTCCCCTCGTTGTACGAGAGGTTCTCCATCGCCGTGACGAGCTCGTCCGAGGTGGGGACCCGCCGCAGGCCCTGCTCCTCGACGACGGCCTCCATCGCCTTCCGCCAGCCCTTCACCGCGTCGTACGTGATGGGGCCGGAGTAGACGGGGACGGTGTCGAACGCCGCCTGGTAGCGCTGGACGAAGTCCTGGGTCCGCGGCGTGTTGGTCGTCTGCGGGGTCATCGCGTTCATCGTGAACACGTGTTCGCAGGCGCCGTCGACGGACTCCCAGAACTCCGAGACCTGTGCGGGCACGGAGATGCCGCCGAACTCGAACGGGCGTTCCTGCTGGGCCCACTGCTTCACGGCGGAGGCACCGGTGAGCGCCTGCGCGATGAGACACACGTCGGCGCCGGAGTTCTCCACCTCGTCCCAGAGCGGCGTCCAGTTGGTCGTCCCCGACGACGAGCGCTTGAAGATGTCCGTCTGGACGACGTCCTGGATGTTCCCGTCGAGCAGTTCGGCGAAGGGGTCGAACGGCCCGATGTCCTCGATGAGGACGGCGACGCTGTCCCAGCCGAGCTGTTCGGCGTAGAGTTCGAGGAACTCAAGTTCGGCCTTCGCCAGGTCGAAGGAGTTGATCGGACCCGCACGGAAGTGGTACTTGAACTCGTCGTAGCGCTGACTGACGATGCGTGCCGGCTTCGGTCCCGCGGCGGCCGTCGTGACGTGGACGGTCTTGGTGTCACGCATCGGGATGAAACACTGGAGCGTGACCTGCGTGAGGAACGTCCCGAACGTGGTGTGGACGCCCTCCTCCTGGACGAGTCGGAGGAACTCCGAGCGACCGGTCGCCGGCGACGTCTCGGTGTTCCCGGACTTCGGGACCACCTCGGCGCCCGCGACGCCGCCGTCCTCGTCGATGTCCTGTGCCGCCAGCTGCATCGAGTTCCAGATGGAACTGCCGATGGGGAACGACTCGGGTTGCGGGGCGAGCGACCCGATACGGATCGTCTTGCCGCGCAACGGCGCGTCGTTGCTCGGCGTGCCGGTGACCGTGCCCCGGCCGCCACCGCCGCTCGACGGTGTCGGCGTGGTCGGCTGCCGGACCTTACAACCGGCGAGGGAGACGCCTGACGCCCCCGCACCGGCGTACTTCAGGAGGCGGCGTCGGTCGACGCCACCCCCGTCAGTGCGCTCTGGCTTGTCTGCCATTGTATCCCCATCGTTCGAACCGACGTCTATGTGGATTCTGCAGGCATGGTCCGGTCGTTTAAACCCGTTCATCGAAGGTCAGTTAATATGGCTCTACGGGCCGTCTCGCGGCAGGGCGCCACCGCGCGTCCCCGGTCGGCGGGCCCCGTCAGCCGCCAGACCACAGGACTGCGCGACGACCGGTCGTCGAGGGGTAACGTCGGTGTGTACCGGCCGTTGATTTATAATCCAACTATAGCCGAGTCTGAAATATAAAGGGCGGCGTATGCCCCCCAGAACCCTTAGGGGAGCGTTCGTGCAGGGTGGCGCCAGCCACGCAGACATGACACGTGTGAACCAGACACAGAAAGCGGTGGTCGTCGCGGTGGTGGCCCTCTCCGTGGTCACCGTCGGTGCGGCCGGCGTCAAGGGGGTCGGCGCCGCCGACGCGACCCGGCCCCACGGTCTCGAGAACGGGAACTACACGGTGAAGCTCCCGTTCGACACCGACCACTACCCCGCCAGCGAGAACCCCGGCGGGGAGTACAACGCCTCCATCAACCACTTCGCCGCGGGTACCGACGAACTGTTCGAGGACGCCGGGGCGGGGGACGGGATCGAGAAGCTCGAGTACATCGTCATCGGGAACCCGGACGTCGACTTCTCGCAGTGTTCGACCTCGAACACCGCCGCGTTCGGCATCGACCGCGACAACGACGATCCGGGGACGCCGACGGACGTCGACCTGCTCTCGTACCTCGAGAAGAACAAGTTCAACGGAAGCCACATCGTCGTCAAGCTCTACGACGGTGACGAGCTCGGGGCGCAGTCCCGCGAGGACGAGGGGGGCAAGGAGGCCGGCCGCGAGGACGGCGACAAGAACCCCGAACTCTACCCCGAGGACGAGATCGTCGCCCACCAGGGCTACCGCTCCTCGGCGGGCCCGTGCTACCGGATGCCCGACGAACCCGGCTGGTACCAGATCGACGGCAAGGCCAACGGGACGAACTGGCAGGGCCAGTTCGCCGAGGTCGAGCTGACCTCGCACTACTTCTACGTCTGCGAGTGTGACTCCGAGCGGGAGGCCTACGAGACCCTCGGCCCGCCGCCCGGACAGGACGACCCCTACGACAGCACCAGCAGCAGTACCCCGACTCCGACGCCCGCGCCGACCGCCACGGCCACACCGACCGAGGCAGCCAGCAGCGGTGACTCGAGGACGCCGACGGCCACCCCGACCCCGGCCGCCACGGCCACGCCGACGGCCACCCCGACCCCGGCCGCCACGGCCACGCCGACGCCCGCGCCGACCGCCACGTCGACGCAGGAGCCACGGGGCACCGCCACTGCGACGGCGACCCCCCGGCCGCAGGACACCGCGACCGCCACGTCCCAGCCACAGGGGACGGCGACGGCCGCCGACGGTGGCGGTCAGCAGCCCGCCGCGACGACAGCCACCGCGCCGGGCGGGAGCGCCAGGCAGGCACCACAGAGCCAGCAGCAACCCGAGGGCGTCCGGACCCCGACGGCCGGCGCCGGTCCGGGATTCGGCGTGCTGGCCGCGCTCGGCGGCCTCCTCGCCCTCGTGCTCCTCGCGCGACGACGGTAGGGAGTCGGTCGCCGTTCGCGTCGTTGAAAAGTAACGCCTATTGCCCGCGATTCCGTCGCCCCGCGTATGCAACGACGCGTCGCGACGATCTACTTCGTGTTCTTCCTCGTCATGGGGGCGTCGGCGTACTCGGTCATCGCGGTGGCCGACTCGCCGCAGATGGAGCTCTCCGGCGAGGAGCTGGCACAGGGCGATAGCTTCCAGGTCGGCGACGAGACGTACACGGTGTCGACGATCGAGGCCGAAGAGGGGAGCGTCGTGGGTGAACTCGTCTGGACGAACGAGTCGGCCAGATACACCGAGACGGTGTCCAGTAACACCACGTTGAACCCTGCCCAGTTCGCGTTCGACGGGCAGGACGCCCGCTACACCACCACGCTCGCGGACGGCGACTCCGTCGAGTTCAACGGGAGCGCGGCCACCGTCGACCTGAACGCCTCGGCCGGGAGCTTCGACCTGGTCCGGGACGGCAACGTCACGACCACCGTGGCGGTCAACGACTCGTTCGCCTACGAGGGTAACAGCACCACCGTCTACAGCGTCACCGAGGACGGCGCGACGCTCGTCTGGGGCGAGCCGTACACCATCTACGCGGACAACGCCACCCGCACGTTCCGCGCGGTCCAGACGTTCAACGTCAGCCAGCGCCTCGCCGCCGATTCGGCCGTCGAGAACCAGACGGTCACCCGTGACGACGGCAACGAGTACGTCGTCTACCGTGCGAACGGCACCACCGAGCTGCTCTCCTCGTACCTGCCCGCCCCCGACGAGGCGGTCATCTCCGAGGGGTCGACGGTGACCTACGCCCGCAACGAGGCCGTCGTCGAGAACGTCTCGGCCGACGGGGTCCGCTTCGCCTGGACCGGCCCGAGCGAGAACAGTGTCGAACTCGAGGAAGGGAGCAACGTCACGCTGAGCGACGTCCAGCACGTCGTCTACTTCCCCGACGAGGAACACGTCCAGCTCTCGCCGGACGTGGGCGAGTACCAGGAGACCCGGAAGACGCAGGACGCGTTCAAGCAGCGACAGAACGGGCTCTGGGGCGTCACCATCCTCTCGGGCGCCTCCACCTTCCTCATCATCGCCCTGGCGTTCCTGCCGACGAAGGACTGAGCCGACTGCCGCCGACTCGAGACGCGAGGCCCGCTGGACACGTCTTCTCTCTTCACACCCACCGCAGACAGCGGCCGCCGCGGGGTGCCGCGCGCGGGCCGCGTGCACGACGACGGGCGGGACCGGCGACCGGGCCGGGCCGGGCGTCGGCCCCGCTCAGGCGAACGTCACGCCCGTGAACTCGAAGCGCGCGCCCCCCTCGGGCGCGTCGGTGACCCGGACCGACCAGCCGTGGCCCTCCGCCGCCCGGCGGACGATGGCGAGGCCGAACCCCGTCCCTTCGGTGGTGGTCGTGTACCCCGTCTCGAACACCTCCTCGCGGTCGTCAGCGGGGACCCCGGGACCGTCGTCCGCGACGTACAACCCGTCCGTGCCGAACCGGCCGACGTGGACGGTGATCGGCGGGTCCTCGTCCGTCTCCCCGTGGTCGGCGGCGTCCTGCCGAGCCGGCGAGCCGGAGCTCGTCGAACCGTGTTCGACGGCGTTACGAAACAGGTTCTGGAACAGGTGCTGGAGTCGGCTCGCGTCCCCGATGACGGTACACTCGTCGTCGACCACGAGCCTCGCGTCGGCGGTGTCCGTGAACCCCCAGGACCGGGTGACCAGGTCGGTGACCGGCACCGGCTCGGCGTCGACGACGGTGTCGCCGTCGCGGGCGAGCGTCAGCGTGTCCTCGACGATCTCCTCCATCCGGTTCAGGGCGTCGGCGATGCGACCGAACGCCTCCTCGTGGTCGGGGGCACAGTCCTCGGAGAGCAGGTGGAGGTAGCCGCTGGCGACGGTCAGCGGACTCCGGAGGTCGTGCGAGACGACGTTCGCGAACTCGTCGAGGCGCTCGTTCTGCTGCTCGAGTTCGCGCTCGCGTTCGACCCGGTCGGTCGTCTCCCGGGCGATGCCGACGATACGAGTCACCTCGCCGTTGACCCGCACCGGGGCGAGGCTCGTCTCCCAGTAGCTCCGGCCGGCCGGGAACTCCAGTCGCTCCTCGTAGGTGATGGGCCGGCCCGCGTCCAGACAGCGTTGGTAGTTGGCCGTCAGTTCCGCCCCCAGCTGTTCGCCGAGCGCCTCGCGTGGGGTCTTCCCCCGGACCGCGTCCGTGGTGAGGCCCGTCGCCACCTCGTGGGCCGGGTTGAGCCGGTGGAACCGGAACTCGGCGTCCGGCCCGTCACCGCCGACGTCGAGGAGGAAGATGGCGTCGACGGCGTTCGAGAACAGCGCCTCGTACTCTTCGCTCAGTTCGTCGAGGCGCTGTCGCTGCGCCACCCGGTCGGTCACCTCGCGGCTGATACCCATCACGCCGGCGACGGTGCCGTCCGCGTCGCGGTACGGGTACTTGTCGTCCAGGAAGACGTGCCGCTGGCCGCCGACGTACCGGACCGCCTCCCGAAGGTCACGCTCGCCCGACGCGAGTATCTCCCGATCGACGGCGGCGATGGCGGCGGCGCTCTCGGCGTCGAAGAGGGCCTCGTCCGACAGGCCGACTACCTCGTCCGGGTCACGGCCGAACAGGACCGCGGCGGCCGAGTTGACGTAGAGGTACCGCCCCGCGGCGTCTTTCACGTAGGCGGGGTCGACCGTGTTCTCCAGGAGGGCCTCGAGCCGCCGGTTCGTCTGTTCGAGGTCGCGCTCGGTCCGCTTGCGTTCGGTCGCGTCGGTGAAGTAGACCGAGAGGCCCTCCTCGTCGGGGTAGACCCTGACCTCGAACCAGCGGTCGAGTCGCTCGTTGTATCGCTCGAACTCCAGCGGCCGCTGGCTCCCCATCGCCTCGCGGAACCGCGACTCCGCGACGGTCCCGGTCGCCTCGGGGAAGGCGTCCCACACGTGCGTCCCGAGGAGCGTCGCCCGGTCGACGCCGAGTATCTCCTCGGCCCGCTGGTTGACGTAGGTGTACCGGAGGTCGGCGTCGAGCGAGACGACCCCGTCGGTGACACGTTCCAGTGTCTCGCTCCGGACCAGGAGTTGCTCGGACCGGTCGTCCATGTCCTCTATCGCCCGGCGGCCGATATATCGCTACGGGCACCGTCATCGGCGCAGGAGTGTCCGGAGTCGGCGGTCGGACGTGAGACGCGAGCCGTGGGGACGGTGGGGGCGGCGCGTCCACGCCTCGTTGTCCCTCGGCGTGACGTACGGGCTGTGAGGGATTTGAACCCCCGACCGTCTGGTTAAAAGCCAGACGCTCTGCCGGACTGAGCTAACAGCCCTCGACTGGACACAGGGAGGCTCGTGGGTAAACGTTTCCGAACTACTCCAGGTACTCGGCCAGCGCCTCGGCCACCAGTTCGTCCGGGTCGGTGTCACCCAGCGCGGCCTGCCGCCGCAGTTCGAGGTAGGTGCTCGGCGGCAGGGTCAGCGTCAGTTCGCCGAGTTCCGCACCCACCTCCGCCAGCGCCGCCTCCACCGTCGCCCCGTCGTTGATGGCGCTCGCCACCTTCCGGACCTCGCGGACGGTCAGGTCGTGGTCGAGGACGGCCCACGCGAGCATGAACCGGGACTCACCGGCGACGCGAGCGACGTGTTTGGCGGCCGTGGGGGCGATGCGGCCGTGAGCGACGTAGCGCCGGATCGACCGGGGGAGGTCGTGGACCCGCGCCCACTTGCGGATGAACGCGACGGTGGCGTCACCGCCGGCGCGTTCGGCCGCGGCCTTGTACGAGCCCTCGCCGCGGACCAGTGCGGCGCAGGCGGCGGCCCCCCGGAGCATGAAGACGTTGTCCGGGTCGCCGGCGGTGTTCTGCGAGAACCGCCGCACGGTGTCGGCGGCGTCCGCGAGGCTCTCCGGGTCGTTCGGGTCGAATCGGGCCGCACGGTCGCCGGCGACAGCGGGGTCGCCACGGATGACCGGTTCGCCGACCGGCGACTCGCGGTCCGTCGGCAGGCCCCGTCGGTCTCTCATCGGGCGTCGATTGGGTCACGTCGGACAAAAGCGTCTCGTCCTCGGGCGTGCGCCACGCGAAGCCGCGGGGTCACGAGGGCACCGGCGCTACTCCGACTCCTCGGCCGCGGCCTCACGTGTCTCGGAGAGGTGCTCCCAGACCTCCGCACAGCCACAGCCGTCCTCGACGTCGAGGTGGCTCCGGTCGACCTCGGGTTCGTCCCGGGCGTCGGTCTGCTGCTCGCTCACGCGTCGCTCCCCTCCTCGTGCAGTTCCGGCGCCACGTCGGCCGGCGCGTGCTGTCGAGAGGCGGTCGAATCCTCACTCATCGTCCCACCGTAGACGGGGCGGCCGTATAACGCCGCGTTCACCCGCAGCACGTACCCACAAAACCGTCTCCCGGAATCCGTTGCCGCTACCAGGGACGGCGGGAGACGGGGCGATACGGCCGCCCGCCTGCGATTCTCTCTGCAGCGCGCGTCACCACGTCCGGTGACAGCCGGCGAGGGTCGCACGGACCCGCGGGCTTAGGACTGGGGCGGCCCTCCGTCGGGGCATGGGCACCGCAGTCCACCAGCTCGACGACGGCGCCTGGCTGAGCGTGAACGACCAGCGCCGGGTGAACGTGGGCGACCTGTGGCTGCTGGCGGGCGATTCGGTCTGTGACTGCCCGCTCACCGACTTCCTCGCCGAGGGGTTCGTGGCGGTGGCGGCGGACGGCGCCGCGGTCGAGGCACGGGTCGCCGGCCAGTGTATCGCCTGCGGCGCCAGCGGCGTCACCGACTGGCTCGAGATGGGCCGCGTCGACCCCGAGGGCCGGTTCCGTCCGGTCGAGTCGACCAGCGTCCACCGCCCCCGACGCGGCCGTCGACCGTCCCCGAAGTAGCGGCCATCCGTTCCGGTTTCGGGAACCACCGGGGAGGATTGACCCGGCAGGCGGGCCTTTGACCGGCGACGCCGTGGGTCGGGTACGAATGCCGAGCAAGGTCGAAGGCTGGAAGGACGAGGTCTACGGCACGGAGATCCGGGACCACCTCTTCCGGTTCGCTGCTGAGGGCTGGGACGCCATCCCCGAGGACGAACGCGACGCGTGGTTCGAGCGCTTCAAGTGGTGGGGTCTGTACCACCAGCGGAAGGGACAGGAGTCGTACTTCATGCTGCGGGTCGGGACGCCGCTGGGTCGCCTGACGCCCGAACAGCTCCGGGTCGTCGGCGAGATCGCCGCTGAGTACGCCACCGGCCCCGCCGAGAACCCCGAGTGGGACGGCGCCTACTGCGACTGGACGACGCGCCAGTCCATCCAGCTCCACTGGATCGAACTGGGGGACGTCCCGGCCATCTTCGAGAAGCTCGAAGCCCACGGCCTCTCGACCATCCAGGCCTGCGGTGACTCGTGGCGCAACATCGTCGGCTCGCCGCTCGCCGGGCGTGACGCGGACGAACACCTCGACGTCTGGCCGCTCGTCCAGGAACTCAACGCGGCGTTCAAGGGGAACCCCGCGCACTCGAACCTCCCGCGCAAGTGGAAGGTGAGCGTGACGGGCGACACCCGCGGCTCCGGCCAGGGTGACATCAACGACCTCGCGTTCGAACCGGCCACGAAGGAACGCGACGGCGAGACGGTGAAGGGGTTCAACGTCCGCGTCGGCGGGGGCCTCTCGCGCAAGGAGCCGCGACTCGCCCGCGACATCGACGTGTTCTGTACGCCCGAGCGGATGACCGACGTCTCCGCCGGCATCTCCGCGCTGTTCCGTGACCACGGCGACCGGGACAACCGGTTCAACGCCCGCATCAAGTTCCTCGTCGACGAGTGGGGCGCCGAGAAGCTCCGCGAGGTCCTGCAGGAGTACGTGGACTACGACCTCCCCACCGCGGGCGAGGACCTGCGTCACCAGTACGACTACAACGCCGGGCGCGCCGACTCGGCCGGCGACTACGTCGGCGTCCACGAGCAGGCCGACGGGCGGTACTTCGTCGGCCTCTCGGTCCTCGTGGGGCGCACCAGCGCCTCGGACACCATCGCGCTCGCCGACCTCGCCGAGGCGTACGGCTCGGAACTGGTCGGCATCACCCAGCGACAGAACCTCGTCGTCGCCGACATCGACGAGGGGGACCTCGAGGAGTTCCTCGCCGAACCCCTGCTCGAACGGTACGCCCCGGACCCGCACCCGTTCATGCGTGGCTCCATCGCCTGCACGGGGACGGAGTACTGCTCGCTCTCCATCGTCGAGACGAAGAACCGGATGGTCCGCTACGCCCGCTGGCTGAAGGACAACGTCCTGGTGCCCGAGGGCGTCGAGGACTTCCACATCCACCTCTCCGGGTGTACGGCCTCGTGCGCCCAGCCACAGATCGCCGACATCTCCCTGCGCGGGATGAAGACCCGCAAGGACGGCGAGCCGGTCGAGGCGTTCGACATCGGGCTCGGCGGCGGCCTCGGCGAGAACCCGCAGTTCGCCGACTGGGTCGAGCTGCGCGTCGCCGCCGACGAGGTGCCGGGGTACGTCCGGAACCTGCTGGCGACGTTCGAGACCGAGCGTCGGGACGGCGAGAGCTTCCGCGACTTCGTCGCGCGCCACGACGAGGACGACCTCCAGAACCTCGCCGAGCCCGAGGAGACCACGTACGAGGACCCGTTCATGCACAACACGAAGACGACGTGGTACCCGTACGCGGCGGACGACGACCTGGCGGCGAGCCCCGCCCCGTCGACGGCCGACGACTAGGCCACCACACTGTTGCACGCGCGCGGCGACACGTTGGCTTCGAAAGCGCGCCTCTCGGTTGACTGCGCTCCCTCCGACACGAGGGAACCGCTCGGCGGCGCCGCTGCCCCGCGGATGCTAGCTCTTCCCCGCCGTCCCACGGCCAGACACCACCCTCAAGACCACGAGCCACCATCCCCGCGTATGGCCGACCGGATCATGCGGGTGAACGCCTACACCACCCTCGACCTGCTGGACGGGACCGCGGAGGGCCACGACTTCACCGACGAGGCCTACGCCACGCTGAACGTCACCGCACCGCTCCGGAACCCCGACCACCTCACGCTCCAGCTCGAGCTGGACAACACGCAGCTCTCGAACCTCCCGGCTCACGCCGACACGGTGACGCTGACCCCCGAGCAGGCACGGACACTCGCGGCCGAACTAGAGGAACACGCCCAGACGGTCGAGGCACACCTCGCGGACGCGGAGTGAGTCCGGACCCTCCGGGACCTGCACCGCTAAGCCGCCCGCGCCCGTAGGGCCGCTCGTGTCGACCGGCGACCCCCGGCGGTACCGCGACGACAGCCCGGTCTCCCGCGAGCGTGGGTTCTGTCCCTGCTGTGGCTACCAGACGCTCGCGCCGGACACGCCGGGGTCCTACGAGGTCTGTCCGGTCTGTTACTGGCTCGACGACCTCGTCGCGTTCTACGACCCCGGCTACGAGAGCGAGTACAACCACCTCTCGCTGGCGCGCGCACGCGAGAACTACGAGGAGTACGGGGCCATCACCGCGGCGGCCGTCGAGCGGACACGTGCGCCACGGGAGACGGAGAGGCGCGACCCGAACTGGCCGTACAGGGAGTAGGATAGCGTCGTCACTCACCGAGTGCTGTCGAGCATGCCGCGAGCGGAGCGAGCGGTTTCACCGGCGGAGCGAAGCGACGCCCGCGCGCGACGAGTGACCGAAGGGAACGAGGAGCGTTTTTTTCCACGTTTTTGCCCGAGCGAGCGCAGCGAGCGAGGTGCAAAAAGTGGTTGCTAGTAGGAGCGCGGCAGCCCCAGCGTGTGCTCGGCGATGTGGTTGCGCATCATCTCCGTCGAGCCGGGCGCCACCTTCCCCAGCCGCGTGCCCTTCCACATGTCGATGACCGTGTAGTCACGCGAGAAGCCGTTGCCACCGTGGACCTGCACCGCCACGTCCGTGGCGTCGTGGCCCGCCTCGGTCGCGCGGAGCTTCGCCATGTTGGCGATCTCCGCACGCTTCTTCGGGTCCGGTTCGTTGTCGACCATCCACGCGGCCTTCCGGAGCAGGAGGTGTGCGGCCTCCAGCCGGGACCAGTGCTCGGCGATGGGGTGCTGGACCGCCTGGTGTGCGCCGATGGGCTGGTCGAACACCTCGCGCTCCTTCGCGTAGTCGATGGCCCGCCGGAGCGCGTTGCGGCCGATGCCCACCGCGCCCGCGGCACCGAGGAGTCGCTCGGGGTTGACGGTGTCGAACAGCTGGTAGAGTCCCATCCCCTCGGTGCCGATGACGTCGTCCTCGTGGGCGCGGTAGCCGTCGATGGACACCTCGAACTGTTTCTCCGGCGTGGGGATGCCGGTGTCGAGTTCGCGGAACTCGATGGCGTCGTCGTGCGGGTCCGCGAGGAACAGGGTCACGCCCTGCGTGCGCTTGGGGACCTCCTCGCGCTTCTGGGTGCGCGCGACCAGGAGCATCTTGTCCGCGCGCTCGACACCCGAGATCCACTGTTTCGTGCCGTCGATCACGAACTCGTCGCCGTCACGCTCGGCGAACGTATCCATGTTCGGCGCGTTGTGCCCCGCGTCGGGTTCGGTCAGCGCCATGCAGAAGTTGTAGTCCCCGTCACAGAGCTGCGGGAGGATCTCCGTCTTCTGCTCCTCGGTGCCGTAGTTGGTGAGCGTGATGCCACCGAAACAGACGGTGACGACGAACAGCATCTCCACACCCATGCAGCCGCGCTCGGAGAGTTCCTCGACGATGGCCGAGAGCTCCCAGAACCCCATCCCCTCGCCGCCGTACTCCTCGGGCACGGTGGCGCCGAGGAACCCGGCGTCCGCACAGTCCTGCCAGAACGCCTCGGGTTCCATCCCGTCGGCCACGTCGCGCCAGTACTGGTCGTCGTAGTCCGAGGCGATGTCCGCGGCGGTCTGCCTGATGAGGTCGAGTTCGCTCGTCTCCTCGAACGCCGGGGGTGTCGACTGCGTGGTTGTCATAGACTGACGTGAGTGACACGTCCGCATAAACCTTCGCAACTCACAACTGCAGGTTCGTTTATTTCGGAGGACCGTGAGTGTCGCCACTCACGACTCGTCGACTCACCCCGACGAACGGTGCAGCCGCTCGTCGGAACGAGAGAAGGCCGAGCGACGTGGCTGTCGCTCGGCGAGATGATGGATGGAGACGAACGACGTCGCCGTCGCTCGTCGATGGTAATGAATGGTAGGCGGCGAATCGAGTTTCCCAGAGGTTCGCACACTCCAGTACTCACCGAAACGCTGGTGGGCTTAACTTCCGTGTTCGGGATGGGTACGGGTGTAACCCCACCGCTGTGGCCGCCTTAACGCCGACTCGTGGATTCGAACCACGGTCGAGAGCGATGCTCCCGACGCCAGTGTCGGTAACGCGTTGTACGTGCGATCCAGTTAGCACCCGGACCCGCCTACCGCGGCAGACGATGATTGAGTGGCTTCGTCCATTAGTACTCGCGGGCTGAACACCTCGTTACCTCGGTGCGTACACCCCGAGTCTATCGATCCCGTCTTCTACGGGCGGACTCAGTGGAGACTCTTTTCCAGGTGGGTTTCGAGCTTAGATGCGTTCAGCTCTTACCCCGTGTGACGTAGCTGCCCGGCATTTGCCCTCTCGGACAACCGGTACACCAGTGGTCACCAACCGTAGTTCCTCTCGTACTATACGGTCGTTCCCGTCAGTCTCCGTAACACCCCCAATAGATAGCAGCCGACCTGTCTCACGACGGTCTAAACCCAGCTCACGACCTCCTTTAATAGGCGAACAACCTCACCCTTGCCCGCTTCTGCACGGGCAGGATGGAGGGAACCGACATCGAGGTAGCAAGCCACCGGGTCGATATGTGCTCTTGCCGGTGACGACTCTGTTATCCCTAGGGTAGCTTTTCTGTCATCAATAGCCCGCATCGGGCAGGCATATTGGTTCGCTAGATCACGCTTTCGCGTCAGCGACACTCGTTAGGAATGTCACTGTCAATCCACCTTTTGCTCTTGCACTCTTCCACGGGTTCCCGACCCGCGTGAGGTGGACTTAGAGCGCGCTCGATATCTTTTCGAGCGCGTACCGCCCCAGTCAAACTGCCCGGCTATCGGTGTCCTCCTCCCGGAGTGAGGGTCACAGTCACTGACGGGTAGTATTTCAGTGTTGTCTGGGTGAGGCGCTAGCGCGCCTACCTCTGTAACGACTCCTACCTATCCTGCACATCAGCGACCATGTCCCAGCGACAGCCTGCAGTAAAGCTCCATAGGGTCTTCGCTTCCCCTTGGGGGTCTCCAGACTCCGCACTGGAACGTACGGTTCACCGGGCCCAACGTTGGGACAGCGGCGCTCTCGTTGATCCATTCATGCAAGCCGCTACTGAAGCGGCAAGGTACTACGCTACCTTAAGAGGGTCATAGTTACCCCCGCCGTTGACGGGTCCTTCGTCCTGTTGTACCAGGTGTTCAGATACCCGCACTGGGCAGGATTCAGTGACTGTACGAGTCCTTTCGGATTTGCAGTCACCTATGTTGTTACTAGACAGTCGGAGCGCCCGAGTCACTGCGACCTGCCCATTTCCTGGGCAGGCATCCCTTATCGCGAACTTACGGGACTAATTTGCCGAATTCCCTAACGTCGGTTGTACCCGACAGGCCTTGGCTTTCGCCGCCACGAGCACCTGTGTCGGTTCTCGGTACGATCACTCTACTTGCCTTTTCACGGGCCCGAGGTTGGACCGGCTTACGCTGTCCTGCCGTTCTCCCGCTTCGTGCCTTTACGGCTTCCACGGGGTTGGACAGTTCGACCACGCGAAGGCGTGGCCCGGTTGACCCCCAGGCGTCAGCGTTCACTGTAGAGTGGTGCTGGAATATTAACCAGCTTCCCATTTTGTCCTGCTCGAATTACGACAGGACTTAGGATCGACTAACCCTCGGCTGACGAACATTGCCGAGGAACCCTTACTCGTTCGGCCGTCAGGATTCTAACCCGACTATCGCTGCTACTGCGGCCAGGATTTTCTTGACCAATCGGTCCACACGAACTCTCGCCCATGCTTCTACCCGACCGGACTGCCAACCTACGGAAACACCGTTTGACCGGTGTCACCAGGTCTCGGTGGCGGATTTGAGCCCCGATCATTTTCGGCGCCTCGAACCTCGGCCGGTAAGCTGTTACGCTTTTCTTAGAGGGTAGCTGCTTCTAAGCTCACCTCCCGGCTGTCTGGGGCTCGAGACCACCTTCGATAGCACTTAATCCGCACTTGGGGACCTTAACCCGGTTCTGGGTTGTCTCCCTCACGCTGCACAAGCTTACCCCGCACAGCGGACTCCCTGCGTCCACGGCGTCCGTGAGTTCGGAGTTTGACAGGAGGTCCGACTCCTCTCGGAGTCGGTGCCCCCAATCGGTCGCTCTACCCCACGAACTACCTCAGCAGAGGTAATGCTTCGACATTTTTCGGTTGGAACCAGCTGTTTCCGAGTTCGATGGGCCTTTCACCCCTACACGTAGATCACGGGAGGGTATTGTAGGACACCAACCCTAACGGGCCTCCACGTAGCTTTCGCCACGCTTCGCCCTGTCCACGCGTAGATCACTCGGTTTCGGGTCGTACCCGTTTGACTCCCCGCGCTTGAACACGGTGGCCCTGGCAATGCTGCGGCCGTATCGGTTTCCCTACGCCTTCCTGGATGCTCCAGTTAGACTCGCCAAACAGGTACACTCCCTGGCTCGTTTTTCAAAACGCACGACGGAACACCGGCTCTCTGCGGGTCCTACTGTAGGGTCGCCCCTATGTCGTTCTCCACAGAGCCTTTCGTGCCCCGTCGCTCCATCACCACCTGATTTCAAGCCCTATTGCACCTCCCTTCTCGGGGTGCTTTTCAGCGTTCGTTCACACTACTTGTTCGCTATCGGTCTCGAGACGTATTTAGTCTTGACAGTCGATGCCTGCCAAATTCACGAGGGGTTTCCAGCCCCCGCTACTCGGGAACAGACCCACGGCCGATCGGACACGATACGGGGCTGTCACCCTGTATCGCGCTCCGTTCCATGAAGACTTCTCGTGTCCTCACGGCCGATTATGGTCAGTCCTAACACCACATTGCCCGAAGGCTTCGGTTTGGACTACGTCGCGTTCACTCGCCGTTACTAACGACATCACGTTCGTTTTCTCTTCCAGCTCCTACTAAGATGTTTCAATCCGGAGCGTTCCCCATTGCGCGAAGCAATTGCGAGGGGATTCCCATTAGGAAATCTCAGGTTCTTCGCTTCCGTGCAGCTCCCCTGAGCTTATCGCAGCTTGGCACGTCCTTCATCGGCGCTCGAGCCGAGCTATCCACCAGGTGGCATAGTAGCCACGATGGTTGTCAGTCTGATAACTGACATGCCAGTCGTATGACTGGCTGCCGGTCGTATGACCGGCAATCGAATCCGTCTACCAGAGGTAGACGGGTCCAGTGAGTGCCTGGATCGCACGTACACGCGGCGTCATTAGATACGCCTCCCGCGACGGAGTGCGCACCTCGACCCTTCCCACCCGCGCTTGCACGGGGTGGTGCATCAGTCGTACACGAACGAAGCGGCGTTTCCCACTTAAGGGAATCGCATTCGTTCGGACATGGACCCACTGGGATTCGAACCCAGGGCATCCTCCTTGCAAAGGAGGCACTCTCCCACTGAGCTATGGGCCCAACAGTTAGCCTTGGTAGTTCTTAGGTGCCCGGTCGGCTCGACGAGTCGACCGAACCCGATGTAAGGTGGGCCGGAGTAGAACTCCGGTCCCGATCGTTAGGAGGTGATCCAGCCGCAGATTCCCCTACGGCTACCTTGTTACGACTTAAGCCCCCTTGCGGAGCCCAGATTCGACCACCTTGCGATGGCCTCATCCGGACCCCACTCGGGTGCTTTGACGGGCGGTGTGTGCAAGGAGCAGGGACGTATTCGCCGCGCGCTACTGACACGCGACTACTACCGAATCCAGCTTCATGTGGGCGAGTTTCAGCCCACAATCCGAACTACGACCAGGTTTAGGAGATTAGCGCCCCCTCTCGGGGTAGCGTCCCATTGTCCTGGCCATTGTAGCCCGCGTGTGGCCCAGCTCATTCGGGGCATACTGACCTACCGTTGCCCGTTCCTTCCTCCGCTTTGGCAGCGGCAGTCCCCCTAGTGTACCCAGCCATCGCGAGATGCTGCTGGCAACTAGAGGTGCGGGTCTCGCTCGTTGCCTGACTTAACAGGACGCCTCACGGTACGAGCTGACGGCGGCCATGCACCTCCTCTCAGCAGCGTCGAATAAGGTCATCAACCTGATCGTCATCACTGCTGTCGGAGCTGGTGAGATGTCCGGCGTTGAGTCCAATTAAACCGCAGGCTCCTCCGGTTGTAGTGCTCCCCCGCCAATTCCTTTAAGTTTCATCCTTGCGGACGTACTTCCCAGGCGGCTCGCTTCTCGGCTTCCCTACGGCACATCGCAGGCTCGTAGCCTGCGACACACCTAGCGAGCATCGTTTACGGCTGGGACTACCCGGGTATCTAATCCGGTTCGAGACCCCAGCTTTCGTCCCTCACTGTCGAATCAGTTCTCCAGAGGCGCTTTCGCCACCGATGGTCCGTCCAGGATTACGGGATTTCACTCCTACCCCGGACGTACCCCTCTGGTCTCCCTGTTCCAAGCCGAACGGTTTCCGCCGGACGCCCACTGGTTAAGCCAGTGGATTTCCCGACGGACCTGAACGGCCAGCTACGGACGCTTTAGGCCCAATAATAGCGGCCATCACTTGGGCTGCCGGTGTTACCGCGGCGGCTGGCACCGGTCTTGCCCAGCCCTTATTCGTGCACCACCTTACGGTGTACAAAAGCGAGGGCTCTATGCCCTCGCACTCGGTGTCCCCCTATCGTACTTGCGTACAGTGTAAAGGTTTCGCGCCTGCTGCGCCCCGTAGGGCCCGGACTCTTGTCTCAGAGTCCGTCTCCGGGCTCTTGCTCTCACAACCCGTACCGATTATCGGCACGGTGGGCCGTTACCCCACCGTCTACCTAATCGGCCGCAGCCACATCCTACAGCGCCGGAGCTTTCGCGCTCCCAGCATTCCAGCTCGGGAGCGCTATCCGTTATTAGCCTCAGTTTCCCGAGGTTATCACGGTCTGTAGGGTAGTTTGGCCACGTGTTACTGAGCCGTTTGCCACGTTATACGTGCGACTCGCATGGCTAAATCGGACACCGATAGCAATGGCCTCCGGCAGGATCAACCGGAATGCTAACCCGCGCAGAGCGCGGGTGGGTGAGTTCGTAATGTGAACTCAGGCGGGTGTGCTCGACGCCAATCGAGCACATGTCTGCTATCGGGTTCGGCGACAGTCGGACCGACCGAGTGTCACCGAACTACCAAGGCTAACATCAGATTCCATCTTGACGGCGGACCGCAGGGGTGGAATCCTCATCTTCTTCGGACCTGAACCAAGCCGGCGAGTTCGTATAAACCCACCGAACTTGGTCCGGACCTGGACGCCCTTCATGGCGAGGGGCGCCCGATTGCTTCGGACCTGAACCAACGCCGCAGGTCATCATAAACCCACCGGAGTTGGTTCGATCCTCGGCCGGGCACCGGTGTGCGATGCCGACCGTTTCTGCGTAACCCAACCGAACGCCCTGATACACTTAAGGGGCTCGGTTCGGTTTCGACCCGGTTTTCGCCCGAAGGCGACCCGTTGTGCGTAACCAATCCGAGCGCCCTCAACCACTTAAGGGGCACGGTCTGAGTCTCGCTCGGTTCTCGCCCGAAGGCGATCCGTCGCGCGTACCCAGACCGAGCGCCCTTAGACACTTAAGGGGAACGGTTCGGTCTCGACCCGGTTTTCGCCCGAAGGCGACCCGTTGTGCGTAACCAATCCGAACGCCCTCAATCACTTAAGGGGCACGGTTCGGCATCCCGTCGCGCCGCGGCGGCACGACGAGACTCGGCGGGGCACCGCGCCCCGCGTCCTTCGCATTCCATCCGATGGGGGATTCACACTTAACCCCGTCGTTATAGAGCCGCTCCGTCACGCGAAATCGTACCGTAGGAGTCGTGAGAACGTTCCACAGGGGAGTCTGGCGTACCGGCGCGTAGCCGCCGCTCGGGAGGTGGACTGTCACGCGGCTGGAGACCGGACGGTCATCCCTCGCGGCCCGTGAGGGCACGGGGTGTGGGTCCCCCGTGTCCGCGTCGGGTCCCGCCGGGTGAGTGCCGCGTGGCACGAGAACGTGCGGGCGACGCTTCGCGTGCGCGAGTCATAACGCCCTCGCTTCGGTGGGCCTGGGCCGCGTTCGTGGGCCGCACCGCTCCGCGGCCGGGCTCGCCGAAGAAGTTGGATGTGCTGGACCGGGTCAGATCTCCTCGAGGTGCTCGATGCCCTTCTTCGAGACGTTCGCCTCCGTGATCTCGCCGGGCATCCAGCCGGGTTTGTCGTCCGGCGCCGACTCTTTCCAGGCCCACCCGTCGTAGATGTGGACCTTCTTCGTCCCTTTCTCTCGGAGCCTGAGTTCGTGATGCTGCGCCTGCTGTTCGGTCTTGCCTGGGTCCAGTCGGCGTGCTGCCTTCAGAGCTGCCTGCCGTGGGGTACGCCCAGAGAAGACGCTGCTCTCCTGGCCAGTCGCGTCGCGCAGTGCGAAGTTCCGCTTGTTGTCGTCGTCACGTGCCATGGTTCTCACACCACCATGTGACCCGTACACACGACCATATATAAACGTACCCCCAAACCGGGGGACGACGGCCCCTCGTTCATATACCCGGCGCCCACTCGCGCACGACACGCCCGGAGGGGCCCCGTACGGCACCACACGCACGCCACCGATCAGTTCTGTATCGTTCGTGCACACTCACGTGCGCCCGCGTGCCCACGCGGGTGCACCAGCCCGGCCGCACGCGACGCGGCGCTCGGACCCGGATTCCGCCCGACGGCGACGTACCCGTCTGTTCTCGACAACTATCGACGGGGGACGGTCACGGTACACTTATGTATCTACTGGGGCCAAGCCCGGACATACCGCGATGGTCCGCAAGAAGAAGCTCAGTCCGAGTGGGGCGAAGGACGAGAACGGCGAGTACCACAACGTTCACGTCAACCTCCACGAGGACGAACTCGCCGTCGCCGGCCTCGAGATCGGCGACGAGGTGTTCGTGCGCGTGCGCGACAACAAGATTATCATCCAGAAGGCGGACCCGGACGAGGTCGAACACGAGTTCTGAGCCGAGTCGTTTAATTCGGGGCGCCGCCGTTCTCCACCAATGCTGTACGAGGCCGCCAAGCCGCTGCTCTTCTCGCTCCCGGCCGAGACCGTCCACGAGACCGCGCTCTCCGCGCTCGAACTCGCTCAGCGGACCGGGCTCACCGACCGACTCGCCGACCGCTACACGGTCGACGACCCCCGACTCGAGACCGAGGCGTTCGGCCAGTCGTTCGACAACCCCCTCGGGATCGCCGCCGGCTTCGACAAGGACGCTCGCGTCCCGAACGCCCTCGCGGCGTTCGGCTTCGGCCACGTCGAGGTGGGCGGCGTCACCGCCGAGGCCCAGCCCGGCAACCCCCGCCCGCGCCTCTTCCGCCTCCCCGAGGACCGCGCTCTCGTCAACCGCATGGGCTTCAACAACGAGGGTGCGGACGTCGCCGGCGAACGCCTCGCCGCGACGGACGTCCCGGTCCCCGTCGGCGTCAACATCGGGAAGTCGAAGACCACCCCCCTCGAGGACGCCGAGGCAGACTACCTGTACACCTACGAGCGCGTCGCCGAGGGTGGCGACTACTTCGTCGTCAACGTCTCCTCGCCGAACACGCCCGGCCTCCGCGAACTCCAGCAACGCGAGCGCCTCGAGTCCATCCTCGGGACCCTCCGTGACGCCGGGGCCGACCCGCTGCTCGTGAAGCTCTCGCCCGACCTCCCCGAGCCAGCCGTCGAGGAGGCCATCGCCGTCGTCGACGACCTGGGGCTGGACGGCATCATCGCCACGAACACCACCACCCAGCGCCCCGAGAGCCTCCGCAACGAGAACCGCGTCGAGACGGGCGGCCTCTCCGGGGCCCCCATCGAGGACGCGGCCACCGCGATGGTCCGGTTCGTCGCCGAGCGAACCGACGTCCCCGTCGTCGGCGTCGGCGGCGTGGCCGACGCCGAGGGGGCCTACGCCAAGATTCGCGCGGGCGCCAGCGTCGTCCAGCTCTACACCGCCTTCGTCTACGAGGGCCCGAGCATCGCCCGCGACATCAACGAGGGACTGCTGGAACGCCTCGACCGCGACGGCTTCGAGAGTGTCGAGGACGCGGTGGGCGCGGACCTCGACTGAGCCGCACGGTCGACCACCGCAACGCCGAACACCCCCGGTCACGAACGCCCGGCAATGACACCGGGCGCAGACGACGCAGACCACGGCTACCGCGTGATGCCCGAGTACGGGGACTACGAGACGGCCCGCGAGTCGTTCGCGTGGGACCTCCCAGCCGACCACCACCCCGCCGAGGACCTCCTGCGGAAGCACGACCCCGACGCCCCCGCGGTCCACCACGTCCGTGAGGACGGGGTCGAGACCCACACGTTCGGCGACCTCGACGAGCGGTCGAACCGACTCGCCGGCGCCCTCGAGTCCCTCGGCGTCTCGCCCGGCGACCGCGTCGGCGTCTGCGTCCCCCAGCGCCCCGCCAACCCCGTCACCCACCTCGCGTGCTGGAAGGTGGGCGCCGCCACCGTCCCTCTCACCGTCCTCTTCGGCACCGACGCCCTGCGGTACCGACTGGCCGACGCCGAGGCCGTCGCCCTCGTCGCGGACGCGCGCGTGCGAGAGACGGTAGCGTCCATCCGCGACGACTGTCCGGACCTCGCGGACGTCGTCTACGTGGGTGCGGGCTCGACGGCCACCGACGCCCACGACTTCGACACCCTCCTCGCTGACGGCCCGGCCGGCTTCGACCCGCACGACGCCACCCCCGAGACGGAGACGGCGGTGATGTACACCTCCGGGTCGACGGGCCCCCCGAAGGGAGTCGTCCACAGCCACGCCCTCTGGCTGGGCCGGGCGGCCGCGGCCCACAACTTCTTCGAGGGCTACGACGGCGCGGACACCGTCGTCTGGACGCCCGCCGACTGGGCGTGGGGGGCCGCGCTCGGCGGCACCCTGTTCGGCGCGTGGCACCACGGTCACCCCGTCGTCGCCGCCCCACGCGAGGGGTTCGACCCCGAGTGGGCGTTCTCCCTGCTCGCCGACCACGACGTGACCCACGCGTTCATGCCGCCGACGGCGCTCCGGATGCTGATGACGGTCGAGGCCCCAGCGGAGCGCTTCGACCTCTCGCTCTCCGTGCTGGCCACCGCGGGCGAACCGCTCACCCCGGAGGTCCTCGAGTGGGTCGAGACGGACCTCCCCGGCGTCGCCTGCAACGAGTTCTACGGCCAGACCGAGCTCAACCTCGCCGTCGGCAACCGCTCGGACTGGTTCGACCCCGAGCCGGGGAGCATGGGTCGGCCCCTGCCGGGCTACGACCTCGCTATCCTCGACCGGGAGACACGGACGCCGCTCCCCACGGGCGAGACCGGCGAGGTAGCCCTGTATCCCGGTGACCGCCGCGTCTTCTTCGACCGCTACCTCGGCAAGCCCGAGGCCACGCGCGCGAAGACCATCACCCTCTCGGCCGAGGACGTGGCCGGCACGGCCCTCCCCGCGGGCGAGTGGTTCCTCACGGACGACCTCGCCACCCGCGACGACGACGGCTACGTCCACTTCGTCTCCCGGGCCGACGACGTCATCCTCACCTCTGGCTACCGCGTGGGGCCGCTGGAGGTGGAGAAGGCGTTGCTCGAACACCCCGCGGTCGAACAGGCCGGCGTCGTGGGGCTCCCGGACGAGACCCGGGGCGAGCGCATCGTGGCCTTCGTAGAGCGGGCCGATGGCGACCCCACCGACGACGACCTCCGCGAGGAGCTCCGCACGCTCGTCCGCGAGCGACTGGCCGAGTACGAGTACCCCCGCGAGATACGGTTCGTCGACGACCTGCCCAAGACCTCGACCGGGAAGGTGCGACGGACGTCGCTCAGGGAGCGCGAGGACGGGTAGGGACCGCGGTCACTCCGGCGTGCCGTCGGAGCGCATCAGGACGTACTCGGCCGAGCGACCACCGTCGGAGACCGCCTGCCCCTCGACGGGCGAGAACCCCAGCCGCTCGTAGACGGTCAGCGCACGGTCGTTGAACGAGTCCACCTCCACCTCGTAGGAGTCGGCGTCCCAGCGGTCCTCGGCGAAGCGGAGGCCGGCGCTGACGAACGACTCGCCGTGGCCCTCGCCGGTCAGGTCCGGGCGCAGCGAGAGGTCGAACCGGAGGGTGCCCTCCTCTGTCTGGCGCTCGAACTCGAAGAACCCCGCGAGGTGTTCCTTGTTCTCGGCGGCGAAGTACCGTCCCGGTTCTGCCGCCGGATCGAGCGACCGGGCCGAGCGTCGGTCGTAGACGTCGTACGGCGCGGGGTAGCGCCAGCGCTCGACGGCACGGGCGTCAGCCGCGGTCATCGGTCGGAACCGAAACTGCATGCCGTGAACATAATGGTCGTTACTTAATGACCCATCGGTCGTGGCGGTATTGGCCGGGCAGTTTATATGCGAACGGTTACCAGGGGGGCGCCCGGCCTACCCGACGATGACGATGGCGTCGTCGAGTTCCAGCAGGTCGCCCTCGCCGTCGTACCGGCGTTCCTCCTCGACGTCGAACATCTCCGCGTCGAGGTCGTGACCCGCCGCGTGGAGCGTCTCGCCCTCGATGTCGTACTCGTCGGCCTCGATGGCCGACTCGATGTCCGGGACGTCCGCCCCGAACGCCGGCCCGACCTTCGAGTAGTCGAGGTCGATGCCCGCGACGACCGTCTCGACCTCCGGCCGCTCGTCCAGCAGTTCGAACGACTCGACGTGCATCGCACCCGCGATGTCGGTCGCGAACTCGCCGAGGCCCTCGCCGTAGGCGCGGACCCGCGAGAGCGGTTCGTTCAGCGCGAGGTTGCGCTCGGACTTGTACTTCCGGAGCGCGCCGACGACCGAGAGAGCCCGCTCGCCCGCGTCGAGGTCCGCCTCGATGCCGAGCGGCTCGGGCCACTCGGACTGGTGGATGCTCGACTCCTCGCGGTACATCGCGGCCCATAGCTCCTCCGTCGCGTGCGCGAGCACGGGCGCGAACAGTTTGAGGAACCGCCGGTGGGCGGTCCGGAGCGTCCACTTCGCGCTCTCGTCGTCGTCCTCGCGGACCCGGCCCTTGGCGACCTCGAGGTAGTCGTCACAGAACGTGTGCCAGAAGAACGATCGGAGCGAGTCGCGGGCCTTCGAGAACTCCCGGTTCTCGAGCTTCTCGGTGACGTAGTCGATCTCGGCGTCGAGCGACGCCAGCAGCCAGCGGTCCAGTTCCGCGAGGTCCGCGGGCCGCTCCTCGGGCGCGTCCTCGGCCAGCGAGTCGACCAGCCGCGAGGCGTTCCAGAGCTTCTGGAGCAGGCGCTCGCCCGCGACGATACCCTTCTCCTTGTACGGCAGGTCGTCGCCGACGCTGGAGCCGGCGGCCCAGTAGCGCGCCGCGTCGACCGGGTACTTCTCGAGGACCGAGTCGGGTTCGACGATGTTCCCGAGCGACTTCGACATCTTGACGCGGTTCTCGTCCAGCACCATCCCGTTGACCATGACCTGGTCGAACGGGACCTCGCCGGTGTGCTCGTAGCACTTGACGACGGTGTGGAACAGCCAGAACGAGATGATGTCGTGGCCCTGCGGCCGCATGTCCATCGGGTAGAGCTCCGGCCGCGTCATGCCCTCGCTCTCGCCCTGCCAGCCCGCGTTGATGAGCGGGGTGAGCGACGAGGTGGCCCACGTGTCGAAGACGTCGTCCTCCGGGACGAACTCGGCGTGGCCACACTCCGGACACGAGTCGACCGGCGGGTCGTCGCTGAGCGGGTCGACCGGCAGGCTCTCGTTCTCGGCCATGACCGGTTCGTCGCAGTCGGCGCAGTACCAGACCGGGAACGGGATGCCCGAGGAGCGCTGGCGCGAGATGGCCCAGTCCCACTGCAGCCCCTCGATCCAGTTCTTGTACCGCGTGAACATCTTCTCGGGGTACCAGTCCATCGACCGGCCCGCCTCAAGGTACTCCTCCTTCTTGTCCAGTAGCTCGATGTACCACTGCTCGGTGACGAGGAACTCGACGGGGACGCCACACCGCTCGTGGACGTTGACGGTGTGCGTGATGCCGCGCCGGTCGAGCAGGGCACCAGCCTCGTCGAGGTCGGCGACGATAGCCTCGCGTGCTTCGTCGCTCCCCATCCCGGCGTACTCGTCGGCCTCCTCGGTCATCGTCCCCGTCTCGTCGATGGCGATACGGAGCGGGAGGTCGTGGGCCTGGTACCACTCGATGTCGGTCTGGTCGCCGAACGTACAGCACATCACGACGCCCGAGCCGGTCTCCATGTCGACCCGCTCGTCCTCGATGATGGGGACCTCCTGACCGAACAGGGGGATCTTCGCCTCCTCGCCGACGAGGTGCTGGTTCGCGTCGTCGTCCGGGTGGACGAAGACGGCGACACACGCGGGCAGGAGTTCCGGTCGCGTCGTGGAGATGGTGAACGCCTCGTCCGTCTCCACGACCGAGAACTCGATGTCGTGGAAGTGGCTCGGTCGCTCGTCGTCCTCCGTCTCGACCTGCGAGATGGCCGTGGCGCACTCCGGACACCAGATAGTCGGCGCGCGCTGGCGGTACTCCCGGCCCTGCTCGTAGAGGTCGATGAACGAGCGCTGGGAGATGCGCTGGACCCGCGGCTCGATGGTCTGGTAGGTGTTGTTCCAGTCGATGGAGACGCCGAGCGCCTGCATCTTCTCGGTGAACTCGGCCTCGTAGGTCGCACAGACCTCGCGGCACTTCTCCTGGAACTCCCGGCGCTCGAACTCCTGGTGCCGGATGTCGAGTTCGTCCTCCGTGAGGCGCTCGCTGGCGATGCCGTTGTCGTCGTAGCCGAAGGGGAAGAAGACGTCCTGCCCGCGCA
Source organism: Salinirubellus salinus (assembly GCF_025231485.1). Lineage (NCBI taxonomy): Archaea > Methanobacteriati > Methanobacteriota > Halobacteria > Halobacteriales > Natronomonadaceae > Salinirubellus > Salinirubellus salinus. Next base: position 3,062,458 of record NZ_CP104003.1, on the reverse strand, counting down.
TCCGCTCGAAGCGGGCGACGAAGTCCTGCAGCGTGGCGCCGTAGACGTGCCCCCAGTGGAGACTGCCCGACACCGTCGGCGGCGGCGTGTCGATGGTGAAGACGGTGTCCGGGTCGACCGCCTCACGGTCACCCTCGGGTTCCTCGTAGACGTACGTCTCGTCGTCGACCCAGCGTTGCTGCCACTTGGGCTCGACCTCGCTGGGGTCGTACTCGCCCTCGAGGGTCGGTTCCTCCGCGGTTCGTTCGGTCTGTTCGGGTGGCGTACTCATCGTGGATACTGGTCGTTGTTCGTCGGTCGATGCGCCGTCTCAAGGAACTGTCGAAGCAAAGTGTGGCCCTAGAGGGGGCCTACAGGGAGCGAGTGCGAGTGACGCGTCTCACGTAGCGGGGTGGTGGTCTCGAGGGACGTGGACGGTCGGGTCACGCTAGACGGTGGGTCCGGCGCGTTCTTCTGTCTTTCGTCGGCGTGGGGCGGTGTGTCTGGGTGGTGTGGGGGCACGTGGTTCGGGTTCTGTGGCGACGGGCGGGTGTGCTACGGTTCCTGTGTAGACGAGCGTGACGGTGTGCTCTGTGACGACGAACGGGGAGACTAGCGCGGTACATGGTAAACCGCACAGCAACCGCACCGCAGAGCGGCCGGTGCGCCCTCGCGGGCGCACACGGCGTGCCCTGCCCTTCCCCGTTGCGAGTCCTCGCTCACTGGCGTTCGCGGGACCCGCAGGCCACGTGGTTCACTTGGTGAAGCGGGAAGCGCGGCCGGCGAGGACGCCACGGCGAAGCCGTGGCTGTCCGAGTCCGGGGGAGGGCAGGGCCAGCCGTGGCCGCCGCCCCCGCGGTGGCCCGGCCGCTCTGCGTGTTGTTTCAGATGTACCGCGATTCGCGCGTCTGCTCGCTGAACCAAGCACTCGAACTGCCACACCGGAAAGAGGCGCCGAACCGAGAACCGCCGGAGTCCTACCGCAGCGCGTCGAGCCGAAGTTCGAACGCCGCGACGGGCACCTCCACGTCGTGTTCCACGACGACCTCGGGGTGCACCTCGCCGATGACACCGACCGTCTCGCCGTCCACCACCACGTCGGCCACGCGGCCCGGGATGAACGACGGGTGCTCGGTGGCGGGCGTCTCGACCGCCGTGCCGAACGCCCGCGCGAGTGCCACCAGCCGCGACTTGGCGTCCTCGTAGGAGGCCTCACTCCGGGCGAGCACCGCGGCGACGGTCCGGTGTTCGGCGACGCCGGTGTTCTCCGCGTCGTCGCGGTGGGCCGCGAGGCCGATCTCCGCGAGGTCCTGCGGGTACGCCCGGTGCGTGTTGTTCTCCAGGACCATCAGCAGCGAGGGGAGCGCCCACGTCCGCAACATGGTGTAGTCCTCGCTGTAGGGTTCGGTGATGGTCACCGGCTCCTCGGCACCGTAGCCGTCACCGGGCGCCACGGAGAGGCGGTCGAAGTTCTCCGCCTCGCTGATCATGTGGAAGTTCAGGAGGTCCTCGAACCCGAGGCCGACGAGGGCGTCGCGGGCCGCGTCCTCGACGCGGGAGCGCTCGTGGCGCCCGCCGACCGTCGAGACGTCCGGGTAGCGCGGCTCGAGGTCGTTGAACCCGTAGGCCCGACCCACGTCGTCCACCACGTCGAGCGGGTGGAGCACGTCCACGCGGTAGGGCGGGATACCGGCCTCGTAGGTGACCGTCCCGGCCTCCTCGTCCGTCTCGACGGTCGCGTCGAGGCCCGAGCGCTCCAGCAGGTCCACGACCGCCTCCGAGTCCAGCGGGATGCCGAGCACCGACTCGATGCGCGAGTGCGCGACGGTCTTCGTGTCCGTCGAGAGGTCCGGCCGCTCGAGGGTGCGGTCCGGGTACTCCACGTCCACCAGCTCGACGCGCCCCGCGCGGGCGTCGAGCGCGTAGCAGACGATGTTGAGCATCCGGTCGATGGTCCACTGGTCGGTGCCCGTCATCTCGACGAACACGTCGCGGGTCCCCTCGTCCACCTCGGTCCGCTTGCCGTTGATGACCGGCGGGAACGAGAACAGCCCCACGTCGTCGTAGATGGCCGGGAACCGCTCCAGGTCCTCGACGAGCGGTGCGTACGTCGCGCCCGTGTCGTGGTCGGTCAGCACCTCGCGCGGGGTCATGTCCGTGTCCGCGTCGAGCGGGACGAACCGGTCGCCGTCCGGGTCCACGCCACGGTAGGTGATGGACTTGGGCTTGTCACCCTCGCCCGCGCCGGCGCGACCCTTCAGCATCGCGAGGTCGTGGACGCCGATGGCGCCCTTCGCCCGCTTGCGCCCCATCGTCGCGTGGAGCTTCTCCTGCAACTGGATGAGCGACTCCAGTTTCTCCTCGGTCATGTCCAGCCCGCGGACGATGGCGCCCGTGACGTACGGGCGCTCCTCGGGGACCGACTCGTCCACCTCGATGACCCACTCGGCGCTGTTCGTGGTCGGGATGTAGACCCCGCGGTCGTCGCCGTACTGGTAGCGCAGCGACCGGGCGACCCCCTCCACGCTGAGGCGGTCCAGTCGGTCGGGGGCGAACTCCAGCTGGAACTCGCCGTCCTCCGTCTCGCCCTCGAACTCCAGCCCGAGCGCGAACAGGTCCGACTTGAGCTCCTCGTCGTCCTTCTCCTCGTGGCCCGTGAGCCGCCGCAGCTCGTCGGGGTCGACGTCGACGACCGGCATCAGTAGACCGCCTCCGTGGTCCGCAGCAGGTCGAGGTCACACAGCGTCCCGTGGACGTCGCGGATGTCCTCGAAGCCGTACATGAGCATGAGCAGGCGCTCCAGCGCGAGCCCCCACGCCATCACGTCACACTCGACGCCGAGCGGGCGCAGGACCTCCTCGCGGAAGATGCCGGAGTTGCCGATCTCGACGATCTCGCCCGTCTCCGGGTGGGTGCCGAACAGCTCGAACGAGGGTTCCGTGTACGGGTTGTAGTGGGGCTTGAACTCGATGTCCGTGATGCCGAACTGCTCGTAGAACTCGGTGAACGTCCCCATCAGGTCACGCACCGAGAGGTCATCGGCCATCACCCAGCCCTCGATCTGGAAGAACTCCAGCAGGTGGGTCGGGTCGAGCGTGTCGTTCCGGTAGACCTTCTCGACGGAGAAGTACCGCTGGGGCGGTTCGAGGTCACCGACCTCGTGGCCCGAGAGGTACCGCATCGACAGCGAGGTGGTGTGGCCCCGGAGGTCCACGCCGCGGGCCACCTCCTCGGTCCACGGCGAGTGGTAGCCGTCGCCGTCCTCGCCGACGCCGTTCCGGTGGGCGTCCTCGACGCGCGCGACGAGGTCCTCGGGGAGGTCCTTCATCGGCGGCAGGTCCAGCGCGAACTGGTCCCAGTGGGTCCGTGCGGGGTGGTCCTGCGGCATGAACAGGCAGTCGTTGATCCAGAACTCCGCGTCGGCGTGCGGGCCCTGCATCTCGTCGAACCCCATCCCGACGAGGACGTCCTTCACGCGGTCGGCAGTCTGCCGGAGGACGTGTTTCCGCCCGCCGTACTCGACCTCCGAATCGGCCTCGACGTTGTACTCGGCGAACTCGACGTCGCGCCACTCGCCCGAGGTGAGCATCTCGGAGGTGACCTGTCCGACCGTCTCGGCGGTCTCCAGCCCCTCCATCATGGCGTTGACCCCCTCGTCCGTGAGGGTCACGGAGCGGACGGTCGTCTCGCTCCGGACGAGCAGGTCGCGCGATTCGAGTCGGTTCAGGACGTTCTCGTCGAGGTAGCCCGCGTCGGCGCCGTCGTCGCCGACGACGGCGAGCGCCTCGGCCTCGGGGTCGGCCTCCGGGTCAACCTCCGGCCCCGACGGCGCGACCGATATCTCGCCCGAGTCGATGCTCCCGAACCCCTTGCGGGCGAAGTTCGAGAGCGCGATGTCGACCTCGGGGCCTTCGAGGCCCGAAGCGCCGATGACTCGTCCGAGCGAGACGGACTCCTCGTCGGCGCCGGCGTCGAGTGCGGCGTCGTAGAGCCGGCGCTCGGGGAGCCCCGATTCGAGGTACTCGCGGGCCTCGTCGGTCAGCGAGAGGTCCTGTGCTGTGCGTTCGGTGACGGCGAGGAGGCCCTCGTCGGCGAGTTCGAAGGCGGCGCGGGTGAGCGTCTCCACCTTCTCGCCGGTCTCCTCGGCCAGTCGGTCGACGGTCTTCTCGTCGGTCGCGCTCGCCGCTTCGAGCAAGACGACCTGTGTCTCCGGGAGTCTACGTGGCATCTACTGGGTGTGTCTGTGGTGGTCTGTCAGTTAGCGGTTCCGCATCCGTGACCGGGGTTTCCCGTCGCGGGACGCCCCTCGGCGTCGCCGCGCAGTCCGCCCCGGTCAGTCGCGGAAGAAGAAGCCGACCCGTGGCCGCGTCGCTCGTCGGGGAACGTGACGCCCGTCGCGTGGGTCGGTGGGCATGTGTCACGCTCTACCGTGCGCGGACAAAAGCGTTGTGAAGCCGTGAGACCGTCGTGCACCGATCAGGCGACGTGTGACTCGGACGTCGTCGAACCGTCGAACCGGTCGCCACGGAACGCCCCGAGGTCGACGAGGTCGGTCTCCCCGCCGAGACACAGGTCGGCGACCACCTGTCCGGTCGCCGGGGCGTGCTGGAACCCGTGGCCGGAGAACCCGACGGCCTGCACGAACCCCGGCACAGTCCTCTCCAGAATCGGGCTGTGGTCCGGCGTCACGGCGTAGAGTCCGGCCCACCCGCTCCGGAGGCGCGTCTCCGGCCCGAAGTAACGGGCCGTCTCGCCCGCCCGCTCGACGGCCGTGACCGCCCAGTCGGTGTCCACCTTCTCGCGGAAGTGGTCGGGGTCAGCGGGGTCGTCCGCCGTCGCGAAGTGCCCGCCGACGAGCGCCCGGCCCTCGCGTTCGGGGCGGAAGTACGACCCGGATTCGAGGTCCACGACGAGCGGGACCGACTCGGGGAGGGGCGTCTCGGGGTCGACGACCGCGACCTGCCGGCGGCGGGGCGAGACCGGCACCTCGAGGTCGGCCATCGCGGCGAGGCGAGCGGCCCACGCCCCTGCGGCGTTCACCACGTGGTCGGCCCGGACCTCGCCATCGGCCGTCTCGACGCCCACCACGCGCTCGCCGTCGGTCAGCAGGTCCGTCACCGCCGTCCTGGTCCGCAGGTCGACGCCTGCCGCCCGGCACCCGCTGGCGTACCCCTGTACCGCGAGGTGGGGGTCGGCCCAGCCGTCGGTCGGCGAGTAGGTCGCCAGCGCGTAGCGGTCGGCCCGGAGTTCGGGGCAGTGCTCGGTCGCCTCGGTCGGGGAGAGCACCGCCACGGGCACCCCGAGGTCGGCCTGCATCCCCGCGGACTCGCGGAGGGCGGCGGCGGTCTCCTCGCCACGCGCGAGGAACAGGTAGCCCTCGCGCCGGTAGCCGATGTCGACGCCGAAGCGCTCCTCGAAGGTCTCCCAGACGGTCGTGCTCGCCAGCGAGAGCCGGACGTTCTCCGGCCGGGAGAACTGCGCGCGGATGCCACCGACGGCGCGGTCGGTCGACCCGCTGCCGAGGTGACCCTGCTCCACGAGCGTCACCGCGGCCCCGTGCGTGGCGAGTGCGTGAGCGCTGGCGAGGCCGACGATGCCGCCACCGACGATACAGACGTGCACGGTTGGGGGATGACGGGGAGGGTAATGAGGTTCGGGGCGGGGTCGTTCGACGGGAAACGGGGGTGTCCCGAGAGACTGGATTCTCAACGTGGCGTGCGCCGTGAGCGGTGCCGAACGGAGTGAGGCCCGCGAACGGCTCGTGCGAGGGATGACTGAACGAGACGAGCGAAGTGAGGCGAGTGAAGGGATCGGCTGGGGAGGCGTGAGGGCTGTGCTGGGCGATTCTCTTCGTACCGCGCTAGTCACCTCGCTCGACACGACACGACACGGCCGCACCTACACCGGCCCACACAAACCCACCTCACACCCGATAAGACCGACCCCTAGAGACCGAGCGAGATTTAGGAGCCGAACGACACCACACGTCCATGAACACGGAGGCGGCACTGGGCGCGCCCGAGGCGATGCAGGGGGAACTCACCCCGATGCTCACCCAGTACCGCGACCTCTGTGCCCGCTACGACGACTCGCTCGTCCTCTTCCAGGTGGGCGACTTCTACGAGACGTTCTGCGACGCCGCCGAGGTCACCGCCCGCGTCTGCGAGATCACCCTCACCAAGCGCGAGGACTCGACCGGCCGCTACCCGATGGCCGGCATCCCCGTCGACAACGCCGAGGGGTACATCGAGACCCTCCTCGACGCGGGCTTCCGCGTCGCCGTCGCCGACCAGGTGGAGGAACCCGAGGAGGCCACGGGACCGGTCGAGCGGGCGGTCACACGCGTCGTCACGCCCGGCACGCTCACCGAGGCCGAACTGCTCGGGGGCGACGAGAACAACTTCGTCGCCGCACTGGTCGAGGGCGAGGAGGGCTACGGCCTCGCCATGCTGGACGTCTCGACGGGTGACTTCTACGCCACCGGCACCACGGACGCGGCCACGCTGCGCGACGAGGCGGGCCGGTTCGACCCCGCCGAGGCCGTCGTCGGCCCGGACGTCTCGGTCCCCGAGGCGCGCGAGGTATTCGGCGGCGACTGCATGGTCACGCCGTACGACGCCGGGGCGTTCGGGTTCGACCGGGCACACGAGCGCGTGAGCGACTACTTCGGCCGGCCGGAGACGCTCCTCGCCTCGCCCGCCGAGATTCGGGCCTGCGGCGCCCTGCTCGCGTACGCCGAGTACGCCAGAGGGACCACCGACGAGGGCGAACGCGACCGACTCGACTACCTCACGCACCTCACGCGCTACGACCCGCGCGAGTACATGCTGCTGGACGCGGTCGCCCTGCGCTCGCTCGAACTGTTCGAGCGCCGGTCGGTCCACGGCGCGACGGGCACCGCGCTCGTCGACGTGCTGGACGAGACGGCCTGCGCGCTCGGCCGCCGGAGGCTCCACGACTGGCTCCGCCGACCGCTGCTCGACACCGACGAGATCCGGGCGCGACAGGGGGCCGTCGAGGAACTCGTCGGCGACCTCTCCACGCGGGAGTTCCTCCACGAGCGCCTCCACGACGTCTACGACGTGGAGCGACTCATCGCCCGCATCTCGCGGGGGCGCGGGAACGCACGCGACCTGCGCTCGCTCCACGACACCCTCGCCGTCGTCCCGGCCCTGCGCGAGGCGCTGGCCGGTGCCGAGAGCGACCGACTCCGTGACCTGCACGAGCGACTGGACCCCCTCGAAGACGTCCGTGAGACCATCGACGAGGCCGTCGCGGAGGACCCACCCATCGAGCTCACCGAGGGCGGCGTCGTCCGCGAGGGGTACGACGAGCGACTGGACGAACTCCGGCAGACCGAACGCGAGGGGAAACGCTGGATCGACTCGTTGGAGGCCGAGGAGCGCGAACGCACCGGCGTCGACTCGCTGAAGGTCGGCTTCAACCAGGTCCACGGCTACTACATCGAGGTGACGAAGGCCAACACCGACCGCGTGCCCGAGGACTACCAGCGCCGCCAGACCCTGAAGAACAGCGAGCGGTACTACACGCCCGAGTTGAAGGAGCGCGAGGACGAGATCGTCCGGGCCGAGGGCCGGGCCGACGACCTCGAGTACGAACTGTTCCGGGAGGTCCGGGCGGCCGTCGGCGACGAGACCGAGCGCGTCCAGCGGGTCGCCGACGCCGTCGCGGAACTCGACACGCTCGTCTCGCTGGCGACCGTCGCGGCCGAGCACGACTACTGCCGGCCCGAGGTTGGAGAGACCGACAGCGTCCACGTCGAGCGGGGCCGGCACCCCGTCGTCGAGCGGACCCAGCAGTCGTTCGTCCCGAACGACGCGCACCTCCCGCGCGAGGCGCCGGTGACGGTCCTGACCGGCCCGAACATGAGCGGGAAGTCGACGTACATGCGGCAGGTGGCCCTCGTCTGCGTCCTCGCGCAGATCGGGAGTTTCGTCCCCGCCGCGTCCGCACGCCTGCCCGTCCTCGACCGTATCTTCACCCGCGTGGGCGCGAGCGACGACATCGCCGGCGGCCGCTCGACGTTCATGGTCGAGATGGACGAACTCGCGGGCATCCTCCAGCACGCCAGCGAGGACTCACTCGTCCTGCTGGACGAGGTGGGCCGCGGCACCTCCACGGCCGACGGGTTCGCCATCGCCCGCGCGGTGACCGAGCACCTCCACGACGAGACCGAGGCGTTCACCCTGTTCGCCACGCACCACCACGACCTCACGGCCGTCGCCGACTCGCTCCCGCGCGCACGGAACCGGCACTTCTCGGCGACCCGCGAGGGCGGAAGCGTCACCTTCGACCACGACGTGCGCGAGGGACCTGCCACCGCCTCCTACGGCGTCGACGTGGCGCGGATGGCCGGGGTGCCCGACTCGGTGGTCGAGCGAGCGCGGGCGTTGCTCGGGCCGGAGGAAGCGTCGAACGGTCACAGTGCCAGTGACGTGGAACCGGCGACGAACGGGCACCACGCACCCGACGAACTCCTCGAACGCCTCCGCGAGGTGGACATCGGGAACACCACCCCGGTGGAGGCGCTGAACACGCTCGCGGCGTTGAAACGCAGGGCCGAGGAGCGCGAGTAGTCGGGCGCGTTCGACCGGAAACGGGGGTGTCTCGGGAGGCTGGATTGTCGACGTGGCGCGCGCCGTGAGCGGTGCCGAACGGCGTGAGGCCAGCGAACGGCCCGTGCGAGGGATGAGTACCGCAGGCGAGTGGAGCGAGCCGAGGAACGCAATCGGCTGGGGAGGCGTGAGGACTGGGCTGGGCGGTGCTGTGCGGGTTCAGTCGTGCCGTGACTCGCGCGTCTGCTCGCCGGGCGAACCGCCTCGATACGAACCACCAGCAGAGACGGGCGTTCAGTCGTCCGAGGCCCGAGGCGTCAACGAGACGAACTCCAGCCCCTCCTCCCCCAGCAACTCCCGCGCCCGGTCGGTCACGCTCGGCGCGACCAGCACCCCCCTGATCTCCGCGTCGGTGTGCAACTCCCGACGGAGCGCCTCGACGTAGCGCACCAGTTGCCCGACCGCGTCCGGTCCGACCCGCCGTCGTTTCAACTCCAGCACCACCGTCCGGCCCTCGCGGTCCTCGCCGTAGACGTCGACGGCGCCGGCGCTCGTCTCGCGCTCGGTCGCCAGCGGCCGGAACCCAGACTCCACGAGGTCGGGGTCGTCGAGGATGCGCTGGCGGAGGTCCTCCTCCGTCCCCGTGAGCGCGAGGTCCTCCTCGTCGCGGGCGTCGAACGCCGAGACCTGCTCGACCGTCTCGAACGCGACGCGCAGTTCCTCCGCGGGGGTCGAGCGCTCCGAGCGCACCCGGAGGCCCCCGTCGACCAGCGACACCTCGTGGGTGCAACCGGGGGGCTGCCAGTTCACCGGCTTCTGGTTCTCCGTGGTGTGGACGAGCGCCGTCCCGTCCGGTTTGAGGACGAGGAGTCGGTCGCCGGGGCCGAGCGAGGACGCCGCGCGGCCGTCGTACTCGACGGTACAGCGGCCGTAGACGGTGACGAGCGTCTCGCCGTCGAGGCGACGCTCGAGCAGCGCGTGGGCCGCCTCGGCGGTGGGGTCGACCAGCGTCTCCACGCCCGCGGCGGGGGTCGGCTCGGGGGCGGCGTCGGCATCGGCGTCCGCGTCTGTCACTCCCGACGCTATCCGGCGGCGAGGCAAAAGCCTCACCGTCCGCGTCGCCCGCCGGGACGCTCACGACCCACCCGGCCGGAGCACGGTCCGCCCCTCGCGCTCGAACCCCGCCGCCTCCGCCCGGAGCAGGTCGCTCGCCTCGCCAGCGTCGAGCCCGCGTGCCGACGCCTCGGCCAGCGCTCCCCGGAAGCCCCCGACCCAGCCGCGGAGCCACGACTCGTCGCCCGGGCCGTGGCTCTCGACCAGGGCTCCCGTACCGCTCGCCGCGTCCGGCACCCCGAACGGGAGCGCGACGAACGTCCGCGTGTCGTAGTCGGGGGCGACGAGGACGAGCGCCTCGTGGCGGCCGAACGCGACCCGCGCGGCGAGTGCGGCCCGGTCAACGCCACGCTCGGTCGGCACGGGCTCGACGGGGCGGTCCCGACCGCCGAAGGGAGTCCGGGTGGTGATGCGACTCCCCAGCAGTTCGCCGCGGGCCTCGTGGGTGTCGTAGCGGCCGTCGGGTCGCTCGTAGGCGACGAGGGCACGGCTGCTCACGGTCGCTCCGGGTGGTGGTGGTCGGCCATCGCTGGGCCGGAGTGGTCCCGTCCTGGTACTTGGGGTTACGGGCGGTGGGGGCGGTTGGCGGTGCGGTGGCGATGACCGACGAGAGCTGACGGCCTCTGGCGGCCGGGTTCGAGTCCGGGGAAGGGCAGGCCTGCCGTGTCCGGCCTCCAGCCGGACCGGCCGCTCTGCGGGGCGGTCGCTGTGCGGTCTCCCACGTACCGCGATTCGCGCGTCTGCGCGCTGTCTCGGCTGTCTCCGTCGTCCGCTCCGTTCCGCGACGCCCTCGTCTGCCAACTGTCGCTCGGATCGACGCTGCAGCCGAGGCTCCACGCGCCAACGACAACCGCACCGAAACCCCGTCAGAAACGGTCTAGCCGGTCACGGAGTAGCCACGGTCCGCGAGGATCTCGCGCACCCGTTCGGTCTGGTCGCCCTGGATCTCGATATGTCCCTCGGTCACGGTGCCACCCGCGCCGACGGCCTTCTTGAGGTCCGAGGCGAGTTCCTTCAGGTCGCTCGCGCTGGTGAGGTCGTCGTCGAACCCCTCCACGATGGTCATGGGTTTGCCGTACCGCCGCGACTCGACGCGGACGGTCAACTGCTGTTGTTCCTGAGCGAACGCCTCGTCGAGGCCGAGTTCGTCCGGCAGTCCGGCGACGTCACTGAGTGAGTCCTTCGCCACGGTTACTCTCGGTTATCGTAGTATAAAAGCCGTGTGCTGGCGTGTGCCGGGAGCGAGCGGTCGGGGGAGCGGCCGAGTGCTCAGTCCTCGCTCGCCGTCGCCGTCTCGGCCTTGAGTTCGTCGAACAGGTCGGCGACCCGCTCCCGGACCGTCTCGCGTATCTCGCGCACCCGGTCGACGTCCTCCCCGTGGGGGTCCGGGAGCGCCCAGTCCCGGACGTCCGTGTCGGCGTCGAGCGAGAGGGTCGAACACCCCATCGTCGCTACCACGTCGCACGTCGAGAGTTCCTCGTCGGTGAGTCGCTGCGGCGTCGCCTCGGAGAGGTCGACGTCGAGTTCGGCCATCACCTCGACGACCTCGGGGTGGACCCCGTCGGCCGGGTGGGTGCCCCCCGTGAGAATCTCCCAGTCAAGCCCGCGCGCTGCGACCTCCCGGCGGGCGAACGCGGCCGACATCTGCGAGCGGCCAGCGTTCTGCACGCAGACGAACGCGAGGCGCTTCCGGTCGCTCATCGCGCACCCCCCATCTCGTCCAGCGCGTCGAGCGCCACGGTGTCCAGGTCGTGCAGTCCGGCCAGCCGCGCTGCGGTCCCGTCCATACCTACGATTGAGCAACCGTTCAGATAGTTGTTCGGGTCACCCCTCGACGGCGGCCACGAGCGCCTCGCGGTGTCGGTAGCCCACGACGGCGAGGACGGCCATCGTGGCCGCCAGCAGTCCCGCGAGCAGGAGGTTCGACTCCGCGACGCTCCCGCCGAGGTAGGCGGCGAGGACGAACGTGGGTGCCCGGCCGACGACGACGAGCACGAGCAGGCGCGAGACGGGGATCTCGGTCAGGCCGGCGAGGAAGCAGAGCGCGTCGTCGGGGAAGACCGGGAGGAGGAACATGACGAACAGCCCCGGTTCGCCGACGGCGTCGACGACCGCGTCGAAGCGGGCGAGGACGTCCTCGTCGAGGACGCGCTCGGCGTACGACCGGCCGAACCGGCGGGTCGCGCCGATGGCGAGCGCACTCCCCAGTGCGACCCCGAGCAGGGAGTAGCCGCTCCCCGCGAGGCCGCCGAACAGGTAACCGGCGACACCCCCCAGCAACTGGCCCGGGATCGGCGCGATCACCACCTGCACGGTCTGGAGCGCGACGAACGCCAGCGGGGCGTACGGGCCGAACGCCCGGACCTCGGCGCGCAACCGCTCGGGGTCGGTCAGCGCCGGGACCAGCGTCACGAGCAGGGCGCCGGCACCGGCCACCACGAGGACGAGGAGGCCGACCCGGACGAGCGCGCCGCGACGGGCCGCCCGGGAGGTGAACAGCGAGGTGCCGGTCGGTCGGTCCATCACCGGCCGAGCGCCGACCGGAGGCCGGCACCCGTCTTCAGTCCCGCGTTGGTGGCGAACTTCCGGACGTAGCGGGCGACGGGTGTCCGGGAACCGCGAGCGGCGCTCCGGCCCTGTCGAATCGCGTCGAGCAGTTCCCCGGGGTCGACCTCGCTCGGGTCGCCACGGGGGTCGAGTCCCACCTCGGTGTAGGCCCGGCCGACCATCCGGGAGACGTGTGCGTCGCTCCCGGCGAGGTGGGGGTACCCCTCGCGGTCGGCGAACCGTCTCGCCCGACGGTTCCTGACCCCCGTCATCAGCAGGGCGTTGTACACCTCCACGCCGTCGCAGTCGGAGATAGCGGGCGGTCGGGCGCCGTGTCGCGTCCGCTGGAACGGGTGGGGGACCACCGCGAGGCCGCCCCACTCGCGGACCGTCGCGACCGTCTCGGCGAGCGGTCGCCCCGGCTCGGGCCGGTGTTCGACGCCCAGCGCGAGCAGGTGGCCGTCGGCCGTCGACACCTCCACGCCCGGCACCCCCAGCAGGCCGTACTCGGGGGCGAGCGCGGCGGCGCGGAGCGACCCCTCGACGGCGTCGTGGTCGGTGACGGCGACGGCGTCCAGTCCCGCGTCTGCCGCCGCCGCGAGCAGGTCGTGGACCGACGCCGACGAGTCGTAGGACCACCGCGAGTGGACGTGCGGGTCGAACCGCATCAGAGGGGGAGGGAGCCGAACTCGAGGACGAGCGCCAGCCCGGTCGCCACGAGTCCGAGGACCGCCACGAGCAGGTGCCCCCCGTCGGTCTTGTACGAACGGTAGTTCGACACCATCAGCGGACACGTCGGGAGGACCGTCAGCGCGACCAGCAGGGGGCTCCAGAACGGGAGCAGCGCGGCCGCGAAGTAGTTGCCCACGACGACGACGTTCGCGTGGACCACCGTGATGCCCGTGTAGTAGGCGGTGCCGCCGTCCTCGCCGAATCCCTCGCTGGAGTGCCGGACGAGCCGGAGCCCGCCGAACGCCAGGACGAGGAAGCCGAGCACCGTGCTCAGGTAGGGGTTGGCGACGATGTCGGTGTACAGCAGGAGCGCCGCGGGGACGAGGTACGCGAAGATGTCGATGTACGAGTCGATCTGCAACCCGAGGTCGCTCGTCAGCCCGTAGTGGCGGGCGACGGCCCCGTCGAGCTTGTCGAAGCCGAACGCGACCAGCATCGACACGATACCCCAGTTCGGGTCCCCGGAGAGGACGAGGAGCGCCGCGGTCCACCCGAAGAACAGCGCGCCCATGCTCACCCAGTCGGCCACGTCGAGTCGCGTCAGGAACGGTTCGCGGTCGACGGCCCAGCCGTGTTCCGCCGCGCGCGTCCGAACCCACGTCCGCATCTTCCCCGAGACCTGGTTCTTCTGACTCATGCGCCTCCGTGTGGGGCACCGGAACCGCACACCATAAATTTAGTTTAAGATAAATAGATATTGAACGGATATATATCTACGGAGCGATACGTACGCCACCCGCTCCCAACGGAGTCACTCGTCGTCGAGCGAGCGCCACCGGCGCCGCGAGGCCCGTCCGACACGCCAGTAGTCCACCCTCTCGCGCGCCTCGAACCCGTTCGACTCGAACGTGCGCTTCGAGGGGTAGTTGTCCCGCGCGACGAGCGCGTACGCCCGGTCGACGCCGAACGCCTCGCGGGCGAGCGCCACGCCACGGCCGACGAGCGCCGACGCGACGCCGCGGCCCCGGAACGCCGGGTCGGTGAAGAGCCGCCAGACGTAGGCGCCCTCCCGGTCCACCGTCTCGTCGATGGCCGTCTCGGTGACGGGGCGCGCCGAGAGGAACACGCGCCCGGCGTACTCGCCGTCGACGAGCGCGAACAGCACCTCGTCGGCCGGGTCGAGGTCGGCGTAGGCCTCCGCACGGGCGTCGGCCGGGTACGCCCCGCCCGTGTACCGGGCGAACGTGACCCCCTCGGGGGGTCGCACCGCGGGGACCTCCTCGCAGACGTACAGCAGCATCGTCGCCGCCTTCACGCCGCGGGCCGCGAGCGCCTCGTAGACGACCCGCGCGGGCCGGGTCCGGGTCACCTTCCAGAGTCGGTCCTCGAGCACGTCCGGCGCTCCGCGAGCCACCGGCAAGCGCGTTGCGGTCCGGTGTGTGCCGGAGAAAAGGATATGCCGCTCGGTACCTATCAACACACAGCATGGCTGTCGAGACAGCGGGGACGGAGGTAACGGAAGGCCGAGCGAGCGAGGAGGGTGTACGGGTCGGTGACCCCATCGTCGTCCCCGAGGGACCGCTCTGTGCGTGGTACCTCGACCGGACCGAGCGGTACGCGGACCTCCCGGCGGCGAAGTTCCGCGACGATGGCGGCGAGTGGACGACCCGCTCGTACACCGAGTTACTGGAGGAGGCGGCCGAGGTGGCGGGCGGCCTGCTGGAACTGGCCGACCCCGGCGACCGCGTCGCCATCAGCGCCGAGACGCGCTACGAGTGGTCCGTGGTGGACATGGCGACGGTGCTCGCCCGCCTCGTCCTCGTGCCGGTCTACCCCTCGTTCAGCCCCGAGCAGATGGCGTTCGTCGTCGAGGACGCCGGCGCCAAGGTACTGATACGGGAGTCCGAGGTCCCCGGGGAGGTGACCGACGTGGTCGACCACGTCCTCGACCTCGAGGACCTCCCACGCGCCGAGTTCGACGTGGAGTCGGCACCCGGCCTCGACGCGGCCGACGAGGACGTCCACACGCTGGTCTACACCTCCGGGACGACCGGGATGCCGAAGGGGTGTGAACTCACCCACACCAACTTCCTCGCCGAGATGGAGATGGCCATCGTCGCGATGCCCGAGCAGCCACCGGGGACCATCGGGACGGCGTTCCTCCCGCTGAACCACATCTACCAGCGGATGGCCCACTACTCCGGAATGAACCAGGGGTTCTGCTCGGCGTACATGGACGTGAAGAACCTCCTCGAGGATTTCGGTGAGATACGACCGAACGTGGTCCCCTCGGTCCCGCGGGTCTACCGGCGGATGTACGACGGCATCCGCGAGGCCGTGAGCGAGGAGGAGGGCGCGAAGCGACGCATCGCCGAGTGGGCCATGGGGGTCGCCATCGAGTACGGCGAGGCACTGGAACGAGGGAACCCCGGCTCGGTCCTGCGGGCGAAGCACGCCCTCGCGGACCGGCTGGTACTCTCGACGTTCCGCGAGCGGCTCGGCGTCGACGAGATCGCCTACGCCATCACCGGCGCCGCCAGCATCGACGCCGAGGTCCTCTACTTCTTCTGGGGGATGGGGGTCCCCCTGCTGGAGGGCTACGGCGCCACGGAGACCACGGCGGGCCTGACGTTCAATCGCATCGACAACTTCCACCCCGGCACCGTCGGCGAGCCGATGCCCGGCACCGAGGTGAAGCTCGGCCCGGAGAACGAGGTCCTCGGACGCGGCCCCCAGATAATGAAGGGGTACTGGAACAACCCCGACGCCACCGCCGACGCCCTCGACGAGGACGGCTGGTACCACACCGGTGACGTGGGCGAGTGGCAGGACGACCACCTGAAGATCGTCGACCGGATGAAGCGCCTGCAGGTGCTCGACACCGGGAAGAACATCTACCCCGCGCCCATCGAGGACCACCTCCGGAGTTCGCAGTACGTCGAGGAGGCGATGGTCGTCGCGGAGGGCCGCAAGTACGTCACCGCGCTCGTCCAGCCGAACTTCGGCGCCCTGTTGAAGTTCGCCGACGCGGAGGGGATCGACTACGACGAGCGCGCGGTCGTCCGCGACGAGATGGACAACGTGAACGCGGTGCCCGAGTCGCTCGTCGAACACCCCTCGGTGGTCGAACTCCTCGACGGGGAGGTCGCCGAGGCAAACACCCACCTCGCCGACTACGAGCGGGTGAAGAAGACCCGTCTCGTCCCCCGCGCGTTCTCGGTGGAGGAGGACGAGCTCACGCCGACGCTGAAGAAGCGCCGCCGCGACATCGAGGCCAACTGGGAGGCCGAGATCGAGTCGATGTACGTGGAGTAGGGCCCACCGCCGCGCACGTTATCTCGGCCGCCCACTTACTTCTGGTAAGTGTCGCACCCACCCACGCGCGCGTCCGAGTCGCACTCAACGGACGGACTCGGCGACCTCGACCGCGACCCGATGGTCGAACTGTTCGCCACCTACGGCCGTCCGCACCTGCCGCTGTTCGTCGTCGGCACGCTCGCCTCGCTCGTCTCCCGGACCGTCGGCCTCGTCCCGCCGCTCGTCCTCGGTGTCACCATCGACGCGCTGCTGACCGGGAACGCCACCTACCGACTGCCGCTCGTCCCCGCCGCGTGGCTCCCGACCACCGAACTCGGGCAGTTCCAGCTCTCGGCCGGCCTCATCCTCGCCTCGTTCGTGCTGGCCGTCGTCTTCACGTGGACGCAGGGGGTGTCGATGGCGCTGTTCTCGAACCGCGTCCAGCACGCGGTCCGCGTCTCGGCCTACACCGCGATGCAGCGCCTCGACATGGCGTTCTTCGACGACAAGCAGACCGGTCAGGTGATGAGCATCCTCAACAACGACGTCCGCAATCTGCGGTCGTTCCTCGACTCCACCGTGGGCGGGGCCATCCAGCTCGTCGTCACCATCCTCGGCATCGCCGGCGTGCTGTTCTGGCTGAACGCACAGCTCGCCGTGGTGACGCTCGTCGCGGTCCCGCTGCTCGCCGGGTTCACCGTCTGGTTCGCCCGCGAGATCCGGACCCGCTACCGCGCCCTGCGCGAGGCGGTGGGCGAACTCAACACGCGGCTGGAGAACAACCTCTCGGGTATCGAGGTCATCAAGGCGGCCGCCACCGAGCCCTACGAGGAGGCACGGGTCGCCGAGGCGAGCGAGGACTACCTCGAGCGCTCGCTCTCGGTCGTCCGTCTCGATTACTTCTACAACCCGACGATGGACCTGCTCGCGGGGCTCTCGTTCGCCGCGACGTTCGCCGTCGGCGGCTACTGGCTGCTCGTCGGCGCCCCGCCGTTCTTCTCCGGGACGCTGCTCGTCGGCGAGTTCGTCACCTTCCTGTTCCTGACCCAGCGGTTCGTCGACCCGCTGGCGGGCATCGGACGCATCGTCAACTCCTACGAGAACGCCCGCGCGTCGGGCGAGCGGGTGTTCGGACTGGCACACCGACCCGTCTCGGTGGCCGAGCGCGCAGCCCCCGTCGCGCTCGACCCGGTCGAGGGGCACCTCGCCTTCGAGGACGTGACGTTCGGCTACCGCCCCGAGGAGCCGGTCGTCCGGGGCGTCTCGTTCGAGGCGACCCCGGGCGAGACCGTCGCCCTCGTCGGCCCGACGGGAGCCGGGAAGTCGACGCTCGCCAAACTCGTGTTGCGGCTCTACGACACCGACACGGGGGCGGTCCGGGTCGACGGCGTGGACGTGCGCGACGCCTCGCTCGCCGACCTGCGCCGGGCCGTCGGCTACGTCTCGCAGGACGTCTACCTGTTCGACGGCACCGTCCGCGAGAACCTCGTCTACGGTGCGTTCGACGTCACCGAGGACGAGATGCTGGCGGCGGCCCGCGACGCCGAGGTCGATAGCTTCGCCCGGGACCTGCCCGACGGCTACGACACCCGCATCGGCGAGCGGGGCGTCAAGCTCTCCGGGGGCCAGCGCCAGCGCATCTCCATCGCCCGCGCGATGCTGCAGGACCCGCGTATCCTCGTGCTGGACGAGGCGACGAGCGCGGTCGACACGGAGACCGAGCGGGCCATCCAGCGGGCGCTCGCCCGCCTGAGCGAGGGCCGGACCACGCTCGTCGTCGCCCACCGGCTCTCGACGGTCCGGGACGCCGACACCATCCTCGTGCTGGAGGACGGCCGGGTGACCGAGCGCGGGAGCCACGACGACCTGCTGGCCGAGGGCGGGAAGTACGCCGCGCTCTGGGCGGTGCAGGCCGACGCCGCCGTCGACTTCGACGCCCTGCTCGCTGACGGCCGCGGCGAGTGACCCGGCCGGCCACGCTCACCCCCCGGTAAGCGCCCAGTTATGTTCTCGCGGCGCGTTCTGGCCTGTCATGGCTAGCACAGTCCAGACGCCGACCGAACGGTCGACCGACCTGACGACGGAACGGTACCCCGTCCCGCAGAACGCGATGGCACTCGCCCGTCGCGCGACGCTCGGCACCGCCGTCGCCATCGTGGCCGCGCTGCTCGTCCGGGCCGTCGTCCTCGCCGTCGACCTCGACCTCGGCCTCCCGACCGTCGGGCAGAGCCCGTTCGCGGTCGGACCCATCGTGGCGTTCAGCCTCTTCGCCGGCGTCGGCGCCACCGTCGTCTACGCCGCGCTGATACGCCTGACCGAGCGGCCGGTGCGGAACTTCGGCATCGCGGCCGTGGCGGTGTTCGCGCTCCTGCTCCTGCCGATGGCGACGGTGCAGGGCGTGACCACGACCGGACTCGCGGTGCTGTTCGTCCTCCACGTCGTGGTGGCCGCCGCGCTGGTGGCGTTCCTCGTCGGCGCCGTCAGGCTGTAACCGTCGCCGCCGCTCGGCGGTGAGAGGATCGAGTGGAGAACAGAACCGCGACCCGCCTTACTTCCCGCGGCGGTTGTTCGAGCGCAGCGACGGACGGGTGTGTTCCGTCCCCTTGCCGCGCTGTTGCATCCCCCGGCCCTTCTGGCCGGCGCTGGTCTTGCCACGGAAGACGCGACCCTTGTGTGAATCGTCACAGATCCAGTTCAGGTCGTCGTCGTTCTCGATGGCGGGGTGGTTCGGGTCCAGCATGACGACCTCGTGCCACTTGCGCGAGCCGTCCTCGCCGACCCAGTAGGAGTTGAGCACGCGCAGGTTGCGGAACTTGCGCGAGGCGCGCTCCTCGGCGATGCGCTGGATGGACTTGCGCCGGGTGATCTTGTTGACACCCTGGCGCTTCGAGCGCCGACCGGCCTTGTGCCGGACCTTGCGGGCGGTCCCCTTGCGGACGGCCACGCGGGCGACGACGACGCCCTGCTTGGCCTTGTAGCCCAGCGAGCGAGCCTTGTCCAGTCGGGTGGGGCGCTCGATGCGCTCGATGGCGCCCTGGCGCCGCCAATCCTGCTGTCGCTGCCACTGTAGCTCTGCGAGCTTCCCCTCCTTGGGGGTCTTCCACGCCTCCCGGATGTGGGAGTAGAAACTTCGTGCCATCGTGTATTCACCACGGGCGTTGCGTGGTTCAGCCGGTCGAGGGACGGAGTCTCTCGGTCGAGGCGCGTCGCACCTCGCCGCTCACGACGGCTCCGCCGCCGTTCGCGTTCCCGAGGAACTCACTTCGTTCGTTCCTCGCCAGCCACATCCCGACCTGCCGTAGCAGGCGCCCGCTGGTGCCCGTGCTGCCAGCGAACTACCCCTACCTACCGGAAACGCGTACTTGAGGCCTTCGAAGTGGGACCGGCCGTGCGACGGGGTTACGCGCCCTCCTCCTCGTCATCGACGGTCGGGCCGTCGCCGACGAACGGGAGACACGTCTCGCAGAACGCCGTGCCGAACGCGGTCAACCCGACGCTGTGGCGGACCAGTTTCGGCCGCGAGGCCTCGTCCATCGCGTCCTCGACGGCCGGCTGGGCCTCCAGCACCTGGTAGCGCTTGAGGGTCTCGACCGGCTCGTCGGAGAACGCGACCAGCCCAAGCCGTTCGAGGTTGTCGAGGTAGACGGACACGCGGTCCTCGTCGCGCACGCCGGCGTTGATGCCAATCATCGTGAGGTCCTCGGCGACGAGCGAGGAGGACAGGGGGACGACCCCGCGGTCGCGGACGGTGACGGCGGGTTCGTCCCCCTCGGCGATCAGCAGCCGGAGGATGCGGGCCTCGTCGGCCGCGAGTTGCCGGAGGACGTTCGGGAACGCCGGGTGGACCGGTTCCTCGTAGTCCACGTCGGCCGAACGGTCCAGCAGCCAGCCGGCCTCCTCGCGGAGGCGCTCGGCGTCGACCTGTCGGCGTGCGGCCCACCGCGAGGCCGGCGTCTCCGCCTCGCCCACGTCGATACCGAGCCGACGCATCTCGTCGAAGGTTATCTCGCGTACCCGCTCGACGAGGTCCGCGATGGACTCGGCGTTGACGACGGCCTGCACCATCCGAGTCCCCGTGCGGACGCCCGAGCGGACCGAGTAGCCCGTCGCCCGCTGGGAGGCCGCGGCGGCGATGCGGGCGACGCGGAACGGGTCGGTGTCGCCCTCCTCGAGTTCGAGCCGGCGGGTCGCCTCCGCGCTCAGCCCGAGCGTCTCCAGCAGGTCGAACACACCGTCGAGCCCGCTCTCGGCCGCCGCCTCGGGGTCGGCCAGCGCCGCCTCGACGATGGAGAACACCCCCTCCGTGCCCGCGCTCGCCAGTTTCGTCGGGTCGACGATGGCCGCCTCCAGCAGTTCGAGCACCTCCTCGCGGTCCGTGTCGGTCCCCTCGTCGCCCGAGAGCGTCGCCTCGAGGAGGTCGAGCAACTGCTCGAACTCCTCGGCCGCCAGCCGGTTCTCGACGACGGCGGCCTCGAGCACGGAGAGCAGGCGCTCGAGTTCCCGCCCCTCCACGTCGCCGCGGGCGGCTCGCTCCAGCACGCCGAACAGGCGCTCGACGAGCTGGGGGTCGAAGTCGTCCGTGGCGGCGCGACCGCCGTCCTCGAACGCCGAGACGAGCCAGTCCAGACTGGAGCGGGCCGCGTTCGTCCGCTCGCCCTCGTCGAAGGCGTCGTCGCCGGGCGAGAAGGTGTCGTCGCTCATACGGCGGTCACCACCGCGAGCTGGATCCAGCCGGCGACGAACCCGAGCACGGCGCCGACCCAGATGAGCATCCACTCGTCCTCCTTGAACGCGGTGCGGAGCGTCTCCGCGAACTCCGGTCTGGAGAGGGCCTTCATCCGCTCGGCGACGAGCGACTGGACCGCGGCGGCCCGCTGGCGGTTGAACTCGGGGTCCGACAGCGGCTCGAGCGCCGCCTCGACGCTCTCGGTGGCGACGGACTCGCGGATGGCCTCGTACTCGCGTTCGCCCGTCGTGACCCGGACGAGCGGGCCGGCCACGCCGACGGCGTCGTCCACCGCGGGCCGGAGCGCCTCGCGGATGAGCCGCCGGGTCCGGTCGGACTTCCGGCCGTAGAGCATGTTCCGGGCGACGTTCTGGACGGTGATGATGTCCTCGGCGACGATGCTGGCGTACGTCTCGCTGGCCTCGTTCTGGCGCTTGAGGAACAGCCCCTGGATGGTGAACGGGCCGACCTGGATGGGGTTCTGCGGCTGGAAGATGGCCTTGATGGCGATGTAGTTGGTGAAGTAGCCGACGAAGATGCCGGCGACGGGGAGGACGAACGGGCTCTGGACGAACACGAACAGCGGGATGGAGACCATCCCGAGCAGCGTACCGAGGTAGAACCCGGAGTTGACGATGAACTTCAGTTCGCGTTCGCCCGTCTCCAGGAACATCCGGTTGATGAGTTCGGGGTGCTCCTCGAGGTGGTTCATGATCATCAGTTTCACGTCCAGCAGTTCGTCGACGTGGTGGCCCATTTCCTCGGTGATGCGCTCTGTGACCTCGGGGAGCTGGCGCTCCACGCGCGTGAAGACGAGTTCCTTGCCCGCGTCGGGCATGTCGGCCCAGAGCTGTGGGTGTTCGCGTCGGATGACCTCCTCGACCAGGTCCCGTATCTCGTCGCCGGCGGTGGCGACGATGTGGCTGGCGATCTCCTCGGAGTCGAAGCGGTCGTAGTACTCCTCCTGCGTGGCGAGCTTCCCGACGCCCTTGTCGACGGCGATGCTCCCCATCTTCGCCGCTCGCGAGGGGATGATGCCCTGCCAGCCGAGGCGACCCTCCATCACGCCGGGGATCTGCTGGAGTTTCTCCGGGAGGTGGGGGACGAACTCCTCCAGCCCGCGGACCCGCACCCCGACGAAGTTCAGCGGCTTGAACAGGAGTCGGATGCCGACCCAGTTGGTGATGTACCCGATGACCCCCGTGATGGGTGGGATCAGCAGGAGACTCCAGTCGATGTTCGACGGGATCATGTGATGGCGGGACCGCTGTCTGTGGGTACGTCGGAGGGGGTTGGGTTAAGAGCGTCGGCTA
The DNA here is from genome assembly GCF_025231485.1 of Salinirubellus salinus. Lineage (NCBI taxonomy): Archaea > Methanobacteriati > Methanobacteriota > Halobacteria > Halobacteriales > Natronomonadaceae > Salinirubellus > Salinirubellus salinus. The sequence goes on along the minus strand of NZ_CP104003.1, from coordinate 3,040,235 downwards.
GCATCCACGGGCCGGAGGCGGCCGGAGCGGCCCGCACGCGACGGGTCGGCGTATATACCCACCACACATTGGCGGCAGAACGCTGGAGTAGTCGGCGAGCCTACAGCATCTCGGACGGGCGGCCGGCGGATGCACCACGCCGCCGTCCCGATTCTTTACCATTTGCTGCCAACGAATGGCAGCAGATGGTAATCAGCGGAATCCTTAAGTTCTCGCAGGTACCAGTTGGGGCTAGACGATGTCGAAGCACGACGGCGGTCGTACGCTAGTCCCGGAACTCCTGGAGGAACTCCAGGGCGCCGGACAGGACGCCGTGGGGGCTCAGCGGGAGCTCCTGCGGCGGCTCGCGGGTGCGTCCGCCGGACCCGATGTCGGGCTGAGCACCGAACTCGAGGAACTGAGTCGGACCGCGACGTTCAAGACGCGCGTCCAGCGCAGCGGGCGCATCAGCATCCCCGACGCCGAGCGCGAGGCACTCGACATCCGGGAGGGCGACATCGTCCAGACGGTCATCGTGCCCGTCAAGCGAAACCGAGGCGATACCAATGAGTGACAAGAACTCCCCCATCAGTGCGGTCTTCGAGCTGCAGCGAAACACGATCAAGTCCGGCCAGCAGGTGTTCGAGCGGTCGCTGGACCTCCCGCGTAACCTCGCGGAGACGTTCCAGGACTCCTTCGACGCCCAGGAGGCCGCCCAGAAGCGGACCCTGGAGTTCGGCCAGACCTCCATCCACACGGTGCTCGACACCATCGAGCAGGCGCTCCCCGGCTCCGAGGGCACCGTCGACGAGATCCGCGAGGCCGTCGACGAGGGCTTCGACACGCTGGGCGAGCAGCACAGCCAGGCGTTCGACGCGGTCGACGAGCAGTACAGTGGGGGCATCGAGAGCTACGACGACCTCACCGCCGACTCGCTCGAGGCCATCAACGACCAGATCGAGTTCCTGCTCGACACCAACGAGGACGTCGAGGAGCGGACCATGGACTCCTTCGAGCAGCTCGTGGACCAGCTCGAGGAGCTCCAGGAGCAGCTCGACGAGGGCGCCGAGGACCTGCAGGGCCGCATCGAGGAGCAGGCCACCGACTTCGAGGGCCGCTTCGAGGAGCAGCTCGAGCGCTACGAGGAGCAGCTCGACCAGCTCCAGGAGCGCTTCGACGACGTGCAGGAGCGATTCGACGAGGTCCAGCCCGTCGAGGTCCCGGTCGGTGGCGACGACGAGCTCGACGAGGAGCTCGTCGAGGAGACCGACTGAACCACACGCACGCTCCATCCCCCGCGGTCACACGCGACACTTCTCCCCTCTTTCACCCCACCGAGAGCGGCCGCGCCACGTGCCCGACTACTCCGAGGTGAGCGTCCGAACGCCCTCGAAGGCGTCCGTCCTGATGGCCTCGGCCACCGCACCGACGTCCACTTCGGGCACCTCTGCCGGGTGTTTCCGCCGGAAGTAGCCCACGAGGTTGCGCACGTCGCGTTCGAGGAACTCGTCGGCGTTCTCGTGGTCGACGGGGACCGCCTGCGGCCAGTCGAACACCGTCACCCCGTCCTCGTCGACGAAGACGTTGTACTCGGACATGTCCGCGTGGACGTACCCCTCCTGGTACGCCGTCTGGACCTCGTCCAGGATCAGGTCGAGCACCCCCACCGCCTGCGACGGGTCGAGTTTCGCCTTCGAGAGTTCGACCCCCGACAGTTTCTCCATCACGATGGCGTGGCGGTTCTGGTCCACCGGGCGGGGGACCCGGACGGCCGGGTAGAGCGCCTCGAGCGCCTCGTGTTCCCGCTCGGCGGCCTTCCGGGCCGTGTAGAACCACGAGATGTGCTCCTTGTCGCTCGTGTAGTCGCGCTCCTTCTGTACCTCGCGGAAGTTCGTGTACCCCTCGCGGTGGAACTTCAGCGCGAGCGGCTTGTACGACTGGGCCTCGTAGACGTCGCTCTCCTTGCCCACCCCGAGCGGCGCGCCGACGCCCTGCAGGGTCTCGCGCTCGGAGAAGGTCCGGAGCGCCAGCGCGTCGTACCCCTCGAACGTCAGCCGGAACCCCGTGTACTGGATGGTCTTCCGCTCGACGAGACCGCGGTCCTCACACCGGTCCAGCCGGTACTCGACCTCCTCCCCGTCGAGGCGCGAGAAGTTCTCTATCTTCCCCCGGTCGACCCAGCGGGCGAAGCGCATCCCGTGCTCGACACCCGAGAGGAGGTAGAAGTCCCCGGGTTCGAGCGAAGCCATCTCACCGGCGACGTTCCGCACCATTAGCGCCCGATAGCGGGCCGAGAGATAAAAGGGGCGCGTGTACGGGACGCCGGACACGTACGGGCGATAAACTGCATGTCGCGATACGAAATCGCCGACGCGACGCGGACGCTGGACACGAGAGATCGGGCGCTGGAAGCGTCGAAGCTACCGTCTTCGACAGTCTCGGACTCAGAGCCGCTCGCGAACGCTCTCCGCGATGGCGTCGAACGTCTCGTCCGCGGCGGGCACGTCGTCCGTGAGCGAGCAGAACCCGTGGGCCAGCGCCGGCACGTCGTGGGTCGCACAGTCGACGAACTCGCGCAGGCGCTCGGCGTAGGCCCGGCCCTCGTCCCGGAGCGGGTCGTGCCCTCCCGTGGCGACGACGGCCGGCGTCTCACAGTCGAGCATCGCGTCGGGGGCGCGCAGCACCGACGCGAGCGGGTGGTACGCGTCGGCGGGCGTGCGGCGGTACTGCGCCCAGAACCACTCCATGTCGGTGCGCGTGAGCAGGGGGCCGTCCGCGTGTTCGCGGTACGAGTCGGTGTCGAACGAACAGTCCGTGATGGGGTACAGCAACACCTGGCAGGCGAACGGGTCGCCCCCCTCGGAGACCGTGTAGAGCGCCGTCGCCGCCGCGAGGTTCCCCCCTGCCGACGTCCCGGCCAGTCCCAGGCGCGAGGTGTCGACGCCGAGCGACTCGGCGTGCTCGCGGACCCACGTGGCGGCCGTCCGTACGTCCTCCAGCGGGGCCGGGAACGGGTGTTCGGGCGCGAGACGGTAGTCCACACTGACGACGGTACAACCCACCCGAGCAGCGAGTTCCCGGCAGATGTCGTCCGCGGAGTCCAGCGTCCCGAGCGTCCAGCCCCCGCCGTGGGCGAACACGAGCGCGGGCGCGGGCCGCTCGACGTCTGGCGGCCGGTAGAGACGAAGCGGCAGCTCGCCACCCTCACCCGGCACCGCGAACTCCCGGATCAGGTCCATCTCCGGGCCGGAGCCGGCCGAGAACAGTTCGTCCTCGAGGCGGCGGGCACTCTCGACGCCGAGGCTGGACCACGGCGGGACGGCCTCGGCGTCGAGCGCGCTGACCACGTCCGCGAGGGCCGGGTCGAGCGGTGTATCGGTCATGTCGGGCTTCTCGGGGCGCGAGCGCCCTGAACGTTGGCGTTCAGCTGTGGCGAGCGCTGGGCCGCACCCAGGTGATTTCGTATCGCAGTATGCAGTTTACGACACGCCCTCGCCCGGACCGAGCGCCACCTCCAGAGCGTTCCCTCGAGTGCGTCTCCGGTCGTCTCGGCCGCGCGACGCCCGGACCGGGAACCCACAAGACACAACCGCGTTCCACCCACCACACCGGCAATGAGCGACGACGACCCACTGCCGAGCTACGACGCCTCGCGCGAGTACGCCCACGCGCGGGACGAGGCCGCTGGGTGGACGCTGAGCGAGCGGTTCCACGTGCCCGAGGGCCACTACGTCGACGGGAACTCGCTGGGACCTGTCTCCGAGGACGCCGAGCGCACCCTCACCCGCGTCCTCGAGGAGTGGCGCGATCTCGCTATCGAGGGGTGGACCGACGGCGACCCGCCGTGGTTCGGCTACGGGGAGTATCTCGGCGAGCGACTCGCGCCAATCGTGGGTGCCGGGGCCGACGAGGTCGTCGTGGCGAACTCCACGACGGTGAACGTCCACACCCTCGTCGGGACGTTCCTCTCGGTGGCCGCCGAGCGGGGGCTGGGGCGGAAGGTCCTCGTGAACGAGCTCGACTTCCCCACCGACCACTACGCCGTCCGGGCGCAGCTCCGCCTCCGGGGGCTGGACCCCGACGAGCACCTCGTAGCCGTCGACTCGCGCGACGGCCGGACCATCGAGGAGGCGGACGTCGAGGCCGCGCTGGCGGCGTCCCCGGACGTGGGCGTGCTGTTCTTCCCGAGCGTCCTGTACCGCTCCGGGCAGTTGCTGGACCTCGAACGACTGACCGAGGCGGCCCACGACCACGACGCGCTCGCCGGGTTCGACCTCGCACACTCCGTCGGCGCCGTCCCCCACGACCTCTCGGCCGTCGACGCGGACTTCGCCACCTGGTGTCACTACAAGTACCTCAACGCCGGCCCGGGCGCCATCGCCGGACTCTACGTGAACCGCGAGCACCACGGCCTGACGCCCGCGCTCACGGGATGGTGGGGCCACGAGAAGGAGACCCAGTTCGAGATGAACCACACCTACACGCCCGCGCAGTCGGCCGGTGCGTGGCAGATCGGGACCGTCCCGATGCTGTCGGCCGCCCCCATCGAGGGGTCGCTGGACGTGGTCCGCGCAGCCGGCGACGGGGACACGAGAGCCGGCATCGAGCGGCTCCGGGCGCGCTCGCTGGCACTCACGGAGTACCTCGTCCGACTGGTCGACGACCGCCTGCCCGAGTGCGAGGTCGGGACGCCGCGCGACCGCGAGCGCCGTGGCGGCCACGTCGCGGTCGAACACCCCGACGGCTACCGGCTGAGCGAGGCGCTCAAGGCTCGGGACGTGGTCGTCGACTTCCGCCCGCCGGACGTGGTGCGGGTGTGCCCCTCGCCGTACTACGTCGGGTTCGCGGACGTGTGGGCGGTCGTGGACGAGATCCGCGAGATACTTGATTCGGGCGCTCACGAGCGGTTCGAGCGGCGTTCGGGCGGCGTGACCTGAGCGGGGCGCCAGAAGCGATAAACCACTGGTTGCGATACCAAATCCTCGTGGGGCGGCCCCGCACGAACACATTTCACCCAGCCGGGCGAGCGGCCGGTATGCGCAGTGTCGACCCGACGACTGGCGAGGAGTTGGCCACGTACGAGGAGCACACGCCCGAGGAGGTGGACGCCGCCCTCGAGCGAGCCGTCGACGAGTTCGCAGAGTGGCGCGAGCGGCCGGTCCAGGAGCGCTGCGGGGTGCTCGTCGAGGCGGCCGACCTCCTGCGCGAGCGCAGCGAGGAGTACGGCGAGCTGATGTCGAAGGAGATGGGCAAGCCCATCGAGCAGGGCGTCGGTGAGGTGGAGAAGTGCGCGTGGGTGTGTGAGTACTACGCCGAGCGGGCGCCCGAACAGCTGGCCGACGAGGTGATCGGCACCGAGCACGACGCCCGCACGCTGGTCTCGCACGAACCGCTGGGGCCGGTGCTGGCGGTGATGCCGTGGAACTTCCCGTTCTGGCAGGTATTCCGTTTCGCGGCCCCGAACCTCGCGGCGGGGAACGTCGGTCTCCTGAAACACGCCTCGAACGTCCCCGGTAGCGCGCTCGCCATCGAGGAGGTGCTCCGGGACGCAGGCGCGCCCGAGGGGGCGTTCCAGACCCTCCTCGTCAGCTCGGGACAGGTCGACTCGGTGATCGAGGACCGACGGGTGAAGGCGGTGACGCTGACGGGGAGCGAACTCGCCGGTCGCGCCGTCGCCGAGACCGCCGGCCGGGAACTGAAGAAGACGGTCCTCGAACTCGGCGGGGCCGACCCGTTCGTCGTCCTCGAGGACGCCCCCATCGAGGAGACCGTCGAGAAGGCCGTCCACGCCCGGACGCAGAACAACGGCCAGTCCTGCATCGCCGGCAAGCGGTTCGTCGTCGTCGAGTCGGTGTACGACGAGTTCCTCGACCGGTTCGTCGACGCGATGGCCGACCTGACCGTCGGTGACCCGCTGGACCCCGAGACGGACGTGGGGCCGCAGGCCCGCGAGGACCTGATGGAGGAGCTCCACGACCAGGTCGAGCGGAGCGTCGAAGCGGGCGCGGAGGTGGCGCTCGGCGGCGAACCGCTGGACCGCGAGGGGCCGTTCTACCCGCCGACGGTGCTGACGGACGTCCCGCTCGACAGCGCCGTGGCCTGCGAGGAGACGTTCGGCCCTGTCGCCGCTGTCATCCGGGTGCCGGACGAGGAGACGGCCGTCGAGGTGGCCAACGACTCCACGCTGGGGCTGGGCGCGAGCGTCTGGACCGCGGACCTCGAACGGGGCGAGCGCGTCGCCCGCGAGTTCGAGGCCGGCTGTTGCTTCGTCAACGAGTTCGTGAAGAGCGACCCGAGAGTCCCGTTCGGCGGCGTGAAGGACTCGGGCTACGGGCGGGAGCTGAGCCGTGACGGCATCCACGAGTTCGTCAACCGGAAGACGGTCTGGGTGGACCACGGGCTGACCGAGGACTGAGCGGGGAGCGCCACCGGTTCGGCGTTTCTCGGGTCGCTCGAACCCACGAGCGGCGCGTCTCACGTGGCCGGCGGGTGGTCGCCGCGGGACGATTTCGTATCGCACTCTGGGGTTTACCACGCCCACGGTCGCTTATTTGCCCTCCGGGCGCGAACGGCCGCCATGGACCTCCAGATACTGCTCTACGACGGGTTCGACGAGGTGGACGCCATCGCGCCGTACGAGGTGTTCCGGAACGCCGAGACGGCGGGGGCGGCCCTCGAGACGACGATGGTCACGCTGGACGAGCGCGACACCGTGACCGCCAGCCACGACCTCGAGGTCGGCGTACAGGGGACGCTCGGGTCGCCCGACGCGCTCCTCGTTCCCGGCGGCGGGTGGGGCAACCGGGCCGAACAGGGTGCGTGGGGCGAGTACGAGCGGGGCGACGTCCCCGAGGCCGTCGCCGAGGCCTACGACGCGGGCGCCACCGTCCTCACCGTCTGCACGGGCGGGATGCTCGCGGCGAAGTCGGGCGTGCTGAACGGCCGGCCGGCGACGACCCACCACGTCGCGCACGCCGACCTGCGCGATTCGGCGGCGGAGTTCGTGGAGGCTCGGGTCGTGGACGACGGGCGCGTGCTCACGTGTGGGGGTGTGACCTCGGGGCTGGACCTCGCCGTCCACTTCGTCCGCCGAGAGTTCGGCGACGACGTGGCCGACACCGTGCAGGCCGAGATGGAGTACGAACCTCGTGGGGAAGTGCTAGTGGTCGAGTAGGGGTCCGTGGGGTGGTGGTGAGTCCGTGTTCTGTGACGGCGAGCGAGGCGACTAGCGCGATACAAGCTATACCGCACAGTTACCGCCGCGCAGTAGCGCCGGGCGCGGCGGGGCCGCGCTACGGCGGCCCTGCCCTCCCCGGTGCGCCGCGATGCTGGAGCAAGCTCCAGCAGGCCCGCGCTCGCCGCCGGGCGAGCGCCCGCACGCGAGGGGAGGGGGAGGAGTGGTGGACACTGCGGTGGCGGGCGCGTGGTGCGCCCCCGGCGCACCCCCGCCTGCGGTCGCGGGGCGGTTCACGTGTACCGCGCTAGGCTCCCCGCTCGTCTCAACAGAGCCCTAGGACGTCCCACGACCCAGACGAGAACCACGGTCGACGTTCCACCCGAAACCCGACCCCCAGAGAACGAACGCTTTTAATCGACCAGTCACCCACCAGCACCTAGTGCGAATCGAGAACAGTTTCATCCCGGTCCGTGGCGTGGGCGAGAAGACCGAGCGAAAGCTCTGGGAGCGAGGCGTCACCCACTGGGACGAGTTCGACTCGTCGCTCGTCGGAGCCACGACGGCCGAGCGCATCGAGTCGTTCATCGAGACGGCCCGCCCTCGACTCGACCGGGGGGACGCCCGGTTCTTCGCGGACGCCCTCCCCAGCGCGGAGGCGTGGCGCCTCTACGAGAACTTCCGGAACGAGGCCGCGTTCTTCGACATCGAGACGACCGGGCTCTCGAAGGAGCGGGACAAGGTGACCACCGTCTCCGTGTACCAGAACGGCGAGACGGAGACCCTGATTCACGGGCAGGACCTCACGCGAGAGCGACTGGCCGAGGCGCTGGACGCTCCGTTGCTCGTCACCTACAACGGCGCGAGTTTCGACGTCCCGTTCGTCGAGCGGTCGTTCGACCTCTCGCTCGACGCGGCGCACCTCGACCTGCTCTACCCCTGCCGGTCGGTCGACCTGACGGGCGGGCTGAAGACCGTCGAGAAGGACGTGGGTATCGAGCGCGACCGGCCGGACCTCTCGGGTCGTGACGCGGTGCGGCTGTGGCACGACTACGAGCGCCGCGGGAACGACGAGGCGCTGGAGACGCTGGTCTCGTACAACCGCGAGGACACCGTCAACCTCCGGACCGTCGCGGACGCGGTGGCCGAACGGCTCCACGAGGACCGCTGCGGCGGCCTCCTCTGAGGGGTCACCGGGACCGGCGACCTTTTTCGCCCCCCGTCCCCGAGGGCGGGTATGACCGACGCAGGGGTCGACCCGAACCCGGCGGTGGCCGACGCGGAGTGGCGCGTCGTCACCGAGGAGGTACTCGACGGCGCGACGGCGATGGCCTACGACGAGGTCGCGGCGGAGACGGCCGCGAACGGCGGCCCCCGAACTGTCCGGGTCTACCAGTGGCTCCCGAGCACGCTCTCGCTCGGGTACCGACAGGACGCCGACGACGTGGACTGGCGCTTCTGCGAGCGCGAGGGCATCGACGTGGTCCGCCGGCCGACCGGCGGCGGCGCCATCTACCACGACACGCACGGCGACATCTCCTACTCCATCGTCGCGCCCGCGGACGAACTCCCCGGCGACCTGATGGAGACGTACGAGCTGCTCTGCGAGCCGGTGCTGGCGGCGCTCCGCGCGGCGGGCGTCCCCGCCGACTTCGCCGAGACCGAACGCGAGGCCATCTTCGAGCCGGCGTGTTTCCTCCGGGACGTGAACCCCGCACACGACGTGGTCACGCCCGAGGGGAAGAAGGTGGCCGGCAACGCCCAGCACCGGACCCGCGACGCGGTGGTCCAGCACGGCTCGTTCTCGTTCGCGCCCAACCCGGAGCGGCACTGCTCGTGTTTCGCCGACTGCGACGTGCCCGTCGAGCAGTTCGAGGACCGCGTCGCCTCGATGGAGGCGACCATCGAGCGGACCATCGAGACCCGCGAGTACGAGGGTGAGGACGTGGGGCCACTCGACAGTCTGGCCGTCTCGCGCGACCACGCGGTCCGCACACTGGAGCGGAGTCTGGCGGCGTGGTGCGACGCCGACGAGCAGGGGTGGACCGAGGCGGAGCGCGAGCGCGCGAGGGAGATCGCCGACGAGAAGTACCGGACCGAGGCGTGGACGCGCGAGCGAGACGACCCCCTCGCCTGAAACGAAGTCACTAATTCCGGGCCACCCCTCCACCCCTCCATGAGCACCGACGACACGCTCCGCGTGGGCGCACACACCTCCATCGCCGGCGGCGTCCAGAACGCCGTCACCGAACAGCTGGAGTACGGCGGCAACTGCGGCCAGATATTCTCCTCCTCGCCGCAGGTCTGGGCCGGGCCCTCCATCGACGACGAGGACGCCGCCGCGTTCCGCGACCTGACCGCGGAGCACGGCGTCGGCCCGTGGGTCGTCCACACCTCCTACCTCGTCAACCTCTGTACGCCGAAGGACGGCCTGCGCGAGAAGTCCCTGCACTCGATGCAGGAGGAGGTCGACACGGCCTCGCGGCTGGGAATCGAGTACGTCAACGTCCACCTCGGGGCGCACACCGGCGCCGGCGTGGAGGGCGGGCTGGCGAACGCCGTCTCGGTGCTAGACGACGTGGAGGTGCCGGACGACGTGACCATCCTCGTCGAGTCCGACGCCGGCAGCGGGACGAAACTCGGCGGGCAGTTCTGGCACCTCGGGCAGGTGTGCGACGAGTCGCACCACGACCTCGAGGTGTGCGTCGACACCGCCCACGCGTGGGCTGCGGGCTACGACCTCTCGACGCCCGAGGGCGTCGACGAGACTGTCGAGGAGTTCGACAGCGAGGTGGGTCTCGACCGCCTCGCCTGCTTCCACCTCAACGACTCGAAACACGGCCGGGGGACGAACAAGGACGAGCACGCCCACGTCGGCCTCGGCGAGATCGGCGAGGAGGGGATGCGCGCGGTCGTGAACCACCCGGCCCTGCAGGACGTGCCGTTCGTGCTGGAGACGCCCACCGAGGACGGGAAGTCCTTCGAGTGGAACGTCCAGCGAGTGCGGGAACTGCGCGAGACGTAGGCTCGCGGAATCGTGAGCGGGGAGCGGAGCGACCCGCGAACTGCGGGCGGCGTCGCCCCGTTCGCTTCCGGCTTCCAAGCGTTTTCCTTGGGTGCCCGAGACCGGGCGGCTATGGAGCACACGACAGTCGAGGACGTGGAGGCGTTCGACCGCGCGGGCGCGTCGGTCCGCTCGCTGACCGAGGCGCTCGGTCTCGGGGACGTGGCCATCAACCACTACACGCTGGCGGCGGGCGAGGGCTTCTCCAGCGGGATGCACACGCACGAGGACCAGGAGGAGGTCTTCTACGTGATGGCGGGCGAGGCGGTGTTCGAGACGCCCGACGGCGAGGTCGAGGTCGGGGCCGGCGAGGCGGTCCGGTTCGCCCCCGGCGACTACCAAGTCGGGAAGAACGCGGGCGAGGGGACCGTCGAGGCGCTGGCGATCGGCGCCCCGAAGGGGTCGACCGACGTCCGCGTGCCGTTCGCCTGCACCGAGTGTGACAGCGAGGATCTGCGGGCGATCCCGGGCGGGGACGGATTCACCTTCGAGTGTCCCGAGTGTGGCGAGTCGTACGACGCGCCGCCGGTGTAGCGAGGCCGACGGCAGGGAGGCCTCGAAGAGCGAGCAGTGAGGTACGACCCGCGAGCCACGACCACACCCGACCCCTTTTGCCCACCCGTCACCCACTTCCGAGCGAATGCGTCGGTTCACCGAGTCGTACCTCGCGCGGACCCGCGAGGGGATGTGGGCGGGCGGCGAGCGCGAGGCGCTGGCCGACCTCGAGTTGGCGAGTGCCGACCGCGTGCTCGACGTGGGCTGTGGCTCGGGGGAGTTCACCGCCGTCCTCGCCGAGGAGTCGCCGGGTCGTGTCGTCGGCGCGGACCGCGACCCCGACCTGCTGGCGGCCGCCGACTGCGAGGGCGTCCGGGCCGACGCCCACGCCCTCCCGTTCCCGGACGACACGTTCGACGTGGTGGCCTGTCAGGCCCTGCTGGTGAACCTCCCCGACCCCGCGCGGGCGCTCCGGGAGTTCGTCCGTGTCGCTCGTCCGGGCGGGCGGGTGGCCGCCGTCGAACCCGACAACGCCGCCGTCAGCGTCGAGTCCTCGGTCGGCGCGGAGGCCGCGCTGGCACAGCGGGCCCGCGACCTCTACGTCGCCGGCGCAGCGACAGACGTGGCACTCGGCGGCGTGCGCGACCTGTTCGACGCGGTGGGGCTGGCGGACGTGACGGTGCGGCGCTACGAGCAGACGCTGACCGTCGAGCCGCCGTACGCCGAGGAGGACGTGCGGGCCGTCGCCCGGAAGGCGAAGGCCGCCGACCTCCGCGAGCGCCGGGGGGTGCTGGCCAACGGCGGGGCGAGCGAGGCCGAACTCGACGAGTTGCGCCGCGCGTGGCGCGAGATGGGCCGCGAGGCGGTGCGGCAGGTGGGCGAGGGGAGCTACCGGCGGCGTGAGACCGTTCCGTTCTACGTCACCGTCGGCCGGGTGTAGGACGGAGTTCGTGTTTCTGTGTGGTTCAGTGGTGCCGCCGATGCTGCTGGTGGCAGGCAGACGCGCGAGTCGCGGTGCAACGTGAACCGCGCGGCACCGCACAGCCCTCACACCTCCCCAGCCGACTCGTTCGCACGGTGCCGGCGGGTGCACGAGCGCGCCCGCAGCGCGTGCCACACAGACTGACGGACCGCCCGACGACACCCCCGGTTCCCGTCCACCCGCCTCCCGGACAGAAACCCGTTTCTGCCAACCTTCTTCGGGCGGCCGGGCGAACCCGAACGGTATGGACCCACGCGTCCGCAAGCACGCGGAGATAATCGCCGACCACTCCACCCGCATCGAGGAAGGGGACAACGTGATACTCAACGCCCCGCCCGTCGCCGAGGACCTCGTCACCGCCCTCTTCGCCATCTGCGGGGAGCGCGGTGCCAACCCCCAGTGGCTCGGCCAGACGACGGCGGCCCACCGGGCGTTCATGCACGCGGCCGACGCCGACCAGTTCGAGACGCCCGAACACGCCCTCGCGCAGATGGAGGCCGCCGACGTCTACGTGAGCATCAGAGGGGACACCAACACCCGCCAGACGAGCGACGTGGACCCCGAGAAGACCGCCGCGTACTCGAAGGCCCACCGTCCCATCTTCGAGGAGCGGATGGGCAAGCGCTGGGTCGGCACGCAGTACCCCGCGCCCGGCAACGCACAGGAGGCCGAGATGGCCACGGAGGCCTACGAGAACTTCGTCTACGCGGCCATCGACAAGGACTGGGACCAGCAACGGGAGCACCAGCAGCAGATGGTGGAGATCCTCGACCCCGCCGACGAGGTCCGAATCGTCTCCGGGGACACCACCGACGTGACGATGTCCGTCGCGGGCAACCCCACCGCGAACGACTACGCCGAACTGAACCTGCCGGGCGGCGAGGTCTACACCGCCCCACTCCCCGAGAGCGTGGAGGGGGAGGTGACCTTCGACAAGCCGGTCGTCAACCAGGGCCGCGAGATTCTCGGCGCCCGTCTCGTCTTCGAGGGCGGCGAGGTCGTCGACCACTCGGCCGAGAAGAACGAGGCGGTCCTGACCGCCCTCCTGAACACCGACGACGGCGCCCGGCGCCTCGGTGAACTCGGCATCGGGATGAACCGCGACATCGACCGGTTCACCTACAACATGCTGTTCGACGAGAAGATGGGCGACACCGTCCACATGGCCATCGGCCGCTCCATCCCGTGGACCGTGGGCGAGGAGAACGAGGCCAACGACAGCGCGACCCACGTGGACATGATCGTCGACATGGGCGAGGACTCGTTCATCGAGGTCGACGGCGAGGTCGTCCAGCGGGACGGCACGTTCCGCTTCGAGGACGGGTTCGAGGGCTGAGCGTGCCAGTGGCCTTCGCACGCTGCGCGAGCGAAGCGAGCGCGGGGGCGAAGCGGGGGAGGGCAGGGGTACCGTGTCCGCCCGCGAGGGCGGACCGGCCGCTCCGCGGTGCGGTTCACGTTGTACCGCGCTAGTCACTCCACTCGTCGACACGAAAGACGACCGGTTCGGGACCGTTCACCCCGAGAATCGAACCCTCTAGCCGAATCTTCGAGAGATTTGGGTGAGAGTTCGGAAAAGGGGTTTACCACGTGACGTTGTCACAGACGGTACGGGCCGCGTCGCACCGGGTCTGGCACCCTGAACAACCGAATCCGCGGCCGGCCTGTACCCTGTCCCTCAGACGACGTCCCCGCGGACGCTCGCGCCCTCCGACTCCGCCCGCGAGCGGCGCACCGCGTCCGCCGCGGCGTTCGCCTCCGCCTCGTCCAGCCCCAGCATCGACAGCGATTCCGACAGCGTCGGGAAGACGAACTCACCCGCGCGGAGCTTGCGGAACGCCTCCTCGCTGCGGACCCCGCCGTCCTCGGTGTCGACCCAGAGACAGGCCGCCCGGGGGTCGAGCACCTGCGTCCAGTCGCCCCGTGCCTGCGCACCCCGCAGGCGCTGGGTGACGTTGTCCTCGAACCCGGTGTTACAGACCTCGAGGTGGACCGGTTCGTCCTCGGGGAGGAGATGTGCGCCGAGGCACTTCTCGGGGGCGGCGTGGCCGTTCGCGTTCGCGCGGAGATGCTCCGGGAATGCCTCGGCCCAGTCCGCCGAGACGGTCTTGCCGACCCCCTGCATCCCGTGGCTCGCCTCGAACTCGGCCTCGGCCCCGGGGCGGTCCTTGAACAGGAGGTCCTTGGTGACGTAGACGTCCAGCCGCGCGACGGGGTCCAGTCCGAGCACCACGTCGCCGAAGGCCCACACCTCGCGGACGGGGACGGGCATCGGCTCGGACTCGACCGCCTCGACGATGCGTTCGACCCGGTCGACCGCCGCGGCCCGACCCATGCCCTGCTCGCTCATTGGCCGGCGTAGGGCGTCGAGGAGAAAGAGTGGTTCGCTTGGCGCGCTACCGGCCCAGCCACGACCGTACCCGACCGACCAGCCCCTCGGGCCGGTCCTGCCGGACGTAGAGCGTCTTCTCCACGGTCGCGTGGACGACACCCTCGTCGTCGACGAGTTCGACCGTGTACTCGCGGTCCAGCGACTCGCCGGGCGAGAGCGACTCGCGGATGGCCTCGACCTCCGCGTCGGACACCGCGAACTCGGCGTGGAGGGTGTCACGGCCGGGCTTCTCGAACCGTATCTCGGCCGCCTTGTCCCAGACCGTGTAGGCCGACGGGAGCCGGCGGATGAGCATCAGCATGTAGATCGGGTCGACACAGCCGTACATCGACCCGCCGAAGATTGTCCCCACGTAGTTCCGGGTGCGGAGCGAGAGGGGCAGTTCCACCTCGACGTGCGACCAGTCCGGTTCGATGTGGGTGATGCGACCGCCGGTGCCACGGTAGGCGGGGAAGAGGCGGAAGGCGAGTTTCCAGAGCGAGACGCGCAGGGAATCGAGCATGTCGTCGGGTCCGGGGCGGACACCACGAGTGTTCCGCTCCGCGCTCACGAGGCGAAACCGTCACCCGTCCGCGCACGTAGAGTCGGACAATGGACTGCGACAAGTGTGGCGACCCGGCCGTCACCCACGCGGCGTACTCGGGGCTCCACCTCTGCGAGGCGCACTTCCTGCGGTCGGTGGACAAGCGGGTGCGCCGCCGGGTCCGCGAGGACGACCTCCTCCCCCAGCGCGCCACGCCGGAGGACCCGGAGACGTGGGTCGTCGGCCTCTCCGGCGGGAAGGACAGCGTCGTCCTCACGCACATCCTCCACGACGTGTTCGCGCAGGACCCCCGCGTCGAACTGGTCGCGCTGACCATCCACGAGGGCATCGAGGGCTACCGCGACGCCTCGCTGGACGCCTGTCTCGAACTCACCGAGGCCCTCGGTATCGACCACGAGGTCGTCGCCTACGAGGACGAGTTCGACCTCCGGATGGACGACGTGGCCGAGGCGGACCCGGAAGGGATGGCCCCCTGCGCGTACTGCGGGGTGTTCCGACGGGATGTCCTCGAACGCTACGCCGACGAGTTGGGCGCGGACAAGCTCCTGACCGGCCACAACCTCGACGACGAGGCACAGACCGCGCTGATGAACTTCCTCTCGGGCGACGTGAACCAGGTCGCGAAACACTTCGACGCGTCGCTGGGCGCGTTCCCCGACCGCTCGACCGACCACGACGAGCGGTTCGTCCCCCGGGCCAAGCCGCTCCGGGACGTGCCCGAGAAGGAGGTCGCCCTATACGCGCACCTCGCGGACCTGCCGGTCCACATGGCCGAGTGCCCGCACGCGAGCGAGGCCTACCGCGGCGAGATCCGCGACCTCCTCCTGAAACTCGAGGAGAACCACCCTGGCACGCGGCACTCCATCCTCGCGGGCTACGAGGAACTCGCCCGGCTGGCGAGCGAGGCCAGCCGCGACGACGGGAGCCCGCCGCTGGGCGAGTGCGAGCGGTGTGGCGCGCCGACGACGCGTGACCTGTGTCGGAAGTGCCAGCTGGTGGCGTCCGTCCACGAGGCGGGGGCCGGGGCGGACGTGAGCGAGAGCGACGACTGACCGGGGCCCGAACGTAGCGCGCGCCAACCGACCGCTGTTCTCCCCCGGCGCGCTCCAGTACGGCATGAACCAGCGCACGTCAGCTGACGACGTCCGGGTCGAACCGTTCCCGCTCCGACGGCGGGCCGTCGTCGACGCGGTGGCGATGGGCCACCGTCGACACACCATCCACGGTCTCGTGGAGTTCGACGTCACGGAGGCACGTCGCCGCATCCACGCCCACGAGGCCGCGACCGGGGAGGACCTCTCGTTCACCGCGTTCGTCGTCCACTGCTTCGCGCGGGCGCTGCGCGAGCACCCCGAGGTGCAGGCCTACCGCGACTGGCGGGGACGACTGGTGGTCTTCGAGACGGTGGACGTGGCCGTCCTCGTCGAGAGCGAGGTCGGCGGGACCCGGACCGGCGTCCCGTTCGTCGTCCGCGACGCGGGCCACGAGTCCGTCGAGGCCATCACGGCGGCCATCCGGACCCGTCAGCGCGAACCTGACGCCACCCAGCGGTCGCGGTGGCTCCCGTGGCTACTCCGGCTCCCCAGGATCGTCCGCCGACAGATCTACCGCCTGCCACACCTCTTCCCCCACCGGTGGCGGGAGACGGCCGGGACGGCCTGTGTCACCTCGCTCGGGATGTTCGGCTCCGGCGGCGGGTGGGGAGTGCCCATCACGAACTACCCGGTGCAACTGACCGTGGGGGGTATCGCCGAGCGACCGGCCTTCGACGAGGCCGGGACCGTCGAACCGCACGAGTTCCTCGCGGTGACGGTCAGCGTCGACCACGACACCGTCGACGGCGCACCGGCCGCCCGGTTCGTCGAACGGTTCCGCTCGCTGGTGGAGGCGGCCGACGGCCTGCCGGCGACCCCCGAACGGGCCGCCGAGTCGGCGTAATACACGCCACGCGACAGACGTCCGTCCGCCGGTCGTGTGACGGATGTCAGACAGACTGCGCTAGAAGTAATCTCGCTAATCGCAGTACACCGCCGCCGAAAGAAAGGTTTGAATCTCGACCTGTCGGTTATCGGATGACGTCGAGGCCGTTGTTCTTCTCGAGCTGGGACTCGCCGCCGTCCGTCTCGCCGTAGTCGACGGAGCCGCTGCCGCCGTTGCCGCTCGCCTCGAACGAGGAGCCGGAGCTCCCCTGCTGGCCGCCGGTCTCGCCGCCCTCGATGGCGCGGCGGGAGGCGTTGGCCTGCTTCTGGGTCGTCGGTCCGAGGATCTGGGCGGACTGGACGCCGGTCATGATGGCCATGACCCGCACCTTACCCTTGTACTCCTCCTGGATGCGAGCGCCCCAGATGACGTTCGCGGAGGCCTCGAGCCGCTCGGTGATGTTCTGGGCGATACCCTCGGCCTCTTTCAGCGTGAGGTCGGGGCCGCCGGTGATGTGGACCAGTCCCCCCGATGCACCGCGGTAGTCGACGTCGAGGAGCGGGTGGTTCATCGCGTCCTTCACCACCTCCTCGGTCTTGTTCTTGTCCTGCGTCTCCCCGACGAGCATCACGGCCACGCCGCCCTGGTTCATGATGGACGTCATGTCCGCGTAGTCGAGGTTGATGAGGCTCGGCTGGGTGATGGTCTCGGAGATACCCTTGACCGTCTCGGCGATGATCTGGTCCATCACCGAGAACGCCTTGCCGATGGGCAGGTTCGGGACGTAGTCGAGCAGGCGGTTGTTGTCCAGGACGATGATGGAGTCCGCTTCGTTGCGGAGCTTCTCCAGCCCCTCCTCGGCCTTCACCGTGCGGGCACGCTCGACGTTGAACGGCGTCGAGACCATGCCCACGACGATGGCGCCCTGCTCCTTGGCGATCTTCGCACAGACGGGGGCGGCACCGGTGCCGGTCCCGCCACCCATACCGGCCGTGACGAACACGAGGTCGGCATCACCGAGGACCTCCTTGATGGTGCCCTGCGCCATCTCGGTGGCGCGCTCGCCCATCGAGGGGTCGCCACCGGCACCCAGCCCCTGGGTGAGCGACTTGCCGACGAGGATCTTCGTGTCGGCCTCGATCATCTTCAGGTGCTGCTTGTCGGTGTTGATGGCCACCGTGTCGGCACCGTCGACGCCGATGTTGTACAGGCGGTTGACGGTGTTGTTGCCGGCGCCGCCGGCCCCGATGATGACGATGCGCGGGTCACCGAACTCGTCCCCGTCGGACGACGCGTCGACGTCGCGCTTCTCTTTCTCCGCGTTCTCGAGTGCGGAGTTGACGATGTCCTGCATCTTACACCTTGGCCCAGCCGCGGCGCTTGGGCGGCTGCTCGTCGTCGGCCTCCTCGTTGATCATCTCTCGAACGGCCGCGCGAATCGCCTCGCTGCGGTTCGGGAACTTGCCGGTGTCGACAAGCCGTTCGACCTCATCTATCTGCTGCTTCGGAATCCGTAGTGTCACACGCTCCATTTTGGTATTTCCCCTTGTGGTCCGGTAAGACGGAGGCGGCACACGCCCGCACTGTGTCTCCAGGGTGCACACGCTGCGGCGAGTCACCCCGCCGCACACGCCCTGTAAGACGACCGTCTTACGCATCTCCTACCACAGACTGTTGTATTATAAATGTTTTCACCAGCGTAAGACACGACAACACTTACGGCGGTATACAGCCTGAGACGGCCATTTACGCCGTTTACCGTCGTGCGTGCGTCAGACGCACGTCGGCCCTGAGGCCGATTTCGGCGGTCGAGACCGGCCCGTTTGGGCGGGAGCCGGCACGTCGAGGTGCATCTCTTACGGGTGGTACTCGTACTCTGTCGGCAGCTCGAGGGCGTATGCCCGTCGTTTACGACTTGTCTAACACATCGGCCGCCGGCGTCCGACGCCCGCAGGAGGGGCAGAACGCCCAGTCTGAGCGGATCTCGTCCCCGCAGTCGCAGAACACGCGGTGGCTCGCCTTCTCCCCGCAGTTGGCGCAGTAAACGGCAGACGGCGGCAGGTCGTCGCCGCACTGTTTACACGTCTTCGCCTCCGGCTCGGGCTCGTTTACGCCCTCGTCCACGGGTGTCTTACGGGCCTCACCCTCCGACACCCCGGCACTGCCGGAATCGCCGTCGAGAGTGATGTTTACGTTCACATCCTGCGGTTTACGCGCCGTCCGCGAGTCGTACGCGTCCAGTCGGTCTTCGATGAGCGCGTCGATGCGTTCGACCAGCATCTCGTCGAGGCTGCCCGAAGCCGGATCCACGGACGACGTGTCAGACGCCGTCGACTGCGTCCCGAGCCCAGCCGTCGGCTCCCCGAGGTACTCCCGGAGGGCCTCACGCATGACCTCGCTCTTGGAGGCGTCGAACTCCTCCAGCTGCTCGATGAGGTCGTCGTCGGCTCGGAACGTGATCTTGCTCATCCGTCGTACACGCTTGTCTTCCGTCGTACTTGAAACTTCGCGCGGCGTCGGACACCTGTCTGTCGTCGGGCACACGGGACGGTATGATAACCGTTAAGTCCGACCGTCGGCTCCGTTCTGGTAGACCGCTCTTAGCTCAGCTTGGTAGAGCAGTCGACTGTAGATCGACTTGTCCCCCGTTCAAATCGGGGAGAGCGGACTTCCTCCTGCGAGCGAAGCGGAGAGCGTGAGCGAGTGTTCCACCGAACGCCACCGGAAGACTGAGTCGCGCACTCACCAGTCCGGCGCGTAGTCTGGGTCGAAGAACCGCTCGGTCCGCTCGATGCCGTCGATGGTCGCCACGTCCGCGTCGGACAGGTCGAGGTCACGCGAGGCCCAGTTGTCGCGGACGTGTGCCTCGCTCGTCGCCTTCGGCACCGCGGCGACCCCCTTCGCCCGGAGCCACGCGAGGGTCACGCGGGGGACGCTCACGCCGTGGTCCTCGGCCACCGACTGGAGTTCGGGCACGTCGAAGACGTGGCCGTGGGCCAGCGGCGCGTACGCGACCACGTCGACGCCCACGTCGGCACAGTGCTCGCGGAGGTCGCCCTGCGGGAGCAGCGGGTGACACTCCACCTGGTTCGCGAGGATAGCGGGGTCCGTCTCGAGGGCCGTATCGACGTGCTCTGGTTCGTAGTTGCTGACGCCGACGCCGTCGGTGAGGCCGTCGTCGCGGAGTTCCGCGAGCGTGCTGTGGACGAGGTCGAGGTCGTAGTCGCTGGGCCAGTGGACGTAGAGCAGGTCCACGGCATCGACGGCGAGACGGTCGAGACAGCCCTCGACGGCAGCCCGGATGGAAGCACGCGTCACGTCGCCCGCCTCGCGCGGGTGGAGCACCTTCGTCGCGAGGTAGACGTCCTCGCGCGGGACGCCGGCCGCGGCGACACCCGCACCCACGGGACGCTCGTTCTCGTAGAGTTCGGCGGTGTCGACGTGGCGGTAGCCCACCTCGATGGCGGTCCTGACGCTCTCGCGGCACTGGTCGAAGTCGGTGTTCTGCCACGTCCCCAGTCCGAGGCGGGGAATCGGCGAGTCGGGAGTGGTGTCTGTGGTGCCCATGGCCCCCCGCGGACGGGCAGCGACAAGAGTGCGTCGGCGGCGGCCGGACTACCGGAACCCGAACAGGCGGGCCGAGCGCATCGCGTTGCGCTGCATCGCCTGCTGGACGCGGATGGGGCCCCGCAGGGCCTCGTCCAGGAGTCGCTCGGCTGGCGGGTCCGGCGAGCGCGGGAACAGGTGGGTCGTCTCCACCTCGGCGGCCACGTCGGCCAGCAGGTGGAACACGGTGGCGTACTGGGCGATACGGGCGGGGTTCCCCTCGATGCGCAGGTCGCCGCCGAGGAGCGCCGAGAGCGCGGGCCGGCCGTCGACGAGGCGCTGCCACTCCCGGCAGGTGGCTCGGACGGCGAACCCCGTCTCCCGGTCGTCGGGGGATTCCAGCAACTCGACGCCGGTACAGCGGCCGCTCTCCAGCCCGACGTAGGCGTACACCGTCCCGTCGTCGACGTACGTCTCGACCTGGTAGAGCAGGTCCTGGACCACGGCGGGGAGCGAGGGGCGGAGGCGCTCGCCGAACTTCGTCGGCGCCTCGGCGAGCGTGACGTTCGCGACGCCAGCCCGGATGTCCTCGGGGATGTCGCCGAGCGCCGCGGGCGGGAGGTCACCGAGCGTCGTCTCCTCGACGGGGACGTCCGTGATGACCAGCAGGATGCCGCCGTCGAAGCCGACACCCCACCCGGCCGCCACGTCGTCCAGCGCGGCGTTCTCGTCGAGGCGTCTGCCGTACTCCTCCAGCCACTCCTGCGTGGGGTACAGACTCATGCGGTGTGCTGTCGCACGGTGTGCGTGGCCACGAGAAAAGGATGTCGTCGGGTACAGCCGGTGGGTGGGTCGGGGCCCGCGACGTCCGGCGGGATCAGTAGCCGCCGCCGAAGTCGTCGTCGCGCATCGCGGGGTCCTGCTGGTCGTCGACGGCCTGCGAGAACGGGTCGTCGCCGACGCCCTCGACCGGCTCGTCCGTGGTCGTCTCGTAGGCGGAGACGCCCATCCCCAGCAGTTCCTCGACGGCCTGGTCGCGGTTGAGGAACTCACCCTGCTCGACGAGGCGGTCTATCTCGGTGAGAATCCGGTCGGGAAGGTCGATGCCGATGTCTGCCATACCGGGGCGAGGTGCGTCCGAGACATTAGACTTCGGGTGCGCGGAGGCGCGTGGAGCGAGACGCCTCGGCGGAGCGGTGAGCGCAGCGGACCGCGGAGCGTGGGTGCGACCGTATCGCTCGCGTCTGCGGGTGCCCGGACTCACGTCTGCTCGGGCGCCCGCCACACCGTCCCGTTCGCCCGGTAGCCGTCGAACTCGCCGGTGGCGATCTCGCGCTCGATCTCCTCGGCGGTCTCCTCGTCCACGCGCACGAGGTGACAGAGCGGGTGGCCCGGCAGCGCGACGGGGTTCTCGAGCACCCCGACGAGCAACCCGGTGAACGGGGCCTCGACGACCCGCTCTTCCTTCCGGAAGTGGTCGGTCACCGTGCAGATGGTCTCACCCGTGTGGACGAACGGGTAGGGACCCCACTGCATGTCGACGAGGCCGCCGGTGTCGGCCCGGAGCCACGCCTTGTCGCCGGGTTCGCCCGTCGAGAGGAACCAGTCGGGGGCCGTCACCTCGCCGTCGACCATCCCGTAGGTCCGCAGGACGTTGTCGATGCCGGCGACGGCCTTCGCGATCAGGACCGGCTGGAAGCGGTGGGCCTTCCCCATCTCGACGGTGACGGTGGGGATGCCGGCCTCGGTGGCGGCCTTCCGGAGCGACCCCTCGTCGCCCGCCCCGTTGAGCGCGACGTTCGCGCCGAACGCCCACACCAGTCGCCCCACGTCGGGGCTGCTCAGGTCCGCCCGGACGTGGTACATCGTCGTCCGGTTGCGCGTCGAGGTGTGCAGGTCCAGCCCGAGGTCACACCGCGAGTAGAACGCCTCCCAGAGCGCGTGGGCCATCCGCGAGGCGGTGGTCCCGGACTCGCGACCGGGGAACGCCCGGTTCAGGTCCTGGTCGGAGATGGGGAGGTAGCGTTGCTGGGCCTGGAAGCCGGGGACGTTGGCGACGTGGACGACGACCAGCGTCCCCGCGAGGTCGTCGGGGTCGTAGCGCGCCGCCACCTCCTGTGCCACCTTCACGCCGTTGAGTTCGTCGCCGTGGATGGCCGCCGAGACGAACAGGCGCGGCCCCGGACGGGCGCCGTTCACGATGGTGACCGGCACCTCGACGGCGGCGCCGTGGTACGTCTCGCCCACCTCGTAGCGGAGGTGGCGGGTCTCGCCGGGGCGCACCTCGCCGTCGTAGCGGAACGTGCGGGGCCGGTCAGGGACGGTCGGCGCGGGCGGGTCGAGGCGCTCTGGGTCCATCATACCGACCGGGAGACGCCGGCGAGTGTATATCTTCGCCCGCTACGCGAGCGAGAGGAACCCGACCGCGACGGCGACGACGTGTGCCAGCGCGTGGGCCACCATCGCCGCCTCGAGGCCGTGACGCCAGAACAGCCACCCGAAGACGAGGCCGGCGAGGGTGTTCCCCCCGACGACGAACGCGAGCACCGCTGGCGTGAGCGCGCCGTAGACGGTCAGCGCGGCGGGGAGGTGGCCGACACCGAACAGCACCGACGAGCCGACGATGGCCGTCCACGCCAGCGCGGGCGAGAGCGCCTCGGCGCGCCGGCCGACCGTCCGGAACAGGGCGAACGCGAGGAGCGACATCACGCCCCAGCGGAGCAGGAGTTCCTCGGTCACGCCGCCGTAGAGCAGCCGGAGGGGGAGGCTGGCGAGCAGCGCGCCGACGGTGACGGTGGGTGCGGCCGTCCCGTCGACGGGCGTCGGCGCCACGACATCGAGGGCGAGCAGGAGCGCCCCGACCGCGACCCCGCCGAGGAGCGCGGGCCGGGCGAACGAGCGGACCGCGGGGGCCAGCGGCGTGCCCTCGGAGAGTCGTGAGAGGAGGTGTGACTCGAAGCCGACGCGGGGCGCGGCGTAGAGGCCGACCGCGACGGCGAGCGAGAGGAGGACGAGCGACTGGCCGACGCTGATGGCGAGGAGGACGGCGGCCGGGAGGCCGGCGGCCTCGGCGGTCGCCTCGAGTGTGGCGAGGTCGGTCGAGCGGACGAGCGCGACGACGCCGACCGTCCCGAGCAGGAACAGGACACCGAACCGGCGCAGGCGCTCACCCCACGAACGGGAGGGCACGGAGGGTGGAGCGGTGTCACCGCCGGTCTGGAGGGTCTCGGTCATGCCGGTCGGGTGGCGACGAGACGCGATAAAGGCCCGCTCGCCCCACGCCGGGACGGGACAGGCTACTTGCCGCCCGCGACCGAGAGAGCGGTATGACGACGCGTGTCCCCGCGAGCGAGTTCGAGTCCCGCCTCGCCGCGGTCCGCGAGCGCCTGTCCGACACCACGTGTGACGCCGCCGTCTGGTTCGGCGCGACCAGCATCGAGTACCTGACTGGCTTCCACCACATCCAGACCGAGCGGCCGGTCTGTCTCGCCGTCACGGCCGACCGCGTCGAACTGGTCGTCCCGCGACTCGAGGTCGAACGGGTCGCCCCGAACCCGCGCGTCGACGCGGTCCACGACTACTTCGACTACCCCGGTGGCGACCCGATGGGTGTCGTCGCCTCGATGCTCGACGGCCTCGGTGCCGCGTCGGTCGCGGCCGACAGCGACGGCGCGCCGGGGGTGATGGGCTACGAGGGGCCGGCGCTCTCGGCGTCCGTGGCGGTCGACACCCAGTCGTGGGTCGACCGGCTGCGCTGGGCCAAGAGCGAGACGGAGGTCGACCTGATCCGGGAGTCGGCGAAGTGGGCCAACCTCGGCCACCGCTACCTGGCGGACTTCACCGAGGTCGGTGCCCACCCGGTGACCGTCTCCCAGCGCGCCTCGATGGCGGCCTCGCGGGCGATGCTGGACACGCTCGGGAGCGAGTACGCCGTCCGCACGCGTGGCGACGGCCCCGTCCACGCGGGCTACATCAGCGGTGCCGAGACCCGGCTCCCGCACGGGCACACCCCGAACGAACGACTCTCGGAGGGGGACGTGCTGATAACGGGCGCGACGGCGAACGTCGACGGCTACTACTCGGAGCTGGAGCGGACGATGTTCGTCGGCGAGCCGAGCGACGAGCAGGCCCACCGCTTCGAACAGATGCTGGAGGCCCAGACCATCGCCATCGAGGCGTGCGGGCCGGGGGTGCCGCTCGCGGACGTGGACGACGCGGTCCACGACTACCTCGCCGAGCAGGGCATCGCCGACCTCGCTCGGCACCACGTCGGGCACAACATCGGACTCGGTGCCCACGAACCGCCGTACGTCGACACTGGCTGGAGTGAACACCGCGACGACCCCGCCGACCGGACGATGGAAGCCGGCCACGTCTACACCATCGAGCCCGGCCTCTACACCGACGAGGCTGGCTACCGCCACTCCGGCACGGTGGCCGTCACCGAGGACGGGTACGAGGTGCTGACGCACTTCCCCCGTGACCTCGCGTCGAACACGATACGGCCCTGACGCTGGCGACGGACTCTTACTGTCGGGTGGCAGAACTGTCCGTATGGTCTCCGAACGGTCGATCCACGTCGCGGTGCACACCGTGGCGTTCCTCCTCCTGTACAGCCTGCTCGCCGGCTGGGTCGCCGACGCCCTCTCCCTGTCGACGCTCGTAGGTGGTGTCGTCGGGATGGTCGGCGCCGTCGCCGTCTTCGCCGCGCTCGACGTCGTCGAGGTCGCGCTCGGTGGCGACCTGACGTTCCTCGGCGAGGGGAGTCGCCTCCACGCGGTCCGGGGGCTGTTCGTGCTGTACCTGTTCTTCCTCGTGGCCGCTGGGACGGCGGGGGCGCTCGACACGAACACCGCCCTCCCGGTGACCGTCGTCGTCCTGACCGGCGCGGTGGTCGCCACCCTCGTCGTGTTCGGTCCGCTGGTCGGCTACTACTACCGGCGGTCGGTCGGCGCGAGACCGGCCTGAGCGCGTTCGGGGCTCTCGAACGCTTCGAAGTCCTTTTCTTCGGGCCCCCAGAACGCCGGGACATGCAGATAGCGCGCGAGACGGTGGTCGAGATAGCCGTCTCGCTGGTCACCGTCGTCGTGTTCGTCGTCGCCGTCGTCGCCATCGGCATGAACTACGGCGGTCGTGGCGGGTTCGGACCGGAGGGGGCGGTGGCGCTGCTCGGCGCCATCGTCGGGTTCATCGTCCTCATGTTCGCCGTCGGCTTCTTCCTCTCGGGCCGGTAGTCGGACCATCCGTCAGGGACGGGGTCAGTCGCCGTCGGCGGTACCGGCGTCGGCGTCGACCGCGACGCCCGCCCGCTCGACGCGCTCGGCGTAGTAGGTCACCGGGTGCCCGATGTCCGCGCAGACCTCGTCGCGGTCCACGCACAGGTCGAACGCCTGCATCGTCGCACACGCCGGCGGCGGGAACGCCGCCCCGCGGCTGTCGGCGAGGCGCTCGAACTGGTACTCCACGGAGTCCGCGTCGCTCTCCGTCTCGACGCCGTAGAACGCCAGCACGTCCTGCGTGTCCACGTCCAGTCCCGCGAGGAACGACACCAGCGCGAACCGGCCCCGCCGGTCGAGGTCGGGCGCCCGTTCGAGCAGCGCCTTCACGCACGGCGGGAACAGCTCCGGTTCGACCACGTCCGGCGTCGCGCGCAACTCCACGTCCGCCACGGCGTCCTTCAGCGTCCGGACCTGCCCGGCCAGCGCGTCGGCGACCCCCTCGGGAACGGAGAGCGGCAGGTCGTCGGCCACCCGCCGGCGCACCGCCTCACGGAGCAGGGTGTAGAGCTCCGGCCGCCGGACCGGGACCACGCCGTCGTGTAGCTCGCGGGCGACGAGGCGCCACCGCTCGCCTTCCAGCGCCGAGGCGAGTTTCAGGTACGCGGTCACGTCGACGAGGAACTCTCCCTCGCCCGTGGGCCGGACCTGTCCGGAGAGGTCGAAGTCGGCGAGCAGTCGGTCGAGCGAGAGACGCTCGCGGTCCGTCGACTTGAGCTGGGCGTCGTCGTCGAAGTCCTCGGTGAACCGCGCGTGGGCGAGGGCGGCCTCGGCGTTGGCGTACTTGGCCACCGCGCCGGGCGTGTCGAGCAGCGAGACGAGTACCCGCGCTACCGGGTAGGAGAGCAGTTCGGCCCGCGTCGAGGACCGGCCCTCGCTGGCCACCGTCCCGGCCAGCAGGGCGCGCTCGACCCGTTCACGGCCCCGTTCGACCGCCGGCCCGCCCTCCGTCACCAGTTGGCCGAGGTCCACCTCGGCGTCCTGGACGGCCTCGCGAGAGGCCCGGAGGAAGGGGTACCGCGCGTGGAGCCGTCGCATGGACTGTTCGTTCACGGCTTGTCTGGATGAAGGTGACGGTCCGCCGGGTGTGGCGGGGGGCGCGGAGAGGACACCGTGACGGAGAGCGAGAGTGCCAGCGCGGTACAACTGAACCGCACAGCGGAGCGGCCGCCCGGGCCGCGCAGGGCGGCCCGGGACGGCAGGCCGTCCCTCCCCCACCTCGGACACACGCGGCGGTGCCGCGTGGTCCTCGGCGGCCGGCGGTCTCGTCGGGCGGGTGAAGCAGGTGGCCTGCCCGACTCACGCGACCGGCTGGAGCGTGTAGTCGGGCACGGGGGAGGGCAGGGCCGCCGTGTCGGCCCTTCGGGCTGACCGGCCGCTTCGCGGAGCCGTGCGGTCTCGGTTGTACCGCGCTAGTCTCCCCGCTCGAACGCACGGAACGCACCACACCGCTCGAACGCACGGAACGCACCACACCGCTCGAACGCACAGCGACCCCTACGGTACCCGAACTGCGCTCGACCCGAAACGGGACCCCACCGGGCACACACACGTGCGGAAGGGTTACCAAGGGTGACCGACTAGTGGGGCCACCATGAGCGAGACAGACGTCGACACCGCCGAGTGGGAGGAGGAACTCGAACACCACCGCCACGAGAAGGACCACTTCTTCGCCGAGCACCCGCAGTCGCCCATCCCGGACGACGAGAAGGACGCGTTCGACGGGCTCTCGTACTACCCCCCGGACCCCGACTACCGGGTCGAGGCCACCCTCGAACCCGTCGACGACGACGACACGTTCGAGATGGAGATGACCGCCGGCCACCCCGTCGAGTACGTCCGGGTGGCGAGACTGACGTTCGACCTCGCGGGCGAGGAGCGCGACCTCTACGCCTACGAGCAGGCGGGCGACGAGTCCGGCGAGACGCTGTTCGTCCCGTTCCGCGACGCCACCAGCGGCGAGGAGACCTACGGCGCGGGCCGGTACATCGAACTCCACCCGCGGGACCCCGACGACCTGCTGGTGAACGGCGGCACGGTGCCGCTGGACTTCAACCTCGCGTACTCGCCCTTCTGCGCGTACAACGAGGCGTTCGCCTGCCCCATCCCGCCCGCGGAGAACACGCTGGAGGTGGCGGTGGAGGCGGGCGAGAAACTGCTCGACTGAGCGGGTCGAAGACTCAGTCGTCGCCCGCTTCGACGGCCGACTCGGCGGCGGTGGGGGCCGACTCCCCACGCACGACGAGGACGTACGCGACCAGCCCGAGACCGATCCACCCGGCGCTCAACGCGAGCGCGAGCGGGTCGGTCCGGACGAGGTACTCGACGAGGACGCCCGTCAGCACGAGGTTCAGCACGATACCGACGACCGGTGGGAGCGGGTAGAGCGGCATCTCGTAGGGGCGGGTCAGGTTCGGGCGCTCGCGACGCAGGCGGATGACCGCGCCGTTGACCACGACGAACGAGAGCAGGAAGAACAGGCTCGACATGTTGCCCGCGCTCTTCGTGGGGAGGACGACGGCGAACAGCATCACCACCGAGGAGGCGAGGATGGCGACGAACGGCGTCCCGAAGCGGTGGTGGATGCGCCCCACGCGCGGGAGGAGCTGGCCCTCCCGCCCCATCGAGAACGCGACGCGCGAGGAGGCGATGACGACCGCGTTGAGCGCCGTCAGCGTGGAGAAGACGGCGCCGAAGACGATGACGGCCCCACCCTCGCCGACGACGGGGAACTCGGGCATGAACGCCGTGGCGGCCTGCGCGATGCCGGCCTCGCCGGCCTCGGCGAGGCCGTCCGCGCCGAGGGTGCCGATGGCGACGGTGACGACGGCGAGGTAGACGACGACGGTGGCGGCGAGGCTGATGAAGATGGCCCGCGGGATGTTCTGCCGCGGGTTCTCCACCTCCTCCGTGACCGTGGTGATGAGGTCGTATCCCTCGAACGCGATGAACGTCAGCCCCATCGCCGGCAGGATGGCGAACGGGCCGCCGTCGCCGAACAGGGGCTGGAACTCCGCGCCGGGGACGAACATCGGGGAGGTCAGTCCGAACGCGACGAACACGACGAGGATGCTCACCTTGACGATGGTGAACACGGTCTCCAGACTCCCGCTGGCGGCGGTCGAGACGGCGTTGACCGAGACCAGCAGGCAGACGGCGACGGCCGCGAGCGCCACCTCCGGCGGGACGGCGACCCCCGCCACCAGCGACACTGCCCCCACCGCGTCCGGCGGCGGGACGAGCCCGTAGACGTGGAGCAACTCGAGGAAGTTCGGGGCGAACCCGAGCGCGTACAGCGTCCCCGCGATCATGTAGGCGAACCAGAGCATCCACCCCATCACGAACGAGGCGAGGTCGTCGAACACCTCGCGGACGAAGGCGTAGCCGCCGCCCGACTTGGGGATGGAGGCGGCCAGTTCCGCGTACGAGAGGCCGGTGAACGCCGTCACGACCCCGTTGAGTGCGAAGACGAGGATGGCGGCCGGCCCGGCGATCTCCGCGGCGAGCCCGGTCAGGACGAAGATGCCCGCCCCGATCATCGCGCCCATCCCGATCATCGTCGCGTCCAGCAGGCCGAGTTCGGCCGCCGGTTTGCGCTGGTCGTGACTCATCCGTGGAACAGCTGTCTGACCTCGTCGGTCACGTTCGGTTCCGCCGCGACGAGGTACGCCCGACCCGGTTCGAGCGTCGTCTCGGCGCTGGCGATACGGTCGCCGTCGGCCGCGGAGACGACGAGACTGCCGTGTGGCAGGCTCACCGCCGAGAGCGACCGGCCTGCCAGCGGCGAGTCCTCGATGACCCGCATCTCGATGATCTCCAGTTCGCCGGGGAGCGACTCGACCGCCCACATCGCGTCACCGGTGGCCGCGTTGACGGCCGCACGGGCGCCGGCCCGCTCCGGGAACACGGTGGCGTCGACCACCTCCTCGTACCCCTCGGCACCCGCCGGTGTCGCGACCCGCATCACCGTCCGGAGGTCGGGGTTCAGCCGCGAGGCCAGCACACAGGCCCCGAGGTTGGCCCCGGCGTTCGGCGTCAGCGCGAGGATGACGTCGGCCCGCTCCGGGTCGGCCTGACGGAGGATGTCCGGCCGGGTCCCGTCGCCCTCGACGACGCTGGCGACGTACGCGTCGGCAATCTCTTCACACCGGTCGCCGTCCCGCTCGACGACGACCACCCGGTGTCCCTGCTCCTCCAGCGACTCGGCGGCGTGGTACCCCACCCGACCGCCACCGACCACGATGACACGGAGGTCCATGTTCGGGAGTGTGGTGCCGCCTGAAAAGGGGTGAGGGGTCGGTCCCGGAAGTCGGGAAGGAGGGGTCGGTCCCGGAGGTCGGGAGCGGGTCTCAGCCCCGGAACAGCCACGACACCTCGTCGGCCACGTCCGGCTCGACGGCGACGAGGGAGACCTCGCCATCGTGTTCGTCATCGCGCCGATACCGACCATCGTCGCGTCCAGCAGGCCCAGACTGGTCGCCGGCGCACGCGCTCCCGACAGACTCGTCGTCACCACTGCCGCACCACACCGCATACAATTGTGGTCCCGCGCCACCCGACCGGGACGGAGTCACCGTTAACTGGTCTGTAACCAAGACACTCACAGACCTCTCTCGGAGGGATGACTTCCCTACGGGTCGACCGGGTCGGGCGCGGGACGCAGGTGGTGGTCGCCGTCGCCGTCGGGTTCGCGGGCGTGCTCGCCGTCAGCGCACCGCTCGTCGGTGTCTTCGCGGCGGGCGCGCTGGTCGTCCCCCTCGCGGTGCTGTTCGGGCGGGCCGGCACGCTCGGCGTGGTGGCCGGGGCGGCGAGCTACCACACGGTCGTCGGCGGGTCGCCGACGACGGTGGCGGCGGGCACGGCCGGCACCCTCGCCTTCGCCGCGGTGGGCGTGGCGCTCTGGGCGGCCGTCCGCCGTGAGACGCCGTGGCTCGTCGGCGGCCGACGCTGGCCGCTCGCGTTCGCCGGCGTCGTCGCCGTCGCGGGACTGTGCCACGCCGCGACGGTCGGCTGGGTCGCCACCGCGGTCGGGGCCAGCGCGTTCGTCTCCGTCGTCCCGGTCCGGGCCGTCGAGACGCTCGTCGTGGCGGTCCCCCTCGGCCCAGCGCTGTATCTCACCGGGGCACGGCTCCTCGGCCACCCGCCCGTGTCGGGACTCGACACCACGACGAACCACCGGCGCTACCGGGTCGCCACCCCGGCCGTCGTGGCGGTGCTCTGGGTCGGGGTCGGCGTCGTCCTGAGCACGCTCGCCGAGGACCTCGGGTACGTCACCGACCCGGCGGCCCTGTTCGGCGGGCGCGTCCCCGCGTGGCTGGCCGGCGTGGTGTTCACCGTCGTCGTCGAGTCTGGCCGGTGGGTGCAGGTGCTCGGCGGTGTGCTCGCTCTCGCGTTCGTCGCGTTCGCGCTCGCCTCGCGAGGTGGGTCGGACGGGGGGCCGACTGCGGTCGGGACCGCCCGGGGCCCGGAGCGTTCGGACGGCGGCGCCCCGTCGCCGGGGGCGTGGGTGACCGAGGGGGCCCCCCACCGACTCACGCGCCGTGACGCCGTGGTCGCACTCGGGGCGCTGGGCATCGGCGCCGGCGTGGGTCGCGCGTCGCTCGCGACGGTCCGCCCCCCGACGCCGACCGTGGACGGGCTGGTGGCCGTCGCCGCGGCCGTCTACCCGAGCGCCGTCACGCCCTCGTCGGCGTTCGTCGAGCGCTACGTGGCCGGCCGGGCGCGGGTCGACCCGACCTACCTCGCGGCGGTCGAACGGGCCGTCGGGGCGCTCGACGAGCAGGCGCGACTCGTCCACGGGGCGCCGCTGACCGAGTGCGCGCCCGCCGAGTGCGAGGCGGTCCTGCGGGAACTGGGCGTCAACGGCGCGCGGGCGGACCCGGACGGCGGGACGGCCTCACGCATCAGGCACTACGTCGTCGACGAACTGCTGTTCGCGCTGTTCAGCACGCCGGTCGGCGGGCGTCTCGTCGGCATCGAGAACCCGCCGGGCTACGGGGGTGGCCACGAGGCCTACCAGCGCGCCCCGCACGCGCCCGAGGAGGTGGG
Source organism: Salinirubellus salinus (assembly GCF_025231485.1). Classification (NCBI taxonomy): domain Archaea; kingdom Methanobacteriati; phylum Methanobacteriota; class Halobacteria; order Halobacteriales; family Natronomonadaceae; genus Salinirubellus; species Salinirubellus salinus. Next base: position 3,008,818 of record NZ_CP104003.1, on the reverse strand, counting down.
ACGGTGACCCGACGGTTCCGGGCGCGGCGGTCCGCGGCGAACGTCCCGGACGTCTGTGTCGTCGGCTCCGGCCCCGGCGGGGCGCTGGTCGCGGACTCGCTGGCGGCCCGCGGTCACGACGTGGTCGTCCTCGAGGCCGGTCCACGCTTCGACCTCGAGGACCGCATGGAGCGGATGCGCCGGGCGCTCCACCCCGGGTCGACGTTCCAGGCGGTGTGGGACATGGGTGGGCCGCGCGACGCGTACAGCACCTCCGGCGAGCAGGCGTACAGCCTGAACACGAGTCGCGTGAAGGGCGTCGGCGGCACCTCGCTGCACTGGGGCGGGATGACTCCGCGGCTCCACCCGGAGGACTTCGAGATGCGGACACGGTACGGCGTGGGTGAGGACTGGCCCATCTCCTACGCCGACCTCGAACCGTACTACGCCCGCGCGGAGGTGGAACTGGGCGTGGCGGGTGCCGACTCGGCGTACGCGCCGCCACGGTCGACCGAGTTCCCCCTGCCGGCCCACCCGACGAGTCACTCGGACCGGCTGTTCGCCGACGCGTTCGACGCCCTCGACATCGAACTCGCGCCGGTGCCACGCGCCGTCAACTCCGTCCCCTACGACGGGCGGAGCGGGTGTGTCGGCTTCGGCACCTGCACGCCCGTCTGCCCCTCGGGCGCGAAGTACGACGCGACGGTCCACGCCGAACGGGCCGAGCGGCGGGGGGCCCGCATCGTCACGGAGGCACCCGTCGTCCGACTGGAGCACGACGCTACGGGCGAGCGGGTCACGGCCGCCGTCTACCGGACGCCGGACGGGGGCGAGCACCGACAGCGCGCCCGGACGTTCGTACTCGCCTGCGGGGCCGTCGAGACGGCCCGACTCCTGTTGCTCTCGACCTCCGAGGTCTACTCGGACGGCCTGGCGAACTCCAGCGGCCTCGTCGGCCGGTACTTCATGGAGCACCCGTACGTCCGACTGACGGGCTACGTCGACGAACCGACCGCCCCGCAGAACGTGGGCTACTCGACGAGTTTCACCGAGCAGTTCTACCAGCACGACCGGGGGCCGACCGGGTCGGTCCTCGTCGAACCGTCGAACACGGCCGGTACGCCGCTGGCGACGGCGGCGCTCGTCCGCCCCTCGCGGCTGGGGAACGCCGTCAGCGGCCGGGCGCCGGGACTCCTCGGCGGGGGGCGCTGGGGCGACGACCTGCTGGCCGACCTCCGCGACGAGTACGAGGGGCTGGTCGCCATCGGCGCGTGGGTCGAGATGCCCCCCGAGTACGACAACCACGTCGGCCTCGACGAGTCGACGACCGACGCCGCCGGGAATCCGGTCCCCGACCTCTCGTTCGGGGTGGGCGACGCCGCCCGCGGGACGCTGACCGAGTCGCTCGACCTGCTCGACGGCATCCTCGAGGAGCTGGGTGCGACCGACCGCGAGGCGCCCGTGACCCCCGAGGACCCGTGGTACGCCCTCCACCACCTCGGGACGACGCGGATGGGGACGGACCCCGAGACGAGCGTGGTCGACCCGAACTGCCGCACCCACGACCTGTCGAACCTGTACGTGAGTTCGAGCAGCGTGTTCGTCACCGGTGGGGCGGCGAACCCCACGCTCACCATCGCGGCGCTCGCGTTGCGACTGGCGGACCACGTCCACGCCGAGCGGACGGGGGAGAAGGCGACCTCGGCGCGCTAGGGGACCACGCCGACGGTCAGCAGGGTGCCGTAGGTGCGGTAGCGCTCGACCATCGCCTCGCGGGTCTCCCAGTTCTCCGTGGGGAACTCCTCCGCCGGCGGGATCTCCGTCTCACGGTCGGGGACGTTGTCCTGCGTGGCGACGTGGAAGCCGACCTCGCGGAACGCCTCGCGGTACTCGGCCCGGTCCCAGCGGGTCATCTCCACGGCGATGTTCTCCTGCCAGTGGTGGCTGTGGACGTTCTCCTCGTAGTAGTTCACCGCGCAGTGGAAGGTGCCGCCGGGTCGGAGGACGCGCGCGAGTTCGGCGAGGGTGTGGTGCGGATCGGCGGCGTAGTAGAACGCCTCCATCGAGAAACAGTGGTCCACGCTGTCCGTGGCGAACGGCAGCGCGTCGAAGTCCCCGACGAGGAACTCGACGGCCGGGTCGTCGGTGTACGCGCGGGCGTTCCGGGCCATCTCGGGGGCACCGTCGAGGCCGACGGCGAGGCCGGCGTCCTTCGTCTCTCGCAGAGCGCGGGCGGCGTAGCCCGACCCGCACCCGAGGTCGAGGACGGTGTCTCCCGCCTCCACGGGCATCCGCGCGAGGACGTGCTTCGCGGTGTGCCAGTGTCGGTCCTCCATGCCCCGGTCGCGGCCGTCGGCCGCCCAGGCGTCGAACTCATCGCGGACGCTCATGTCCACCCGTCGAGACTGCGGATGATAAGCAGCCTGCTGTGGCTCGCAGGCCGGGGGCGCCTCAGTAGGGACCGCCGCTCCCGCCGCCGGTGGCGGTCGGGGTCTCGCTCCCCGTCCGCACCGGTGTACCGTCGGGGGCGAGCACCCACCAGACGCCGTTGACGCCCTGACCGTTCACGTCGCCCGGCGCCTCGTCCTCGGCGAAGTAGTAGAGCGGCCACCCGGCGGCGGCCACCTGCGTCCGCCCGTCCTCGCGCTCGAACGTCGTCAACTCGGCCGTCACCCCCTCGCCGGCCGAGGAGTCGTCGTCGACGGTCAGCGGCGGCCACGCCTCCGCACAGCCGCCGGCACAGGCGCTCGACCCCGCACCCTGCGTGTCCTGGTCGAACAGGTACAGCGTCAGCCCCTCGGGGCCGACGAGGAGGTCCCCGAGGTCGGGGTGACTGTCGACTGCGACGGTGGCCGCCGGGCCGGCCGTCGCCGCCGGCGTGCTGGTCGATGCCGGCGTCGCCGTGGGACTCGCCCCACCCGTGCCGTCGGAGCCACCGACACAGCCAGTTACCCCCACCGTCGCCACCAGTCCGAGCACTGCGCGTCGTGTGGGTGCCATACCGTGAGGAGGGCAGTCGCGAGGGATGAGCGTTTTCCGAACTGCGTCCAAAATTCGTCCGAGGTTGCCGCCGGGGCCTACCGCCAGGTGAGTGCGGCGAGCACCGCGAGCGCGACCAGCTCCAGCCCACAGAGCAGCATCATGCCCACCTGCATCTCCGTCCCGCTCTCGACGTACCACCCGACGAACGCGGGATGGAACAGGTAGAGGTAGAGCCACAGCGCGTTCTCGAGGAGGAGGAACGCGCCGACCACCAGCAGGCCGAGCGTGTGTCGCGCACCGTGCCGTCGGTACGCCGGGAGCCAGACGGCCCCGAGCGCCAGCAGGACGAGCACGTTCACGCCCGCGAGGACGCGGGCGGCGTCAAGCCAGAGGGTCATCGGCCTCCTCTTCGTCGGTCGAGTTCTTCGGTGTTGTCCAAACTTCGTCCATACTCACGCCTCCGGGTCGACGGTCTCCAGTATCTCCTCGACGGTGTCCCAGTGGGCCTCGGCCTCCTCGGAGAACAGGTAGACTGCGGCGTAGTCGCCGCCGGTCCTCCTGACCACGTTGTCCGACTGGAGCACGTCGAGGTGGTGCCGGACGGTGGTGTAGTCGAGGTCGAGTTCCGTCGCGAGTTGATTGGCGTTCCGTGGCCGCTCGTCGAGTGCCCGGACGATGCGGACCCGTGTCGGGCCACCCCGGGAACTCGCGAGTAGATACCAGAGAACACCCTCCATTCGGGCTACCCCTCACCACAGAGCGACGTAAAGACAGGGGGCGCTGGCCCGTCCCCCGGTCGTTCCGGTCCAGTGGTCCCCCGCTCGGGACACCGCTATCACCTCGGAGCGCCTACAGGAGCTATGGACACCGTCTCGTTCCCCCGCGACCCGCGTCTGCGGGCGGGTCTCGAGCTGCTGGGCTGGATCGTGCTCGCGCAACTGGCCGGGCTGCTCGGCAGCCTCGCCACGTTCACCGCCATCGACAGCTGGTACGCCACGCTCGTCCGACCCGAGCTCGCGCCGCCGAACTGGGTGTTCGGCCCGGTCTGGACCACGCTCTACACGCTCATCGGCGTGGCCGCGTGGCTCGTCTCGCGCGCCGACTACCCGGACAAGCGACCGGCCTACGCCGCGCTGGGCGTCCAGCTCGTGCTCAACACCGCGTGGTCGTTCGTCTTCTTCGGGGCGGAGGCCATCGGCCCGGCGCTGGCCGTCATCCTCGTCCTGCTCGTGGCCATCGTCGCGAACATCGCGCTGTTCTACCGCGTGGACCGCCGGGCGGGGCTGTTGCTGCTCCCGTACCTCGCGTGGGTCTCGTTCGCCACGTACCTGAACTACGGGTTCTGGGTGCTGAACTAGGACCGTCAGGCCGAAGCCCTCCCCGGCCCCACGCCCGCCAATGAGCGAGGCAGACACCGTACAGACGTGGCTGGTCGAGCGCTCCTACGACGACCGGGGGCTGGTGACGCTGGTGTACGCCACGCCCGACGGCGAGCGGTACGTCCGACGCGAGGTGGCGATGAACGTGTTGCGCCGGTCGCCGGCGACGGCCGCGCGCGAGATCGAGGCCGACACGCTGGAACCGACGCCCGAGAGCGAACGCGAGCGCTACGCCGCCGAGGCCGACCGGGTCCGCGAGAACAACGCGCCCGACGACGAGATATAGAGCCGGGGCCACCCGGTGGCGGGCGCGGCCGCACGCGCCGACCGAACCCGTCTCCCTTTGTACCGGCGGGCGGAACGCGGGGGTATGGCCGCCATCGAGATGAGCGACGTCGGGAAGCGCTTCGGTAGCGTGACCGCGCTCGACGGCCTCGACCTGACCGTCGAGGAGGGCGAGGTGTTCGGCTTCCTCGGTCCGAACGGGGCCGGCAAGTCCACCACCATCAACGTCCTGCTGGACTTCGTCCGGCCGGACACCGGCCGCGTCGAGGTGCTCGGACACGACGCCGCGGCCGAGAGCGTCCCCATCCGCGAACGCACCGGCGTCCTCCCCGAGGGGTTCGACACCTACGACCGGCTGACCGCCCGCGAACACGTCGCCTTCGCCGCCGAGTCGAAGGACGTGGACGACGACCCCGCCGCCGTCCTCGAACGGGTCGGCCTCGCCGACGCCGTCGACCGCCGGGCCGGCGGCTTCTCGAAGGGGATGACCCAGCGCCTCGCGCTGGCGATGGCACTCGTCGGCGAGCCCGACCTGCTGATACTGGACGAACCCTCCACCGGACTGGACCCGAACGGGGCGCGCGAGATGCGCGACATCGTCCGCGCCGAGCGCGACCGTGGCGCGACGGTGTTCTTCTCCTCGCACGTCCTCGGGCAGGTCGAGGCCGTCTGTGACCGCGTCGGCATCCTCCGGGACGGCGGACTCGTCGCCGAGGACTCCATCGAGGGGTTGCGCGCCAAGAGCGGGAGCGACACCACCCTCGAGATCCGCGTCGAGGACCCCGACGGGCTGGACGAGTCGGTCGTCGAGGCCGTCGAGGCCGTCGACGGCGTGAGCGAGGTCCGCGTGGCGTCGACCGGTCTCACCGTCGCCTGCGAGGGTGACGTGAAGATGGCCGTCCTCGACACGCTGGAGTCCGCGGGCGCGACCGTCGAGGACTTCAGCACGCGCGAGGCGTCGCTCGACGACCTGTTCGCGGCGTACACGGGGGGGTCGGCGTGAACGTCGACCCCCGCTCGGTCCGGGTCGTCACCGAGAAGGACTACCGCGACGCCATCCGCTCCCGGGCGCTCCTGTTGCTCGGGACGGTGTTCGTCGTCTTCTTCGCCGCGGCGGCGTTCTTCTTCGCCGACCAGTTCCAGCAGTTCCTCGACAACGCGGCCGCGAGCAACAACACCACCCAGCGACAGGCCGCCCGGATGGCCCGCGAGCGGCTCACCTCGAACGCCTTCCTCTCCTCGCTCACGACCATCACGCGCCTGCTCGTCCCGCTGACGGCCATCGTCGTCTCCTACAGCGCCGTCGTCGGCGAGCGGGAGTCGGGCACGCTGAAACTCCTGCTCTCGCTCCCCCACTCGCGGGCGAGCACGGTCCTCGGGAAGTTCCTCGGGCGGAGTGCCGTCGTCACGGTGCCGGTGTTGCTCGGCTTCCTCGTCGCCGTCCCCGTCTTCCCCCTCGCCGGCGTCCCGTTCAAGCCGCTCGGGTTCGCCGGGTTCGCGCTGGCGACGGCGCTGCTGGGCGTCGTCTTCGTCGCCATCTCGGTCGGGACGAGCGCCGCCGCCCCCACCAGTCGGCGGGCCGTCGTCGTCATCGTCGGGCTCTACGCGCTGTTCACGCTGCTCTGGGGGCAGTTCTCGAGCGCCGTGTTCCGGCAGCTCTCGGACCTGCTGGACCTCTCGCGGGTGGCGAGCATCGAGCTGTTCCTGCTCGTCCGGCACCTCAACCCGGTTCGGACCTACGAGTCGCTGGTCGCCAGCGTCGGTCCGAGTGGTGAGCTCGCCGCCCGGACCAGCCTCATCGGCGGGTTCAACGGCCAGATCGCCGCGCAGATCCTCCGGCAGAGCGGTGGCCTGCCGGTGTACCTCACGGACGTCGCGCTCGTGGTCTACCTGCTGCTGTGGGTCGTGGTGCCGCTGGGGCTGGGGCTGCTGGCGTTCGAGCGGCTGGACCTGTAGCGCCGCGTCACGACCGAGCGGCCCACCGGCTCCTCCACGTCCCGTCCCCGACACGGTGTGGGTCGCCCGAGACTCACCCGCCGGTGAGATAGTCACTTCAGCGCACACGACGTACTCCGACGGATGCGCTCCGCACTGCTCGTCGGCGGAACCGGGTTCGTCGGCCGTCACACCGCCGCCGAGTTCCTCGACCACGGCTACGAGGTCACGGTCCTCAGTCGTGGCACCGTCGAGTTCGGCGTCCCCGAGTGGGACGCCGTCGAGCACGTCGTCGGTGACCGGACCGACGCCGACGTCCTCGCCGACGTCACCCGACGGGCCGACCCCGACGTGGTCGTCGACTGTGCCCTCTATCACCCCGTCGACGCCCGGACCGTCGTCGACGTCTTCGCCGACGTGGCGCGGTACGTCTACGTCTCCAGCGGCGGCGTCTACGCGGCCCACGAGATACCGAAACGCGAGGCCGAGACGCCGCTCCACGGGTGTACGCCCGAGCAGGCGGTCGACGACACGATGGCGACCTACGGGCCGCGCAAGGCAGAGTGCGACCGGCTCGTCGCCGCCGCGGTCGCCGACGGGATGGCAGCCGTGACCGTCCGCCCCTCGATGGTGTACGGCCCGCAGACGACCGACCGCGACGGCGGGGCTGGCCCCGACACCGTCCCGGCGACGTGGGGCGGCGACGTGCCGGGCCTCCAGACGCACCACGACTACTGGGTCGACCGGGTCCGGCGGTACGACCGGGTGGTCGTCCCCGGTGACGGCACCGCCATCTGGCACCGGGCCTACGTGGAGGACGTGGCGGCGGCCATCCGCACCGCCGCGGAGGCGGGCGACCCGGGCGAGGCCTACAACGCCGCCGACCGGCGGGTGTGTACGGTGGAGGACGTCGTCGAGCTCGTCGCGGACGCGCTGGACACGTCCGTCGAGGTCGTCCACGCGAGCGAGCGTGAACTCGCGAGGGTCGGACTGGACCCCGACGAGTTCGTCCTCTACCACCACCTCGGGTCGCGCTACCCACACGTCCTCGACACCTGCAAGCTCGCGTCGCTCGGGTGGGACTCGACGCCGGTCGAGGTGGCGATGGAGCGGACCGTCACGGAGGCGGTGGCGAGCGGCCGCGACGGGAGTGCGTTCGACCCCGGGCGGGAGGCGGAGGCGCGGCTCGTCGAGTTGCTGACGGCCGAGTGAGTGGGGAGGGGTCCGCCGCTCGCCGTGAGATGGTTCTCGCTACGCTCACGGCGTGCAGCGCCGTTCGAACGAGGAACCGTCGGTCCCTCGCTACGCTCGAACCAACCTACTCGGGCTTCAGGCCCGCGCCCTCGACGCGCATCACGCTCTCGCCGTCCGGGAGGTTCGGCGCGTCGACGAGCTTCACGATGCGCTTGTTCCCCTTCGACTTCTTCAGGTACATCCGGAACGTGGACTTGTGTCCGAGGATGTTCCCACCGATGGGCTTGGTCGGGTCGCCGAAGAAGGCGTCCGGGTTCGACTGGACCTGGTTCGTGACGACGACGGCCGAGTTGTAGAGGTTGCCGACGCGGTCGATGTCGTGGAGGTGCTTGTTGAGCTTCTGCTGGCGGGAGGCGAGTTCGCCGCGGCCGACGTACTCCGCGCGGAAGTGCGCGGTCAGCGAGTCGACACAGAGCAGGCGGACCGGGAACTCGTCGTCCTCGTACTCCTTGGAGATCTCCTTGGCCTTCTCCGCGAGGAGGATCTGGTGGTTGGAGTTGAACGCCTTCGCGACGTGGATCTTGTCGAGGAACGACTGGACCAGCGCCTCGAGGTCCGCCTCGTTGCCGGCGCTGCCGTCCTCGATGCCGTGGAGCTCCATCGCGGCTTCGATGACGTCGTCGTCCAGCCCGCGGGCCATCTCGTCGATACGCTCGGGGCGGAACGTGTCCTCCGTGTCGATGAAGACACACCGGCCCTCCAGCCCGCCGTGGTCGGCCGGGAGCTGGACGTTGACCGCGAGCTGGTGGGTGATCTGGGACTTGCCGGCCCCGAACTCGCCGTACACCTCGGTGATGGACTGGGTCTCGACGCCGCCGCCGAGCATCTCGTCCAGCTCTGGGATGAGGAACTTCAACTTCCCGATGCGCTCGCGGCGCTCCAGCACGGAGGTGCCGGTCTCGAACCCACCGATGTCGGCGGCGTCGCGCGCGGCGTTGATGATGTCCGCGGCGGACGACTCACCCACGTCGGCCTTGTTCGAGAGCTCGCCCGGCGAGGCCACGGCGATGCTCTGATACGAGTCGTAGCCGTTCTCTCGGAGCTTCTCTGCGGTGGCCGGGCCGACGCCCGGGAGGTCCTCCAGGTCCTGCGATTTCGCGGTCGCCATACTCGGTCTTGCGCCCCACGGGTGATAAAGCCTCGTCAACAGCCCGGTGAAAGTGAAACCGACATCCGTGACGGGGGCGTTTCGAGTGGAACGGCGAAGGTTCAGGTAGGGAGCGGCGCTCAGCGCCCGGTCCGCGGTAGACCCGCGGCGGCGGTCCCGAGTGCCAGCGCCGCCAGCACCTCGGCCGCCTCGAACGCGAGCGGTGGAAGCGAGACGACCCCCGGTCCGACCACCGAGAGCGCGAACAGCGCGACGGCCAGCGTCACCTGCACCGGCCGGGCCACGAGGTTCCCCGGCACCGCGCGAGCGGAGTAGTAGAGTGCCGTCCCGATGTCGGCGTCGTCGTCCGGTCCCTCCACCGGCGTCAGGTCGGCCAGCGTCGCCCGGTCCACGCGCTCGAGCCGCCCGGCGTGGACGCGCCGCCCACCGTCGTCGGTCACGTAGAGCAGCGTCACCCCGTCGCGGGTGCCGACGACACGGTAGGTGCCGGCCGGGAGCGGGCCGCCGTCCGCCGCGCGGTAGTGGTCGTACGGCTGGGGGTCGGGCGCGGTCATCGCCCCGGGCACGTCCACCGAGATTCGCGTTCCGGCGGAACGCTCACTGCCGGTAAACTCGTTGCACTCGTCCACCGAGATTCGCGTTCCGGCGGAACGCTCACTGCCGGTAAACTCGTCGCTGGCACTCCTCGCGCATCGACGTTCGCAACGCCGTCGACGTTGCTCACTCCCACGGATGCCCACCGGGCGTGTCCGACCAGAGCGGGTACCAGTAGGAGGTGTCGTCCTCGACGTTCAGCTCCCCGTCGAGGACGGACTCCAGTTTCACCTCGGCCGTCGAGTCACGCTCGTGGCCCCGCTTCGGGACGAACGGGTAGTACGCCCCACGGCGGAACGAGTAGAGCCAGTAGACCCGCTTGTCGTTCCCGCCGAACGCGAAGACGGCCGAGAGCAGCCGCGAGCCGAACCCCTCCTCGGAGAGCTGGTCGGCCGCGAAGTGGACCGAGGTGACGAGGTCCTCGAAGTCGTCGTCGTGGAGGACGACCCACTCGCCACCCCGGCTGTCCTCGCGCACCTCGAACTCGGTGCCGGTCTCCTCGGCACCCGCCTCGAGGATGGCCTCGATCTCCTCGACGGCCCGCCGGAACTGCGAGGAGTCGACGCCGTTGAACAGCAGGCCGGCGTCGCCGGTGGGCGCGTAGCCGAGTTCGGCCTCCATCGTCACGTACGCCGTCGTCATCCCGAAGAGGTCCTCCGGGTCGGCCCGGCGGCTGGCGGCGTCCTCGGCACCGAGGCCGAGGGCGGACCGGAGGGTGTCGATGATGCCCATTGGCGGAACGAGGTGGCCCGGCGCAAAAGCCCCTGCGCTCAGACGCGCGAGGTCTCCAGTTCCTTCTCGAGTTGCCGGAGTCGCTCCACGCGCTTCTCCGTCGACGGGTGCGTCGAGAAGAGGCGTCCGACGACACCGGACTTGATGGGGATGATGAAGAACGCGTTCATCTCCGCGGTGTCGCGCAGGTCCTCCTGTGGCACCTGGTCCATCCGCCCGGAGATCTTCAGCAGGGCCGAGGCGAGCGCCGAGGGCTGGCCCGTGATGACCGCACCGCCCCGGTCCGCGGCGAACTCGCGGTAGCGGCTGAGCGCCCGGATGAGGAAGAACGAGATGATCCAGACGGCCAGCGAGGCGAGGATGGCCACGAGGACGCTCCCGTTGCGGTTCCGACCGCCGCCGAAGTAGATGCCGAAGCGGACGACGAGGAACGCGATGGTCGAGAGGAACGACGCGACGGTCATCACGGCCACGTCGCGGTTCTTGATGTGCGCGAGTTCGTGGGCGATGACCCCCTCGAGTTCGTCCTCGTCGAGCGTCCGCATGATGCCGGTCGTCACCGCGACGGCGCTGTTCTTCTGCGACCGACCGGTGGCGAACGCGTTCGGGACCTGCGAGTCGGCGACCGCCACCTTCGGCTTCGGCAGGTCGGCCTGCTGTGCCAGCCGCGAGACCATCGCGTGCAGTTGCGGGTACTCCTCCTCCGAGACCACCTTCGCGCCCATCGAGTAGAGCGCGAGCTTGTCGCTGAAGAAGAACTGCGCGACGAGGAATACGCTCATGACCGCCACGATGACGAGGAGGTCCGCGCGGAGCAGGCTGAGGACGGCGACGAAGCCGACGTAGAGGGCGAACAGCAGGAACATGGTGAACACCATGCGGCCCCGCAGCCCCCAGTCGGGTTTCCACTCCATACCAGATGGAGGCGACGGCCGCTTGAAAGGTTCTCGGTCGGGGGGAGGCGAGTGGTCGAGAGGCCGCTCAGTCGTCCGACCGGTCCACCGCCTCGACGGAGGCGTGGCTCCGGTCCTCGGGCGACTCGACCGCCTCGTGTCGGAAGCAGGCCGTCGTCCGCCGCTCGCCAACCCGTTCGAGCGGCGGGTCGTGGCGCTCACACACCGTCGGGAACGCCGTCGCGAGCCGCTCGCGGGCGGCATCCTGGTCGCCCCGTGCGATCTCCTCGAGGGCCTCGCGCACCGCGCGGTCGGCCTCGGGGTCGCGGAGGTCGGGGAGGTCGAACTCCTCGCGGACGGTCGCGACGGTCGTCTCGTGGCTCGCGGTTCCACCGCTCGCTCGGTCCGAGACCTCACGTTGTTCGGCCTCGTGACGCTCCCGGAGCGCGTCGACGTCGATCTCCCCACGGAGCCGCGAGCGGAGGTCCATCACCCGACGGAACGCCGTCTGGTCGATGTCCACGTCCGCCGGTGGGATGACCTTCGGGCACCGGGTGTGGAACCGACAGCCGCTGGGCGGGTTCGACGGACTCGGCACGTCGCCCGTCAACTCGACACCCTCGCCCCGGAGCCGCGGGTCGGGCTGCGGGATGGATGCCATCAGCGCTTCCGTGTAGGGGTGTTGCGGGTCGTCGAAGACGGCCTCGGTCGGCCCCTGCTCGACGACCTCGCCGAGGTACATCACGTTCACGCGGTCACACACCTGCCGGACGACACCCATGTCGTGGCTGATGAGCACCACCGCGAGGTCGAACTCGGCCTGCAGGTCCTCCAGCAGCGCGAGGATCTCGGCCTGCACGCTCACGTCGAGCGCGGAGACGGGTTCGTCCGCGACGAGCAGGTCCGGGTTGACCACGAGCGCACGCGCGAGCGCCGCCCGCTGTTTCATCCCGCCCGAGAGTTCGTGCGGGTAGCGGTCGGCCACCTCCGCGCCCAGTCCGACGCGTTCGAGCATGTCCTCGGTGATGCGACGGCGCCGTTTGCGGTCGCGCATCCCGTGGATGCGTAGCGGCTCCTCGATGCTGTCCCCGATGGACATCCGCGGGTCGAACGAGGAGGTCGGGTCCTGGAACACCATCTGGGCGCGCCGGCGGAACGCCTTCAGGTCGGCCTTCGAGTAGTCGGTCACCTCCTCGCCGTCGAACTGGATGGAGCCGCCGGTCGGCTCCTCCAGCCGGAGCATCGAGGTGGCGGCCGTGGACTTCCCACAGCCGGACTCGCCGACGACACCGACCGTCTCGCCGCGGTCCACGTCGAACGAGATGCCGTCGACCGCACGCACCCGACCGACCTCGCGCTTGAGCACCCCCTGCGTGAGCGGGTAGTGCTTCTCGAGGCCGGTGACGGAGAAGAGGCTCATCAGTCGTCACCCCCCTCCGTCCCGGCGCCGGTACTGCTCCCGGGGGCGCTCGCCTCGCCGGTCGTTCCAGGCGCCGTCTGCCGTACCGTGTCGGCGTTGTAGCCGGTCCGGTAGTAGACACACGAGGCGCGGTGTTCCCGGTCGTCCGTGTCGCCGTCGCCCTCGTCCTCGGGGTCGTCGACGGCCGCCATGGGCGGCTGGTCACCCGTCTGGCAGTCGCGCACCGCGTGCGGACAGCGCGGGTGGAACCGACAGCCGCTGGGCGGGTTGGTGGGGTCGGGGAGCGAGCCACCGATGGCCTCGCTCACGTCGCCCCGACCGGGGAGACAGCGCAACAGCGCCTGCGTGTACGGGTGGGCGGCCTGCTCGAACAGTTCGAACACGTCGCCCCGCTCCATCACCTTCCCCGAGTACATCACGACGACGCGGTCGGCGATCTGCGCGACCACGCCGAGGTCGTGCGTGACGAACACGATGCTCATGTCGAACTCCTCTTGCAGGTCCTCGAACAGCCGGAGGATCTGGGCCTGGATGGTCACGTCGAGCGCCGTCGTCGGCTCGTCGGCGATGAGCAGGTCCGGGTCGCCGGCCAGCGCCATCGCGATGACGACGCGCTGTTTCATCCCGCCCGAGAACTCGTGGGGGTACTCGTCGGCGCGCGAGGCGGCCTCCGGGATGCCGACCCGGTCGAGCAACTCGACGGCGCGGTCCCGTGCCTCGGACTTCGAGCGGTCGCTGTGGATGCGGATGGCCTCGACGATCTGGTCGCCCACGGTGTAGACCGGGTTCAGCGCCCCCTGCGGGTTCTGGAACACGTGGCCGATGCGACCACCGCGGATCTGCTTGAGGCGCTTCTCGGAGGCCTGTGCCAGGTCCTCGCCGTCGAAGAGGACCTCGCCGCCGGCGATACGGCCGGGCGGCATGTCGATGAGCTTGGTCACCGACTCGCAGGCGACGGTCTTGCCCGATCCCGACTCGCCGACGACACACACCGTCTCGCCGCGCTCGACGTCGAACGAGACGCCGTCGACGGCACGGACGGTGCCGTTGTCGGTGTCGAAGTAGGTCTGCAAGCCACGAACCGAGAGGAGCGGCTCCTCGCTCGCGTCGGCCGTGGCGGCCGACTGGCCGTTGTGGCTCACGAGCGACCACCCGAGCGCGGGTCGAGCGCGTCACGCAGCCCGTCGCCCACCATGTTGAACGCGAGGATGGTGAAGAAGAGGAAGACCCCCGGCAGGGTCGCGATCCACCACGCCGAACTGAGGTAGTCGCGGCCGGCCGAGATGGTCTTGCCCCACGACGCCACCGAGGGGTCGGTCAGCCCGAGGAAGGCGAGTGCCGCCTCCAGCAGGATGAACGACGGGATGAGCAGCGTCGCGTTCGTGATGACGGTCGTGGACACGTTCGGCAGGATGTGTCGGCGGATTATCCATCCGTCGCTCGCCCCGGCGTTCTCCGCGGCCTGGACGTACTCCTCCTCGGTCCGCTGGAGCGCCTCCGAGCGCACCAGCCGGGAGGTCCCCTCCCACCCGAGCAGGCCGAACAGGGCGATGAGGAGCCCCAGCGTCGGCGTGAACAGGTACGCGAGGATGAGGAACAGGAAGAACGACGGGAACGTCCCCTGGATGTCGACGTAGCGCATCAGCACCTCGTCGACGTAGCCGCCGTAGTAGGCGGCGGTCGTCCCGACGAGGCTCCCGATGGAGATCACGAGGAGCATCGTGATGAGGCTCACCTTCATCGAGACGCGCATCCCGAGCACCAGCAGGTCGACGAGGTCCTTCCCCTCGTTGGTGGTGCCGAGCGGGTGGGCCCACGAGCCCTGACAGAACGTCGTGGGGACCGCCTGCCCGTTGGTCGTCACCGTCTTCGTGACGGTGTCGCCGACGCAGGCTCCCCCCGTGGTGGACATCGGGGTGCTGGTGTAGATCGGGGGCTGTGAGACCTGGTCGAACGCCAGCTCGGGCTGGTCGATGAACGCCGGGCCGACCATCCCGACGGCGAAGATGACCAGCAGGTAGACCGCGCTGGCCATCGCGGCCTTGTTCTGGCGGAAGCGCCGCCAGTAGTAGGCCGCCAGCCGGGGGTTGTCGTACAGCGGCCAGACGCCGTAGAACAGCATCACCGCGAGGGTGAGCACCAGCAGCCAGTCGGACGTCGAGAGGTCGACGCCGAACGGGAGTGGTGCGCCCTCCTGCTCGGTCACCCACTGGAACTGCGGCCCCTCGACGAGCCCGGAGACCCAGTTGAGACCGTCGTGCAGGACGAGGAAGTCGAACGCGAGCAGCGCGAGGAACACGCCGCCGAAGACCAGCATCGCCGTCTCCCGCGGGGTGAGCCCCGCACCGCCCATCGAGTCCCAGTCGACGTCGCGGAACGAGTCGTCAGTCGCCATCGTGTACCTCTATCTCCGTCATCATCGGTCACCGTAGTCGATCCGCGGGTCCAGCACCGTGTACGCGAGGTCCTGCAGCAGGTTCCCCACGAGGAACAGCAACACGGGAACGAGCGTCGTCGCCATCACGAGCGGCGTGTCCTGGTTGATGAGCGCGTTGAACGAGAGCAACGCGAGGCCGGGGATCTGGAACACCACCTCGGTGAGGTAGGCCCCCGCGAACAGCAACCCGAGGAGGTCCGCGATGAAGATGGTCATCAGCGGGACCATCGCGGGCCGCAGGATGTGGCGGGTGAGGATACGCCAGTCGCCGGCCCCCTTCGCGCGGGCGGTCTTGACGAACTCGGCGTGGACGTACTCCAGCGCCTCGGCCCGCGAGTAGCGCATGTTCGCCGCGATGGAGGCCGTCGTCAGCACGACGATGGGCATGATCAGCTGGCGAACGTTCTCGTACGAGAAGATGCCGTGCTCCTCGACCACGCCCGTCTGGTAGAACGACGGCAACGGCAGCAGTTCGACGCCGAACAGCGTCACCTCCGGGGCCGACACCGCGAACACCAGTATCAGCATGATGCCGAACCAGAAGTTCGGGATGGAGATGCCGAAGAACGCGACGAACGTACCGAAGTAGTCCGTCAGCGTGTACTGGTGGGTCGCGGAGTAGAGCCCGATGCCGTAGCCGAACACGATGGCCAGCAGCGTCGACGGGACGGCGTACTGCAGCGAGTACGGGTACGCCTTCGCCATCGCGTCGATGACCGGCTCGTTGCGGGTGAACGACCAGCCCCAGTCGCCGACGAGCATGTTCGACATGAAGTCGATGTACTGCTCGTGGAGCGGGCCGCCGATACCGCGGACCTGGTCGAACGTCTCCTTGGCGGCGGTGGCGTTGCCACCCTCGGTCGCCGCCGAGAACGCGAAGGCTGCGCGGCCGTCACCCGGCGCCAACTGCAGGAGCACGAAGTACCCCGACAGCACGACGAGGGTCGCGACTGCCGCCCACGCCAGCCGGCGAGCGACGTACCAGCGCATGCTCATGGTCTATCCGGATAGATTGGGTGCGTATCCATAGTTCCTAGCGAAGCGGACGGGTCCGGTGGGTTACCGGAACTCGTAGCCGTCGGGGAGCGCGTCGGCGAGCATCCGCTGGGCGCCGCCGATGCTGGTGGAGTCGGGGCCACCGAAGCGGGTGACCTTCGAGTCGTCGAACCACTGCGAGAACTCCGGCTGGTGCGTGTACGCCGGGGCCGCGGCGCCGCGGTTGATCTGTTCGGCGACGGTCGTCTTCGAGACGGCCGTCGAGAGGGCCTGGCGGACCTCGGGCTTGCGCAGTTCCGCCCAGCCGTTGGCACGCTGGTTGTAGACCAGCATGTTACAGAACGCGCTCGGCACCTTGAGGACGTTCACGTCGCTGTTGTTCTCGAACTCCTGGACCTGCGCGGGCGGGAGCGCGGTGTAGTCGATCTCGCCGGTGCGCAGCGCCGCCAGCCGCGTGGACTGCTCGCCGAACACCTGGATCTGGGACTGCTCGAAGTACGGGACGTCCTCCGCGAAGATGGTGCCCGCACCGTAGTAGTCCGGGTCCTTCGTGGAGACGAAGACGGACGTGCGGTCCCAGCGCTCGAAGTCGAACGGCCCGAGGTTGCCGGTGTACGCGAGCGTCTGGATCTCCTCGTCCTCGTTCATCTCGTTGCCGATGGCGGCCTTGGCCTCCTGCCCGTCGGCCTCCTGGACGCGCTCGTAGTACGGCTCGACCAGCCCCTTGGGGAGACAGTAGGCGCCCCAGAGGACGGGCTTCTTGACGAACGCCGGGTCCGTGTCGGGCAGCGAGACCTCGAGTTCGAGTTCGCTCGGCGCGGACACCTCGATGGGCTCGCCGCCGACGAACCAGTCGCCGTGGTTCACGTCGCCGGCCCAGTTGGGCTCGGCCTGCCGGACGTTCTGGATGTAGTAGACCCAGTCCTCGGCGGTCATCTGGCCGTAGCCGGCCCCCCACTGGAGGTTGTCGCGCAGTGTGAACGTGTACGTGTCGAGCGCGTCGTTGGCCTCGTAGGACTCGAACCAGCGGCCCTCGAACTCGTTGTCGTCGTTGAGCACGTAGGCCGCGTCCATCGTGAGGTTGATGCGGGCGTCGGAGGAGGTGTCGTTCGAGCGGAGCGGGTTGAGCGTCTTCGCGCCCGAGGCCGCCCCGTTCGTGTAGGTGCCGCCGACCGTCGGGTCGCCGCTGCCGAAGTAGCGGTTCTGGTAGTTGTAGCCGAACTGGAAGCTCTCCTCGCCCAGCCCGTTCACGTCCGAGCGGAAGCCGAGCAGGTCGGTGTCGAACGTGAGGAAGTTACACGGCTGGTCCCGCGAGAGGATGCCGAACACCGTCGAGAACAGCTCCTGCCGCGTGGCCGTGTCCGTCGACGAGGACGCCTCGTCGAGCTTCGGCGCGATGGGCTCGCTGGGCTTGTAGCCGTAGAAGTTGACCGACGCCGACTCGTTGGCCACGTCGATCCAGAACGGCCGGATGGACGTCGGCGTGAGCGGGTAGGAGTTGAAGCCGATGCCACCCATCATGTCCCACTGCTTGGCCGAGGTAGACTCGTCGCGCGAGCCGGCGTTGAACGTCGCCGTGGCGTCCTCGCTGGGCTTGTTCTGCGCGTAGTTCGCCAGCATCGACTGGAACTGGACGCCGGTGAGTTCGACGTTGATGCCCACCTTGCCGAGCTCCTGCTTGACGAACTCCATCGTCGTCTCGGTGGTCTGCCCACCCGTGGAGTAGACCGCCGAGAGCGTCACCTGATCGCCGTCCGGGTCGACGAGTCGGTCGCCGAGTTTCTCCGGCGTCGCCGTCGGCTCGGGCGTCGAGTCGCCGTCGCCGTCACCGTCGCCCTCGCCGCCGGGCGTCGGCGTCTGGTCACCGCCGGCACAGCCGGCGAGGCCGGCCATGCCCGCCACCCCGAGACCCTTGAGTACGTCTCGTCGGTCGATATTCCGTCCGCTGGTATCGCGTGACATACCCACACCATGAACTAGGGTATAAAATATCCGTTGATTGGAAACAACAATTTTTCACCAAGACGCCCGACGGAAGTCGAATTCTGGCGGTCGGAAGGTGGAACGAACCTAGAACCCGACCGCGACGCCGTCCTTCCGTGGCTCGGTGGCCCCCTCCAGCACCCCAGCGCGCGACCGGACGAACTGTGCGCCGCCGAACAGGAGCGGCCGCGAGACGCTCACCTCGTGGCCACGGCGCAGCAGGCCGTGCTGTACGGCGGCGGGCATCCGGGCCTCGACGGCGACCGAACCGTCCTCGCGGTAGCGCCAGCGTGGGGCGTCGAGTGCCGCCTGCGCGCCCATCCCGCAGTCGAGGACGTTCGTCAGCACCTGCAGGTGACCCTGCGGTTGCATGTACCCGCCCATCACGCCGAAGGCGGCCCAGTCGTCCTCGTCGAACCGCGCGACGGCGGGGACGAGCGTGTGGAACGGCCGCTTGCCGGGTTCGAGGCGGTTCGGGTGGTCGTCGTCGAGCGAGAACGACGCCCCGCGGTTCTGCAGGGCGATGCCGGTGTCGCCCGCCACGAGGCCGGAGCCGAACCCGGCGAACCGACTGTTGATGTACGAGACGACGTTCCCCTCGTCGTCGGCCACGCAGAGCAGGACCGTGTCGGCGTCCTCTGCCGGCGATTCGAGCCACGTGTGGTCGCCCGCCTCCGGGCCGACGTCGGCGGCCCGGCGCCTCGCCCAGTCCTTCGATCCAAGCGGCGGGTGGTCCTCGAACTCGGGGTCGGTGATGTAGTGGTGGCCGTCCTCGAACGCGACGGCCATCGCCTCCGCGAGGTAGTGGTAGCGCTCCGGGTCGTCGGCAGCGTACTCGTGGACCCCGAGTTCCTCGGCGACGTTGAGCGCCTCCAGGGCGATCAGTCCCTGGTTGTTCGGCGGGAGTTCCCAGACCTCCGTCCCGCGGTAGGTCGTGGAGACGGGGTCGGGCCACTCCACCTCGAACGAGCGGAGGTCGTCCAGTTCCATGAAGCCGCCCGCGCTCTGCACCTCGTCGACGATGGCCTCGCCAATCTCGCCGTCGTAGAGCGCGTCCGCGCCCTCCTCCGCGATGGTCTGCATCGACGCGCCGAGCTTCGGGAGGCGGACGACCTCGCCTTCCTCGGGTGCGCGCTCCCCGTCCACCAGATAGGCCTCGCGCGCGTTCTCGTTCTCGAAGAGGTCCTCGGCGTAGGACCACGCGTCGGCGATGACCGGTGAGGCCGGGTACCCCTCGGTGGCGTAGTGGATGGCAGGCCCGAGCACCTCGGCGAGGCTCATCGTGCCGAGTTCCTCGACGGTGGCCTCCCACCCGCGGGCGGTCCCCGGAACGGTGACGGTGTGCGGGCCGAGCATCGGCATCTCGGCCTCGCTCGGGTCCTCACCCTCGTCGGCGACGGCCTCGCGCACCTTCTCGCGCGTGGCACCCTCGGGGGCGCCCCCGCAGGCCCGCATCGCGCCCACCTCGCCGTCGGCGGTCCGGTAGAGCGCGAACACGTCGCCGCCGAGGCCGGTGGAGGTGGGTTCGACGACGTTGAGCGCGGCGGCCGTGGCGACGGCCGCGTCGAACGCGTTCCCGCCGTCCCGGAGCGTGTTCAGCCCCGCTTGCGCCGCGAGCGGTTGGCTCGTGGCGACCATCCCGCGTTCGGCGTAGGCGGTCGAGCGACGGGAGCCGAAGCCGTCTATCTCCTCGACGTTTCGTGTCATCAGCGAGGGTTCGACGGGTCGGTAGATAGGCGGTCGGGTGTCGGAAACGAACTGGCACGGCGGCAGCAGTCGACACGCTCGCCGGTGACGGGCGTGCCGTCCGGCGGGCCACACCCCACCGACACCAGTGGTACCACACCGTACACTCAACCGGACGTTTGAGCTTTGGTAGATTCCTTAACACGTCCCCGCGTAGCCCGGAGTGAGAACGATGTACCTCGTACAGACCATCTACCCACTCGCGCTGGCCAGCGTGAACGTCACCACCGGCTGGCTCCTCTACCACTTCCTCGACCCCGTCTTCGGCGTGGCACTGCTCGTGGTCGGACTCCTCGTCGTGCTCTCGGTGGTCGGACGGATGGTCCGCGAGTACCGGCCCACACCCGGAACGTCCGTCTGAGTGTTCGCCCCGGTCGGCGGAGGTGATCCGCTCGCTTCTCTCGCGCACCCGCGGAGCGGGTGGTAACACACGGTTTAAACGCGACGACGCGACTAGGAGACACCAATGAGCGAATCACGGTCCTTCTGCCCCCGGTGTGGTGACGCGATGGACCCGCCCGAGGAACCCCGCCCCGGCGAGCCACGCGACCCGGACGCGATGCTCTGCGACAGTTGCTACTTCGAGGACTTCGACCTCGTCGACGCCCCGGACCGCATCGAGGTCCGTGTCTGTGCGCAGTGCGGCGCGGTCCACCGCGGGAACCGCTGGGTCGACGTGGGCGCGCAGGACTACACCGACGTGGCCGTCGAGGAGACCACCGCGGCGCTCGGGGTCCACCTCGAGGCCGAGGACGTCCAGTGGATGGTCGAACCCGAGCAGGTCGACCAGAACACCATCCGGATGCACTCGCTGTTCACCGGTACGGTGCGTGGCACCCCCGTCGAGGAGGAGGTCACCGTCCCCGTCTACGTCGCCCGGCAGACCTGCACCCGGTGCGGGCGCATCGCGGGCGACTTCTACGCCGCGCTCATCCAGGTACGGGGGACCGACCGGACCCCGACGAAGGAGGAGGTGGACCGCTCGGTCGAGATCGCCGAGGACTACATCGGCGAACGCGAGGCCAAGGGCGACCGGAACGCGTTCATCACCGAGATCCAGCGGAACAGCGACGGGGTGGACATGAAGATCTCCTCCCACCAGATGGCGAACGGCATCGCCCAGCGCATCACCCGCCAGTTCGGCGGCGAGGTCACGGCGAACGAGACCCTCGTCACGGAGGACGGCGACGGCAACGAGGTCTACCGGGTGACGTTCCTCGCGCGCCTGCCGCCGTTCACCCCCGGCGACGTCATCGACCTCGACGACGGCGACGGCCCCGTCCTCGTCACCTCCGCGCACGGGAACCTGAAGGGGACCCGGGTGGAGACGGGCGAGCACTACGAGGCCAGTCACGATGAGGGCGTGAAGCCCGACGCCCGCGTCCTCGGGACGAAGGAGGACGCCGTGGAGACCACTGTCGTCACCGTCGAGGACGACCACGCGGTGCAGGTACTGGACCCGGAGACCTACGAGGCGAAGACCATCCCGCGGCCCGACACCGTGCCCGACGACGCCGAGACCGTGACGGTGCTCAAATCGCGGGCGGGCCTGCACGTCGTCCCGGAGCAGGCCGACGAGAGCGACGAGGACGACACGGAGCAGTGAGCGACTCGCGACTCGCAGCGGTGGTCGCCAAGCCCGACGCCGAGGCGGCCATCGCCTCCCTGCAGACCGAGGGCGTCTACGACGACACCCGGCGCGTCGAGGCACACGACGCAGACACCGTGGCCCTGCCGGTCACCGCCCGCCCGAGCGAGACGGCCGTCCGCGACGTGGTGGAGAGCGACCTCCCGCGACGCGAGCGCGGCCTCCACGACATCCTGCGCTCGAAGGGGTGGGAGGAGGACGACCTCGACGCGGTCCCCGCCTCGTGGGCCGTCGTCGGGAGCGTCGTCCTCGTCGACGTGGCGGGCTGTCCGAACCCCGAATCCGTGGGCGAAGCCCTGCTCGCACTCCACGGCGAGGCCGACACCGTCCTCGCGCGGGAGGGCATCGCCGGGAAGACCCGCGAACCCGAGGTGGAGGTCCTCGCCGGCGAGGGCGACACCGAGACGGTCCACACCGAACACGGCACGCGCTACGCGATGGACCTCGCCGAGGTGATGTTCTCGCCGGGGAACGAGGCCGAACGCGCGGGGATGGCCGACCGGGTGGAGGCGGGCGAGCGCGTCTTCGACATGTTCGCCGGCATCGGCTACTTCACCCTCCCGATGGCGCGGGCGGGGGCGGAGGTGCTGGCGGCGGAGCTTCGCCCCACCGCGTACCGCTACCTCGTCGAGAACGCCGTCCTGAACGGGGTGCAAGAGCGCGTCGAGGCGTACCGCGCGGACTGTGCCGACGTGGCCGTCGAGGAGCCGGTCGACCGGGTCGTGATGGGCCACTACGAGGCCCACGAGCGGCTGGATTCGGCGGTGGCGGCGCTCCGTCCGGGTGGGGTCCTCCACCTCCACGAGGCCACACCGACGGCCGAACTGTGGGACCGGCCGGTCGGGCGGGTCGAGGCGGCCGCCGAGCGTGCCGGCCGCTCCGTGGAGGTGCTGGACCGACGGGTCGTGAAGGGGTACAGCGCGGGTGTCGAACACGTCGTGGTGGACGCGCGGGTGCCGTAGTGGGGGCGGCGGCGAGCCCCGCGCCGCCGTGTATGGAAAGTCTTGTCACCCCCTGTGAATTTCTACCTCCCAGATGAACGACGACAGCACCCTCCAGTCGCGCCTCGGGCTCTCGGAGCCGTCGGCAGCGGGCTTCGGGCTGACCGTGGCGGGGTTCGTCGGCTTCATGGGCATCATCACGGCCGAGGTCCTCTATCCGAACTACTCGACGAGACAGGACATCAGCGACCTGGGCTCGACCCGCCCGCCGAACCCTGTCATCCACGAGCCGTCCGCGACGATCTTCAACACGACGATGCTCGTAACCGGGGCCGTGGTGGTCCTCTCGGCGTACCTCCTCTACCGGACCGTGGACCGCCGTGGGTTCCCGCTCGCGCTCGCCGTGTTCGGGGTCGGGGCGTTCGGCGTCGGCGTCTTTCCGGGGAACGTGACGCCCTGGCACGGCATCTTCGCGCTGCTGACGTTCTTCGCCGGGGGCATCACGGTCCTCCTCTCCGCTCGGGTCGTCTCCAGACCGTTCTCGTTCCTCTGTGGACTCTTCGGCGGCATCTCCCTGCTCGTTCTCCTCAGCGTCTTCTTCTTCGGGCTGGTCGTCCGGGGCTCCCACCCGCTCGAGTTCCTCGGCGGCGGGGGGATCGAGCGGTGGGTCGTCTACCCGCTCATCCTCTGGTTGCCGGCCTTCGGCGGCTACCTGCTGGCGGGTGCCGACGGGGCGACGGGGACGTTCGCCGACGAGCAGCGGTCGTGAGCGACCTGCGCCCCGAACGCGGCGGCCTCCCACCGACCGTCACCGGAGAAGGGCCGTGACGCCCCCGCCCCCGCCCTACGCGAGAATCTCGACCTCGTAGCCGTGCTCCTCCAGCGACGCGACCAGTTCGGCGACGTGGTCGTGGCCCCGCGTCTCCAGGTCCAGTTCGACGTCCGCGGCGTTCAGCGCCACGTCCTTCGAGGCCCGGTCGTGCTGGATGGCGTAGATGTTCGCACGGTTGGCCGCGATGACCTCGATGAGGTGTTCGAGCGCGCCGGGTCGGTCCTTCAGGACGGTTCGGATGCGGAGGAACCGGCCCTGTTCGATGAGCCCCCGGGTGATGACCGTCTGGAGGACGTTCAGGTCGATGTTCCCGCCGCAGCACGCGGGGACGATGACCTCGCCGTCGTCGAAGTCGAACCGCTGCTCGACGAGGGCGGCGACGGCGACGGCGCCCGCGCCCTCGACGAGCGACTTCGACCGCTCCAGCAGGGCGACCAGCGCCATCGCAATCTCGCGGTCGTTCACCGTCACCACCTCGTCGACCCGCTCGCGGATGACCTCGAACGTCTTCGCGCCCGCGGCGCGGGTGGCGATACCGTCGGCGATGGTGTCGACCTGGTCGAGTTCGACGCGACGGCCCTTGCGCAGCGAGTCCGCGACACTGGCGGCCCCCTCGGCCTCCACGCCGACGACGCGGATGTCGGGGTTCACGCCCTTCACGGCGGTGGCGATGCCGGAGATGAGCCCGCCGCCGCCGATAGGGACGACCACCGTGTCCACCTCGGGCAGGTCCTCGACGATCTCGAGGCCGATGGTGCCCTGCCCGGCCATCACGGCCTCGTCGTCGAACGCGTGGACGTAGGTTCGGTCCTCGGCGGCCTCTATCTCGTGGGCCCGCTCGGCCGCGGCGGCGTAGTCCTCGCCGTGGAGGACCACCCGCGCCCCGTACCCCTCGGTCGCCTTCACCTTCGAGATGGGGGCGTACTCCGGCATGACGATGGTCGAGTCGACGCCCGCCCGTGTCGCCGCCAGCGCCACCCCCTGTGCGTGGTTGCCGGCGCTGGCCGTGACGACGCCGCGTTCCTTCTCGGCCGGCGAGAGCTGCTGGATGCGGTTCGAGGCCCCGCGGATCTTGAACGACCCCGTCCGCTGCATGTTCTCGAGCTTGACGTGGACCTCCGCGCCCGTCCAGTCGGAGAAGGTGTGTGAGTGGTCCATCGGCGTGTGCCGGGCCACGTCCGCGAGTCGCTCGCGAGCGGCCTCGACGTCGGCGAGTGAGAGCATGCTCGCCGTAGCCGTGGCTCCGTGTTATACGTCACGCCGAAGAGGAAAGGGGAGCGTGTGCAACCAGTCCTACTCGGGTGTTGGTCATAAGCGCCGGCCTACCGGAGTGAAAGTGAAACCGATAGACAGCGGCGCCCCGAACTCGTCGTCAGACGACTGGCGGACGCCGAGTGGCTGCCGTGACGGGCGCCGAGGACGGCGGTGAGCGCCGCCCACGAGAAGCATCAGTTGACAGGGATGTCGACGCCGCTCTCGCTCTCGTGTTTCGGGAGCGTGACCGTGAGGACGCCGTTGTCGTAGTTGGCCTCGGTCCCCTCGCTGTCGACGCGTCCCGGGAGTGGGACCGTCCGCCGGAGCGACCCCCGTCGCCGCTCGCGGCGGAGGTAGTCGGGGCCTTCCTCCGTCGTCTCCTCGTCGCGTTCGGCCGCGAGTTCGAGCCGTCGGTCCGCGAGTTTCACCTCGATGTCCGCCCGGTCGAAGCCCGGCAGGTCGGCGGTGACGACGTAGGCGTCGCCGTCGTCGACCACGTCCACGCGGATGGTCTGCGAGACCACCTCGGGACCGAATCCCTCCAGTTGCTTGCCCATCCGCTCGAACGCTCGTTCCATCTCCTCGAAGGGGTTGCGGGTCATACGGGGGACGGGAGGGCACGGAGGGAGAAAAGCGTCACTCCGACTGAGCGAACTATCGGGCGGTGCGGTGCTGCCGCGGTCCCGCCAGCGTACCGCGCCGGAGGCGCGGTCTCACCCGCTGCGAGCGGAGCAAGCAGCGCCTTTTGCGTGAACGCTTTTGCGCAAGCGGTCGGCCTTCGGCCGACCCGCCGCACAGAAAGATTCACATGAAGTCCGCGATCCCGCTCTGCTTGTTCGTGTCGTCCTCGAACACGCTCTCGAGCGACGTCTTCAGCACCTGCAACCGCTGCTTGGTGTAGGGACGACAGCCGAACTCGTCGGCGACGGTGATGGCCGTCTCCATGTACTTGTTCACCGACCCCTTGTGGACGGTGAGGTTCACCCGCCCGCCACACTCCCGGCAGTCGCCGGTGAGGGGCATCCGGCGGTAGTCCTCGCCGCAGTCGAGACAGCGGGTCTTCTGCCGCGAGAACGCCCGGAGGTTACCGATGAGGTCCGGCAGGAAGTGGTACTCGATGATGCGCTCGGCCACGTCCGTCTCGTCCACGCCGGCGAGCTTGCGGGCGAGCTGGAGCTGCCCGTCCATCTTCTTCTGCATGTCGTCCAGCGTCTTGTACGCCGAGAGGTCCGGCCCGAGCGCGATGTCCGTGGTGTCGTGGGTGTGTCTGAACCCGTGGTACTCGCGGTCCGTGCCGAGGTACTCCTCGGCGATGGTGATGTCGGCCTCGCCGGGGTCGGCCATCTCCAGCGTCTGGAGGTAGAACGAGCGTGGGTACTCCTCGACGATGTCGACGTTGTGCGCCTCGTCGTCGATCTCGGAGGGGTCGATGCGCGAGGACATCACGAGGGGTGCGTCCATCTTCCCGCCGCGCTGGTCGGGGAGGAACTTCTTGGAGAAGTTCAGCAGGCCGTCCATGAGGAGCATGACGCAGTCCTCGTCGCCGTCGCAGTTGGCAGCGAGCTGATAATTAGCGGAGAGGACGTGCGTATCGGTGACCGTGAGACAGTACGTGTGCTCGGTGTCGCTCGGCACGACTTCGGTCTCGACGACATCGCGCGTAGAGACCCCACCGTCGGCCGCGGCCTCCAGCGACTGCCGACCGTGAGCCGCGAGCGTGGAGTGTGCGAGCTCGTCACCGACGGTTATCCCGGAGGCTTCGACGCGTTCGACCTCGCTGTCGTGAACCCGGAGCATCCGATGGTCGGGGGTCAACCGGAGTGACCGCCCCGAGTCCAACTCGATTCGGACGAGGTGGTCGGGGGCGGGGTGTTTCGACACCGCTTCGACCGGCTTCAGCACCTCTCTCCCCTCCGCGGTGAGCGACGGCACTCGAACAGTACCGTCCAGTTCCTCCACCAGCGTCCCGAAGTCGTCCGTCTCGGGGTCGGTGAACCGCGACTCGACGAACGTGTCGATTCGCTCGCTCACGATGCCCCCGTCCGGAGCCTCGTACTGTATCTCGGTCTCCGGGTGGAAGCAGTTCCGCCGCTTCGCCGCGTGGAAGTACGGGTGTGCGTACCCCACAGCCGCACTCGTGAACCCCACCACTCGCCCGACCACCGCGGCGGAGGTGTGCGGCGCCATCCCGAACACCAGTTCACCGACGAGTTCGTCACGCTCGTCTATCTCGTAGAACCGCTCCATCCCGTAGTACTGCTCGAGCAGGTCGTCGACGAAGTCCGCGGTCCGCATCATGTGCTCGGCCGCGCCGTCCGAGAGCACCACGTCCTGCACCTTCAGTTCGACCAGCTGGTCGTCGTGGCGCAGCGGCTGGCCGTCGACGTCCTCGTGGTAGCCGAGTTCGCGGAAGTCGTCGGCGGTCACGTCGAGTTCGGCGGGACGCACGCTCGTCACCGGGAGGTCGGTCATGTCGTAGCGCACGGTGCCGTCCTTGAACGTGGAGACGCCGTTCTTCGCCCGGAGGATGCCCTTCTCCATCGGTTCGGGCACCTTCTCGGCGCTCGTGAGTCCCTTGACACCCTTCAGCGTCCCGAAGGCGGCCTCACGCTCGCCCACCGACTCGAGGGCGTTGCGGTACTCCGACTTCAGGTCGAGTTTCCGGTACTCGACGGGCGTGGCGTTCGACTCACACCGGGGACAGACCGCCCGGCCGTTCGCGTCCGGGACGGCGGGCGTGCCGCAGTCGCGGCAGGCGTACCGCGGGTTCGTGACCGCCTCGCACTCCGGACAGCGCGCCCGGAAGGTGTGGGTGTTGCACTCGGGGCAGACCCGTCGGGAGATCTGGACCTCGACCTCGCCGGCCTTGGCGTGGCGGTCGGCCATCCAGTCGGCGGCGGCGGCCACGTCGCGC
The DNA here is from genome assembly GCF_025231485.1 of Salinirubellus salinus. NCBI lineage: Archaea > Methanobacteriati > Methanobacteriota > Halobacteria > Halobacteriales > Natronomonadaceae > Salinirubellus > Salinirubellus salinus. The sequence continues at coordinate 2,981,506 of NZ_CP104003.1, read as the reverse complement.
TGACTGCCGCCGGCCTCGCCGATGGGGAACAGGGTGTGGACGGCGGGCGAGAGGTCGCGTTTCTCGGACTTCTCCGGGCGGCCCATCCGCGACCCGATGCGGGTGGGGGCCCGCTCGCGGACCTCGAAGGGGGCGACCTCGCAGACCGCACGGACGCTGTTCTCGCCCGGTTCGTCCGAGCCCCACTGTCGCGCCTCGGCCGAGAGGTCGGAGCGTTCCCACTCGCGGTCGAGCGACGCCGAGAGGCCGAGCGACAGCACGAACGGCTTCGCGTCCGGGACCGTCACCGTCTCCTCGCCCTGCGTGTGCTCGACGAGGAGCACCTCGAGCGCGTCGGTGAGGAACTCCGAGCGCGGGAGGACGAGCGTTCCCCCCTCGGTGTCGGCCGCCTCGTCAGTCCCGTCGTCGGGGGCCAGCGCCATCCCGTCCGCCTCGGCCCAGTGGCCCTCGCTCACCGCCCCGGCGAGCCGGTCGAACTGCTCGACCGGCAGGTCGTGCCAGAGGTAGGTGTACTTCGGGTGCAGGGGGCAGTCGTACTCGGTGGCCCACTCGAGGGCCCGCTCGGCCGGCGGGGCCTCCAGATCGACGCGCGGGTCGTCCTCCAGCGCCTGCACGTCCGCGCCAGCGTGCTCGAGGTCCTGCACCCACCACTCCGGCGTGTAGGAGGCCGGCGAGAGCGGGTGGTTGTTCTCGACGAACTCCCCGAAGTTGACGAGGTACTCGCCGAGGTCGAGGATGGCGTCGACGCCGTTGCGGACCCGTTTGGCCTCCTCGGGGTCGTCGATGCGACGGACCTCGCCGGTCGCCAACTTGACCGTCGGTCCCTCGATGGAGTCGACGGGGACGACGCCCGCCGCCTTCCCCGGCCGTTCGGTCTTGATCTGCGTCCCGGTGGCGAGGAAGTCGTCGACGAGGTGCATCGTCGCGGGGTGGACGCCGGCGGTCGCGAAGCCGTGGTTGCGCGAGCGGCCGTAGCGCAGGCGGAACCCACCTGGTCTGGAGGGGTGGCCGAACACCGGCCGGCCGGCGATGAGGTCGCGGAGGAACTTCGTGGCGGGGTCGGGCCGTTTCGGGCCGGTCGGGCCCGTCGGGGCCGGGGCGTCCGTCTCCGCGTCGTCGGCCACCTCCGCCTCCTCCTCGGGCGCGTCCGCCTCGGTAGGCTCCGCTTCCGCCTCCGTCCCGTCGTCCTTCCCGATGGTGCCGTCGATGAGGTCGTCGAGCCACGGCCAGTCGACCTCGTCGAGCTGCGAGGTGTAGCGCTTGATTTTCGGGGCCTTCTGGGCGATACCCTCACCGAGGACGAGGCACATCCCGCCGCGGGCGGAGTTGGTGTCGACCCGTTCGAGGTCGCGGTAGCCGTCGACCTCCTCGTCGCCCGTCGCCTCCCCGTCGAGCATGATGGGGACGTTCTGGGTGATGAAGCGGGTCTCCTTGTCCTTCGGCGTGTACTGGAGGCCGGTCTCGGAGTCGTAGAGGCCGATCTCCTCGACGTAGCGCTCGACCTCGTCGTCGCGCGGCTTGTAGCGGTCGATGCCGACGAGCGTCCGGGTGTAGTCGGCGACGAGCACCGAGAGCGCCTGTGCGGTCCCCCCCGCCGAGCGGATGGGACCGGCGTAGAACACGCGGACGAACTCGGTGCCGTCGTCGTTCTCCAGCACCTCGACGCGGTCGATCCCCTCGATGGGGGCGGCGACGACCCCCTCCGTCAGGAGGGCGACAGCCGTGCGGACCGCGCCCTCCACCTTCCCGGCCTTCGTGTCGTAGTCACCCACGTTCCCGTCGGCGAAGTCGCTGGCGAGTTCGAGCGCCGCCTCCTCGCGCGAGAGGTTCGGGTCGGCCTCCATCTCCCGGACCCGTTCGGCGACGCCGGGGATACCGAGGATGTTCTCGACGCGGTCGGCCATGTCCTTCGCGATGGGGATCTCCACCTCGTCGGTGGGGTCACCGCCGCGTTTCCGGGCGTCGCTGGCGACGTCCATCGCCTCGTCGAGGCGGGATTCGAGTCGCCGGAAGTACCGTTCGTCTGCCTCGCGCATCTACAGCGGCCAGAGGTCGAGGTCGGTCACCGGGTCGTGTTCCCGTTCGAGCGTGGCGTCGAACTCGCGGACGTAGAGTTCGCCCGCGAACGTCGTCGCCGTGTTCAGGTGGCCGGCGACGGTCGACCCGTCCTCGCGCGAGAGCGTCACGTGCGCGTGGGCGAACAGCTCGCCGTCCAGTATCGAGACGTTCCCGACACACGAGGCCACCTCGAACGGTTCGTCGAACGGCTCCGGGTAGTACTCCTGTTCGTCCTGGTCGTAGAAGTAGAGTTCCGCGTCCTGCACCGCGCCGAGTCCGTAGAAGAACGCCGCATCGACCCCCTGTTCGGCGGCGAAGGCCTCTATCTGGGCGCGCCAGTCCTCCCCGTGGGACATGCGTGCGACGAACTCGCGTCCCCCCTCGACCTGCCGATAGTCCATGGAATCGACGTGGTCCCTGCCGGTCAAAAACCTTCGCGTGAGCGCCGCTCGCGGCGACCCCCCTTCGTTTCGTCTGGAACTCCCGAGCGGTCCGGGCGGAAGCGTTTTACCCCGGCCCGACCGTGGTGAAAGTGAAATGGGAGACCGGGAAGGCGAGGGGCCGAGAGAGCGCGAGATGGCCACCGACGGTGGTGAGCGTTCCGACGGAACGCGAGCCTCGTCAGACCTCCGGTCCGACGGTGGGGGCGACATGCTCGGCTGGGACGAGTCCGTCTTCCGCGACGAGGGCGTGTTCGACTCGAACTACCTCCCCGAGGCGTTCCTCCACCGGGAGACGCAGATGGAGACGCTGAAGTACGCGCTCCGACCCGCGGTACGCGGCTCGCGCCCACTCAACGTCCTCGCGAACGGCCCGCCCGGAACCGGGAAGACGACGGCCGTGATGAAACTGTTCGACGAACTCGAGGCCGTCTCCGACGTCCGCGCGGTCCGGGTCAACTGTCAGGTGAACTCGACGCGTTACTCCGTCTTCTCCCGGCTGTTCGAGGGTATCTTCGAGTACGAACCGCCGACCTCTGGCATCTCGTTCAAGAAACTGTTCGGGCAGATCACGGACCACCTCGTCGAGGAGGACGAGGTGCTCGTGGTGGCGCTCGACGACGTGAACTACCTGTTCTACGAGAGCGAGGCGAGCGACACACTCTACTCGCTCCTCCGCGCGCACGAGGAGCACGCCGGGGCGAAGGTGGGGGTCATCGTGGTCTCCTCGGACCTCGACCTCGAGATCGTCGACGAACTCGACGGCCGGGTCCAGTCCGTCTTCCGGCCCGAGGAGGTCTACTTCTCGCGGTACGGCCAGTCCGAGACGGTCGACATCCTCCGCGAGCGGGTCGAGCGCGGGTTCCGGGAGGACGCCGTCGGCCCGCAGGTGCTCGACCGGGTCGCGGCGCTGACGGACGAGTCCGGCGGCGACCTGCGGGTGGGCATCGACCTGCTCCGGCGCGCTGGCCTGAACGCGGAGATGCGCGGGTCGACGGAGGTCGCCACGGAGGACGTGGACGAGGCCTACGAGAAGGCGAAGTACGTCCACCTCTCGCGGCACCTCCGGTCGCTGGCGGACTCGGAGCGGGCGTTCCTCCGGACCCTCGCCCAGCACGACGGCTCGCGCGCGGGCGACGTGTTCGAGGCGTTCACCGAGGACACCGGGCTGGGCTACACCCGCTACTCCGAGATCATCAACAAGCTCGACCAGCTCGGGGTCATCGACGCCGAGTACACGAACGTTGAGGGTCGGGGGCGCTCGCGCGAGCTGTCGCTCGCGTACGACGCGGACGCGGTGCTGGAGCGACTCGGGTGAGCCGTCGGCCGGGGGAAGCCCACCCGCGAGGACGAATCACAGGGACCTATTACGGGCTAGGTCGTGCCCTCCAGTATGACGAAAGTGAGCGTCATCGGTGCCGCTGGCACGGTGGGTGCCGCGGCGGGGTACAACCTCGCACTTCGTGACATCGTCGACGAACTCGTGTTCGTGGACATCCCCGACATGGAGGAGAAGACGGTCGGGCAGGCCGCCGACACGAACCACGGCATCGCCTACGACTCGAACACCACGGTCGTCCAGGGCGGGTACGAGGACACCGCCGGCTCGGACGTCGTCGTCATCACGGCCGGCATCCCGCGACAGCCGGGCCAGACCCGCATCGACCTCGCGGGCGACAACGCCCCCATCATGGAGGACATCGGCTCGTCGCTCGCCGAGTACAACGACGACTTCGTCTCCGTCACCACCTCGAACCCGGTGGACCTGCTCAACCGCCACCTGTACGAGGCGGGTGACCGCGCACGCCAGAAGGTGATCGGCTTCGGTGGCCGTCTGGACTCCGCCCGGTTCCGCTACGTCCTCTCCGAGCGCTTCGACGCGCCGGTCAAGAACGTGGAGGCGACCATCCTCGGCGAGCACGGCGACGCGCAGGTCCCCATGTTCTCCAAGGTCCGTGTCGACGGCACCGACCCCGAGTTCAGCGCCGACGAGAAGGAGGAGATCCTCGGTGACCTCCAGCAGTCCGCGATGGACGTCATCGAGCGCAAGGGCGCGACCCAGTGGGGCCCGGCGACGGGCGTCGCCCACATGGTCGAGGCCATCCTCCACGACACCGGCGAGGTGCTGCCCGGCTCCGTGAAGCTCGAGGGCGAGTTCGGCTACGAGGACACCGCCTTCGGTGTCCCGGTCAAGCTCGGCTCGAACGGCGTCGAGGAGGTCGTCGAGTGGGACCTCGACGACTACGAGTCCGAGCTGATGGACGAGGCCGCCGAGAAGCTCGCCGACCAGTACGACAAGATCGCGTAAGCGGACGCGGCCCGAACCCGGACGTCCTCACTTCTTTCACGCCACCGAGTCCCGACCAGCCCCGCCGCTAGCGGTGCCCCGACGGCAGATACGGCGACGTCTGGAAGGAGCTGCCACAGCACTTTTATACGAAAGACGTTCGCCCGTATCGAACGTGCGTTCAGGGGATTATCTGCTCGCCGTCGTCGTCGAACACCCGGATGGCGTCGACGGGGCACACTCTGGCCGCGAACTTCGCGTCGAACTCCGCGTCCTCGGGGATCTCGCGGACGAACACGTCCTCCTCGCGTTCCTCGCTGTCGGCGAGCACGGCCTTCCCGGCCGACTCGTCCCGCTCGAACGCGTCCCACTCCGCCACGCACTGGAACATCCCGATACAGGTGTCCCGGTCGTACTCGATTCGCATACCTCGCGTTCGCCGGACGGCGGTATAGGCGTGGCGGGCGGTGCCGTGCGGCGCGGAGGCGGTAGCTGTCGGGGTGCGGAGGCGGTGCTGTGCTGTAGTCACCAGCACACCCACCCGCTCCGAGCGAAGCGAGGAGCGCACTTTTTCCCCAAGTTTTTGCGAGGAGTGGTTCGCGAGCGCAGCGAGCGAACCCGACGAGTACAAAGTGGGTTCTAGTAGAGGACGGTCTTGCTGTCGTAACTCCCCAGCACCCGCACCCAGCCCTCCTCGCCCAGCTGCTCCAGCTCCGCGACCGCCTCCTTCGCGCGTTCCTCGTACATGCCGGCGGCGAAGTCGAGGTGGAACACGTAGTCGCCGAGTCGCTCGCCCGAGGGGCGGGACTCCACGCGCGAGAGGTTGATGTCGCGGTCGGCGAACGGTTCGAGCATCTCGAGCAGCAGGCCGGGGTAGTTCGTGTTCGGGTAGACGACGAGGCTGGTCTTGCCGCCCGCCTCGCTGCGCTCCGACTCGGGGGCGAGGACGAGGAACCGCGTGGCGTTGGACGTGCGGTCCTGGATGTCCTCGGCGAGGACGCGGAGGTCGTCGCCGGCGGTGTCGGGGTGCCCGATGGCGGCGACGCGGTCGTCCTCGCGGGCGCGCTCGACGCCGCGGGCGGTGGAGGCGACGGCCTCCATCGTGGCGTTGGGGTACTCGGCGTCGAGGTAGGCCCGACACTGCGCCAGCGCCTGCGCGTGGCTGGCGACGAGGTCGAACTCGCCGTGCTGGGCCATCAGCGCGTGGCGGATGGGCGTGATGATCTCCTGGACGACGGCGACGTTCCGGTCGGCCAACGCGTCCAGCGACTCGGTGACCGAACCCTCGATGCTGTTCTCGATGGGGACGACCCCGCGTTCGTACTCGCCGGACGCGACGCCGTCGACGATGCCCGTGACCGACTCGGTGAAGTCGATGTCGTCGGCCACGGCGCGGGTCGCCCGGTGTGAGTACGTGCCCTCGGGGCCGAGGGTGAGCGCTCGCATGGGACGGGGTACTCCGGTCCCCGGTAAAAGAGCGTCGGGGGCGAGACCGGTCAGGCGTCGACCCGTCCGGCGACCCGTCGGCAGAACGCTCGCACCGTCCGGTCGAAGAACGAGGGGTTGTCGAGATTCACGGCGTGCCCGGCGTCGGGGACGGCCACACACTCGACTGGAGCGTTCGGGAAGGCGTCTGCGACGGCCACGGCCATCTCACGCGCCCCGGCCGGGGCGTGCGCCGCGTAGAGCACCAGCACCGGCGCGGTGATCCCCGAGCAATCGAGGTCGGTGGCCGGGAAGGCGGCGGTGGCGCGGGTGACCTTGCTGAACTCGTGGCTGGGGAGGCGCGGGTCCGAGTCGACGAGGGTCTGGACGGTCACCTCGTCACCGGCCCACCCCGACGCGAGGCGGTTACCGACCCACATCTGGAGTCGGTTGAGTCGCTTGTAGTCGACGTACCGCCCGAGGAACCCGAGGAACCGGATGTTCGCGAACGCCAGTCGACCGGCGAGCGGGAGCGGGCCGGGCGTGAACGTGTCGGCCAGGACGAGGCCGGCCACCCTCTCCGGGTGCCTCGCGGCGTAGGTCTGGACGACGGCCCCGCCCATCGAGAGCCCACAGAGGACCGGCCGCTCGATGTCGAGTGCCGTCAGCAACGCGTCGAGGTCCTCGGCGAACAGGGCTATCGAGTAGGGCTCGACGGGCGACCCGCCGGTCCGGCCGTGGCCGCGGACGTCGTAGGCGACGGTGGTGAACTCGTCGCTCAGGGTCGCCAGCTGGCGCGCCCACATCGTCGTGCTCATGACCACACCGTGGACGAAGACGACCGGCGGGCCGTTCCCGCGGCGCTCGTAGTAGGTCCTGATGCCGTTCGTCTCGACGTAGCCGGCTTCGAGCGTGGCACCCGGACGGTCGGCCTCGTGGGCAGTCTCCCCAGTGCTCCCGTCGCTCGTCGCTCGTGACATACCACCTCACGGGTCGCAGGAGGCGATAACGGTGCGTCTGGCCGGCGCTCGCTCACCTCACTCGACGACCCGCACCGTCCGCGACTCCGAGACGGGCGGCAGGGGCAGCTCCGGGAACGTCACGGTCACGGTGTAGGTGAGCGTCTCGTGGTCGTCGGGGTCGGCGCCGAACACGCCCAGCGGGAGCGACCGCTCGCCGAGGTAACAGCGGGTGCTGGTCATCTCCCGCCCCTCGACGCTGGCCGCGAGGTGGGCGACAGCCCCGTCGCCCGCGTTCGAGACCGTCACGTCGCACATCTCGTTCTCGCCCTGTCGGATCTCGTCGGGGAACGCGCCCCAGTCGAAGGCGGGGTCGGGGAGGCCACTCGCGTTCTCCAGCAGGCGCTCGGCGACGCCCTCGCTCATGCCGGCGTCGACCAGCCCCGAGACACCGGCGGCGCGGAGGTCCTCGGGGGTCTGGAACCCCTCGGCGGCGAGTTTCCGGGCGCGGCCGGAGCCGACGCCCTCGACGGCCGTGAGACCGACCGCGTCGCTCCCGACGCCGTGTTCGACGCGGGCCTCCACGCGGCAGGCGAGGTTGGCGGCGGCCGGGGAGCCGAGTTCCCGCAGGAACGCGCGCTGGGCCGCGAGCAGGCGGAGCACGTTCTGCCGGATGACCCACGCGTCGCTTCGGAGTTCGCTCGGGGTCGTGCCGTCCATCGACGCGCGGATGATGGCGAGCACCTTCCGGTTGCCGGGGTCGAGGTCGTCGCCTTCGGCACCCAGCACCGCGCGGACGGCCTCGCGTTCGTCACGGCGAGCGGAGACGGAGTCGAACTCGCCGGCCGCGGCGACGGCGTGGAGGATGTCGGCCTCGCCGACCGTGGGGCGGTCCTCGTCTGCGGCCCGTTCGGCGAGGTCGGCGAACTCCCGTGCCGTGTCGAGTCGCATGTAGAACTTCGAGGCGAGACGACCGAGCGCGGTCGCTTCGAGGCCGAGGTTCCCCTCCTCGGTGACGACGAACCCGTCGTCGACGAGCGAGCGGAGGGTGTCACGGACCCGCTCGCGCAGGGAGTCACCCGAGGAGTACCGGTCGGGCGCCGAGTTCGCCCGGACGTAGTAGAAGGTGGTCTCCAGCCAGTCCATCACGTCGTCCACGTCGCCGATGGTACCCAGCGCGATCTCGGCGTTGAGGTGGGCGTCGAGTTCCCCCGCGAGCCGGGACTCGATCTCCTTGCCCTCCTGCAGGAGTGTGCGGTACTTCGCGGCGTCCGCGCCGTCGCAGACCACGTGTGCGTAGCCCGCGTCGTCGTAGCCCGGCCGGCCCGCCCGCCCGAGCATCTGGAGCACGTCGAGCGGACTCATGTCCACCTCGCCCTCCAGCGGGTCGTGGAGCTTCGTGTCACGGATGACGACACACCGTGCGGGGAGGTTCACGCCCCACGCGAGCGTCGAGGTGGAGAACAGGAGCTGTATCTTCCCCGCCTTGAACCACGCCTCGACGGCGTTCTTGTCCTCACGGGAGAGGCCGGCGTGGTGGAACCCCACCCCGTCGACGACGGACTGGCGGAGCGTGTCGTTCCGGAGGTCCTCGGCGTCGACGTGGAAGTCGTAGTCGCCGCGGGCGCCCATCTCGATGTCGCGTTCGGCGACGACGTCACGTGCCTTCTCGGCCGCACGCACCGTGTCCTGTCGGGAGGAGACGAACACGAGCGCCTGGCCGCCGTCCTCGACGTGTGGCTGGGCGAGGTCGAGGGCCCGATAGAGTCGGCGGTACTTGTCGGCGAAGGAGTTCTCGCCGTGGGCGTACGTCTCGACGGTGGCGTGCAGCGGCACCGGACGGTACTCGTCGCCGAAGCGGAACGTGTTCGAGTCGGGGGCGTCGAGCCACTCGGCCACGTCGTCGACGTTCGGCATCGTCGCCGAGAGCGCCACGACGCGGGGGTCACAGAGCCGCCGGAGCCGCGAGAGCGTCACCTCCAGCACCGCGCCGCGACGGTCCGAGTCGAGCAGGTGGACCTCGTCGATGACACAGCAGTCGACGTCGGTGATGAACTCGTAGCGCGGCGTGTCGTGCTTGCGCGTCGCGGAGTCGGCCTTCTCCGGCGTCATCACGAGGATGTCGGCGCGCTCGGCGCGCCGCGGGTTCAGGTCCCGTTCGCCCGTGACGACGTACACCGAGTAGCCCATCTCCTCGAAGCGCTCCCACTCGGCCTCCTTCTCGTTGGTCAGCGCGCGCAGCGGCGCGAGGAAGAGCGCGGTCCCCTCGCGTTCGAGTGTCCGGCAGATGGCCAGCTCCGCGAGCGCGGTCTTCCCCGAGGCGGTCGGCGCGCTGACGACCACGTTCGCGTCGCTCTCGAGGATAGCGGGCATGGCCTCCCGTTGCATCCGGTTGAACGACTCGAACGGGAACGCGTCGGCGAACGCCGGGACGGCCTCACTGACCTGCATCGGAGCCCTCAGTCACGGGAGAGAGTGGAGGACCCATCGGGGAAGAACGTTCCGACACCGGACTTTTGCTGTCGGGTTCGCGCGCCGCGCCTCACGGCAGGTGAGCGTACTGGTGGGTTCCGCACCGAACCGCGACGACAGTACGCCGGGTCCACGTGGTGGACCGCCTCCGGCGAGAGCAGGCGACCGCTTGGGAGTTCCACCCAGCCGTTCCCGAGCAGCCGTATCGGGCCCTCGTGGACGAACTCGTCCCGGCTGGGCTCGGTGGAGCGGACCATGCCGGCCCGTCGGGCGCGTCGCACGGAACCCTCGTGCCGGCCGCTAGCCGCTCGCCGTCTCCGCGGCCCGCCCGAGCATCCCCCGGTCGACCTCCCGGTGGTAGTAGACGGCGAGGCCGACGGCGACGACGACGTTCGATATCGTCACGGCCCAGAACACCGACTGCACGCCGTAGCCGAGCAGGAACACGCCGGCGGCGGCGATGGGGAGGCGAATCGCCCAGAACTGACAGAGCGTGGCGACGAAACTCGTCCGGGTCCGGCGGGCGGCGTTGAACCCCCCTTCGAGGAGGTAGGCCGCACCGATGGCCGGGTAGCCGTACGCGAGGATACGGAGGTACTGCTCGGCGAGCGCGAGCGCCTCGCCCGAGAGTTCGGGGACGAGCAGGACGGCGAGGTCACCGGGGACGAACCACTGGGCGGCCCCGACCACCGCGAGCCCACCGGCCGCGATACCGACGCCGAGCCACGTCGTGCGGCCCGCCCGGTCCGGCCGCTCGGCGCCGAGGTTCTGCCCGACGACGCTCTGGGCCGCCTGCTGGAGGCCGATGGCGGGGACGAACGCGACGGCGGCGACCCGGGCGCCGACGAAGTACGCGGCGAGCCCGGCCCCCCCGGCGGCGGCGAACACGACCACGACGACGACCAGCCTGACACTCTGGCGGGCCACCTGCTGGGCGGCGCTCGGGCCACCGATGTCGAGCAGTTCGCGCACCTCCTCGAGGTCGGGGGCGAACGTCTCGCTCCCGACCAGCCCCTTCGCGCGGCCGGCCGCGAGCATCGCGGCGCCGAGGACGAAGGCGGCGAGCGACCCGCAGACGAGCGCGAGGCCGGCACCGGTCACCCCCAGCGAGGGGACGCCCAGCGGTGCGAAGCCGAAGATGAGGAGCGGGTCGAGGACGACGTTCGTGCCGACGGTGGCGAGGTTGATGTACAGCGAGGCCCGCGAGTCGCCCCAGCCGACGAAGCCGGCCTCGAGGGTGTCGCCGAGGCCGATGGCGACCAGCCCGAGGCCGACGACGCGGAGGTAGTCGACGGCGGCCCGTTCGACGGCGGGGTCGGTCCCCGCGGGCCGGACGGCGGTGAGCAGGTCGACGAGCGCCGGGGCCGCGAGGTAGGCGACAGCACCGACGGCGAGCGCGAGCGCGACGGCCGTCGCCAGCCCGGTGCCGAGCGCCCGGCGAGCGCCCGCCCGGTCGTCGGCACCGACGCGCTGACTGACGAGGACCTGCGTCCCGACGAACGGACCGACGGCGACGACGGCGAACAGGAGGACGACGGCGGGGAACGCGAGCGAGACACCCGCGACGGCCGCACCGGAGAACCGCCCGAGGAACACGAGGTCCGCGACCTGGTTGGCGACCAGCGCGAGTTGCTGGACCAGCAGGGGCGCGGCGAGGAGGAGCAGGGCACGCAACAGCGACCCCTCGGTGATGTCCTCGGTCGAGAGTTCGAACACTGGGAACCAGTGTCAACGCTATTGCACATGAATCTACCGTTAGTTCCGTGAAAGGAACGGGGCCCCAGCGTCGACGCCGGGGGGAGGTCGGCGTGGGAACCACAGGGCTTTCACCCGGCGACACGTACGCAGGCTCGATGAGCGGCGTCCGCAAGCCGGAGTGGCTGAAGATGCGCCCCCCGTCGGGTCGCCGGTTCACGGAGATACGCGACACGCTTCGTGACCACGACCTGACCACGGTCTGCGAGGAGGCCTCCTGCCCGAACCTCGGTGACTGCTGGTCCGGGCGCAACGGGCCGGGGACGGCCACGTTCATGCTGATGGGCGAGCACTGCTCTCGCGGCTGTAACTTCTGCGACGTCCAGACCGGCGGGATGGAGCCGCTGGACCCGGCCGAGCCGGGGAACGTCGCCGACGCCGTCGCCGAGATCGGGCTGGACTACGTCGTCCTCACCTCGGTCGACCGCGACGACCTCGACGACCAGGGTGCCGAGCACTTCGCCGAGACCATCCGCGAGATAAAACGCCGCGACTCGAGCGTCCTCGTCGAGGCCCTGACCCCCGACTTCCAGGGGGAGATGGCTCTCGTCGATACCGTCGCGGAGGCGGGGGCGGACGTGCTGGCGCACAACGTGGAGACCGTCGAGCGATTGCAGTGGCCCGTCCGTGACCGCCGGGCGGGCTACGAGCAGAGTCTGAAGGTGCTGGAGCGGTACGCCGAGTCCGACGCGTACGCGAAGACCTCGCTCATGCTCGGGGTCGGCGAGTACGACCACGAGGTGTACCAGGCACTCTCGGACCTGCGCGAGGTGGGTACGGACATCGTCACCTTCGGCCAGTACCTCCAGCCCTCGCGCTCGCACCTCGAGGTGTTCGACTACGTCCACCCGGACAAGTTCGACACGTGGGGGCGGGTCGCCGAGGACGAGTTCGGGTTCCTCTACTGCGCGTCGGGGCCGATGGTCCGCTCCTCGTTCAAGGCGGGCGAGTTCTTCGTGGAGGCGCTGGTCCGGGACGGCAAGAGCGTCGAGGAGGCACGCGAGGCTGCAGCGACCGCGGGGAGCGAGAGCGAGGGCGAACGAAGTGAGCCCTCGAAAGCGAGCGGCGAAGCCGCGAGCGAAGCCTCGGACTGACGAGCGGGGAGCGAAGCGACCCGCGAGTCCGCGGCGCGTGGCCCGAACGCAGTGACGGCCACGGTACGGTCGACCGCCGAACGCAGTGAGCCGTGCGACGGGGCCGCCGTCGGCGTGTCGGCGCCACACACGCGAACACCTCTCACGGGCGGCGGGCTCGACCGGACACGTGTCACGGGAGCGGCCGTCGTTCGCGGAGCGGGCGTGACGGACGCACGGTGGCAGCGGGGAAAGTGGACGAACGTCCGGCAGAGCGCCGCTCGGGCGAACGGGGCAAATTTTACGTAAACACTATGCCGGCGGGCGCGGCACTCCCGCGTATGTATCGGAGGGAGCTATGAGTACGCTACAGCGCGACCCGCGAGAGCAGGTCCGCGTCCTCGACGAGGACGGCCGCGTCGTCGACGGCGCGACGGTACCGGACCTCGACGACGACCAGATGGTCGAGATGTACCGGAACATGAAGCTTGCACGGCACTTCGACCAGCGGGCCGTCTCCCTGCAGCGGCAGGGACGGATGGGCACCTACCCGCCGCTGTCCGGTCAGGAGGGCGCACAGATCGGGAGCGCGATGGCGCTCGACGAGGAGGACTGGATGGTCCCCTCCTACCGCGAGCACGGTGCCGCGTACGCCCGCGGGCTGAAACTCCACCAGACGCTGCGGTACTGGATGGGTGACGAGCGCGGGAACGAACTGCGCGACCTCAACATCTTCCCCGTCGCGGTGCCCATCGCCACGCAGGTGCTCCACGCCTCGGGACTGGCGTGGGGGGCGAAACTCAAGGGCGACCGGAAGGCGTTCATGTGTTACTTCGGCGACGGCGCCACCTCGGAGGGTGACTTCCACGAGGGGTTGAACTTCGCCGGTGTCTTCGACGTGCCCGCCGTCTTCTTCTGTAACAACAACCAGTGGGCCATCTCCGTCCCGCGCGAGCGACAGACCGCGAGCGAGACCATCGCGCAGAAGGCCGTCGCCTACGGCTTCGAGGGCGTCCAGGTCGACGGGATGGACCCCCTCGCGGTGTACAAGGTGGCTCGGGAAGCCGTCGAGAAGGCGAAGGCCGACGACCCCGAGGACCTCCGGCCGACGCTCATCGAGGCGGTCCAGTACCGCTTCGGCGCCCACACCACCGCCGACGACCCCTCCGTCTACCGCGACGACGACGAAGTCGAGCGCTGGAAGGCGAAAGACCCCATCCCCCGGCTGGAGTCGTACCTCTACGAACAGGGCGTCCTCGACCAGGAGCGCATCGACGCGGTCCAGCAGTCCGTCGAGGAGGAGGTGGCCGACGCCATCGAGACCGCGGAGAGTCTGGAGCGGCCCGAACCCGCGGCCATCTTCGAGCACGTCTACGAGGGGATGCCCAAGCGGTTACAACAGCAGCGCCAGTACCTCGAACAGCTACGCGAACGTCACGGAGACGAGGAACTCCTCGAATGAGCCAACAACAGCAGCAGTCGACCCAGAACCTCACCCTCGTGCAGGCCGTGCGAGACGGCCTGTACGGCGAGATGGAACGCGACGACGACGTCATCGTCCTCGGCGAGGACGTCGGGAAGAACGGCGGCGTCTTCCGGGCCACGCAGGGCCTCTACGACGAGTTCGGCGAGAAGCGCGTCATCGACACCCCGCTCGCCGAGTCCGGCATCGTCGGCACCAGCGTCGGGATGGCCGCCTACGGCCTGAAGCCGGTCGCCGAGATGCAGTTCATGGGGTTCATCTACCCCGCGTTCGACCAGATCATCTCACACGCCGCTCGCCTCCGTACCCGCTCGCGGGGCCGGTTCTCCTGCCCGCTCGTCGTGCGTGCCCCCTACGGCGGCGGCATCCGCGCGCCCGAGCACCACTCCGAGTCCAAGGAGGCGTTCTTCGCGCACGAACCCGGCCTGAAGGTGGTCATCCCCTCCACCCCGTACGACACGAAGGGTCTGCTCGCCTCCGCGATCCGGGACCCCGACCCGGTCATCTTCCTCGAGCCGAAGCTCATCTACCGCGCCTTCCGCGAGGAGGTGCCCGACGAGACGTACACCGTCCCCATCGGCGAGGCCGCGACCCGCCGCGAGGGCGACGACGTGAGCGTGTTCACGTGGGGCGCGATGACCCGGCCGACGATGGAGGCGGCCGAGCAACTGGCCGAGAACGAGGGCATCGAGTGTGACGTGGTCGACCTGCGCACGCTCTCGCCGCTCGACGACGAGGCCATCCTCGAGTCGTTCAAGAAGACCGGCCGGGCCGTCGTGGTCCACGAGGCGCCCAAGACGGGCGGCCTCGCGGGCGAGATCACCGCGACGATACAGGAGGAGGCCCTGCTGTACCAGGAGGCCCCCGTCAAGCGCGTGACCGGGTTCGACACCCCGTTCCCGCTGTACGCGCTGGAGGACTACTACCTGCCCGAGGCGGCCCGCATCGCCGACGGTATCCGGGAGACCTACGAGTTCTGAGCATGGTGCGAGAGTTCAAACTCCCGGACGTGGGCGAAGGGCTGACGGAGGCCGAGATCGTCGACTGGCTGGTCGAGGTGGGCGATACGGTGTCCGAGGACCAGCCGGTCGCCGAGGTGGAGACGGACAAGGCGGTCGTGGAGGTCCCGTCGCCGGTGAACGGGACGGTCCGCGAAATCCTGGCCGAAGCGGGCGAGATGGTCCCCGTCGGGGACGTCATCATCACGTTCGACGTGGAGGGCGAGGAGAGCGAGCCCGTCGAGGAGTCGGCCGACGAGAGCGACGCCGAGTCCGCCGTCGAACCCATCGGCGACGAGGCCGACGCGGGTGCCGAAGCGGGCAACGGCGCCACCGCGGAGGCGGAACCGAGCGCCAGAGGCGGCCGCGTGTTCGCCGCCCCGTCCGCCCGCCGACTCGCCCGCGAACTCGACGTGGACATCACCACCGTCGCCGGATCCGGGCCCGGCGGGCGCGTGAGCGAGGCCGACGTCCGGGCCGCCGCCGAGAGCGGTGGTGACGAGGGGGCGGCCGAGGCAGCCGAGGCCCCGAAGTCGGCCGTCAAGCGCGTGAGCGACGCGCCGGAGTCGAAGCTCGACTCGAAGGGCGACGGGTCGGCCGAGCCCGCGACGACCGCTCCCGCCGGCGGCCCGGAACCCGCCGGCCGCGAACAGACCCTCGCCGCGCCCGCGACCCGCAGACTGGCCGAGGAGGAGGGCGTCGACCTGAACGACGTCCCCACCGACGCGGAGCGCGACGGGCAGGCGTTCGTCACGCCCGAGCACGTCCAGCAGTACGCCGCGGCCCAGCAGGCCGCACAGGCGGCCGACGCGCAGGCAGTCCAGCAGGAGGCGGCGAGCGCCCCGGCCGCCGACACCGAGACCACCCCCGAGGGCGAGGTCGAACGGGTCCCGTACCGCGGCATCCGCCGGACCATCGGGAAGGCGATGGAGAACTCGAAGTACACGGCACCGCACGTCACCCACCACGACACCGTCGTGGTCGACGACCTCGTCGACGTGCGCGCCCGCCTCAAGCCGAAGGCCGAGGAACGCGGTATCAAGTTGACCTACATGCCGTTCGTCGTGAAGGCCATCGTCGCGGCGCTGAAGGAGTACCCCGTCCTCAACTCCCAGCTGAACGAGGACGACGAGGAGATCCTCGTCAAGCACTACCACAACATCGGCATCGCCGTCGCGACCGACGCGGGCCTGATGGTCCCGGTCGTGAAGGACGCCGGGCAGAAGGACATGCTCACCATCGCCAGCGACGTGAACGAGCTGGCGAGCAAGGCGCGTGACCGCTCCATCTCCCGCTCGGAGATGCAGGGCGGCACCTTCTCCATCACCAACTTCGGCGCTATCGGCGGCGAGTACGCCACGCCCATCATCAACTACCCCGAGACGGCCATCCTCGGGCTGGGCGAGCTGAAACAGCGGCCCGTCGTCGAGGACGGCGAGGTCGTGGCGCGGTGGACCATCCCCATCTCGCTCTCCATCGACCACCGCGTCATCGACGGGGCCGACGCGGCGCAGTTCGCGAACACGCTGATGGAGTACCTCGGGAATCCGGAACTGCTCCTCTTGGAGTAGGGTTCCGAGGACGACCCGTCTATCTTTCAGGGAGCGTCGTTCTCGTCCTCCGTGGTCGCGAGCAGACGCGCGAGTCGCGGTACAACCTAGCCCGCACCGCACAGCAGTCGGGCCGACCGACCCTGCGGGTCGGCACGGCCAGCCCTGCCCTCCCCCGTTGCTCGAGCACACTCGCTTCGCTCGTGGCTCGCGCAGGCCACGTGGTTCGGTTGGACGAACCGACGGCCGTCACGGATTCACGGGGGTCCGTGGATGTGAGAGGACCCACCGCTGTTCGTCGCTCGACTGGTCGGATCGAGTGGAAGCGCGCGCTCGCCCTTCGCGCGAGGCTGCGAGCGAAGCGAGCGGGCCGAGCGCCCGTCCGCGAGCGCGCGGGGAGGGTTGGGGACCCTGCGGTGCGGGGGCGGTTCAGATGTACCGCGCTAGCACTCACGCTCGGCTCGGCAGAGCCCGCCATCTCGCGTGAAACCACAGAACACGTGCACAGCGGCCGAGACGAGAGAAGACGGGGAATCGGCTCGGTCTATCGGTTCAGCGTGTGAATCGCCTCGCCCCGAGCGTTCGCGGCCGACTCCATCACCGCCTCCCCGAGCGTCGGGTGGGTGTGGATGGTCGAGACCACGTCCGCCAGTTGCGCGCCCATCTCGATGGCGAGGGTGAACTCCGCGACGAGTTCGGAGGCCTCCGGCCCGACGATCTGGGCGCCGAGGACGAACTCCGAGTCGGCGTCGGCGACGACGCGGACGAACCCCTCGTGCTCGGCGAGCGTCAGGGCACGGCCCGACGCGCGCATCGGGAACTTCCCGACCAGCGGGTCGAAGCCGGCGTCCTCGGCCTCGGCCTGGGTCATCCCGACCGTGGCGACCTCGGGGTCCGTGAACACGGCGGCGGGGATGGCCTGATAGTCGAGGGCCGAGGGCTCACCGGCACAGACCTCGGCGGCGACCTCGCCCTCCTTCATGGCCTTGTGCGCGAGCATCGGTTCGCCGGCGACGTCGCCGACGGCGAAGATGTGCTCGACGTTCGTGCGGGCGCGGTCGTCGGTCGGGACGAACCCCTTCTCGTCCGTCTCGACGCCCGCGGCTTCGAGGTCGAGCGTGTCGGAGACGGGCGAGCGGCCGACGGCGACGAGCACCTTCTCGGCGTCGTACTCGCTGGTCTCGCCGTCCTCGGTCTCGGTGGTGACGCGGGCGATGTCACCGACTGGCTCCCAGTCGCTGGCGCCCTCGCTGAAGTGGAACTCGATGCCGATGTCCTCGGCGCGCTTGCGGACCGCACGGGCCACGTCCGCCTCGTAGCCCGGCAGCACGTCGTCCAGCATCTCCACGACGGTCACGTCCGTCCCGAGTTTGGCGAAGACGGTGGAGAGTTCCATCCCGATGTAGCCCGCGCCGACGACGAGCAGCGAGTCGGGGAGCGACTCGAGCGCGAGCGCGCCCGTCGAGGAGAGGATGGTCTCCTCGTCGAACTCGAAGTTCGGGATCTGCATCGGGCGTGACCCGGTGCTGACGATACACCGCTCGAACTCGATGGACTCGCTGCCCTGGCCCTCGCCACCGTGGGCGACGCGGACCTTGTTCGGGCCGTCGAACTCGGCGGTGCCCTCCACGAGGTTGACGCCGTTGGCCTTGCAGAGTTTCTCGACGCCACCCGTGAGCTGGTCGACCACGTCGCCCTTCCACGACTGGAGGCCCATCATGTCGACGGCGGGGTCGGCGTGGATACCCATCTCCTCGGCGTGACCCGCGGTGTACGCGAGGTCCGCGGCGGTGATGAGTGCCTTCGAGGGGATACAGCCGACGTTCAGACAGGTCCCACCGTAGGCGTCCTTCTCGACGAGCGTGGTGTCGAGCCCCAGTTGTGAGGCTCGGATGGCGGCGGTGTAGCCGCCCGGCCCGGCACCGACGACGAGGACGTCGGTCCCGGTGGAGATGTCTCCGACTACCATAGGTGGGGCTGAGCCGCGGAGGTGAAAAAGGGGCAGGAATTGCGAGTCGGCGCGCACGAACGTTCAAGTCCGATGCCGGGACCACCCCGTCGCGTGAGCGACCCATCCCACACCCGCGTCCTCGCGGGTGACTGTACGACCACGTTCGTCGACGCGAGCGACGAGACCCGCCAGCGCGGCCGGAGTGTCGTCGTCGTGAAGCCCGATCGCACCGTCCTCGTCCACGACGAAGATGGCTACCAGCCCGCGGCGTGGCTCACCCGCCCCGACGCCCTCCACGTCGCCGAGGACCCCACCGTCCTCACCGCCACGGACGGAAAGCAGTACGTCCGGGTGACCGTCCACGACGCGGCGGTCGACCGCGAGGTGCCCGTCTCGCCCGTCGGTGTCCCGGTGGGGACCTGTCCGGGCGTCGAGAGTCCGGGCGACGGCACCGACGACTGCGACGCGGGTGGCGAGTGTGACGGCGTCCTCGTCCGAGCCCGCGGCGCGGTCCACTGCACCGACTGCGACCGGCGCCACGGGCTGCCGGCGGGCGCGTCCGTGGACGACTCGACCTGCGCGTGTGGACTGCCACGGTGTCGGGTGAACCGCGGCCGCGAGTTCGAGGTCTGCCTCGACCGGACCTGTGAGTCGCTCGCCGACGCGGTCCGCGAGGCGTTCGACCGGGCGTGGGACTGCCCGGGGTGTGGCGGCGACCTCCGCGTCGTCGAGAAGGGCGGCATCCTCGTCGGCTGTGACGCCTACCCCGAGTGCGACACGACCTACTCGTTCCCGACCGGACTGGCCGTCGGGACCTGTGCGTGTGGCCTCCCCACCTTCGAGACGGGGCGCGGCGAGCGGTGTCTGGACGGCCGGTGTGAGGCGGAGGTGCCGGCCTGAGACGGAGTCTCACACACCCGTCGCGGTACCGTAGCGGCTATGTCGGCCGAACCGCGACACCGCGGTATGCACGGCCGGACGAGCGGCGAGACGGTCCGCCTCGAGGGGAACGCCCGCGAGCGGTTCTACGACTCGCGTGGCTACGGCGTCCCGGACGGGGCGGCGCTCGAGCTCGCGCCCGTCGAGGCCGCACACCTGCTCTGGCGCGAGGACATCGAGGGGGTAGACGGCCAGGACCTGCAGGCGTACCTCGCCAGCGAACCCGGCCTCGCCGTCCGGTTCCTCGTCTACAAGGACCTGCGTGACCGCGGGTTCTACCTCGCCCCGGCCGAGCGGTGGTTCGACGACCCGCCCGCCGGCATCGACTTCGCCGTCTTCCCCCGCGGGGAGGGGCCGTGGGGCGACGCGGTCGAGTACCGGGTCCGCGTGGTCGGCGAACGCGACGACGTGCCCGTCTCGGCGCTCGGGGACGCCACGCTGGCCGTCGTCGACGAGGAGAGCGAGATCACGTACCTCGGGACCGACCACGAGGAGGTGACCGGCACCAGTACGGCCGCTCTCCCGACCGGTGTCCCGGCGACCTTGCTGGGCGACCGCGTCGCCGTCCCGGACGCCCCCGACGAACTGTACGAGCGGGCGTTCTACGGCCAGCCGCTGGACCGCAACGACGGCGGCGACCTCCAGCTCTCGCTCGTGGAGGCCGCCCACCTCGCCGGCGACGTGCTCGCGCTCGACCGCTCGGCCGTCCTCGAGAAGGGCCACGAGGTCGAGGGCGAGCGGTTCGACCGCCGCCTGCGGGTCTATCGGGCGCTCCGTGAACGCGGTGTGGTCCCCAAGACCGGCTTCAAGTTCGGCGCGGACTTCCGGACCTACGCCGACGTCGAGAGCGTCGACGACCTCGGCCACTCCGAACTGCTCGTGCGGGTGCTCCCCGTCGACCACGTGTTCGCACCGCGCGACCTCGCGCTCGACGTGCGCCTCGCCCACGGCGTCCGCAAGACGATGGTGTACGCCGTCGCCGGTGACGAGGTCGAGTGGGTCGCCGTGAAGCGACTCACCCCCTAGCGCGGCTTCGGGACCCGCACCAGCGGGAAGTGGTGCCACGCCCACTCGATGTCGGGGCGCTCGACGGTCTCGAAGGCCGACTCGGGGGCGACGCCGAGGACCGACTCGATTCGCTCGGCCGAGCACACGCTGTCGCCGTCGAGGACCGCCGCCCACCGCTCGGTGTACGAGTCGGGGTCGAACACGAGCGGCCGTTCGGCGTGCGCGTGCGGGTCGTCGGCCGCGACCTGCAGGAACTCGCGGGCCGCGGGGGTGGTGTAGTTACACACCAGCGACCCACCGGGCGCGACGGCGTCGAAGAGCGCCGCGAGCGCCCGGTCCACGTCGCGGACGTACGGGAGCGTGAAGTAGCAGAACACCACGTCGAACTGGCGGCCCGGGTCGAAGTCGGGGAGTCGCCCGACCTCGAACCCGAGGTTCGGCAGGTCGGTGCGGGACTCGTTCCGCTCGACCACGGGCGCGGCCGCGTCGTAGCCGACCACGTCGACGGCCGGGTGCGCCCCCGCGACGGGGACCGTCGCCGCGCCGGCGCCACAGCCGACGTCCGCGACCGACTCGGCACCCGTCTCGGCGACGAAGGCCGAGAGCACGTCGTCGGCGTGGTGGCTCCCCGGACTGGCCCGTTCGGTGGCCGCCTCGTCGGCGTCGGCCCAGTAGTCGTCCCAGTCGATGGTGGCGTCGTAGCCGGTCACGCCTCCCCCCCGAGGAACCGCGCTGTGTCCCGCCTCGAGTGCCCGTCCCCGACTTCGTCGTCGGGGTACGGGTGGGTGTCGAACCACCCGAGTTCACAGTCGTTGTCGGCACAGAGTCCGTCGGGGACCTCGTCGCTCGGTGCGCTGGCCGCGAACACGACGTGGTGGGTCGTCTCGACCACCTCGCCGTCGACGGTGTGGTCGACGCGACGCACCAGTCGCACGCCGTCCAGTGCCACGTCGATACCGGCCGACGCCCGGAGGTGCTCGCGGGCGGCCTCGGCCCAGTCCTCGTCCGGGTCGACCACCGCGTTCGGCAACAGTGCGTGCTCGATGTCCGGATTGGCGACCAGCAGCACCCGCCCCTCCGGTGTGGTCACCCCGACGATGGCCCGGCCCTCCGTCCCCGCCTCGCAGTGGTCCGGGTCGTCGTGGTCGAACGTCGCCTCGGCCGTCGTCACCGCGCCGTCGGCGTACAGTCGTTCGGGGTCGATTCTGTCCGTCGCCATAGATTCGTCTCCTGTCATGTCGGTGTAGCCGTCGCTGTTCGTCGCACGGGTCGTCCTCGGTCGTCCGGCCACAGGGCGCCTCTCCGGCCGGATTCGGGCGTAGCTACCGCTAGTAGAAAAATCTTGTCGTCTATAGAGAATTTACTCCTTACTTACTATTTCGGACGGCTCGTATTTGTATCTTTCCCCGGCCAGCGAGCATCGATGCTTCGGGCGAGGAGGAGCACCGACTCGGAGATGGCGACGAGGACGACGTTCAGGACGACGCCGGGCCGGTACACCGACGCGTGCATCGGGAAGTCCGCGGGGGTGGCAGCGGCGAAGACGGCGGTTGCAGCGACGTAGCCGCCGAGACCGAACACCACGGCTCCCTCGGCGCGGGCGAGACGCCCGGACGACGGACGGAATTTGGCGACCACGTCGTACCCGAGAGCGACGCCGCCGAGAGCCGTGAGCAGGAGGCCCGCCCACGCGAGGAAGATGACCACCTCGCTCCCCGTGTAGGTGAGCGCCAGTCCGGCGAGGACGGCGCCGGCGGCGGCGAGTCCGACATCGTCGCGGGCGTCCCGCTGGCGAATCATACGAGACTGATCGGGCGGGGCGGTAAGTGTCTTGCCGGCGTGACCGTGCGGAGCGACCCACACGCACCCGAACGGTTTAACCGCGAACCGGCGGAACCTCCGGACGAATGAGCGAGGAACCCACCTCGGAGTCGAGGAGCGACCCTTCGCCGGGCGTCACGGAGGTACGCGCGGATGGAGGAGCAGCCGGAGCCGACGACGTCGCGCTCGACCCGTGGGGCTCCTCCACCGTCGAGGACTACCGGAAACTGTTCGAGCAGTTCGGCATCGAGGAGTTCGACGAGGTGTTGAGCGAGGTCGCGGACCCGCACTACCTGATGCGTCGCGGCGTCATCTTCGGCCACCGTGACTACCGGCCCGTCGCCGAGGCGATGCGGGAGGGCGAGGACGCCGCCGTCCTCTCCGGGTTCATGCCGACCGGCGACCCGCACATCGGCCACAAGATGGTGTTCGACGAGATCATCTGGCACCAGCAGCACGGCGCGGACGCCTACGGCCTCATCGCCGACCTCGAGGCCCACGCCGCCCGTGGCCTCTCGTGGGACGAGATCGACGAGCACACCGAGAGCTACCTCCTCTCGCTGCTCGCGCTCGGGTTCGACCCCGAGGACGGCGAGGTGTACCGCCAGTCCACCAACCGCGACGTGCAGGACCTCGGATTCGAACTCGGGACGAAGGCGAACTTCTCGGAGTTGCAGGCCATCTACGACTTCGACGGCGAGACGAACGTCTCGTACATGCAGTCGGTCGTCACCCAGATGGCGGACATCCTCTACCCCCAGCTGGAGGAGCCGCGGCCGACGGTCATCCCGGTCGGGCCGGACCAGGACCCGCACATGCGGCTGGCGCGCGACCTCGCGGCGCGGATGCGCTTCTTCAAGGTGACCGAGGCGTACGCGAGTTTCGAGGCCGACCCGGCCGAGCGCGAACTCGTCGCCGAGGCGTATCAGGCGCTCGGCGGGGCCGACGCCGACGTGCGGTGTGAGGACGCCGCCGCGTGGCTCTCGGAGCACGCCGAACCGGAGGGGACGCCCGTCGCCACCACCGTCGAGAAACTGGAGAACGCCGGGAAGGAGCCGGTCCGCCCGCGGGTCCGATTCCTCGACCGGAACGCGACCGACGAGGCGTTCGAGGCGCTCGTCGAGGCCATCGACGGCGAGAAACGCGTCTTCGAGGGCCACGTCGACTCGTTCGACCTCTCCGCCGAGGCGGCGGAGGACCTCGCCCGCGAGGTGGAGGTCGACAACGGCGGCTACGGCTTCTACCCCCCGTCGTCAATCTACCACCGCTTCATGACCGGCCTGACGGGCGGGAAGATGTCCTCCTCGGTGCCCGCGAGCCACATCTCGCTGCTCGACGACCCCGAGGACGGCTACGACAAGGTGAAGTCCGCGACGACGGGCGGGCGCGAGACGGCCGAACTCCAGCGCGAACTCGGCGGCGAGGCCGACGAGTGTCCGGTGTACGAACTGTACGCCTACCTGCTCGCGCAGGACGACGACGAGTACACCAAGCGGGTCTACGAGGAGTGCGTCGGCGGCGAGCGGCTCTGTGGCGGCTGCAAGGAGGAGGCCGCCGAACTGATGCGCGAGTTCCTCGCGGACCACCAGGAGAAACGGGAGGAGGCGAAAGAGGTTCTCGACGGACTGGACGTGGAACTGGACTCGCCGCGGACGTAGCGCCGGGAGGTCAGTCCGCCCCCGGTACCGCACTTCTCGCCGCTTCTGTCCACCACTCGAACGAGCGACAGCGGTCGGGTTCCACGGCCAGCTCGCGGAACCGTCGGTCGCTCGCAGCCAGCTCGGCGGGCGTGAAGAACCGGGCGTCGCCGGCGTCCGAGTCGGCCCGGAGGGGTCCATCGGTCTTCGAGCGTTCGACGGCGAAGCAACAGACGAGGGCGTGGGTCCCCGCGACGACCTGCCGGGAGACGGCGTCGAACAGGACGAGGTCGGTCGGGTCGACGGTCAGGTTCGTCTCCTCTGCGAGTTCGCGGGCGGCCGTCTCGGCGGGCTGTTCGCCCACCTTCGGTTGTCCGCCGGGGACCATCCACTCGCTCGCGTCGGTGTAGGGCGGGTCCTCGACCCGGTAGGCGTCGAGTATCTCGACGAGGAGCGCGGCGTCGTCGTCCACCACGACCACCCGGCAGTTCGGGACGGGGTTGTGGAACACGTACTCCTCACAGGTGGAACAGCGCTTGACCGTGGGTGGGTCGACCGCCTCGAGGGCCGTCCCGCAGGCCGGACAGTGCTCGGGCGCGCCGTGAGCCATACGCGGGGGTAGTCAGACTGCCGGCTTAAATCGTGGCCGCGGGGGACACCGAGCGGCCCCCCGATTCCGGCGGCGTGGGACCGGCCGGGAAGCCTATACCCGCTCGAAACCTACGTTTCACGTGGAACCATCCGGTTCCCGAACCGACCATGACGCACCTCGAGAACACAGCCGCGTCACCCGACCCGACCACCTCCACCGGAAGCGATGGGGGTCCGACAGCGAGTGACGCACGACACGGGAGACCGCACGACGCGACGGCGAAGCGGGCGCTCGCCCCCGACCTACGCGGGGCCGACGAGCGGACGATCCGGGCGTGGACCGAACCGATGGCCGTGACGCCCCTCGGCGGCGGCGAGTACGCCGTCGAGAGCGCTTCCGGGACGGGCCACGTCGTCGACCTGCCCGCCGGTCGCTGTAGCTGCCCCGACCACCGTATCCGCGGCGAACGGTGCAAGCACCTCCGCCGGGTCGCCATCGAGGTGAACCGGCACGAGCTCCCGCCGCCGGGGCGCCTCGCCGGCACCTGCCGGGTCTGTGGCGAGACGCGCTACCTGCCGGAGGTCGGCCCGGCCCTCTGTGACGCCTGTCGACCCGAACCGGGCGCGCTCGTCACGGACCGCGAGACGGGCGACCTGCTCGCCGTCGTCCGCGTCACCGGGGACCGGGCGGACGAGACGACAATCGAGGCCGCCGGGACGACGGTGGCGGACTACCACAACAACGCGGGGTACCCCCGCGACGACCCCGTGGTGGAGGCGGTCTACCCGTTCTCGAAGGGGGTGGGCCACCCGCTCTCGGACCTCCGACGGTACCAGTTCCCCCTCTCGCGGCTCGAAGCACGCGGGGAGCGCCTCGTGGACGCCCGCTGAGTACGCCCACTCGGCTCAGACGCGCGTGTAGGCCACCGCACCCGCGAACGTCAGCACCAGCCCGAGCGCCAGCATCAGTACCTTCTCCGTCGCCCGCGGGTCCGGGCGGGTCTCCTGCCCGACGGTGACGACGGCGACGTACCCCTCGGGCGTGTCCAGCAGCGTCGGCGTCACGGGCCGCTTGGTCGCCAACTGCGTGTCGCCGCCCGCGCTGGCCGACTCGTAGAGCGACCGGACCCGGTCGGGCGCCTCGCTCGGCGACACCGCGAGCGCCGAGACGAGCGTCTCCCCGTCGACGCGGTCGCTGTCGAGCCGGATGGTCCGGCCGTCGACAGTCAGGTCCACCCGGTAGAACCGTCCCTGCCCGCTCTCGCGGACGAACCGGACCGGTTCGAGCGTGTCCACGAGCCGGCGCGTGCCGGCCTCGGCCGTGGTCCGCTCGTACGTCTCGTTCTCCGCGCTGACGACCGCCTCGGCCACGTCGCCGTAGACGTAGGTCGCCTCGGGCAGGTCGACGAGCACGCCGACGGAGCGACCGTCCGGGTCGACGGGGACCGCCTCGTAGGTGTAGACGGTGTCGGCGTCCGGGCCGTCGCCGAAGGCGGGTGGGGCGGCCAGCGCCAGTCCGAGGACGAGGACCGCGACGGCGAGGACACGCTTCGTACGGGCCGAGAGCAGCGAGTCGCCCTCGGCCTCCTCGAGGGCCTCCGGCGTGACCGGCAGGTCCGAGTCGTCCCCACTCACGCGCGCTCACCTCGAAGTCCGAGGAGGCCGCCGAGCAGGAGCGCGACACCGAGCGCGAGCGAGGCCACCTTCGGCACCGCGAGCGGGTCGCTCGCCCGTTCGCTCCCGGTCCGGACGACGATCGTGGGGTCCCCGCTCCCTCCGACCAGCGTCGTGTTCACCCGTCGCGGGGAGGTGACGGAGGCGTCCTCAAGCGCCCGGCGGACCGGGCGAGGTGCCTCGTCGGGCGCCACCGCGAACGCGTCGACGACGGCCGCGGTGTCGGCGCGGGCCGCGTCCAGGACGAACCGGCCCTCATCGGTTCGAGCGTCGACACTGTAGTACCGGTCCGCGAAGTCGTCGGCGACGAAGCGGTAGCGCGTGAGGTTCCGCACCGCGGGGGCGACGGCCTCGGCGTCGCGTTCGACGGTGCCGTTCGCGGCCGCCTCGCGGGTCAGGCGGAGCGGGGCACCGGTGCCGTAGGCGACGCCCGGGAGGTCGTAGAGGGTCTCGACGGTCTCGCCGTTCGAGCGGTCGACCGGCCGAGGTTCGTACGTGTAGACCGTCTGCGGTCCGAGTCCGCCGGCCGCGAGCGGAGCGGACAGGAGGACGAGGCCCACGCCGAGCGCGAGGAGGGCGCGGGCGGGGACGGACCGGGTCACTCCAGCATCAGGGCCGCCTCGTCGACGGTCAGATCGCCCGACGCCACCGCGTGGAGTATCTCGGTCGTGTCGCGCGACTCCGCCTCACGTGCAGCGGCGAGTTCGTCCAGCGTCACCTTCTTCGACCCGCCGGTGAGCTCCTCCATGTCGACGCCGTCGGCGAGTGCCGTCTCCTTCTTCACGCGGTAGTTCCCGCCGTCGGTGACGTGGAGGTCGGCGGGGTGGAAGAAGTACCAGTCCTCGCGGTCGAACCGCACCGCGACCCGCGGCTTGGCGCCGAAGTTGCGGGCGAAGTAGACGAGCGCCTCGACCTCCTCGCCGTCGAGGTAGATGGGGCGGCCCGACGACGACTTGGCCTCGATGGCGTAGAAGACCTCGCCGTCACCCGCCAGCACGTCCGGCAACTCGCGTTCGGTGGCACTGCCGGAGGCGGGCGCGCGCATCACCGCGAAGCCGCGCTCGTCGAGGGCGTTGACGAGTTCGCGCTCGCGGCGGTCACCCTTCGCGTTCGAGTTGGCCATACCGACGTGTGAGGCGCCGGCCCGTATAAGTCGGCGGGAGTCGCGGTGGAAGTAGTCGTGTACGGAGGGGTGCGCTCTTGTGCGGGGGTGTCCTAGCTCGGGTGATGACCGTCCGCCGGGAACGGGCGCTGCTCGCCGGGGTGGTGTTCGTCGTCCTGTTCGCGCAGGTGCTGCTCTACCCCGGCGTCCCGCAGCTGGTGGCGGCGCTCGGCCAGCCGAGCGACATCGGCGCGGGCACCCCCTTCCTCGCGGCGGAGTTCGCCGGCGTCGTGCTCTTCGCCGCCGTCTGGGGGGCGCTCTCGGACTCGACCGGCCGACGGACTCCGTTCATCGCCGCCGGGGCGCTCGGGGGCGCCGTCGCCTACCTCGTCCTCGTCGCCCTCCTTCCCGTCGACCCGCCGTTCCTCGCCGTCCTCGCGGTCCGGTTCCTGCAGGGCGCGGCCACGGGCGGGGCGTTCTCGCTCGCCGTCACCATGTTGCTCGACCTCCCCGGCGGGCGCGGGCGCAACACCGGCGCCGCCGGCATCGCCATCGGCCTCGGGACGGCGATGGGCGCGCCGGTCGGCGGGCGGCTCTACGACGTGGACGTGCGTGCCCCGCTGCTCGTGACCGCCCTGCTGTTCGCCGTCGCCGCCCTCCTCGTGTTGCGGGTGCCCGACCGTGCCCCGAGTGGCGCTCGCCCCTCCGTCCTCGAGACGTTCGCCAGCGTCCGGCGACGGCCCGGCCTGCTCGTCCCCTACGCGTTCGGCCTCGTCGACCGGACCACGGCGGGGTTCTTCGCGCTCGTCGGCACGTTCTTCTTCCAGACCGAGTTCGGCCTCGACCCCGGACAGACCGGCCTGCTGCTGGGGGCGTTCTTCGCCCCGTTCGCGCTCCTCCAGTACCCGTTCGGCGTCCTCTCGGACCGGGTGGGTCGGACGCTGCCCATCGCCGCTGGGTCGCTGTTCTTCGGCCTCGCGGTCGTGGGCGTCGGGCTCTCACCGAACGCCACCGTCGCCGCCGTCGTGATGGTCCTCGTGGGGGCCGGCGGGGCGCTCTGTGCGCCGGCGACGCTGGCGCTCGTCGGTGACCTCGCCGGCGTCGACGACCGGGGGACCGCCGTCGGCGGGTTCAACATCGTGGGCTCGCTCGGCTTCCTGCTCGGCATCGTCGCCGGCGGCGTGCTCGCCGAGGAGTTCGGCTACGTCGCCGCCTTCCTCGTCGTCGGCGGGGCGGAGATGCTGCTGGCGGTGGCGCTGTTGCCGGCGTTGCTCGGTCTCGAACCGGACGAGGGGCGGGCGGCGTTCGGGAGCGGGGAGGGGTGAGCGCAGCAGTCCGGGTCACGCGAACGTCTCGGCCGGGACCCGTTCGGCCGCGTCCCGGTACCGTTCGATGAGGTCGGTCGCCCAGCCGTACACGTCGTCGTCGTCGGACTCGAGGAACCCGCCCGTCGGCCCCTTGTCGGGGTCCGTGTTCGGGATCAGGACCGTCCGGTCGAACAGGAACAGGTTGCACGGGATGTGGCCGTCGTAGCGGTAGACGACGGTCCCGAACGCGACGGACTCGTGCCACCGACGGCGGCGTTCGGGGTCCCCGGCGAGGTGCTCGACCAGGCCGCCGGCGAAGACGAACTCGCTCTCCAGCCCGCCGTCCCGGATGCGCTCGTGCATCACCACGGCGAAACTGTGCATCGGTGGGGCGAGATACGTGAGCGTTCGGAACCGCGTCGCCGATTCGATGCGGTCGACGAGTTCGCGGGCGAACGACAGCGGCTCGTTGGCCACCGGACGGTGGACCGTCGCGTCGCGGAACGCTGCCAGCCCGACGGCGTCGACCGACGGCGGGAGCCACTGGACGGCCTCACCCAGCGACCGGACCGTCTCCAGCGCCTCCACCGTCGGCAGGAACGCCCGGACGACGTGCTCGCCCGTCGTCGTCGCGACGTACCGACCGTCCGTCTCCCGCTCGACCCAGCCCCGGTCGGTGAGTTCGTTGAGGATGCGACCGAGGGTGGTCCGCGAGACGCCCGTCGACTCCATGAGACGGCGACGGGACACCGGGCCGTCGGTGAGCGCCCGCAGCAGCCGGACCCGGTTGGCCGACCGCGAGAGGTACGCCACGTCCTCGAGTGCCGGTTCGCACAAGGGGTGACGCTCGGCGCACATGTCCGAAACACGCGTGTCACGTGGTATCAATGTTCGCACCGTGGGTGTACGCTCACACCGTGGGACCGTCCCCACCGAGTAATGGGATGGGGCTGGCGGCCCACCTCCGTGACGCGCGGTCGGCCGGAGCCCGGGCGACCGTGTGGAGAGAGCATGTCAGACCAGACTACGGGACACGACGCGACGCAACGCGACCACGCGGCCGTGGTACGACGATACGTCGAGGAGGGGTACAACGAGAAGGACCCCGCGGTGCTTCGCGAGACGATGACCGATGACGTGGTGGCCCACGGACTGCTGGGTGTCGACGGCCCGGTGGAGGGACTGGACGCCTACGCGGAGTACGCGGGCGAACTGCTGGGCGCGTTCCCGGACGTCCGAGGGGAGCTCCACGAGACGTTCGTCTCGGGCGACCGGGTGGCCGCCCGGTGGACCCTCGCCGGCACCCACGAGGGCCCGATGTTCGGCGTCGAGCCGACCGGCGAGTCGATAGCGGTGGAGGGTGTCGCGCTGTTCCGGATCGCGGACGGGAAGATCACGGAGAAGCGCTACCGACAGGACGACCTCGGCCTGTTCGAACAACTCGGCCTCGTCGAGGACCCGACCGGGTGACCGCTGATGGCGACCGAACAGCCGAGGCCGAGGGCCGACGTCGACCCACGCATCGAGACCTACCGCTTCCACGAGCGGGAGTGGGAGGGGTACGAGGAGCTGTACGAGGCGTTCGAGTGGGAGGTACCGGAGCGGTTCGACGCGGCGACCTACTGCTGTGACCGGTGGGCCGAGGCCGACCCGGACCGGGGCGCCATCGTGGCACTGGCGGCGGACGGCGAATCGACGCGGACCTACACCTACGGCGACCTGCAGACGCTGTCGAATCGGCTGGCCAACTACCTCGCGGGCGAAGGGATCGGTCCGGGCGATCGTGTCGCGGTCAGCGGCGCCCAGAAGGCCGAGTTCGTCGCCGCGCACCTCGCGGCCTGGAAACTGGGAGCGGTGACGGTCCCGCTGAGCCTGCTGTTCGGCCCGGAGGGGCTGGGCTACCGGTTGCGCGACAGCGGGACCCGCGCGTTCGTCGCCGACCGAGCGGCCCTCGAGGCGCTCCGCGAGGTCCGGGACGACGGGGCGGCACCCGACCTGGAGACGGTCCTCACGGTCGACGGGCGCTCGCGGGGCGACGAGACGGGCTTTCACTACGCCATCGCGGGCGAGTCCCGACGGTTCGAGTCGCGAGCAGTAGGCGCCGACGACCCGGCAGCCCTGCTCTACACGAGCGGAACCACCGGCCCGCCGAAAGGGACGCTCCACGCCCACCGGTTCCTGCTGGGGGCGCTCGTCGTCTACCTGACGGTGGGGTGGAACATGGAGCCGTCGACCGACCAGCCGATGTACTCGCCGGTGGAGTGGTCGTGGGTCGCGACGATGTACGTCGGCCTGCTGTCGAGTCTCTACCACGGCGGGGCCATCGTGGCCGACGCGAATCCGGATTTCGACCCCGAGCGGACCCTCGACGTCGTCGAGCGGTTCGACGTGGGGAGCGTCGCGGGGCCGACCACAGTCTACCGGATGCTGATGGGCGTCGACGACGTCGACCGGTGGGACCTCTCGTCGCTCTCGGTGGCCGTCCAGGGTGGCGAGGCGCTGGACCAGGACGTGGTCGAGTGGCTCGAGGCGGTCGCAGGTGACGTGGCGGTCCACGAGGCCTACGGCCAGACGGAGCTGGGCGTGTTCGTCGGTGACTGCGAGGCGCTCGGCATCGGCCACCAGCCCGGACGGATGGGGAGGGCACTCCCCGGCTCCGAGGTCGCCGTCGTCGACCCCGAGCGGCCCGAACGGGTCGACGACGGCGAGGTCGGCGAACTGGCCGTCCGGTACGAGGAGAACCCGATGGCGTTCCTCGAGTACTGGAACGAGCCCGAGAAGACGGCAGCCGTGCGCGACGACGGCTGGCACCGGACGAGCGACCTCGGACGCCGCCACTCCGACGGCTCGTTCGAGTTCCACAGCCGCAAGGACGACGTCATCGTCACCTCGGGCTACCGCGTCGGACCGGACGAGGTCGAGGAGACCCTGACGGGACACCCGGCCGTCGCAGTGGCGGGCGTCATCGGCGTCCCTCACGCCGAGCGGGGCGAGGTCGCCAAGGCGTTCGTCGTCCCGAGCGAGGGCCACACGCCCGACGAGGTGCTGCGCGAGGAGCTACAGGACCACGTCAAGCACCGACTGGCGAAGTACGAGTACCCGCGTGAACTCGAGTTCGTCGAGGCACTGCCGCGGACGACGACCGGGAAGGTTCGCCGGCAGGGGCTCAGGGAGCGCGAGGGCGTCTGATGACGCTCTCGACCGTCCCGCGCTACGACGGCGACCGACTCTCGCGTGGTGACGGCCACGCGGTCGTCCTCGGCGGGAGCGTCGCCGGGCTCTGTACCGCACGCGTCCTCGCCGACGAGTACGGGACGGTCACCGTCCTCGAGCGTGACCCGTTGCCCGACGCCCCCGTCCCACGTGACGGGGTCCCGCAGGCCGCGCAACCACACGCCCTGCTGGAGGCCGGGCGGTCGACGATCGAGGACCTGTTCCCGAGCTACGGTGAGAGCCTCGTCGCTGCCGGTGGACTCGTCATCGACGCCGCGAGCGACTTCCGGCTCTACGACGAGGGGGGCTTCCTCGCCGACGGACCGAGGCGGATGCCGATGTACTCGGCCAGCAGACCACTGTTCGAGCACGTCCTCCGCGAGTGCGTGGCCAGCCTCGACGGGGTCGAACTCCGGGGAGAGTGCCACTCGACCGGCTATCGCTTCGACGAGTCGGCAGGCCGGGTTACCGGCGCCGTCGTCAGGAACGAGACGGGTGACCGGGAGACGGTGTCGGCCGACCTCGTGGTGGACGCGACCGGGCGAGCGAGTCGGACGCCGGCGTGGCTGGCCGAGCACGGCTACGAGCGTCCACCCGTCGACGAGGTCCACGTCGGCCTCGAGTACAGCACCATCGTCGTGGAGCGACCACCCGACGAGCGAGACGCCATCTGGGGACCGGCGTCCCCACCGAACACCCGAGGGGCAGGGGCGGCGCCCGTCGAGGGGGGTCGCTGGCAGGTGGTGTTGCACGGGGTCCACGGGACGAGTCCACCGTCCGACCCGGACGAGTTCGAAGCGTTCGCCGCGGGCCTCCCGTTCCCCGACGTGGAGCGACTGCTCGCCGACCATCCCAGACGCGACGACGAGGTCGTCCGGTACCCGTTCCCCTCGAACCGGCGACACCGCTACGAGTCGCTCGACCGGGTGCCCGAGGGACTGGTCGTCGTCGGCGACGCCGTCGCCAGCTACAACCCGATATACGGACAGGGGATCTCGGTGGCCACGCTCGGGGCGCTCGTCCTCCACCACGCGCTGGCAGACGGGGGGCGAGCGTCGCTCGGTGAGCGGTTCTTCGACCGGGTCTCGCCAGTGACCGACGTCGCGTGGACGATGGCCGTCGGCGCCGACTTCCAGTTCCCCCAGACGACC
Source organism: Salinirubellus salinus (assembly GCF_025231485.1). NCBI lineage: Archaea > Methanobacteriati > Methanobacteriota > Halobacteria > Halobacteriales > Natronomonadaceae > Salinirubellus > Salinirubellus salinus. The sequence continues at coordinate 2,948,612 of NZ_CP104003.1, read as the reverse complement.
GGCCCGAAACCACGGGGTGCCGACCTCCTCGCCCGGTACCTCTCCCGGCTGACCCGGCGGGCACACACCGACGGGGCGCTCAGTGACGCACTCTTCCGGGTCATCATGATGGAGCGAGAACCCGCCTCGCTCCTGCGGCCTGGCGTGGTGTGGCGCGTCCTCCGCCCGCGGCCGTGAGCCCCGGCCGGTGCCGGTCGGAGCCTTTTCGTCGGCCGCGCTCCCCCCTCCGGTATGAGCGATTCGTCGGACGCCGAGGAGCCCGAGTCGGCGGCCGAACCCGGCGTCGACAACCCCTACGTCTGGAGCCCGCCGACCGAGTTCGAGCCGGTCGAGGCGCTCGACCGCGAGACGGCCGAGCGACAGGTCGAGCAGTTGCGCGAGGCCGTCCGCTACCACGACCGCCGCTACTACGAGGAGGCCGACCCGGTCGTCGACGACCGGACCTACGACGCGCTGTTCTCGCGCCTGCAGGACCTCGAGGGAGCGTTCGACCTCGTCACGGACGACTCGCCGACCCAGCGGGTGAGCGGCGAACCGCTGGACGAACTCGAGACGGTCGAGCACGTCGCGCCGATGCGGTCGGTCGACTCCTCGGGCGACGCCGAGGCCGTCCGGGAGTTCGACGAGCGGGTCCGTCGGAACCTCGAGGCGAGCGACTGGGACGGTGAGCTGCGTTACGTCTGCGAGCCGAAGTTCGACGGCGTCAGCGTCGAGGTCGTCTACGAGGACGGCGTCTACGAGCGGGCCGCGACCCGCGGAGACGGGCGCGAGGGGGACGACATCACACGGAACGTCCGGACCGTGCGCTCGATCCCGCGGCGACTGGACGACGACCCGCCGGGGTTCCTCGCGCTCCGCGGGGAGCTGTTCATGCCGCGGGACGCGTTCCAGGCGTACAACCGCGAACTCGTCGAGCGCGGCGAGGAGCCGTTCGCCAACCCCCGGAACGCCACCGCGGGGACGGTGCGACAGCTCGACCCGAGCGTGGTCTCCGAGCGACCGCTCGACTGCTTCTTCTTCGACGTCCTCGCGGCCGACCCGGACCCGGTCGAGACGCACTGGGAGCGCCACGAGACCCTGCCCGAGTGGGGGCTGCAGGTCAACGACCGGGTCGAGCGCGTCGACGACATCGAGGCGGCCATCGAGTACCGCGACCGCCTCGTCGAGGAGCGGGACGACCTGAACTACGAGATCGACGGCGTGGTCGTGAAGGTCGACGACTACGCCGCCTGCGAGGCGCTCGGGAGCACGTCGCGGGCGCCACGCTGGGCGTTCGCGTACAAGTTCCCGCCACGGAGCGAGGAGACCACCGTCCGCGAGATCGCGGTGCAGGTGGGCCGGACCGGCCGGCTCACGCCCGTCGCGCTGCTGGACCCGGTCGAGGTCGGCGGCGTGACGGTCTCGCGGGCGAGCCTCCACAATCCCGAGCAGATAGCACAACTCGACGTGAACATCGGGGACCGCGTGAAGGTGGAGCGGGCGGGCGACGTCATCCCGTACGTCGAGGCGGTCGTCGAGAAGGGCGACCGCGAGGGGCACTTCGAGTTCCCCGACCACTGTCCGGCCTGTGAGTCGGCCGTCGAGCGGGACGGGCCGCTCGCGTTCTGTACCGGCGGGGTGGCCTGTCCCGCCCAGTTACAGCGTGCGGTCGAGCACTACGCCTCGCGCTCGGGCCTCGACATCGAGGGGCTGGGCGAGAAGAACGTCCAGCAGCTCATCGACGCCGGCCTCGTCGACGGCATCCCGTCGCTGTACGACCTGACCGTCGAGGAGCTGGCCGAACTGGCGGGCTGGGGCGAGACGAGCGCCGAGAACCTCGTGGGCGAGCTGGAGGCTGCGACGGAGCCCGAACTCGCTGACTTCCTGACGGCGCTCGGGGTGCCGGAGGTCGGCCCCACGACGGCTCGCACCCTCGCTCGCTCGTTCGGGACGCTCGACGCGCTGATGGACGCCGACACCGACCGTCTGCGGGAGGTCGAGGATGTAGGCGAGGTGGTCGCCGAGGAGATACACGAGTTCTTCCGGAGCGAGCGGAACCGCGAGGTGGTGGCGGCCCTGCGCGAGCGCGGGGTGGAACCGCAGGAGGCCGAGACCGTCGCCGGCGACGAACTCGCGGGGCTGACGTTCGTGTTCACCGGGTCGCTGGAGGGGCTGACCCGGACCGAGGCGCAGGAACTGGTCGAGCGACACGGCGCGAACGCCACGAGCAGCGTCTCGGGCAACACCGACTACCTCGTCGCCGGCCCGGGCGCCGGGTCGAAGGTCGACGACGCCGAAGCCGAGGGGGTGCCGGTCCTCGACCAGACCGAGTTCGAGGCGTTGCTGGCCGAGCGGGGCGTCACGGTCTGAGGCGGGAGACGGTGAACCCTGTCGGCGAGACTCACGACCCGCGTTAGCACGGCGTGTCCACCGGAAACGGAGGGGCTGCGTAGGGGGCGGGGGACGACGGGGAGGTGACGGCGTCGCTCCGGGAGTGAGCACGTCGAGCGCGGAGGGCGGGACGGACCTATCGGTCCACGTCGAGTTCGTCCTGGAGTTCGTCGAGCCACCCGGACTCGCGGAGTTCCTCGATGCGCTCGCGGAAGTGGTCCTCGCAGAGACCGACCTTGATGTGGTCCTTCTCGACTGCGACGGCGGCTTCCCGGTCGCAGTAGTGACACTGCATACCTGCCCTACGAGGGGGGTCGTTGTGAACCCTGTGGGTCGCGGCGATTCTGTACGGACCCGAACGTCTACGGCCTGAACCCGAACGCCGACGGTCTGCCTCCGAACGCCTACGCCGAGAGGTCGACGGCGTTCCGGAAGCGACGGTAGTCGTCGGCGTCCAGCCCCGCGAGGCCGAGGACGTCGTCGTGGGCGTCCGACCCGCCCGTCCGCACGAGGTCGTACCGCTCGACGTAGCGGTCGAGGAGCGCCTCGTCCACCTCCCGGCCGTAGGGGTAGAACCGCTCGACGGCGTCGAGGTCCGCACACAACTCGAGCGCGGCCTCGGGGTCGTCGTACCGGAACGGGTGGGCCAGTCCGACGAGGCCGCACGAGCCGGCGAGGAGTTCGACGCCCGTCTCGAAGTCGGGCACCTCGCGGGGGACGTAACAGGGGCCGTCGTTCCCGATGAGCTCCTCGAAGGCGCCGCCGTAGTCGAGGTCGGCGTCGCTCGCGTCGATGGCACGGGCGATGTGGGGCCGGCCGACTCCCTCGGTGAACTCGACGTCGAGGGACACGTCGAGACGGGCCTCCACGCACCCGGTGATCTCGCGGGCGCGCTCGATGCGGTTCCGCTGGAGGCGCTCGACCGCCTCGGCCAGCGAGCCGGTCGGCTGGGCGCCGTAGCCGAGCAGGTCCACCCGGAACGGGCCGGCGTCGACCCGGAGTTCGATGCCGTGGAGGAGGGTGATCCCGTCGACGTGCGTCACCGGCGTGTGCAGGGCCGGATTGAGTCGGTCGTGGTCCGTGATGGCGACGACGTCGACGCCGGCGCGCGCTGCCGCCGTCGGCACCTCGTCGAGTTCCATCGACCCGTCGGAGTTCGTCGTGTGGACGTGGAGGTCCGCGACAACCATACGGTCACTCGGCAGGGGCGAGCCAAACCGTTTCCGACAGGCGTCGTCGGGGTGTCGCCGAGGGGTCGTCTGGAGGGCGTCGGCGCGTCGGCCGTCGGGTGGCCGTGGAGACCGTGTCAACTAGCCACACTAGAACGCTCTAGAGCCTCGGAGGACAATTGCCCATAACGTTCATGAAGGATTGCCGAGTGTGTGGACGTATGCAGTTCATGGCCGACGTGGGCGAGAAGCTCGACGCACACTCGTACCCGGCGACGACGACGGAGCTCATCGAGGCGTACGGTGAGATGGAGTTCGACACCGACGACACCGAGTCGCTCGGCGAGGTGCTGGGCCGGCTGGGCGAGGAGACCTACCAGGACAGCGAGGGGGCTCGGCTCGCCGCGCTCTCGGCCGTCGGCGAGGGTGCCATCGGTCGCAAGGGTTACTCGGACCGCGACGCCCCGACCGTCGGCGAGAACAGCGAGGCAGACCTCCTCTCCTTCTGAATCCGGGCGAGGGCGACAGGGGTCGACAGTAGGCCCCCCGCCGAACCTCGGACGAGCGGCGCGGTGAGTGGTGCGACGGGTGGCGCGCCGAGCGACGCCGCCTCCTACACCCAGTCGGTGAAACAGCCCTCGACGAGCGTCTCGGCTTGGCGGTCGATGTACGCCGACTGCATCTCCCAGACCGCCTCGGTGAACGGCACCCCACGCTCGACGCTGTCGGCGACCCGCTCGTACTTCCAGCGGGCGGGAGTCCGGTCGGCCTCGACGCGCTTCTCGAGCGGGTCGAGGTAGTAGTCACACTCGCGCTCGTCGAGGCCACGCAACTCGAGGCCGTCGCGTGCGTGCTCGAACAGTTCCTCGTAGATGGTCGCGGCGTCGGTGGTCCGCTCGCCGTCGCGCGTGAGCCACTCCATCTCGGCCTGTAGCCCGTCGGCGGCGGCGGCGTAGAAGTTCGCCTCCGCGGTCTCCCACTCGAGGTCGTAGGCCGGGTGTTCGCGGCGGGGGAGCGACTCCATCAGCCCCGCGAGGAAGGCGAGGAAGGCAACCGAATCGCGGACAGTGGGTTGCCCGGGGAGCGGCCGGAACTCGATGCGGGCGTTCGCGGCCTGTCTCGTGGGGCCGTCGAACACCGGGCGGACCCAGCGCCAGTAGGTGCCGTGGGTGTGTCTGAAGTGCGCGAACCGGTCGTGGAACTGCTCGCCGCGCTCCTGCAGCATCGGGACGACGGTCCGGTCGGCGGCGATGCGGTCGACGGCCTCGTCGAGGCTCGCGAGGTCCTCGGGGAAGCACACCTTCGGGTCGTCCACGGGGTTGAGGACGGACTCGAACACGCCGATGCGGTTCTCCATCGGACAGTCGGCGAGGATCTCCTCGGGGTCGGCCTCGTAGAGGTCCGGCGGGAAGAACGGGGAGTTCACCGCGAGGGCGACGAGTGGGCCAGCGACGCGGAGCGCGTACCGGAAGTGGGTGGGCAGGTCCTCGGCGCTGGGCACCTGGTAGTGGGGCTGGATGGAGGTGATGAGGCTCTCGGGCATCACCGTCTCCGCGTCGAGCGAGACGTGCGGCGCCGAGAGCGCCATGTCCGCGCCGAACTCCGTGTTCGCCATCGCGTGGTAGCGCACCGAGTCGGACATGTTCGTCGCGAGGCGCACGCCGTCCTCCTCGACGCTGGAGGTGAGGTACGAGGTGGCCGTCTCGCCGACGGGCGGGACCGTCCACATCCCGTCGCTGACGAGCGTCATCCCCTCGGTGTGTACCTCGCCGAGCGCGGCGTCGAGTTTCGCCTGCACCTCGGCCTGCGTCGCGCGCAGCCCGTACGTGGAGAGCGGCTGCGGCGTGGTCTGCATCTCGGCGTTGTGCAGCCCGAGCTCCTTCTCGAAGCCGATGAACTCGAGCAGCCGGCGGGGCACCCGCTCGAGCGCGTCGGTCTCCGCGTTCGCGGCGTAGAACTCGTACTCCAGCCCGACGATGGCCTGCGGGTTGTCGAACGTGCCCGCGTGGAGCTCCGCCTTCAGTTCCTCCACCTCGTCCGCGACGCGGGCGTCGAACTCCTCGCGGTCGACGGAGAGTGCCGCACGGACCTGCGCCGCCAGTTCGGAAGCCGACATACTGTGCTCTACGCTCGCGTTCGTCGGGACCGGGTTTGAATCCCACCCCTTGTGCGCGTGGCCGACCCGCGGCCGTCGCTCGGGGGGGCGCGTGCCACGCGAAGGGGGGAGTGGAGGGCGGGTGGAGGGCGGGGGAGTGGGCCGAAGGCCCGGAGGGCGGGGAGCGAACCGGGGGGACGCCGGCCGCGTCGGGCAGGGGTGGGGGTGGACGCGGCCACGCGTCGGCCGGACGCGTGCCGTCGAACGGGGACGGCGACCGGAACTGGGGGCGGGAGCCCCATCAACGCAGCGGACGCTCAAACGGTCGTTTCACCCTCCGGCTCCCGGTCGGCCGGCGAGCCGAGGGCGGCTCGGAGGTGCCGGCGGTGGAACGCCACCGCCGCCTCGCCCTCGCGTTCGGGGTAGCCCGGCCGCGTCACCTCGCCACGGGAGTCGTACGCCGAGCGGACGACCGCGGCGAGACGGTAGGCACGGGAGACGCCGGGGACGGGTCGGTGTTCGGCGTAACCGTCGCGGAAGGCCTCGCGCACGCGGTCGGCGGTGGCGGCGTCGGGGGCGTCGGGGGCGTACCAGTCGGCGACGAGGTACTCGGCCTTCGCCAGCGAGAGCGCCGGGTCCGCCGCGAGCGGTGCGCCCCAGTCGAGGAGGGCGGCCACCTCGCCCGTCCGCTCGTCCAGTATCGCGTTGCCGGGGCGGAGGTCCCACGGGAAGAGGGTCGCAGGTGGGTGTTCGGGCAGGCGCTCGAGGTCGACTGCCGCCCGGACCTCGGGCACGAGGTCGGCCAGTTCCGGACCGAGACCGGCGAGGCCGGCCTGCAGGTATTCGGCGAACCACGCCTGCCAGTCGCTCGTGGTGGCGGCGGACGCCTCGCGTACCCGGAGGCCGGCGCCGGTGGCGACCACCTCGCCGTAGCGCTCGAACGGGAACGCCGCGTGGAGTTCGCCCAGCGAGCGACCGAGCGTGCGGGCGACGGCGTCCCGGTCGGGTGGAGCGAGTTCGGTGAACGCGGTGTGGAGGTCGACGCCGTCGACGCGCTCGCCGACGACGTACGAGTGTCGGGCGCCGGTCTCGGGGTGGATGGTCTCGCCCGCGGCGAGGATGTCCGCGACCGGGACGTCGGTGCGGGCGTCGACGGCCCGCCAGAGCGCCGTCTCGGTTGCCAGCTCGTCGCCCGTGGCGTGCTGGACGACCACCTCGCGGCCGTCCGCGAGCGTCGCGAAGACGGTCCGCTTGGAGTTGCCCGTGGGAGCCAGTTCGGTCGCGCGGACGTCGCTCGCGAGCGCCTCGGCGAGGACGGAGCGAACGACCGGGTCCATAACCCCATGGAGTGTCACGGAGGGATAAGTCCGTCTCTGTGGCCAAACTCGACGTGAAACGGAGGGGTTCGGTCACCGAGTGAGGTACATGAGTGGACAGGTGTCGTGGGTGTGGGCGTTGATAAGCGGGCGGCGAGGAGGAGGTGATTCGACTGCGTTGGGGGCGCTGGAGGGGAAACGAGGGGAGTAGTGCGGTGCGGTCGCGGTACGGTCCAGCACGCCCACCCGCCGAGCGAGCGCAGCGGGCGAGACGCAGTTTTCCCCACGTTTTCCCGACGAGCGATGCGGTTACGACGCACCCGAGGAATGAAGAGTGGATTCTAGTTGTCGAACCGCGCCTGCACGAACGGCTGCACGTCCTCAATGTCCCCGAGCCGGGAGTCGCTGAGGAGGACGGCCTCGGTCTCGTCGATGGGGACCGACAGGGAGATCTCCTTGGTGCGGCCGTAGCGCCCCTTGCTGACGACGACGGCGTTGACGATGCCGAGCATGTCGAGTTCGGAGATGAGGTCGGTCACGCGGCGCTGGGTGAGGACGTCGGCGTCGACCTCCCCACAGAGGCGCTTGTAGATGTTGAATACCTCGCCGGTGTTGATGGAGTGGACGCCGTTCTTCTCGAGCAGGATGGTGGCGTAGAGGACGAGTTTCGACTGGGTCGGAAGGGTTCGGACCACCTCGACCACGCGGTCGAGTTCGATCTTGTCCTGGGCCTTGCGGACGTGCTTCTCGTTGACGATGTCGGTCCGGTCGCGCTCGGCGAGTTCACCCGCGGTGCGGAGGAGGTCGAGGGCGCGGCGGGCGTCACCGTGTTCCTGCGCGGCGAACGCGGCACAGAGCGGGATGACGTCGTCGGTGAGCGTCTCCTGCTTGAACGCGACGTTGGCGCGCTGCTGGAGGATGTCGCGCAGCTGGGTGGCGTCGTACGGCGGGAAGACGATCTCCTCCTCGCCGAGCGAGGACTTGACACGGGGGTCGAGGAAGTCGGTGAACTTCAGGTCGTTCGAGATGCCGATGATGGAGACGCGGGAGTTCTCGAGTTCGGAGTTCATCCGCGAGAGGTTGTAGAGCGTGTCGTCGCCGGACTTCTCGACGAGCTTGTCGATCTCGTCGAGCATGATGACGACCACGCGCTCGTGGTAGTCGACGGCGTCGAAGAACGTGGAGTAGACGCGGTCGGTCGGCCACCCCGTCATCGGGACGGGTTCCATCTCCGCGAGTTCGGTCTCCAGTTCGTCGATGCGGTCGGTCAGCGCCTCGAGGGTGTCGTACTCGGTGTCCTCGAGGGCGGCGGGACCGCGTTCGTCGACCGCCTCGTGGAGGTCGCGGACCTCCTCGAGCTTCGCCTCGATGACGTTCTCGTTCTTCTCGATGAACTTGTTCGCGAGTTGCGCGAGCACGCGGTACTGGGTGTCGGTCACCTCGCAGTTGATGTACTCGACCTCGCAGGGGACCTCGTACTTCTGGCTCGTGGATTCGAGTTCCTCGCTGACGAACTTCGCGCTCGCGGTCTTCCCGGTCCCGGTCTTCCCGTAGATGAGGATGTTCGAGGGGGTGTCCCCGCGAAGCGCGGTGACGAGGATGGTCGCCATGTTGTTGATCTGCTCTTCGCGGTGGGGGAGCTTGTTCGGCGTGTAGGCCGGGCGGAGGACCTCCTTCTTCTCGAAGATGGGTTCGCCCTCCAGCAGGTCGTCGAACAGCCCGCGGGAGGCGCCATCGGGGTCCTCCTCCGCGTCGTCGAGGAGCAGGTCCTCGATGTCGATGGGGTCCTCGGGGGGAGTGGACTCCGCCGGGGTCGCGTGGGCGTCGGGAGCCGAGTCCGGGTCCGAACCGGCCCCGTTCTCGTGGTCCGCCCCGTTCGCGCCACCGGTATCTGCCCCGTTCGTGTCGGCCCCGTTGGCGTCGACCCCACCGGCACCGGGGTCCTCGTCGACGTCGGTCTCGTACTCTCCCTCGTCCGCGTGTGTGTCCCTGTCGTTCATCCTGTCGACTCCGGGGTCGTCCACCCCACCGTTTCGACTGGAGTCGTCGCCCCCGGGCCGCAGAACCGCGTTGTGAGCGGTTCTCCCCGCCACGAGCGGCGGTCGGGGGGTGACTCCGCGTCCAGTTGATGCACGAGAACCCGTGGTTGTAGAGATATTAAGGATTACGGTGGGGCACCCGTCGCTCCGTAGTCGGGCGGACGCGGAGCCACGGTGCCGCGTGGGCAGCGATCAGCCCGGTGGTCGGCGACGGTCGGCGACGGTCGGCGACGGTCGGACGGCCTCCCCTCTCGTCTGGACGTCAGCCTCGACACCGATCGCTCGTCGCCCTCGGTGGGTCGGGTTCTCGCCTCGACCGGTCGGGCGGAGACTCGGGACTGGTGGACCCCCGACCTCGACGCGGTGTACGAGGCGAGATAACACGGCTCGTGAGACGACGAGTCGTGGTAGGTGAGGCACGAGTCGGGAGACCCCCCCCACCCCTTCGTTTCGAGTGGAACGGGGACACGAGGGAGGTGGGGGGACCGACCGTGCGTCTAGAGGCGGAACGGCTAAGTACCCGTTCGTTCAACGGCACCCGTAGAACTAGAAGACGGGTTTCTGGTGGTGGTTCTGCTGTTTCTAGTCTAGTAGAGTCGCGATTCCAGCGGTCAGAACGGTTCTACAGCTAGTCTAGCTCGAAGCGGCACCGCCGCGCCCGCCCGTCGTCCTCACGCCAGTTTCCTGCTCCACTCGAAACGAAGGGGTGGGGGGGGGGTCTCGACAGTCGAGTGTCACCACGGGTCACGACACCGTCTAACACTCATCCGACTCCCACTCATCCGACTCCCACTCCACCGGCTCGTCCGCTCACTCGTCGTCGTCCCTCCACTCGCTGGCCGACCGTCAGTGTCTGCCGCGCCCTCTATCTGCTCCGTCCTCCGCCCACTCCGTCCTCCCGCAGTCGGACGCATCCTCCTGCTTCCCCCTCGTGGAAGACGGCAGGTGAGCTCGGTCTGTGGACCACCAGTCCCTCGTGGGCGTGGACTGGTCGACCCGTCGCTTCCCGCCACCGACCACTCGCCCCCCGCCACTGGTCACCACCCCCTGACGGCCCCCACTTCGGGTGGAACCGGCTCCGCCCGTGACGGCCGTCGTCGCCACGCCGTCCCGTGGTATCGGCTCTCTCGCTCCCGCCGCTGGCGGGTCGGACCTCCGTTTCACGTCGGGCGGGTTCCGGTCACTCGCCGTCGGTTCCCCCGCGACGAGCCCGGTACGACCGACGACGCCGATACTCCCGCTCCGTCCGCGGACGCGAGAGAGCGGCCCCGTACCCGTCCAGTTCGTGATAGGTGTCTGACGCAGGCTTAAGTGAGTGGACTGGGGTAGTACGGGCAGAGCGGGTCCGATTTCGACACGAAACGGGGCCGCGGGAGGACCAGGAAAGGATGGGACTGCTTACCGACTTCAGAGACAGTATCAGGCGGGTCACGCGGAGTCTGTTCTCCGCGCAGGACCCGAAGCGGATCGGTATCTACGGCCCGCCGAACGCGGGGAAGACGACGCTGGCCAACCGTATCGCACGGGACTGGACCGGCGACGCCATCGGGCCCGAGAGCCACGTACCGCACGAGACACGGCGTGCCCGGCGCAAGGAGAACGTCGAGATCCAGCGTGACGGCAAGAGCGTCACCATCGACATCGTGGACACGCCCGGCGTGACCACGAAGGTCGACTACAAGGAGTTCCTCGAGCACGACATGGAGGAGGACGACGCCATCCGTCGGTCGAGGGAAGCGACCGAGGGCGTCGCCGAGGCCATGCACTGGCTCCGGGAGGACGTCGACGGCGTCATCTACGTGCTCGACAGCACGACCGACCCGTTCACGCAGGTGAACACGATGCTCATCGGCATCATCGAGAGCCAGGACCTGCCGGTCCTCATCCTCGCGAACAAGACCGACCTCGACGACTCGTCGGTGACGCGCATCCGCAACGCGTTCCCCCAACACGAGACCATCCCGCTCTCCGCGCTGGAGGGTGACAACATGGACGAGGTCTACGAGAAGATCGCGGAGTACTTCGGGTGAGATAGAGATGGCAGAACTCAAAGCCGACGACGGTGGTGACGACGGGGACGGGGTCCAGATCGACCTCATCAGCGCCGAACGGATGGAGAACCTCCGGACGATGGAGAAGATACGGCTCATCCTCGACGGGGTGCACGACGACAACATCGTCATCCTCGAGAGCGGGCTCACGCCCGACGAGGAGTCGAAGCTCATCGAGGTCACGATGTCCGAGATCAGCCCAGACGGGTTCACCGGCATCGAGATCGAGACCTACCCGAGCGGCGGGAGCGACTCCGGCTTCCTCGGGCGCATCATGGGGAAGAAGGACGACTCGAAACTGACCGTCATCGGCCCGGCGAACCGCATCAAGACGCTCCACAAGGACGAGAACTTCATCAGCACGCTCGTCACGCGCAAGTGAGGTAGCCCGGCGCGCACCCCACCCTACCAACGAATGCCACACCAGTGTACCACGTGCGGGCACACGTTCGCCGACGGCTCCAAGGAGATGCTCTCGGGCTGTCCGGAGTGCGGCGGAAACACGTTCCAGTTCCACCCCGCCGGCACGGACGTCCCGGACGAGCCACCGAGCGAGGAGCCACCGGAACCGGAGGGCGGCGCCGCGACCAACCGCGTCGGCCGGGCCGCCACGAAGGTCCGCGACTTCGTCGGTAGCGGGTCGGCAGAGGAACAATCACGGACCCAGTCCGAGAGCGCCGCGTCCGGAGCCGCATCCGGAGCCGAGTCCGGGGCCGCGGCCACCGACGCTGGGACTGGCACTGGCACTGGCACTGGGACCGGGACTGAGACCGAGGCCAGCGCCCCCGATCCTGAGGCCCCGTGGCCCGACGCCGGCGACGACGCCACGAGCGCCGACGCCGGGGCGGGTCCCGCAGTCGAGGACGACCACGACTCGGAGATCATCGACGCCGACGCGCGTCGCGAGGCCGCCGAAGACCGGGCGCAGTCGAGCGCCCGCGGCGAGATCGCAAGCCCCGACGAGGTGGCTGACGGTGCCGCCGCAGCCGAGGCCGAGTCGCCGTCCGGGGGTGCGAACCCCTCCGCTTCCGGTGGAAGTGTGGCACCGTCTGGCGCGGGGGACACTCTCACGGACGCTCCCTCCGCCGGCGCCGACGGGCCGCCCAGCGGCGAGGGACGCGTCGTCAGCGAGCCGACGGGCGAGCAGCCGGACATCGAGGAGCTCCGCGAACAGCTCAACGACCAGTTCGAGTCCATCAAGATCGTCGAGCCCGGCGAGTACGAGCTGAACCTGATGGAGCTGTACAACCGCGAGGAGTACATCATCGCGCTCCAGGAGAACGGCCGCTACGTCATCCAGGTCCCGGAGAACTGGCTGGGTGACCGGCCGGGCTCCCAGCAGTCCTGAGTCGGCAGTCCAGAGCCGGCAGTCCCGAATCGGCAGTCCGGACTCGGTGATTCCGAGCCGGCAGTCCGGACTCGGAAGCCCCGGGCCGGCTTCCGCTGTCTCACCTTCCCCTCTCCTCCCCTCTCCTCTCTCGCCCCGACTTCGACGTCTACACGCGTTCCCTCCGAGACTTACGGGTCCAGCCGGTACCTGACCGTCGCGGTCCCGTCGAACCGCGGCCCGGGTCCTTCCTCTGCGAACCCGACCGCTTCCGCCACCGAGCGGTGGCTCTCCTCGTCGGCGGCGACGAGCAACTCCACGCTCATGCCCTCGTTGGCGGCGAACCGTCGCGGCTCCTCCAGCAGTCGCCGGGTCGCGGCCTCCGGTCCCTCCATCTGCGTGACGTGGACGGTCTTCCGTTGTGCGTCGAACGAGACGAACCCGACGACGCGTTCCTCGCCGGGCGCCCTCTCACCCGGCTCGTTCTCGTCGGCCGCTCCACCGTCCTCACCGCCGCTGTCGGCCGCACTGTCGCCCTCGCGCTCGACGGCCACGCGGACGGTCCGGTCGTGGACGAGGTTGCGCATCACGTCCGTCGGGGCTCCCGTGAGCTCGGCGAGTCGCTCTGCGTCGGCCTCGACTGCGTCCCGAACGTCCATACCTCGGGTGGGTCCCGGACGGGCGTAAATCCTCGTGCCGGGACGCCCACGACCCCCGTGGTTTCGACTCCAGATAGATGAGTGTCAGGCGACGATGAATTCGGGCGCTGTCGGCCGATTCGAGGCTCTCTGGCCCGCTCGCGCCCGAGAACCACAACTTGTAGGCGTGTCCGCCCCGTAGCGTAGCCGATGAGTGAGGACCTCGCCGACGGCTCGGCGGACGACCCCCCCGAGGACCCGCCGGCGTACTGTGACTTCTGTCGGATGCCCATCCCCACCGACCCGGTCCGCGCGGCGGCGGCCGTCGTCGACGGGGACGGCGACACCGACACCGACGAGTACGTCTTCTGCTCCGAGGCGTGTCGGGACGCTCTCGCGGACGCCGAGTTCGCCTTCACGGAGTACCACGGCCACCGCCGGGTCCGACCCGGGGTCTCGGCGTTCGACGCCTCGCTCCCGCAGGGGTTCCCGCGCAACGCGTTCGTGCTGATGTCCGGCGAGGCCGGCACCCGGGACCGGGCGGTGCAGGCCGAACTGGTCTGGCGGACACTCCAGCGCGGCGAGCCGGTCGTCATCGTCTCCCTGCAGGAGCCACCGGGAAGCGTCGTCCAGCAGTTCCTCACGCTCGAGTGGAACGTCCTCCCCTACCTCGAACGGGGGCAACTCCACATCGTCGACGCGTTCACCTACCGGTTGAGCGACCGGGACCGGATGTTCGACCGGATGGACGAGTGGAACAAGCACCTCTACGACGTGGCCCGGGACGCCACCACCACCGTCCGTGACCCCTCGGACCTCGGGGAACTCCACAACAAGGTGGACAACGCGATGCGAGCGCGCGACATGGTCGACGACGGGCTGGTCCTCGTGGACTCCCTGACGGAACTCGGCACGCTCGTCCAGCCGGTCCGGGCGTACAACTTCGTGAAGGACCTCCGTGCCGACGTCTGCAAGGGGCGGTTCGTCCCCATCTTCGCCGGCGCCACCCTCTCGGGTGCCCGCGACGAGTTCCCCCACGACCTGGAGTACGTCGTCGACGGTATCGTCGAGATGCGCCTGAACCAGGAGATCATCGCGGACACGCTCATCAAGCAGGCGCGCATCCGGAAACTGAACGGCGTCCTCGTCATCCCCGAGTGGCACGCCTACGAGTACACCTCCGGGACGGGGATGGTGCTGTTCGACCCCGAGGAGGAGCAGGAGAAGACGCGCAAGCGCCGGGAGGCGGAAGCCGCGGCCGACGCCGAGGAGGGCGAGGACGGAGACGGCGACCCGGACGAGGAGGGAGAGACGGCAGACACCGACGCCGACGCCGCGACGGCCGACCCGGCGACCAACGGCGACGGGACCGACTCTCCCGCCGACGCGGATGACCCAAACGAGGACGCCCGCCCGGCGGAGGCGGCGGACACGACGGCCTCGGGTCGCGACGAAGCCTGAGTGGGTACCACCCCGCTTCCCGCTCGTGCCAGGTGTCCGACGGCAAGCGTTCGCAAGAGGGACAGGGTTAACCCGGCCCCAAGGGTACTGCGCGCCATGAGCCAGCAGCACGTCAGGAACACGGTGTGTCGACAGATGACGGTGTGTCGACAGGTGGCGGTGGTTCGATGCGTGTAGTCGCCAAGTTCGGGGGGACCTCCCTCGGCAACGGGGACCGGGTCAATCGCGCGGCGGACTCCGTCGCGGCGGCGGTCGAGGCCGGCCACGAGGTGGCCGTCGTCGCCAGCGCGATGGGCAGCACGACCGACTTCCTGCTCGACGCCATCACGTTCGAGGCGGACGAGCGTGAGGAGGCCGAGATCGTTTCGATGGGCGAGCGGACCTCGGTGCGGATGCTGAAGGCCGCGCTCACCTCGCGCGGGGTGAACGCGGAGTTCCTCGAACCCGGCTCCGAGCACTGGCCGGTCATCACCGACCCGCAGGGGGAGGTGGACGTGGAGGCGACCGCCGAGCGTGGCAAGCGACTCGCCGCGCGGATGGCCGCCGAGGGCGTCGTCCCGGTCGTCACCGGGTTCCTCGCGCAGGACCACGACGGCAACATCACCACGCTCGGGCGCGGCGGCTCCGACACCAGCGCGGTGATGCTCGGGAAGTACCTCGACGCCGACGAGGTCGTCATCGTCACCGACGTGGAGGGCGTGATGACCGGCGACCCACGGGTCGTCGAGGGGGCGCGCAACGTCGGGAAGATCACGGTCGACGAACTCCGGAACCTCTCGTTCCGCGGGGCCGAGGTCGTCGCGCCCTCCGCGCTCTCTTACAAGACGGCGGACCTCGACGTCCGCGTCGTCCACTACCAGCACGGCGACCTGCTCACCGGCGGGACGAGCATCGAGGGGCAGTTCGAGAACCTCATCGACCTCCGCGAGGGGAAACTGGCCTGTCTCACCGTCGCCGGGCGCGCCATCCGGAACACGCCGGGCATCCTCGAGGAGCTCTCGAAGGCGATGGCCGAGGCCGACATCAACGTCGACGCCGTCGCGTCCGGGCTGGACTCGGTCACCTACTACGTGGACCAGGACCGCGCCGAGGAGACCGAGGCCGCGCTCCACGAGACGGTCGTCGGGAGCGACGCGCTCTCCTCCGTGACGGTCGAGGACGACATCGCCGTCGTCCGGGTGACGGGTGGTGAACTCCCGAACCAGCCGGGGATCCTCCGACAGATTATCGACCCGCTCGCGGACGCGAACATCACGCTGCTGGACGTCATCACCTCGGCGACCAGCGTCGCCGTCTTCGTCCACTGGGCGGACCGCGAGGAGACGCTGCGTATCATCCAGGAGGAGTTCGCCTCCTGAACGGTCGCGACGATTCGTCGCCCACCAGACCTGCACACCGACGGACCGACCCGTCGCCTCTCGCCCCGTTCTCCACCGTCGACGCCCGCGAACGTCCGGAAAACGGCTTCACGGCTCCCGTCGACCCTCACGCATGCTTCACTATCGGGTCCGGATGGTCGAACCCATCCACCTCCCCAGCCGTGCGGACCGCTCGGCCGCGCTCGAGCGCGCCGGCCACAACGTGTTCAACCTCGACAGCGAGGACGTCTTCGTCGACCTCCTCACGGATTCTGGCACCGGCACGATGAGCACGGCTCAGTGGGCCGCGATGTTCGAGGGCGACGAGGCCTACGCCGGGTCCCGCTCCTTCCACGACCTCCGCGAGGCCGTCGAGGACGTGACCGGCCTGCCACACACCATCCCGGCCCACCAGGGCCGCGGGGCCGAGAACGCGCTCTACGGCACCCTCCTCTCCGAGGGCGACGTGGTCCTCAACAACACGCACTTCGACACCACCCGTGCCCACGTCGCCAACCAAGGGGCGGAGGCCGTCGACTGTCCCGTCGAGGGGGCGTGGGACCACGACAGCGAGGGCGAGTTCCTCGGGAACTTCTCCATCGAGAAGGCCTGGGACGTCGTCGACGAGGTGGGGGCTGACCGCGTCACCGTCGTCGTCTCGACCATCACGAACAACTCCGCTGCCGGCCAGCCGGTGAGCCTCGAGAACCTCCGCGAGACGGCCCAGTTCGCCCGTGATATCGACGCCCTGTTCGTGCTCGACGCCTGCCGGTTCGCGGAGAACGCCTACTTCATCCACGAGGCCGAGCGGAGCGAGGCCTCGGAACGAGCGAGCGGTGAAACCGCGAGCCGGGAACGAGAGGCCGGCCAGCACGACCGTCCGCTCGCGGAGATCGCCCGCGCCCAGTTCGACGACGCCGACGCCGTCGTCGTCTCGGGGAAGAAGGACGGCCTCGTCAACATCGGTGGGTTCGTCGCGTGCCGCGAGGAGTCGCTCGCCGACCGCGTGAAGGCCCGGACCACGCTCTACGAGGGGTTCCCCACCTACGGCGGGATGGCGGGGCGCGACCTCGCGGCGATGGCCGTCGGTCTCCGGGAGGCGGTCGAACCTCCCTACGTCGCAGACCGGGTCGGACAGGTCGCGTACCTCGGCGACCTGCTCGCGGACGCCGACCTGCCTGTCTTCCAGCCGACGGGTGGCCACGCCGTCTACCTCGACGCCGGCGCCGTCCTCACCGACATCCCGGCCGAGCGGTTCCCGGCCCAGCGGTTCGTCTGCGAACTCTACCGCGAGAGCGGGGTCCGCGCGGTGGAACTCGGCGAGTTCGCGTTCCCAGGCGCGGGCCGGCCGCAACTCGTCCGCCTCGCGCTCCCGCGGCGGACCTACACCCGCGAACACCTCGACCACGTCGCCGACGGCGTCGCCGCCGTTGCGGACCGGGCGGGCGAGTACGAGGGCCTCGAGGTCGTCACGGAGCCACCGATGCCGGAGTTACGCCACTTCAGCGCCCGGCTGCGGTCGGTCCCCGCCTGAGAGTCGCGGTCGATCTCGACCGTGGCAGGGGACCGAGCGCGCAGCAGTCGGATCACGCCACACGCACAGCGGGTTCGGCACCATCCGCTGGACCTCCGGACCAGCCTGTCGTCAGCGAACGACGATGACCGTGGTCGGCGCCCGACGAACGACGTTCTCGGCGACGTTCCCCAGTAACACCCGGGAGACGCCCTCTCGACCGTGGCTCCCGACGACGATCTCGGAGACGTCGTGTTCCTCCGCGAACGCGACGATCTCCCTGGAGGGCTTTCCGGCCACCGTCTCGATACGGAACTCGATATCCTCGGCCTCGAGGAGCGTCCTGATGTCGTCGGACAGCTCGCTGCGCTTCTCCGCCTGTGCCTCCCGGAGCCGGTCTTGGACGATGTCGAAGCCGGCTTCGAGCATCCCGTCGGCGGCTTCGATGACGCGAAGGAGGACGATCTCCTCGTCTCCACACTCGCGCACGGCTCTGACCGCGCGCTTCACCGCTTTCTGTGCCGGGTCGGACCCGTCGTAGGCCACGAGGACTGCCATACGAGTACTCGACATCGAACGAGGATAAATCTCTACTCCATGCTCGACACGAGGGGCCGCGACCGCTGAACGCGGGGGCCTCGCCGGTCGCACGCTCGTGCCCCCCCCGCGACCGCCGTCGTCGGCTCTTCTGCGACCGTCTCACCGGCCCTTCCGCAACCGGGTCCCCGACCCCTCCGGCAGGCCCGCCGCCCGAACCGCGTCGACCATCGCCTCCACGTCGTACTCGACCCGGCGTTCCTCGACGGTCAGGCTGTCGAGATCCAGAATCGCGTAGGCCGCCCGCGGGTCGCCGTCGCGCGGCTGGCCGACGCTCCCGGGGTTCAGCACGAGCCCCTCGTCGAACCGCTCGTGGCCCTGGACGTGGGTGTGGCCACAGACGAGCACGTCACACCCCTCGGCACCGGACACCTCCCGGCGGGCCGCCTCGATGTCCTCGCCGGAGAACAGCGCCGGGTAGACGTAGCGGTCCGGGTCGTCCGGGTGGCCGTGGACCACCGCGACCCGGCCGTCGAACGCGGCGAGCGTCGTCGACAACCCCGCCAACCACGCTCGCTGGTCGTCGGTCAGTTCGCGCCGAGCGTAGACCACGCCGTCGCCGGCGCTGGAGTTGAACGAGAAGCCGGTGTCCGTCACCACCGCCCGGTCGTGGTTCCCGAGCACCGTCGGCACCGCCCGCTCGCGCATCACGTCCACGCAGAATCCGGGGTGGGGGCCGTAGCCGACCACGTCCCCGGCGCAGAGCCACCCGTCGACCGGGGGACAGTCCTCGAGGACGGCCTCGAGCGCCGGACGGTTACTGTGGAGGTCGGAGACGACGGCGACGCGCATGGCGGGGAGAGGGGGGCCACCCGTTTAGCTCTCCGCCCCGGTGTGTGACCGTCTCCCGAACCCCTTCAGTTCGTCTCCACGAAGATGACACTCACGTTAGGCTAGGTGTCTGGGCGGGTCCAGCGACGGGCGTCTAGCCGTTGTGGAACGCCGTCTCGACGCCCGCCTCGCCGACCGTGGCGGCGGCCGCACAGACCGGGTGTTCGAGGTCGAGGTCGTAGAGTTCGCGGGCCGCCTCGCTCGCCGTCTCGGCCCCGAGGTCGAACGGCTCCGGGGAGTCCGTCTCGTAGGTGGCGACGAGCGTGGGCTCCTCGACGGCCTCCACGACGAGGGCGTCCCGGCGGACGGTGGCGACGAACGCCTCGTCCTCGCTCACGACGCCCGCCACGCGGGGGGTGTCGTAGTCGTCCTTCTCGAAGTCGAGCGCGAGCAGCGAGAGCGCCAGCGCGTCGCGGGGCGGGTAGCCCAGCTCCAACTTCTCCGTGACGGGGTCGACGTGCGACCCGTTGCCGACGACGACGAGGTCCTCGCCGGCCCGCTCGGCCGGGCGCAGGCAGTTGTACGAGACGTAGGGGTTGTCCGTCTCCGGAGCGTCCGCGGTGGGACCGACGGTGAGGGTGCCGTCGCGATCAACGACGCGGCGGTCGGGGAACGAGCGCGAGGAGACGCGGTAGGCGGCGATACCGGGTCCGACGACGACGAAGCGGCCGACGTACATGGGGGTGGGTTGCGGAGCGGGGTACGTGGCTCTACCGACTCCGGGTGCGCCGCCCCCTCCTGTCCTGTCCTGCCCTTCGAGTCGGCGAGACCGAACCGGTCGCTCGCCGACCGCGACGTTTTGTCCGTCCGTCGTCTGCCGACGGCACGCCATGCCGTTCCACGTCGGACTCACCGGCGACGTGATGCTCGGCCGGGTCGTCGACGAGCGCCAGCGGCGGCGTCCCGTGACGGCCGTCTAGGGTGACCGCCTCGACCGGCTCCGGGGGTTCGACGGACTGCTCGTCAACCTCGAGTGCTGTCTGTCGACCCGCGGCGAGCCGTGGCGACGCACGGCGCGAGCGTTCCACTTCCGGGCCGACCCGGACTGGGCGGTCCCGGCGCTGGAGCGGGCGGGCGTCGACTGCTGCGCGCTCGCGAACAACCACGTCCTCGACTTCGAGACCGAGGCGCTGGCCGACACGCTCGCGGCGCTCGATTCGGCCGGCATCGCCAACAGCGGGGCCGGGCCGGACCGGTCGGCGGCGCTCGACCCCGCCGTCGTCCCCGTCGGGCCGCTGACCGTGGCGGTCGTCTCGCTCACCGACAACACCGTCGAGTACGCCGCCACGGCCGACCGGCCGGGGACCGCGTACGTCGACATCGACGTCGAAGACCCGGCGACGCGGGCGACCGTCCGCGAGTGTCTCCACCGGGCGCGGGCACACGACCCCGACCTGCTCGTCGCGTCGCTGCACTGGGGGCCGAACATGACCGTGGCGCCGCCGGGCCGGTTCCGGCGGTTCGCGCGCTGGCTGGTCGACGCCGGGGTCGACGTGGTCCACGGCCACAGCGCCCACGTCTTCCACGGCGTCGAGGTGTACCGTGGACGGCCGGTGCTCTACGACACCGGCGACTTCGTCGACGACTACGCCGTCGACGGGCGCCTCCGCAACGACCGGAGCTTCCTGTTCGACCTGACCGTGACCGAGGAGGGGCGGCCCACCCGACTCCGACTGGAGCCGACGGAGATCAGCGACTGTGCGGTCCACCGGGCGCCCCCCGACGTGGCCGCGTGGTCCCGCGAGCGGCTGCGCGAACGGTCGGCCCCGTTCGGGACGACGTTCGAGCGGGACGGCGACGCGCTGGTGCTCGACGTCGACGAGGGGTGACCGCGAGGCCCCCGACGAGGGGCGACCGCCGCCGTGGGGTGCCGAGCGCCACTGCCCGCCGCCGGGTGCCGACCGCCGACCCACGCCGGTCAGGCGGTTCGCTCGCTGCGCTCCCCGCGTTCGCCGCACTCGGCGCGCTCGGGACACTCGCCCCGGTCGTCGCCGACGTCGGCCGAGAGGCCGAGCGCGACGTGGACGCAGGCGCCGGCCAGCACCAGCCCACCGAGCACGTCGGTCAGCCAGTGGATGCCGAGGTACATCGTGGCGACGGCGACCGAGAGCGCGAGCGAGGCGGCGATGGGCGTCCAGCGGGGGGCGACGGCCCGGAAGCGGTAGGCCAGCACCGCCGCCGTCACCGACAGCGAGGCGTGGAGCGACGGGAACACGTTCGTGTTGACGTTGACGGCGCTGGTCAGGCGCTGGACGCCCGGCCAGCTCGTGTAGAGCAGCGAGTCGACGAGTTCGGGCATGAAGTTCCGCGGGCCGTAGGCGACGAACAGGACGTAACAGACCAGGCCGACGCCGTAGTTCAGGCCGTAGGCGACGAGCGTCGCGTACAGCGGCCGGGGCGCCCCGCGGAGCGCGTAGAGCACGAGCGGGAACGTGAGCAAGAAGACGTAGCCGAACACGTAGACGAACCCGAAGTACGCCGTCAGCGGGGGGCCGGCGAACGACTGGAGGTCGGCGACCAGTCCCCCCTCGAGGGCGTGGATGCGCGCCGTGACGTTCACCCCGACGAGCCACGAGAGTTCGACGCCCGCGTCGCGGACGACACCGTTGACGAGGAGCACCCCGGCGAGCACCGCACCGGCCGGGGCGACCCGGCGTGCGGTCCGGCGGGCGGCCCCGAGCGCGGCGCGTGGCTCGCCGACGCCGACGACGGCGAGCGAGACCACGTGGAGCGCGAGGACGACGCCGACCACCTGTGCGAGGAGCGCGAGCAGCGTCACGTCCGCCCCCCGACGAGTCGGCCGTCGTCGTAACGGTAGCCGGCCTCGCGGAACGCCTCGCGGACCCGTTCCTCGTCGAGGTCGCCCCTGCGTCCGAGGAACGGGGTGACCGGGTTCCCGTCGTCCCACTCCAGTGCCGCCGGGTACCACCGGGTGTCCCAGAGCGGGCCGACCGCGGGGTGGCCGTAGCCGTCGAACACCGTCTCGACGAGGTGAGTACCGTCGACGAGGCCGGCCAGCGTGTTCCGGAATCGCGGGTTGTTGAGGTGGGGACGCCGGACGTTGTACCCGAGCACGTACGGCGTGGCCGACCGCTCGACGAGCAGTTCCAGCCCGGCTCTCCGGCCGATACGGGGGACCGTCTCCGCCCCGACGGGGGTCGCGGTCACGTCGGCGTCGCCGCTCGCGACGCGCTCGACACAGCTCACGTCGGAGCCGGCGATCAGGACCACGAGGCGGTCGAACGCGGGGCCGCCGAGGTCGAGTGCTCCGACCGAGAAGTGGCCGTCGAACCGCTCGAGGACGAGCGACTCGCGGGGCGTGTTCCGGACGAACCGGAGCGGACCGCTCCCCACCGGCGGGATGTTATTCGTGACGAGTGCGTCGGTCACCGGGCCGACGTCGATGCCGCCGAAGGTGGCGGGGCCGGTCCGCTCGCGCCAGACGTGTGCCGGGAGCACCGGGACGGTGAACGCGCGGACGGCGACCGTGGGGTGGACGCCGCCGAACCGGAACTCGACGGTGGCGCTGTCGAGCGCGGTGACCGTCTCCACCAGCCCGCTTCGGCCGCGGAACCGTGGGGCGGGGACCGGCGCACTCGCCTGCGTCGTCGTCTCGGTGCCGTCGGGGACCGTCCCCCCAAGCGACGTGTCCGCGAGCAGGTCGTAGGTGAACGCCACGTCCTCGGCGGTGAGTGCGACGCCGTCGTGCCACTCGGCGTCCTCTCGGAGGTGGACCTCGGCGACCGCCGGGTCGGTCCGGGGGAACTCCCAGCGCTCGGCCAGCCACGGCTGGAGGCGACCGTCGGCCTCGCGGCCAAGCGAGTCGTAGAGCAGCCCCGTGAGCACGCCGTTCCGCCGGAACTCCACGGAGAGCGGGTTCAGGTTCGTCGTCGCGCGGTGGTCGGTGGAGGCCAGTCGGAGGGTGGTGGGTTCGCCGTCGTCGCCTCGCCTCCCGTCGCCTCGCCTTCCGACACCCTCGGCTCCCCCGACCGACGGTGCCACGTCCGCGATCGGGAGCGAGAGGTACCCCTGCGCCGTGTCGAGGTCGGCCGCCCCCCAGTCGGCACGGTGCCGGTCGGCCGCCCGCACGTCGTCGGCGAACCCGAGGACGGTGAACGGCTGGCTCCGGGCGAGACGGCGCTGGAGCTGGTCGAGGGTGTCGTATCGACGCCCGCCCGCGACCCGGCGCTGGGCTTCGAGCAGGTCGTCCACCTCGAGGTCGGCGTAACCGAACGGGTTCTGCCAGCCGGGGGCGTCGGCGTACTGCGAGTGCAACAGCGGGTAGAGCCCGTCGGGGTCCCGGACCCACGCGGGGAGGCGGGTGACGAACAGGTCGAACGCGCCGCGCAACAGCGTCTGCCGGGAGAGTTCCTGCTCGGACATCGGGAGGACCTGCGCGTCGAGCCCGGCGGTGCGGAACCACTCCGCGACGGTCCGCGCGAGCTCGAGCGCGTACGGGTCGGCGTCGGCCGGGAGGGTCTCGATGCGGAGGCGGACCTGCTCGGGTGAGCGCCAGCCGGCGACGCTCCGGAGCCGCTGGAGACACCCTCCCGAGAGCACGGTGGCGCCGCCGGCGATACCGGCGAGTGCGGCCCGTCGACCGACCGGTCGAGACCTGTCGCACATCGGTCATGAGGGTGGGTCGCGGGCGGATATATGTGTTGTGTCTGGTCACCTCCGAAATCCCGTTTACGACCTCGTGAGGCTCTCTGTGGGCTGATGGTCTCTCTTCGATGAGACTACCCAGAAGGTTTTGACCGACGAAGGACACGTCCGGATGATGCACGCCGGAGTCCGCGCCATCCGGGCCGCGTTCGCGGCCCTCGTCCTCCTCTCAGCTGCGACGCTCGGCGCCGGCTACGTCGCCGCCGACCGCGCTGGCGACCGGGTCACGGGCGACCCGGCCGTCGAGCAGGCGTTCCGGACCGGCGAGCGTGGGCCGGTCGTCGGGTCCCGCTCCGCCATCACCGTCGTCGCCACCGACTCGAACGCGTTCGTCAGCGACGAGGACGACGCGCCCCGTGCGATGGCCGAGCTCGTCGCGTTCGCGCCAGACGGGACCGTCTACTACTACGAGAACGACCACACCCGCTACTGGGACGTGGACCCCGTCGAGGGGACCGCCGCCACCGTCGAATTCGTCTACGCCGACCACCTCCCTCCGGCGGCCTGCGACGGGACGGTCTGCACCCGCAACGGGGTCGAGCGGGTGAATCTCACGACCGGCGAGCGGACCGCCGTCTACAGCCGTATCACGCCCGGCAAGCACTCGACCCGGTGGCACGATGTCGACCGCCTCGGACCCGAGCGCCTGCTCGTCGCCGACATCTACGCCGACCGCGTGTTCGTCGCGAACACGACCACGGGCCTCGTGGAGTGGTCGTGGGACGCCCAGTCCGACTTCGACGTCTCGAGTGGCGGACCCTACCCCGAGGACTGGACGCACCTCAACGACGTGGAGGTCGTCGAACTCGACGGGCGCGAGGTGGTGATGGTGAGCCTGCGCAACCAGGACCAGGTCGTCTTCGTCGACTTCGAGCGGGGACTCCTCGACGAGTGGACGCTCGGGACCGACGACGAGCACGACACGCTGTACGAACAGCACAACCCCGATTTCGTCCCGGCCGAGCGGGGTGGGCCGGCGCTGCTCGTCGCCGACAGCGAGAACGGCCGGGTCGTGGAGTACCAGCGCGAGGACGGCCGGTGGGTCCAGTCGTGGACGTGGGCCGACGCCCGCCTCCAGTGGCCGCGCGACGCCGACCGCCTCCCGAACGGACACACGCTCGTGACGGACTCCAACGGCGACCGCGTGCTCGAGGTGGCCCGGAACGGCACGGTCGTCTGGACCGCGTCGGTCGGGTTCCCCTACGAGGCCGAGCGACTGGGCACCGGCGACGAGAGCACCGGTGGCGAGAGTGCAGCCGCCCTCGGGCTCCCGGACCGGCACCCGCCGCCGCCCTCGGCGTCGGTCCGGGCCCGCGTCGAGGCGACGCTCCCCGGGCCCATCGTCAACGCCGTCTCGTACCTGTTCCCGCGCTGGGTCGGGCCGAGCGAGGCGCTCGCCGTCCTCGGCCTGGTGGGCGGGACGCTCGGCTGGGTCACCTTCGAGTACCGACGGGCCGACCGACGGCTCCGCCCCCGGTGGCCGTTCCGGCTGGAGCGCCGATGACGCCGGGTCTCCTCGACCGACGCGACGGGCCGTGGCTGGGGGCCGGACTCGCCGCCGGCGTCCTCGCCGTCGCCGTCTACCTCGTCACGAACCCGTACCCGGCGTACGGCGCGGGCCTCTACCTCCGACTGGCCGAGGCGCTCGTCGCGAACGGCTACGTCCCACCCCCGAACGTCTCGGGCTACACCGCCGCCGGCGTGCCGTTCGCCTACCCGCCGCTGCAGTTCTACGTGCTGGCGGGGCTGCTCGACCTCGGTGTCGACCCGGTGACGATCGCCCGCCTGCTCCCCGGCGTGGGGGTCCTCGCCGCGCTCGTCCCGACGTACCTGCTGGCGCGTGACTACACGGGCTCGCGGCCGGCCGGTGCGCTCGCCGCCGCCGCCACCGCGCTGAACCCCCAGTTGCTCCAGTGGCACGTCTCGGCCGGCGGCGTCGTCCGGGCGTTCGCGTTCTGCTACGCGCTCCTCGCCGTCTACGCCGGTTACCGCGCGTTCGAGGCGGACTCGCGCCGCGGGGCACTCGGCGCCGTGGCGCTCGGGGCGCTCGCGTTCGGAGCGACGCTCCTCTCACACCCGACGTACACGGTGTTCGCGGGCACGAGCGTCCTGCTGCTCTGGCTGGTCCGCGACCGGAGCACAGCGGGGTTCGCCCGTGGCACGGCCATCGCGGTCGGTGGGGTGGCGCTCGCGGCCCCGTGGCTGGGCTGGGTGGTCGCCACGCACGGGCCGGACGTGCTACTGGGGGCCGCGGGGACCCACGGTGGGCTCGGTGGGGGGACCGACACGCTCGACGCGGGGCTCTCGCTGGCGCTGCTCCCGGTTGTCGGGGGACTCTACCTGCGCTGGCGTGGCGACCGCTTCCTCCTCGCGTGGGCGGCGGTCGCCCTCGTGCTGTTCGCGCAGGCCCGGTTCGTCTTCGCGGTGGGGAGCGTCGTCCTCGCGGCCGTCGCGGCCGACCTCTCGGGTCGACTGGCGTTCGACACGCTCGAGGGCACGGTCGCGGGCGTGGACCGCCGGTCGGCGCTGGCGGCCGCCTGCCTCCTCCTCGGGACCGTCGCGGGCGCGGGCTACTTCGCCCACGAGGCGACGCTCGACGGCGACCCCTCGACCCCCGAGTTCCTCGACGACGAGAGCGTCGCGGCGATGGCGTGGGTGCAGGCTGAGACGGCCCCCGACGCGACGTTCGTCGTCCTCGGCGACGCGGCCGAGTGGTTCCCACTGCTGGCCGACCGGACGATACTCGTCGGGCCGTGGGGGGTCGAGTGGCGGGGGCCGACGGCCTACGAGCGACAGCTCCGGGCCTACCGGCAGGTCTCGGCGTGTGCGACCGCCGACTGCGTCGAGCGGTGGTTCCCGGCCGACCGGTCGCCGACGTACGTCTACGTCCCGCGCGGGGGCTACACCGTCCGTGGCCACCAGCACGTCGCGTTCGGGACGCTGGAGCGGTCGTTCGCCGTCTCGCCGGCCTGGGACCGGGCCTACGCGAACCACGGGGTCGTCGTCTACCGCGCGGTCGGGCGGGACCGCCCCGGGTCGCCGGGGTCGCTCGGCCCGTGGCTAGATGAGGTCCGCGAGCGGGACGACGAGCGCGACCAGCCAGCCGCCGAGGGCGAGCGCGCGGACCCGGCGGTCGCCGCGAGCGACGCCGGCGGCCAGCAGGCCGAGCGTGGCGGCCAGCGCGAGGCGGTGGCCGACGAGCGACGCCGGATACCGGTGGACGCCGACGACCAGCGCGTCGAGGGCCAGCCCCGCGAGCAGGCCGCCGGTCGCGAGGACGGCCACCCGACCGGTCGGGCGGTCGGGGGCGAGACGGTGGACCAGTAACGGCGGCCCGGCTACGAGCAGGGGGTAGCCCACGGCGACGGCGAGCTTCGGGGGCAGGCCGCCCAGCGCGAGCTCGGCCGCGAGTCCACCCACCCGGACGCCCACGACGAGGCCGGCGAGCGCGAGCGCGAGGCCGAGCTCTCGATGGACCCTCGTCCTCCCCCATCCACCGACCAGCGCGACGGGGAGGCCGACGCCCGCCCCGAGGAGCGCCGCCGGCACGAACTCCACCACCGTCCAGCGCCCGGGGCTCCCGCCGCCGACGAACCCGTGACGCACCTCGGAGACGTTCCGGACGAACGGCTCGTCAACGAGGTCCGAGGCGAGGAAGCGTGCGCCCGACGGGACGCCGGTGACGGTGTGGCGGAGCCGGAACCAGTCCCAGTACTCGGTGTGGAGCTGGAGCGCGGTCCAGTCGCCGCTGGGTGGCCCGTAGGCCCTGGCGTGGGTCCGCGACCCGAGGTAGGTGCCGACCTCGACCTGATAGTCCGACGGGCGCCACTCGCCGGTCCCGTCCGGGCCGACGACGTAGGTGTACCTGACCGAGCCGTGGGCGGGTCGCCAGCGCGAGTCGGCGTCGGTGAGCGCCGCCCTGACGCGTTCGGGCGACCCGCGGACGAGGACGTTCAGCGCGAGCGTCCGCCCCTCGACCGACGGACTGCGGCTGGTGTAGGGCCACAGGCGGCTCTCGCTCTCCCCGCCGACGGGGGTCAGGAGTCGGTCACCCGCCGGGGTGGTGTCACTCGGCCCGCCCGGGTGGGCCGCGAGCGTCCCCCCGAAGAGTACGGCTGCGACGAGCGCGACCCCGACGGCGACGATGACTGTCCGCACGATGTAACGGTTTCACCGGTCGGACGAGATAACTCCTCCACCCGACTCGGCGAGCGAAAGCCGACGGTGAGCCCTCCGATTCGCCCGGATGGAGCGCGTCCGGACGGATTATCCTCGCGCGGCCCCTCCGTGGGGGTGTGATCGAAGTCAGCGAGTCCGCCGTGGTCGACGCGCCGCTCGCCGCGGTGTGGGCGTTCATGGACGACCCCCACAACCAGCCCGAGATATCGCCCTCCATCACCGACGTCCGGGACGTCGAACAGGACGCGACCGGCAAGTCGCTGTCGTACACCTACCGGATGGCGGGCGTCCCCATCGACGGGTCGATGTCGACCTCCACCTACGACCCCGAGGAACGGGTCGTCTTCGACCTCGAGGGGCCGCTCTCGGGGACCATCACGTGGACGTTCGAGGCGCTCGACGACGGCCGGACCCGGGTCACCTACGGTGCGGCCTACGACCTCCCGTCGAAGGTGCTGGAGTCGGTGGTCCGGCGGTTCGCCGAACGGTACAACGAGCGGGAGCTGCGGACGACGCTGGAGAATCTGCAGACACAGTTCGCGTCGGACTGAGTCCGCCCGCCGGCGCGGCCACCAGCCGGCCCGGCCGACGGCTATTTGCTGTCGGCCGCGGAACAGGACGCGATGTCGAGTGACCGCCCGACCCACGACACGACCCGCTCGGAAGGGTCCCCCAGGCGCGAACGGTCCGCTCCCTGGTACGTGGCCGGCGCGTTCGCCCTCACGGTCGCCGGTATCGTCGCCTCGATACTGCTCTCCGTCCCCGCGTTCTTCGTGGGTATCGACACGCTCGTCGGGTTCACGCTCTCTATCGTCCTCGGAGAGGCTGGCTACGCGCTCGTCGCCGTCGCGTTCGTCGTCCTCACCGGCCGAGGGCTGTCGTCGTTCGGCCTCGGCCTGCCACCCTCGTGGGGGCTGGTCGCGCTGGTGACCGTGGGCGTCTTCGTGTTCCGGACCGCCGTGGTGGTCGGCGCCGTCGTGGTGGGTGTCGAGCCGTCACCGCCCTCCATCACCGGTGTCGACCTGCCCCTCGAGACGATGCTCGCGGTGCTGGTCCCGGCGTCGCTGCTCGTCGTCGGCCCCGCCGAGGAACTCCTCTTTCGCGGGACGGTCCAGCCGTACCTGCGCGAGCGGTTCTCACCGAACGCGGCCATCGTCGGCGCGGGCGTGCTGTTCGCGGCCATCCACGTGTTCGCGCTGATCGTCGCGAGTCCCGCCAGCGCCGCCGTCTCGCTGGGTGTCATCCTCGTCGTCGGGCTGGCGATGGGGTGGCTCTACGAACGGACTGGCTCCGTCCTCGCCCCGATGGTGGCGCACGGCGGCTACAACGCGCTCATCTTCGGGAGCGCGTACTTCCTGACGCGACTGGTCTGACTCTACGGCGGCACGTCCCCGTCCATCTCGTGGTACTCCCAGACGTGGTCCTGCAGTTCCTCGCGCGTCGCGAACCGGTCGTCACACAGCTCGCACTCGAACGGCCGTTCCTCCGTGACCTCCTCACGTCGAGCCATGGCTCACGCTCCGTCGCAGCCGGAGAAATCGTTAGGTGAAGGTTTCCGGACGGTCCCGCCCGGAACCGCCGCCGCGGTCACTCGTCCTCGGCCAGTTCCTCCTCCGCGAGCTCCTCCTCGTGTTCCTCGCGGCGCCTCTCGGCGGCCTCCCTCTCCGCCAGTTCCTCCTCTACCTCGTGCTCGCGCTGCCGTCGCTCCTCGTCGAGTCCCTGCTCGTCGCGCCCCTCGCGTGTGTCGCCCATGGTCGGCCGTGAGGCACGCTACCGTTTAGCCGTTTTTCGCCCCGAGCCGGACACTCACGAGACCGGGTATCGATGCGGGAGTGGTGGTGCGCCGCTCAGCGGGAGAGGGCCGGCCCGTCGGCCTCGGAGACGGACTCTCGCTCCCCGCCGTACTTCGTCTCGAACTCGCCGACGAGCTGGCCCATCGTGGCGTACCAGTCGTTGAGCAACCGCTGGAGGTCGCGGGCGACCTCGTCGGCCGGCGCGGGCTCGAACACGTGGTGGTAGCCGCCGCCGGCGTCGTTCACCTGCTCCTTGCGGCAGAACCCGGCCTCGACGAGTCGCTGGACCGAGCGGTAGGCGGTCGAGCGCTCCCGGTCGACGGCCTCGGCCACCTCGTCGACGGTGAGTGGTTCGTCCGCCGCCGTGAGGACCCCGAACACCTCGCGGTCGAGGCCTCCCAGTCCGTGGAAACACTCCAGCAACCCCTCGCACTCGATGTCCTCCTCGAGGTACTCGCGCATCGGCTTGGGCATACCTGCACCAGGGACCGACGCCGCAAAAGTCTTGCGCGTTAGGTGAACAACTGTACCCGTCGGTGGGACCATCTCTAGCGTCAGCCGAGCTTGGAGATGAGCCCGGCCAGGTCCTCCTTGCCGCGGACGCCGACGATGCGCTCGACGGGCTGGCCGTCGGCGAAGAACATCATCGTCGGGACGCCCTGCACCTGGTACTGGCCGGCGAGCTGCTGGTTCCGGTCGACGTCGACCTTCGCGACGGCGACGTCGGTCTCCGCGGCCAGCTCCTTCACGATGGGCTCCAGCATCTTACACGGCCCACACCAGTCGGCGTAGAAGTCCACGAGCACGACGTCGTACTCGTTCACGGTCTCCTCGAGAGCGGCCGCTCCGTCGACGTGGACGGGCTCGGACGGCCCGACACCGGCCCCACCGGCGTCGGCCTCCCCGTCCGCACCTTCCCCGTCCGCGCCGTCGGTGAGTTCCTGTCGTCGCTGTTCGCGGAGCCGATCCAGATCGTCTGATTCGCTCATGACAGCCATCGGTACGCGACGGTCGTACAAGTATGTTGTGCAAGTAATGTGCAATACTCGGGTCCGAAACGCGCCCGGCCGTCACCGTCGGCATCGCCGCGTTCGCTACCGCCAAGACCGCCGACCGCGTACCGTCGGGCGATGCGGGAGTTCACGTTCACCGTGGTCTACGACCGCGGTGTCGACCCCCTGATGGACGTGTTCCTCGAGACCCCGGCACTGACCGCCGTCTCCTTCGACGGGTGCGTCCTCGGCGACCGGTTCTGGCGTCTCGAGCGGTTCACGGGCCCGCCAGAGGCACTCGACCGGGTCGAGCGCGTCCGCCGCGACGAGGACTACGACGACGAGGGAGTCACGGAGACGCCCGTCGAGGCTGTGCGCTACCACGAGACGGTCGAACGCGACGGCGACCGGCTGCTGCTCTACTCCTACGTCTCCGACATCCACGGTGGCGACTCGGTCCACTCCATCGCCGGGCGCATCCTCGACGAGGGGGCGCTGTTCGAGACGCGCCGGCACGAGGGCCGCCACGAGTGGCGCGTCCTGCTGCGCACCGACCGGAACGTGGGCCAGCTCTACGACACCCTCACCGGCCGGCTCCGCGACGGGCTCGCCTTCGAGACGGGCCACCTCCGCGAGGTCGATGGGTGGAACCCCGCACTGCTGAACGAGCCGTCGCTCCCCGGCGAACAGCGGGTCGCGCTCCGGACGGCGTGGGAGCTCGGCTACTACGAGACGCCCAGCGACGCGTCGCTCGACGACATCGCCGAGGAACTCGGCGTGCCACGGTCGACGCTCTCCTACCGCCTGCGACGGGCCGAGGCACAGCTCGTCCGCGACCACTTCGAGGGACCCGGCTGAGCGACCGAGCACTCGCCCTGGCGTCGGGAGCCGTCGGCCGCGCTCACCCGGTCCGGGCGGCGACCAGCCGGTCGACGTTGTAGAGCAACACCGCCACCGAGAGCAGCGTCGTCACGAGGTAGGCGACGAACTGCGGCGGGCCGCTCGTGTTCCCACCGACGAGCGCACCGGTGAACCCGACGGCCACCAGCCCGAACCACGTGACGAGGATGCGCGAGAGCAGCGCCGTGTCGAGGCCGTTCGCGGTTATCCGCTCGGCCTCGGTCCCCGCAGGTTCCTCGCCCGCCATCAGTACCCCTCCGTGGGTTGGGCAGGGCCACTGAACGCCGAGTAGAGGACGACGAAGTACGACGCGATGAGGGGCAACAGCAGCGCCGCCCCGACCGACATCAGGTTGAGCGGGAGCGTCGAGACGATGGCGCTCTGCACCGTCGCGCCCGTCACCGGGTCGACCGCGGGGTAGAGCGCGAGCGCGACGACCGCCACCAGCCCGTAGGTGAGGGCGGCGCTCGCGACCAGCGCGAGCAGGTCGTGGTCGCGCCGGAGCGCCAGCACGTAGCCCGCCGCGAGCAGGACCGACAGTCCGACGAGCGCGAGGACGGGCACCGAGACGAGCGCGGCCCGGAGGCCGGGCACCGTGACCCAGAGCGCCCCGAGCGAGGCGACCACCGCGAGCAGGTAGCCGACGACGGCCGGCAGGCCGTACGCGCCGAGCGCGTCGTGGAACTCGCCGGTCGTCTTCACGCGGAGGAACGCCGTCCCCGAGACGACGGTGAGCGCGGTGACCGCGAGGCCGACGACGATACCGACGAGCGTGAACGAGCGCTCGGTGCCCGCTAGCCAGTTGCCGACGAACGCGCCGAGCAGGAACGGCGCGAGGACGCTGCCGGCGACGAACGCACGGCCCCACCAGCGCTGCCACGCCGCGTCGTGGCGCTGTTCGTACATCTCGGGCGCCAGCCCACGCAGGATGAGCGCCCCGAGGATGCCGAACATGAGCAGGTAGTGGCGGCTGAACAGGTCGGCGTACACCGACGGGAACGCGGCGAACAGTGCCCCGCCGAAGACGACGAGCCACACCTCGTTGCCGTCCCAGAACGGCCCGATGGCCGCGAGGACGGTCTCGCGCTCCGTCTCGTCCTCACGGACGCCGAACAGCGCGCCCGCCCCGAAGTCGAAGCCGTCGAGGAACAGGAACGTCCCCAGCATCGCGAACAGGAGCGCGAACCACAGCGCCGGGAGTGGCAGCCCGAACAGTGGCTCCGTCGCCAGCGTGCCGAGGTCAGTCATCGGCGGGCACCTCGGCGGGCGGCGTCGACGGGTCCGGCCGGTCGTCCGGCACCGTCCGGAGGTCCTCGCCACCGGGCGGGCCGGCCCGGATGATCCGGGCGACGACGTAGGTGTAGAGCCCGAGCAGGGTGGTGTAGACGAGGACGAACCCGGCGAGCGTGACCGTCGCCTCGGCCCCGGTGAGGCCCGGTGAGACCCCCTCGCTGGTCTTCATCACCCCCTGGATGACCCACGGCTGGCGGCCGACCTCGGTGACGATCCAGCCGAGTTCGACGGCGACGATGCCGAGCAGCGAGGAGCCCATCAGCGCCTTGTGCAGCAGGTCGTCCTCGAGCAACTGCCCCCGCCACCAGCGGTAGCCGCCCCAGAACGCGAGCAGGATGAACCAGAACCCGAGGCCCACCATCGCGCGGAACGACCAGAAGACGATGGCGACCGGCGGGGGCTCGGTATCGAACTCGTTCAACCCGCGTATCTCCGCGTTCGGGTCACCCCCGCTGGCGAGCCACGAGGCCCCGCCGGGGATACCCAGCCCGAACAGCTCCTTCGCGCGTGGGTCCGTCAACTGGTCCGGGCTGGTCGGGAACGCCACGATGTACTCGGGGACGTACCGCTCGGTGTCCCAGACGGCCTCCATCGCGGCGAACTTCTGGGGCTGGGTCTCGTAGACGTGCTGGGCGTACTGGTCGCCGTGGACGACCTGCAGCGGCGCGGTGACGAGCAGCGCGACGAGCGCGATCTTCAGGGTCGCCTCCCAGAACCCCACGTTCGCGACGGAGTAGCCCCAGACGTGGTGGCGGAAGACGTAGTAGGCGGCGACGCCGGCCATGAACAGCGAGACCGACAGCACCGCCGAGTTCTGCATGTGGACGTACATGTACGTGAACCGCGGGGTGAAGTACGCCGCCACCGGGTCGACGAGGTGGACGATGGGCTGGCCGTTCTCTGTGGCGAGCTCGTAGCCCCGGGGCGTCTGCATCCACGAGTTCGCGATGAGGATCCAGACCGCCGAGAGCCACGTCCCCAGCCCGACGGCGACGCTGGAGACGAAGTAGAGCGCGTCGGAGACCCGCTCGCGCCCGAAGACGAACACGCCGAGGAACGTCGCCTCGAGCATGAACGCCATCATCCCCTCGATGGCCAGCGGGCCGCCGAACAGTTCGCCGGCGGTCGTCGAGAACGCCGCGAAGTTCGTCCCGAACTCGAACTCGAGCACGATGCCGGTCACCGTCCCGACGACGAACGAGACGGCGAATATCTTCGTCCAGAACCGGCGCAGCTGCTCGTAGCGCGGCTCGTCGGTCCGGATGTCCTTCCACGTGAAGTAGACGAGGAACGGCGCGAGCCCCATGCTCATCACGGGGAAGATGATGTGCACGATGGTCGTCACCGCGAACTGGAGTCGACTGGCGATGACCGGGTCAACCACGCCGACCACCACCGTCACCGCGCCTGGTACGCAGCCAATGCATGCTCGATGGTCGGGACCTTCCGGCGGTAAGCCCACGCTTGTACCAGTCCAACCCGGCTGTCGGTCGCCCGCTCAGCCGAGCGTGTCCCACCGGCGGTAGAGCGCCACGCCGAACGCGAGGACGATGGCGCCCACGGCTCCCTGTCGCGCGACGGTCCCGAACTCGCCGTTCCCGACCGCGACCGCGCCCCGGACCGCCATCACGGTCGTCACGACCAGCACCAGCGCCAGCACCGCGTGTCGTGTCTCCATGCTCGGACGGTGGGGCCGGAGCGACGTAGCCCCC
Source organism: Salinirubellus salinus (assembly GCF_025231485.1). Taxonomy (NCBI): domain Archaea; kingdom Methanobacteriati; phylum Methanobacteriota; class Halobacteria; order Halobacteriales; family Natronomonadaceae; genus Salinirubellus; species Salinirubellus salinus. The sequence continues at coordinate 2,914,313 of NZ_CP104003.1, read as the reverse complement.
CGGTTGGACGGCGACGAACGCGGCCGTCGGGTGTCACCCGGTCGGGGTTGGACTGCGGCGACACACGACTGAAGTCGTCGGCGGTCCTACACCCGCCGATGTCAGACAGCGACGCAGCCGAGGCGGTCGTGGAGACGCTGAAGCGAGCCTACCTCGACGAGATGGAGACGGTGATGAACTACCAGACGAACGCCATCGTCCTCGACGGGGTGCGCGCCCAGGAGATCAAAGAGAGCCTGCAGGCCGACATCCAGGAGGAGCTGATGCACGCCGAACGGCTGGGCCAGCGGCTGAAACAGCTCGGCGCGCGGCCGCCGGCGTCGGCGGAGTTCGTCGCCCAGCAGGAGTCGCTCCAGCCCCCCGAGGACTCGACGGACGTGCTCTCGGTCATCCGCGGGGTGCTCGACGCCGAGGAGGACGCCATCGCCACCTACCGGAGCCTCGTCGACCAGGCCGAAGCGGCCGACGACCCCGTCACCGAGGACCTCGCGGTCGAGATCCTCGGCGACGAGGAGGCCCACCGGACGGAGTTCCGCGGGTTCGAGAAGGAGTACAGCGACGACTGAGCTGCAGGCGTCCAGCGACGACCGAACCGAGCCCCGGCCGGCTCGCCGGAACCGAAAGCGGAGTTGGACGTGTCCGAACGGACCCTCAACGTCACGGTTCCCGTTCTTCGGGCGATGGCAGGTGAACTCCTCGCGCTGACCGTCGTCGCCGGCGTGGTGCTGGTCGGGGTGGCGGCGCTCGCGGCCCGGACCGGGACGCTCCGTGCCGGGGTGCCGACCCCGCTCGGCGGCGGCACGACGGTGACACGGACGGAGAAGCCCGGCGGGCTGCGCCGCTGGGTGACGACGGTCGACCACAAGGACATCGGCATCCTCTACGGCGTCTACTCGGTGCTGATGTTCGTCTGGGCCGGTGGGGCCGCGATGCTGATGCGGCTCGAACTGCTCGGCCCGGGCTTCGACCTCATGCAGGCGCAGTTCTACAACAGCCTGCTGACGAGCCACGGGCTGACGATGCTCATCCTGTTCGGGACGCCCGTGCTGGCGGCGTTCTCGAACTACTTCATCCCGCTCCTCATCGGCGCGGACGACATGGCGTTCCCGCGTATCAACGCCATCGCGTTCTGGTTGCTCCCGCCGGGTGCCCTCCTGGTGTGGGCCGGGTTCTTCCTCGCGCCGCTCACGCAGGGTGACATCGGACCGGCCCAGACGAGCTGGACGATGTACGCGCCGCTCTCCATCGAGCAGACGAACCCCGGTGTCGACCTGATGCTGCTCGGCCTGCACCTGACCGGCGTCTCGGCTACGATGGGCGCCATCAACTTCATCGCGACCATCTTCACCGAGCGCTCGGAGAAGGTCAACTGGGCCAACCTCGACATCTTCTCGTGGACCGTGCTGGTCCAGTCCGCCCAGATCCTGTTCGCGTTCCCGCTGCTCGGGAGCGTGCTGGTGATGCTCATCTTCGACCGGAACTTCGGGACGACGTTCTTCACCGTCGAGGGGGGCGGCCCCATCCTCTACCAGCACCTGTTCTGGTTCTGGGGGCACCCGGAGGTCTACATCCTCATCCTCCCGGCGATGGGGCTGGTGTCGTGGATCCTCCCCAAGTTCGCGGGCCGCAAGCTCTTCGGCTTCAAGTTCGTCGTCTACTCCACGCTGGCCATCGGGGTGCTCTCGTTCGGGGTCTGGGCGCACCACATGTTCTCCTCGGGGGTGGACCCACGCATCCGCGCCTCGTTCATGGCGGTGACGCTCGCCATCGCCATCCCGACGGCGGTGAAGACGTTCAACTGGATCACCACGCTCTGGAACGGGAAGATACGGCTCAACGCGCCGATGCTGTTCAGCGTCGGCTTCGTCGCCAACCTCGTCATCGGTGGGGTGACCGGCGTCTTCCTCGCGGCCATCCCCATCGACCTCGTGCTCCACGACACCTACTACGTCGTCGGGCACTTCCACTACTTCCTGATGGGCGGGACGGTGTTCGCGGTGTTCTCGGGCATCTACTACTGGTACCCGCTCGTCACCGGCAAGATGTACCAGCGGACGCTGGCGAAGTGGCACTTCTGGCTGACGACCATCGGGACGAATATCACGTTCTTCGCGATGCTGTTGCTCGGCTACCTCGGCATGCCCCGGCGGTACGCGACGTACAACTTCGACGCCGCCGTCGCGCCGCTGGCCGAGGTGACGAGCCTCCACCAGATCGCCACGGTCGGCGCGCTGATACTCACGCTCGGCCAGCTCATCTGGCTCTGGAACATGCTCTCGTCGTACTACGACGGCCCGACCGTCGAGGACGGCGACCCGTGGAACCTGAAGGACGACGGCATGTTCGGCCGCGATTTCCAGTGGTTCGAGGCGAAGCTCGCCCGCGCGGACGGTGGCGAGGCGAGCGAAGCGAGCCGAGCCTCGTCGGAACTCGTCTCCGACGGTGGCGAGGTCGACGCGGACGCGGTGGCGACCGACAGCGGCGACCCACGAGCGGCGGCCGCCGAGCCGCCGGCAGAACGGACGGACGACTGAGGACTGCTGGCCGCAGACCGACGACGGCGCCTCCTGCCCCGTCGGCACACCCCACCGTCTGCCTCGGCGGTGAGTGTCCAGCACCGTGAGACCCAGCGTCCCGATATATCTGTCACTCGATTCCTACTACTCGCATGACACCCTCCCGATGGACGCCGCTCCTCCTCACCGTCCTCCTCGCGGTGGTGGTGGCACAAGCGGTCACGCCAGCGGCCTTCGCCGCTCCGCAGACCCAGACACACGACCTCTCCGACCCCGACGAGCTCGAATCCTTCGTCGACGGCGTGATGGCCAGCCACATGGAGAGTCACCACATCCCGGGGGCGACCGTGGCCGTCGTGAAGGACGGTGAACTGTTCTTCGCGAAGGGCTACGGCTACGCCGACGTCGAGGCACGGACCCCGGTTCGCGCCGACCGCACGCTCTTCCGGATCGGTTCGGTCTCGAAACTCGTCACCTTCACCACCGTGATGCAGGGGGCCGAGTCGGGCGACCTCGCCCTCGATGCCGACGTGAACGACTACCTCGGGGACTCGCCCGTGACGATTCCGGACACCGACGACGACCCGGTCACGCTCCGGCATCTCGGCACCCACACCGCCGGCTTCGAGGACCGGTACGAGGGGCTGTTCCTCTACGACGAGGCCGACCTCCGTCCGCTCGGTGAGGCGCTCGCCGAGACGCGGCCCGCACGGGTCCGCCCGCCGGGTGCGTACGCCGCGTACTCGAACTGGGGGGCGGCGCTCGCCGGGCACGTCGTCGCCGAGCAGGCCGGTACCCCCTTCGACGAGTACGTCGAGGCGAACGTGTTCGACCCGCTCGGGATGGAGCGTTCGACGTTCCGCCAGCCGGTCCCCTCCAGTCTCGAGGCGGACCTCGCGACCGGCTACCGCTACCGGAACGGCGCGTTCGAGGCCGGCCGGTTCGAGTACGTCGGCATCCCGCCCGCGGGGTCGATGAGCGCGACGGCGACCGACATGAGCCGGTTCATGCTCGCCCACCTCGGCGCTGGCACGTACGACGGCGCACGCATCCTGAACACGACGACCGCGCAGACGATGCACAGCCAGCAGTTCGCGCACGACCCGAGGCTGAACGGGATGGCCTACGGCTTCGTCGAGCAGGACCAGAACGGCGAGCGCGTGATCGGCCACGGCGGGGCGACCGAACTGTTCCACACCCAGCTCGTCCTCCTCCCCGAACACGACGTCGGGCTGTTCGTCTCCTACAACGCCCCCGGTGGTGGCATCGCCGGGACGGAGTTCGTCGAGGCGTTCCTCGACCGGTACTTCCCCGGCGAGGACGCCACGCTCGCCACGCCCGAGGGCGCCGCCGAGCGCGCCGCCAGCCTGACCGGCGAGTACCGCTCGACCCGCGTCCCGTACACGACGTGGTGGAAGTTCGCCGCGCTCCAGCAGGTCGTGCAGGTGCAGGCGACGCCGCAGGGCGACCTCGTCACGGCGCTCCCGGGTGGCGAGCAGTTCGGCATCGGCCCGACTCACTGGGTCGAGGTCGAACCGATGGTCTACCGCGAGGCCGGCGGCGACGACACGCTCGTCTTCCGCGAGGACGCGGGCCAGCTGCGCGCGTTCTTCGGGAGCAACCCGGCCGCGGCGTACGAACGGCTCGCGTGGTACGAGACCTCGAACGTGACCCTCCTCGTGGTCGTCGGGAGCGTCGCCCTGTTCCTCTCGGCCGCCCTCCTCTGGCTCGTCCTCGCGGGTTATCGCTGGCGGACCGGCGAGCCGCCGTGGTCGCGTCGCACGTGGGCGGCCCGTGGCCTCGTCGCGCTCGTCGGCGTCCTCCTGCTGGTCTTCCTCGGGGGCCTCGCGAGCGTCGCGAGCGACCCGTACGCGGTGTTCGCCGGCGCGTCGGGACTCGTCCAGGTCACGCTGCTGGTCCCGTACGTCGTGGCTCTGCTCACGCTCGGGCTCGTCGGGGTCACCGTCTACAGCTGGCGGACCCGCGCGTGGAGCGTCGGCAACCGGCTCCACTACACGCTCCTCGCGCTCGTCGCCCTGCTCGTCGTCTGGGAGTTCGTCTACTGGCGGTTCGTCGGGCTCTGAACGGGCGGGCGCGACCGGGTGACCGGGCGTGGATTCCAGCTCTCCGAGTGCACGGAGGCTGGGCGAGCACTCGCCGCCCCCCGACGGGTCGAGCATCGGACGCGAGTCGCCGCACGCCCCCGCTCGCGTCCGCACTCGGTTGTATTGCGTCCGAGACACAATATCGTGGTTCGGACGACGGCGAACGCTCGCGTGGGTCAGTGGGTCACCGTTCGCCGGCGTCGCGACGAGCCGTCGTCCCCATCTCCCGCCGACCGCCACACGGGTGACACGGCGTCCGCGGCGCGCGGCGACGACCCGGTATCGGGCGATACCTGCGGCTCGGGTCGGTCCGACTCGGTCCGAGGCAGGAGAGGTGGGTAGTGATCGGCCGCTCGAGACGACTCGCGCAACCCGCTTGGCTGACAGGGACTCGGCCGAGCCGGCGTCCCGTCGCCAGACGGTAGGCGCGTGGGGAACGTAATCCTCCGTTCGGAGGACGACGAACGCCGGCCGGTCCGGCGACGCCGACGGACTCGCCGATTCTAATCGTGTGCCACTCACGCAATTCTTTATCAGGCTCGCGCTCGAACGGCCGGATATGACCGAACCCCTGGTAGTGATCGGTGGCGACGCGGCGGGGATGAGCGCGGCGAGCAAGACGAAGCGCGACGACCCCGACCGCGAGGTCATCGTCTTCGAGAAGGGCGAGTGGGTCTCGTACGGGGCGTGTGGGCTGCCGTACTACGTCAAGGGCGACATCGAGAGTCTCGAGGATCTCGTCTCGGTGCCGGCCGAGTCGTTCGTCGAGGAGCGCGGCATCGACCTGCGGACGAACCACGAGGTGACGAGCATCGACACCGAGGCGAGGACCGTGACCGTCGCCGGCCCGGACGGCGAGTTCGAGCAGTCCTACGGCGACCTGCTGGTGGCGACGGGCGCCCGCGCGGTCGAGCCCCCGTTCGAGGGGATGGGCCTCGACGGCGTGTTCACGCTCCACGACATGGAGATGGCGGCCTCGGTCCGGCGTGCGCTCGGGCTCGACGCACCGGGCTCCCGGCAGGAGGGTGACGGCCCGCGCGGCGACGCGAGTGCCGACGGCGCCCCCGAGTCCGTCGCCATCGTCGGCGGTGGCTACATCGGCATCGAGATGGCCGAGGCGTTCCGGGAACACGACCTCGACGTCCACGTGTTCGAGATGTTGCCGCACACGCTCCAGCCGTTCGGGGCCGAGGCGGCCGCGACGGTCGAGGAGCACCTCGTCGAGCAGGGGGTCGACCTCCACCTCGACACGGCCGTCGACGGGTTCGTCGGCGACGAGCGGGTCGAGGCCGTCGCCGTCGGTGACGAGGAGGTGCCGGTCGACCTCGTGCTGGTGGGCGTCGGCGTGCGGCCGAACGTCGAACTCGCCGAGGCGGCCGGTATCGAGACCGGGCCGACCGGCGCCATCGCCACGGACCAGTACGGCCGGACGAACGTGGACCACGTCTACGCCGCGGGCGACGTGGCCGAGGCGACCAACGCGGTCACGGGCGAGCCGGACCACGTCCCGCTGGCGCTGACCGCGAACCGGGCCGGGCGGGCCATCGGTGCGACGCTCGGGGGCGAGCCGACGCCCGTCGGCGAGATCGTCGGGACGGCCGTCGTCAAGGCGTTCGACCTCGAGGTCGCCCGCGCGGGCCTCGTCGACGAGGCGGAAGCACGCGAGGCGGGCTTCGACCCCGTCTCGATCACCATCGAGGCCGAGTCGCGTGCGCACTACTACCCCGGCGGCTCGAGCATCCAGGTGACGATGCTGGGCGACCGCGGGACGGGCCGCCTGCTCGGCGCCTCCATGGTGGGCCGCGAGGGCGTCGCCAAGCGCATCGACACCGTCGCCACCGCGCTCCACACGGAACTGAGCGTCGAGCGCGTGTCGATGCTCGATCTCTCGTACGCCCCGCCGTTCAGTCCCGTCTGGGACCCGGTGCTCACCGCGGCGAAGGTGCTGGCCGGAAAACTGGAGTGAACTGAACCGGGCGGCGCCGACCGTGGCCGGACCGGCTCCGTCTCACCTCTCGGCGTACCAGAGCACGCGCCGGCACTCGACACACACGTACGGCACGGGTTCGAGTATCTCGTCGGCACGCACGCTGCCGAGGAACCCGTCGTCGTCGCCCTCGTCGACGATAGTGAGGTCGCCGAACGCGTCGGTCCCCTGGAGGGTCATCCGTTCGAGCGCGCCGCCACAGTCGGGGCAGGTGTCGGTGCGGGACACGGATGGAGGTCGAGGGTCGCCGAAGAAAAGTCCCTCGGCCCCACCCCCCGGCCCCGGTGACGGCTCTGTCGCTCTACTGGACCGTCAACGCACCGTCGATGGTGAACGGGTGGCCCATCACGTACGAGGCGCCGTCCGAACAGAGCCAGACGACTGCGCTCGCGATCTCCTCGGGCTGGCCCAGCCGCCCGGCCGGGGTCGCGGCGGTCATCTGCTCCAGCAACTCGGCACTGTCCTCCTGCGCGCGGTCTATCATCGGCGTCTGGATGATACCCGGACAGACGGCGTTGACGCGGATGTTCTCGCCGGAGTAGTCGACCGCGGCCTTCCGCGTCAATCCGATGACGCCGTGCTTGCTCGCCACGTACGGTGCGCCACCGCTCCCGGTCTGTCCGGAGATGGACGCGGTGTTGACGATGCGGCCGCCACCCCGCTCGAGCATCGCGGGGATCTCCGCCTGCATACACCGCCAGACGCCCTTCAGGTTGACGTCGATGACTGCATCCCAGTTCTCCTCGGTATCGTCCGCGAGCGGCGCGTTGTCTCCCTCGATGCCGGCGTTGTTGTGCGCGAAGTCGAGCCCACCGTACTCGTCGAGTGCCGTCTGTACCATCCGGTCGACCTCGCCCTGGTCGGAGACGTCCGTCCGGACGAACGTCGCCTCGCCGCCGTCGTCCCCGATCATCTCGACGGTGTCGTGGCCACCGTCCTCGTCGACGTCCGCGACGACGACGCTCGCTCCCTCCCGTGCGAACCGGCGTGCCGTCTCGCGACCGATGCCCGACCCGGCTCCGGTCACGACGGCCACGCCGTCCTGTATTCCGTCCATGATGTGACACCGCCACACCCGTGTGCTCGATGTGGCACAGAATAACACGGTTCGAGGAGATATAAGCGTGCGCCGATACGTGCAGTGCCGGGGGGCGCGAGACGAGCGACTCTCCGCCTGTCGTGTGTCGGACTGGGTGTCGACGGGCGACCAGTTATCCCACAGGCCGCCGAGCGTGTCCCATGCGATTCGAGAACCAGACCGTGTTCGTCACTGGTGGCGGCTCCGGTATCGGCCGCGAGACGGCCCTGCGCTGCGCGCGCGAGGGCGCGACCGTCGTCGTCGCCGACGTGGACCGCGAGGGCGGCGAGGAGACGGTGGCGGCCATCGAGGACCTCGCAGGCGACGCCGACGCCGTCGAACTGGACGTGACCGACGCCGACGCCGTCCGCGACGCGGTGGACGCTGCGGCCGACACCCACGGCCTCGACGTGATGGTCAACAACGCCGGCATCGCCCAGTCCAACGACCCGCTCGAGGAGGTCTCCCTCGAAGAGCGTGACCGTATCGTCGACGTCAACGCGAACGGCGTCTGGAACGGCTGTCGGGCGGCCATCCCACACCTGAAGGCGCAGGGGTCGGGCGCCATCGTCAACGTCGCGTCGCTGGCGGGCGTCGTCGGTCAGCCGTGGTCGGCGGCCTACGCGATGACGAAGGGTGGGGTCGCGAAGATGACGCGCTCCATCGCGTGGGAGCTGGGCCGCCACGGCGTGCGGGCCAACGCGGTCTGTCCGGGGTTCACCGACACGCCGATGGTCCAGGGCGGACTCGAAGAGCGGGACGACCCCGAGGCCGCCCGCGAGGCGCTCGAGCGGCGTTACGCGCTGAAACGGCTCGGCGACCCCGAGGAGATCGCCGCGGCCATCTGCTTCCTCGCCAGCGACGACGCCTCGTTCGTCACCGGTCACGAACTCGTCGTCGACGGGGGGTTCACCTGCGGATAGGGCTGCACGCCCCCCGAGTTCACCCCCGGCGCCTCCCGGGGATTTACATCCCCCTTCCCCCTGTGACTCGCTATGGATTACCACGACTCCGAGAAGGCGGTCGAAGTGGCCTCCCGCGTCGAGGCGTTCATGGAAGAGGAAGTGCTCCCGCGGGAGCGAGAGGCGCTGCGGACGCGTGAACTCGTCTCCGAGGACGAGATACACGACCTCTGGGAGATGGCGAAGGAGCGCGACCTGTTCGCCCCGCAAGTACCCGAGGAGTACGGCGGCCAGGGGCTGAACTTCCGCGACATGCTCCCGTCGTTCGAGCAGGTCGGCCGCTCGCTGTTCGGCGCGCTCTCAATCCGCGCGAACGCGCCGCAGGAGGGGAACATGCACACCCTCGAGATAGCGGGCACCGAACAGCAGAAAGAGGAGTACCTCCGGCCGCTCGTCCAGGGAGAGATACAGACCGGTTTCTCGATGACCGAGCCGATGGACGGCGGCGGCTCGGACCCGAAGATGCTGAAGACCACGGCCCGCAAGGAGGGCGACGAGTGGGTCATCAACGGGCACAAGTGGTGGACCTCGGACGGCTACGCCGCCGACCTCCTGCTGGTGATGGCCCGCACCGATATGGACGCCCACCCGTACGCGGGGACCTCCATCTTCCTCGTACCGACCGACGCGGACGGCGTGGAGATCGTCCGGAACATCCCGCACCTCGGCGGGCACGGCATCGTCGACATCGAGCGCGGCCACGCCGAGATCAAGTACCGCGACGTGCGCGTCCCCGAGGAGGCGCTGCTCGGTGAGCTGAACGGCGGCTTCCGCCTCGCCCAGCTCCGCCTCGGCGGCGGCCGGCTCACCCACTGCATGCGCTACTCCGGGATGGCCGAGCGCGCCCTCGAGATCTCGAAGGCGTACCTCCAGACGCGCCACGGGTTCGACGAGTCGCTCTCGGAGAAGCAGGCGCTCCGCCACCGTATCGCCGACGCGGAGACCGAACTCCACGCCGCGCGGACGATGGTGCGCCACGCGGCCCGCGAACTCGACGAGAGCGACGCCCGCATCGAGGTGGCGATGGCGAAGATGTACACCGCGAACGTCACGAACGAGATCATGGACCTCGCGGTCCAGTGTCTCGGCGGCAGCGGCATCAGCAAGGACCTCCCGGTCGCGCACTTCTACGAGGCCGTCCGGCCGTTCCGCATCGTCGACGGGGCCGACGAGGTCCACCGCCGGACCATCGCCCGCGACGCCTTCGAGGACGTCTACGACGCGGACATGGAGAACGTCGTCGAGTTCGACTCCGACCTCGACATGACCTGAGCGGAGCGACACGCGGCTCACCCGCTCGCGACCAGCGCGATGCCCGCCACCGCGACGACCGCCGCCGTGAGCCGACGCCCGAGCAACCCCTCGTCCAGCAGGACGCTCCCGAGCAGCACCGCGACGATGGCCTGCGTGTTGACGAGCGGCGAGACGACGCTCGCCGGCGCCGCGGCGAACGAGACCGTGGCGAGGTGGACGCCGACCGCGAACACGGCGCTCAGCGCGACCGCGCCGGGGAGCGCCGGGCGGAGCCGCGACCACTCCACCCGCGGTATCGCGAACGGGAGCGCGACGGCCGCGACGGCGACGAAACTGAACAGCGCGACCGCCTGCGTCGTGAACGGGGTGGTCGACAGCACCGCGCGCGTCCCCACGTCGGCCATCGCGAACAGCACCGCACCCAGCAGCGCGAGCTGTGCCGGCCGGTAGACGACCACCCGCCGTAGGGGCGCGAGCGCCGAGTCGGTCTCGTAGTTCGCGACGTAGATGGCCACGCCGGCGAGTCCCACCCCGAGGACCTGCAGGCTGCCGAGGTCGGTCGTCAGGACGAGCAGTTCGATGGGGAGGACGAACACGGGGACGAGCTTGTTCAGCGGCGCGATGTAGGAGACGTCGCCGAGCTTGAACGCGCGGACGGAGACGAGGTTGGCGGCCGCGATGACCAGCCCCACGCCACAGAGCAGCGCCACGTCGGCGAGCGTCGTCTCCGCCGGGACCACGGCGGCGCCCGCCGGCCACGTCAGCGCCGCGATGAGGAGGTACCAGCCGAAGCCCGCCGTCTCGTTGACCGCCGTGTAGACCGTCGCCGGGAGCGCGTCGAACGAGCGCTTGTAGACGTAGAGGTAGGCCCCGAAGACGAGCGCGGCGGCCAGCGCCGTCGGTACCCCGGCCTGAATCACGAGCGGGCGTAGGGACAGCCGGGTGGTGAGGGTGTCGTTTCCCGTCGACCGGGTCGCCCGGCGGCCACCCCCTCAGCAGTCGTATCGCCGCGTCCCCTCACGGACCGTGAGCGTCCGGCTCGTCTCCAGCAGCAACTCGCCGTCGGCCATCTCGACGCGGATGCCCAGTGTCGTCTCCTCGCCGACCGAGAGCGTCTCGTCGTCCTCCAGTATCCAGAACAGCGAGACGTCCGTCGTCCCCTCCGGGTCGACCCGCTCGGTCCGTGTCGCGTCGAGCGCCCGCAACGTGAACACGACCCGCGCGTCGGCGGCGCCGAGTTCGAGGCCGCGTTCCTGCGGGAGCGTCACGAGCGCGTCGCCGAGTAGGCTCACGCTGTCGCCGGGCGTCCCGCTCGCGATGCACGTCTGGACGGTCCCGTTCGTCGACGGCGGCGAGAACTCGTCGTTCAGCCGGAGGTCGAGGTCGTCGGTCGCGACGCTCGCCTCGTCGGCCGCTGTCCCGCCGGGCAGCCCGTCGGTCGGGCCGCCGAGGAGGAACACGCCGGCGAGGACGACGACGAGGAGCAGCCCGACCACGCCTGCCGACCCGTAGGTGAGGAGACGGAGCCCCATGGCTCGGCGTTCGGAGGTGGACGTAGGTGTCTTGTGGTCGAGTTCGAGCGGTCGGGTAGAGGGTCGTTGTCGGTGACTCCCGAAGACGACACGGACCGTGCGTGGGGACAGTCAGGGCTGGACGAACGACATGGTTTCCGTAATCTCGGGCCCGAACGGAGCGGCCGAGACGGTCGGTGATTCGGGAGTTATGCAGTACCTTCCGAGCGACCGGCCCGCCGCCCCCACGGAGTGAGCACGGCACCTCACCGCGACCGTGACCGTGACTCCGGCGAGACTGTCCGTTCGTGGAGAAATAGACTACTAGAACCATAACGAAGGCCGATTCTGTCCACTTATCGGCCGCAATGTCGAATAAATCGATAGTGGCGATGGCCATCGCTCTGGCCGTCGTCGTCGGGTCGGTCGCGGTCGTCGGCGGGGCGACCGGCTCGCTGTTCGTACAGGAGGAATCAGAAGCGCTGACATCACAGGAGACCACGTACGTCCGTGTGGCTCACGCGTCGCCGGACGCCCCCGCCGTGGACGTCCTCGTCGAGAACGAGACGGTGGTCGCGAACGCCTCGTTCGGTGACGTGACCGACTATCTGGAGCTGGCTGCGGGGACGTACAACGTCACCATCACCGCCGCGGACGACCCCGAGACGGTCGTGTTCGACGACCAGGTGACGTTCGAGCCGCGGTCGGCGACCACCGTGGCCGCCAGCGGTGAGATCAGTGAGACTGCCAACACCACGTTCGCGCCGGTCGCGTTCAGTGACGACGCGCTCGCGGTCGGGGAGAACGAGTCGGCCGTCCGGGTCGTCCACCTCTCGCCCGACGCGCCCGCGGTCGACGTGACCGTCGGGGAGGGTAACGAGACGGTCGTGCTCGCCGACAACGTCACGTTCCAGAACGCCTCGTCGTACGTGACCGTTCCCGCCGGCAACTACACCGTGGACATCCGCGCGGCGACAGCGGCGAACAACGGCACGGTAGTCACCTCCGTCGACGTCCCGCTCGAAGGTGAGACTGTCTACTCCGCGATGGCCGTCGGCTACCTTGACCCCGCCTCGGCCCCGGCCGACACGCCGTTCGAGGTGCTGCTGACCGAGGACGCCGAGACGACGATCACCATCCCGTCGGATGAGACGCCGACGCCGACGGAGACACCGATGCCGACGGAGACGGAGACTGAGACGGAGACTGAGACTGAGACGGAGACTGAGACGGAGACGGAGACGGAGACGGAGACTGAGGAGACCGAGACAGAGACGGAGACCGAGACAGAGACGGAGACCGAGACAGAGACGGAGACTACCGAGGAAGCCTAACCCGAGTCTCCGGGCCCACGGGTCGTCTCGACTCACGGATTCCGAAGCCGTCCGTGAGTCGCACGAGCGGCGCTACGCGCCGAAACACCCCGGTGACCCCGACTCGGTGTCGGCCGTCGTGGGCACTCGCTTCCCCGCGAGCGGCGACGCCGAGCCCGCGGGTGAGCGTACCGTTCCGTGATCGGGCCGAGCTCCACCCGGCGACACTCCGGACCGGCCGCTGATGATGGAGGTGACGCTCGACAGAAACCGATACCGCGGGTGGGCGGCCGATGTGGCCGCCGTCGCTATGGAGCCGTCGTGCCCCGCGGCCGGCACGACGGGTCGGCCATGGTAACTTCGATGTGGCGCAGTGTGGACGCGGGACCGTTCCCTGCGTCCCGACCTGATCGCCGACGTTCGGTGGACCGGACTCAGTTCACCACCTCCCGGCAGGCCGTGCACCGCGACCCGTCCACCGAGGTGTCCCACGCGAGCGACCCCTCGCCGCAGGCGGGACAGGAACTGTAGCTGGCGCACCGGACGAACGGTGGTGAACTCGCAGACATTACAGTACGAACGTTTCGAGGATAGCTGATAAAGTTTCTGAATCAGGGTGTAGAAACTGTATAAGGTATCTGGATGTGTTGTAGAATCGGGTCGGTAGTGGACGAGTGAGGGTCAGCGGTGGCTCCACCGTGGGCGTTCGTGGGTCCCAGTTGCGTGAGCCGGGCCCACTCGACGCTCGCGCTCAGTCGTCCCGCTCGCAGGTGTGCCCGTGGATGGCCTCGTAGAGCCCCGCCAGCTCCGCGCAGAGGTGGGTGAAGAGTCGCTCGCCTTTCTCGGCGGTGGCGAGTGTCGGGTCGCCGATGGCCCCCGACTCGGTGTAGGCGGTGAACGGCCGGTAGACCGCCATCGACCCGCCGACGAACAGGTCCTGCCGGACGCGGTCGTACGGCTCGTCCATCATCGTCCCCTCCGCGCGGTCCACGTCGACGAGGTCTGGGTAGAGGTGGAGGACGAGCGAGGTCTCGAACTCCCCGCCGTGGCCCGTCCCGCCCACGTCGGAGTCCCGGACCTCGTCGGCGATGTCGGCGGCGAGGGTGAAGTAGGTCAACGCCGACACCTCCACGTCGGGGTGGTCGGCCCCGACCGAGACCGCGACGGCGTCGACGAGCGCGGCGTTCCCGCCGTGCCCGTTCAGGAACAGGAGTGCGTCGAAGCCGTTCTCGAGCGCCGTGTCGGCGATGCCCTCGAGCAGCGTCGCCAGCGTCTCGCGTTCGAGGCTCACCGTCCCGCCGAACGGCAGGTGGTGTGGCGAGAGCCCGGTCCAGACCGGCGGGGTGATCAGCACCGGGGCGTCGGTCGCTTCCGCGGCACCGTGTGCCACCGCGTCGGCGAGCAGCGTGTCCGTCGCCGTCGGGAGGTGATAGCCGTGCTGTTCGAGGCTGCCGACGGGGACGACCAGCAGCGAGCCGTCTCGCGACGCGAGGTCGAGGACCGCGCCGTAGGGGCGGGTCGCCCACGCGGTGTCGGTGAGTCGCATAGCCCCGGTAGGCCGAACGGTGGGAAATAGCCACCGCTGGGGGCACCCGACGTGGCCTCGCTCCCGCTACTCGACGGCCGCGACCACCTCGATCTCGACCCCGAGGTCGACCGGGAACTCGCCGACCTCGACCGCGGTCCGGGCCGGGAACGGCGCGCTCACGTACTCCTCGTAGACGTCGTTGACCGCGGCGTAGTCGGCCATGTCGCCGAGGTATACCGTCGCCTTCACGACGTTGTCGAGCGAGGTGCCGGCGGCCTCCAGCACCGCCGCGAGGTTCTCCATCGTCCGTGCGGTCTGTGCCCCGATGTCGCCGTCGACCACCTCGCCGGTCTCCGGGTCGAGCGGTCCCTGCCCGGCGGTGTAGACGGTGTCGCCGTGTCGGATCGCCTGCGAGTACGGGCCGATAGCACCCGGTGCCTCGTCGGTGGATATCTGCTCCATGTGTGGCCGACCCACGGTCTCCACCGGGAATATCGTTGCGTGGCCTGGAGCCAGTGGGCGTGATCGATATCGACGTGCCGACCGACCGCGGCTCGGGCGGTTCGAGCACCGTGCTGAGCTGGCGCAGCCGGCGAGCTTAATCCGGTGAGAGACCTATATAGGGTCTAATGCTCGCAGAGATACGGCGCGCCAACCGAGACACACGCGTCCAGTACGGCCTGATGGTCGTGTTCGGCTCGCTGTGTATCGTCACCGCTCTCTCCCCGCTCCAGGACCCCATCCGGATCACCGTCGTCGGCACCCTGTTCGGGTTCACCGCCGGGCTGTGGGTGTCCCACCTCGTCCAGGTGCTCCAGCGGGCGATCGAGGCGACCAGGAACGAGGCCAATGCCACGCCGGCCGACTAAGCCATGAACACGACTGATACAAGACCAACCGAGCGTGCGGAGCCGGAATCAGACTCTGGATTCCTCAAGAGCATCGAGTTCGTCACCGGCCCGGGTGCCAACCTCGGGTCGCTCCTGCTCGTCATCGGGCTAGTGACGTGCGTGTTCATCGCGCTGTTCCAGCTCACGATTCCGGACCCCATCTCCTATCTGCTGACCGCCGGTGTACTCTTCGTCACCGTACTCAGCGCCATCTTCGCGTTGGTGCTCGATTCCCTCGGGTACTTCGAGGCGACAGCCGGCGACGTGGACGAAGCGTCGACCAGCGACTCGACCGGCAAGTCGGCGATGTCCGCCCAGCCGTGGGTGCCCGCGAACAGGCCGTCGACGCCGCTCCCCCCGATAGTCAACTTCGACGACGAACTCCGAGCCTACGCCGACATGTACGACGGCGACCTCCCGAAGCAGTTCGACCCGTTCATCGAGGACTACCGGCGGCTGAAGGTCAACACCGGCAACCGACGGACCATCGCGAGCGACCTGCGGGCCGACCTCAACCCCATCGGCGCGCTCTTCCAGGAGGGAACCGAGGGCCACGAGCTCTACGAACAGATCGGCGAGCGGCTCTTCCGGTACATCGACGCCGACGCCGAACACGTCAGCCTGGGCCGCATCGTGTTCTACGACGCCGCGGGCGAGGAGGTCGAGGTGGAGGCGGTGCGGAACCAGCTCGGCCGCGTCGAACTCACCGTCGGCAACGAAGGGGAGGCGGTCGACGTCGACGTCGTCGTCCAGTTCTACGACGCCAGTGGCGCGGCCATCTCCAGTCGCACCTGTCGGGTCGGGACGGTCCGCCCGGGCGCGTCACGGACGGTCGACACGGACGTGTTCGTCCCTCTGGAGACGGTACGCGCTGGCACGACCATCCAGGTCTCGACCCCCCCGCTTCCGGAGCGGACCTCGGAGACGCGCCCCCGGCCGGGGTCGCCTCCACACCGGCGGTCACCCTCGTAAGCGTGCCAGCGGCCAGTCCGCGATCGACCTGCCACGCGTCTCGGGCGGCCGCGGCGCCCGACGACCACGCGCCGAGCGGGTCGGCCGGGAACTGTCGTCGCGAACTGCTACCTGCGGTGTCGACGTCGCCGTCCACGGGAGCCGGGTACGCGAACGCTGAGCCCCCCTACCGCCTCAGAGCGTGACCTCGTAGCTGATACCCTTCCCCTCCGTGACCCGCAGCGCCTCAACCTTCTTCTCGTCCACCTCGACCCCCAGCCCCGGTCCGTCGGGGACGCTCATACAGCCGTCGGTGACCTCGAAGCGCTCCTCGACCACGTCGTCCGCCAGCGCGTAGTTGACCCGGTCCGGCGGGAGGTCCATCGCCGGCTCGCTGGCGACGAAGTGCAGGACGGCGGCGTTCTTGATGCCGAGGTCGAAACTGGAGTGGTGGGCGACCGAGAGGTTCGCCTCGTCACAGAGCCCCATCAGTTTCTTGGTCGCCAGCAATCCGCCGACGGGAACCATGTCGACGACGGCGGCGTCGATGGCGTCCTCGCGGACGAGCTCGAACAGGTTCCGCCGGTGGTAGGTGTCCTCGTTGACGGCGATGGGGGTCCGGAGCCGCTGGCGGAGGCGTGTGTACCCACCGACGCTGTCGGTCCGTAACGGCTGCTCGAAGTACTGGAGGTAGACGCCGTTGGCCTCGAGCCGAGCGGCGGTCTCCGTCGCCTCGCCGTAGCTCATCGTCTGGTTCCCGTCGAGTCGGAACTTCAGGTCGCCGTCGACGGCCTCGTGCATCGCGGTCAGCCGCTCGACGTCCGCGTCCACGTCCAATCCACTCTTCGTCTTGATGACCCCGAACCCCTCCTCGCGGGCCCAGCGCGCCTGCTCGGCCGCCTCCTCGGGGTCGGTGATGCCGAGACAGTACGCGATGGGCACCTCGTCCATCCGCTTGCCGCCGAACAGCTGGTGGAGCGGGACGTCCTTCGTCTTGCCCAGCGCGTCCCACATCGCCATCTCGACGCCGGCGACGTACGGCCGGACGTGCATGTACGGGTACTCGAAGGAATCGAGGAAGGACTCCACCTCCCAGACCTCCCGGCCGAGCGCCTCGGGACCGACGACGTGCTCCATCACCGCCCGTGCCACGTTCGGCTCGGGGTCGACCATCGTCTCGCCCCACCCGACGACGTCGTCGTCGGTCTCGATGCGGACGACCAGCCGCAGGACGTGCTCGAAGGTGTGGTAGCCGGCGACGTACGGGGCGACGCCGTACGGCTCCTCACGGGACCTGATCTCGACCTGCACCGGGGTGGCCTCGAGGCTCGTTATCTGCATGGCAGACCTGCCCTGGCTCGGATATTCACTCTGTCGCCCCCGGCGAGCGGTGTCGTGGGCCGGCTCCTACGGATTCGGCCGACCGTCGGGCGCGACGACCGACTCGGTGAACCGCTGAACGGCCCGTCCGGCCCGGTCGGCGTCGGGCCCGACCCAGGCGAGGTGGTCGGCCTCGACCCGGACGAGTTCGGCCTCCGGGAGTGCCTCGGCCACGTACTCCGCGTGGTCGATAGGGACGGCCGCGTCGAACTCGCCGTGGACCACGAGCGTCGGACACTCGATGGTCCCGTAGTCCACGTGCGGCAGGTCGCGGAACAGGCGCTCGTCGTGGAGCGTCCCGTCGATGCGTGCACTCACCGGCAGGACGGTCGGTGCGAACTCGAGCACCCGCTCGCGGTGGTCCGGACTCGTCAGGACGAACTCGACGTACCGGTCGAGGTCGTCACCCTCCAGCGTGGACAGTTGGGCGTGGAGTGACGCGACGAAGCGGTCCGGAGCGACCCCTCGGAGCGCGGCGAACACGCCCGAGCGGACGTCGAGCACCGGCGTCGACGTGAGCAGCGGGTCGAGGACCGGGTTGCCGGTGTCGAACAGGCGCTCGTCGTACTCGACGGTGACCGCGCCACCGAGGACCAGCCCCGAGACCCGCTCCGGGTAGTCGGCCGCGAGCTGGAGCGCGTGCGGCCCGCCGCCGGAGAGTCCGACGACCAGCGCCTCCTGCACGTCGAGTTCGTCGAGCAACGCCACCAGCAGGGCGGCTTGGTCCTCGAACGTCAGCGTGTCGTCGAGCGGCGTCCGCAGATAGCCCGGACGCGACGGGGCGATGATGTCCATCTCGTTGCCGAACAGCGCCTCGCCGAGGAGGATGCTCTGGTCGTAGCCGCCGGGGTTACCGTGGAGGATCAGGACCGCCTCGCCCGAGCCACGGCGGGCGACCTCGACCTGTCCGCGGTCGGTCGCGACGAGTTCGCTGCCGGCGGCCAGCTCGGCCAGTCGGCGCCGCTTCCACCCCCAGAGCGCGGCACCTCCCGCACCGAGGAGGAGGCTGGCTCCGCCGACGGTCCACCGAGTCCAGTCTGGCCTCATGACCGACTAGAACGGCGCCGCACGCTGATAGTCCCGTGTCATGGATTCCGAACTGTCGGGGGCTCATACAGCGGTCCGCCAGGACTGTACCAAGGGGGACCCGTCGTGAGTGGCCGGGGCCGTGACGCGGCGGGACTGCTCGGCCCGTGGACGACCGCACCCGCCCACTCGCCGACGCCGGCGGTGCACCGAGACCCACCGGAGTCTTGACAATCTCGAGGCTCGACCACGGTGACGATGGGAGACGGGCGTCTCGCGGCCGTCAGAACGTGGCTCGAGGAGCTCTCACGCCGTCGGGCACTGGCGCTGGTCGCCGGCACCCTCGTCGCCATCCTCGTTCTCGCGGGCGTCGCGTTCTCCGTCTACTTCGGCGTCCTCGGACTCCAGGCGCCGCCGGGCGTCGAGGAGGCGGTCCGGGCGGACCCGAACGTCACCGTCGAGACGGCCTACGGCGGCTACGTCGTCCACGACGCCGATCCCGGGGCCGAGACGCTCGGCATCGTGTTCTACCCCGGCGGCCGGGTCGCCCCCGACGCGTACCTGCCGTCGGCGGCGGCCATCGCGACGCGGGCGAACGCCACCGTGTTCGTGCCGGGGATGCCGCTCAACCTCGCCGTCTTCGACCCGTCGCGTGCGGACGCCGTCGTCGCCGGCGAGCCCCAGATCTCGCGGTGGGTCGTGGGCGGCCACTCACTCGGCGGGGCGATGGCGTGTCGCTACGCCGCCGACAACGCGGACCGCGTCGACGGCCTCCTCATCGTCGGGGCGTACTGCGACCGGCCCGTCCGGGGGATGCCCGGGCTCGCCGTCGTCGGGACGCGCGACGCCGTCCTCGACCGCGAGCAGTTCGAGGCCACGCGAGGGAACCTCCCGACGCCACGACGGGTCGTGTTCGTCGAGGGGATGAACCACTCGCAGGCCGGCTGGTACACCGGCCAGCGTGGCGGGCAGCCGGCGACAATCTCGACGCCGGAAGCCCACCGGCGGCTGGCGGACGAGGTGGCCGGGTGGCTCTGTGCGGAACTGGAGCACTGCGAGAGCGACTCGCCGGGGTGAGTCCTATCGAACCCGAGCGACTGCTGTCGGGTGGGCACACCGGCTCGCTGGCCTCGCGGACACCGAGCAGGGGTGGCCGCGTTCGCCGGACGCCGCGCACGTCGCCCCGACCCACGTGAACCGTGGGTTGGTACGACGATCAAGCGATTTGCCGTCACCCAAAATCAACCACTACCAGTTACGAACTGGCGTTAGCGTTAGACAAAATTATTATTGTTCAGGTGGAACCACGACCGATGCAATCACGACGAACCAGCCCTTCGACGGCCATCGACAGCACCAGTGCGTCCGCTCCGTTCGCGCGCCGGTTCGCTCCCGGCGTCCACAGCCCCGTCCGGAGGTGTGCTCGTGGCTGAGTGTGCGCACCGCGGGGGGTACGTCTCGCGCCACTTCGAGCGCGTGTTCACGGGGGCGGCCACCGGGACGCCGCCGCCCGGCTCGAGGTGACCGTGCCGGTCCTTTCGCTCCGCTGTTACCGGTGTGGAGCCGAGTACGGCTACGTCGGCTCCGAGCCCCATCCGGCCACGTGTCCGTCGTGTCGTGAGTCGTGCGTCGCGCCCGCTGGTCGGCTCACCGTCGAGGAGAGCGCCGCGTGGGAACGCCTGGACGGTCGGACGACGGTCTGGGTCCGTGCGACCGACGAGCGCGCACGCCCGTTCGAGTTCGAGGTCACCGCGGACGCCCACGGCGGTGGTGAGGTGGCCGCACTCAAGGTCGACGGCGTCAGTCTGGACCCGAGCACCGACGAGGCGCTCGAGCGGGTCCCGCGCTGCGTCCGCGAGGAACTCGCCAGGAAGGGTGTCACGCCGCTCTCCATGCTGGCGACCCGCTCTTCGGAGCGAACGTCGTCCTGAGCCGACGGCACCCGGGACTCGTGGCCGGCCGACGACCGAAACCACAATCGCCTCGGGGCGACTACGGCCACCGTGGTCGACCTCGAGGATCTCGTCGAAGCGGTCGTCGACATCGAAGACATCGTGGAGGAGATCGCGGAACCGGACGAGCTGCTGGAGGATTTCCTCGAGGAGCCGCTCCTCATCGCGTTCGCGCTCGGGGCCGCCGTCGCTGCCGTCCTCACGGTCCTGCTGGTGCTCGCGACGCTGGTGGTCCTGCTGTTCGCGGTCGGCCCCGTCGCCGTCCTCGCGTCGCTCGCGGTCGTGGGGCTCCTCGTGACGACGCTCGCCGTCGCCGGCTTCGTCTACTTCCGGACCGACGTCCCCGCCGAGGTGCAACGGATGATCGACGCGGCGAGGGACCGCTCCGACGAGACGACCCACGAGGGCGCGTCGATGAGCGAGCGGGAGGCGATAGACGAGCTGAAGACGCAGTACGCCGCGGGTGAGCTCACGGAACTCGAACTGGAACGGGCGCTCGAGGACGTCCTGACGAGCGACGACCCCGGGCGGGTCGTCGAGCGGAGTCGATGATGCCGCGTGCCCGTGCGACGGCTGTCGACTCGTCACGACGACCTCGCTCGTCGTCGAGTAGGTAGAGCGCGCCGTCGCCGGATTCGACCCTCCCCGTCAGCTGGTTCGCCCCGGTCTCCATAGCTGGCCGGTGCGCGACTCGTCCGTCCGCTCGGGGTTCGTCAGGGTGACGCCGTCGTTCGAGATCTCGCTGAAGTCGCCCCCGAGGTCGACCGCTACGCCGCCAGCCGCCGGGCCGCTCTGCTACCGCAATTACCACCTGTCCATGCGCTCATCACGGCACATGGCCGACGACTCTGGTGAGAGCACGCCCGACATGGTTCGCGAGGCGGTCGATCGGTCCCGGAGCGGTGCACCCGCGGCCGGGACGGTGGTTCGTGACCGATTCAGCACCGACGAGGTCTTCCAGCGGATCGTCGCGGCCGCCGACGAAGAGATCACCGCCACTCGACGTGAACTCTTCTTCAGCGGCCTCGCGGCCGGGTTCGCGGTCACGATCACGTTCCTGATGTACGCGTCCGGAACCGCCGCGACCGGGGGCGACCCGATACTGAGTCAGGTACTGTACCCCCTCGGATTCATCTACATCATCCTCGGCGGGTACCAGCTCTACACCGAGAACACGTTACCCCCGGTCGCGCTGGTGCTCGAACGGCTCGTCAGCCTCCCGAAACTGCTCGGAAAGTGGCTGACGGTCCTCGTGGGGAACTTCGCGGGCGGCGCCCTCGGCGCCGTCGCGGTCGCGACGACCGGGGTCTTCTCGTCGTCGACGGCCAGGGTGGCCGTGGACATCGCCCTGGCCGGCGTCCGTACGCCGTGGACGACGTTATTCTTCAAGGCGATGTTCGCCGGGCTCATCGTCGCCGGGGTCGTCTGGGTGGACTACGCCTCCCGTGAGACGACGTCCCGCCTGCTCGTCGTCTATCTGGCGTTCTTCGCCATCCCGTTCGCCAACCTCTACCACGTCGTCGTGTCGTTCACCGAGGTCGTCTACCTCGTCGTCCTGGGTGAACTCGCACTCGCGACCGGGCTGGTAGAGTTCGTCCTCCCCGTGCTGCTCGGGAACACCGTGGGTGGCGTCGCTCTCGTGACGGCCGTGAACTACTTCCAGACGACCAAGGACCGGCTCAAGTCGGCGCGGTTCAAGGGCCCAGAGCGGCAGCTCTCGGTTCGGGAGTGGTTCCTCGGTAGCCTCGTCGGTCGGTCGTACGTTCCCGTCACCGAGGAAGATAGCGAGGGACGGCCGTACGAGTGACGTGCGGAGCCGGGGACTGGGACGTGGGGACACCATCTAGCCCCGTCACACCACCACCCGTCCCGTCGAGCGTGGACGGTCGGTGCGACTCCTATCTGCGATTCCCGGCCTCGTCCGCGTCCGTCGCGTCGCGGCCGTCTCCCGTCTCCCCCGCTGCTGGAAGCCGGTGTTCCACCACCCACACGACCAGGCGGTAGATACCGTACGACAGGCCGACGAACAGGACCAGGTCGAGGAGGTACAGTTCGAGGAACTCGACGAGGGTCACCTCACCGAGATCCCCGAAGACGACGAGGAGTTGCAGCGTGGCGACGAGGATCAACGCCGGGCCGAGGATAACCAGCGTTGCGATAGCGAACCAGACGAGACGCGCCCGCGGGTCAGACGGAGCCATGCACGTCGGTACGTCGATGCGGAATATAAGCGATGGTCCGTGCGCGAGACACACCGCCGCACGAGACGTTGAGCGAGAGCGACACGTCGAGCGCACCGTGGGCGGTTGGTTGCGGCCTTCGGTTCTCTGGACGTAGGAATTCCCGAAGAGGGTAATCCCCATCGCGATCTCCCTCGCTAGTGAAGCAAGGATGACATCAACACCCGAGGAGAACAAGCGTATCGTCCGTCGGATCCGCGACGACATCGAGGAGCAGGGCGATCTCGACGCAGTCGACGAGATATTCGCCGAGGACGCGGTGGTGCACGGTCTGCTGCGAGATTTCAGTGGCCGGGACGAGATCAGGGAGATGTTCGCGATGGACCGCGAGGCGTTCCCCGACGATACGGAGACGATTCACGACCTGATCGCGGAGGGTGACACCGTCGCC
Source organism: Salinirubellus salinus (assembly GCF_025231485.1). Classification (NCBI taxonomy): domain Archaea; kingdom Methanobacteriati; phylum Methanobacteriota; class Halobacteria; order Halobacteriales; family Natronomonadaceae; genus Salinirubellus; species Salinirubellus salinus. The sequence goes on along the minus strand of NZ_CP104003.1, from coordinate 2,891,229 downwards.
GTCCGAATGACGGAGCGCGGTACCCACGACAGCGAGTTCATGGGGATCGAGCCGACGGGTAACGAGTTCGAGATACAGACGATGGCCTTCCTCCGTCTGGAGGGCGGGAAGGTCGCCGAGTGGTGGGTCCAACCGGACCTCCTCGGATTCCTGCGACAACTCGGCGTGAGCCCCGAGGAACTCAGCGCGGCCGTGCGAGCCGACGACTGAATCCGGTCCGTCTCCCCCTCGTTTCGGATCGAAACTGCCTGCCGAGGACAGTGGCCACCACGCCGAACTCGACGGCCGGGCTGGAGTGAGCGTGACCTGACTGACACGGGCCCACGTCCGACCGACGACGCCTTCAACGACGGAGTGTCTCTCACTCGTCAGAGACGCATGGAGATACGCCCGTTCACCGCGAGTGATGCGGCGGCCGTCTTCGAGGTGCATCGACGCGCCTTCGACGGCCGGACCGACGAATCACGCATCGTCCAGCGAGTACACGACGCCGACGAGGCCGTGGTCTCCCTCGTGGCCGTCGTCGACGGCCGGGTCGTGGGCCACGTCCTGTTCTCGCCGACGACCGTCGACGGCCACGGGGAGCACGTCGAACTGGTCGGGCTCGGCCCGGTCGGTGTCCTCCCGGAACACCAGAACGCGGGCGTCGGCTCGTCGCTGATCCGGCGAGGGCTGGCGATCTGCCGGGCGGCCGGCGCCGACGCGGTGGTCCTGCTGGGCGACCCCGGATACTACGCTCGCTTCGGCTTCGAACGGGCGAGCGACTACGGGCTCGGGAACGAGTTCGGCGCCGACGAGGCGTTCGTGGTGCGACCGTTGCACGACGGCGCGCTGGACGGCGTGGACGGTGTCGTCACCTTCCGACCAGCGTTCCGAGAGGCGACGGAGTAGCGACGCTGCCGACCCCCGGGTTCAGCCGGCGGAACGGGTGAACGAAGGATGCCCGCTCACCGAGCGCCCGAAGAACACGGCCGAGTCGGGGGTCATCCGCCGGGGACGCCCGATTCGGTCCGCGAGCCCACCCCACCACGCTCGGCGACGTCTACGTCGACCTCCTCGGCGGTGCTGCCCGTCGCCTCCACGCGAGATCTGATGCCGCGGAGCATCCCACGGGTCATCACGAACGTGACGGGGTCGAGCACCCCCCCGCTGGCGAGCCGAACCGCGGGGTTCTGGGGGAGCCGGATCCGTGACCGGACCACGAGTCGCGTCGTCGTCTCGTCGACGGGGTCGAGCACGAACGCCCAGACCCACCACGGCGGGTCGTCCGGCGTCCGGAGGACGAGTGACCGCGCCGGCGTGAACGCCGCGACCTCCAGTCTGGTGTCGGGGAAGCGGTCCGCGCGGGCGAGACGGACCGTATCGCCCACGGCGAGGTCCTGGTACTCGGGGACGATCTCGTCGGCGTTGTGGATGTCGAGACCGACCAGGTTCTCGGCCCACTCGTAGCTGTAGAACCCACCCTGCTCCTGCCCGAGCTGGCGGAGCCACGGCCAGACGTCCTCTGGTGGGGCCTCGATGCTGATCGCCATCGTCGACTCGCCGTCGGGGTCCGCGAGCAGGTCGTCGCCGGGAAGCGTCCGGGCGGCCTCGTCTGGCGTCGTGCCCCAGTCCAGCAGCCGCGGTCTGAGCACGAACCAGTAGCCCGCACCCAGCAGCGCGAGACCGGCCACGGGGCGGAGGCGGCGTCGGAGCCGCGTCCCTCGACGCGGTACTGGGTCGGCGAGTCTTGGTTCCTCGGGGGGTGCCGTTGCTGACATGGTCGCTACACCATCCGTAGGAGGGTCGAAGTACTACTTAGGCGGCTCGCCAGCGTCTCGGACGTGAGAACGTCCGGGTACGTGATCGAGTGGCTCGAGTAGAGCACGAACGTGGCACTCGCTACCCACGCGACGGCCAGCGCGACAGCCTCGGCGCGGGGAGCAGAACCGAAGTCGTCGGGATACCGCCACGCGAGGATACCGACGACGACAATCAGCGTGAGTGCGACGAGCCTCACGAACGAGGAGAGCCGTCGAGCGTCGCGCGTCCGTCCGTGACGCCGGCTCCAGTCGGCCGCCCCGTCCGTGAACGGCCACGGTCCGCCCGAATCCCTATACTGGCCGGGGTCGATAGGCCGAGGCACCATGCCGCAGCAGGAACTCCGAGCGGACCGAGGCGATGTGGCGTGACCGACGTGGGCGAACTGGTCGACGAGGCTGCACTGGCGACGTTCTGTCGGGAGGCACTCGGCGGCGCACCGGACGCGGCCCTCGGGGTCGAGCGCCACGGGGAAGGGTTCTCCAACGAGACGCTGCTCGTCGAGTGGGACGACCGGGCCCTCGTCCTGCGGCGCCCGCCCGCCGGCGACCACGCGGAGGGTGCTCACGACGTCCTCCGCGAGGCGCGGGTCGTGGACGCTGTCTCCGGGGAGGTGCCGGTGCCCGAGATCGCGGCGACCTGCGACGATACCGACGTGATCGGCAGCCCGTTCGTGTTGATGGAGCGCCTCGATGGGGACGTCCTCCGTGCCGAGGAGCCCGACCGGTTCGCCACGGCCGCCCACCGGCGAGCGGTCGGCGAGCGGCTCGTCGAGACGCTCGCGGACGTCCACGCGGTCGACTACGAGGCCATCGGGCTGGAAGCGGGAACGTTCGGCTATCCGGACGGGTACCTCGAACGGCAGGTCGAGAACTTCACCGAGCAACTGGAGTGGCTCCTCCCGACGACAGAACAGGACCGCGAGGTGCCACACCTCCGCGAGGTCGGCGACTGGCTGGCCGAGAACCTCCCCGAGGAGTCCGACCACACGCTCGTCCACGGTGACTACAAACTCGACAACCTCATGTTCGAGTCGGGGACGCCGCCGACGGTCGCAGGGGTGCTGGACTGGGAGTTGAGTACCCTGGGCGACCCGCTCGCGGACCTCGGCTGGATGCTGGTCTTCTGGCGCGAGCCGCACGACCCCGATCCGGGACTCCCCGGGCGCTTCCTCCCCCGGTTCATGGAACACGAGGACTACCCGACCCGGACGGAACTGGTCGCCCGGTACGAGGACCGCACCGGGCGGGCGTTCACCGACGAGCGGTTCTATCGGGGGCTCGCCGCCTACAAGATCGCCACCACGGCCGAGGCGATGTACTACCGCTACCGGGAGGGCGACGCCGACGACCCGCTCTATCCGGCACTGGAAGAGGGTGTCCCGGAACTGGCCCGTCGGGCGAAACGGATCGTCGACGGCGAGGAACCGCTCTGAGCGAGGCCCTCCGGGCAAAGCAGTATGTATCTGGCCTCGGTCACGGCTACCATGGCCACGACCGAGCGGCTGGACCGCTACCAGTTCCACGAACACGACTGGGAGAGCTTCGAGGAGTTGCGCGAGTGGTTCGAGTGGGAGGTCCCGGACCAGTTCAACATCGCCGCCTACGTCTGCGACCGGTGGGCGGCGGAGAAACCGGACGAGACGGCGCTGTTCGTCGAGGACGCAGCCGGCGCGACGGACACGTACACGTTCGCGGAGTTCGAGGCCGCCGCGAGTCGACTGGCGAACTACCTCGCGGACAACGGCGTCGGGCGCGGCGACCGCGTCGGGGTGAACCTGCCACAGAAGCCCGAGACGGCCATCGCCCACGTGGCCGTCTGGAAGCTCGGGGCCGTCTCGTTGCCGCTGTCGACCCTGTTCGGCCCGGACGCGCTCGGCTACCGGCTGTCCGACGCGGACGCGACCGCCTGCATCGTCGACGGCAGCAACGCCGCGGCGCTCCACGAGGCGCGACAGGACTACGACATCGGGCTGGCGTCGGTGCTCGTCGTCGACGGGGAGCCCGTGGGCGACGGGCGCGTGTACGAGGACGCCGTCGCCGACCGGGACGCGGGTCGGGAGGCCGTCGAGACCAGTGCCGAGGACGACGCGTTGCTCATCTACACCTCCGGGACGACGGGTGACCCGAAGGGCGTCCTGCACGCCCACCGGGTGTTGCTCGGCCACCTGCCGGGCATCCAGATCGTGGGCGACTTCGAGTTCGGCGAGGGGACCCGGTTCTGGACGCCCGCGGAGTGGGCGTGGATCGCGTCGCTGTTCAACATCGTCTGGCCAGCGCTGTTCTACGGCCGGCCCGTCCTCGCGTATCACGGCGGCGAGTTCGACCCTGCGACGGCCTTCGAGCTACTCGACCGCTACGACGTCACGATGCTGTTCGCCCCGCCCACCGCGTTGCGGTTCATGATGCAGGTGCCGAGCGAGGGGTACGACGTGGACTCGTTGCGGGTCATCGGCAGTGGCGGCGAGTCGCTGGGTGAGTCGGTCGCACAGTGGGCCGAAGCGACGTTCGACGGCGCGCTGGTCCACGAGGGCTACGGCCAGACGGAGGCCAACGTGACCGTCCTCGAGAACGCCAGACTCGCCGAGCAGCGCCCCGGGACCATGGGGCTGGCCGTGCCCGGCCACGAGGTCGCCATCGTCGACCCGGAGACGGCCGAGCCGACCGTCGAACCGGGCGAGGTCGGCGAGATCGCCGTCCGGTACGAGGGCGACCCGGTCTGCTTCGAGGAGTACTGGAACAAACCGGCGAAGACCGACGCGAAGGTCCGGAACGGCTGGCTCCTGACGGAGGACCTCGGGACGGTCGACGCGGACGGCTACTTCGCCTTCGAGTCCCGGAAGGACGACGTCATCATCTCCTCTGGCTACCGCATCGGCCCCGAGGAGATCGAGGAGTCCCTCGCCAGCCACGAGGCCGTCGCCGACGCCGCCGTCATCGGCGTCCCCCACGACGAGCGCGGCGAGGTGCCCAAGGCGTACGTCCTGCTCGCGGACGGCCACGGGCCGAGCGACGACCTCCGCGAGACGTTGATGTCACACGTCAAGGACCGCCTCGCGAAGTACGAGTACCCTCGCGAGGTCGAGTTCGTCGACGAACTCCCGCGGACCACGACCGGCAAGGTGCGCCGCCGGAACCTCCGCGAACGGGAGGGACTGGTCGACTGAGCGAGCCGCACTCGACGTGCCCCTGCCGAACGACTCGGCTCGACGTCTCGAGGAGTCGAAACGAGAGCCTGCCGAGGAGAGGGTAACCAAATATGGTTTCGAAGAGACAATAACGTAGCCACTAAAAATTACTACCGCGTGCGTCGCCGGAGATACGTCCAGCTGCTCGGGGGCGGCAGCTCGCTGTCAGCCGCCGGCTGTACCGAACAGCTAGGTGCCACGACGGAGCGCGAGCCATCACGGGCGAGCCTCACGCTCGCCACCGCGACCACGGCCTACGACAGCGGCCTGCTCGACGAACTGGTTCCAGGCTTCGAAGCCACGTTCGAGACGACCGTGAAGTCGCTCGTCCGAGGCACGGGCGCCTCGTTACGCACCGCGCGGGACGGCGATTGCGACGTCGTTCTCGTCCACGCCCGGTCGCTCGAGGACGAATTCCTCCGGGCCGGCCACGGTGTCAACCGCCGCCGGCTCATGGTCAACGACTTCGTGCTGGTCGGCCCCGGCGACGACCCGGCAGGGGTGGCCGGTCGCTCGCCCGTCGAAGCCTTTCGGGCGATTGTCGACGAGGAAGTCCCCTTCCTGTCGCGGGGTGACAACTCGGGAACGCACATCCGCGAACGACAGGTGTGGGAGGCAGCAGGTGTCACGCCGTCGGGGGCGTGGTACCGCGAGACCGGCCAGGGGATGGGCGATACCCTGACCACCGCCGAACAGACCGGCGCGTACACACTCTCCGACCGAGGGACGTTCCTCGCCGTGAGTCGTGACGGGCCGCTGGCCGTCCACGTCGCCGGGGGACTCGACGACCCACCGTCCTTGCTCCGCAACGAGTACGCGGTCATCCCCGTGAACCCTGCCCGCTACGACAGCGCCTACGCGCTCGCCATGGCGTTCGTCGGATACCTCACCGGCCCGGGACAGTCGGCTATCGAGGCGTTCCGGGTGAGCGGCGAGCGAGCCTTCCACCCCGCCGGGGTGTCTCCCCGACCGAACTTCGAGCAGTACGTCCCGGGCGACTGGCCGACCGAGGAATCCTGAGCCGGGGAGCGCGACTGCTACTGCGTCGGAGCCCCGCTCCACGAGACTCGAACCCTCTATACAGCAACGCACTCGCCGTCTGCCCGATTCCTGTCGGGGGCGGTGTGACCGAGACAGCGGGTGTACGCAGCACAACAGTCTCGTGTCTTCCCGAGCAGTCGTGCCGAGGCAGCCATGGGAAAAAACTGGTTACGGGAACAGTACGTTCGAAAGGTCCTCTGTCGCCCAGCCGTCGGTCGAGGCGGTGGCCCGCTTCGCGGTCGGTAGTTGGCACACGGCCTATGTGTCACTGGGGAATATAGTTCTGTTCGCGAGCGTATCGGTACGAACGTGTCAGGTTCCAGCCGCTGATGGCGGTCGCATGTTCGGCGGCCTGACACTGACCTTTCTCAGCAACGGTTGCTTCGAACGGGGATGGACCACCAGCGGCTGTAGCTGCTCTTTCCCCCGTGCGGAGGCTCGCGGCCGACCTATCGGCACTCGCCGTTCTCGTGACGACCCTCGCCGTGTACCTCCCTGTCCTTCGGGAGATGCCCCTTTGGGCCGTCTTCGGGCAACCGGGCTCTGTTGAAACTCTCAGATCTCGATTGGAACTGAGTGCTGCACACGGAGGATGTATCCAGCAAGTCGTCACCCCCGCACCTTCTCTCCGGGAGGTGGACTGAGCGATGAGAGGCAGCGCGCGTACACCTCTGGTTACGATCGATTGATACCCCCCTGTCGGGCTTCGTCCGAGGGAAACTCGTCGTAACACGCCTCGTTTAGATACAGATCGAGCTCCGCATCGAGCTGAACGTACACGATATCGCCGAGGGACTGACTGGCACAATCCAACGTGATCGAGCCGTCGGTCTCTAACCCATCGTCGAACGACGCTGTCACGCCGAGACGGGCTCCGTTGGGGATCTCACCGAGGTTGACCCGTGTTTCAACTGTCGTCCATCCGTCCCCTCCGGCGGGACCGACCTCCACGTACTGGCGGACCAGTTCCGTGCCGTCGCGTTCGATGTACACGAATCCCTGACGAGGGACATCGCTGTAGTTGTTGACCGCGATTACAAGCGACTGCTGCGGGTCGGAGAGTGCCGAACAGCCGGCACACGCGGTGAGCCAACCAGTGCTCGCAAGGAGGAACTGTCGACGAGTCGGGGACATACGGATACCTTCGAACCAGGCCATATATGCGTTATTCCGGGAGTTACGGTGTCGCTATGCGGAAGGTGCAGGCGGATGAATACGCGCCCTCTATGCAACAGAGCCTCGACGAGCCACCGAGCATCTGCTAGTAGTCGAATGCGGCAACAGTACTGCCAGAGCACTCCCCGTAACTCCCCCTGCCGACCCGTCGCGTACAGTGCGCCGTCGGCGAGGTGAGGCTCCCCGCCGATCTGCCGTCGTCGGCGAACCCGCTCCGACGCCGGGCCGAACTGGCCAAGACATCCCGTGCCGGCCCTCACGAGTAGCGCGCCCACGGACTGGAGGGCTCTCCGGCGAGAGACTATCCCCCACCGTCGCCGTCTCCCGGCTGGAGGAACGTTCGCCGCGCCGCTCGGCTGGGCCGCAGCAGCGCGGCGTTAGCCGAGGTCGGCACCCCGGAACAGTCGGTACCCGACGACCGGGCCGACCACGGCCACGAACACGATACCCCCGAGAGAGACGATCACGGGCCCGACTCCGGCCTCGCTCGTCGCCGGCGTCGTAGCGGCCAGCAGCCACTGGCCGACGACGCCGAGTGACAGTGTGGGGTTGAGCGCGGGCACGTATCCGTGGAGAGCCGCCGGAAGTACCGCCCGCAGTCCAGGCTCCAGCACCGCCTTCCAGACCGGGGCGTTCCAGGCCAACACGACGTAGGTGCCGGCGACGGCGGCCAGCGCGCGGTACTGCGAGTCGAACGCGGCCGACAGCCCGGCTGCGAACGCCGTCCAGCAGAGCGCGTAGACGACGACCCAGCCGGCGACCACGGCGAATCCGACGACGGGCAGCGTTCCACGGCCGAACGCGACGAGGCTACCGAGGAGCGCCAGCAGAGCGCCGACCACCACTGTCAACAGGACGCCGCGGGCGAGGAGCTTCCCGACCAGCACGTCCCACCTCGTGGCCGAGAGGCTCAGCAGCAGGCGGACGCTGCCGGACTCGCGCTCGCTCGCCACCGCGGCGTACGCCAGTGCCGCCACGAGAACGAACAGGTACGTCGAGAGGTAGCCGGGGATGCGTCCGACCGCGCGGACGGCTGCCGGGGCCGCGTTCTCGACGGTGTGGAGGCTCCCGACCATCGACCAGAACGACGGCACGACCAGCAGGAATATCAGGCCGAACGCGCCCCAGAACAGTCGACTCCGTCGGGCCTCGGCGAGGTCACGCCGGGCGACCCCGAGAGACCGACTCTCTCGGCTCATCGGCCGGCCTCCCGGGCCGTCGCCGGTCTCCCCGTGGCCTCTCGTTCGTCGTCGGTCAGCGTCAGGAAGAGATGCTCCAGCGACCCCCCACGGCTGTTCATGTCCAGAAGGGTCGCACCCGCCGCGTCCAGCTGTGCGACGACAGGCCCGGCGGCGGTCGGGTCGCGGCAGGTCACCCGGACACCGGCCTCGCGCTCGCTTACGCCGGAGACGCCGTCGAGCGACTCGATCGCGAGGCTGGCTGGGCGCTCGGCGAGCGTCAGGACGACCGAGCGGTCGGCGTCCAGTCGCTCGCGGAGGCCGACGACGGTGTCGACCACTGCGAGGTCGCCACCAGAGAGAATACCGACGCGGTCACAGAGCGTCTCGACCTGCTCGGTGATGTGACTGGAGAGCAGCACAGCCGCACCCCGGTCGCGCTCCTCGCGAACCAGCGTCCGGACGCGGCGAGCACCCGCAGGGTCGAGTCCCGCGAGTGGTTCGTCGAGCACGAGCAGGTCCGGCTGGCCGACCAGCGCCATCGCGAGCCCGATGCGCTGGCGCATCCCCTTCGAGAACCCACCGACCGGTCGGTCGGCCGCGTCGGTGAGTCCGACCCGTTCGAGCGTCTGCTCTGGGGTGTGGTCGGCGCCTTTCATGTCGGCAGCGAACCGGAGGTGCTCACGGGCGCTGGCCCGCTCGTAGTAACCGGTCGCCTCCGGGAGCACACCGACCCGACGGCGCACCGCACGAGGAGCGGTCTGTGGGTCGTGGCCGCAGACGCGCACGGACCCGCTGGTCGGTCGGACGAAGTCGAGCAGGACGTCGATGGTCGTCGACTTGCCGGCCCCGTTCGGACCGAGGAAGCCGAACACCTCGCCGGCCTCGACCCGGAGGCTCAGTCCATCGACGGCGGTCACCTCGCCGTATCGTTTGGTGAGAGAGTCCACCTCGAGACGAGCCGCCGCTCCCGTCCTGTCGCCCGAGCGGTCGTCGGGCGACGAGTCGGTTCGCGTCACGGCCGCTCACGCACCCCCTGCGGTGAGCGCTGGCCCGACGAGTCCGCCCCCGGCCGCGAGGAGGCCAGCGACGACGAGCAGGCTCCCGAGGCTCGGACTCCCCTGTGAGTAGCCCCACACCGCCATCTGGAGGTCGCGGGAGGCCCCGACGAGCACGAGCACGACGCCGAACAGCTGCACTCGGAGACCGAGCGAGGACACGGTCACTCGGTCACCTCGGCGTCGACACGCAGCAGGGCGGCGGTGTATCGCGCCTGCATCTGTGCCAGCAGGTTCAGGAGGTTCAGCGCCAGCACGACGAGGACGAGGCCACCGGCCGCGACGACAAGCGCCTCGGGGAGCGTGTCGACCACCCACGGTCCGACGCTGTAGGCGTCGATGCCCGCCTCACCCGTCAGCCCGAGGTTCACCGTCGCGCTGTCGTAGACCAGCGGGGCCGCCACCATCGTCGCCGTGACCGCCACGCTGGTCACCAGCGCGACGAACGAGACGATGCCGAACGCGAACTTCGACAGGACGAGCACCACGCTCGTCCACGTCGAGGAGGCGGTCAGGAGGTGGCGGACGGCATCGAGGAATCCGTCACCCGGCAGGACGAGTCCTCCCTCGAGCGTGCTCTCACGGAGGATGGCCGGCACCGACGCCTCGACGCCACCCAGCCTGGTCGCGAGCCACGCCTCGAGGCTGGCCGCGAACGTCGTCGCGCTCAGCGTCACAAGCAGAACGGGGAGGCCGACCAGCGTGATCAGGAGGCCGACACCGAGTGCGGCGCCGGTCACCAGCCCGACGAAGTAGCCGAGACCGAGCGGGAACGCCAGTGCGAGGTACAGCAGGTTGCGGTACGTCTGTCCTCGGAACGGAGCGCCGACGACGCGCCGGAGGGCAGCGGTCGATCGGGCCGTCGACTGTGTCCTGTTCGTCGACATGAGTCGTCGGAATCGTGATGGTCTGCCAGCATAAGTGGTCGTTACGCTGAAACGTCGGTTTGTGCGAGCCCCTCTCACACGGCACCGGTAGCCGGTGAGGGTGACACGAGTCGCGGTGGTGTCCGAGAACGGTTCACTCGGCGGGCGTCGACTCGTCCGCGGCCTCGGGCGACACACCGGCGGCCAAGGTCGTCAGCGCCCGGAGACCGGCGACGAGCGCGACGAGTCCCCCAGCCAGTCCAATCACAGCGTAGAGCGCCCCGTCGGTTGCACCGCTGACCTCGTAGCCCACCGCCGCGAGCGCCACGAGCAGGACGCCGAAGAGTGAGACGAGGACGAGGAGCCAGCGGCGGATCGACCGGAGGAGCGTCACCGTCTCGCCATCTGGGACCGCCACGGAGTTCACCCGAAAACCAGGCTGAGCGCCTGGAAGGCGACGAAGCTCGCCGCACCGACGGCGGTCAACGCCCGCCCGACATCGGCCGACGAGCGGTCGCCGAACCCCGCGAGGACGGCACCGACGACCACGAACCCGACGGCGAGCGTCGTCAGTTCGAAGTGGACGAGGAACCGCTCGAGCACCCCGAGGGCCAGCCCGAGCAGCGCACCGGCGACGACGGGGTCGTCTGCGACGTTCGGTACAGCAACAGCGGACTCCGTATCACTCATACGAGCAGCGACGCTCGAGGGCCACAAAATGATGTTGAAAGCACAAATCAGCCTTTGGGCCTCCAGCGTCACTTTGTGTTCTCCTCTCCGACGGTGTGATCGACGATGACCGCTCCGCTCTCCACGACGAGCGATCCCCGCCCATCAGCCACCCGGCGTGGCGTCTTGGCCGTGCTCGGTACCACGGCGGTCGCTGGCTGTTCGGCACTCGTGCCACGTGACGCACCCTACCAGATCGTCGGTGGGGTAGAGTCGACACTCGTCCGCGGCGTCCGAGACGGCACGAACCGGAAGGTGGCCGAGACCACCCCCACCGACTCCTCCGTGGTCGATTCTGCACCGACCGATCTGGAGGTTCGTACGGTCGCCTACGACACGGCCGTCGTCGATCTCTCCGGGGACGGGGCGATGGAACTCGATTCCGAGACCGTCGAACGCATTCAAGACGGCTACGACGACCCGTACGGAGTGGTCGTCCTGACTCTGTACAACGACGACCCCCACAACGAGGTTCCGAAGGGGAACAGCTACGGCTACCGAGTCACGCTCGGCCAGCTCGAACAGGTGACACCGGGGAATCGCGTGGCCGCCACCGTCGATACCGACCGGGACGTCGTCACCATCGACGACCTGCTGGCGGTCGATAGCGTGGAGGAGTAGTCAGGTACACGCGTCTCGCCCGTCCCACACGTACCCGGACGGACGGGAGACGGCACGGCTTCGACTGGAACTGGCGGCGTCTGCGCGACTCCTGCTCGTACCGTCTAGGGTACGGCGGTGCGAGCAGGTCAGTCGGCGGCCGTCTCGTCCGGGGTCCGGCCCGGTGGCCGTGAGAGCGAGTCGGCGACCGCGAGTTCGTCGCGGGTGAGTCGCACCCAGCCGACCACGAGTCCGACGAGCACGAGCCCCGGGCCGAGCACGATCACGACGCCCTCCGGGGTGGTCTGGAGGTCGCGCTCAAGACGCAGGAGCGCCGGGAAGGCGCTGTCCGGCTGGCCGAACACGGACGCGACCCGGAGGTTCGTCGAGAGGTGGAGCCCGATGGGGAACGCGAGGCTGTCCGTCAGCAGGTACGCGAGACCGAAGTACAGGCCCGCGACTACCGCCTGGAAGACGGCGAAGCCGACCGACGCCCCCTCGCCAGTAGCGGTCGCGTGCGGGAGACCGAACACGAGTGCGCTGCCGACGAGCGCGACGCCGACGGCGGTACGTCGCTCGACCCCGCGGGCGGCCAGGTCCTCCAGTGTGTTCTGCACGAGGGCTCCCCGGAACAGCAACCCCTCCCAGAGCGCCACGGCGAGCAACGCGGACACCGTCGCCCCGAGGGCCACCGCCACGGTCACCGGTCCGTCGCCGATGCCCGGCGAGAGCGTGTCCACCAGCCGCGCCGACCCGAACGCGAACAGGAGCGCCGTGACGAGTCCTTGGAACAGGAACCCGACGAGCACGCCACCAGCGGCGGTCGAGTGCGAGCCCGTAGCCAGCCACTGACCGCCGCTCGACGGCCCGTGTCCCCACGAACAGCAGGACGGCCACGGCGAGGAACACGGCCAACGTGGTGCCGGCGTTGACGAACACCTCGGGAAACGGCACCCCCCGGAGCAACGTGGAGGCGCCGACGAGCGTGCCGAGGAACACGGCGAACGATACCAGCACCGGCCACGTCGCTCGGAGGCGCTCGTCGCGACGCCCGTACAGGACCCGTCGAACCATCGAACGCTCGTTCGCGGGCACGTTCGGACGTCTACGCGGCGCTGACAATAATGATGCTGGGTGAACATAAACTACGGGCGATAGCGACTCGGAACGGACGATAAGTGTAAGTGGGCTTGGAACTCTGGGTTGTACGCCCGCGCAAACGAACCTCTCAGTAGTGAATCTGCCACTGCTTTGTGGTTTCCCATCGCTGGCGCACCTCCAGCGGTGTCTCGATGGAGAACACATACCCTCACGACACGGCCGCCGCATCGTTCCGCAGTGCCCTCCAACAGACGGCAAATGGAAAACCAGTGGCGAGCATCGACCGGATGCTCTCCCTCGTCATCGACCACCGGGCTGTTCGACGGCAGTACTCGGAGACGAACACGGGGGACAGCGACCCGCCCACCTCGGTCTGGTGGGGATGATGGGTCAGTTCGACCAGTGGTGCCCGTACTGCGCACAGCGAGCAGTGATCTCAACGCCGATGGCCGGTCCATCGGCCCCGTACTACTGTACGAGTTGTGATCGGAGTCTCACCAGCGGGGACTGGCACTAGCGACCGGCGCTCAGTTCGGGCAGAGTATCCACCAACCACCGAGAGCACTGCTGAAGGACTCTCGGTAGCGGCGTGCGTGATACAGGGGCTGTACTTTGCAGGAGAGATGCGCGGAGAGGGAGCGGTGTTCAACTCGACGAGAGCCGCTGATAGAGCGTCCACCCAACCGCGAGAATAGCTACGGCTGCCCCCGAGCACAAAGGGGATGGTTCCGCCAGTCTCTCCGAACCGCCAGTCGAACACAGTGTAGCCGACGATCGCGAGGAGGGCAACGAGTGCCCCGAGGTCTCGGCAGTCGACCGGGGCGAGCCTCACCCGGCCAACGCGCCGAACACGCGTTCCTCGATTCGGCGCAGGTGCGTGCCGACGGCGGACGACGACAGGTCGAGTGCCGTGGCGACGTCCTCGTGTGTCGCCTCGCGTGGCTCCCGGTAGTAGCCGAGTTCGACCGCCGCGGACAGGATCTCCTGTTGACGGGTGGTGAGCGTCCGTGCCAGTTGGTCGGCATCCGGGGTGTACTCGCCGGTCTCGACGACCTCGATGTCGAACGAATCCAGCGATGTCGCCTCCTCGTACAGCGCCCGGAACGACGCGTCGTCGCCGATGACCGTCATCTGCTGGCTCCCGTCCTGCTGGAACCGCAACGGCGTCTCGACGACGATGTCCTCGCGCCGCTGCCACTCGAGGATCTCCCGGAGGGTCCCGTTCGACTCGAACTGACTGACCGCCATCCAGCGGTCCTCGCCCGAGACCATGTAGTCGCGGACGGTGGGCTCGGAGGACATGATCTCCTCGTAGCGGTCGCGGTCGCCGCTCCCCTCCGCGAGCAACAGGACGGTCCCGTCGTCGAGGTGTTCGAAGTGGTGGACCGCCTCGCGCTGCAGGGACGGTTCCTCGGCCAACCGCCGTCCGAGGGGGTGGAATCCGTCGCCATCTCGGGGGACCATGCGGAGCGTCAGGTACCGCATCGTCCCACCTAGCCACGTGGCCGACTTAAAGAGGTGTGGATGACCTCCATCAGGGCGTTCTCCCCGCCCCCCGTACGTCGGGTCGTGACAGCGGACTGATCGCCGACGGAAGTCCCGTCCACCGCACCCGGAGCGCGTGTCCCCGCCCAACTGGTGGCCCCGGGATGATACCGTCGTGGCTCGCTGTCGCCCCGACCGAACGCCCACCGTACCGGACCTGCATCGACCGAGACCATCCCTCCCCTCCAACGAATGACCGACGACACCGAGACGGACGACACCGACGGACAGACCGACGACGGCGAACCGCGGGCCGACGGCGCGGGTATCGTCGCGCCGGACGGCGAGACGCCCACGTGGCGCGAGCGCAAGGAGCGCGCACAGGGGCTCCCCCGGCTGACCTACGAGTACTTCGAGCGGGCGCGACGCGAGGACCAGGACCTGCGGATGGAGTCCGACTACGTGGAACGCGACGTGCTCGCGTTCCCGGCGTGGCCCCACGAGATGGTCCGCAACCTCGCGTTGACGAGCTTCTTCGTCGGCATCCTCGTCTTCCTCGCGGCGGCGCTCCCACCTCACATCGGCGCACCGGCCAACCCGAACCAGACGCCCGCGATCATCCTCCCCGACTGGTACCTCTACTGGTCGTTCGGGCTACTGAAGCTCGGCCCGCTCAACCCCGAGCTCACCCTGCTGGGCGGCTCGAAGTTGCTGGCGGACCGGACGTACGGCGTCATCGCCAACCTCGCCGTCGTCGGGGCCATCGCCATCGTCCCGTTCCTCAACAAGGGGAGCGCACGGCGACCCGTCGAGCAGCCGTTCTGGGCGGCCGTCGGCGTCTTCGGCGTCACCTTCGCGTTCACCATCGCCGCGTACTCCGCGAAGAATCTCGTGCCCATCACCCCACAGCTGCTGTTCGACCTGACGTTCCTGCTGCCGTTCGTGGCCGGGTTCATCAGCTACGCGGTGTTCAAGTCGATGCGCGAGGGCTACATGTTCGAACTGAACCGCCGCTACTACCGGCTGCGCCCGCCGAAATGAGCGCCCGCTCCGGCTCCACTCGATCCGCCGTTTCGACGGCCGCCTCCGCGTCGGGCAGTCCAGCTCGGGGCCGTCGGCCTCGGCGCGGTCGCTCGGGAGTAGCACTACCGCCTGGATGTGTTCGGCATTATTGCTTCGGTACATCGCCCAACTGTCGATTGCTTCACCGAGCCGTATCCCTCTCGTACAGCACCAGTAGACAGACTCGATCGGAAGATACGCTCTCTGTCTCTACTGACCAGTTCGCTTACTCGGAGACGAAACGAAGGGCGGCAAACTGCTGCATACACCCTCTGAGTGTTGCACGCCACACCTGACAGGACTTGGGGGGGTCTCTGTGGTCGTGCTGCATAGAGGGCGCGAGTCGGTCGATGGTCGCTCGTCGTGTAGCGACCGAACGAGGTGAAACATGCAGACCGCGGTCTATTGTGCGGCCTCATCAGTCCGGAGCTGAGAAATCGAAAGCTCTGCTGACCGTGGACCAGTTTCATGAAGTCGGTGATAGTACGCTCCATCGTCGCCAGTGAACGCGCTCACCGTCGCCTCACCACCGACATGTACTTCGTTGAAATCGGGTCGACGTGCCTGTCGAACCGGTCCCCCATCGGCACCGTCAGGAACAACAGTGAACGAAAGCTCGAAATCTCTGAAGTTGCGGTCCAACAGATCCTGCTGTTCGTCCGTGAGCGTCATCTCGACGGCATCGATGTCGACGGTCACGTACATTGGGTCGTACTCGATCAGTGCTGTCTGGTCGTGGACACCACCGCTCATGGACGCGATACCCGTCCAGTTAGAATCCTCCTGTCCGGAGGGAACGGCAGCGCGAACACTTTTCCTGAATACGGTCCCAGTCGTCCGGTCGGATTCGTCGGCACAGCCAACAAGACCCACGACTCCAGCAGTGGCGAGTCCAGCGAGGTAGCTGCGGCGGGAGGGCATATGTTCAGCATCGTGTCTCGGTGTATATGCTTTTGGAAGATGCTGTATTAATCACAGGAATTCCCTAACAGGTAGTCCGGAACTCCGTGCCTGAATACACGGATTCGCAGTGCTAAACACATCCTCTGTATCTCGCACATCACTACTGACGGCTATCGGGTAGTTGTCCAGAGCCGTGCTGCACAGAGGATGCGTCTGGGGCAGCAACGGCGGGCTGCGGCTCACTCGTCGATGGGCGTCTGTTGATGAGAGCTGAGTCGCCACGACCCGTCTGCCTGGACATATGTCGTGGTGATGAACGCCGTGTATTCGGACCCGTCCCCACTGCGTTCTGCAACCGCTCGATAGACCAGTTGAACGACGGTATCGTCGACTTCGACCAGCCGCTCGTCGTCGAACTCGATACATCGCCACCTGTCCGCTCCACCCAGTGCCTCCAGCACGGCGGACCGTTCCAGTATGCCGGTGGGCTCTGGGAACACCATCACGGCATCCTCCGAGAGCGTGTCCCGATAGAACTCCTCGTCGGCGTTCCACAACTGGCGCTCCAGTTCGAGTAACGACTCCTTGGTGCCCATAACCGAGCGCAGAACAGCGCTCGGCATAGTTGTACCGCCAGCTTGCTATCGGGCGTGCTGGCACGCATGGAGGCCGTGACGGTGTCGACAAGATGTCCGCTGCTGCATACACACTCTGAGTGTTGTACGCCATCTCTGATAGCTTCCGTATGGGCTGCGCCGGTCACTCCGTGTGAATCACCCCTTTAGCGTCCTGGTTCGATACGGTCAACGAGTCCGTCAAAATCTGTGTCGAAACTCAACACGGCGTCAATACCACGTGACTCACACAAGGTAACGATCGACGCGTCAGTGAAACTGAGGTCGTGGTCCTCGTAGCGACGAAACGTCTCCAGCGACGCCCGAACATCGTCTGGTTCGACGTGGACCATCTCGAAGACACGAGGAAACGGGTCTTCGCCGAGGATGCGACTGGCGACAGTGTCCGCAGCATCGAACGAGCCCGTTCGAGCACGCGTGAGCGTCACAGTCTCGTCGAAAACGTAGTCATTCGTGTACGGTTGTCCGAACTCCCCATCGAACAGTCTATCGAGGGCGTTGACGGCCTGGTCGTGCCGGTCGGCATCCGTATCGTGGTGCGCGAAGAACACGCCTGTATCGACGAAGACACTCATCCGTACAGTACGTCGTCGATGTCTTCCTCGGTCGTCGTGACTCCGGACGAGACCATCCCATCGTGGAACCTCTCGCGTTCGGATTCTGCAAGGGGGACACGTTTCTCCCGGAACGAGTCGATGAGGTCTGCCTTGGACTCGATGGCATGCTCAACGAGTCGTGCGAGAATCTCCTGTTGCGTCACTCGTCTCCCGGCCTGTAGCCGAATCTCGGCCTGTAACCGTTCAAGACGGGACTTCGTATCGTCGTCCATCTTCACCGACGTGGTCATACCGTCGAGTAGAACATACTACTGGGTAAAGTTTGCTACCGGACTTACTGGTGGACCGGATATCTGCTGTCTACACACTCGCTATCGCTCACGCCACTACTGCCAGATCCTCGGTAGGTCGTCTAGGTGCTGCTGCATACAGGGTACGTACCGGTCACAGCGCTCACGGTGTCCCCTTTCTCTCAAACCATGTAGTCGACGACACGGTCGTAGACGCGGTCACCGCCAAATCGCCGGAGGGCGATCATGGGTCTGGCGTATTTCCCTGCAACATATCGGTTCTTGGGAGCGTCGGAACGGACGGCGTTGCTGATTGCAGTGGCGATGACTTCGGGATCTGACCCGTCCGAACTGTTCTCACGGGACGTGTCAGCGACGTCCTGGGCCATCTCCGCGTAGGGGCCGTCCCCGCTGCGCTCGAGTAACCCGTCCACCATGATGTCTCCCCATTCCGTGTTGACAGCACCGGGTTCGACGACGACAACGTCGATACCATGGGGTGCGAGTTCGTAGCGCAGACAGTCGCTCCACCCCTCCAGCGCGTGTTTCGTGGCGTGATACCACGCACCCATCGGCGTCCAGACCTTTCCGCCCATGCTACTGATGTTGATGATTGTGCCACTGTGCTGTTCGCGCATGACGGGGATGACGAGCTGGGTGAGGCGGGCGAGGCCAAACACGTTGACGTCGAACTGGTAGCGAGCCTCGTCGATCAGCGTCTCTTCGACGCTGCCGTAGAGACCGAACCCAGCAGCGTTGACGAGTACGTCGATCCGCCCGAACTCGTCTTCGACCGTCTTGACGAGCGAGACGAGGTCGTCGTCGTCGGTCACATCCGCTGGAACGACGAGAGCATCGCCGCCATTCGATTCGATACGCTCTGCGAGTGCGTCGAGTTTCTCGGCGCGACGGGCACTGAGAACGATTGTGAGTCCGTCTTTGGCGAGGGTTTCGGCCGTCACTTTGCCGATTCCAGACGATGCGCCTGTGATGATGGCAACGCGGTTCGTAGTGTTCGTCATCACCGTAACAGACGCCCAGCAGAGAGGAGAAAGTGATACTAATCAGTAAGTGTGTTTAAGTACTGTTCCGGACCGAGCGTCTGACTGATGAGTTGCCGTTCTGCACGGCGGAGGAGGTCTGACGCGGCTGGGGCACTGATGCCCAGTTCTGCAGCGAGGTCCTTGGTCGACATGTCCCGCGGGGAGTCATAATACCCTCCATCAAGTGCGATAGAAAGTGCTCGGTACTGCTTGTCCGTGAGTCCGAACTGGTCGCGCTCGCCAGGATTTTCGGGGTCCGACGCGATGTTTAACAGTTCGAACGGAATCCCGTGTACCTTACATCTGTCTCGAAGCGTACTGAACGCTTCGTAGTCCGAGAACACCTTCAGTTCCCGCAGTCCCTCGCCGGTCATTGCGGCCTCGATCAGCGTCCCCTCGACTTCCGCCGGGTCGTGAGAATCGAACAGTTCAGATCCCCCGTCGATAGTCACCTGGTAGAACCACCCGTCTGTCGTCTTTCCGATCGTCTCGACGTGAACGATCTCGGATTGTGCGTCCAGTTCTCGCTCGAAGACGTCTTTCGACTCATCATCGACACTGATAGTAACGAGATGCTGACCGTCTTCGAGTCGAACCGCGTTGGCGACCGAAATCTCACGACTCGGAAGCGCTTGCGCGAGGCCGACCAGGGGCAACGAGGGGTCGGCGAGTAGAATTTCTGCGACGATTGCCATAACCGGGTAGATGGTGCCGAACGACCTAATCGACAATGGTCCGAGATTCATACCCGTGGTCGACCCAGATGGTGATCCCATCTCGCAATGACGGGTTAGTTCCCACGTCCAGTCCCCCTCACTCATCCCTGTCCGTTCCGAACTGCTCGCGGGCTTCGTCGGCACTCACCGTCCGTCCTTCACGGATATCCTCCTCTGCTTGGAGGAGAGCGATGAGTTCATCGCGGTCGAAAGCCGGGAATTCGGTCGCGTTTCGGAGGGTGTAGCGGATGAATTCGCTTCGGCTGTTGAACCCACGTCCCTGCCGTGTGCTGTCTATCTCGTCGAGAAACGACTGTGTGACTCTGAAATTCACCGTGACAATCTCGCCATCACCGTTTGCCCCCGTAGTTGCTTCAGCCATACGCTGGTATTACGCTCGTCTTACTGGAGCAATCTCAGCGGGTTGCTATCTGTGTACACCCTCTCTATCTCGCACGACGCTCCCGACAGCATTCAGCCACGCTCTCCACCGGCTGCTGAATACATAGCGCGAATCAGCCAACCACTAATTCATATGAATACCGTAAATATAAACAGGTTTATATTAACGTGTTACCTCTACTGTTCGATTATGAGTCCACGGAGACGGGATAGTCACGCAGACAGCGTGCGACGTGCTACCATGAGTCGGCGGGCGCTACTCACAGCGAGCGGTGCCGTCGCAATCGGCGCGCTGAGTGGGTGTTTGAATCGGGTCGCCTCGTCGGTCACGAACACGACGGCGACACCCGCTGCGGTGTTCGCAGGAGCAGGCGATAACTGGAACGACGACGAGACTGAAGTCGGGGTTTCGGCTACGACGGACGAACCACACACGAGCCGGCTGACCCCGACACTGGAGGCTGGCTCGGGAATACTGTCCAGCGAGGTCGAACTGGAGGGATGGGTCACCTCGACCGCGCTCGTCGCTGCGAACTACAACAACTCCCGGAGTAACAAGTCGACAATCCGGGCTCCCGATGGAGATTCAGATGCCGATGGCGTCGACGACGACGTTCGCGGTGAGGACTACAACACGCCCCGGAGTAATCGGAGTATTGCGCGGCCGAGTGACTTGTTCGACGACGATATCGACGAGGACGACGAGACGTTCCGGCGTGTCTCGCAGCTCGATGCACAGCTCGAAGCGGCGACGACGACGGCTATCACGGCGATTTCGAAGCGAAGTGCGCGAACGGGTCGAAACCCGGAGACTGAGAAGGAGATTACCGCTGCGTTAGACGAGATGGAATCGGTGCTGGCAGAGATGCGGGCCGAGTTGGAACGCTGCTCCGAGGAGTCCTGTGTCGCGGCACTGGCGAACGTCGCGGACAGGGAGGCAGACGTTCGCCGGGCACAGGAGTACGCTCAGGACGGCCAATGGGGAGCGTTCGGTCTCAGCGGTGCGGGCGGGGACGACATCATCGTCGGAGACTACCTGCTTCCACCAGTCGGGTTTGACCCATCGGGGTTGTTCAGTGCCGAAGAGCAGGCAGCGTTGTTCCGCTATCTGGATGGCGAAACGACCTCAGGTGAGCGGTTCACCGTGTGCATCCCCGACGCGGAGGTGCCGGGTGGGAACGGGCGTCTCAGAGACGAGGCGACCCCACAGCGGTTCATCGACTACATGACGGGTCGAACTGCCGGCGACGGCAACGTCTATGCGTGGGGGAACGCGGAGACCGCGGCGGGAGACGAGACGGGTGACTGCGACGATACGGACGAAGCCACCCGCCCGGGTGACGTGTGTGGGGCACCGCACCTGTCGGCTGCGGTATCGGGGCCGACGGCGACGGTCGGTGGGCTTCGCTCGGCCCGTGGGAGTGACGGAACGGTCGTGGTCGTGAACAACCCACCGCAGGCAGAGGGTGGAGCGCCGATACTGGGTGTCCCGCCTGAGGGAGAGGCGTCTGAATTAGACAGGCTTGACGAGTGGGAACGTGGGGGCGGAGTGCCGGTGGTAATCGGATCGCAGGGGCGACTGCTGGTCTCGCAGGTGATGGTGCAACCGCAGGGATGTCCACACCCGTTCCCAGCGTTGCTGTACGTGAGCAGGGGAGTGAGCGATGGCCAACTCGTCCATAGCGGCGGCTGGGTGATCGACGATGGGGCGCTCTACACGGGTTCAGTGACCGTCTTGACGATGGAGAGCGCGGCACAAATCGTCGGCGTTGACCTCGACGATCTGGATTCGGATGGTGACGGGTTCGCGGATGTGATGGCGAGACAGCAATTGAATGCCCGTGCCAGTCAAGGGACGCGGATATACTCCGCTCCGTTCCATACGTTCATCGGGTACATGCTCTCGGAGGGTGGGCGCGAGGGGGTTGACGCACTACTTCGGAAGCGCCCCGGCCGTACAAGCGAGGACGTGGGCAGCGTCCTGCTGTCGCACGTCGTGGTGGACGTACCGACCCTGCATCTGGTGAACGCCGGGCGTGCGTCAGCCGATGTGAAGTTCAAAGCAGGGGCTGAGTTGTCGAAGAGCGTGAACTGATTGTCTGTACGGTTTCGTTGCACTCGCGGTGTCAGTCAGATTACGGGAACAGCATCTCCGTGCTGCACACACCCTCTCTATCTCGCACGCTGTTACTGCCAGAATCTGAGCAGGTTCCTGCGAGCGTGCTGCATGGATGGCGCATCTTGGGCACTTACTGGTCTGGCCACACGGCGGGAACCGTACGGCAGCGCGGTGTCCCAGGGCGCGACGACTAGTCTCGCAGACGGACTCGATGGGGCTTCCGACAACAGTCTCGATCCCTCGCAAACCCGGTGGGAATGTGAGACGCCCCACCGCTCGGTACTCTCCGCTTCGCGCCGCTCTGTTCACGACCCGGGGGCGAACACCGCCGGCGAGGGGTCAAACTCGGCCATCCGGGTACCACAGCCCGTACACGCGACGGCGACGACCTCGGCCGACCCACAGCAGGACTCCACGGTGTCGTCGGTGACGTCGGTAGGCGAGTCACAGACTGGACAGCGCTCAGTCAGCCCCCGAACCCGGGCGGCGAGGTCGGTTCTATCGAGCCGGTCCAGTTCGGCGAACCCACGGTCGGCGAGGAGCCGTTCGGTCGCCAGGTCGGCTGCTAGCGCCCCGCGGGAGGGCCAACTGCCGGTCCACCCGTCGTTGACGGTGAGCGTCACGCCGCCCCCCGATGAGCGGTCGACGGCGACCGCGTCGGCGTCGACCGAGAGCACTGCGCCGGCGGTCGCCCGGAGCTGGTCGGGGTCCGCGGCGATTCCGGCGGACGTGTCGTGCCACCGACGCTCGAACGCAGGGGCGAGGGCTGTCTCGTCGTCCTCGAGCACGCCGAGGGCGACCAGCTTCTCGACCGGGTCGCCCTCGGGCGGCTCGGTGGGGGTCGTCGGGGCCTTGCCGAACCACGCGAGCACCCGCGAGGAGAGGTATCGTTTCGTCAGCTCCGGGGTCCCAGGGACGACGTACCCCCGCAGCCAGACCGCCCCGGCCCCGAGCGTCGCCACGGTGAGCCCGGCGAGGGGTGCGAACAGGCCGGCCGCGGCGGCCACGACGGCGACGAGGACGAGGTTTACGACGGTACAGGGCAGACACCGGTTCTCCCCGGTGTAGTTCGGCTGTCGGAGCCGAGCCAGGGGCGAGCGACGGGCCATACCCAACGCAGGGAAGCCCTTGATGAAACCGCTTGCTGCGATAGGGAAGAGGGCTCACCCGACCCGCGCCTATGCCTATATATCTACAATCCGGCAACAGGAGGGTGACCAACGGACCGGAGAAAAAATCCGGTAAAACACACATATTGTGCCGAATATATATAATATTCGACAGAATATTAAAGTGGAAATCCTACCACTCAGGTGATGTCTGACGACGGACGCGATAACAGACGGCGTGTGTTTCTGAAGGGTTCCGCGGCCGCACTGGCGGCCGGACTCGCCGGGTGTATGGGGAACTTGAGTTCCGGGGACTCGGGGGCGGGCAGTTCCGGCGGCTCGGGCGGCTCTGGCGGTTCCAGCGGTGACCCGATGCTCGCGGACTCGGGCAGTTTCGAACCGGCGAGTCCGGCCTGGGAGGAGAACAACTACCTGTCGTCGGCGCTGGTCGACGCGGACTACCAGCGCGGGTCGACGGTCGACCTCGAGAACATGCGCAACCGCGAGGTCGACGAGGTTCCCCACGGTGAGCCGGTCCGGGAGACGCCCGACAACGAGGACGAACTGCTCGACCCCGACACCCTCGTGTTCACCGAGAGCCCGAGCGAGGACGTCCAGGGTCGGTTCGAGGAGGACTTCCAGGCCGTCTTCGACCGCATCGAGGAGGAGACTGGCAAGCCCGTCGAGTTCAGCAAGGTCAACAGCTACGCGGCGTCGGTCGAGGCGATGCGCTCGGAACGGGCCCACATCGCGAACTTCTCGACCGGGACGACGGCCTTCGCCGTCAACTTGGCTGGGGCGGTCCCGTTCGCGGCCGGCCTCACGCCCGACAAGCTCTTCGGGTACCGGCTGTTCGCGACCACGCGCGCCGACGCCGACGACATCCAGAGCGTCGAGGACTTCGCCCGTGACGAGGTGACAGTCGGCCACTCCGAGCCCGCGTCGAACTCCGGCCACCAGGCTCCGTCGGCTCTGTTCGACCAGTACTTCGATGTGACTGCCGAGGAGGACTACGAGGTCAACTTCTCGGGCGGCCACGGCAACACGACCCGCGGCATCGCGGCTGGCGACTACGACGCCGGCCCCATCTGTTCGACCTGTATGGTCGACACCGTCGAGGCACAGAGCGATCTGAGCTTCGACGACTTCAAAGTCGTCTGGGCGTCGGCACCGTTCCCGAACGGACCGGTTGCCTACCGGTACAATCTCAAACCCGAAATCCAGGCGGGAATCGAGCGTGCGTACCTCGAGTCTGACTTCGCCGGGACGGCCTTCCAGGAGCGAACCGGCTACGACCAGTTCGTTCCGATCGACTACCGGACGGTATTCAAGGACATCATGATCATCCAGGGCTACAACGGCGTCGAGTACACCGAGAGCGCGCTGGGATCGTAGATGCTCCGGGTAACCGACCTGCAGAAGACCTACCCGACGGGCGACGAGGCGCTGAAAGGCGTCACGACGTCCGTCGAGGGGAGCGAGACCGTCGCCATGATCGGTCCCAGCGGGGCCGGCAAGAGCACGTTCATCCGGTGTATCAACCGGTTGACCGAGCCCACCGGCGGCGAGGTCCACCTCGACGACACGGAGTTGACGTCCCTCGGTGACGACGCGCTTCGGTCGGCCCGCCGGGACATCGGGATGATATTTCAGGAGTACAACCTGGTCGAGCGGCTGACCGTGATGGAGAACGTCCTCACGGGCCGGCTGGGGTACGTATCGGCCTGGAAGGCGTTCCGCCGGTCGTTCCCGGCGGAGGACATCGAGCGGGCCTACGAGATCCTCGAGCGGGTCGGCCTCGGCGACATGGAGAACAAACGCGTCGACGAACTCTCCGGCGGCCAGCGCCAGCGGGTCGGCATCGCGCGGGCCGTGATCCAACAGCCCAAGATTCTGCTGGTCGACGAGCCGACGTCGAGTCTCGACCCCGAGACGTCGAACACGGTGATGCGGCTGTTGACCGACATCGCCGCCGAGCGCGAGGTGCCGGTGCTGATCAACATCCACGAGGTCGACCTCGCGATCGAGCACGCCGATCGTATCGTCGGCCTCCACGACGGTGAGCTCGTCTTCGAAGGGCCGCCGGCCGCACTCGACGAGCGAGGGTTGGATCAGGTGTACCGTGGCGCGGAGATCCCCGACAACACTGGCAGGAAGGCGGACACGTCCGCCGAGACGGACGAAGACGAGAGGGTCCTCGCGGAGGCCGATCGATCGCTGAAGGGGGAGAGCTGACGTGGCGGCCGGCGAACGCACCTGGGAGCGCCCGACCGTCTTTCGGCGTCGAGAGCTCAAGTGGGCGGTCTACGCGGGGATTCTCGGCTTCTTCGTGTGGTCTGGGTTCGGGGTCGGCGCCGACCCAGGACGGATCGCACAGGGGCTCGGGAGCGCCGTCTCCCTGGTGGGCGATTTTCTCCCCCCGTCGGCGACCCCGCGACAGACCGAGCGGATTCTCGAGAAGATGCTCGAGAGCGTCGCGATGGCGATGGTCTCGACGCTCACCGGCATCGTCCTCAGCGTCCCGATCGCGTTCATGGCCGCGGAGAACCTGTCCCCGAAGCCGCTGTACGCGATCAACCGAGGATTCATATCGGTCTCCCGGGCGTTCAACGCCATCATCGTCGCCATCATCGCGGTCAAGGCCATCGGGTTCGGGCCGCTCGCGGGCATCCTCACGATTACGTTCAAGACGGTCGGCTTCTTCTCGAAGCTGCTGGCCGAGGACTTGGAAGACATCGATATGGGGTCGGTCGACGCGGTGCGTGCCTCCGGAGCGTCGCCGGTGCAGACGCTGTTGTACGGGGTCGTCCCGCAGATCATCCCGCGGTTCGCCGGGCTCTCGGTGTACCGGTGGGACATCAACATCCGCACGTCGACCATCATCGGTATCGTCGGTGCGGGTGGGATCGGGTCGGTCCTTCTGACCGCGTTCAACCGGTACGACTACCAGTACGTCACGGCCATCCTGCTGTCGATCATCGCGGTCGTGCTGGTAGCTGAAGGCGTGAGCGCAGTCGTCCGACGGAGGTACAACTGATGGCGACCGACGAGCGCCGCTGGGAACGGTTCGACCGCCGGCGGCGACTCGGCCGCTTCGTCCTCACGGTGGTCGCCGCCGTCGCCGTGGTCGGGTCCTGGCAGTTCATGGATATCGGTATCGTCAGACCGGAGACGATCCCCCGAGAGGTCGGCGACCTCCTCGTCCGGATGTACCCGCCGGACGTGGCGTACACCACTCGAATCGTCGGGCCGCTGATCGAGACGATCCAGATCGCCGCGCTGGGGACCATCGGCGCGCTGGTGCTCTCGATTCCGGTGGCGCTGCTCGCTGCCGAGAACACGACGCCGAACGCCGCAACGTTCTGGCTCGGAAAGCTCGTCGTGACCGTGAGCCGGTCGGTCAACACCATCATCTGGGCGCTGTTCTTCGTCGTGCTGTTCGGGTCGGGACCGCTGGCGGGGGCGGTCGCCATCGCCTTCCGCTCGATCGGCTTCCTCGGAAAGCTGCTGGGCGAGGAGATCGAGGAGATCGACTTCGGCCAGGTGGAAGCGGTTCGTGCGGCCGGGGCGTCCTCGGTCCAGGTGTTGCTCTACGGCATCCTCCCGCAGGTGAAACCCGCGCTGGTCGGGCTCTCGATCTACCGGTGGGATATCAACATCCGCGACTCGACCGTCCTCGGGTTCGTCGGCGCGGGCGGGATCGGCGTCCAGCTGTTTCGGGCGGTCAACGCCTTCGCGTGGCAGTCGGTCGCGACGGTGCTACTCGTCATCCTCGGCGTGGTCGTCGCGACCGAGAGCCTCTCGGCGTACACGAGGGCGCTGGTACGGTGACGAGCGAGGACCGCGTCGTCCTGTTCGATATGGACGGCGTGTTGCTGGAAGGGCACGCCAACGACACCACCGGGTACGAGGCGGGACTGACGCGAACGCTCGAGGAGTACGACCTCACGGTCACCGACGCCGAGCGGGCGGGACTCGCCGGCTACGAGTACGATCGCGCGTTCGTCGAGGCCTGTGAGGCCGTCGGCGTCGATCCGGTGGCGTTCTACGACACCCGCGAGCGTCACAGCGAGCGCTGGTTCGCCGAGCGTGTCGAAGCCGGCGTGAGGACGCGCTATGCCGACGTGGCGACGCTCTCTGGGCTCGCAGAGCGCCACCAACTCGGCTTGGTCAGCAACAACTACGACGGCGTGGTCCGGACGGTCGTCGACCACCACGACCTGCCACCGTTCGCGTTCGTCCGCGGCCGGGACCCCGGCGTCGAGGGGTTCCACAGGCGCAAGCCCGATCCCCACTACCTGAAGGCGGCCGTGGCGGCGCTCGGTGCCGACCACGGCTTGTACGTCGGCGACCGCGAGACCGACCTGCTCGCCGCAGAGCGGGCCGGGCTCGACGGGGTGCTGCTACGACGCGAGCACAACGCCGACATCGACCCGGCTGTCGATCCGGCTGCCGAGCTCGACTCGCTGGCCGACCTCGAGACGTTGCTTGGAGGCTGAGCCGATGGCCCGACCTGTCGGGCGTCTCGTCGTCGCGGGGGCAGTCGTCGCCTTCCTCCTCGGCCTCCTATTTCTGGTCGCAACCCCCGGTGTTCCGGTGGCGCTCACGGGGCCATCGGAGGCCGGAGGGCTCACAGCGACCCCGACGCTAACGCCGGTGGCGTCGACGGACAAGCCGGTCGACCGGACGGGATCCCCACGGGGCGTCACCGCTGGCGGCCTTGACTCGGCCACGGCGCTGACCTGACCAAGATTCACCGCCAGCGTCGACATGCTTCAGCGATCATAGACACCGGCGGATACGTCGAAGTGAACAGGGATACCCGGCACTGTCGAGCTCCTCAGTGGAGGGTACATTGTGGCAGTCGTGCTGCATAGAGAGCGTGAGTCGGCCACGATACCAAATCAGTCGAGAGCTGGTCAAATCGAACGAGGTAGCCGAAACAACCCACAATATCGTAGCATCCAGCAACAGACTAAGTGACAATCATACCCGTTCAGTCGACAGGCCTCGGACCACGAGACGCACCCCCTCCTCGTACGCGGCATCGATGTTGGCACTCCATCCGTGCACGCGGGCCAACATCATGATATTCGGCAGTGCCATGCCTGCTTGGGCACTGGGTACCGCGGCGTTGTACTCGAACGCCTCCGCGCTCTTTCTGGCTGGAATCGACTCACCGTCGGTCGTTACGACGACCTGGTCATTGCGTAATTTGATAGCCACCGTCGTCGAGTCCGTCGTCGCCGCGAATTGGAACGCCTCCGTTAGCAACGCCACGAGACGATCATAATCCGCCTCGATGATACCGTCCCCGTCGGTCGTCAGTGTGAGCCCCTCAACGGCTACATCTCGCCACGCTCGCTCGACCGTCTCCTGAAACGGACAGTCGCTCACGGCATCCAAACTCTGACCGTGACGGGCGAGCAACGACAAGTCCCCGACGACCCGTGCCATCCGATCTGCCGTCCGGTCGACCGTCTCCAGCATCTCCGCCACGACTGGATCAGCATCCTGCGGGAGGCGTGTTGCCGCCAGTTCGTTACTCCCTTGAACGATGGCGAGCGTGTTCCGAAGCTCGTGATTGATAGCATCTGCAAACCCGTCGAGTTGCTCGTTCTGTCGCTCCAGCTCCTGACGTTGCTGCTCAACGTCTGTCACGTTCACGAACACGAGTGCTCGCCCGAGTGCAGCTGACCCGACGGTGATTGGACTCTCGTTGCGCACGTAGTACCGGTCGCGGCTGTCGCGAGTGAGTGTCAGAACGCCTCTCTCGTCGCTGGCCGCGAGGAGGTCCGGTGCAACCATCTCGAGCCTCCGACCAACTTCACCGTCGAGCGCTGGAAACGCCCGTATAGCGGCAGGGTTGTAGTCCTGAACCTCTCCTTCCCGATCCAGCAGCACCACCGGGTCGGACAGATTGTCGATAACCTGCTGGCGACCAAACGTGGGCACTGCGACGAATTTCTCCTCGACGAAGTAGACCACGCCGACGGCGAATGCTGCGACTCCGACAGGTTCGTAGCTGAGTTCGAGGAGGACTGTCGACCAGATGTGGCCCGCCAGAGTCAGGCCGACCGGCAACGCCGTCAGTGACACGACCACCCCGAGTGAGGCGGTCGCGTATCTGGACGTGTGCAAGGTATCGTACAACATGTAGAGCCCGACGGCAGAGAGCGCATACGCGATACCGGTGACGATCCAGTGAGGAGGCAGGAGTTCGACGACGAGATGAGGGTACGGCATCTCGAGGACGCTCGCGGAGAAATACTGCTGGTGGAGCGGGTTGGTGAGCTTGACGACGACGACGGTGAGATAGAGACTGAGCGCTCCCGTTCGGAGCAGCGACTGTCGGTGATAGTCGTGGCCGGCGTAGGCCGAACAGAAGTACAACCATGCCCCGACAGTGGCGAGCCCGATGGCGAGACCGACAGTATAAAGCCCGATCTTGAGTTCTGGCGCAGCGATCATCAGACGGACGGTTTCGATGGCAGCCCAGAGGCCGCTTGTGACGAGGAGCCCAGCGAGCCCTCGGCGGATTTCGGGATTTTCGAGGCGGTGAACACGCCACAGAGAGCCAAAGCAAGCGAATGCTGCCAAGCCGAAGAGTGCCACGAAGCCGCCAACTGGAGGTACCACTCGTTAGTTCCGTGGATACGGGGTCTGATAACACTATTTTCTGAATTTCCAATAAGATGTCCGGGCTGCTGAATACACCCTCTGTATCCAGCAGGGTGTTGCTGCCAGGATCCGACCAAGTTCTGGCGACCGTGCTGGATAGAGGGCGCGATTCTATTCCATTACGATCTGGTGCCCCACCACGTCGACCGTTTCGGGAGGTCGAACGCGCTCTCGGACCTGGCTCGTGTAGTGAGAGCGACGTCGACGGAAGCGAGCGGCCAGACGAACGCTGGCCTACGGTCGCTTCGTTCCGTCCGGCGCTCAGGCCGAGCCGGCCGGGTCCATCAGCGTGTTGTCGCTTCTGTCGAGCGTGGAGCTCCCGTCGACCCACGTGGCGTAGTTCTCGGAGTTGACAACGAACGAGTCGTGGAGGTTCAGGTAGCCGCCGTCGAAGACGTTGATGCACGCGTTGCGGCTCTGGTTGGGACAGCAGGGGTCCCACTTGCCGCTGCCGCCGTCTTCGATCGTCGTGTGCGCTATCTCGTTCCCGGTGCTGGGCGAGGTGAAGGCGATACCCTTCCACCACCCGGCTGCTTCGGTGGTTCCCTCGAAGACGATGAGGTCCGCCGGGTCACCGATCGCCGAGAGGCTGGCCCCATCCTCGACGAGCAGGCCCGCGTCCTCTCGGAAGTGGAAGTCCGCGCCGACATCGACCGTGACGCTGGCGTCGCCGGTGACGGTGATGGTCGAGTTCTTCTCGACCACGTGGTTCGTGTCGAGAGACTTCCAGGTCGCGTCCTCGGTCACGTCGTTGCCCCGGACGACGACCGGTGCGTCGTCGTCGCCGTCGTAGGAGGTCGCCGCGTCGAGTACGCCGAGGTTGTTCGCCGTGAGCCAGACGCTCGCCTCCTCGTTGTTCCGGAACGTGTTGCGCGCGAACTCCACGAGTTCACTGCCCGAAGAGAGGAGCATGCCGTAGTTCGAACTGTCGGAGAAAGTCACGTTCACGATCGAGGCGATGGCGTCGTCGAAGACGTTGACGTTCGCCGGGGCGGAGTTGTTGGGACAGCACGGGTCCCAGTTCCCGGAGCCACCGTGGGCGATGTCGAGGAACTGCAGCCGATTGTCCGGTTTCTTCGACTGGATCGAGAGACCACGCCAGAAACCGGAGACTGGCGTCGTCCCACGCATCACTACCGGCGCATCCTCACTCCCCTCAACGGAGAGTGTCCCCGAAGCCACCCGGATGCCAGCGTCTTCGGCGAAGGTGAACACGGATCCGGCCTCGACCGTGACGACGGCGTCGTCGACGATCTCCGGGCGGCCATACATCCGGTACGCGGTGCCGATGTGCCGCCAGGTTCCGGAGTCCGACACGTTCCTGGCCCGGACGTCGACCGGTCCATCGCCGTACTCCGTCTCGGTGTCGAGCGCGTCGAGGTTGTCGGTCGTCGTCGCCATCGGTGCCCGACCGTTGTCGGCGAACGTGTTCGCGGAGAAGTCCCGGAGGTCTGCACTCGACGTCGCCGCGAGCCCGTAGCGTGCGTTGCCGGCGAACGTGCAGTGCTGGACGGTCACGATGCCGTCGTCCCAGACGTTGAGGCCAGCCTTACTGGTCGCCCGCGGGCAGCACGGGTCCCAGCGACTCCCTCCGGCCGACGAGAGTTCGACGTACTGCATCGTGTTCGCGGGCTTCCGTGAGTGGATCGCGACGCCGTCCCAGTACCCCTTGTCCTCGGTCTCACCGCGCATCGTGACGGGGTCACTCTCGGTTCCCTGCGCCACGAGGACACCCTTCGAGCGCACCTCCATCCCGGTCCCACGGGTGAACACCAGTTCCGAACCGGCCGTGATTGTTAGCGTCCCCGAGGCGACGTCGAGCGTGTCGGTGACGAGGTAACAGCCGTCGAACGTGGTCCCCGCCTCGACGGTGCCGCCGACCTCAGTGCACTCCTCGGGCGTCGGTGACGACGTCTCGGTGGGCGTCTCCGTCGGGGTGTCCGTCGGCGCGCTCGTCGGTGTGTCGGTCGGCGTGTCTGTCGCTCCCCGCGGGGTAGCGCTGGGCGTCTCGGTCGAACTCGTCTGACTACACCCAGCGAACCCTCCGACAGCGCCAGCACCGACCAGCTGGAGGACCCGCCGCCGAGATGGCAGTTGGTCACTCATGACTGTCCCACCGTGCTATCTACACGCCCAGCGACGGTGTTCGTCCACGCACTCAGTCTCATCCCGTGCCCGCCACCAGCGCTCATGTATTGTGTGTGTAAATTGCCTGACTTAACATTACCGAACATTATTATTTCATATATCTCGGCGTGTGCGGACGGCAAACGCCGGGATGCGCACCAGCATCCGTTAATAATTATCGAGACGGTGCGCTGAGGGGAGTCGTAACGGTGGAGTTCAACCGGAGTTCCCGACGAGTTCCTCACGAATAGCGAGATGCAATCTTTCACGCTGAACACCGACCTCGGCTCCCGGAATAGTTCGAAGAGGACACAAAAACGTCTCCGCACCACTATCTGCAGCCTCTGTGTCGGTCACGTCGAGACTGTCAGGCCCTGAATGGTTGGGTCGCCCCGTGCTGCATAGAGGGCGCGAGTGGTCACCAATCACGCCGAGCTACTATTGTGGACCGTTCGCTCGCCGTAGAGGGCATTCAATCCGCGTACATCATGTGGTTCGTGGAGTCTGGACCACTTGCATGCCGATGAATCGGGTATCCTGATTCGAAGAGGAATACACGCTCATGGAAGATACGCAGGCACCTTCACATAGATGCAAGGAGGAAGCCCACGGCTTGAGCCGTGGGAGGAATCCGACAAGGCTCGAAACAACCCACGAGCGATAGTAGTCCGACTCCCCCACGCTAACCCGAATTATATTAAAGAAGCACTTCGATATGTGAACTAACGATGGACGTGATTCGCACCGTCAAGGTCAAACTCGATGTACCTGACGAGCGGTGCGACGACCTCCATCAGACCAAAACCCAGTTCCTCCACTGTGCGAACACCACCGCAGAGTGGGCGTGGCGATACCCGAACGACCACTGCGTGACCTCGAAACAGACAGCCGAGAACGCCCTCTACGACCAACTCCGCAACGAGACGGCGTTGACTGCGAACCTCGTCCAGAAAGGGATTCGGCGTGCTATCGAGGCCACAAAAAGCGGTGTCGCCCGACTCAAGAAAGGTGAGAAGACAAGTCAGCCACACTTCGATGCGTGGAGCGTCGTCTACGACAAGCGAAGTGCGACGTTCCACCGCGACCACGTCTCGCTCTCGACAGTGAACGGTCGCGTCGAGTGTGACTACGTGCTTCCCGCCGAAGCCGAGGAGACACCGATTGGTGAGTACCTACTGAACGAAGACTACGAGTTCCGGATGTCCACGTTGCAGTACGACCGCTCCACAGAGTCGTTCTACCTCCACGCACGGATGCGCCGAACGAGTGAGCAAGAGCAGTCCACGACTCCTTCTGAAGACGCCAAGCACAGAACAGTCCTTGGTGTTGACCTGAACGTGGACGGCTCGCTCGCCGTGACTTCCACGGGCGCGTTCGTTGGGAACGCCGACGAGATGAATCATCGACGCCGAGAGTATGAGAAGACTCGCGGGTCGATGCAACAGGCAGGAACGCGGTCGGCACACTTATCGATTCAGTCGATGAACGACCGTGAGCACCGCTGGATGCAAGACGAACTGCACCGCGCCTCGAACAAGATTCTCGAAGAAGCCCACGCCCACGACTGCACCCACGTTGCGTTCGAGAACTTGACTGATATTCGCAAGCGGATGGCTGGTGCGAAGCGATTCCACGCATGGACATTTCGACGTCTCTACCAGTACGTCGAATACAAAGCCGAGATGTACGGCATCGAGGTCGAGCAGGTGAGTCCTGCGTACACGTCGCAGCGGTGTTCGTCGTGTGGGTTTACCCACGAGAGCAATCGGCGGTCGAAACACCAGTTCGTGTGTCAGAAGTGCGAGTATGAACTGAACGCGGATTATAATGCGAGCAAGAACATTGCTCGGAAACTGCTCAAGCGACTCCACTCGGGGCAGACGTCTTCGGGTGGAGGCGCACCCTGTCAGTGTGCGCTGACGTCAGGGATGTTGAACCTGAATGGCGATTTCCACGCCTCCGTCAAAGCGACGGCAGAAGGGGAGTCCACTGACAAGCCCACGAGTTCAGTCGTGGGTCACTGACTTCTGGACTAAGCACGAGCCGGGAGCACAACAACAGATAGTGCAGATCCGGCCACAGCACCGCCAGCAAGCCTGCCCTCGTTGGCTGCCGTCGGCGAGGACGATCCAGTACGGTCGATATTCATCGCTTTCGAAGGTGAACTCTGCCGAGTATAGACCTGCATCGCCGGTGGCTTCGTTCGCGACGAACGGCCGGGGCTCCTCGCCGTCTTGGATCACCACCCCGCTCACAACACCATCATCGAACGACAACTCGATGTCCAGCAATTCCCCCTCGAGCATATTCGTCCCGGCCCTGACCTCACCAGTCAGGTACTCGGCCATTTCACCATCGCACAGGTAGAC
Source organism: Salinirubellus salinus (assembly GCF_025231485.1). Taxonomy (NCBI): domain Archaea; kingdom Methanobacteriati; phylum Methanobacteriota; class Halobacteria; order Halobacteriales; family Natronomonadaceae; genus Salinirubellus; species Salinirubellus salinus. The sequence continues at coordinate 2,856,995 of NZ_CP104003.1, read as the reverse complement.
TGTGGCCTCCTGTGCCGTCTTGGGGTCCTCTGGAAACGAAATCCCGATGTACAGTTCTTCGTCAACTGCGCCGACGTACGTGTTCTCCGCCCAAATCTGCTCAGCCGTGATGGTCCCTGCAGGCGTTTCAGCCTGCAACGTGTCGAGGTCCAATTCTGGGACAGAACCTGCCAGAGTTGGAACGTCCTGTGGAGTGTTGGCACTCGTGCACCCTGCCAGCCCCAGCGAGCCGACGCCGACCGCACTAGCTTTCAGTAGTTTTCTGCGCGAGATGCCGTCGAGCCGTGCGGTTTTATCCATCATCATGTGTTCTCTGGGTATCGTGCTCGGCAGTGGGCCGTATCCCAGACACGAGCTGTCTCGTGGACGGGTTCTCCTTTCATCCAGAACGTGGCTGTGAACTCTTCTAATTGGAATGACACATAAGTGTATGTGTTGTCTCACAGACCACATATCTGGGTGATTAGGAATTTCCATCGCTTTGCTGCTCGTACTGTTATTCTGAGTTCTGAGCCTCTTCATGCGGTCTGACTACTTGTACCGCCTGTCTTGTGACGATACCCTCGGTGCTGAGTAGGGTCTCTGTATGTTGTGCCCCTTCTTTTGACAGGAAATGAGTGGGTTTCTGAGGCCGTGTTGAATAGAGGGTGCGTAGTCCTCGGCGCCTGCAATGCCAATAGCTAACACGCCCCAGTCAGAGTACGTGTTATGTATCTTCCCCCGGAGATCGAGAACCCGGTGACCGGTGAGCGAATCGAGTTTGACGAGTCCGCGTCCAACGATGAGCGGCTGGTCTGGGACGAAACGCGGCCGGCGAAACTCGATCCACCACCGATACACTATCACCCCGACACCGAGGAACGGTTCGAGGTTCGTGCGGGACGGCTGATCGTCGAAAGAGACGGGGAGAAGCATACTGTCAGAGCCGGAGAGGAAGTAGTCATTCCACCGGGGACACCTCACGTGTCGTACACCGAGTCGGAGACGGCCCACTTCAGACGCGAAGTGACACCGCCCGGCCACTGGCGGGAGGCTCTGACCGCGCGGTTTGCTGCCGTCCATGCGGTCGGTGAACTATCCGGCGTGACCGGTCTTCTTCAGACGGTCCTGTTAGCCCAGACGTATCCGGACGTAGTCGTTCCAGCGCAACCGCCACGATCTCTCCAGCGTGTCCTGTTTCCCGTTCTCGCTGCGATTGGCCGGGCCGCAGGTCTGAAATCTCCCCACCCCTACCCTCACAACGAGTTCGACGACCAGGACGGCAACAGACCCACGATGCCCCCCTAAACGACAGCAACCACCCGAGTTCGAGGAATCTGCCCTCTGTATCGCTCACGTCGCTACTGGCAGAGTTCGAGTAGGTTCCGGCGACCGCGCTGTATCGAGTGCGCGAGCCGGTCACCAATCACCCGAGATGAGCGTCTGCCTGGAGAGGTTTCGTGTTCGTCTTCGCTGCGAGAGGGGTATGCCGACTGCGTATCAGTTCATCCGGAACTACGAGTGAAATGGCCAGTTCGGTTCGGAATGGCGACGCCGACGATGGCGAGGTTCGTCTCTGCCAAGAGGACGGCTGTTGGATCGCGAAAGGCGTCGACACGGACCGACAGACGAGGAACTTCGTGCACTGGGTATCGACCCCGCCAACAACACCACTGGCGACCAAGAACCGCCGGATGTACTCAACGAATCGACGGGGCGGCGAACGTTCTCTCGAATTGAGGTACTGAAGATACTGGCCAACGTCGGTAGGTTCGAGTGGCGACGAACGACCGGCGACCACGCCAAACTGCACTACGAACATCCGACGAATCAAGGAGACCGCCGGTGACTGTGCCGCTGCATAGCGAACTCCGTATCGGAACACTCCGAGGTATCGCCGAAAGCGCCGGAGTGCACGAGTTTGATGCCATCTGTGAGTGGGTCGAAAAAATCCCAACCTTCGACTAGGAGATAAATCGAATCGATATCGTCGATTCCTGAGTCGGGTACAGCGTGCCTACTGTTCTCGCGAGCGGTCAGTTCGGGTCAGTGAACGAATGGATATTATGTGACCACGTCCCCGGTCATAGTTTCGCTCGGTTCACCATACAAGTCGACGCCAACCCGGTTCGCGGCAATCTCCCAGAGGTCGGCTGCCAGGCCTTCGTCTCGTGAGATCGACGACGACGAGTCGGGTTTTCCCTTCGTATCGAGGTAGAGACCAGTCATCCCAGTGAGTTCGTTCGACGTGGCTGCGTGGACCGACGAGTACGCCGCGCTCTCGGGGGACACGTCCATGAGAAGCCTCATCAGCGGTGTCATGACGATACCTATTACTCGCATCGGGAGCGGTGCTGCGGACAGTGACTCCTGCTGGAGTTGGGTGTCTGCGTCGCCGGGGTTGACCGCGTTGACGGTGATACCCGTTCCCTCGAGACGCCGGGCGAGTTCATAGGTCCACATGAGGTTTGCCGTTTTCGAACGCAAGTACGCCTTCATCCCGTTGTAACTGCTGGTCTCGAAGTCCAGGTTGTCGAAGTCGGGTTTCGCGTACGACGAGAGCGGCTACGGCAGGTCGAAGCTCGCTGTGTTGACGTTGATAGAGTTACGAGCGCATACCCCCGTCTTTAGGCGGGGGTCAAGCGGACAATAGCGTACATCTCTGACAACGACGCTACGGCTGGATTTCCCACCGACTCACCGCCATTATTAAGATACGTTACCCCATAGTGTGCAACACGGATGAAGACCACACGTCACGCGACCTACAATCTCAACTACCATCTCGTGTGGTTGCCGAAGTACCGACAGTCGGTACTCGTCAACGAGGTCGCAGACCGTGTGCGAACCATCCTCCACGAAATAGCCGACGACAAGGGTCTTGAAATACTCGACCTGACCGTTCAGCCCGATCACATCCACCTGTTTGTTAGTAGCCCGCCGAAGCACGCCCCATCTCTCCTCGCCAACTGGTTCAAGGGTATTTCCTCGCGGAAGTACAACCACCGCTACGCCGACGACGACGGAGAGAAAATCGGATGGGCGCGCGGGTACTACGCAGGAACGGCGGGACACGTATCCAGCGAAACGGTCATGAACTACATTCAGAGGCACGAGGAGGACGATTCGTGACTGAACTCACGAAGACGCTGGAACTCAAACTGGTAGAGCCGAACGCGCACAAGCGGAGGAAACTCCGAGAGACGCGAGAGGCGTACCAACAGGCCCTTCACGATGCGTTCAACGCCCGATGCACCACGCAGACCCAAGCGAACGACGTAGTGATCAACTACGACCTGAGCGGGTACGCGAAGAATGCGCTCAAACAGTACGTCCCGCAACTCACGACGACATACAACGCGGGCGAACTTCACGACGACCACCCTGTTCGCTTCACGAACGAAGGGCTACGGCTCGACCACAAGCCCGAGAACGCAATCGAGTGGTACGTCAAAATCCCGCACCACGAGGACTACCACCTCTGGATGCCAGCACAACCGAATCCCGAACAGCGGGACTGGTTGGAAGCGTTGAACGCGGGAGACGCCACGATGGGGGAGAGTCGGCTATTCGAGCGAGATGGGACGTGGTATCTCCACGTCACCACGACCCGCGACGTAGAGGATGGTTCCGAGGTGTCCGCCGAAGAACGGACGCCCATCGGAGTCGATATTGGAGAAGCGTCACTCGTCACGGTGTGTCACCGCGACAGGCACGGTTCTCCGACCGCTCCCGAACTGTGGGCCGACGAGGGCAAAACCGTCCGTCGGCTCCGTAAGACATACTTCACCGCTACACGGCGACTCCAGACACGCGGAAGTGAGTGCATCGCGGAGTCCTTTGGGGACGACCTGTGGAACCAGATAGACGACGTGTTCCACCGCGTCACCCGCGAAGTCGTGGAGTACGCCGAGTCCGTCGAGAATCCCGTTCTTGTTCTGGAAGACCTGACGTATATACGGGAGTCGATGGACTACGGCGAGTACATGAACCGCCGTCTCCACGGATGGGGATTCGCCAAACTTCACGCGCAGATACGCTACAAAGCCGTCGAGAAGGGCATCCCTGTCGAAACGGTGAACCCGCGCAACACCTCGAAAGAGTGTCATGCGTGCGGTGAGGTAGGATACCGCCCACGACAGGCGACGTTCAAGTGTACGAACGATGCGTGTTGGATGGGTGAGTACCAAGCGGACGTGAACGGGGCGGTGAACATCGCAGACCGCTACCTCAGCGGAGAGAGTCGTTTCAGAGAACACGAGAACGACGATGACTCGGCTGAGGATGGGGGGCGTTTGACCGCCCCACAAGACAGCCAAGCCGATGCTACCAAGCAAGAGACGCTTGGAACGTATGCGTCTTGAAACCGTAGGGCCACGCTCGGCCTGAAATCCCGTGGTGGGATTCCCGCGTCTTCAGGCGCGGGAGGAGGTCAATAGGGACGAGAGACGACCGATACACCCTCTGTATCCAGCAGCCCATCTCTATCACCTTCTGCGGGGTTCGCCGGGGTTCGTCCAGAGCGACGCATCGACTACGACCACCACACAGGCCCGGACCGCGCGCTACAGCTACACTCCCGCCGAGTGCGCGGCCGCCCTCAGACGAGCCGCCGACCACCTCGGTGAGTCCCCCAGCAAAGCCCAGTACGAGGACCTCGGGCTGACACCTGCGTCGGCCACCATCATCCGCATCTGCGACGGCTGGAACGCCGCCAAAGAGCTGGCCGAACTACAGACGACCGCCGACCGTGGCTCCCGTGTCGGTCCCAAGCCCGCCCACCTCGACGTCTCGGACGCCGAGTGGGTCGCCATGTCGGTCGACCAGCGCTGGCACTACCGCCACCACGAGGAGAACGCCCAGCGGAGTCTCGACCGCCGACGCCGCCTCCGTGACTGGCTCGACATCTACAAGGCCTCCCTTGGGTGTACCGCCTGCGGCGAGGCAGACCCCGCCTGCCTCGACTTCCACCACGTCGGCCCCACGGAACGTGCCGTCACCGACCTCGCCACCTACGGCTACTCCGCCGCCGACATCCACGCCGAACTCCAACACTGCGAGGTCCGGTGTGCCAACTGCCACTGGCCGGCCCACCACGCAAAGCCCGCCTGTCTCGACAGCGCAGGCCCAACTGTTCGGACGGACGCAGCCATCGGCATTATCCGGCCGGACGAGACCGACCTCACCAAAGAGACCTATCTCCGTGCCTGGACGCCCCACTACAAGCAACGACGCGGCTGTCGCGAGTGTGGCGAGACAGAGGGTTGCTGTCTCCAGTTCCACCACCCAGCCCCCGAGACGAAGCGCGATGGCGTCGGCAGGCTCATCAGCGACTCCAAACCCGTCGAGCAGGTCCGTGCCGAGGTCGATCGCTGCGTCGTCCTCTGTGCCAACTGCCACCGACAGGAACATCGCCCGGCGTAGCGGCGGACACGCGCCAACCGGGTAACTGACTCCGCAACGTTCATAAAGTTGTGCAGGCTACGTAGGATTGTCAGCAGGCAGGCGGGCTGGCAAACATGTCGGATCAGTTCCATGGGGTAGCGGCCAATCCTGTTGCCTTCTGGGGGCAACGACCCAGGTTCGAATCCTGGTGGAACTACTCGAATCTTATACTCCCAAAGCTTCTAAATACTGTTGTGTACCTCGAGTTTTTCGGGGGCTGGCAATAGTGACAGATTCGGTACTATTCTATGGGCCAAACAACCTGTCCGAGCTGTCATGTTTGGGTCGCTGTAGCTCTCGACTCGGCTGCGGGGTCGAAACTGTCGAGAGCGCCGCGCTCACTCCTGCATTCGGTTCAGCAACCCCTCGACGGTGAACGTCTCCGTCCAGCCGGGGGTATCGAATCGGAACGAACTCGGCGGCGTGTTCTCGCTGTCGGTCTTCTCGATACGCTGCTCGCCGACGAGCGGGTCGTAGCGCGCGTCGACGACCGTGTGAGCGGTGGCGCGGCTGTCGAACACCCAGCGTGCCGTCTCGGTTCGAGTTCGGCCATGGCGTCGTAGTCGGCCAGCACGGCTCGGGCAAGTCGTGGTTGTGGCGCTCGGCCTCGCCGTGTTCGAATCGTGACCGGCGGCGACCGCAGGGCTGTTTGTCCCCGCACCGTGAACGCCCAGTGTGTCGCGTCCCGCCCCCCTCCGCTCGCTGCCGTTCACCACCCTCCTCCCGGGGCTGGTCGTCCCGGTCGGTGTCCTCCTGCTGGGCTGGCCGATCGCGGTCGTCCTCGGGGTGTTCGTCCTCGAGATCGCGGCGGTCGTCTGCTGGGCCGTCGTGAAGATCCCCTTCGCCGCCAAGCGCCCCCGGAACATGATCGACGGGGACGACCGGCTCCTCGGCCCACTCCAGACGAAACGCGGGTCGGTCTCGCTCCCCGGGCCGCTCCCGCCCGTCTACCTCCGGAACGTCCCGACGTTGCTCCTGACGGCGGGTTTCCTCGCCCCCCTCGAGGTCGGCACGGCGTTCCTCGTCTTCGCGTTCACCGACCCGACGATCACGACCCCGGTCGTCGAGCAGCTGCTGCTCGGTGGTGCCGGCGTGTTCCTCGCCGAAGGCGTCGAGACGGCTCGCGAGTACTTCGCCCGCGGTGGGTACCGAGAGCACTCGCCGCGATCGGTCGTCCTCGTGCCGTTCAGACGGCTGTTCGCCGTCGGTGCGCTGCTGTTCGTCGCCGGCCCACTCCAGGGGGCCGCGGTGAGCGGCGAGGTCGTCCTCGCGGTCCTCGTCGTCGGGAAGTTCCTCTACGACCTCCGACGGCTCCAGGTGGCACGCGATCCCGACGCTCGGGGGCTGTTCTACCGGCTCTACGGGAGTGCCGAGACCGAACCGGAACCGGTCCCTGTCGAGGTGCCGCCGGGCGCCCCCGTGGTGTGCGACCGGCCACCGCGAGGCGCAGCACTGCTCGATGCGCTCTACCGTGGTGTCACGTACACGCTCACCAGTCCCGTCCTCGTCGTCTACCTCGCGGCCGCGTTCTTCCTCGCGTTCGGCGCGACGACCGTCGGCCTCGTCTTCGTCGGCGTCGTCGCCCTGTTCGCCGGTGTCCGGGCGGCCTCGCGGTACCTCCGGTACGGGACCGTCGAGTACCGGGGGTACGACGGCACGCTCGTCGTCTACGACCGGCTGCTCGAGGAACCACAGGCTCGGCTCGAACGGACCGCCGTGACCGACCTCGAGGTCACCGCGGACGCCGTCGACCGGGTCTTCGACACGCAGACGGTTCGACTGGGCGGGATGGACGACGACGACACGCCGACGTTCCGACTGACGGTCCCCGACCCGGAAGAGCTCGATGGCGACGACGCGAACGCGAACGAGTCGCTGTCGCTCGTCCACGTTCGAGACCACCGCAGACTGGTCGACGCGCTCGGTGTCTCGTGGCGACTGGATGCGGCGACCGACGCAACGAGTGGGTAGTCGCGGTGGTCCCCTCACGGGTCGCGCGGGCCGTCGGCGCCGACTCAGGGCTCGACGATGTCGCGGATGGCGCCGCCGGTGCCGGAGGCGACCCAGCGCTCTGCGATCTCGCCGTCCTCGAACCGGTACCAGGTGAGGCCGCTGTCGAGCGAGACCTCCTCGCCGGTGGCGGCGTGGGTCCCGCTCCACGAGTAGCGCACCGCCACCTCGTCGCCGTCGGCGATGGCCCGCTCGATGGTCACCTCGAGGTCGGGGATGGCCTGCCAGACCGTCTGGTAGAACGCCTCCAGCTCCTCGAGGCCGTCGGCGTCCGCCCCGTGGAGCGCGAGGTCCTCGCTGTAGTCTTCGAGGTACTCGTCGCGACGGTCGGGGTCGTTGTGCTTCTCGATGGATTCGCGGAGGATCTGTACGTGCTCGGATTCGACGTCGGTCTCGGACACGACGTCGGCTTCGGACCCATCCGTCATAAGACTGTAGCAGGTCGAGTGCCGGACGGGGGACCCTTCAGGAACTCCCTTCGCCGGGTCTCGCCTTGGCCGTGGTGGTCGGAGCGTGCTCGATGTGTGCTCTGCCTACTGGGGGCACGGCCGTCACGGTGTCTTCGTCGTACCTGGGGTGAACACGGCAGTGGCTTCGTGCTCGCAGCCGTCCGTCGGCCCCCGGCGACGGGCCGGCGTGACGTCGCCGCAGGCGGTGTGCACCTTCGAGAGATAGTCTCTTCACGCGTACCCACGCCGACAGTAGTTTCTTGACCTACTGTGTGCCTCTGTCGAGGATGGACACGGCACTCGACGACATCGCGTTCCTCGCGAACTCCGAGAACCGAGTGGCGGTGTTCGAGACGCTCGTGGAGGCACCGCGCAGTCGACACGAGATCGGGGAACTGGTCGACGCTTCACGGGTGACTATCGCACGCATCCTCCGGGAACTCGGCGAGCGCCACTGGGTCGAGGGGGTAGGACAGGAGTACGACGCGACGCCGCTGGGAGAGTGGATCTACGACGAGTTCGACCACCTGCTCGACCAGGTCGAGACCGAACGACGCCTCCGTGAGCCCCTGCAGTGGCTGCCGGTCGACCCGGTGCCGTTCGACGTCCGGTGCCTCCGCGACGCCGAGGTCGTCGTCCTCGACGGGAGTGACGCGACGGCGTTCGTCAGACGAGTGCTCGAGTTCCACCGCTCCGGCGACCACCTCCGCGGCGTCGCGACCACGGTCGCGCCCGTCCTCGTCGAGAACCACTGGGAGATGACGGTCCACGGGGACACGCGTCTCGAGATGGTACTCACCCCCAGCGTCCTGGAGGTCACCCTCGACCACCCGACCGCCGCGCGACAGTTCAGCGAGATGCTCGAGGAGGAGACGGTCCACATCTCCGTCTCAGAGGAGGTCCCGATGTCGGTCGGTATCGTCGACGAGACCGTGGGCATCAACCTGACCGACGAGCAGGGGGTGGCTAAGGGTGGCCTCGTGACCGACGACGAGACCGTCTACGAGTGGGCGGTCGACCTGTTCGAGCGCTGCCGCGAACGCGCGACACCGGTGACGCCCGAGGACCCCGACGACCTCGAAGAACTCGTGCCGTGACCGTTGGAGACGGGTGGCGGGCCGCCGAGTCCGGCCGACGTTCGGCCCCCGACCGACGAACACACCGTGAACGATGTTCCCTCCGAAACATCATGTTCGGCGCCGTGGACGGAGAGTCATGCACCGACCGACAGCCGACCTGCCAGCGAAGGTCGAGACGCCGGATGCGACGATACAGCGCGTGACCGAGTTCGGAGCGATGGACGGACAGTCGTTCGACGCCGTCCGGGGGACCATGTCGCCGGGCGTCGACGTCACGGGACTGCTCGAGGGGCTCGAAGACGACCTCTGTCAGTGTCCCCACTGGGGATACATCGTGGACGGCTCGGTCCACGTCCGGTACACGGACGGGACCACAGAGGTCAACGAGGCGGGGGAGGCCGTCTACTGGCCGCCCGGCCACACGATACTCACGGAAGACGAGGGCGTCGAGTTCGTCCTCTTCAGCCCGCAGGACGAGCACGGGCACGTCCTCGACCACCTCCAACAGAAGGTGAGCGAAGCGGAGGCGGACTGAGCACAACAGTGGGGCGGCGTGTGGGTCTCCTCCGCTGGCGCTCCCTCTGGGCACTGCCGCCGATGTCTGCGAGCGGACGCTGTGGTTCGCGCCCGAGACGGTCCGGTGAAGCCACACTACAGGATCCGTTCGAAGTACGGCACCAGCCGACGTCGCAACACGGCGTACACGACCGCGACACCGAGGGCCGCACCGAGCCCCCACCGAACCGGCCCGTCGTACACCAGCAAGACCGGGACGCCCGCGACCACCGCCAGCCCGAGGTCCTGCGGTGAGCCGTCGTAGGGGAACACGTAGCGCGCCTGCCACCAGCGGCCGGAGACGTGGTCGTAGACCGCGTTCGTGTTGGTCCGCTCCCACGGTCTGAGTTCCTCACCCGCCCCCAGCACGTCGCTCGCGCTGTGGAGACCGCCCCCGACGAGTGCGAGTGCGAGCGCCACCGTGAGCGGGGTCGGAACGAGGAACGCGAGTACGACGCCGGGAACCGCGAGCACGGGGCCGAACACCGGGAAGTGGAGCGTCCGCCGGTGCTCACCCACGAGCAGGTCGAGGTCCGGGAACACCCCGCCCACGATGGCACCGACCGCCGCTGGCGTCGCGAACTGTGGGGCGGCCAGCGCGACTGGAACGGCGAACGCCAGCGCCACGGCGACGTGGGTGACGACCATCACCGGTCGGTCACCTCGGCGGGTCGCCAGAGGAGGTCGTAGCCGTGGGCGACGTACGTCAGTTCCCCCGCGTGCAGTTGGCGTCGGCGGGTCGCCAGCCACTCCTCGCTCCCCTCGACGCCCCCGAGAGCGTCGGCGACGAACTCGAGGATGCACGCGAGGAAGTACCGCTCGTCGGCGGGATACTCCCCGCCGGGCGACGGCCCGACGATCCAATCGGACGCGGCGACCGCCTCGACCCGTGCGCCACGCTCGCGGAGTCGGTCGAGGAGGTGTCGACCCGCTCGACTGTCGCGCCCGGGCGTGGCGTCGATGGCCGCGTGGAACGCCTCCGAGACGCGCTCGTCGGCAGGGTGCTCGGGGAGGAAGATGGTCTCGCCGTCGAACGTCAGTGGCGCGTAGACGAGGCCGTCCCCGCCGACGGCCCGGCCGAACGCCTCGAGGGCTGGTTCGACCGGCACGAGGTCGAGGAACGACTGTGCGAGGACGAGGTCGAACCCCTCGTCCGGTGCGGCGCTCGGGAGTGCCGTCAGCGCGTCGTCGGCGTCGAAGGCGACGGCCAGGTCGGTCTCGCTCGAACGCCCGACCCGGCAGCCCGTCGGCGTCGCCGTGACGTCCAGCTCCCGTCGTCGGAGCACCCGTGGCACGAGCCAGCGGGCGAACGCGACGATGCGAGGGTCGGTATCGGCTCCGTGGTAGGTGCCAGGCCGGATACCCCAGTCGTGGAGCGTCGGGACCGACAGCCCGGTGCCACAGCCGGCCTCGCCGACCCTTGGCCGGTCCGGGAGCGTCTCGACCAGTCGCGACAGCACCCGCCGGTCGCGTGCCCGCTCGTCGACGGACCGCTTGGCCGTCAGGTAGCGCGGTCGAGCGTGGTCGTGGCCGTCGGGAGCGTCGCTCATTCCGTTGTGAGCACGCGCTCGTGGCTCGCCCACGCGAGGTCGTCCTCCCACATCCTGACGAGGAGTCGTGTCGGCGTGGGGTCGTCGAGTGCGGCCGCCAGTCGGTCACCGAACAGGCGGGCGAACCGCTCGACGCTCGGGTTCTCGTCCCCGAACTCCGGGAGGTCGTTCAGGAGGCTGTCGCGGTAGCGGCCCTCCAGTTCGTCGAGTGCCGCCTCGACCGCGTCGATGTCGACCACGTAGCCGTACTCCCCGAGCTCGGGGGCCGCGAACTCGACCTCCGCGGTGAACTCGTGGCTGTGGACCTCTCCCTCCGGCCCCGGGTCGGGCACCGTGAGGAAGTGCTGTGCGATGAACGTCCGGCGGACCATCAGCCGGTACGGTTCGTCGGGCTGTCGTGCGCGGTAGGTGTCGGTCATGGGTAGGTGAGGACGACGTGTGGGGCCTCGACCGCACGGCGATCGAGTCGACGGTACGCCTCGGCCGCCCGGGAGAACGGGACCGCCTCCGTCAGGACGAGGTCGGTGTCGAGCCGTCGGAGGTGGTCGAACGCGGTGTCGAACCGGCGTGACCGGTCCCACCGGCCACGGAGCGACGGGTCGATGGTGCTGACCTGACTCGACTCGATGCTGATGCGCTCGCGGTGGAACGACCCGCCGAGGTCGATGGGGGCCCGCTTCGTCCCGTACCACGACCCGACGAGGACACGGCTGTCGTAGCCGGCGACGTCGACGGCGGCGTCGAGCGTCGCCGGCTGGCCCGAGAGCTCGTAGACGAGGTCGGCCCCGTCCCCGTCGCAGTCGTCGAGCACCGACGCGACCGTCTCGGGGTCGACGACGTGGTCGGCTCCCACCCCGCGGGCGAGTTCGCGCCGTGACGCGATGGGCTCGACGACGACGAGTCGGTCGAGCGGAAACTGCGAGAGGACGTGCGTCGTACAGAGGCCGACCGGTCCGGCCCCGAAGACGACGACCCGTTCACCCACGCGCGGTCGGCCGTCGAGGACGAGGTTGGTCGCGGTCTCGACCGACGGGAGCAGCGTCGCCTCCGTGGCGTCGACGGCGTCGTCCACCGGTACCACCGCGTCGGGGGTCGTGTGGAACCGGCTGGCGTGCGGGACGAACGCGAACACCTGCCGACCGAGCCACTCCTCCTCGACCTCGCGCCCGACGCGTGTCACCTCGCCGACGGCGGCGTAGCCGTACCGGAGCGGATACTCGAAGGCGCCGTCGAGCGCGTCGATGGTGCTGTCGACGGCCATCCCGTCCGGGAACTCGCCCCGGTAGACGAGTAGCTCGGACCCCGGGCTGATGCCGGAGGCGATGGTGTCGACGCACAGTTCGTCTGCACCGAGTTCGTCCAGGGGTTCGGTGCGTATCTCGACGGACTCCGGCGCGTCGAAGTAGAGCGAACGGGTCTCTGTCGGGGCCATCTCAGTCGTCGGCCACCCCCCAGGGCCCTTCGATGCGGCTGCCGGTCGCCCGACACGCCTCGAGCGCGTGTTTCGCCTCGAACCCCGCGGCGTGCGCACTCGGACCGTGTCCCACGCCGACCTGGAGTTCGACGCCCGTCTCCGACCGGACGTGTTCGAGGACGGACTCGAGGGCCGGTCGACCGACGTCGGGGCAGACGGCGATAGCGTTGTCCCCGCCGACGAACTGCGTCACTGCGGCGTGCTCCTCGGCGAGCCGTTCGGAGAGCGCCAGCATCGTCCGGCGGACGGTCCGCTCGGCCACGTCGGGGGAGACGCGGTCTGTCAGTTCGCCGGTCACGTCCACCACGTCGAAGTGTGCGACCGTGAGCGTCCCGGGGGTGGCTCCGTCGACCACACGGTGGTCGAGGACCTCGCGCCGGTCCGTCTCCTGTGCGCTCCCCGCCGCCTGGAGCACGTCTCCAGCGGCTTCGAGCGCCGCCACGGGTGTCGGTGCCGTGCCGACGCCGACGCTGACCGTCACGGGGTACTGGTTCGCGACGCGTTCTTGAAGCCGGGTGAACGCCTCGGGGTCGATGTGGTTCGCTACGCCGAGCATGTTGTCGTAGCGGCCGGCGAAGGCGTAGCCGTCGCGGTCGCCGAAGAAGTCGGCGACCGTCGCGAACAGCCGGGCCTGGAGGGCCTGGAGGTCGGTCTCTCGTCGCGGCTCGGGCGTGGTCGTCCACGGGCCGTAGTCGTCGAGCTGGACGACGGCGAGTCTGACGCCGCCGTCGCGGGGGGTATTCACGTGTGTCATGATTGGTTCGTCGAGTCTTGAGCGTTCGGCATGCCGAGCCGCCCGGTGACCACGAGGTAGTCACGGGCGAAGACGGCCAGCGAGGGGGCCATCGCGAGCGTCGCTGCGGGCCACGCGAGACGCGGCGGGACGACCGGGAGGAGCGCCAGGGCGACGACCGCCATCTGGAGGCCAGCGAGCGGCCGTCTGAGGCGGCTCTCGGGGAGGTCACCGACCGTCCCGCCGCGCCGTTCGTGGAGCCAGCAGCCGAACCGGTAGCAGTAGCGCGCCGCCGACACCGAGAGGTACCAGACCGGGAGCGCCCCCCACGCGACTGCTACGACTGGCGCGACCAGGAACCCCATCGTGTCGAACGCCAGGTCGAGGCGCTCGCCGAGTACCGTCTGTCGGTCGGACCGGCGGGCGACGAGCCCGTCGACCCAGTCCAGCGCGGCGCCGCCGCCGTACCAGAGCGCGGGCAGCCACCGCCAGACGCTGTCGACGGGGGGTGTCACGAGGACGAAGCCGGCCACGCCGGCGTAGAGCCACCCGCGGCCGAGAGTGATGCCGTTCGCCAGCCCGAGTGTCGGGTACACCGTCGTGCCGCCGTCGGGGACCGTAGCCGTCGGGGTCGTCGACTCGGGGGGATGGTTGAGCGCCAGCGACCGCCAGAGGAACCAGAGCGTGTAGCCAAGCGGGACCGAGGCGACGAGGAGCCACAGCAGGGCGGCAGCGGGCGATAGCGCGTCCGCAGCCGCCACGGCGACGAGCGTGGCCGAGAGGAGTGCGACGGCCCCTGTCAGCCACCACCGTCCCTCGAGCGTGGCCGGGACCTCCATCGCGGTCATCGCTCGACCCCCGGCGTCTCGAGGTCGTCCAGCCGATTCACCGCCCGGTCGTCGAGTCGGCAGCGAGCGGCCGCCAGGTTCGAGACGGCGTGGTCGACGCTCGTCGTCGACGGGATAGGGACCACGCCGCGGGCGACGTTCCACGCCAGCACGGCTTGCGCGGGCGTCACGCCGGCAGTGTCGGCGACCGATTCGACGACGGGGTCGGTCAGCAACCCCGGGGCCGAGAGCGGCGAGTGGGCCACCACGCGGATTCCTCGTGCGTGGCACCACTCGACGAGGTCGGTGCGGGGGCGGTACGGGTGGCGCTCGACCTGGACCAGTGCTGGCGGGACCCGCGCCTCCTCGACCAGTCGAGCCAACTGCGGGCACGTCACGTTACACACGCCGAGCGTCCGCGTGAGGTCGTCGTCGTACAGCGCTTCCAGTCGCGACCACGTCTCGCGGAGCGAGTGGTCGGCCCGGACCGGGTCGCCCGTCTCGTCGGTCGGAAACGTCAGCTGTTCCTGCTCGGTGACGGGGAGCGTGGAGAGTTCGCGGAGTTCGCCGCGGTGGGCCCACGCGTCGGGCCAGTGGAGCGCGTAGCAATCGAACGCGTCGACACCGAGTTCGTCGAGCGACCCCTCGCAGGCCTGGCGCAGGTGCCCGGGGCCGTGGTTCGTCCGCCAGGGCTTGCCGAGCAGGAATGTCGACTCGCGGTCGGGGGCGCCAGCCCCGGCGAGGAGGTCGCCGAGTCGCCACTCGTTCCCGTACAGTTCGGCGGTGTCGAACAGCCGGTAGCCCGTGTCGAGTGCCGCCCCGAGCGCTGGCTCGACGTACTCGCCGTCGCCACGGTAGCGCGAGCAGCCGAATCCGATCGGGGGGAGCCGTATCGTGGACCCGCCCTCGTGACTCGCCGCGGTGGCTGGGGGACGGACCGGCGGCGGACCGTTGGATGCCCGACGACCGAGATCGCCACCGAGGCCGTCCTCGACAGGGACCGGGCCACCGTCACCCGTGGCGGCGGCCCCTATCGCCTCGCAGACCGCGACCACGTGGGCGGCACGCCGGGCCCCCGCTCTGCTCGGTCGGCCCCGCTCGACCGACCGGGCGAGTCTGGCTGGCCCGGCCGCGTGTGGCCGCGCGCGCCGCGATTGCGGATGGGGCGCGACGGTCGGTTCACGCTCACCACCGCGGACGGTGACAGCATCCCGGTCGGCCGCCAGCGCCCCGGTATCCTCGAGGTAGAGCGTGCCGTCGTCGCCGTGGAGTTCGAGCCCGTAGAACTCGCGGCTCCGGTGGTCGACGTAGAAGCTCGCACGGAGCGCGACGACGGGGCCGTCGACGAACTCCAGTGTCGCCTCCACGTGTGGTGGAGCCGCGGCCGCCTCGGGCCGGTCGCCCGACCACACTTCGAGGGCGTCGGCCCGTCGGACCCGGTCGACGCGGCCGAACCAGGCGACGAGCAGCGAGAGCGGGTAGACCGCCCCGTCGAACAGGGGGCCGACGGCGAGGAACGACTCCGGCCGGTCGTGCCACTCGTCGACACGACCGACGTTGGCCGTGGCGCTCGCGAACCGGACGGTCCCGAGTCGGCCGTCCGTAGCGAGTGTGTGGGCGTGTCGTTGTGCATCGGCCAGGTGGTTCTCCGGCGCACAGCCGAGCGCGAGCCCACGGTCGGCGGCCGTCCGGACGAGTTCGGCCGCCGTCTCGGCCTCGAGCGCGAGCGGCTTCTCGGAGAATACGTGGCGGTCGGCCCGGAGACACGCCCGGGTGACACCGGCGTGTGCCCCGTGGCTGGTGAGGTTCACGACCAGCGGGACCGACTCGGTGCCCAGCATCGTCTCCAGGTCGGTGTAGACAGTTGCGTCACCGACACGCGTGGCGAGCGTCTCCGCCCGGTCGCGGTCGAGATCACAGACCGCGACGACCCGGAGCGAGGACTCACCGACTCCAGTGACGTACCGTTCGGCGACGCTTCCCGCCCCGACCAACGCGCAGTCCACCCCTGCATATACGGCCATTCAAGACAAGTAGTCCGGTCTTCCGGTCGGTGATGCCGGGACTCGGCCCCGAGACGGTCGGTGATGCCGGGATTCAAATCCACGGCGGGCGTCGGGACGGTATGGCTCGCGTCGCGGTGTTTCACAATACACTGGACTTCCAGGGCGGCGCGGACGCCGTCTGTCTCCACGCGTGTGCGGCGCTGGCCGAGGACCACGACGTGACGCTGTTCACGGCCTCGAAGACGGACCCGGTGACGCTGGCCGACCGTTTCGACATCTCGCTCGAGGCCGACGTGGTCCAGCCGCCGGGCGCGACGGCCCTCGCGGCCGGATTTGAGGCGCTCGGCCCGTTCGTGGGGCCACAACTGGCGGCACGGACAACGCTGCTCAGACTCCTCTGTCGGCGTCGGCTCGACTCGTTCGACGCCGTCGTCAGCACTGCGAACGAGCTCTCGATCCCCGGGCCGTCGGTCCAGTACGTCCACTTCCCGCAGTTCCGTCTCACCCGGACCGAAGCCGCCGAGACGAGCGCCCTGAACCGAGTCTGGACCCGGCTAGCGGGACCGGAGGCCCCGGCCGATCGCCGGACCAGACTGGTCGCGAACTCCGCGTGGACCGCCGACGTCGTAGAGCGCCTCTACGGGATCAGACCCACGGTGTGTCACCCCCCGGTCGACCGTATCGACGGGCGGCCCTGGACCGAGCGCGAGCACGGGGTCCTCGTCCTTGGGCGCATCGCACCCGACAAGCGGACTCTGGAGGCAGTCGAGGTTCTCGACAGGCTTCGCGAGCGGGGCTACGACCTCACCGGCCGTATCGTCGGGGCTGCACCGCCGGCCTACCGTGAGTACGTCGGCCGGGTCCGACGAGCGGCCGCCGAGCGCCCGTACCTCGGCGTCGAGACGGACGTCTCCCGCGAACGAATCACCGACCTCCTCGGCCGCTACCGCTACGGACTCAACGCGAAGCCACGAGAGCACTTCGGGATGGCCGTCGCGGAGTACGTCGCCGCCGGAATGCTCCCGTTCGCTCCCGCCGACGGGGGACAAGTAGACGTACTGGACGGCGACCGACGACTCCTGTTCGACGACCTCGACGGTGCGGTCGACCGAGTTGCGAGTGCCGTCGAGACCGACCTGCGCCCGTTTCTGCCCCGTGACCGGTTCGGGAGCGAGCGCTTCGCTGCGGCGATGCGCGAACACGTCGCCGCCATCCTGAAGTAAAAGCGGTTGGCGTCCATCGAGTGCGTATGGCAACACAGAACACGGCAAGTGGGGGCTTCTCACTCGCCACCGACTCGATGACGTCGCTCCACTGGGCGGGGGTCGTCCTCGCCGTCGTGACGGGTGTCCTCCACCTCGGGCTGGGGGCCTCGTTCGGGCTCAACGGGTTCGGCATCAGCTTCATTCTGGCCGGTGTCGCCTTTCTCGTCGGGGCAGGCGCAGTACTCGTCGACTACCGGCGACGGCTGTTCTACCTCCTGGGTATCCCGTTCACACTCGGGCAGATCGTCGCCTGGTACGTCGTGAACGCGCCCTCGTTCAGTCCCCTCGGTCTCGTCGACAAGGTCGTCCAGGTGGTGTTCGTCGTCGTCCTCGTCCTGCTCCTCAGAGGTGACTGACCCGACGCGCCGTTCGGCCCCATCGATACGAGTTCCGCGTCTCCTCACGAATCCCCTCTGAAGAGTCAGAGAAGCGGAGTCACACTCGTTCTGCGGTGAACTTGCCACACGTGTACGCTAGTGAGCGAGATACGCCCTCTATGCAGTACGACCGTTGAATCCTGCCATCGTTTGAGGCTTCAACACGGCTGGGACTCACGTCCGTGAAGAGTGCCTCGCAGCACTCTCAGAGCCGCCTCGGTGGGTCGGGAAAACAAGTCCGTTCGACTGAGAATCTCGCTGCAGTCGGTGTCACCACCGACTCAGGCCAGCTCTCGAGCCCGCGCTTCTCGACGGTCCCGGCGGAAGACGAGCGCCGGGAGGACGACGAGGCCGACGGAGACGACGAGGAACGGGAGCAGGTCGTCCTGAAGGTCCTGTACGAGCCCGATGTCGACGCCCGCGACGAGGAGCTGGACGACGACGCCGCCCAGCGCGATGGCGACGACCAGCCCCCAGACGACGGTGAGCGCGAGGCCGAGCGTGGCGACCCGGCCCAGGAGTCGCCGAGCGCCGAGGAAGCCCGCGAGGCCGGCGACGAGCAGGGCGAGCGCGAGCCCCCAGAGACTCCCGAGGACGACGGCGGTCTGGAGTGAGACGTCCAGCGCACCTTCGGCGGCCCCGAGCAGCGTGACGAGGAGTGCGACGACCGCGACGAACAGCCCGAGGACGACGTGCGCGACCAGCCAGCGCGTGCGAGTCCCGAAGACCGGGCCAGTGGTACTCAGGATGCCCCCGGCGAGGAGCGCCGCGAGGAGCGTCGCCCCTGCCACGAGCCAGACGGGACTCCCCGAGAGCCAGGTGCCGGCGAAGACCCCGAGCGTGACCACCGCGAGGATCGTGGCCGCCCACGGGAGGGGCACCCGGAGGCGCTGGCTGAGTGCGTCTGCGTCGAACGTCATCGCCAGCACACGCCCCACGCCGGTGACCGTGGCGTCCGGTCGTCGTGCTCCGTCGTCCTGCCCGTCACCCGTCCACCCCGTGCTGTCGCTCCGGACGCGTCTCGCGGCGGTCCCAGAGGAAGACGAGACTCGGGCCGCCGGCCAGCACGAGGACGAGGACCCAGGCCGAGACGGCCCCAGCCGTGATACCCGATCCACCGTTCCAGCCGCGCGTGACGAGTTCGGCGACGACGTAGCCGGCCGCGACGAGCGTCCAGACGACGGTGGCTCCGAGCCCGACGGCCGCGACACGGCGGACCCGACGTGTGGCGCCGCGAGCCACGTCGACCCCACCGAGGACCAGCGAGAAGCCGACAACCCAGTGTCCGAGCAGGACGACGTACAGCGGTGGCGTCAGGAATCGGTCCGCGAACTGGAGTGCCGTCAGTAAGAACGCGAGCGACAGAACGACCAGCCCCGGGAGCACGTGGGCGACGATACGGACGCCCGTGCGCCCGACCACCGCGTCGAGGACGGCGATGCCAGCGACGCCGAGGAGTGCCGTGACGAGGGCGATGCCGCCGGCGTACGGCGTGGGGCGGCCACTCTCTATCGACAGGGCGAACGCGGTCAGCGCGACGACGAGGAAGACCGTCCCCAGCACCGACAGCGGTAGCTGCGGCCGTGGATGCCGTCCGCCCGTGGTCCGTTCGTCGTCGGTGCTGGACATCGCTACGCTCTGGTCTCGTCAGGTCGCCTGTCCGCCCGGCCTGCGGTGGCTGAAGCGGTCGTAGACGACGAGGAGTACGAACACGAACGCCGTCCAGACGACGAGGTCGACGACGAGTCCGAGCCAGTCGACGCGCCAGGGGAAGTACTCGGGCGCGAGGACCCGGCGTATCAACCAGGCCATCGGGAACCCGTAGTGGGTGGCTCCCAGCAGCGTCCGCAGGGGCAGGAGGCCCGTCACGAGCGTGAGGACGACGCCGCCCCCGAGCGCGAGGCCGGCCAGTCTGGTGCGGTCCATCTCGATCACCGCAAAGCTAGCGACCGATAGGCCTAATCACAGCGTAGATTCCCGGTGAGCGAGAACGTGTCGTTCGAACGTCTGGTCTACTCGTGAACCCGCCGTTCACGCGGCTAGCGGGTCCTCCAGTCCTGTTCGGCTCGTCGCTCATCCTCTGGTCCCCCGTCGCTCCGGCCGTGCGGTCCCGGCCGCTGTCTCGGTCCCACTCCCGTGTCGGTGTCGCGCTCGCATCCTGCCCGGAGCCTCACGAGCAGGGGTCCTGAATCGGGTCGCTACGTACGTAGGGTCTCTCCGTCGCGCGGTTCTTCGCCCCACCTTCTCACGAGAATAACTGTGTGCCGACACGTTGCAAACTCCGTCTGAACGTCGATTCGCGACCGTCTCGAGCGCTCTACGGCCTCACGGGCGAGCGAACTCTGCGACGAATGTCCGGTAGGTTGTCCGTGGCGAGGTCGTTTGCACCGGGGCATCTGGACCGGCTGGTGCGCCGACGAACTGGCGTGTGGCAGCCTCTCCGGCCTGCTTCGGTACGATGTCCAGTTCGAGTACGGTGGGCTGTCCGGGGCTGCACGCAGGTCGTGGTGCGACAAACACCGGTCTCGTCGTGCGGTTTTCGCCGTCGAACGGTCGGCTACGCTACTGGCATCGCGCTCGTCGAACACGCAACGACCCCCGGATTCGCTGGCGAGCGAGCGCTACGCTGGTGTTTCGGCCAATCCGTCGCTGTCGCCTCGGTGTTCGTCGTCCCTCGCCCGAGCCGGTTTCAAACTCCGTTTTAGCCACCATATGTACCGGATTGAAACGGTGTTTGCACGATCGGGGGCGGTTCGGGGCGACGTGGATTCGTTGGCGGTTGCCCTCGCTGGGGTGGGTGCGTTCGACGAAGCCGTCGAACTCGCTAGTGACCTGTTCTGCGAGCCACTGATGACCCACCTCGCTGTACGAACCCGACCGGCGGGCGGATGACGACCTTGAGCTTGCCCCTCCCCGGGACCAGCAGACGTTCTCTGCCGTGCTGGGGGACCCTGCTATGGCCTCGGTTGCCGTGTCGACGCAGGATGACCTCGGTGACCAGCAGGCGCAGCGCACCACAATCGAGGCAGGTATCTGGGCAGCTTCTGATACCTGCGTGGGGTAGCTATCCTATCGTACGGTTCGACATCCTCCTCCGCTTGACGGTGGAGGGATCCCGAGCGGTGGGAATTTCAGGTTTGCAACCAAACTTCTGCCACTGTACGAGCCCATCGGAGATGAGAGACAGTCAATCCACTTCGTTGGCGGCCACGCGACACCACGCGGGACAATGAGCCATGCGCAGTTCTGAATCCGGGACGATGTCGTCGGCCGTCACGGGGGTGATCGAGCGTGCGATCCGCACGGGTATCGCCGTCTTCTTCGCCGAAGGGCTCCGCACCCGGAGCCCTGGGGCGGTTGTGAACGCACTCGTCGCCTTCGGGGGCGCGCATCTGCCAGCCATCTTGGAACGGTGTCGCACCGTCGAGCTCCGGCCGTGGCAGCGGATCTACGTCGAGACGGCGATGCTGACACACGCCGCCGGGATGCTCGGCCCGTACGACGATATCTGGTGGTGGGACCATCTGACACATATCCACTCGTCGACGGTTCTCGGTGGGCTGATTCACGTCCTCTCGCGGCGGTTGGGCGTCGACCCGAAGCCGCGAGTCGTTACCGGCGTCGTCACCATGGGTATCCTCTGGGAAGTCATGGAGTACATCGTCCACGTCGCCTCGCGCCGAGTCGGGCTCGAACCGATACTCGTCTCTTACGGAACGGTCGACACGCTGCTCGACCTCGTCTTCAACCTCGTCGGCGCAGTTCTCGTGCTCGTCTTCGGCGATGCCCTCCTCGGGAATCTCGTTCGACCCGAGAACGACTGATCGTGGTCTCTCGTGGCGCTGACCGGGTCCTCCGTGCCGTGTCGAACACTCGGCACCCTCGGTGAACTGCAGTTGGAACGTGGTGACCATACGCCCTGTACGCAGCAACGGCCTCGACAACTACTGGAGGCCCGGCAGCCCCTCCGTGCCCGATACAGAGGGTGAGTTCAGCACGTGGCTTCGTGAGTTCAGCTGTTCAGCCCAGACACTGCTGTGCTCGACTCGCCATCAAGCGGCTTCCGTCGCCAGTAGCGAGCGACGAGTATCGAGAGGACAAACATGAGCACTGTGAAGGCGATGATACCACCGTTCACGCCTGACTCTGGGAACGCACCGGTTGCGACGAACAGGGCGATGTTGACGTTTCGTCCGGCTGTTCCGAGCGCGAGGATACGGCGACTCTGGGCAGTCGGTCCCCCCAGAACCCATCCAATGCCAATAGACACGAGGACGAACAGCGACAGAAGAAGTATCGCCCCAGTCCCGACGAGGACCGCGAATATCCCGACGACCTGCGGGAGACCGAGGAGAGCGATGATACCGAGTGCGAGCAACAGCGAGAGGTTGGCGAGCAGGGTTATCGGCCGGGCGAGACGCTCAGCGAGTTCCGGACGCCACGTTCGAACGGCAATTCCTGCGATCATGGGTGCCACGAGCACGATTCCCAGGGGTGAGAGGAGTCGCCACGGGGAGAAGTCGGTCTCGATGTCGAGGACGAACAGCAGCGCAGCGACGAAAAGCGGCACAGTAAGGACGGCGACGACAGTCAGCGCTGCGGTCAGTCGGACTGCTTCGTGCGAGTCGTGACCGGCCATCGCGACGAGCGGCGGGATGAACGGTGCGCCCGGGGCGACGGCGACCAGCACGAGCGTGAGGAGGAGCGGTCGGGGGAGCTGGAACACGACACCGAACAGGGCAGCGACGAGTGGCAGAAAGAGGAGGTTCGCGACGAGCCACCGGCTGACGAGGTTGTACTCTCGTGTCGTCTGTCGAAGGTCCCCCACTGTCAGCTGGATGCCGAACTGGGCCATCAACGCGGCAAGACCGACAGTCGCCGCGATACCCTGAACGGTGAGCAGGAGGCTGATGACGGGTTCTAACCCGACGCGTACTTGTTCTGCAATCATGTGCTCCGTCCCGAACCAATCGTCCAGTCCGACCCCGTTTCACGACCGTTTCGTCGGTCTGACGCTGTGGCTATCTCCTCGCTCACTTCGTGTCCAGTCCAGCTCAGTCGTGGACGACGAGTATCACCAGCGAACCGACGAGCGGGTCACGACGAAGACCCGCACCGACAATGCAGTGTGCGATTCGAGAGAGACAGCCATCGGTGGCGGTCCTTCTGCTTACTCACGCGCCATGATGCGGTCCAGTTCGGCCTCCTCGTGGACGAACGGTTCGCCGCTGACATCGACGGTGACGCGCGCGATGTCGCCCGTGAATTCGAACGGACTCCGGTCACGGTAGATGTCGGTGACCGCACTGACGCTGTCCTTGCCACAGCTCAGCCCGGCGACGATTCCGATCATGTTCGGGACCGTCTTCGGGAGGTCGCCCTGGCCGACCTGCTGGTCGCCGTAGTAGAGGCTGACCGTCGCGGGGACGCCTTCGCCGTTCGCGACGTCGGGTTCGCCGGTCGCCTCGAACTCCATCCTGACCGAGACGTCGCCTTCGGGGAGTGGCTCGTCCGCCGACACCTGGTACTCCTCGACGCCGACGTAGTTGTGGACGTAGTGCAGTCGGTTGTCCTCGACGAACAGACTGTAGCCGCCCGACCGGCTCCCGTGCGCGAGCAGGACGCCCTCGGCGCCGCCCACCGGGACGGTCAGGTCGGCGGTGATGCTGTGGTCTCGGTTCAGCACGCGCACGGCGGCGTTCTCGGGGACGTGTTGCCCGCCGGGGTGGTACACGTACGTGTCGCGCGCTTTCCCCGGTTGCGGCCTGGGCTCCCCCAGTCGTTCGACGCCGCGGCCGTCGAGCGGGAGGACGTCGTGTTTGCCGGCCTCCGTCCACCAGAGTTGGGCGAGTTCGAGCACCTTTTCGGGGTGCTCGCTCGCGACGTCGTTCGCCTCCGCGAAGTCCTCCTCGAGATTGTACAGCTCCCAACCCGAGTCCTCGAGGCTGGTCGCCGAAAGGTCCTCGGCCGTGATCCGCTGTCCGAACGGCCACGGGTGGACCGCCCGCCAGCCGTCGTGATAGATGGCGCGCGTCGCGATCATCTCGAAGTACTGGGTGGTGTGCTGTTCGGGGGCGTCGGGTTCGTCGAAGGTGTAGGCGAAGCTCTGGCCCTCGATGGGCGACTGGGAGTAGCCTTTCACCTCTTCGGGCGGGTCGATGCCGACGGCCTCGTAGATGGTCGGGGCGACGTCGATGGCGTGGACGAACTGGTCGCGCACTTCACCCTCCGCGTCGATACCCTCGGGCCAGGAGACGATCAGCGGATCGCTCGCGCCGCCGCGGTATGTCTCTCGCTTCCAGCGCCGGAAGGGGGTGTTCCCGGCCCACGTCCACCCCCACGGGTAGTGGTTGAAGTACTCGGGACCGCCGAGGTCGTCCATCGCCTCGAGGTTCTCTTCGAGGTCTTCGGGGACGTTGTTGAAGAAGCGGTTCTCGTCGACGGAGCCGGTCGGGCCGCCTTCGGCGCTGGCGCCGTTGTCCGAGACGAGCATCACGAGGGTGTTCTCGAGTTCACCGAGTTCCTCGAGGTAGTCGAGCACCTTCCCGATCTGGGCGTCTGTGTGTTCGAGGAACCCGGCGAACACCTCCATCATCCGCGCGTAGAGCTTCTGCTCGTCCTCCGAGAGCGAATCCCAGCGCCGGACGTCCTCGTTCTGCGGCGAGAGTTCGGTGTCCTCCGGAACCACGCCCTCCTTCTTCTGTTGTTCGAGGATCATCTCTCTCGCCTCGTCCCAGCCCATGTCGAACTCGCCGGCGTACTTCTCGATCCACTCCTGTGGGACCTGATGGGGTGCGTGCGCCGCTCCCGGACAGAAGTACGTGAAGAAGGGCTTGTCGGGGTCGACCTGTTTGGCGTCGCCGATGAACTCGATGGCGCGCTGGGCGATGTCCTCGGTGAAGTGATAGCCTTCCTCGGGCGTCGCCGGTGGTTCGACCTGGTGGTTGTCGTGGATGAGGCTCGGGGTGTACTGGTCGGTGTCGCCGCCGAGGAAGCCGTAGAACCGCTCGAACCCTCGCTGTAACGGCCACTGGTCGTAGGGGCCGGCGGCGCTGGTGGATTCAGCGGGCGTGAGGTGCCACTTCCCGAGGTGGTACGTGCTGTAGCCCTCCTCGACGAGCGCCTCCGAGACCATCCCGTTCTCGTGAGGGATGTGGCCGTTGTAGCCGGGGAAGCCCGTCGACGCCTCGGCGATACCAGCCATACTGTTCGAATGGTGGTTCCGCCCCGTCAGCAGACACGAGCGCGTTGGCGAGCAGAGCGCCGTCGTGTGGAAGTTGTTATAGCGCAGACCGTTCTCGGCGAGTCGGTCGATGTTCGGGGTGTCGACGAGGCCACCGTAGCAGCCCAGTTGCCCGAACCCGACGTCGTCGAGGACGACCATGAGGACGTTCGGTGCGTCGTCGGGTGCACGGGTCTGTTCGGGCCACCAGGGCTCTGATTCGTCGTACGTTCGGCCGATACGGCCGTGAAACTCTTGTCCAGACATCGTTGTCTCCCCCACGAAGTGAACGAATTCACACGACCCCACCACCGGGGTAACCGAGTGCCGTTCGACACTCGTGGGTGTGGTACGAAACGCGGAGAAATAAGTTAAATAATATTCATGATAATCAGGACAGACGACGAATATGGATTGTCATCAGAATTGACCGACTTGCGCCCTCTATTCAGCAACGCTCTCACAAACTACTCGGTTTCTGTCAGCAACGGCGTGCCCGATACAGAGGGTGGATTCAGCAGGCGAGTGCTTTCGACCTCCTCGACAGGGGTGACGAGTAGCGGGGTCGTTATATCCGCGACGGTCTGGGGGTCGCCCCCTCACTGCCCCGCTTGCTGAGTCGAGACGTGAACGGTGCGAGCCCCGCGCCGATGAGTAACAGCCCACCGGCGGCGAGCAGGAACGGTTCTGCACCGAGGACCAACATGACGGTGTCACCCTCGAACCCGGCGCCCTGCACGGAAAACTCTCGGTAGAGCGGCCTCGGCGACTGGAACAGATTGAACACCGCCCGAACCGCATAGAACAGAACGATACTGCCCATGACGAACGAGAGGCTCGACAGGCGTTTCCACCGAAGTCCGGCGACCACACTGCCGACACCAAGCGCCCCAAGCTGCACGAGCAGCACCTCTTCGTGGCTCAGGCTCCCGTCCCAGCCGGACATGATGGTGCCCTCGTATCCCGGTGCGACGTGGACTAACCCCTGATAGACGCCGATGCCGATAGCCGCGAACCCGAGGATCGCCATCGCCACCGGAACGAGTCGGCCGTGTTCCATGATCTGGGAAGGAGCATTCGATGGTTAAAATGTTGGGACGTATTCAGGTATGACACGTACCTCCGTCTCTCTGTGTCTCTTCTCGTATACCGAATCACCGCGCCGTGAATGCCCACTACGCGCTGTGTATCCAGAAGTAACTTGATGAACTACTTGAAGTCTGTCAGCAGGGTCGTGACCGACTCAGAGGGTGTATACACCACCTACCCCAGGGGGGTATCTGTATACTGTTCGCCCGGACGGGTCTCTTGATGGCGTCGTGATTCGCTTCGAGGAGTGGACGACCGTGGCGAGCGCTCCGACCTACAGTACCCGTTCGACGTACGGAACGGGCCGACGTCGAAGCACGGCGTCCACGACGGAGATTGTCGCAACGTATCTCTCCCGACCTGCCATCACAATCGACGACCGACAGGGTATGCGCTTGTTACTTGGGTGCCGGGATGGGACAACTGGCAGCGAGGGGACGCTCAGCCAACGGGGGTGAGGACATAACAAAGACGGAGGTCGTCATTTCGGTGGCCAACCAGAGACGCCACGCTTCCGAATGCCCGTCCTTGGTTGAGCAATCATGAGTGCGCAACAGTACGACCTCGTCCTCTCCGGCGGACGGGTTATCGATCCGGAAACGATGCTCGATGCAGTCCGGAACGTCGGCGTGAACGATGGCCGTATCGAGGCGATTACCACTGACGACCTCTCCGGTGACGAGGTCATCGACGCCACCGGGCTCGTCGTCGCCCCTGGCTTCATCGACACGCACTTCCACGCGGTCGATCCGTTCGCCACGAAACTGGCGCTCCGCGACGGGACGACGACCGGCATGGACCTCGAACTCGGCGCGCTCCACGTCGGTGACTGGTACGACGAGAAGGCCGCGGACGGCTGGCAGGTGAACTACGGCACGACCGCCAGCCTCAATTTCGCCCGGTTAGCCGTCCACGATCCCGAGGTCGACATCGACGAACCGATCGACTTCTCGAACGGGCCGCGCTATCTCAACGAATCCGCAGCAGACGGCGTCCAAGGCTGGTCTGTCACCCGGAGCGACGTCGAACACATGAACCAGATCATGGAGCTCCTGGACGAGGACCTCCGCCAGGGTGCCCTCGGGGTCGGCGTCGGCGCGGCGTACATGGCCCGTGGAATGACGAGTTACGAGCAGTTCGAGGCTCAGCGGACGGCCGCACGTTACGGCAGGCTCACGTCGGTCCACACTCGATACCACCTGAGTAGCCAGACGCCGACAGAGGCGCCGATCGGCCTCGACGAGGTGCTCACCAACGCGATGCTACTCGACGCTCCGTTGATCCTGTGTCACGACAACGACTACGGGTGGTGGGAGAACGAGGAGAAGCTTCGGCTCGCTCGTGAGAAGGGATACAATGTGTGGGGAGAGCACTATCCGTACGACGCCGGATCGACCGTGGTCAGCGCCGACTTTCTCCGCCCCGAACTGTGGGAAGAGACGTACGGGAACGTCTACGAGGAGACGATCTACGATCCGGGGGCAGACTCGTTCCTGGACAAAGAAGCGTACGAGAACCTGGTCGAGGAGGACCCTGGCCACACCATCGTCGTGTTCTTTCCCACGCGAAAGCGGTGGATACCGTACTGGTTACAGATACCGCACATGACCGTGGCCACCGACGCAATGGCCGGCGTCGGAGACGACGGTGAGCTGCTGCCGTGGGACGCCGACTACGAGTCGTACGCGGGTCATCCGCGCACGGCAGGGGCGAAGGCGAAGACGCTACGGCTCGGTCGAGAGCACGACGTCCCGCTGATGTTCTCGCTCGCTCAGTTGAGCTACTGGCCTGCGAAGCACCTCGGGGACGCCGGCGTCAACGACATGAGAGAGCGAGGCCGCGTCCAAGTGGGGAAAATCGCCGATCTGACGCTGTTCGACCCCGAGGCAGTGACCGACAATTCGACTTACAAACACGGGGAGAACGGTCTACCGTCGACTGGTATCCCATACGTGGTCGTAAACGGAACCGTCGTCGTAGACGAATCCGAGGTACTCCCGGTCAAACCAGGTCAGCCGATCCGATATCAGATCGAAGACGAGGGGCGGTTCGTGCCGGTCGATACCCGCGAGTGGATCGAGGAACACACCATCGGTGCTGGCCCGATAGTGCAGGCGGACGACACCGGGGCGAGCACGGTGATTCCGGAAGACGAGGACGTCGAAACTCCCACGTCGACTCA
The DNA here is from genome assembly GCF_025231485.1 of Salinirubellus salinus. Classification (NCBI taxonomy): domain Archaea; kingdom Methanobacteriati; phylum Methanobacteriota; class Halobacteria; order Halobacteriales; family Natronomonadaceae; genus Salinirubellus; species Salinirubellus salinus. The sequence continues at coordinate 2,828,753 of NZ_CP104003.1, read as the reverse complement.
CGAAGACTGAGCCCGAGGGCTACGATCGAAACCGCCGTCGAAGAGGGTACCATCTCCGTTCTCTCACCTCGTTCGCTCTCGGATGGTAGCGAGTCGATTCTGTGCCCGTATCGACCACGCCAATCAGCTCGTTCCGACTACTCACTCGTGACCGACTCGCGCTGTGCATTCAGCACGGACCAATCGAACTGCCGGGGAGCTGCCACTAACGCTGTGACCGACTGAGAGGATGAGTTCAGCGATCTGAAGAGGTCTATCTCGGTGAATACGCTCGATAGTGAGTGGCCAAACAACTCAATTGCTCGCCGTTTGGGATGCCACATCCCCATCTCCGATCGAATCCGTTCTGAGCCGCTGTAGATTATGTCTCTGGGGCCCATCCACTCACTATGGCAATCGTCGCAGAGATTCTCCTCGCAGACCCCACATTACCCTTGGTTGACCTCGCGCGAGAGCTCCCGAGTCATGAGCTCTCGATTACGAACACCGTTCTACTCGGAGACGGTCGTCACCTCGTCAACGTCAGCGTCGACGACGAATCGAAGGACGCCTTCGAGCGACGAGTAGATGTCCAACCAGAGGTCACCAGCGTCACATCGATCGGCGAGACGGCGGACGGGTGGCTCTATCAGGTGACCATCGACAGTACATCGGAACTACTCAACTCCCACGACCCGCGAGAGTTCGAAGGAGTCCTGCTAAAAGCCGCAGTCACCGGCGAGGGGGTGCGAGAGCTGAAGGTGTTTTCGAACTATGAGGCGTTCAGTTCACTCCGAGACCGATGTGAGGTGTACGACATCCCGTTCGAGCTGCTCAACATCGCTTCGGATCCTGAAAATCCCGGCAAACGTGATCGGTTTGGGCTCACGGATAAACAGCACCGGGCGCTCTCTGTTGCGTACGATGGCGGCTACTACGACTCTCCGCGCAGTATGTCAACGCAGGAACTCGCTGACGAACTCGGTATCGCCGCCGCGTCCGCGTCTGATCTCCTTCGGCGAGCGGAGCAGCAGCTCATCAGCCAGACGCTCGGTCCGAACCAGTATTTAAACACACTTACAGCTTAGTACAGCACTCTCGTCTCGAACTAACGTCCTACTGTGTAATGTCAAGCACCACTGGACGCGTCGCCCTCGTCACTGGCGCATCATCTGGAATCGGCGAAGCGACGGCGAAGACACTGGCTAAGGAGGGTATCACAGTCGTTCTCACTGCCCGTCGCACCGAGAAGCTCGAAGCGCTCGCAGACACTATCGAATCGGACGGCGGCACGGCGCTCGTCGTTCCGGCAGACGTGACCGAGGACGAAGCCCTCACGTCGCTGGTCGGGACGGTCACCGAAGAGTTCGGGCGAATCGACATTCTCGTCAACAATGCCGGGTTCGGTCTCTACGGCAGCGTCGAAGAGACGCCGATGGAAGACGCCCGTTACCAGTTTGAGGTCAACCTGTTCGGTCTCGCTCGCCTCACGCAACTCGTCCTCCCCACGATGCGCGAGAAGGGCTCCGGCAAAATAATCAACGTCAGCAGTATGGGCGGGAAAATTTAGACACCGATGGGGGCGTGGTACCATGCAACGAAACACGCACTCGAAGGCTGGAGCGACTGTCTTCGTTACGAAGTCGCTCCACACGGCATCGATGTGGTGGTCATCGAACCGGGGAGTATCAAAACCGAATGGAGCGACATCATGGTGGATGGCTTGCTTGAACGGAGCGGAAGCGGCCCCTATGCCGAGCTAGCCAATGAATTAGCCGAAACGACCCGAGAAGCCGCCGGTGACGGGTCCGACCCACAGGTCGTCGCGAAGGCCATTCGGAGGGCCGTTCGCTCCCGCAACCCAAAGGCCCGATACGCCATCGGTCAGTACGCAAAGCCGCTTATCGCCGCCCGAAGGTTCGGCGGTGACCGCGTCTACGACCGCGTCGTGGACCGCATGGTCTGACGACACAGGCTCGCCTTGTCGTCTCGAACCTCCCGGAGCAACGAGATCAGTTGACCGTGACCCGGAACCGCTTTGTTAGTCCTCGTGACGAGCTGTCGACCTAACCAGCCGAGCCACTATTTAAATGGACTTACTGATGAGTGCAACGTACACGAGTAGTCGACCCATAGTGGTGGGTGATGTCAAATCTAGCTGGCCACGTCGCAATCGTAACCGGCGCATCCTCCGGAATCGGCGAAGCAACTGCGGAAGCACTGGCCGACGAGGGTGCGAGTGTCGTTCTCGCCGCTCGTCGTGCCGGGGAACTCGAAACACTCGCAGAACGAATCGAGTCCGACGGTGGCGACGCGCTGGTCGTTCCCACCGACGTAACTGATGAAGACGACATCGACTCGTTGGTCGGGACGGTCACGGACGAGTACGGACGACTCGATATTCTCGTCAACAACGCCGGTGTGATGCTCGTCGAACCGCTGGAGCGTGCCTCGCGGGAGAACCTTCGACAGATGGTCGAGGTCAACCTCCTCGGATTGATGAACCTCACCCACGCCGTACTCCCAGTCATGCAAGACCAAGACGGCGGGCACATCGTCAACGTCTCGTCCGTCGCAGGACGCCGCGCCAGTGCGAATGTCAGCGGGTACAACGCGACGAAGTTTGGCGTCAACGCGTTCACCGAAGCAGTTCGACAGGAGGTCACGACGCAGAACATTCGGACGACGGTCATCGAACCAGGAGCGGTCGACACGGAGCTCCCGACACATATCACCGACGAACAGGTACTGGAACGCCTCGCCGAGCTGGACATGCCTATGCTCGCACCCGAGGACATCGCTCGCGCGATAGTGTATGCGACATTGCAACCCGAACACGTGAACGTGACAGAGTTGATGGTCGTGCCGACCGGACAGACATAGAACTGAGAGATAGCTGGCTTTCCAACTCATTCGGACCATACTTCTGCAGTGCCCGACTCGCGCACTCTATACAGCACGTCGCCGGAACCTACTCGGAGGCTGGTAGAACTACCGTGCAAGATACAGAGCATCTATGCAGCAGTTGACCATCCTTGATTTCCGCCCAGTCGGACGAATTAACTGCTGCGTTGAGGTGTGCATTGACCGGTGAAGATACCACCAGGTGAATTGTAGCAAATTGTAATACTGTGACACCGTCGCAGTTGGAGCAACAGAACCAGGGCACCCTACCGGAGGACATTGTCGGTTATCTGGGCAAGATCTGAAGAAAGAGCGATGTTACTCCTCGCCGATTGGAGTCGGAAAACCCCGGGTAGTGAGGAGAGTATATTGAGCCCCCCGCTGGTGAGAATCCGGCACTAGTGGCTAAGCGTCTGGGCTATCTTCGTCGGTCTTCATTTTGTGCTGGTAAGTGACGCCAAACGCCTTATCCTTGGCATATCCCTGCTCCCACTTGCGGAAGCTGTCGAAGTCGGCATCGGTATCCGTGTCATGAAAAATTATGAGATACGTATACTTCGATAGATAGAGGAGAAGGACAATGTTCAGCATGAAGTACAGAAACTCTATCGAAAACCAAGGGATGGAGAGCGACATTACGGAACCGACCGTTAGTTCGAGCAGTTCGTATGCGTACATGAGCAACCCGAGGACTGCCAGCCCGTACAGGAAGAGAACGTACCCGACGACCTGGCCCACATAGTGGGCGTCGTGGTAGATCGGCTTCTCGCTGTCCTGGAGCCAGTTCTCCCACGTGAGGTAGACCCCGTCCAGTTCGGAATTGATTTTGTTCTCAATGAATGCGAGATAGTGCCCCGCGCGCATCATTCGGCTCTGCTCGACGATCCAAAGTGAGATTGTGAGGATAATCAGCGTCGGAAGTGCGGCGATGATCAGCTTCAGCGTCGGGTTCTTCATGACGAGCTCATCAAGGACGCCGCTCAGTTGTAGTCCGTAAGCGAGCCCTATCAGGACTCCGCCACCGATGACGACCTTGTTCTGGGTTTCGATGCTCTGGTTGATTTCGTCCCGAAGGTCCGTATAGAACCGATACATCAACTCGACATCCTCTCTGTCTCCAACCTGAATGACGTTGTGGTCGTCGTCCCCCTCGTCCCCGCTACTCTCCATACCATTCATGTCTGAAATGCATCTTATTGTTTCTACTGGAAGTGTGCGGGCCTGTCAGGACCTTACTGCTCAGACTAACCCTTGCTCACGGGCAGCGACTAACGCTCGGGTAGGAAGTGTCGAACCGGGCCCCGATAGCAGGACACACAAGAAAGTTCGAACCCGGTGTTCCCACAGTCACGGGCATATTAGGGGGAGGAGTGCTGCATGTGCGCCCTCTACTGACCGATCACAACGAGCTTGAATGAACTGAGCCATCGTGGAAGACTTGCGCCCTCTATGCAGCAAGGGGAGTGGGAGCTGTCGAATACTGGGAACGATCGCCCAGCCTCTAACCGGCGGTTAGTTAGTAGGCGTCACAGACCGCGCCGAGTAGTTGTCAAACGCGTCTCTTCATCAGTGTCAGCGGTCGAGAAGTCGCCATCCCGTGTTCGATACTCGCACCGAGAGGTCGGTACGGACTCGTAGACCGCGTCGTGCTCCATCGACAGGAGATAGCAACCTCTCTCAGGGTGGATTGTCCGCGTCGTTGAGGGGGTCGACAGTCCCGCTGTCGTAGCCTACCCGCCACAGCTGGTGGACGGCCCGGGCGACGAGGACGATTTCCGTGACCCCGATACAGGATTCCTCGACATCATCCTCATCGTTCGACGCGTCCGGTGGCGGGTGGTAGTGGCCGTCACCGTCGGGGACAGGATAGTCGTGCGGATGCACGTCCCACCGGAGGTTTCGACCCGCATCGTCGCTGTAGTGGACGTTGTAGTCGCTCTGTACCGACCACCGGACGGTGATAGTGGCACTCGTCGCCGTCCCGATGCCGTCGTCGAGCCGGAGCCGCAGTTCATCGGGACTCACCGGGTCGTCCAGCGAGCCACTCGCCACCGGTTCGAGACGTTCGAACTCCGTCCGGAAGTCGTGGAGCGCCCCTGCGTCGATCGCCCCTCGCAGTGAGTGTGGTTCGGCCTCCTGCATCGAATCAACCGAGGAGGCTGGCCGGCTCGCTGCTGTCGCCCGCTCCGGCGTCGTCTCCGATGGTCTCCTCCGCGTCGGCGAGCGCGAGCGCGGCCCGCGCGAGCTTCAGATTCCGGCGCGCTGTCTGCCACTCCGTCACCGCTTCGGCACTCAGTTCCGCGTCGTCGACGGCGGCCGCACTCGGGGACTCCGCGCCAGTCCGTTCCTCGAACTCACGGACGCTCTCGCGCAGTTCCGCGACGCGTGCCGACAGCGTCTCGATGTCGATGGAGTCGAGCATCTGTTGGGCCCGTTCAAGGACAACCGAGCGGGGGGCCCGGCGGTAGCGCGTTCCCCGCTCCTCGGGGGTGCTGACCTCCTCGACGAAGCCATCCTCGGCGAGCACGCGGAGGTGCTTACGTGCGGTCGTCTCGGAGGTCAACGCGCGCTCGGCGATGTTGGCGACCGACTGCGGGTCGTACGTCCGCTTCATTACGGTGCGAACGCGCTCACCGGGCGTGGTGTCCGTCTTCCACTCCTCTGTGACGCGCTCGTTCACGTCGGCGGGGACGTCGGTCATACGTCGTCTCGTGGACGCGAGCATATTAGCCTTGGGAGCAATAGTCTCATTTCATCTGTCGTAATCCACTATCGCTTCGGCCCACCCGGCCTGCCGTCTTCACCGGGTACAGTCCACAGCGGGTGGTGAAGACTGGTACTCCGCGCTGACGAGTCACCAGACGCGGATCCTCACGGCATCGGTGGCAGTTAGTAGGCGTCACAGGCCGGCCCGAGTAGTTGTTAAACGCGTCTCTCGGGCTCTGCGGTAGTGCCGTGAACGCACTCTTCCTCGGGCAGTATCTGCGGGCTCTACCGAGATGAAGTCAGGGACAGTTTACCCGATGCAATAGGTGGACGTAGCGTCCCGTCGTTCTCTACCTCGTGTTCTTCCTACACAGAGAGATGGGACACCATTCTCGGGCTCCCACCGTCGTTTAGCCCGCCACGAGCGCGCTACAGCGGGTGGTTTACTCCACCGTGACGAGTACGCTCCCCACTTTGTGCCCGGTATCGACGTACCGGTGTGCGTCGGCGATGTCGTCCAGTGCGTACGCTCGGTCGATCACCGGGCGGAACGTGCCCGATTCGACCAGGTCGCGGAGTGTATGGAGGTGTTCGCGCTTTGTCTCCGCCGACCCCAGCCCGGTGGCAGCGAAGGCAGCTCGCTTGTCACCCACCAGCCGAGTCGACAGCATCTGCAGCAGGATTCGAACCGAGAGGACGGTCGTGAGGTAGCGCCCACCGGGGGCGAGCGAGTCCTTGCACGTCGAGTACGGTCGCTTGCCGACGGCGTCGAAGATGACGTCGTACGTCGTGTCGGTCGCCGCGAAGTCGGTGGTCGTGTAGTCGATCACGGTCTGCGCGCCGAGCGATCGCACCAACTCGACGTTCGCGGTGCTACACACGCCGGTGACCGTCGCACCGAGCTCGCTCGCGATCTGCACGGCAGCCGTCCCGACCGACCCGGACGCCCCGTTGACCAAGATGGACTCGTCCGCCTGCAGGTGCGCGTGATCTTCCAGGAACGCCACCGCCGTCAGCCCACCGTCACAGACGGCCGCGGCCTCGCTGTAGGTGAGTTCCGACGGCATGACGGCCACGGCCCCGTCCGCGGGGAGACACAGATACTCGGCGTGCGCGCCACTCCCGGGAGCGGCGGTTCCGAACACGTCGTCGCCGGGAGCGAACTGCACGACGTCCCGACCAACTGCCACGATTTCGCCAGCGAACACGTCACCCGGTACCGCTTTCGGCCGTCTGAGACCGTTGAAGAACCGAATGAGGAACGGACGCCCTTCCCGAGCGGCGGAGTCCGGCGGGCCGACGACCGTGGCATGGATCCGAACGAGCACCTCGTCGTCGTCGGGGATCGGCGTTGCGACCTCCTCGACGTGGAGGACATCCGCAGGCCCGTACTGCTCGGCCACGACGGCTCGCATCTGCGTGCGACTCTTGACTGACTGTTCTTCGACACTCGATGTCATAGCGAGGGTGCGTACGACGCCAGAGAGCGTAAAGTGAGAGCACACCTGCCGAGTAGTCGAAGCGCAATCGGGAGGTGCCTGCTGGACACGGAGCGTATGTTCAGCAAGCCGTCCGTGTTCGACTCAGACCACGGTTGTTTGAGTCACTCCTCTCGAAGGGATGTCGACACCTCACGGCGTCCTGCGCCTAACAGGAGGATGCCGAGCGCGACGAACCAGACGATCTGGGTGAGCCCGAAGATGCCACCGCCGATCTCGCCGAGCGCTGGAATCGCCGAGAGGATGCCTGCAGCCCCGACCACGAGGCCGAAGTAGTTCACGAGTCGGTGGAGTGCTCGTGTCCGGAGGGCGACCACACTCACGAGCAGCGTCCAGACGCCCCCGACGATCTCGTTACCGCCGCCCAGCCCGTCGATGACCGGACTGACCGCCAGCCACACCGTCGTCGCCTGCGTCGGGTCGGTGCTGTAGAGGTCGACGACGACGCCCGTCGCGAGAGTGGCGATCATCCCGCTGGCGATGACGAGCCCGGCCCAGATGAGTCCGAAGGCCGTCGTCGCTCGCATCAGCATCGGTGCACCGGCCGCGAGCCGCTCGTGGAGCGCCAGAACGAGCGCCACCAGCACGATGCCGAAGACCACGTAGATGAGCAGGTACATCGCGGATAGACTCGCCTCGTTCGCGACGAACAGTTCGACCTGCTGGAGCGCCCCGGTGACGCTCGCGAAATCGAGGACGACGAGGAAGTACGCGATACCGGCCACGTAGATGGCCGCCTCGATCAGTGCGGCGAGGCCGCCCACCGTCAGATAGTTCCAGCGGCCCACCGTGGGCGACTGCTCGATGCCTTCTACTGCTTGACCGGTCGTTGCTGCCATACGTTATCTGCCGCAGTGACATTACCGCCGGAGGAGATAGCCGTATCGAGTACGACCCTCTCCACCAGCCAGATTAACCGGATGGTGCAGAGGGACCCGCCGTACCCGACTATTGTGGTGTCCCTTCGTCTTCCCGTTCGGCATCACTAACAGCGGCCGGTGGCCGTGCTTGTCGGTGACATCATCGCGGTTGTTGGCGATGGAGTCGGCGAGCCCCTGCGAGCCGTCGCAGGCTCGGCCGCCGAAACGGTGGTCCGGGTTCGCTTTCAAATCCCGCCAATTCGGTGGAGTGCCTCAGAGCTGCCGGTGGGGCAGGTTACTCGTCAGTGTTACCCACCGGTCGACACGGTTGGTTGCTCACCGCTCCGCAGTCGGGGCGATCTGTCTCAGTCGTCTCGGTTGGGAGAAGCGGCAGGGCGACGCTCGACGGTCGCACCGACGAATGGGCGACAGTGTTGATCGCTTCCTCTGGAATCAGCTGGAAACCCCACAACGGGCGGTTCCCGCCCGGTGTCTCGATCGCCACCTTGACGCGTGAACCAGCCCGGAACACGTGTCCGAACGGAAAGAGTTCGACCCTGAGCTTCGAGAACCCATCCGGCAGCGGCACCTGATCGCTCGCCTGATGCGTGTGCCACGGGCGTCGCGGCTTCGACAGCGAGGCATCTTCCGCTCGGTGACTCGCTCGGAGCCAGCCGTTCTGGACGTACATCTCCGTGCCGTCTGGCCGAACCTCCGAGAGGGTTACCTCGATGTCGGTATCGTCGGCGTCGGACTGCAGCCAGAGCTCGACGCTCGCCGACCCGAGGAGTACGTGCTCGGAGTCGAGCTGGTCGGAGACGAACGCAACGTAGGTGCCGTCAGGCTGCTGTCCCCACTGGAGTTGGTCGTCGTCGTTGCGTGGGACGAGCTGGCCGAGCGGGTTCAGTATCGGGTCGTACTCGTAGCTCGTCGACGCCTCGGTGTCGTCTGGTTCCGATGAGGCGAGGCTACCGTCCGGCTGGAAGTAGAGCCGCCACGTCTCTGTCTGTGCTGGTGGCCACGTCCCGTACGATGTGCTGAACCGAGGGTTGCGGTCGTGGTCGAGCTCCCAGTAAATCTCCACGGGATCCTCGCTCTCGTACGCCGCCAGAGCCTCCTCGTAGGAGCCGCTCTCTCCCTCGGGAACTTCCTCCTTCAGGTAGTACGCGAGGAACCGATAGATGTCCTCCAGGATCGTCTCGCCGTAGTACTCCCCGTGATCGCCGTTCGAGCCGATAAAGCGTACGGGCTGGGGCGTGTCGAATCGCTCGAGGAGCCGTGTTGCCCGCGAGCCAACCTGCTCGTCCTGCCAGGATTCGACCAGCAGTGTCGGCACGTCGATTTGATCGACGAACGTCCACGGCGCCCGGTTCTGGAAGTACTGCGTGTCGAAGCGGTTGCTGGCGAGTTGATCGAAGAGCCCGGGATTCTGGAGCCGCAGCAACTGGTTCGCATCGCAGACATCGTCGCCGTTGTCGATGCGTTGCTCCACACCGGCGTACTCGCCACCTGGGGCCGTGGTGGCGTCACGTTCGGTGGCGAAACTGCCGGCAAAGGTGGCGTTGAACATGCCGCCTGGGTACGCGACATCCCGATAGAACTCGCCGACGACGTGTCCGGGCACGATAGCCTTGAGCGACGGTGGTCGAGTGGCGGCGACGAACAGCTGTGAGATACCGGGATAGGACTTGCCCACCAGGCCGACGCCGTTGGCCCACTTCTGGGCGCCGATCGCCTCGACCATGTCGTAGCCGTCGAGCGCCTGCAGATGCTCGAAGTAGTCGAACGCGCCGTCGGAACAACCGGAACCCCGCATGTTGACGCCGACGACGGCGTAGCCGCGTGCGAGGAACCGGTCGTCGAGGCTGTCGTAGAACTGGACGGACGGCTCGTACGCCGAGTAGTCGATGACGGCCGGATATGGCGGCTCGCCCCACTCGTCGGCGTCAGGGAGTTTCACCTGACACGCCAGTTCGACCCCGTCGCGGACTTCGATGTAGTTGTAGCCAGAATCGAGTTTCTGTCTCTGGTAGAAGCCGTCTGGCGGCGTGTAGTCGACCGGGAGCACGCGAACGGCACGCGAGCGGTCGCTCTCGGTTCCACCGACCGTCTGCGTCACCTGATATCCCCGTCCAGGGTCGATCTCTTCGAAGAGCACCGACCCGAGCTGGTCTGCGGTCGCGGTGGCGACCTCCTCACCACCCTTCGCGATGAGCCGTACCGTCGCATCTGGTTCGGCTCGGATGACGTGTACCTGCCTGACGCTGCCGCGAATTGTTGGCGGATCGAGTTGCTCACTTGACTGTCCGGGCGTCGCGTGGCTGCCCCCAACGCCTGCAGCCATTCCGACTCCGCCGGCCCCGATCGAGCGGAGCACACCGCGGCGCGTAACTCCCTGATGGCCCAACTTCCGGAATGTCTCGGGTGGCATGAGCTTCGACAACACGTTACAAGCAAATAACATTAACCCCCGGCCTACTGGCAGGGGGCATCCATCACGGAGTTCGTCAGGCGTCCCGGTCTGGGCTATCCTGGTGATGTTCCTCGATCTCGCGGACTCGTTCGTCGATCTTGGAGAGCTCCCGCAGGCGTTCACCGTCCGTTCCCCCGTGTCCGGCTCGTACAGACAGGTCGAGTGGCGACGGGACGAATCGTCTCTCATCGTCCTCTGGCGCAGCCTCGTCGTCCTCCGGTTCCCCCCGACTGAACAGGGAGACGAACAGCTCCCAGATACTGGGAGCCATACCCCAGACCACGGGTCTATGGCGAATAAAGATTCACCCCTCCGGTTACCACGCCAACGCCGGGCGCCCGATCTCTCGTATCTTTCGGATGACTCGAGCAGGCGCTCACGGCCCATCCGTCGTGTCCGACCCGCGCCTGCTATACAGCAGAGCCAGCGAGACCTACTCGGGGTCTGGCAGAACGTCGGTGAGTGATACAGAGGGTGGACGCTGTACGAACGAGATGCATTGTACTGCCAGCCGGTGGAATTATTCGTCGTGTGGTGAACTGACCGATCATGACCGATTGCGTGTTTTGCTCTATCGTCGCCGAGGATTCGCCTGCATATCGACTCTACGAGGACGAGCATACGCTCGCCTTCCTCGATATCGAACCGGCGACTCGGGGACATACGCTCGTTATTCCCAAGACCCACTACGAGACCACGACCGACATGCCGGAATCTCTGGCCGGGAGGGTATTCGAAACCGTTCACCACGTTGCAGCTGCGCTCGAAACGGCCTACGGACTCGACGGCTTCGCTCTCGTCCAAGAGAACGGCGTCACGGCGGAACAAGACGTACCCCATGCCCACGTTCACATCCTTCCTCGATACGGAGACGATGCGCTCGACCTAGGGTGGAATGGCGAGCGGGTCGACGAGACGACCCAACAGGAGGTTGCCGCCACGGTTCGAGATGAATTGATGTCGGGTGCGTGACCGCCTCGCGTCCTGTACAGCACAGCCCAAACTACCTATCATCAACTGAGGGTTTCAACAAAGCCTGCGAGTTACCATTTGAACCCTCAGCCTCCAGGCTGGGGAGCTATCATCCGTCTCGGTCGATTCGGTCGCGAATCCACGTCACCGGGTAGATAGCCGTGCACCCGGGGGTGTCGAGGTTGAATCGCTGGAGGGCCGTCGTCTCTGCGTACGTCTGAGTGACGCGTGGCTCGCCGTCTGCGGGGTCGTTGAGCGCACGCAACAGGCGGTGGCCGTCCGATTGGGTCATCGTTATCCAGATGGCTTCCTCGGGGTCGCAAGCGGCGATCTTGTCGAAGTCGGCGGGGGCAGCCTCGGCGAGGTCGTTGTTGATGCGTTCGACCTCGATGACGATGACGACCTCGCCCTCCCTATCGAGGCCGACGACGTCGAGGCGTTCAGCGTTTCCGGACGGGTTGATGGCATCGTGATTCGGCTCGAAGTAGGGGACGATCTCGATTACTGGTGAGTCGGGGTCGTCGAGATAGTTCGTCTCGAGGTATCGGCGGCCGGCTTCGACGCCGAGGGTGTGCTGGCTGGACTCGCCGAGGTCGCCCGTGGCGTGGCCGAAGGCGATGCCCTGCCGGTGGCCCTCGTTGAGGAGGTGTCGGCCTTCGGTTGCCACGGTGTAGAGGCGCTGTGGGTGGTCGCCGTCGTGGCGAAGTACGCCGGCGTCGAGCAGTTCGTCGACGGCCTCGGTGTCGATGCCGACGTACTCCTGGAGTCGGAGCATGGTGTCGAAGACGAGGTCGAACTCTGGCGCCCGGTAGCGCCCTTGCTGGGCGTTGTAGACGGCCTGGAGGAACATGAGCTGGGCGTCCGTGTAGCCGGTGTGGTGGCGCTCGGTCGGGCTGAGCTTGAGCGTCAGCTCGGTGATAGGGACGTCGTCGGGGTCCGTTCGCCCCCGCGGGTGACAGGCGAGCGCACGGCGCATCCCTTCGGCGTCGGGGTCGTAGGTCGACTCACAACGGGCACAGACGATGGCGTGGCGCTCGGCATCGTAGCGAAGCCCCCTCGGGAACCGTGTGGTGTAGGGCAGGGGCGTATCGACCCGCGGGCGGCGGGCGTCGTCGTCTTCGGGGCTGGGTTCTGCGGGCGTGCCGTCTGGTGTGTAGCGCTGTGTCGTGCTGAGTGGGAGGCCGGCCTCCTGAACGGTGCGGTGGAGGCATCGGGCAGCAGCAGCCTCGTACAGCACCTGCTCGGTTCGGTCGAGTGGCTCGTCGCTGGCGGGGTGGCCTCGTGGTGGGGCAGGCGAGGCGAGCAGACACGGCTGTGGTGGGCTGCTGCCGAACGGGGCCGGGAGGGTGGCGAGCCACTGGCCGGCGCGGAGCCTTCGGAGTCGGGCAGCCATCGCGGTTGCGTCGATCTCGTCGGTCGCGAGTCGCTCGGCGAGGCGTGGGTCGTACTGCACCGGCCCGGCGAGGATGGTGCCGACGTCGTTCAACACCTCGTCGTAGGCTCGCTGCGAGGCCGTCTGCAGCTGGCGAGGGAACTGCATCGCGAGCGTGATTCCGAGGCCGAAACTTCGTGACTGCGAGAGAAGCTCACCAAGGAGCCCCGTATCCGCGACCGTCGCGGCCTCTTCGATGTAGCAGTTGACGAACGGGCGGTCGTCGTCACCATCGCTGGCGGCCCGTCGGCGGAGGGCGGCCCACAACTGCGAGAGGACGACCAGCGTGATGGCGCGGCGGGCGTCGCCACGGAGGCTGCCCGTGTCGATGATGATGGTCGCGCGCTCGTTCAACAGCGCGTCGAGGTCGAAACGCGGCTCCGTGCTGTCGGGTTCCGGCTCGTCGACGGTGACGTGTCTCGGAGAGGCGTCCTCGGAGTCGGTCGTGGCGACGTAGCCGAACAGGCGGGCGAGTCGGCGGTCGGCCGGCACCTTCTCGATACGGGTCGAGACACCCTGCATGATGGCATCGAACGAATCACCGCGGTTGGCGACGACACCCTCGAGGAGGGCGGCGAGGTCGTCGTCGATGACCGGCGGCGGGGCTTGTCGGGCCGTCATTCGCGCCACCGCGTCCACGAGTTCGGCGTGTGAGAACGCGTCCGACCCGTTCACGGGGTCGAACAGGGCGCGCAACAGGTACGTGAGGACGTCTGTACTCCGTTTCGCGCTTCCGTAGGCGTCGGCGCCCATCAGCCCCTTGACGATCTCCACGTAGTGGGTGATGCGGTCGTCGACCGCCGTCTCACGGGAGATACCCACCTCCAGGTCGGCCCGGATGTCGAAAAAGCCCATCGCAGGGAGCACGTCAGCGCAGTCGAAGTAGTAGACATCGTCGAGAGTTCCGTAGCGAGCGAAGTGTGCCTTGAGGAGTTCGTCGGCCATCCCGTCGCCCTTCGGGAGGATCGCGATATCGGCGCCATCGGTGGCGGCGCGGTTGTCGACGATGGCTCGCTCGAATAAGGTCGATTTGCCGGCACCGGTCGGCGCGAAGAGAGCCGTGTGACGCGACTGGAGCGCTGGTGGCAGCGCGAGCAGGTCGCCCGGTTCGTCGTTGTGATCCAAGAGGCGGCCGAGCGTGAAGCCCGTGGTCCGGTAGCGCTTGACCTGCTCGGCCGAGAGCGGCTCGAGCGCCCGTTGCTCGGCGGGCGTGGGCGCGAGTGCCCGACGAGCGGGCTCGGGGAGCGTCGCGCCGCTACAGAGCGTGAACAGCCCGAGCGTGCTCGGGTCGGTGACGATACAGGCCGAGCGGTTCTGCGTCCACGGGAACCAGGTGGTGAAGCGGTCGTGGTCCGGGGCTGCGTGGTCTCGACCGAGGAGCGCAGCCCACGTCTTCTCGGGGCTGGTCTCGCGCCCTTCGAGGTGGTAGTGCTCGCCGCCGGCGTGCTCGAGCACGTCGCACAGCGCGGCCATGAGCCCGTCGAGCGACCGGGTGTCGGTGACCGTCTCGGTCGAGCCGCTCTCAGACGCCGCAGTCTCCGCCGTGCGGGCGTTCTCTGCTGGGTGAGTTGGCGGTCGCGTCACGTCCTCGGCGAGCGTCGGGCCGCCGTCCGTGGCCTGTGTGGGTGGCTCCGGTGCTGTGTGGTGGTCCGTGGAGTCGATTGGTGGTTCGCAGACGACCGCTCTGGCCGTGACGGCGAACGCGTGGGTCGCGTCCTTCGTCTCGAGGTCGGCCAGCCGCGACTCGGTGAACCGTGAGTAGTTGCGCTCGGACGCCGAGTCGCTCGACGTCGTCGAGCCCGTGTCGTAGTCCCCCCAGTACGAACTCGGCTCGTACTCGCTGTGTCTTCGGTGGCGCTGCTCGACTCTGCGCTTGGCCTCACGATTCGCCTTGCGCTCAGAGGGCGTCCCCCAGATGAGGGCGGCGAGCTTTCCACCCCAGGTCTCGACGCCCTCTTTCAGGTCGTCCTCTCGGAGCTCGACCGCCCACGTGTAGTCTTCGAATGGCTCGGCAAGCGCCTGATACACCGCCGGGTAGGGTGCGTTGGCCAGCAGAGACGCGACCTCTGCCAGTGGTGGCGCCGTCGAGCGCCCCTCCTCGGCGTCCTCGAACGCGGCGTAAGGCGTGAGCCGTGTCTGCCAGTCCTGGCGACGCTCGCCGCGACCCGTCCACTGGATTGCTCGAACCGGCGTCGGGGCGTCGGCTTCCGTGTCCTCGACCGTGGCCGTGTCGGCCCCCTCGCTTCGGGTGGAACGCGATGACAGTCGATCCGTGAGTGAGAGTTCACGTCGCGTGAGTTCGTATCCGCCGGGAAACAACAGCTCGTAGCTCCGCTCGATCCGCTCGAGTTGACTCACCGGCTCGCACCCGAGGTAGTACTCGAGCGCTGGCTCGGGGCCACCAGGTGCGACGAGGAGGACTTCGAGGCGGACCGGAGTTTCCTCGTCCAGCGCCAGCGCGCCACGGAGCGTGGTCGTCTCGAACAGTGCGTCTCTGATACCCGAGGCACCCGAGTTCGTCACCTCGACGAGGCCGTGCAGGCGCTCGAACTGCGCGGCGATCGTCTGCGGGTCGAGTGGTGTCCCGGTCGGCCGGACGTGAATGTATGGCCTGGTGTCGCCTGGGGTGGCGTCGCTGTCGCTCGCTGCTTCCGTCTCGCGATTCATGACCGCCTCCCGGCGATTGGGAGAGAGGCGTGTCGTTGTCGGGGGTAGCGCTCGGTGAAGCAGGTGTGGGGTCCGTACATCGACCATTCCTTCGGCTACTCCAGCGTGTATGCATCGGCCGTATCAGTGTGACGAATGGTGGAATACAGCGGGCGTCGAACCGAGTCACGACTGCCTCGAAAGCCCCCGGACGCTCGCGGGCTGCGACCCACGCTGCGCGCCTCGCAAGCTCGGTGCTTACGGGGTCTCGCTCCACGACCGCCCGGCCCCTTTCAGTCCCCCCCGGTTGCCCGTGTCGTGAAGCGTCGTCTTCCGGTTGTCTGGTGCGTGTTCAACGTGCGCCCTGCTCGCCAGCCCGGGCGCCCGCTCTGCGTTCGTGCCTCCCCGGCACGCCAGCATTATGCGCGCTTTCGGTCGGCTCGCCAACCGCCGCTCGCCGACGCGAGAACCGGCATAAAGCTGGCCACTCTTCGCGGGCTGGGCTGACGCGCACGGCTGTTTGCGGCGGCGACTCGTAACGCGCCACTTCGCGCCCAGGGGCGCTCAGTGAAGGCGCGAAGCGGCGCGCAGGCTGGTCGATTCGGTGTCGATGAAACCCCGTTGTGGCGGGGTTGGTCGGCGTCGCGAGGACGCCTTCGGTCTGGTAAGACCAATGAGTAGTAGCAACACGATCGGTAAAGAGGGTATCGGCGAATGGACGGCGAACACGGAACGGCCCCCTGTTTCGGGTCGAGACGGTAACGGCGAGGGACGGGTCGACGAGCGTAGTGAGGGGCAGTCGCGGTGCCCCGAGTGCGAAGGTCGGGTGCGGTCGATGGCCGTGGAGTGGGTGTGTGAGCGGTGTGGACTGGTGGTCAGGGTGGAGGACGTGGACCTGAAGCCAACGTTGCAGGCACACGCGCCCACGACATCCGGACGAATCGGTGAGTGGGCGGTCGAGCCGGTCGACCACCTCCGGGTGGACAAGGGCCTGGTGACGACGTTCTTCCTCGGGTCAGATGGGAAGGGCAACTCACTTTCACCGACCCAGCGGAGTCGGATGGGGCGGCTGAAGGCGAGACACAAGCGCTTCACGATGGCTGATAAGCGTGACCAGCGGCTGAACGAGGGGTTCCACGACATCCGACTCCTCGGCGCGAATCTGGGCCTGCCGGACCATGTGCTGGGCGATGCAGCACGATATCTGAAGGCAGCGAGCGATGCGTGGCTGCCGGGCGGGCGGATGGCGTGGGAGTCGCTGGCGGGCGGAGCGGTGCTGCTGGCCTGCCGAGAGACGAGCTTCGAGCGGACGCCCGCCGAAGTGGCCGAGTACACGAAGACGGACGAAGAGCGGGTGTGCGCGGCAGCCCGGAAGATTCGATCAGAGGCGGGCTTGGAAGCCCCGGTGGTCAGAGAGCGGGCGGTCGACCTGGTCGTCGAGGGGCTGGAGCAGGTGGGCGTCGAGTTGACCCTTAGGCAGGCGCTCGAACTGGTCCGGGTGGCGGACGGGCTGTTGGACGTGGCCGATGCGGTCCCAGTTGGGCCGGGGACGTCGCGAATGACGGTCGCCGGGGCGGCTGTCTACGCGGCTGACCGGTTGACTGAGGGGAAGTGGCTCATCCAGGACGAGGTGGTCGCGGCGGTCGAGGTGACGCTGCCGACCTCGAAGGGACGCATCGCAACGTACGCTCGGGAGCTGGTGGCCATCGCCGAGCGAGAGCGACCGACGGCGGCCCAGATGGTGCAGGCCGACTAGGGCCGACGGCCCTCTTTTGGTGGGTCCCGAACCCGCCCCGCCTCCCCACCCACCGCTCCGTGCTCGCTCCGCTCCGCGCGCAGCCACAACCTCGAGACGGGCGGTCGGGTCCTTCGTGGCCGGTCTTCTGGGATGTGATACGGCGTGTCGAGATGTACCCCCGTGTGGGGGATGGCGCTGCCCGCCGCCCCCGCCACCCCGGGCCGGACCAAGGTGAACGCTCCCCGAGACGGCCCCACGGATTTGGTTTGTGTATACGACTGGAACCGTCATTTCGTGGTACATCTATAAGTCACGGCAGTCCTGAGCGCTCGGTATGAGTGAGCACACCTCATACGACTACGTGGTCGTGGGCGCCGGCTCGGCGGGTTGCGCAATGGCACACCGACTCTCGGAGGACGGAGAGAGAGAGGTCCTGCTACTGGAGGCGGGGAAACCGGACGAGAAGGAGGAGATACACGTCCCGGCCCTGTTCCCGCACCTGTTCAAGAGCGAGGTGGACTGGGACTACTCGACCGAGCCCCAGACCGAACTGCACGACCGCGAACTCTACTGGCCCCGCGGGAAGACCCTCGGCGGGTCGAGTTCGATCAATGCGATGATCTACATCCGGGGGCACCCCTACGACTACGATACGTGGGCGGAGTTGGGCAACGAAGGCTGGGGGTACGACGAGATGCTGTCGTACTTCAAGCGGGCGGAGCACTTCGAGCCCGGCGCCGACGAGTTCCACGGCGAGGGCGGCCCGCTGAACGTGGCCGAGGCCGCCGACCCCCACCCGACGTCCGGGGCGCTGGTGGATGCGGCCGCCGAGACTGGTATCGAGCGCAACGACGACTTCAACGGCGCCCAGCAGGCCGGGACGGGCCACTACCACGTCACGCAGAAGGACGGCCAGCGGTTCTCGACCGCCGCCGCCTACATCAAGCCCGCGCTGGACCGCGAGAACCTCTCCGTCGAGACGGGCGCGCAGGTGACCGAGATACGGGTCGAGGGCGACCGGGCGGTCGGCGTCGAGTTCGAACAGGACGGCGAGCGCCACACCGCCGATGCAGACGGCGAGGTCGTCGTCTGTGGCGGCGCGGTGAACTCTCCACAACTGCTCATGCTCTCGGGTATCGGGCCGGCCGACCACCTCGCCGACCACGGTATCGACCCGGTGGTCGACCTGCCCGGCGTCGGGCGCAACCTGCAGGACCACCTGTTCGCGTTCGCGGTCTACGATCGGACCGCCGGGCCGGAGGACCCCGCCCCCTCGACGAACATCGGCGAGAGTGGAGCGTTCACCCGCACGAGCGAGGACGAACCGGCGCCCGACCTCCAGTACCACTTCGCGCCCGTCTACTTCATGGAACACGGGTTCGCCAACCCCGAGGAGGGGATGGGCTTCTCCATCGGGGCCACGCAACTCCGCCCGGAGAGCCGCGGACGTATCACGCTCGCCTCCGACGACCCGTTCGACGACCCGGTCATCGACCCGCGCTATCTCACCGACGAGCGTGACATGGAGGTGCTCCTCGCGGGGCTGAAAGAGGCCCGAGAGATTGCCAACGCAAGCGCGCTCGACGAGTACCGCGGCGAGGAGATCTGGCCGGGCGAGGACGTTCAGACCGACGCGGAGCTGCGCGAGCACATCCGTGAAACCTGCCACACGGTGTATCACCCGGTCGGAACGTGCAAGATGGGCGACGACGACATGGCCGTCGTCGACGACGAACTCCGGGTTCACGGCGTGGAGGGCCTGCGTGTCGTCGACGCGAGCGTGATGCCCACCCTCGTCGGCGGGAACACGAACGCCCCGACCATCGCCATCGCGGAGAAGGCCGCCGACCTCGTCACGGCCGAGGACCCGGTCCCGGCGGACGACTGAGTCGCAGTCGGGCTGTGTCGGCTCTCTCGATCAACTACTCCCTCCCATATCTAGCTCGACGACGAGGAGACGCCAGTCGATCGGCACGGAGTGACGCTCCTCGATTCACACCCACTTGCCGTGCTCGATGCGCGCCGTCGGCAACTGTCCAGTGCGGTGGCAGCACTCCGGTGGGAAGACGGACAGCCGTCGCTGCCAGCATGCCCACGCTAGACCACGATGTCGGCGAGTGCGTCTCGGCGTGTTCGGGTCGCACCAACCAGACGTTCACCGTATTCGGTCCGACCAGCAGTGATCGCTCGACATCCGCCTGGAGACGGAGGTCTGCGCTACCGACCGTCGTCGTCCTCGTTTCGTACGAACGCATCGAGGTAGCTCCAGCCAGAGCAAGACGATGCGCTGGTCCGGCGTTCAGCCGTCGACGACGGCCGGGTCGAGAACCGCGAGATGCGGGAGATCGCGGTACCGCTCCTCGTAGTCGAGGCCGTAGCCGACGAAGAACCCGTCGGGGAGGACGAACCCGTCGAACGTGGGGTCAACGTCCACCTGCCGGTTCGACGCGACGTCGAACAGCGTCGCGATCTCGACTGACGCCGGGTCGAACGCCTCGATACGCTCCCGGAGCGCCGACAGGGTGTACCCCTCGTCGAGGACGTCCTCGACGAGGAGGACGTCCTTTCCGGATAGGTGCTCTTCCTGAAAGAACTCCATCGCCGGCGTCTGTGTGGTCGGACCGGACTGATATCGCGAGGAGTAGACCATCCCCTCGCTGTACGGCACCCCCAGGTCGATTTCACGCAGCAGGTCCACGAAGAACCGCATCGCTCCCTTGAGCACACAGACCGGGTAGAAGTCGGGGTTCCCCCGGTACTCGTCCGTGACCGCCGCCGCGAGCCGGGACACGCCGTCTTCGAGCTCGGCCCGCGAGAGCAGGATCCCTTCGAGGTCCGCCCGGTACTCCGCCCCGATGTCGAATCGTTCGGGGGCACGGAGCTCCCGGTCCCGGACGTCGATCGGTAGTGGCATCTCGTGCCCCGGAATCCGTGCCCCGGACGTAAATACGGTGAGGGGAGCGGCCGTCCCGGACGTTACCCGGGACAGCTCACGGTTCAGAGTGGCTCTCAGTACGTTCTCAGGACGGAAATTGACTTGCGGACGGGGCGACAGCGCTCTTCGACTCCGCTCGTCGTCGGTAGATCACCCGAACTGCTCGCACGCGATTGTGTCGTTGTGGTACGTCAGGAACCGTTCGCCCACCTCGTGTCGCGTCTCCAGCTCGGCGTGGACGCTCGAATCGTAGGCGTGGTCGACCGCGAGCGACCGTGGGTCGACCCGGACCATCCCGTAGTCGAAGTCGACGTGGTGGTCCGGACAGAGGACGAGCAGGTTGGGTCTCGTGTCGGGACCGCGGTGCGGGTCGCCGAGTGGCTTGACGTGGTGACACTCGGCGTAACGCGTATCCGGTCCCTGTTTTCGCCGAGCACCACAGAGCTGGCAGGTGCAGTCGTAGAGCGCCTTGAGGTCGGCGACGAGCGACGGGTCTCGGACGAGCTCGTCGACGATGCGCTGTGTCCTCGCGGGTTCGCTCGAAGCACCTCCCCCCGACTGCTGGCGCACTCGATCGGCTGTCTCGCTCCGCTGGCTCGCTTCCTCGACGGCCGCCTTCGATTCCCCGCTCAACTTCGCCTCGTCCAGTCCATCCAGCGTGTATTTGCCGTCGTCGAGGAAGTCCACCTCGCCGCGGTCCCGGAGTTGCTGGAGTATCTGCCGGATCTTCGCCCGCTGGTTGTGGTTGTCCGGGAACGCCTCTCGGCTAGCCGGGAGGACCGCGTCGTACACCTCCGAGAGCCGAATCACGTCTCGCCCGGTCCGTGCCCGATACGCCGCGAGCCCCTGGCGGACCACGCCTCGCCACTCGCTCATACCAGCGTGTTGGTACGGGATATCAAAACGTTCCCCCTCGGACGAACGTTGATGATCCCTGCCTCTCAGCTACGTGTATCCGATGACACGCCGCACGCTCGCCGGCCCGAGTCACGCGCTCCTCGAACGGGCGGCGTTCGACACCCTCTCCTCGACGGTCGGCGACACGCCCAGTAGCCTCCTCTATCTCGCCCGCTCGGCCCACGCCGAGCGCCGGACTCGCGACCGCTGGCGAGCGTACGGCCCGTCTGCCGCACTCAGCGTCGAGAGCTTCGACTCCGTCGTCGGCGACTGCCACGAACGCGAGCGCTACGTCGGCCGGGCCACGCACGTCGACCAGCCGCTCCGGGACCGACTCGTCGAACTCGCCGTCGAGGAACTCGACGACCCCTCCAACCCCCTCCACTCCGCCGATCTCGCCGCCAGTGGGCTCTGCGCACAGGTCGAGGACCTCCTCTCGCTGTTCGAGTTCGCCGACCTGCTCTCGCCCGAGGCGGTCCGCGCTCGACTGGAAGCCGAGGGGCTCGACCTGCAGGCCGAGACGGCCACGGCCGTCGCCGAGACGTTCGCCGACGCCCGCGAGACGGTACTCGCCGACCACGCGGCCGAGACGTTTCGCGCCGAGCGCTACCACCGGGTCGTCGAGACCGACACCCCACTCGACTCACTCCTCCCCAGCGTCGACGCGGTCGTCCTCGGTGGCTTCTCGCTGTTCTCGCCGCTCGAAAAGCGACTGGTCGAGCGCCTCGCGGACACGTGGCCGACCGTGGCGCTCGTCCCGCAGATGACACCCGACGAGGACGCAGTCGGTATCGACCGTGGTGCCGAACGCGCGCTCTCGGCGTACCGCGAGATGGGCTTCGAGTACGAGTCCGTCGACACCGAGCCCTCCGGCCGACTCGCCGCGGCCCGCTCGCTCTACCGGCCGACAGGCGTCGCCGAGACGGACGGCCCGGTCGACGGCATCGACCTCGTTCGACCGGAAACGGTCCCGGGTGAACTCCGCCACGTCGCTCGTGATCTGCGCGAGCGTATCGCCGACGGCACCCCACCGGAACGGCTGGGTGTCGTCCTCACCGCCCCGGGTGCGTACCGCGAGCGCCTCGTGGAGACGCTCGAACAGTACGACGTTCCAGCCACGCTCGCGGTGGAGCGGTCGTTCGGCGAGACGGCACTCGGCGAGGTGCTGGCGTCGCTCTCGTCGCTCTCCCGCGAGGACCCGACGCTGGAGACGGTGACGGCGCTCTACTCGAACCCGCTCGTCGACCCGGACCTCCCGGAGGGTGCCGTCGCGGAACTGGGCCGCGTCGGCGCTCGGCTCCGCTCGCCCAGACTCACGACCGCCCACCACCACCTCGACGGGCCGCTCGCGGCGGCTGTTCGCTCGTTCGTCACCGACGCCCAGCGACTCCGCGAGACCTCACTAGCCGACCTCTCGGAGCGGATCGACGCACTGCTCGAACGGCTCGGCGTCCCCGACCGCATCGACGATCTCCCGCGAACTCCGCGAGCGAAGACCGAGCGCGACGCGAGGAAGCGGCTCGACCGAACCTTAGAGACGCTCGCGGCCACGGACGGCCACGCCGACCTCGACCGTGGCGACGCGGTCGACCGGCTGGACCGGGCGCTCGCCGGCCTCACGCTCGAAGCCGACGACACTCGCGAGGACCACGTCGTCGTCTGCGGGCTGGACGAGGCCGCAGCCCACGAGTTCGACCACACGTATCTGCTCGGGCTGACGGCCGGGCACTTCCCGAAGAACGCCGAGCGACTCGCGTTCACCCGCCCAATCAACGAGGCCCACCCGGACTTCGAGCAGGCCGACACGCAGCAGCGAGCGCGCTACCACGTCGGGCTCCTGCTGGCGAGTGACGCCTCACTCACGCTCTCGGTCCCCGAACGCGACCTCTCGGGCGACCCGTACGTTGAGGCCGACGTCGTCACCGAACTCCGGCGGGTGACCGACCTCGCGTTCGAGCCTGTCGACCACACCGACACCAGACCGGGCTCGCGCGAGGACGTCCAGCGCTCGCTCGCCCGCCGATTCGCCCACGAGACTGTCGAGGAGTACACACCGGACGTGGACCGTGCGGCCGAGATGGGTGCGTTCGACGAGCTACGACGGCGCCGCACCCAGCAGGGTGTCGCCTGTGCCGCGGCCCGAGCGAGCCCCGCCCTCACCGCGTACGACGGCCAGCTCTCGGCCGAGACGGTCGCCGCGCTCCACGGCACCGACGAGCGCGAGCCGTACAGCGCGAGCCGACTGGAGACGTACGCGACGTGCGGGTTCGAGTACTACGTCAGGCGCGTCCTCGGTATCGAGGACCCGGACGAGGTCGGCCTCGAACCCGACGCCCGCGCCAGAGGTGGGTTCGTCCACGACGTGCTCGAACGCTACTACGTCGGCCTGCAGGGCGTCCCCGGCGACCCGGTCGCGCTCGTCGGGGACCGGGCCCGCGAGGGACACCTGCTCGACGTGGCGCTCGAGACCCTCGACGAGCGGTTCGACGCCGACCCGACCGCGTTCCAGCGCGAGTGGCTCGTCGGCGTGTTCGCCGGGCTCGACGACCCCGCGGAGAACCCCTACCACGGCGAGGACGGCTTCGGGTCGCCCGAGCGTGGCCTCCTCGTCCGCTTCCTCGACCACGAGTTCGACGAGGTCTCGAAGGCGACCCCACGGCCCGCGTGGTTCGAGGCCCGCGTGGGCGACTCGCCCTACGACGACCGCGAGCCACTCCAGCGCGACCCCGTCCGGATCCAGACAGCCGTCGGCGAGGTCCCCATCCACGGGATGGTCGACCGCATCGACGCCGTTCCCGGGACCCAGCCCACCGAACTCGTCGTCCGGGACTACAAGACCGGTGGCACGCCCAGCGAGACCGACACGCTCGGCGGGACGGCGTTCCAGTTACCGCTCTACGCGCTGCTCGCCGAGGGCGTCCTCGACGACGTGGAGACGGTCGGTGGGGCCTACTACCAGGTGAAGCCGCCGACGGGCGTGAACCACCGGAAGGGGCTGGTCGGCTCGGACGAACTGACCGACTACGCCCGGACGAGCGACAGCGAGAAGCCACAGACCACGTGGCGCTACCCGCTGTTCCAGACGCACGAGGCGTTCCGCCGGTTCGTCGAGGAGGAGACCCCCCGACGCCTCGGTCGTCTCGCCGACGGTATCACGGAGGGTCGCTTCCAGCCCACGCTCGTCGACTCGGGGACCGCGGGCTGTCGGTACTGTGGCTACGCGGACGTCTGTGACGTGCGCCACCACCGGCGACGAGACGTGGTCGACTGGATCGACGACGCGGGCCACGGCGCGTACGTCCCGCTCGCGACGCGTGACGGCGACCTCGCGGAGACCTTAGAGGTCGAGTGACCGCCCCCGATTGCTGCCTCGGTCGAGGGCCCGACCGACGATAGCCGTCAGAACTAACTACTGGAATAACGGAGTAGAGGCATGGCCCGACTGGAGCACGTGACGGTCGAGCAGTTACACGATGCGCTCGACGTGGTCGACGGGAAGCGACCGGCCCAGCGGATTCTCGCCGCGATCGCCTACAAGGACGGCGTCACGCAAGCGACGCTCGCCGACCGACACGGGGTCTCCCAGAAGACCATCTACAGCTGGCTCCAGCGGTTCACGCCAGCGTCGCTCGACGGCACCACCGTCGCGCAGGCAGCGACCGACGCCGACCGTCCCGGCAGACCACGCCGTCTCGGCGAGGAAGAACGAGAGCGACTGGAGCGCCACCTCCACGACCCACCGACCGAGGTGGGTCTCGACGCGCCGGCGTGGACGCCGGCGCTCCTCCAGGCGTTCCTCCGAGACACCTTCGACGTGGCGTACTCCCGGCCGAGTTGTCGTCGCCTGTTGCGGGAAGCCGGTCTCACCTACTGTCCCCCACGAGACGCCAACAGCGGAGCTGAGCGTGGGGAAACCGAGACGAGCGACGACGAGGGAAGACAGCGCGTGGGGGGATGGACGCTCCCGTAGTTCGGACCGAACAGCTCTCTACTCCTCAGTGGTCGGCCCCCGTGTCGTGTGGGCTCCGGGGCCTCCGACCGACGACGCTCTCGACCGATTGCCGATTCAATCTTGACGTAACTACTTCTGATAGATAATGTCGCGAACCCGACGAGCGAGTGACCCCGTCCTGCCTGTCCTCGTGCCGTCGATCCGCAGCTCGTTCTCCTCGTCCGGAGACTCGTCATCGAGTGAGCGAATCTTTTACCCACGAAATTCACACTAGTTGGCATGTCACACGAATCGAGTGTGCTCCAGGGACACATGATGCCCGAGTCGGCGGTCGTCGACTTGCTGAAGAAACAGGGGGTCGGGACGCTCTCGATGGCGACCGAGGGGTCCTCGTACGGCATCCCAATCTCGTTCGGGTACGACGAGCGCGACACGCTGTACTTCCTCCTCGTCGGGCACTCGGAGGAGGGCAAGAAGGTGACGTACGCCGAGCGGACCGAGGAGGCGAGTTTCCTCGTCTACGACGTGGCGTCGGACACCGAGTGGCGCAGCGTCATCGCCACCGGGCCGCTCGACCGCATCACCCCGACCGACTGGGAGCGGGCCCGCACCGCGCTGGCCGACAACGCCTACCGGCCGGACCTGCTGACGGAGGTGGACGTCCACGAGGACCCGCGGGTCTGGAAACTCGACATCGAGACCAAGTCCGGCCGGGTCATGGACGGCGGCTGAGCGGCGCGCCGGGCGTTTATACCCACCGTGACCGTTTGGTCGGCAACGATGGAAGACGTCGACACCGACGCGGCGGCCCCGTGCGAGTGTAAACTCGGCCGAATCGCGGCCGCCTACGGGTTCCAGACCATCCACGACGACCTGCGACGGCGGTGGGAGGCCGGCGAGGTCAGCGTCCGTGACCTCGCGGGGGAGTTCAACCGCCGCGTGCTCCGGGCAGCCGTCGAGGACGCCGGCCGGACGTTCCTCGACGGGGAGGTCGCCAACCTCTACCGACTCCTCACGGCCGAGGACGTCGACGCCGGGAGTCGGACGCAGGCGCGTGAACGCCTCCGCCAGGCGGGCGTTCCGATCGACGAGGTCGAAGCTTCGTTCGTCTCTCACCAGACGGTGTACCGGCACCTGGTGGACTGTCTCGACGCGAGTCAGGAGGCGTCACACCCGGACGCGGACGCCCGGGTGGACGCCTGGCGGGACCGCCTCCAGTCGCTCCAGACACGGACCGCCCGGGTGACGGGGCGCGGTATCGACCAGCTCCGGAACGCCGGGGCACTCGACGTCGGCCCAGTCGACGTCTACGTCGAGGTGACCGTCACCTGCGAGTCGTGTGGCCGGTTCTACACACTCGACGAACTCCTCACGGAACGGGCCTGTGACTGCAAGTCCGACGGCGAGGGTGGCCTGTCCTGAGCGGCGCACCCAGTCTGTTACAGGTATATGCGTGTAACACGGCGCCCCGTCTGGTCACGCCGCCCCGGGAGGCCGCCGGGCCACGGCGGCCCGACCGACGCCGGGGCGGCACCGCACGTCGCGGCGCTCAGGTGTGGTTCTCCACCAGTTCGAGCGACCGCTCCCACTCGCGGTCCGGGTCGAAGTACTGCTCCGCGAGCGGTTGTTCGGGGAGTTCGCCGACCGACTGTTTCTCCTCGTGGTAGGACGGTCGCGTCTCGTCGTGGTAGAACCGCCCCGTCAGAACGGTCCCGTCGTAGAGTGCGCTCTCGGCCTCGTACATCGCTTCGCCCGCTTCACGCCGGTCGGTGATGTCGAACTCGTACTCCTCGTTCTTCTGGATGTCGACGTACGGGACGTACTGCTTGGCGTCCTTGTTCCACGTCGGACACTGGGTGAGGAAGTCGACGTGTGAGAACCCGTCGTGTTCGATGGCTTCGACCAGTATCTCCTGTGCCTGGTTCGGATTGACGGCCGCCGTGCGGGCGATGTACGAGGCGCCGCCCGTGAGCGACAGCGAGAGTGGCCGGATGGGGTCCTTCGCGCTCCCGTGGGGCTGGGTCTTGGACTTGTGGCCCTTGGGCGAGGTGGGCGAGGTCTGGCCCTTCGTCAGCCCGAAGATCTCGTTGTTGAACACGACGTAGGTCATGTCGTGGTTCTCCCGGGCGGTGTGGACGAAGTGGTTGCCACCGATGCCGTAGCCGTCGCCGTCGCCGCCGGCAGCGACGACCTCGAGACCGGGGTTCGCTAACTTCGCCGCCCGGGCGACCGGGAGTGAGCGGCCGTGGATGGAGTGAAAGCCGTAGCTCTCGAAGTACGACGAGAGCTTGCCCGAACAGCCGATGCCCGTCACCAGCAGCGTCTCGTCTGGGTCACGGCCGAGTTCGACCATGGCGCCTTTCAGCGCCTTCAGGACGCCGAAGTCGCCACAGCCCGGACACCACGTCGCCTGCGGTTCGATACCGGGGGTGAAGTCCTCCTCGTCTAGCTCTCTATCCTCGTCGATGGCGGTGAATACACTCATTGTCAGTCACTCGTTGCGGGGACGAAGGTGGTCGTCGAACTGTCGAACTCGTGGTCCTCGACGCTCGCCCGGAACGCCTCGGCTATCTCGCGGGGCTCGAAGGGGTCCCCGTTGTACTTCAGCAGGCTGTCCAGTCGGTCGCCGTAGGCACCCAGTTCCCGCTGGACGAGCCCACGGAACTGCGCGCTCTCGCTCATCTCGACGACGAGCGCACTCTCTACACTCTCGAGGAACTCGGTCATCTCCGTCACCGGGAAGGGCGCGAGGTCGCTGACGCCGACCCCGCGGACCGAGTGGCCCTCCTCGTTCAGCCGCGCGACGGCCTCCCGGACGGTGCCCTGCTGGCTCCCCCACGTCACGATACCGTACTCGGCCGTCTCCGGCCCGAAGTACGTCTGGTGGCTCGCCGGGCCGCCGTCCACGCGCTCGCGTATCGCGTCGAGCTTGGCCGCCCGGCGGTCCACCTGCGCGACCCGGTTCTCGGGGTCCTCGCTCAGGTGCCCCGTCGGGTGGTGTTCGTTCCCCGAGGCGAGGTAGTGGCCGCCGCGTTGGCCGGGGATGGACCGACGGCTCACGCCAGTCGATGCCTCCTCGTCCTCGTGCCGGTAACGATGGAACCGGCCGTCGGTCGGCTCCGCGTCGAGCGCGTCCTCGGTGAGCGTGTTCGGTAGGCCGGGCGACGGCTCCTGGTCGAAGAACGACACCGGGACGTTCCGGAGTTCCCCCGAGAGCTTCTGGTCGTAGATCACCAGCGCTGGAAGGTGGTACTCGTAGGCCAGTTCGAACGCGTCGCGGGTCTGCTCGTAGGCCTCCCGCGTGTTCGATGGTGCGAACACCACGCGGTTCGAGTCGCCCTGACTCGTGTAGAGGACGAGGTCGAGGTCGGACTGCTCGGGTTTGGTCGGCATGCCCGTCGACGGCCCCGCTCGCATCGACTCGACGAGTACCAGCGGCGTCTCCGTGATCTCGGCCAGCCCCAGCGCCTCGGACATCAGGGCGAATCCGCCGCCGGAGGAGCCGGACATCGCCTTCGCGCCGGCGTGGGAGGCGCCGATGGCGGCAGCCACGGCGGCGATCTCGTCCTCGACCTGCTCGGCGATTCCCCCTCGCTCGGGCAGGTGTTTCGACAGCAGGGTGAACACCTCCGTCCACGGGGTCATCGGGTAGCCGGAGATGAACCGACAGCCCTCGTCGAGTGCCCCGTAGGCGATGGCGTGGCTCCCGGACAGCAACGCCTGTTCCTCCTCGTGGTCCCCCGACGGGACCCGGAGGTCGTGTCCGAACTCGAACGCCTCGGCCTGTTCGTAGGCGTCCCGGAGCACCGCCCGGTTCGCCTCGAGGACGTCCCCGCTCATCCGCTCTTCCAGGAGTCGCTCGAAGTGGTCCAGGTCCTTCTCGATGAGGGCCGCCGTGACCCCCACGCCGGCGGTGTTGCGCATCACGTCCCGGCCGTGTTCGCGGGCGATCGCCTGGAGGTCGACCGGGTAGACGTGCCAGTCGTTCGCCTCGGCTCGTTCCTCGAGGTCGGTGGCCGCCACGAGCTCCTCGTCGAGCATCCCCGTGTCGTAGACGACGACGCCACCCTCTCGGAGTTCGTCCAGATTCTCGGTCAGGGGTTTGACCCGCTCGTCACCGTAGATGGTGCCCTCCCGTTTGTTGCGGGCGAACGAGTCGCCCAGCACGAGCAGGAAGTTGTAGCCGTCGCCCCGGGACCGGACTGGTTCGGGTCTGGCTCGCACCTCGACGTAGGTGTGACCACCGCGGATCCGCGACGGGTAGTGGCGGTGGGTGAACACGTCCAGCCCCGACCGTAACAGTGCCTTCGCGAAGTTCTGGCTGGTCGAGTCGATACCGTCGCCGGACCCGCCAGCGATACGCCATACGAGTTCCTGGGCTGTCATGGCTATCAGGTCCCCTGTGGGACTCGATACCGATGTGGGTAGAGTGCTACAAAAAGGTTTTATAACCGATATGATACTTCGAGAAAGCCGCGGTACGCCCCGGTCTGCAGGGCGATTCGGGCCATCAACCCGTCTGCGGTCTGGGTCAGCGCTCCGCCGTGGCTTCCTCGGCGATGGCGACGAGGTCGTCGACGGCCACCTCGAGGTCGTCGTCGTTGTCGACGTGCCGGATGGGGATGCCGTCGGTCGCCGAGTAGGTGAGCGCGGCCGCACTCTGGAGCTGCTGGTGGAACTCGACGACCGACCGGCCGTCGTTCGGGTAGGTCCGTTCGGTCCCCGCTCGGCGACGCAGTATCGTCTCCGGTTCGGCGTCGACGACGACGAGGACCGACGGGTCCATCTCCATCCGAACGTCCCCCGGCAGCCCCGGCAGGAACCCGGCGTCCGTGTGGACGACCAAGTGGGTGTTGACGATGAGCGGCCCCTCTGCCGACTTGCGGGCGACATGTTCGCCGGCCCGCCGCTGGAGCAACCGCTGGTCGCGCGGCGGCAGGTCCGCGAGGCCGTCACGCGTGTCCGCCAGGCCGTGTTCCAGCGCCGACTCCACCATCACGTCGCCGACGTTGACGAGGGTGTACTCGTCCCCGAGCCGTCTCCGGGTGCGTTCACAGACCCTGGAGGCCCCGACACCGGGGATGCCCGTGACGACGACGGTCCGGGCCATCAGAACGACACCTCCTCGCTGTCGATGCCGGTGTTGGCGCCGCGGTCGTCGTAGTACTTCCGCCCGACGTACTGCTCACCGAGGAACGAGACCAGCACGTCGAACAGTTCGTCGGGTGACCCGAACACGGTCGTCTCGGACCGGTCGAGCACCTCGCCGATGGTCTCTGGCTCCCCGCCCGGCGCGTCCAGCGCGACGTCGCCGAGTTGCTCTATCACTTCCGTCCGTCGCACCGGGAAACTGAACTCGCCGATGAATCTATCGCGGGTGTCTGAGAGTCGCATTGGTTCGCTGTGTGTCTGGGTGTTCGGTTCGCCGCGCGAGCCGCGCCGTTCGGCGGCGTCCACGGGTACTGTCCCTGTCATGAATATTAATACTGTTCCCTGTGGCGACCCCTCAGCGCGGCCGGAACACCACCATTCGCTCGCCGGACGTCACCGTCTCGCCGACGTCGGCGGTGACGCGCATCCCCACCTCGACGTCGTCGGGGTCGACCGAGTGGACCTGGCCGGTCAGCCGGACCGGCCCGAACTGTGCGACCGCCAGCACGTAGGGGGCGTCGTCGGCCAGCTGTGGCGTCGGCACCTCGACGCGCGTGTACGTGAGCACCTCGCCGGCGTCCGACAACGGCCGTTCCGCGAGTTCCTCCCCGGTCCGGGGGTGGACCTCCCGCGGCGGGAGGAACCCGTCACCGTCTGGCCCCTCGAGGTAGTAGGCCTCGCCCGCAGCCAGTGCGTCGAGGAAGTCGTCGTAGCCAGCGTCGCGGTACTCGCGGGTCATTCGACCACCTCCAGCGCGCCGCGCTGGCATCCTCGCGTTCGCTCACCGTGTCCGCTCATGCGACCACCTCCAGAACGTGGACGACGGCACTCGCCACGGTGCCACCTGCGTTGTGGGTCAGCCCGACCGTCCCCGGGCTGTCTGAGACGGCGTCGCTGTTGACGTGTCGTCCCTCGAGGAGCTTCGTCAGCTCCGATATCTGTGCACTACCGGTCGCCCCGACCGGGTGGCCCTTGGCCTTCAGCCCTCCCGAGAGGTTCACCGGGAGGTCGCCGTCAGCGGTGGTCTCACCCTCGCGCGCGGCCTCGATGGCCGTCCCAGGGTCGTAGAATCCCAGCCCCTCCAGCGCGAGCACCTCGGCGTGCGTGAAACAGTCGTGGACCTCGGCGACGTCCACGTCGCGCGGTCCGATTCCCGCCTCCTCGTAGGCGGCCGCGGCCGCCCGCTCGGTGGCCGTCGTCTGTGTGAGCGACACCCGGGCCTGCAGCGCGAGACTGTCCGTCCCCTGGCCGCTCCCGGTGATGGCCACGGGGGCGTCGAGGTCGTGCTCGGCGGCGTACTCCTCGCTGACCAGCACGGCCGCGCTCGCACCGTCGCTGATGGGCGAGCAGTCGTAGAGACCGAACGGCGAGCAGACGGTCGGTGCCTCCAGCGCGTCCTCGACGTCGATGGCCCGCTGGAACTGCGCGAGGTCGTTCTCCACGGCGTTGGCGTGGTTCTTCACCGCGATGTGCGCCAGGTCCTCGCTGGTCCCGCCGTACTGCGCGAAGTACGCCTGTGTCATCAGCGCGTACGCCCCCGGGAACGTCATCCCGGGTCGGACCTCCCAGACGGCATCGGCGGCCGCGGCGAGCGCCTCGGTCGCGTCGGCCGTCGAGAGGTTGGTCATCCGCTCGGCCCCGCCGACGAGGACCACGTCGGCCTGTCCGCTCTGGACCAGCATGACGCCCTGGCGGACCGCCGCACCGCTGGACGCACAGGCACTCTCGATGCGCGTGCTCGGGGCGTGGACACCGGCCGCCTCGGCCGCGAGCGGCCCCATGTGCCCCTGTCCCTCCGCGAACTCGCCCATGAAGTTCCCGAAGCGGACCTCCTCGACGGCCGCGTGCTCGACGCCCGCGTCGGCGATGGCCTCCTGGGCGGCCGCGGCGAACAGGTCTCTGGCGGTCCGGGACTCGTGTTTGCCGAACGGGGTCATCCCGACCCCGGCGACTCGGGGTCCCGTCATCTCACCACTCCATCCCGCCGTTGACGCCGAGGATCTGGCCCGTCATGTACGAGGAGTCCTCGCTGGCGACGAACCGGACGATGCCGGCGATATCTTCGACCTCCGCGAAGCGGTCCAGTGGAATCCGCTCGAGGATGCCCTCCTTGACGCGGTCGGGGACCGGGTCGAGCATGTCCGTCTTGACGAACCCTGGCGCGACGCAGTTGGCCGTCGACCCCTCGCGGGCGAGTTCGAGCGCGACGGTCCGGGTGAACCCGAACAGCCCGGACTTGGTGGCGGCGTAGTTGGCCTGCCCGTAGTTCCCCTGCTGGCCGACCACCGAGGAGATGTTGATGAGTCGCCCCTCCTCGGCCTGCCCGATGTCCTCGAAACACGTCTTGGTACAGTTGAATACACCCCCGAGGTTCACCTGCAGCACCCGGTCCCAGTCATCCCGGGTCATGTTCTCGAACTTCTTGTCGATCGTGATCCCCGCGTTGTTCACGAGGACGTCGACGGGCCCGAACGTCTCTCTGACCTGCTCGTGCATCGCCTCGACCTCCGTCAAGTCCGCGACGTCGGCCTGGACGGGAACTGCGGACCCGCCGGCCGCCTCGATGCGCTCGGCGACCTCGTGCGCCTCGCCCTCCGACGAACGGTAGTTGACGACGACGTCGGCGCCGTGCTCACCGAGCTCCTCCGCGATGGCTCTCCCGATGCCTCTCGATGCCCCGGTCACGAGGCATGTGCGATTCGCTAACATGGGACTCACTCTGTCGCTAGACTCGTGTAAGAGAATCAGTCTTTCGCTCAGCGCGACCCCACCGTGGCGAGCCGCCCGGCCCCCACTCCTGTCACGCGCCCGGCGCCGGCGGGCAGTCAGAGCACCGTGAACTCGCCAGTGACCGTCTCCGGTCCGTCGGTCGTAGACGCACCCTCGACGGTGATCTCGTAGCGGTAGGTCCCCGGCTCTGCGTCCGGGCTGGTCACGATCTTGCCGCCCCAGCCGTCCTCGCTGTACCGCTCGTGGGGCCCGCTCCACCGCAGTTCCATGGGCTCGAACTCGGCCCCGGGGAACTCGACGGTGACCGTATCGAGCCGGGAGTCGCCGAGGAACGTCCCGGTGTCCGAGTCGTAGACCCCGACGTGGAGGCCGATCTCCATCCCCGCGGCGAACCGGTCGATATCCGCGCACGCAGTCGTCGTCGTGGGCCCCTCGGTCGGCGTGGCGGTCTGGGTGGCGGTCTGGGCGTCGGTTCCGTCGGTCCCGTCGGTCTGGTTGCCGGGCGCGTCGGTCGTGGTCGTCTGGGCCGTGACCGTGGTGGTCCCCGAGCCATCGCTGCCGGGTTCGGTGGTGGGCGCCGGGCTCGGAGCCTGGGTTCCGGGGTCGTCGATGCGGTCACACCCCGCGAGGTTCACCGTCGCCCACGTGGCCGCCCCGGTCGTGACGAGTCGTCGTCGTGTCATGCTGGACGACGCTGAATCCTCGTCGTCTTGCCCGTTCTGGCTCATACTACCCGCCACATTGAGAACCATCCCACATAAAACCGCTCGTCGCTCGGAGCGTGGACTCGAGGTCGAATGTCGGTCCGAGTGGTCTCCTGACGTCCGTCTGCTGCCGACGGCCAATTTTCTGCAGACACACGATAGCACGAAATAATCGCAAACTTTTAATACAGATGTCAGGTGACGTGGTAACAGATCATGAGCCAACGCCACCGGCCTTCCGGCGCGTCCGACGCCGCCTCCCACGACGAGGGGCGGGAGGAGGAGTCACAGACCAGTTCGGGGACCACCAGGCGCCGTCTGCTGGTGAGCGGTGCCGCCACGTGGGCGACCGTCGGCCTCGCGGGCTGTGGGAGTAACGACGGGACGGAAACCCCGACCGCGACAGCGACCGAGGCCCCGACGACGGCGCCGGCCGACCAGAACACGGAGACACCCGAACCGCAGCCCGAGAACTTCGTCGTCACGACCGAGACGTGGGCCGGCGGTGAAGGGGTCCCCGCCGCGATCTCGTTCATGTCGGCATGCGCCACCACGAACACGTTCGTCCCCGGCATGCAGGCGGTCTTCTTCGTCGGCATCTACGACCCGGAGACCGGTGAGAAGCTGACCCCCGACGACCTCGACGGCGCCCAGGTCAACGTCGGCGACGGCATGGACACGGTAGAACTGAGCTGGACCGACGAGCACGGCCACGCCACCCGCGGCGAGGGCAACAACTGGGTCGGGAGCTGGATGATCCCCGAGGACATGGACCCCGGCGGACTCCCCTACACGGTCGAGGTGACTAGGAGCGACGGCGACGCCACCTTCCAGAACGTCGGCGTGCTGACTGACTCCATCGAGATCGTCGAGTACGACGACCCGACGAACTACGTCGTCGACGCGGCGACCCACTGGGTCGGCCACCCGGCCCCCGAATACTCGAACGGGTTCGTCGGTGCGTGCGCCCCCGAACGGGAGTACACCCCCGAGATGGACGTCACGTTCGTCATCGGCCTCTACGACAGCACCTCCGGCCTCATGGTCGGTCAGGACGGCCTCGTCAACCCCAACACCGGCGAGGCGGTCGAGGACGAGACGACCCCCGCGAACGCCGGCATCGACTCGGTGACGGTCGTCTCACCGGACGGTGCGTTCGACGACGTGGCGCTGAGCTGGACGGACGCGCTCGACGACGAGAACGACCTCCCGCGGTGGTTCGGCACGCTCGAGACCGAGAACCTCGACCCGGGAACCTACGCGTACGAGGTCCAGATATCGGACCAGGAGCAGGGCCGCTTCGACGTCGGCGTCGCCTCCGCACAGTTCTCGATCATCGAGGTACCGGAGAGCGCCTGAGACCGGGGCGGACCGACGAGGCCCCTCCCGAACTGTTCGGCATCCATGCGCCACCGAGACGACGACCCACCGCCGGCCGAAGCCGCGGACAGTGCACCGGCCGCCGTCCCGTCCGAAGATAGAGAGGACGGAATCATGTCGTTCGCCGATACGGTCCGGCTCGACACCGACAGACACCAGCTCTGGGCCGCCATCACGGACCCGGAGACGCTGGCGACCTGCATCCCGGGTGCCGAGTCGGTCGAACGGGTGTCGGACCGGGAGTACACCTGTGAGATCACCCGGAGCGTCGGCAGGGTGGCCGTCTCGCTGCGGGGCGAGGCCCAACTCGTGGAGGTCCACCCGCCGGACTACGTCGTCACCAGGGGGAGCGCGTTCGACTCGAAGACGGGGAGCGACCTCGAGGTGCTGGCGGCTATGGAGCTCCAGGAGGCCGACGACGGTCGCGTCGCCCTGTCGTACTCGGCGGAGGTATAGAGCTGACGGGCGGTGCCGGCTCCATCGGGACGCGATTGCTGCGGCCGGTCGTCGGTCGTGACGTGGATGCCTACTTCGAGAACGTCCGTGCGGTCGTGACCGACCACGACGGGCCGTAGCCCGGACGCCGATCACACCCCTCTCTCCGGAGGAACTGATTAGACGACCGAGACGGTAGCACGAGGTATGGCCACTAGTGACGCGCCCGAGTCGTTCGAAGCGGTCTCGGCGATGGACTCGATGGGACTGTTCAAACCGAAGGTCGTCGCGCTCGTCGTGACCGACAGCGAGGAGGCCGGGCCGAACGTCATGACCGCCTCGTGGTGGATGCTCGCGGGGTGGAACCCGCCCCGGTACCTCTTGGCGGTCAGTCACAAGACCCACACGTACGAGCTCATCGAGCAGAACCCCGAGTTCGTGATGGCCGCCCCCTCGACCGAGATGATCGACGCGCTGACCCTGTGTGGGATGGTCAGCGGGCGCGAACTCGACAAGATAGCGCACCTCGGTCTCGAGACGGTCCCTGGTCGGGAGATCGACGTGCCCCTGCTGGCGGACGCCGTCGGGAACATCGAACTCTCGGTCGTCGACTCCTTCGAGTTCGAGGACTGCACCTACTACTTCGGGTCGGTCGAGGCGGCCTACGTCCGCGCCGGCGGGATGGACGGGCGCATCCTCTCGCTCGACGAGGACATCTTGGCGTACATGGGGAGCGACTGGGGCGGCGAGCGGAAGTACCGCTACTACCTCGACCTCGACCCCGAGAACCTCGCCCGGTTCCCGGGTGACGAGGTGGTCGAGTCGCTCCCCGAGGACCTCCGCGAGCGGTACCGTGACTGACCGCGGGGCGTGACGAGGGCCTCCCGTTCCCCACGAGGCTCACCAGAGGGCGGTGGGACTCCTGATGACGAACGGCGGGTCGTCGTCGAGGTCCTCGCCGAACAGGAACGCGAGGAAGGCGAGCGAGACCCGCCGTTCCCCGACCGCGACCGCCCGGCTGTCGGGGGGCTCCGTGAACCGTCCGTCGTAGCGCTCGACCGTGTCGCGGTCGACCTGGAGGCCGTAGCGCCGCTCGAGGAGTCGCTCGCACTCGCTGTACGTGTGGTCTGCGGCGTGGAAGCGACACAGCTCCACGATGGGGCGGGCGTACTCACAGCGCGGATAGAACCACGACGAGAGGTCCCCCTGGAACGACTGCCCACAGCCCTTGCACTCGTACAACTGGACCTCGAGCCCGACTTCCTCGAAGCCATCCTCGGTGACGAGTCGGGCGAAGGTCTTGCGGGCCCGCTGGTAGCCGTTCTTGCGCAGGGCACGCGACCCACACCCGGGACAGGGACGCCGGTCGCCGACCCGCCGGCCGTCGTACGCCCGGAGCCTGTCGTGGACCGCGTCGACGAACAGCGGCGAGACGGTCGGATCGAGTCGCTTCTCTGCTGGGCCCTGCATCGCGTATCTCCTTGCACCTACGAGTCAAAAACGTTCAGGTCGACCCCCCCGGCGAGGGGGCCGACCCACACTCGCGTCGGAACTGGTAGGACCGACCACGGGACCGACGCCTCAGCAATGACATCCTCCTCGCCCTGAAGCGCGAGGTTTCCCCATCCGCGCTCGGGGTCGCTCCGGCCATCGCACCTCGCAAAACGGTGCGTGGGACTCCGGTGCGTCCAACGGGGGCAAATCCACCCGGCGGAGCCGGGGCGTCTCGGTTTGTGCGCGGTACGTGAGTCCCGTGAGGGATGTGGCGGATTCGGCGTCCCGACGGACGCGGTATCTCCTTGTACCGTGTATCCCCGTCACCCGAGAAGGGGTTGGGGGATACCCCCGGACACCGATTTCTCCGCGTCCGGGCACGGGTCGTGCCATCGACCTGCCTGCCCGTTGAGCCACGGTGGGCAGGCTCAAGCGCGGCAGGCTCGCGTTTTTCATGCCCGCCTTTCGGCAGGTGCGTCGGTGGGCTCTCGCCCGGTCGAAAGTGTGTTATCGACCACGCCGACGGGAGGAACGCCAAACCACCTCCAGTTTTCCGCGTTGAGTTACCGAAGAGACGCCCCCGGTCGGCATAACCGCGTGGTCTGTGGCGGAAGTAGTCGGATTCACGCCCGCCCTGAACGGCGGGACTCTCTGCTTAAGTCAGGTAGCTCCCGCTGTTGTCCCCGCCACACGCGAGCGCGACCTCGTACCGGCCGACGTCCCGAGGGGTGACGTTGGACTCGATGAACGACACCTGCAGCAGTATCGTCCCCGTCTCGCCCGGGGCGACCGTGGCGGCGTTAGCGGTCCACGTATCCCCCGGCGTGATGTCGGTGCCGGCCCCGTCGTAGAGGGTGACGGTGTACTGATAGTCACCCAGGTCCGTCTCCTCCGCACCGGCGTTCTCGACGGTGGCGACGACGGCGAAGTGGACGTCCTCGTGTTGCTGTCCACGCCGGAGGTCGTCGCGGGAGTCGACGAGGGAGAGCCCGTCGACCGAACTCTCGAGCGTCGGGTCGGACAGCTGGAGGTTCGGGAGCGGCGTCTGCTCGCCGTCCTCGTCGTCGCCCGCGGTGCAGCCAGCGAGCGCCGTCGAACCGACCGCCGCGAGGCCGATACTGGTCCGTCGGAGTAGTGACCGGCGTTTCATCGGTACTAGCCGTCTGTGCGAATCCACATAATGGTGACTTCGACACCAGCGGGCCCACCTTCCGGGCCCGAGTCCGAAACGACGGGGGTCCCACGGCCGCGGTGTCGGGGGCCGGCCCGCCGTCGATGGCCGTCGTGACCCCCGGCTCACCCCAGGAACAGCTTCAACCGGGGGTTGTTCTCGACGATGGGCTGTGACTCGATCCAGGCGTCGAGGCCGAGGATGCGGCCCGCCCCGAACGCGCCCAGCACGAACAACAGCAGGACGTACATCACGTGGTAGTTGATGAGGATGGAGTTCGGGAGCGGGAACGCGGCCAGCCAGTAGAACAGCATCATCACCGCACCCCAGAACGCGGCGAACCGGACGAACGCGCCGAAGATGAGCCCCAGGCCGACGAGCGTCAGGCCGAGCGAGTTCAGCGGCGTGAGCAGCCAGGCCCACTCGGTGGCCATCACCGTCCAGATGTCCACGAACGGGTTCCCCTCCGGAATGCCGTACAGGAGGAACCCGCGGACACTCCAGTTCGGGTCCCACGCCTTGGTGGCCCCGGAGTAGAAGAACGACCACCCCATGATGACACGGAGGCCGAACAGGGCGTATCCGACCCACGTCTCGGAGTACTCGAACTGTACGTGTCGACCGAACATGTCCGTCTCGAGCCGTCTGTTCGACATGCTAGTGTTACTCACCCACCCCTACTACGTCCTCCCAATAATAAACGTGGGGGCCGACTGGGCCACCTCCCCGCGACCGGGCTCCATCGTGGGCGGCCGTGGGGTCGCCCCGTGGCACACAAAGCTATTTACGAGTGCTGTCGCGTACTTCGGATATGACAGAGCGACCGGACGAGTCCACCGCGAGGCGCGGCCGCACCTCGCGTCGGCAGGGTGAGGGCACCGAGCGTTCGGGGACGCTCGTACTGAGCGACGAGAAAGCGTACGTCGGGGACACGGTCACGTTCAAGGGACGGAACTTTCCGCCGGGGGAGGCGTTCGACGTGGTTTGGCACTCGGTCCAGGGGAGCTGGGGGGTACTCCAGGCCAACGAGATCGTCGGGCCACAGTTCCGACCGCGGTCCGAGACCATCCTCACCGTCGAGGCCGACGACTCGGGGGCGTTCGACGCGGAGTGGACCATCCCCGACGAGTACGGGGGGACCCACCGCATCGAGGTGCAGGCCGACGCCGAGGAGCCGGTCGCCACGGCCGAACTCGAACTCGTCCCGTGGTTCGAACTCGACCGGACCGAGGCCCCGATGGGCGAGACGTTCACCCTCCGGGGGTACGGCCTCGGCCCGGACGTCATGCAGAACAACTATCAGGTGGCCTGGGACAACGGCTACGTCGGATTCCTCACCGGCGTGCAGAACCGGGGGACGGCGACCGCGGAGGTCCGTGCGGTCGGGCCTCCGGGCGAGCACGTCCTCCAGGTGTGGCGCAACTACCGCGGGGTCCCGTACCTGCTCAACAACACGCAGTCACCGTTCGGGTCGGTCGCGGGCGGCCGCCAGACCGCGTGGCGGGTCGAGGTGAGCGAGCCCGAGTCGGCCCCCCGGACTGCCTGGATGGACGACCTGTTCGACGAGTCACCCATCGACCTCCACTACCGGGGGCTCGCCGACGAGACGGACGCCGAACTGGAGATCAGCCCACAGTGTGGGCAGGCCGGGACGACGGCGATCATCACCGGACGGCAGTTCGAGCCGAACACGGAGGTCGACCTCGTCTGGTACCGCCACGAGGGCCACGAGCCACGTGGGACCTCCTCGACGCCCGACCCGAAGATCGGCCCGGTGGCGAAACCCGACGTCTTGCCGACGGTGACGAGCGACGCGGACGGTCGCTTCCAGACCGAGGTGACCATCCCGACCGACATCGGGTCGACGCGTCCCATCACGGCCGCCGTCGGCGGGCGACAGGTCGCCGCCACCGGGTTCATGATGCAACCGTCCATCGAGCGGTTCGAGCCGACGAGTGGGCCGGTGGGGACGGAGATCGAGATCGAACTCTCGGGCATCGGCTGGACCGCCTACGAGAACGCCCCCTACTTCGTCTACGACAACAAGCCACTCGGGTACCTGTGCGGGACGGGTGGCGACGACGAGACCGGCACCGTGAATCCGGTCCTGCACGCGACGGGCGAACCCGGCTGGCACTTCATCGATGCGTACCCGTCCCTGTTCTGGGTCGAGGACGACCACCCCGACTTCCAGCTCAAACCCCACCTGTCGTACCTCGACAACCACCCAGTCCGCCCGCTCCCTGCTTTCCACTTCGCCTTCGAAGTGACGGAGTGAGCTGACCGTCTGTCCACTTCACCCTCGTGGTCGGGGCGGGCGGGCAGCGCACCCTGCGCTCGTGTCTCGACCACTCTTCCTGGCGTCTATCGGGATTCGGGTCCTCGATTGGGGTGAAAAATTCACGTTACTGTACGAAACTCGAGCGCAGAAATCACGTTACCAACCTTATCGAAAACCACATTTGTAGATAACTTTCCAGTACTTTTAAACGTCTGTCTGCTCGAATGGCTGGCATGTCCGACGGTGATTCGAAACAGACGGAGGGCGCCCAGGCCGTGTCCGACTCCGACGCGTCGACCCGACCCGACGGCCGCCGCTCGCGACGCGCGTTCCTCGCGGCCGGGGCGACGGCATCGCTGGTGACGTTCGCCGGGTGTGCCGGCGGCGAGGGGACGGAGACCCCCGCTGGGGACGGGACCGGGACTGCCACGCGGACGCCGACCGTCACGAGCACGTCGACCGACTACCCCGACGAGGTGGTCATCGGCTCGGTCCACCCCCTCACGGGGAGCACCTCCTACGTCGGGAACCGTCTCCACAATGCCGTCCGGATGGCCGCGACGGTCAAGAACGAGGAGGGCGGTATCCAGTCGATGGACGGTGCCGAGGTGAAGGTGCTCCAGGGCGACCACAAGAACGACCCCGCCGTTGGTGGGGAGGTCACGGGCGAACTCATCGACCGGGGTGCGGACATCCTCACCGGGACGTACTCCTCGCCCGTGACCAACGCCGCGACCCGGGTCGCCGAGTCCGAGGGCGTGCCGTTCGTCATCGACATCTCGGTCGCCGCGTCGCTGCTCCAGGAACGCGACCTCGAGTACGTCTACCGGGCGCAACCCAACTCCTGGAGCCAGTCGGCCGACCACGTCGAGGGGCTGACTGCCGTCGCCGACCGGGCGGGGCTCGACATCGAGACCGTCGGGCTGTTCTACGTGGACACCACCTACGGACAGGCCATCCGTGACGGGCTCGAGCGCGCCATCGAGGGGACGAACATGGAGGTCGTCGAGACCGCGAGCATCGGGTTCGGTGGGACGGCCGACAGTCAGGTCACGCGGTTCAGGCAAGCCGACCCGGACGCCATCTTCCCGACGGTGTTCACGAACCAGATGCTGGAACTGGTCAAGGCGATGCAGGACCAGAACTACTGGCCGGACGTGTTCGCGGCGTGTGCCAGCGGTGGCATGTACACCGAGAACTTCCAGAAGATGGGAGACGTCATCGACGGGGCGCTCTCCTCGGGGTACCAGATCGACCTGACACAGGAGAAGGCCCAGCGCATCAACGAGCGGTACATGCAGACCTTCGACACCCCCGCGATGAAAGGCAACATCGGCATGGCCTACACGACCGCGGAGGTCGTCATCGAGGCGTTCGAACAGGCGGGGAGCGCCGACCCGGAGGTGCTGCGCCGGACGCTCGACGACATCACCGTCGACGAGCACATCATGGCGATGCCACCGATCTCGTTCACCGAGCGCGGCGAGAACGCCAACCCCCTCTCGGTGATGAACCAGATCCAGGACATGGAGGCGCAGGTGGTCTA
Source organism: Salinirubellus salinus (assembly GCF_025231485.1). Taxonomy (NCBI): domain Archaea; kingdom Methanobacteriati; phylum Methanobacteriota; class Halobacteria; order Halobacteriales; family Natronomonadaceae; genus Salinirubellus; species Salinirubellus salinus. Next base: position 2,786,868 of record NZ_CP104003.1, on the reverse strand, counting down.
CCCCGAGGAGTACGCGACGGTCGAGGTCCAGCCCGAACTCATCGGCCAGAACTGAGGGGCCCATGACCTGGCACCCCCTCAGCCGTGGACACGGCCGCTGGTCCCCCGGCCGACGGAGGGGTCGGTGCTAGCCTCCCAGCCGTTGCTCGTCGGGCCGGCGGTGTTCGCCCAGCTCCTCGTCCTCGGGGTCCTCCTGGGGAGCATCTACGCGTTCGTCTCGCTCGGGCTCACCATCATCTTCGGCGTCATGGAGGTCGTCAACGTTGCGCACGGTGCCTTCACCGTCGTCGGGATGTACGCCGTCTGGTTCGTCGCGGCGCGGCTGGAGCTCTCGCCGTTCCTCGGCATCCCGCTGGCCGCCGTGGTCCTGTTCGGCATCGGGGTCCTGATACAGCGGACGACGCTCGCACCCCTCGGGGAGGAGGCCCAGGGGAACAAGTTCCTCGTCACCGTCGCCTTCCTCATCATCATCGTCGCCCTCGTCGAGATGACGTTCACCGCGACCCCCCGCCAGCTGTCGACCGGCTTCGGCAGCTGGGGGTTCGCCGACGTGTACGTCCCCGAGGGGGAGCTGTACGCGCTGCTCGTCGCCGCGGCCACCTCGGCGGTGGTCTGGACGTTCCTGCACCGGACACACATCGGTCGAGCCATCCGCGGGACCGCCGACAACCGGCTGAACGCCGCCTACGTCGGCATCGACGTCCGGCGGATCGACTACCTCACGTTCGGCCTGGGGGCCGCCCTCGCCGGGCTGGCCGGCGCGCTCATCACGTTCGTCCAGCCGTTCGACCCGTACCTCGGGAACGCGTATCTGACCGTCGCGTTCGTGGTGGTCGTCCTCGGCGGCCTCGGCTCTATCCGCGGGGCCGTCCTCGGTGGCCTGCTCGTCGGCATGATCCGCGTGTTCGGCGCGTTCTACCTCCCCGGGTCGTACTACAACGTCCTCATCCTGCTCGTGTTCATCGCGGTGTTGCTGGTCAAGCCCACGGGGCTGTTCGGGGGGCCGACCCGTGCCTGACCGGTCGCAGTCGCTCGCCCGGCTCCAGCGGCGCGCCGGGAGCCTCGCCGAGACGCTCGGAGACTGGCGTGGGCGCTGGTACGCCACCCCGGTGCTGGGTGTGGGCCTGCTCGTCGGCCTCGCGGTCCTCCCCCTGTCGCTCGACGTCCCCGTCTTCGGGACGCGGCTCGGGGCCCTCCTGAGTCTGAACATCCTCGTCGTCGCGCTGCTCTGGGCGACGGCCGCACAGAGCTGGAACATCGTCTCCGGGTTCTCCGGGCAGTTCTCGTTCGGCCACGCGGCGTTCTTCGGCCTCGGTGCCTACGTCCCGCTCGTCCTGAGCCGCGAGTTCGCCGTCAATCCCTGGCTCGGGATGCTCGCCGGAAGTCTCCTCGCGGGTGCTTACGCCCTCTGTATCGGCGGGCTCAGCTTCCGCTACGGCGTCGGCGGGAGCTACTTCGCGCTCGTCACGCTCGCGTTCGCGGAACTCCTGCTGTACCTGTTCATCAACGTCGACCAGCTCGGTGGCGCCAGCGGCTTCGTCAAGCCGTTCCCGGACGCCTACGGCGCCGAGTACGGCCTCCTCGCGTTCCAGTTCCGGGAGACGCTCCCGTACTACTACGTCGCCCTCGGGCTCCTGCTGGTCGTCTCGCTCGTGGCACTCGTCATCAAGCGGTCACGTATCGGGCTGTACCTGTTCGCCATCCGCGACGACGAGGCCGCGGCCAGCGCCGTCGGGATCCCGACCATTCGGTACAAGCTCTTCGCGCTCGTCGTGAGCGCGTTCTTCACCGCGTGGGCCGGGACGCTCTGGAGCATGTACTTCGTCTCCATCCGCCCCCGGGTCGTCTTCGGGCTGCTGGTGAACCTCGACATCCTGCTGCCGGCCGTCGTCGGTGGCCTCGGCACCATCTTCGGCCCCATCGTGGGTTCGCTCCTCCTGACCGTGACGAGCGAGGTGGCACGCGAGGCCGTCGGCGTCCCGGAACTTCAGGAGGTCGTCTACGGGGTCGTCCTCCTCCTCGTCGTCCTCCGGACGCCCGGTGGGGTCGTCACCTGGCCGTCGCGAGTCGCCGAGGCGTTGGCCACCGCCCAGGGCGAGACCGAGGGGCAGCGGGAGGCACCGCCGGCGGCCACGGAGGGGCCGTCCCCCCACGGCACCGACGAGCGACGGGCCGAGAGTGACGGTGGGCGCGGCGACCCGGCGGCAGGCGACCGCTCGGAGCCCGACCGCTGACCGCCCGGTCGTCCGTCACTCGAGCCCGAGGTAGAGCTCGACGAGGCGGTCCTCGCTCTCGAGTGCCTCGGGCGGCCCGTCGAACTGTATCCGTCCCTGCGAGAGGACGTAGACGTGGTCCGCGACGGTCATGGCCTCCCGGACGTGCTGTTCGACCAGTACGATCTGGATGCCCCGGTCGACGAGGGTCCGGAGGACGTCGAAGAGGTCGTCGACGGCGGACGGTGCCAGCCCGCTGAGCGGCTCGTCGAGGAGGTACACGTCGGCCCCCGTCATCATCGCCCACCCGAGGCCGAGCATCACCTGCTGGCCACCGGAGAGCGACCGCGCCGGCTCGGAGAGCGACGCGGCCAGCGCGGGAAACAGGTCCAGGACCACCTCTATCCGCGCGTCGACCACGGCCTCGTCGTCGACGGTGGTGGCCCCCAGCTGGAGGTTCTCGCGGACGGTGAGCCCGGCGAACGTCCGCCGGTCTTGCGGGACCGTCGTGATTCCGGCCCGGACGATCTCGTGCGGTTCGAGCCCGGTGAGCGGCCGGCCGCCGTACTCGATGGCTCCCGACCGGACCGGTACGACGCCCCCGAGCAGCTTGAGGAGTGTCGACTTTCCCGAGCCGTTCGGCCCGAACACGCACGTGATCCCATCGTGGCTCTTGACCGAGACGCCGTCGAGCACGACCTGCTTCCCGTAGCCGGCCGTGACGTTCCGGGCGACCAGACGGTCGACCGGTCCCCGTTCGTCGTCCTCGTCGCCGTCCGCCCTCGACGCGAGTGCTCGTGCGACCCGGCTCTCTGCGTCGCTCTCGGCCGGCGCCGGCCGGCGCGCCCTCGACTCCGCGACGACGCCGGGCGTCGGGGTACCGGCCTCGACTTCGGTCCCGGTCCCGGTCTGGGTCTCGGTTCCAGTCTCGGTCTCGGTCGCCGGCATCTCCCCGTCGGTCCCTGTCGCCCGGTCCGTCCGGGTCCCGATGTAGGCGTCCCTGACGCGCTCGTCGCTCGTGACCGTCGAGAACGCGCCCTGTGTCAGGACGCGGCCGCCGTCGAGGACCGTGATCCGGTCGGCGATGTCCCCGACGACACTCATGTCGTGCTCGATGACGACGACCGTGGTCCCGCCGTCGTTCATCTCGCGGAGCGCCGAGAGCACCCGGTCCTGGATGGCGGGGTTGACGCCCGCAGTCGGCTCGTCGAGGAGGACACACTCCGGCTCCAGCATCGTCGCCCGGCCGAGTTCGAGGAGCTTCTGCTGGCCGCCCGAGATGTCGCTCGCGTCGTGGTCGGCGACGCGGTCGAGGTCGAGCAGGTCGAGTAGTTCGGCGGCCCGCTCGTGGGTCTCGGTGGGGACGCGGAGCCCCGACCCCAGCCCGCCGGTGTAGACGCTCAGCAGGTTCTCGCGGACGGTGAGTCGCTCGAAGGGGGCGGTTATCTGGAAGGTCCGGACGAGCCCGCGACGGGCGACCTGATCTGGTCGCATCCCGGTGATGTCCTCGCCGTCGAACCGCACGACACCGCTGTCGGGCCGCTGGAACCCCATGACGAGGTCGAACAGCGTGGTCTTCCCGGAGCCGTTCGGCCCGATGATGCCGTGACACTCCCCCGGCTCGAAGGTGACCGTGACGTCGTCGGCCGCCACGACGTCGCCGAACGTCTTCGTGAGTCCCTCCGTCTCGAGTCGTCCCCCGGGCACGGCCTCCCGTTGCGCCCCACCGGGCAAAACTCTTCGCGGGGTCGGGTCGGTCGGTGTCACGACACGTCGCCCGACTCAGCGCTCCTTCCGACCCACGACCGTCTGGAACTCGGTCCGGGGGACGTCATCGATCTCGACGTCGACGAAGCCGACGTCCTCTAGGGCCGACCGGTACTCGTCGGCGGTGTGCGTGTTCCCCGTGTCGGTCAGCGTCAGCATGTGGAACGCGAACCGGTTGTCCATCTCGGACATGCCCCTGACCCGCTCGGTACAGACGAACGTCCCGCCGGGCTTGAGGGCGTCGAACGCGTTCTCGAAGTACGCCCGCAGGTCCGCGGGGGTGAACGAGGTGGTCATCCGGGCGCTGAACACGAGGTCGAAGCCCGCGGGGAGCGACTCGAGGGCGTCACCCGCCACCACGTCGAGGCCGAGGTCGGCGTGGTGTGACTCGAGGAGGTCGAGCACGCCCGGCCGGTCGAACAGCGCGACGTCCGCCCCGCGTCGGGCGAACTCCGCCCCGAACCGGCCGGGCCCGCCACCGACGTCGAGGACGGTGTCCGGTCGCGGGTGGGCGTGCTCGACGGTCGTGACGATCTCGCGGACGGCCACGTCCTCGACGGTCGCCATGGCCCCGACGAAGTTCCGGAACCCCGCGTCGGTGTGCTCGGGCGGCTCGCCGGTCCGCATCACCTCCGGGAGCTGCATGTAGTTCTCCAGCGAGTCGAGCCGGTGGGGGAGCATCCCCCGGTCGAGGACGTCCGCCTCGGGGTCGAGCACCCGGAGGGACTCCGTCGCCCGGTAGCCGCCGTCGGCCCGCTCGGCGTACCCCAGTTCGACGAGACACCCGAGGACGATGTCCGCCGCCCGTTCCGTTATGCCCGCGCCGGCGGCGAGCGCGGCCGTTCCCTCCGTCCCGGCGAGCAGTTCGTCGACGACGCCGGTCTCGCGGCAGGCCCACAGCAGGAACACCTCGAAGTGTCTGTTGTATATCGCGTCCTCGTCCATGGGGGTTGGTCCCACGTGCCCGTACAAAAATCCACTCGTCTGTCACCTCCGACGTGGATTCCCCGTCGCCGGACTGGGAGAGTGTCCGGGACCGTCACTCCGTGACCTCGAACACCATGTGCATGCCCGGGAGCGGCCGGACGGGGTGGTTGTCGAGGTACGACAGGTGGGGTTTGATCTCGACCTCGGGTTCGTCCTCCTGCATCTCGAAGATTGACGGGTAGACGTCGATGAAGTGGTACCCCGGCTGCCCGGACGCCTGGAACGCCACCTCGACGGTGGTCGTCTTGTGTTCGTCGGTCATCCCACAGGCGTACCCGAGCGGTTTGTTGTCGTAGACGAAGTAGGGGGCGTTCTCGTAGGCGGTCCAGCCGATGCCCGAGAGTTCGATCTCGATCTCCGTCCCCACCGGCCCGCTCGTCGGCTCGAACCGCTCGATGGACGGCTGGACCATGAACCCCGTCACGGCCACGGTCCGGCCGTCGACGGCCGCTGCGATGGGTCGCGTCGAGCCCTCCGCGAGCGGGACCTCGAACTCGACCTGGAAGCGACCGTCCGCGTCGCTCGTCACCGTGGGCAACACGCCCTCACGTGGCTTCGTCGTGACGTCGGGGCCTCTGATTCCCTGGCCGTAGTGCTGGTACCAGACGAGGTCGACCTCCGTGTTCGGCGGGAAGTCGGTGCCGGTGAGGATGGCGGCCGTCCCCGGTTGGCCGCAGGTGGGTGCGATCTCGAGCGTCGCGTCGGTGTCCTCGTCGAGCTCCGGGTAGTGGAGGCTGATCGGACTCTCGTCGAACATGCCCTCCACCCAGGCGGTCTCCGGCGGATCGTCCCGTTCTGTGACCTCCACGGTCCACTGCGACTGCCGGCCCCCCGCGACCGGCCCGAACGGCGACTGGGTGTTGTTCTGGAGGTAGGGGATGCCACGGTAGTTACGCCACACCTGGATGGTGTGGGGCCCCGGCGGCCCCACGGCTCGGATCTGTGCCGTCGCCGTCCCCCGGTTCATCACCCCGGTCATGAACCCGACGTTGCCGGTGTCCCAGACCACCTGGTAGTTGTTGGTCGTCGCCTCCGGCCCCAGCCCGTACCCGACGATGGTGAACGCCTCGCCCAGCGGGGCCTCCGTCTGTTTGAGTTCGAACCAGGGCGTGATGTCGAACGTGTTCCGAGCGACGGTCGTCCCCCCCTTCTGGAGTTCGACCCGGTGGGTCCCACCGTAGTCCTCGGGCACCGTCCACGTCTCGTTGAAGGCCCCAGACGCGCTGGCCGTGACCGTCAGGATGGTCTCGCGCCGGGGCTGGTACTGCTGGCCGACCACCTCGTTGGCCTGCAACACCCCCCACCTCCCCTGGACGGAGTGCCAGACCACCTCGTACCGCTGGTCCGGCTCCAGGTTCCGACCCTTGAACGTGATCGTATCCCCGACGTAGCCGTCGTCGTCGCTGAGGACCAGCGTCTCCTGACTGTCGGTCGAGCCCCGGAGGTGACGTTCCAGCGTCCGTCGCACACCTGTGAACCCCTCCTGATCGTCGCTCATGTCTACCCCCTTTCGTGTTTTCCCAGATATAGCTATTGCAGGCCCCGTCGCCCCGCTCCGAGGCCCCCTGCCGTCGGCGAGGGTAGAGCGGCCTCGGCGTGGTCCTCGGGCGCCGCCCGTCGACGCCCGGGCTGTCGGCCGACGCAACTTAGAAGTACGTCCACTCGAACTGTTCCATGTCATGCCAACACATAGTTGTCCGTGGGGTGACCCGGTGTGGCCGAGATGACGGCCGAGCCCTACGACCGGTTCGCCTCGCGCGCCGCGGACTTCGGTGTCGAGGTCACGCGGGTCGCCGCCGCCGACGCGTCAAGCACCATCGAGACGCTGGTCGAGCGGCCGGCGGTCGGTGCCGCACTGCCGTGGGCGGACGTGACGCTCCCGGAGGACGTCCGGACCGACCCGACGCCGGCCGAGCTGGACGAGGCGGTCACGGGCGTCACCGCCGCGGCGTTCGCCGTCGCCGACTACGGGAGCATCGCGCTCCGGGCGACCCCGGACGGGACCGAGCCGGTGAGCCTGTTTCCCGACCGGCACGTCGCGGTCCTGCGCGAGGCGGACGTCCTCCCCGACATGGCGGCGGCGTTCGACCGGCTGGGCGAGACGTTCCGTGCCACGTACGGGTCGGCCATCCTGGCGACCGGCCCGTCGGCGACGGCCGACATGGGCGAACTCGTGAAGGGCGCACACGGCCCGAAGGCGGTCGACGTGGTGGTGGTGCGATGAGTTCGAAAGGCCACGAGGCGAAGGCCGCCCGCATCCGGGAACTCCTCGAGACGGAGGGCGACGCCGTCGCCACGAACACCCGCGGGTTCAACACCGGCCGGTACGAGTCGGTCGCCAAACTCGACGACTACCAGCGACTCCGCCAGGAGGCCCGCGAGATAAAGGAGGACGCCATCGAGCGGCTCCCCGAACTCCTCGAGGAACTGACCGAGACGGTCGAGGCCAACGGTGGGACGGTCTACGTCGCCGAGGACGCGGCCGACGCCAACCGGTACGTCGCCGAGGTCTGCGAGGCCCGCGACGCGGAGCGACTCGTCAAGAGCAAGTCGATGACCAGCGAGGAGATCGAGGTCAACGACTACCTCCAGGCCCGCGGCGTCGACGTCGTGGAGACAGACCTCGGTGAGTGGGTGCTCCAGGTGGCCGACGAGTCCCCCAGCCACATCGTCGCCCCGGCCATCCACAAGTCCCGCGAGGGCATCGCGGCCCTGTTCAACGAGCGCTTCGACCCCGACGAGCCGCTGGAGACGGCCGAGGAACTCACCATGTTCGCCCGCGAGCAGTTGCTCGAACGCATCAAGGGCGCCGACGTCGGGATGACCGGCGCGAACTTCCTCACGGCCGACACGGGGACGATGGCGCTGGTCACCAGCGAGGGCAACGCCCGGAAGACGGTGACCGTCCCGGACACCCACATCGCGGTCGCGGGCGTCGAGAAGGTCGTCCCGTCCGTCGAGGACCTCCAGCCGTTCGTCGAACTCATCGGTCGCTCCGGGACGGGTCAGGACATCACGAGCTACGTCTCGCTGCTGACGCCGCCGGTCGAGTCCCCGACCGTCGACTTCGACGACCCCGAGACGCCCATCACCGAGGGGAGCCCCGACCGGGAGTTCCACCTCGTCCTCGTCGACAACGGCCGGCTGGCGATGCGCGAGGACGACACCTTGCGCGAGACCCTCTACTGCATCCGGTGTAGCGCCTGCTCGAACACGTGTGCGAACTTCCAGTCCGTCGGGGGCCACGCGTTCGGTGGGGAGACGTACTCCGGTGGTATCGCCACCGGCTGGGAGGCCGGCGTCGAGGGGCTGGACACCGCCGCCGAGTTCAACGACCTCTGTACGGGCTGCTCGCGCTGTGTCGAGGCCTGCCCCGTGAAGATCGACATCCCGTGGATCAACACGGTGGTCCGCGACCGCATCAACCGCTCGGGGGACGCCGGCCAGTTCGACTTCCTCGTCGACGGCCTGACCCCGGACGCCGAGTCCGGCGGCGGGCCGGAGCTCCAGAAGCGGCTGTTCGGCAACTTCGAGACGCTGGCGAAGCTCGGGAGCACGTTCGCGCCCCTCTCGAACTGGGTGGCGAACGCTGGCCCGGTCAAGGGACTGCTCGAACGCACGGTCGGGGTCGACCGCCGGCGGGAGTTTCCCGCCTTCCAGCGCGAGACGCTCGTCGACTGGTTCGATGACCGGGACTCCCGGGTGCCCGCGGACCCGGAGCGCAAGGCCGTCTTCTACCCCGACGTCTACACCAACCACATGCTGGTCGAGCGGGGGAAGGCCGCCGTCCGGACACTGGAGGCCCTCGGCGTCGAGGTGGTCGTCCCGCGGGCCCCGGGCGCTGGCCGCGCCCCCCTCTCACAGGGGATGATCGCCACCGCCCGGTCGAAGGCCGAGCGGGTCGCCGACGCGCTCGGGCCGTACGTCGAGGACGGCTACGACGTGGTGGTCCTGGAGCCGAGTGACCTCGCGATGTTCCGCGAGGACTACGCGCACCTGCTGCCCGCCGAGGCGTACGAACCCCTCGCCGAGCACAGCTACGAGGCCGTCGAGTACGTCTACGGGCTGGTGGCGAACGGGGCCGACGCCGACGCGCTCGCGTCGGCCGGCGGACCGGCGTCGGTCGCCTACCACAGTCACTGCCAGCAACGGACGATGGGGCTGGCGGAGTACACCGTCGCCGTCCTCGAACAGCGGGGCTACGAGGTGACCACGAGCGACGTCGAGTGCTGCGGGATGGCCGGCTCGTTCGGCTACAAAGAACAGTACTACGACCTCTCGATGGACGTGGGGGAGAACCTCGGCGAGCAGTTCCGGTCGCTCGAGGCCGACCACGTCGTGGCCAGCGGCACCTCCTGCACCGACCAGCTGGAGGACCTGCTCGGGGACCCGCCGCGACACCCCGTGGAACTCCTCGCCCCCGACGGCGGGGACTGAACGGGGTGTCCGCGGGCCGGCCGACGGTCGGTCGGTCGGTCGGTCGGTGACCCGTGAGGGCGACCGGCGTGCCTGTCACTCACTACCAATAATTTAAGACCCCGGAGCCGTCACTACCACGCCACTCGGAGTGCAAATGAGTGACAGCCACCAACAGTCGGGTGGGTCTCCGGCCGACCCGGCGACGGACCCGCGTACCGACTACGACTACCAGGGCGCGGCTGTCGAACGGCCGGACCTCCTCGCGGCCCTCGAACGCCGGGTGGAGGGCGACGTGCGGTTCGACAGCTACACCCGGACCCTGTACGCCACCGACGCCAGCGCCTACGAACAACTCCCCATCGGCGTGGTCGCCCCGGTCTCGACCGACGACGTCGCGGCGGTGATGCGGTACTGTGCCGAGGAGGGGATACCGGTCTTGCCACGAGGCGGCGGGACGAGTCTGGCGGGGCAGGCCGTCAACGAGGCGGTCGTCCTCGACTTCAAGCGGCACATGGACGCGTTCCTCGACGTCGACCCGGACGGTCGGACCGCTCGTGCGCAGGCGGGTATCACCCTCGCCCGACTCAACGACCGTCTCGAGCCCCACGGCCTGAAGTTCGCCCCCGACCCGGCGTGGGGCGACAAGAGCGTGCTCGGCGGGGCCATCGGTAACAACACGACCGGTGCCCACTCGCTCCAGTACGGCAAGACCGACGCGTACGTCGAGTCGTGCGAGGTGGTGCTGGCCGACGGCACGGTGACGGAGTTCGGCTGGGTGGAGCTGGACGAACTCCACGAACGAGCCGACCCCGACGGCGACCTCGAGGCGCGCATCCACGCGGCGGTCGCCCGCATCCTCGACGAGGAGGCCGAGGAGATCGACGCCCGCTACCCGGACCTGAAACGGAACGTCTCGGGCTACAACCTCGACCACCTGCTCGAGAACGCCAGGGAACACGATGCGGTCAATCTCGGGCGGTTGCTGGCCGGGAGCGAGGGGACCCTCGCCATCGTCACCGAGGCGGCGGTGTCGCTGGTCCCGAAACCCGAGGCGACGGCCATCGCGATGCTGACCTACGACGGGGTGTTGCCGGCGATGCGCGACGTCGCGCCTATCCTCGAACACGACCCCTCGGCCGTCGAGGTGATGGACGACGTGCTCCTCGACCTGGCTCGCGACACCCCGGAGTTCGCCGATCTGGTGGACACACTCCCCGAGGGGACGGACTCGACCTTGCTCGTCGAGTTCTACGCCGACTCGCCGGCCGCGGCCCGTGAGAAGGTCGAGGCCCTGCTCGCCGACCGCCTCCCCGAGGGGCACTCGAGCGCCGAGGCGGCCGACGTGGGCACCACCCCCTCGACCCACGCCGTCGACGCGCTGGAGGCCTACGACGACGACCGCCAGGCGAAGTTCTGGAAGATGCGCAAGGCCGGCCTCCCCATCCTGCTCTCCCGGACGAGCGACGAGAAACACTGGCCGTTCATCGAGGACACCGCGGTGCCGCCGGAGCACCTCCCCGAGTACGTCGCCGACCTGCAGGAGCTGTTCGCCGAGTACGACACGTTCGCGGCCTACTACGCGCACGCCGGGCCGGGCGTCCTGCACATCCGGCCGTTGCTGAACCTCAAGGACGATGACGGGATCGAGACGATGGCGGCCCTCGCCGACGCGGTGTCGGACCTCGTCATCGAGTACGGTGGGTCGGTCTCCGGCGAGCACGGCGACGGCAAGGCCCGGACCCGGTGGAACCGGAAACTGTACGGTGAGCGGCTCTGGGAGGCGTTCCGCGACCTGAAGTCGACGTTCGACCCCGACTGGCTGCTCAACCCCGGCTCCGTCTGTGGGACGCCCGACCTGACCGACGACCTCCGCTACGGGCCCGAGTACAGCTTCGCCGCCGACTTCGAGCCGGTGCTCGACTGGTCGAACGAGAACGAGTTCCAGGGGATGGTCGAACTCTGTCACGGCTGTGCGGGCTGTACCGGCCACCAGGAGACGACCGGCGGGGTGATGTGTCCGACCTACCGGGCCGCGGAGGAGGAGATCACCTCGACCCGGGGACGGGCGAACATGCTCCGCGAGGCGATGGGGGGTGACCTGCCTGCCGACCCGTTCGACGAGGAGTTCGTCCACGAGGTGCTCGACCTCTGTATCGGGTGCAAGGGGTGCAAGCGGGACTGCCCGAGCGGCGTCGACATGGCGAAGCTCAAGGCCGAGGTGGTCCACGAGTACCACCAGCGCGAGGGGGTCACCCTCCGTGACCGACTGTTCGCCAACGTCGAGGACGTCCTCTCGCTCGGGAGCACCTTCGCGCCCGTCTCGAACTGGGTGATGGACGCGCCCGGCGTGGGCTGGCTGATGGAACGGACCGTCGGAATCGCTCGAGAGCGGTCGTTCCCCGCGTTCCACCGCCGGACGTTCCGCGACCGGTGGCGGGCACACGGTGGGACCTCGGTGCCGGCTGCTGAGGCCGAGCGGCGGGCGCTCCTGCTCGCGGACCCGTACACCAACTACAGTCACCCGGCGGTCGGGATGGCCGCCGTGCGGGCACTCGAAGCCGCGGGCGTCCACGTGCGGGTCCCGACCGACGTCGGCGACAGTGGCCGGCCGGCGTTCTCGAAGAGCATGCTCGACCACGCCCGGGCCACGGCCCGCGAGAACGTCGACGCGCTCGCTCCCCGCGTCGAGGATGGCTGGGACGTGGTGACCGTCGAGCCGTCGGACGCCGTGATGTACCAGCTCGACTATCGCGACCTGCTCTCGGGCGAGGACGTCGAGCGGGTCGCGGCGAACACCTATGGCGTCTTCGAGTACCTCGACCGGTTCCGCCTCGACGAGAGCGTCGAGTTCGACGATCCCGCGGAGTCGCTGACCTACCACGGCCACTGCCAGCAGAAGGCCACCCAGAAGGACCACCACGTCGTCGGCGTGCTCCGGCGGGCTGGCTACGAGGTCGACGCCCTCGACTCGGGCTGTTGCGGGATGGCCGGGTCGTTCGGCTACCAGGCCGAACACTACTCGATGAGCAAGGCCATCGCGGGGGAACTGTTCGAGCAGGTCGACGAGTCGCCTGCGGAGACGGTTGTCGCCCCCGGTGCCTCCTGTCGCTCGCAGCTCGCCGACCACGGCGCGGACGGCGAGCCCCCCCATCCGGTCGAGAAGCTCGCGGCGGCACTGACCGACTGACCGACTGCCCAGCTCCTCGACGTTCGTTCGCCGGACTGCCCGACTCCTCGTCGCTCGTGTCGCACTCGTGGGGCTCGCCCGGCCGTGACGGCGCGTGTCGGTCCCCCGAGAGCCACGTCGCCACGGGGGTGTTTATCACCGTTAATTATAACTTGAATCGGTCACCACGTCGAGCCGCATGGGAACCAGTGACAACCCTCTGCGGGCGGCTAGTCGAATCGCCCCTCGCCCGAGCGATCGCGGCGAGACCGGAACGAGTGCCACGGTATCTGACGCCGTCTGGGCCGGGGGTGTGACCGATGGCTGATGCGTCCCTCGTCCTGATGGCGCTGTTACCGCTGGTCGCCATCACGGTCATCATGGTCGTGTTGTACCAGCCGGCGACGGTCACGATGCCCATCGCCTGGCTGATCGCCGTGGCAGTGGGGGTCATCGGCTGGGGGATGTCACCCGAACTCATCGCCGCTGCCTCCATCGCCGGCGTGTTCACGGCGACGGAGATACTCTGGATCGTCTTCGGCGCGATACTGTTGTTGTTCACGCTGAAGCAATCGGGCGCGTTCGACGTCATCAACGCGGGGTTCTCCTCCATCAGCGACGACCGGCGTGTCCAGGTCGTCCTGCTGGTGTTCCTGATGGGGTCGTTCATCGAGGGGGCTGCGGGGTTCGGCACCCCCGCAGCCATCGTCGGACCGCTGCTGGTCGGTCTCGGGTTCCCACCGCTGGCCGCCGTCGTGGTCGCGCTGACGGGGAACATCATGGCCATCACGTTCGGGGCCGTCGGGACGCCACTCATCATCGGGTTGGAGGAGGTGTTCAGTCAGAACGAGCAGATCCAGGCAGCCATCGAGGGACAGGGGCTCACCGTGACACAGTACGTCGCGGATATCGCCGTCTGGGCGGCGAGCATCCACGCCATCGTCGGCATCGTCCTGCCGTTCATCGGCGTCGCGATGATGACGCGTTTCTTCGGCGAGCAGCGGTCCATCAGGCCGGCACTGGAGGTGCTGCCGCTGACCCTGTTCGCGTGGGCGGCGTTCGCCGTCCCCTACTGGCTGACGGCGTACTTCCTGGGCCCGACGTTCCCGGCGCTGCTGGGGGCGATGATCGGGCTGTTCGTCACGGCCGCGACGCTCCGAGCCGGCTACTTCCTGCCCGACGAGGAGTGGGATTTCGCCCCGCGAGAGGCCTGGCCGTCCCACTGGGTTGGCGACATCGAACCCGGCGAGAGCGTCAGTGACGAAGAGCCGGCGGTCGCCGCCGACGGCGGCACCGTCCAGGCCGGCTCGAACCAGGGGATGTCGCTCGGGATGGCGTGGGCGCCGTACGTCCTCACCGCGGGCCTCCTCGTCGTGACCCGGGTCTGGTCGCCGCTTCAGGACTTCCTGCAGCAGAACCTCGTCATCGCGTGGAACGACATCCTCGGGACCGGTCTCGGTGGCTCGTTCCGGACGCTGTACCTCCCCGGTGCCATCTTCGTGTTCGTCAGCGCCGTCACGTACACGCTGCACGGGATGGACTCGAGCGGCGTGCGGGCCGCCTGGCGCGAGACCGGGGAGAAGATTCTCCCCGCCGTCATCGCGCTGTGGTTCGCGGTCGCGACCGTCCAGATAATGATCAACTCCGGGCAGGCCGGCGAGCTAGACAGCATGCTCGTCATCCTCTCGGACCTGACGGCGAACGTCGCCGGTGCCATCTACCCGTTCTTCGCCGCCCTCGTGGGCGCGTTCGGGGCGTTCATCGCGGGCTCGAACACGGTGAGTGACATCCTGTTCGGGACGTTCCAGTTCAACGCGGCGCAGAACCTCAGTGTGCCGACGCAGGTCGTCGTCGGTGCACAGGCGGTCGGTGGGGCCATCGGTAATCTGGTCGCCATCCACAACGTGGTCGCCGCTCTCGCCGTCGTCGGACTCGTGGGTCAGGAGGGGCGGGTGATCCGCCTCGAGCTCATCCCTCTCGTCTATTACGCCGTCGCGAGTGGTATCCTGACGCTGGTGTTCGCGTACTTGTTCGTCCCCGGGGCCTTCTGAGGCTCCGGGTGCCGCCCCATCGGTTCCCATCCCGATTCGCAGTGACCCGCCTCCGTCTGTCTCCTGCAGGCTGATAGGGCAGAAGTTAACAGACATATTTTACGTATTTGAAAGTGATACTACTACTCGACTGAACGGAGTCGAATACGAGGCGCTCGGTCGTCTGTCGTGCCGTTGTCCACCCTGACGGTCCTCTTTAGAGCCCAAAAAATGGGGATAAAGGCGCTTTAGTCCACTCTCGGTTGCTTCGACCCGGTCCCGCTCGTCTCCGGCCTATCCCCCTCGAGTCGACTCGCTCGGCGAGTACTGGTATAACAGAAATATGATTATAATGCAAAAGTATATGAAGAACAATGTATCGGCGAAGGCTGTCACCGCGGGCTGTCGCTACCGTTTGGCCGGTCACTTCGCGTCCACGACTCCGAGTGCTCCCGGCGCCCCCGCTTTGCGATGTACGTTCAGGAATCTTCCGGCTCGGCAGGTGCACGCCCAGCTCTCTTCCGAGAGTCCGGCGTACGTCAGGTTCGGGTAGACGTATGTCACGGATAATGGCGTTCTTTTTCGATGTTTGGGAATCACTGTACGAGTTCAAATGAGCAGACGTGGAATATTCGGATATGAACCACCGATCCGCGCGGGCCGTCAAACTGCGGGTGGAGGACGCGACCCTCGACGGACGGCTAACGATACCGCCGGAGGCGACCGCGTTGATCGTACTGGTCAACGGGCAGTGGGGGATCCGGTACGCCTCGCGGGAGACCGAGGTCGCGGCGGCGCTCCGGGACCGCGGGTTCGGGACACTGCTCGTCGAGTTGCTCACTCCGGAGGAGGACGGCGACCGTGACTGCCGATTCGCCATCGACCTGCACGCTAGCCGGCTCGCGGGCGTCACCGACTGGCTCGACCGACAGCACCGGACTGCCGACATGCCGCGAGGATTCCTCGGGGTCGGTCCCGGTGTGGCGACGGCGCTGCGAGCGGTCAGTCACCACGACAGCGAGTCGAGAGCCGTGGTCGGTGTCGACGGCCGGGTCGACCTCGGGGCCGACGCGCTGGCGGCGACGACCATCCCGACGTTGCTCCTCGTCGACACCGACCAAGCGCACCTGATGCGCTCACACACCGAGGCGTACGACGACCTCGACGAGTCCGCACACCGACACGTGGTCCTCAGGTCGGTCGTGGGGGCTGACGGCACCGCCAGCACGGACGTCGTGGCGCTCGCGAGTGACTGGTTCCGGACGCACCTCTCACCCTGAGCAAGCCGCCCGACCCGCGGCCCACGGGCTGGCCGTGGCGTGACTCGACCGGACACCCCCCACGACTCTCTACCCGTCCGCCTCAGATGTCGGTGAGCCGTCGGTGTTCGGGTGCGCTGTCGTCGTCGAACGCCCTCGCGTGGTCCGGTAGGAGGACGACGACGAGGAAGGGGACGTGCGTCCGGAGGTAGTCGACGAGCCGCACGAGCCTGTCGCCGTCTATCATCTCCAGCGAGTCCAGTAACATGAACGGGACCGAATCCTGGACGTCGTGGACCAGGTAGCCAGCCAGCGCGACCACGAGCCCGACGAGTTCCCGCTCGCTCTCGCTGAGGTGTTCGACGCGGTCTTCGTACGTCGTCCCGGACGACGAGCGCCGGACGACGTGGAGCTCGAACGCCTGCTCGCTGACCTGCCGCGGCGTGGTGCTGACCTGCCGCTCGACCGATTCAATCCAGATTCGCTCGACGTTGTCGTACCCGAGTTCGTCGAGGACGGCCTCCATGTGGGTGTTGAACCTCTCGGCCGCCTGCGTCTCGATGCGCTCGATACGGGTCCGAAGCTCGGTCAAATCCGCGGAAATCGACTCGCGCTCGGCCTCGAGCTCCTCGCGGGTCTCCAGAGCGGACTCGATGTCCTCGATGCTCGACTCCACGTCCGCGAGCCGGTCGGCGGTCCGGTCCCGGTCGTACGCCAGTTCGCTCACCTCCTGTTGAAGCGTGAGCAGTTCGTCCTGCTGTGCTGCCTGGAGCTCCTCGACCCGCCGTTCGAGCTCCTCGACCCGCTCCCGGAGCTCCTCTTGCCGGTCTGTCAGTTCGGCTACGTTCTCTTCCCTGCGCTCGAGCTCCGTCTCTAGCTCCGTCAGCTGCGTCTCGAGCTGGTCCCGCTCTTCCAGCCGGTCCCGCAGCTCGTCGCGCTCCGAGACGAGGTCGGAGATACGGTCGGTGAGCTCGCGCCGCTCGGCGTTCCGTTCCTGCAAGAGGTCCCGGAGGCGGCCGACCATCGTGTCGATACGGCCTCGCTCGACGACGCTCCCGCAGGTCCAACAGGTGGTGCTGCCGGTCCCGGCGACCAGCTGCTCGGTCACCTCCCCTTCCTCGCCACCGGCCACTTCGAGGCCGTCGAGGACTCCGTCGTCGGTCTCCGCGAGTCGCTCCTGGTTGAACTGGACGACCTGCCGAAGTTCGCTCACCGTCGATTCGAGCGTGGCCTTGCGCTCGCGCAGGTTCCCGATGCGCTCTTCGAGCACGGCGAGGCGTTCGCCGTCCGGGTCCTCGAGTGACTCGTGGCGCTCGGTCAGGGCAGATCGCTCTTCGCGCAGCGACGCGAGACTCTTGCGCTCGACCTCCAGTTCGCGCTCGACACGCTCCAGGTCCGTCTCCGCGTCACGAAGCGACTCGAGCCGTGCGTCCAGCTGCGCCTCGACGTTGCTCTCCGACCCGTCCGGGTCGTCGGCCTCCAGTTCCGCTCGCGCCTCTCGCTTCTCCGCGAGCTTCGCTTCCAGGTCCTCCAGTTCGGTCTCGAGCCGTCGCCGGTCCGTTTCGAACTCCCGAAGCTCCTCCGCGAGAGCGTCGAGCCGATCCAGCTCCGCGTGCACCTCCTGCCGGCGGTCGACCAGGGTGGAGATCTCGGCCTGTATCGCCTCCGTGTCCACGGGCCGCATGATCAGTTCCCGGAGGTTCTCCCCTCGTCGGACGGCCCGACGGACCTCGTTGTCCTCGAGCAAGACGGCGTAGAGGTCGAGCAGTGCCGGGTCGTCGAGGTACGGGTCGCCGCCCGTCCTCACCGTGTCGCCCTGGCGGGTCAGCCGACGGGTGTACGTCTCCCCGTCGAGCAACAGCGTGACCTGCCCCTCGTCGGCGTCGCCCTTCAGCGTGACCCGGTCGCTCCCGAGCGCCCCCGCCACGGCCTGCAGGAGCGACGTCCGGTTGGTCGCGTTCGGCCCGACGAGCGCCGTGACGCCGGGCGAGAGCTCCACGGTCGTCTCGTCGATACCTCCTACGTTCTCGACGGTAAGTGTGGCAGAGGCTGTCGCACGTAGGTCTTGCGTCACTACCTCGGGTTGCGGTCCGGCGTACAAAAGCGTACCGGGTCCACGAATTCACCCGTCTCACGCCACGAAATGGCTGATTTAGGCTACCCCGATTTTCACGGATGGAGCGGTCCGTGGCCGTGGTCGTCTCGACTACGAGGGCCGATCAGGCGGACCGACTCACGCCCACGAGTGTGCTGAACTGGGCGTGTGACGAGCAGTGGCAGTCGCTCGACGCCCGACTACCCCGCAGGCGGACCGTAAACCAGACAATGCTGATGATGACTGTGTGTAACTATGCCACCTACCCGTCCGTGTCTCGGCCTGCGAGGTCGTCCGGATGACTGACTTCGACGACCTCACCGACCAGCAGCAGGCTGCTGCGGACGCGCTCGACCGGAACGTCACCCTCACGGCCGGTGCCGGGACGGGCAAGACGACGACGCTCACCGCCCGGTACGTCCGCATGCTCGCCCGCGGTATCGAGGGCGTGCCCGAGGACGAGGAGACACCCCTGCTGCCCGAGGAGGTCGTGACGACGACGTTCACCGAGCGGGCCGCCAACGAACTCAAGCAGAGCGTCCGCGAGGCCATCACCGACCGCGTCGCCGACGCGGATTCCGAGACGTACGCTGCGTGGCGTCAGGTGGCCGACGGGCTGGAGGAGGGGTACGTCCACACCGTCCACGGGTTCTGTGCCCGATTGCTCCGCGAGCACGCGCTCTCGGTCGACGCCATCGACCCCGGGTTCGAGACGCTGGACGAGCGCGAGACGGGCGCGCTACTGGAGGAGACGGTGCGGACGCTGCTGGAGACGCACGACGACCACCCCGCCGTGGAGACGCTGGCGCGGCGCTACGACCGCTCGGCGCTGGAGGGAATCCTCGCGGACCTGCTGACCGAGCGCCCGGGCGGCATCGACTGGGCCGAAGAGTGGGCCGACGCCTCGGTCGAGGAGTACCTCGCGTTCGTGAACGAGGAACTGCATCCGATACCGCCGGACGTGGCAGCCGAGCGGCTCTCCGACCCGGAGGTCGTCGCGGCCGTCGAGACGCTCCGTGACTTGCTCGGCTCGCCGCCTCCCGATGTCGACACGGGCGGACAGGGCTGGAAGCGGGCGGCCGCCGGCATCGAGACACTGGACAGACTCGCGTTCCCGCCCGAGGCGACGGTCGAGACCCGCGAGGCGTTCCTCGCTTGTTGCAAGGCACTGACGACCGGGAAGGGCGAGCGCTACGCGAGCTACACCGCGACCGCGGGCCGGTGGTCGGGGGCCGACGCCGAGCGCGAGCGGTTCGACGACGCGATGGCGACGCTCGTCGACGTGCTCTCGCCCGAAGACCACGGGTTCGACGGGAATGTCGAGGCCGACCGCCGTGGCTTCCCGTTCGTGCAGGCGCTCGCCGAACTCACGCTGCTCGCTCACGAGGCGTACGAGGAACGCAAGCGCCGGCGGAACGTCGTCGACTTCACCGACCAGATCGAGTTCGCCCTGGCGTTCCTCGAAGGGGCCGACGAGGACCTGCGGGCCGAGTTGCGCGAGGGGTTCGCCTACGTGATGGTCGACGAGTTCCAGGACACCGACCCGCGCCAGTGGGAGATCGTCAAGCACCTCACGGCCGAGGACCCGACCGACTACGACGCGCGGAACGTGTTCGTCGTCGGCGACGCGAAACAGAGCATCTACCGCTTCCGGAACGCGGACGTCTCGGCGTTCGGCTCGACTGCCGACGAACTCGCGGCCGCCAATCCCGAGGCGGGCGAACGGGACGACCAGCTCTCGACCAACTTCCGCACCCTCGAACCGGTTCTCGAGTTCTGTAACGACGTGTTCGACGCGGTGTTCCCACCGGACGAGGACGGGACGCCGAGGTACGAGGCGACCCCACAGCGACTCGACGCCTACCGCGACGACCCCGACTCGCTGGCGAGCGTCGAGTACCTCCTCGTCCCGACCGACGAGGCGTATCGCGCCGAGCGCTTCGAGGGAGCGTTCGCGACGGCCGCCGCCGAGCACGACGCCGAACTCGAAGGGCAAGCACTCGCCGCCCGGCTCACCCGGCTGTTCGCCGGCGAGCAGCCCATCTACGACCCCGAGAGCGACATCGACGACCCGGAGCCGAAGCCGGTCGAACCGGACGACGTGGCCGTCCTCCTGCGGAGCCGGACCCACCTCAAGAAGTACGAACGGGCGCTGGAGCACGCCGGCGTCCCCTACACCGTCGCCTCCGGGCTGGGTTTCTACGAGACGCCGGAGGTGACGGCACTCGTCAATCTGCTGCGGGCGCTCGCCGACCCGGGCGACGAGCGGGCGCTCTACGGGGCGCTCCGGTCGCCCCTGTTCGGGTTCACCGACGACACGCTCGCCCGGCTGAAGGCCGAGGGCGACCCGCTCTGGGACGCACTCGCCGAGGCCGCGCACGACGAACTCGCGGACGCCCACTCGCTGCTCGTCGCGTGGCGCGAGGCGGCCGGCCTCGCGGAGGCGCCGCCCGCCCTCGACGGCTCGTGGGCCGCGTTCCTGACCCGCGTCCTCGACGAGACGGGCTACCTGACGAGCGTCGCGGCCGACGAACGCCCCCAGCAGGCCGTCGCGAACGTCGAGAAGTTCCGCGAGGAGTTGCGGGCGTTCAGCGACGAGGGCGTCACCAGCCTCCCGACGCTCGTCCGTCGCCTCGACTCCCGCCTCGACCGCTCGGACCGCGAGGGCGAGGCCACCGTGCAGGGTGGCGGCGACGGTGTCCGGATACTCACGGTCCACGACGCGAAGGGGTCGGAGTTCCCGGTCGTCGTCGTTCCGGGGATGGCCAAGGAGTTCAACCTGAAGCCGGCGGTCGCCGACCGTGTGGAGTTCGAGGACGTCGGCGACGGCACGTCGACGTACGTGGCCGGGCTGAAGGCCCCGAAGGCGGACGACCCGTTCGAGGACGAGACGACCGTGGCCCGTGCCGCACTGAAGGAGCGCCGACTCGCCGAGGAGCGGGCCGAGGAGAAGCGCGTCCTCTACGTGGCCTGCACGCGGGCTCGCGACCGACTCCTCCTGAGCGGGACGCACGACCTCGACGGCGAGTCGCTGGCCGACCTGAAGGACGCCGACCCG
This sequence comes from Salinirubellus salinus, assembly GCF_025231485.1. Taxonomy (NCBI): domain Archaea; kingdom Methanobacteriati; phylum Methanobacteriota; class Halobacteria; order Halobacteriales; family Natronomonadaceae; genus Salinirubellus; species Salinirubellus salinus. The sequence goes on along the minus strand of NZ_CP104003.1, from coordinate 2,765,874 downwards.
GACGAGCCGACCAGCTGGCGCGACTGGCTCCAGCCGCTCCTGCTCGACGAGGCGACGCTGTCGACGCTCGACACCGAGGACCGCGCGACCGCTCGCGTCGACGGGACGGGCGTCGCGTTCGACGTCGTCCTCCCGCAGCCACGGGCCGACTGGCGCGAAGTCGGCGAGGCCGACGACGCCGAGTTCGACCTGTCGCCGACGCCGCCACAGCCCTCGCTCCGCTACCGGCTCTCGCCGACCGACCTCACCTCGCTGTTCGACGGCGACGGCGAACTGGTCCGCGACGAGCGGACGAACACAGTCCACTACGAGGGCGACGACGAGGGCGGGGACGGAGCGGGCAGCTCGGAGTCGGGCGAGCCGAGACTCGCCCCGACCGTGTTCGGCGAGGCCGTCCACCGCATCTGTGAACTCCGACCGCCACGCGAGCGCTGGGACGACGTGCTCGACCAGACGCTCGTCGAGGAGGAGGTCGACCACGAGCTCTCGGCCGTCGACCGCGAGCGCGTCCACGACCACGCCGAGCGAGCCATCGCGCACGTCGACGCTCGCCACGCCGAGTGGGACCCCGAGGTGACCTACGACGAACTCTACGTCACCGCGGAGTTCGAGCGCGGCGAGGTCGGTGGGTACATCGACCACCTCGCGGTGACCGACGACGCCCACCACGTCGTCGACTACAAGACGAACGACGTGGACGCAGACGGCGCCGCGGAGAAGGCCGACGACTATCGCACGCAGATGGAGGCCTACGCAGTCGCGCTCGCCCAGCAGGACCCCGACCGGGCGGTGACGGCGACGCTCTACTTCACGACGCCCGGCGTGGCCGAGACGGTCAGGTGGTCGCCCGAGGGGGTGGCCGCGTTGGCCGAGGACTTCGAAGCGAAGATCGAGCGAGAACTAGCGGACATGGCCTGACCCGATCCCGCCTCTGGCGCACGACGCCTCGCGTCTCTAGAAACAAACTTCGAAGTTTGATACTCTGAAGTTTGATTCTCGAAAGTATCATACTTGCGGCGGCTCAGTGTCGAGCATGGCAGAGTTCGTGAACCGTGTCGAGGAACTGTCGCGGCTGGAATCGCTCTACGACTCGGAGACGGCCGAGCTGGCGATCGTCTACGGCCGACGGCGGCTCGGCAAGACGGCGCTCGTTCGAGAGTCGGTCCGAGACCGAGACGACGTCGTCCTCTATCAAGCGAGACAGAAGACGACCGCGCTCCAGCTCGAGCAGTTCGTCGAGACTGCGGCCGAGTCGTATCCTGGTGTCGAGCGAATCCGCCCCGAATGGGAGGCCGTCCTCGGCTACCTCGCAGACGAGGACGCGCTAGTCGTTCTCGACGAGTTCCCGTATCTCGTCGAGCAGGACGACAGTCTCCCCTCGGTCCTCCAGGCGATGTTCGACCACGAACTCGAGGACTCGACGGCGACGGTCGTGCTGGTCGGGTCGTCGATCAGCATGATTGAGGAGGCTGCATTGCTCGGGAACAGCCCGTTGTACGGGCGCTCCTCGTTGAAGCTGGACCTTCGACAGCTCTCCTTCGGTGCGGCACGAGCGTTCCTCCCCGACGACGCCGACGCGGTCGAGGCAGTGCTCGCGTGGGGAATCTTCGGCGGCGTCCCCTACTATCTGGAGGAACTCGACTCGTCGGCCTCGCTCGCCGGAAACGTCCAGCGTTCGGTCCTCGCTCGACACGGCTCGCTCCACGACGAACCGGACTACGTCCTGCGGATGGAACTGACCGAGCCGACGCGGTACTTCTCGATCCTCGAAGCCATCTCGAGTGGCAAGACGACCCGGAACGAGATCGCGGGGGCGACCGGCATCGACTACAACCAGCTCTCGAAGTATCTCGGTCGGCTCGAGCGACTCAGACTCTTGGACCGTCACGTCCCCGTCACGGAGCAGGCAGCGCGGTCGAAGCGCGGTCGATACCGGCTCCGTGACCACTTCTTCCGGTTCTGGTTCAACTACGTCTACGGGACGGGCGACCGGTACGACGAACTCGGGCGGGCAGGCTACGAGGAACTCGTCGAGCCGACTCTTCCGGACTTCGTCAGCAGACCGTTCGAAGACCTCTGTGGGTCGGCACTCCGGACCCTCTACCCGGACGAGACCATCGCAGACGTGGGCCAGTGGTGGTACGGTGAGCACGAGATAGACGTGGTCGGTCTGTCGACTGGCGAGACGCTCGTACTCGGCGAGTGCAAGTTCCAGCGCTCGCCACTGGGCTACGATGCGTTCAGTTCCCTCCAGCGACACGCCGAGGAACTCCGGTGGACGCCGAACGAGGGTGGCGACCGGCAGGAACGGTACGCCCTCTTCTCGCGGAGCGGATTCTCGCCATCGGTCGAGGAGGCCGCCGCCGAGCGAGGCGACCTCCGGCTGTTCACCGCCGAGGACGTCGTCGGGGCGCTCTCAGACTGACTGGAGAACAGGACGTCTCCTCCCCTGATGCTCCAGAGGGGGACGCGACAGCCGGCGCTCCGACGACACGAAGAGAAAGACGAGGTGTGGGTCTCCGGCCGGGCGCGCCCCGGTCGCCGACGCCCCTGGCGGCGTGCCGGCCCGAGCTCAGTTCTCCGGGTTCGGGTCGTAGACGTACAGACAGTCGTTCGGGTACGAGCGGTTCGACTCGTCGAAACCGTCCTCGCAGCAGAGCACCCGCCCGTCGTCCATCACGTAGACGTTGTCGATGTTCCGGAGCGCGTCGTTCGCGTCGGCCGGCCCGTCGGAGAAGTCCGGCCCGACGATGACGGGTTCGAGCGTCGAGACGTCGTAATCGTTCTCGAGTTCGGCGCGGTAGACGACGCCGCCGTCGACGCGGTCCATCTGGATGTCGCCCGTCTCGTCGGCGAGGTCGTCGTTGAACTCGGAGATACCGAAGTAGACGTAGTCACCGGGACTGGCGTCCTCCCTGCTGTCGACCCCCTCGGCCTTGTTGAACTCGATGGAGGCGCCGATCTCCTTCGCGGCCGCGCGGGTCTCGAGGAAGGGCACCTTGCGGAGCTCCTCGTCGACGCCGTCGGGCCCCTTGGCCTCCCACTGGTCGGCCCACTCGACGATCTCCTCGTTGGTGATGTAGTTCTGGTTGCCGTTCTCGACGACCTCGCGGTCGGCTTCCTCGAGGGCCGCCTGGAGTTTCTCCTGGGCGTTCTGCTTGCCCTTCGCCTTGCCCTTGTCGCTGCCTTTGCCGGGGTTGCCGTCGTTCGCGATGCTCTTCCAGCCCTGGCTCTCCGCGTGGGCTTCGAGGTAGTCAGCCTGAGTGACGTCGTCGTACTCGGCGATCCACGCCTCGCACTCCGCGTTGGAGGCACTGCCCAGCGGGATCCACTCGACCGCGAGGTCGACCTGAGCCGGTGAGGCACGGCTCCCGAACTCCTCGACGTTCGCGGCGTCGTTGGTGATCTTCGGGGCGTACAGCGTCCCGGAGATGGCCATCGGGTCGACGGTCGTCATGTCCTCGTCTGCGACGAACTTGTAGATGCCCTTCGAGTCCCCGTCAGAGCAGCCGTAGACCGTCTTGTGGTCGTTCTGGAAGTCGGGCGCCTCCCACGAGGCACGACCCATCACGTAGTGCTTGATGGCCGTCGGCGGCTCGTCGTCGCCCTGCTCGCGGAACTCGAGCTGGTAGCCGTACCGGTAGGGGTTGGGGTAGACGTCGCTGATGGGTTCCAGCGTGTTCCCGCCCGCGTCCTGGTCGACCTGTTCGGCACCGAGGTAGTACGCGAGGAACTCGACGCCGGCGAGGGCGAAGGCTCCCTGCGTGTAGACACCGTCGTTGTACTCGCCGAACCAGTCGCCGGAGCCGACGACGGTCGGGTTCGGACGGTTCCAGAACTGGGCGGCACCGGTGCGCCCCTCGCCACCGTCCTCGACGATGTCGCCGACGGTGTTCGTGTAGTTGACCCGCGGGTGGGCGTAGTTCTCCTCGGAGGAGACCATCGTGCCCCACGGCGTCTTGTCCCCGTAGCAGTTGATACGCGTGCCACCGAGGCTCCGGAGCGACTCTGTGTTCGCGAGGTTGATGGCGTTATCCGGGTCGGCCTCCCACTCGCCGTCCTCGGTACGGGTGAGCGGCAGCCGCGAGACGTTCCCGGGGCTGTTCTCCCAGTTGGTGTAGAGGAAGCCGTCGTACGCGGAGTCATCGCCGGCCTCCACGACCTGGTTGCAGTCGGGGTTGGTCGCGGCCGCCCCGTACTGCGTCCCCTCGAAGTTGTCGAGCGTGATGTCCGTGCCGTCGGGCGTCTGGGTCACGCCGAGTCGTTCCTCGTGTCCGTTGATCGGTTCCCGGCCCACGCCGAGGTACGTGTACTCGCCGGCACTGCTGCGGATCCGGGTCTGCTTGTCCTTGTCGTTCGGAATGCTCAGCTCCTCGAAGTCGTCGTTGTCCCCGTCGAGCTCGAACTGGAACCCGCTGAAGTAGCCGACCCCGGGGTACTTGAACGCGCCCTGGTTGTTCTCCTCGGGGTGCTGGTTGCTGAAGAGGAGCGTCCCGTCGCCGAAGACGTACGGCCCCGTCACCTCCGCACCGAACGCCGTGTTCGCGAACCGCTTGAGTTCGCCCTTCACGCTCGGTGCGCCCGGGGTGTCCGATTCCGGTATCTCGCTGTCACTCGCGCTCGCGACTCCAGTTCCGACCACGCTGGCGCCCAGCGCGGCGGCGACTGCCGAAGACATCAGGTTCCGTCGATCGAGGTCGACCATGCGAGTGGACGGGACACTCCGCCACTCAAAGCGGTTTATAATACATTTCAATACTTACACTTTCGAGCGCATATCAAGACTGCCCCGTCGATACCGCTATGGACCGCCGACCTCCTCGCTACCTCACTATAGTCCGCTCGGATACTCGGGTCGGGCAGACTCGCGAGTACGCATCACCACGAGCGTCCGGGTCGCCGGAACGCCGCCGACTACGCCAGCCCGCGGTCCGCGGCGCCCTCGCGGATCTGCTCGGCGTTCTGGCGAACCCAGTTCGTGTACTCCCGGATGCGGTGGGGTTTCACCCCGAAGAAGGAGGCAGCCCAGTGCTGGTCGATGCTCGGCTGGGTGAGGAAGTACGACGCCAGGACGGCCCGGCCGGCCCCGACGATCTCCGGCGGGACACCGCGGTCACCGGTGCCCGCCTCTTCGAAGCCGTTGGTGCAGAAGTAGACGTCGGCGTACAGCGTGGCCAGCTCCGGGTCCTCGAACTCCCGCCCACGGTGGGTGCCCGCCTCGAACCGGTACCGCGGCTCGCCACGCTCGTTCGCCGTCTCGACGATCCGTACGTCCAGCACGTACGCTTCGTATATCGATTCCTGTGCGTCCTCCGGGGAAGTCTCGTCTGTCTTGGACATGGGCTCCTCGCTCGCCACGGGCGGTCCGTGGCGACGTGTACGTCCACTCCTGTGAGCGGGGAGTAGTCGTTGTGTAATTCGGATATATACCGATAGGGGGGCCTCCGCGTCGGTCTCGATGGCTCCAGAACCGTCCCCCACCGTACTTCGCGCGCCGAACCGACCGGTACAGTCGGTCGTCGGTACAGTCTTGTCGGTACACACGATACCGTGTGTCATGGAACTGTCCGAGACTGCCGACGGGGTCGGGTCGCACCTGACGCTGCGCATCTGGCACCCGGAGTGCTGGACGCTCAAGGTCACCGAGGCCAACTCGGGTGGAATCCTCGGACACGGGGTCTACTCGGTCGGCGAGACGCTGAAAGGGCGGTTCACCGTCTACGCGGAGTCGGCGTCTGAACTGGAGACGCTCGTCGAGGCCATCGACACGTCACCGCTGACGAAGTCGGTGTCGCCGCTGGCCTCGCGCGGTGGCGTCGACACGCAGGTGCCGGGGACGGGGAACGCCTCGCGGAGCCTCATCGTCGAGTACGGCGACGACCACAGCATCAACGACGCGCTCGTCTCGAAGGGGTTCATCCCGGACAAGGCGGTCTGGATCCACGACGGCCGCGAGTACTGGACGGTCGTCGTTGAGGCGGACCGCGACGGCATCCGGAACCGACTCGATGCCGTCCGCGAGAGCATGGACGCGGAGATCGAGGTCCAGCGCATCGTCGCGGACCCCCGAGAGAGCGACGGCGTCCTGAGTCAGGGCCTGCTCTCCGAGCGACAGCGCGACGTGTTCAACCTCGCCCGTCGCCGGGGCTACTACAACTGGCCACGGGAGGTCAGCGCGACGGACCTGGCGGACGAACTCGGCGTCTCGAAGGCGACGGCGCTCGAACATCTCCGCAAGGCCGAGTCGAAACTGTTCGACGTCCTCCCGTAGGGCGGTCCCGGCCCGACACGCCCCTGACATACTAGGCGGGGGGCTGAGGGGCGACCCGTGCCAGTAATCCGCATGGACCGCGACACCGCCGTGCCGGACGCCCGGACCCTCCCGGGCGAGGCCGCCCGCGAGTGGACCGACTACCACCACCGGTTCGCCGCCCCCAGCACCTACGTCTACGAGTTCGTCTGGGACGTGACCGCCGAGGCGACCGGCCCGTTCTGTACCGACGTCGACGGGAACGTCCTGCTCGATTTCACGAGTCACGTGGCCGCCTCGCCGCTCGGCTACAACCACCCTCGACTGGTCGAGGCGCTCGCGTCACTCGGCGTGGTCACGCCGGGGAAGATCGCCGGCCAGGACTTCTACGCGAGTCTCGGTGGCGACCCCGCCGACCCGGACCTGCCGGGCCCGTCACAGCTGATGGAACGACTCGTCGAGTGGACCGACCACTACGGGATGGACACCGTCTTCCTCTCGAACTCCGGGGCCGAGGCCGTCGAGAACGCCATCAAGATCTGCTACCAGCAGGGCGGCCACCGGGCGGTCACCTTCGACGGCGCGTTCCACGGCCGGACGCTCGGCGCCCTGTCGATGAACCGCTCGAAGGCCATCCACCGGGCGGGCTACCCGGAGGTTCCGGGTGTCGTCTCGGTCCCGTACTGCACCTGTCGCGGGGCGTGTACCTGCGGGTGGCGGACCGACGGGCCCGGCGGGAACGTGCTGGCGGACGAGCTCCACCCGGACCACGGTCGCACGGCCCCCGACGAGGTCGCGTTCCTCGTCCTCGAGCCGATACAGGGCGAGGGCGGCTACCGCGTGCCGAACGAGCGGTTCGTCGCCGACGTCGCGGCCATCCGCGAGCGCCACGACATCCGCGTCATCAGCGACGAGATTCAGGCCGGCCTCGGGCGGACGGGCGAGCGCTGGGGCGTCGACCACCTCGACCTCGAACCGGACATCGTCACCGCGGCCAAGGGGCTCCGGGTCGGCGCGACCGTCTCCCGGTCGGACGTGTTCCCGAGCGACACCGGCCGCATCTCCTCGACCTGGGGGGCTGGCGACCTCTCGGCCGCGCTCGAGGGGGCCGTCACGATGGACGTCGTCGAGGACGAGGGGTTGCTGGCGAACGCCCGCGAGCGTGGCCGGCAGTTGCGCGAGGGCCTCGTCGACGCCAACCTCGAGGCCGTGACGGACGTCCGTGGCCGTGGGCTGATGCTCGGCGTCGAGTTCGACAGCCCGGAACGACAGGAGCGGGTCGTCGCGAACTGCTTCGAACGGGGGCTGCTCGTCCTCGGGTGTGGCCGACGGACCGTCCGCCTCCTCCCGCCGCTCGACGTGACCGACCGCGAGACGGCGCTCGGACTGGCCCTGTTCACGGAGGCGGCCGCAGCGGCGTGAGTCCCACCCCTCATGTTAGGGACCGTGGTTAGAACGAGAGCCTCGCTTTCCCCAGCTATGACCGGCGGACACCGACCACGAGACGGAGACGGCAGTGACCGGGTGTCACGATGAGTGCGGGGACGTCGCGTGCGGCCGCCGACACGGTCGACACCGACCGGACCGTCGACCTGCTGCGGTCGCTCGTCCGCATCGAGAGTCCGTACTTCCACGAGGCGGAGATCGTCGAGTTCGTCCACGACTGGCTCGCCGAGCGTGGCCTCGACCCCTCGTACCACCGCGTGAGCGAGCCCGACGTCACCGGCTACGAGGGCCGGAACGTCATCGCCCGACTCGAGGGGTCCGACCCAGCGGCCCCGACCCTGCTGTTGAACGGCCACGTCGACACGGTCGAACTCGTCGCGGACTGGGAGGAGGACCCGCTGTCCGGCCGCATCGAGGACGGCCGCCTCTACGGCCAGGGGGCCGCCGACATGAAGGCGGGGCTGGCAGCCGCGATGTCGGCGTTCGCCGCACTGGCCGAGGCCGACGTCGACCTCGCTGGCGACGTGGTGCTCACGGCCGTCGTCGACGAGGAGGGTCCCTACGGGCTCGGGACGGACCAGCTCATCCGCGACGGCCGCCTCGCGGACTGTGACATGGCCGTCGTCACCGAGCCCGGCCCGGCGTTCGACAGCGAGTCGGACGCCACGAACCCGCGGCTGTATCTCGGCGCCCGCGGTCGGTTCCTCTACGACATCGAGGTCCGCGGGACCGCCGCCCACGGGTCGATGCCCGAGCGGGGGGCGAACGCCGTCGTCGCGGCCAGTCGCATCGCCGCCGCCCTCGAGGAGATGGAGGTGGGGTCTCACCCGCTGCTCGGCTCCGGGTCGGTCTGTCCGCTCCGTATCGAGGGCGGCAGCCAGACGCTGTCGGTCCCGGAGTCGTGCCGACTCCTCGTCGACCGCCACGTCGTCCCCGGCGAGACGAGCGGGACCGTCCTCTCGGAGGCGGAAGCGGTCGTCGACTCGCTCGACCTGGGCGACGTCGATGTCGATGTCGGCCTCCGCGAGACGCCACACCCGGACGCACGCTACGGCCCGTACACCGTCGACGAGGACGAACCGCTGGTCGAGGGGCTGGCGGCCGCGACCGAGACCGTCACCGGCGACCGGCCCGGGGTGGGCTACTTCCCGAGCGTCGGGGACTTCAACTACCTCGGCCACCGCGAGGGGCTCCCGACGGTCATCCTCGGCCCCGACGGGGCGAACGTCCACAGCGCGGGCGAGTGGGTCGACGTCGCCGAGACCGTCGAGGTGGCGCGCATCCTCGCGGCTGGCGCGGTCGAACTCGTCGGGACCGCACAGCGGGCCGACGCTCGCCACGACGGCGGCGAGGATGCCGACTGAACGGCGCGGCCACGCGTCGTCGGTGCCGGCGCCGGTGGTCCGGCTCGACCCGAGCGCCATCCGCGAGAACGCCACGGCGGTCCGCGACCGCTTCGACGGCCGCGTGGTCGGCGTCACGAAGGCCGTCTGTGGCGACCCGGTCGTCGCCCGGGCGATGCTCGCGGGTGGACTCGACGGTCTCGCCGACTCGCGCGTCCGGAACCTCGAGCGGCTGCGCGACGCGGTCGGTCCCCACGTCGAGCGGACGCTGCTCGTCTCCCCGACGGTGGGCGACGTCGGGCGTGTCCTGCGCGCGGCCGACCGCTCGCTGGTCACCGAACGGGCGGTCGTGGAGGCGCTGTCGGCCGCCGCCCGCCGACGCGGCCTGACGCACGACGTCGTGGTGATGGTCGACACCGGCGACCGGCGCGAGGGCGTGCTCCCGGCCGACGCGCCGGCACTGGTGGCGGCGGCAGCCGACCTCGACGGGGTCCGCGTCGCCGGGGTCGGGACCAACGTCGGCTGCCTGTCCGGGGTGCTCCCGACGGCCGAGTCGATGGCGTCGTTCGTCGAGACCGTCGAGGCGTGCGAGGCCGCCGTCGGCCGTCGCCTCGACGTGGTCTCGGGTGGGAGCAGCGTCACCCTCCCGCTCGCCGAGGCCGGCGACCTCCCCGCGCGGGTGAACGAACTCCGGGTCGGGGAGGCCATCCTCCTCGGGACCGACGCCGCTCGCGACCGCCACCTCCCGTCCCTTCGGCGTGACGCGTTCACCCTCCACGCGGAGGTCGTCGAGTGCAAGCGCAAGCCAGCCACCCCGGCCGGGCCGCAGGGCCAGCCCGTCGACGGCACGCGGCCTGACCCCGAGTCGAGGGCGGAGGGGCCGCGCCGACGGGCCGTGCTCACGCTCGGGAGACAGGACACGGTGCCGGAGCAACTCGACCCGGTCCGCGACGGCGTACGGGTGGTCGGCGCGAGCAGCGACCACACCGTCTGTGACGTCACGGACGCCGGCGACGTCGCCGTCGGCGACCGGCTCGCCTTCCGCCTCGGCTACCGGGCACTGCTCCAGGCGTCGACCTCCGCGTACGTCACTCGCGTCGTCGGGGAGACGGAGTGAGCGGCCGGTCCGCCCCCTGCCCCGTCCCGTTCAGTGCTCGAACAGCCAGCGCCGCGCCCCGAGCAACAGGGCCGGGACCGCGATGGTCACGACCAGCATGACCGTCGCGAGGGCGTCGATCTTCGGGCTGATGCTCGTCCGCAGCATCGAGAAGATGACGACCGGGACCGTCGTCGTCGTCCGCTCGACCCAGAACTGGGTCGCGGTGAACTCGCCGAACGAGATGACGAAGACGATCACCATCGCCGTGACGATGGACGGCGCGATGATGGGGAAGGTGACCTCCCGGAACGTGGTGAGCCGGTCGGCCCCGAGCGTCCGGGCGGCCTCCTCGAGCGTCTCGTCGAAGAGGTAGAGCTGACTCCGGATGATGAGGAACGCGTACGGGAGCCCGAGCAGGGTGTGCATCACGATGAGCCACCAGAGCGAGCGCCCGACGCCGAGCTGGCCGAAGAAGATGGTCGCCGCCACCCCGACGATGATGGGCGGAACCAGCAGCGGCGAGAGCAGCACGATGACCAGCCCGTTCTTCAGCCGGAACCGCTTGCGGACGAACCCCATCGCCGTGAGCGTGCCGACGAGGCCGGCACAGAGCGCCGCCGCGATGCCGACCTGGAGGCTGTTGACCAGCGCTCGCAACATGAGCCCGTCGGCGAGCAGCGCCTCGTACCAGCGCAGGCTGAGCGACTGCGGCGGGAAGTTCCCGAGCCGCGACGGGTTGAACGAGTTGAGGACGATGACGAGCAACGGCAGGATCATCAGCACGTAGACCACGACGGTCGTCGCGCGGACGAGGTTCCACTTGACGTGCGAGGGGAGCGTGATACCGAAGTAGCCCCGCTCGGCGTCGACGTCCGTCTCGCCGGTGGTGGCGTGGTCGGTCGCCATCTCAGACCGCCCCCCCTGTGTCGAGTGCCTCTTCGAGGTCGACCCGCCGGGTGAACAGGTAGAGCAACAGGCCGATGACGCCGAAGTAGATGACCGACAGCGCCGCCGCGAACGGCCAGTTGAAGTCGAGGATGAACACCGTCTCGATGACCGGGGCGATCATCCGCGTGTCCGGCCCGCCGAGCAGCGTCGGCGCGAGGAACGCACCCGCACCGATGATGAACACGAACAGGACGCCCGAGACGATACCCGGGAGCGACTGCGGGAGCGTTATCTCGCGGAACGCGCGGAAGTCGGTGGCGCCCAGCGTCTTCGCGGCGTGGATCTGGTCCTCGTCGATGGTGCTCACCGAGACGTACACCGGGAGTATCATGAACGGCAGCAGGCTCACCGTCAGCCCGAGCACCATGCTGTACGTCGTGTACATGATGTCGAGCGGCGCGTCGAGCAACCCGACCCCCATCAGCAACTGGTTGAGGACGCCGTTGTTCGAGAGGATGATGATCCACGCGTAGGTGCGGATGATGAACGGCACCCAGTACTGGAGCACGACCAGGCCGAGGAGGATCCACTTCCAGTCGGTCTTCGAGCGGCCCAGGAAGTAGCCGGCGGTGTAGCCGAACGGCAGGGCCAGCGCCGTCACGACGACCCCGTAGAACAGCGACTCGAGGATGATGTTCTTGTAGACGGCCGACTCCCAGAAGCGCCGGTAGTTCTCGAGCGTGAACTCGTAGATGACGTTGCCGAAGTCGCCGGGGACGGAGAACGAGATGGCGAGGATGACCGTCATCGGCAGGAACAACAACAGGACGACCCAGCCGAGGCCGAGTCCGGGCGAGATGGCGAAGCGGACCCAGTCGTTCTCCATCACCCGGTCTTTCAGCGCGGGCAGCCGCGAGCGCTCCGCACTCACGGCGTCCCCTCCGCCGGGAGGCACGTGACGTTCTCCGGCTCGATGTGGAACCGGACCGTGTCACCGAGGTCGTGGAACCGCTCGGCGCTGTCGTCGGCGACGTGGCTCACCTGGATCGTCCGGTCGAGCTCCGGGACACGGATGAAGTAGTTGATGTCGCGACCACGGTAGTCGACGGACTCGATCTCGCCCTCGAGGACGTTCCGCTCCGGCGCGTGCCCGTTGACGAGCTTCACCTTCTCGTCGCGGAGGAACAGCGAGACCGGGTCGCCGTTCGACAGGCCGTCACGCGCGGTCACCTCGAGTTCGAGCCCCTCGCCGAGGTCGGCGACGGGGTTGGCCACACCCTCCGGGCGGGTGTAGGTGCCCTGGAGCTCCGTCGAGCGGCCGAGGAAGTCCGCGACGAACCGGGTCCGGGGCTCGCGGTAGGTGTCCTCGGGCGTGTCGTACTGCTCGAGCCGGCCGTCGTTCATCACCGCGAGCTTGTCGCCCAGCGAGAGCGCCTCGTTCTGGTTGTGCGTGACGTACAGGGTCGTCACGCCCGTCTCGGCCTGGATGCGGCGGAGTTCGCTCCGGATGCTCGTTCGGAGGTTCTTGTCGAGGTTGGACAGCGGCTCGTCCATCAGCACGAGGTCCGGGTCGAACGCGATGGCCCGGGCGACGGCGATGCGCTGTTGCTCGCCACCGCTGCACTCGCCGGGGTACTTCTCCTCGTACCCCTCGAGGTTCACCATCTCGAGCATCTCGGTGACCCGCTCGCGTTGCTCTGCCTCGGGCGCCCCGCGCATCTTCAGCCCGAAGGCGACGTTCTCGAAGACGGTCTTGTGTGGGAACAGGGCGTAGTCCTGGAACACCAGCCCGATGTTGCGCCGGTACGGCGGGAGCTCCGTGATGTCCCTCCCCTCGAGTCGTATCTCGCCGCTCGTGGGCGTCTCGAGCCCGGTGATGCTCCGGAGGATGGTCGACTTCCCGCAGCCGCTCGGCCCGACGATGGTGACGAACTGCCCCTCCTCGACCGTCAACGAGACGCCGTCGACCGCGACGAGGTCACCGAACTCCTTCCTGAGGTTATCGAGTTCTAGAAATGCCATGATGTGTGGAACGTGGTGGTCGACGCGCCCGGCTCAGTTCCCTCGGATCTCTTCCCAGCGCTGTGACCACTCGTCGTTGTGTTCGTTGATGTACGCGACGTCGGGGAACTTGAGTCCCTTCCCGCCGCGGGGGTCGTAGTCGTAGAGGTTCTCGATCTCGTCCGAGGTGACCGAGGTCGCCGGCGGCAGGCCGAGCTTCTCGGTGACCGGCTGGAGGATGTCGTCACGCAGCAGGAAGTTGATGAACTCCAGGGCGGTCTTGCGCCGCGTCTCGCTGATGTCGTTCAGGATGGCGTGGTTCTGCGTGTAGCCGTACGCCCCCTCCTCGGGGATGGTGTACCCGAGGTGGTCGTTCCCCTCCTGGACCGCGCCGTAGATGACGTTCCCCCACGCCTCGCCGACCCAGGCGTCCTCCGAGGCGAACAGCCGGGCCTGCTCGTCGCCGCTCGTCCAGTTCGTGACGACCAGGTCCTGCTGCTCGGCGACCCGGTCCCATATCTTCCCGATGTTCTCCTCGTAGGAGCCGTTCGCACCGATCTCGTTGGGGTCCATCCCCATCTCGAGGGCGGTCGTGAACACGCGGATGAAGCCGAACCCCTCCATCGCGACGTGCCCCTCGTACGAGCCGTCCCACGTGACGCTCCACGAACTCGGCGAGTCCAGCTCGTTCTTGTTGTACGCCATGCCGACCGTCCCGTACGCGTGGGGGATGCCGTGGACCTCCTGACCGGGGTCGAACACCGGGTTCTTCAGCGGGTCGAGGACGTTCGACTCGTAGTTCGGAATCTCGTCCGTACTGATGGGCGACCACAGCCCCTCCTTGGTCCCGTTGTAGAGCGTGAACGGCGGGACGCTCGTCATGTCGGCCTCGGCCTGCCCGGCCTTGATCTTCGCGTACCCGTTCTGCTGACTGCTCCGGAGGCTCACCTCCACCGAGGCACCGAACTCCTCCTCGAACGGCCCGAACGCCTCGGACTTGAGCGCCTCGAGCATACTCCCCCCCTCCATCTGGATGACCAGCGTGTCGGCGAGGTCGTTCCCCCCGCCGCCGAGGCTGTTGACACACCCCGCGAGCCCCGCAGCGCCGGCCGCCCCGGTCAACTGGAGGAAGCGCCGACGACTCGGTCGTCCCGTGCGACCGCTCGTTCCGTCACTCGTGCTATCTTGTCGCATACGTACGGGTCAGAAGAGACGGGAATAACGATAGGACCTAACATGAGAGGGGTCGGCCCCGAACG